>DATHQD010000020.1:0-55405 GCA_035483045.1 Terriglobales bacterium
CTGCAGCATTACTGCGGTAACGAAGAACTTCACGTCCACCAGGGGCATGCGTTCCGTAAGGTTCATCAGCGCGTCCCGCACCGGCAGGCCGAATTTCTGCTCTTCAAAAAGTTTGCGGAACTCCGATGCCACCGGTTCTGAAAGTTCGCTTGCGATCAACTCCAATGCGGTGGTGAAGGCATGGCCGGCACGCACTGCCCGCGCCAGGGTGTCAATGGCTTCCGGAAACAACTCCTCGAACTTCTGGAAACGCTTGGTACGGCGGTACGAGGCATAAGAATAGGGAACGAATGCGCCGATCACCAGGCCAGCCGCGGCGATTAGCGAGCCTTGGTTCGACGGCAGAGACGAAGCCATCACGAACCCTACCGTACCGAACAACACACCGCTGATCAGGCAAAGGACCAGTATGTTCCCAGCTCGTATTTTCAGGTTTGCCTGTTCAAGGAAGGGCTGCAGATTCGAGATTCGCGAAGAGCGCCGGAGCAGGTTGTCCAGCGCCGGAATCTTGCTCAGCATTTCGTCGCGCAGCAAGGCAAGTTCTTCGCTGGGCTGGCGGGTTACGGTCTCCTGCACCGTAGCCAGGCGTTCGCGGAGGAGGCGAGCTTGAGCGCTGCGCTGGTCCATTAACGAGGCAATGGCAAAGACGCCGAGGGCGACAACCACGAACACCAATATGGCGATAAGTGCTAGCATGATTTTCGGCTCGTGAGCTGCGTATGACTGATTTAGACCTCCAATCGCGACTCAAACAGGGCTGGGCGCAAGCGGCAACCACCGGTGGCTAATCGATCGGCGAATTTGGGCCGCTGCCCAGTGGCGCGGAAAACACCTCGTACTTTGCCACTTTCGTCGATCCCGGTCCGCTCGAACACAAAAATATCCTGCAACGCAATGACGTCCCCGTCCATTCCGGTAACCTCGGAAACCGAAATCACTTTGCGGGTTCCGTCAGAGAGACGCGCGATCTGCACAATGGCGTGAATGGCGGATGCGATCTGCTGCCGCATGGCCCGCTCGGGAAGATTGAGATTGGCCATGGAAACCATGCTTTCCAACCGGGCCAGGGCGTCGCGGTGAGCGTTGGCGTGCACCGTAGTCAGCGAACCCTCGTGACCGGTGTTCATGGCTTGCAGCATGTCGAAAGCTTCTTCACCGCGCACCTCGCCCACCACGATGCGGTCGGGGCGCATACGCAGGCTGTTGATGACCAGCTGGCGCATGCGGACGGCGCCTTTGCCTTCAATGTTCGGAGGGCGGGTTTCGAGGCGGACGACGTGTTCTTGTTTGAGCTGCAATTCGGCAGCGTCTTCGATGGTGACGATGCGTTCGGAATTTGGAATGTAGCCGGAGAGGACGTTGAGGACGGTGGTTTTTCCGGCGCCGGTTCCGCCGGAGATGATCACGTTCAGGCGGCCTTTGACGATTGCCGAGAGCAATTCGAGCATGGGCTCGGTCAAAGTTTTGTTGTCGAGCATGTTGCGGGCGGTGACGGGATCGCGGCCGAAGCGGCGAATAGAGAGGCAAGCTCCATCGAGCGCGAGGGGCGGAATGATGGCGTTAACGCGCGAGCCGTCTTGCAGGCGAGCATCGACCATGGGTGAAGATTCGTCGACTCGGCGGCCGATGCGGGAGACGATGCGGTCGATGATCTGCATCAGGTGCTGATTATCTTTGAAGGACAGGCCGGTGACCTCGAGCTTGCCGGCGCGCTCGACGTAGACGCGGTCGAAGCGGTTGACGAGAATGTCGGAGATGGTGGGATCTTTGAGCAGAGGTTCGAGCGGACCGAGTCCGAAGATTTCATCGAGGATCTCGCGCGATAATTGTTCGCGCTCGGCGAAGCTGAGAGGGACGGCTTCGCTGTTGACGGAGCTGCGGATGAGGACGAGAACTTCATCGCGAGCGGAGTCTCCGGTGGTGCGGCCGAGCTTTTCGAGGTCGAGGCGATCGAGAATCTTGCGATGAAGATCCGCCTTGACCTGTTGGTATTCGCTGCGCTCGAAGGCTTGTAGGTTGGCCATGGTTTCGAAACTGTCTTACTTGCTACGATTTGCGGACTATGGGCTGCGAGCCACCAACAAATCGTTTGCTCGTAGCTTCCAACTCGAAGCTCGCACCTTTATCATACCGTCTTAAATAATGACCATTCCCTGCGTTTCACATCCAGATCGTCTTTTGTTAAATAATCGGCGAGCCCGGAGATGGAGCGGGCGATTTCGGTGTTGCCTTGCTGCATTAAGGGCACTCCGCGATCGATGGCGGTGGAGACGGCGAAATATTGATTGGGGATTCGCCAGAGCACAGGGGCCCCGATAGCAGCTTCGGTTTCGGCTTCATTGAAGCCCGCGACTTTGCGATAACGATTCAGGACCAGGGCGAAACGGTCGCGAGAGCCGCTCTCACCGAGATATTGGGCGACTCGTCCGGCGCTCCAGAGGGAAGCGACGTCGGCGTGGGCGATGAGCAGAATTTTTTCGGAGAGATTGCTGACCAGGCGGGTGGCGCTATCGAGGCGGGAGGAAGCATCCACGACAATGTAGTGGAAGAGACCAACCATGGTATCGAAGAGGCGCGCGAAATCTGCGGCGGAAGGTTCGATGGATGTGGGGACGGCCGCTCCGGCGAGAACCTGCAATCCGCGCTCGTGACGGGCCATGAAGCTATCGAGCAGAGACGAATCGAGTCGATGCAGATTGGTGACGGCGTCGGAGACAGTGAAGGTGGGTTTGAGATTGAGATGCAGGGCACAGTGGCCGAGCGGCGCGAGGTCGACGAGTGCCGTGCTGTGGTGAACCGACTGCAAGGCCAGCGCGAGATTGACGGCCACAGTGGTGGCGCCGCTGCCGCCTTTGGCGTTAACGATGGTGAAAACTTTTCCGCGCGAACTTTCGCGGCCGGGCTTGCGGCGGGTGGAGGTGAGGCGAACGAAAGCTTCGAGGAGGTCGGTAGTGCTGGTGGGGCGCTCGATGTATTCGCGAACCCCGGCGCGCATGGTGCTGACAATTAATTGGGACTGCGTCATCGGGCCGACGGCGAAGACAGCCGAATTGGGGAGTTCCTGATGGAGCAATTCAATGGCGCGGAGCGCGGAGGTGACGGCGTCGGTGGAGATATCGACCAACAGGACATCCGGGGCGAAAGATTGAGTCTTGCGGATAACCGGGTCGTTCGCGGTCAGCGGCAGGGTCGCACTGCTGCAAACCGTGGAGGCCACGCTGGTGCCGTCAACTAAAACCTGCAACACGGCGCGCTGATCATTGTCCGTGGCGAATACGGCTACCGATAATTCTGGCATGACAGATTCCTGATCGGGTCATCGGACCATCAGGTGATCGGGCCATCCGCAACTGATCGCCCACATCCTGATCACCCAATTTGTTCAATTCTACTTCGTGGGTCCTGACTTCTGCTTATCGAACTTCGCCGGGTCCAGATTGGGCTCCGGCATGGCCGGGCCTTTCGCCGGGACGACGCTGGGCGCAACGCGGTGAACCGTGCATAGAACCATCAACTCTGAATTGCTCTTCTGATCGCTCTTGCTCTTGAAAAAGTTGCCGATGATCGGAATGTCGCCGAGCCAGGGGATTTTGTTGCCGATATTGGTGACGCGATTATCCATGAGGCCGGCGATGACGAAACTCTGGCCATCCTGCAGTTCAAATTCAGTTTCCGCTTTGCGCGTGCTGATGGCGGGGATGGTTGTGCCGGAAACGGTGACGGCGTCGGCGAAGTCTAGCGTGCTTACTTCGGGAGCGACGTGGAGATGGATGTTGCCGTTCGGCTGAATTATGGGAGTGAATTTGAGGCGCACACCGAATTCACGAAACTGAACCGTGACGGTAGAGATGCCGCCGGCACCGGGCTGCACGACGGGAAAAGGAAATTCACCTCCGGCGAGGAAGCTGGCTTCTTTGCCGTTGACCGCGACCAGATTGGGCTCGGCCAGAATCTGCAACAGGTTTTGTTCCTTAAGGGCTTGGATCACAGCCCCCAGATGGACCTGAGGATTAAAGAAGAACAGGTTCAGTAAGTTGGAAACTGTCGCCGTCGTGGAAGAAGGGGCTGTGCTGCCCGACCCCTGGTCGGTGATGCTCCCAAGGCCGGTGATTCCACCGAACTGGCCGGTTGTAATGCTGCCGATGGTATTGCCTGAGCCGGTCGAAAACAGATTGAAGCCGATTTGCGTCAAAGCGGTGCGATCGACTTCGGCAAACTTGACTTCGAGCAAGACCTCGTCGGCGCCGATGGGGCCGAAGCTGAGAACGTTGACTACGTTCTTCGAGTAGGCCGAAGCAAGCGCGCCGGCATGTTTGGCGATGTCCTCGGTAGTTACGTGGCCGGAGAGAACTATGGCGGAACGCGACGGCGTTACGCTGATTTGTTCGCTCGGGAAGAGGCGATGAATTTCTTCGGAGGCGGCGGTGATGTCGACATCGACGCGGAGGTCAAAGCTGCGGGAGCGCTCAAGTTCGTCCCAAATCAATAAAGAAACCTCGCCGGGGGCGAGACCGTTGACGAGAACTTGCGTGGGGGTCACAACGAGCGCATCGGCTACGGACGGGTCAGTAACGGAGACGCGCTTGAGGCGCTCGGTGGTGTTGATGAGCAGAGATTTTCCGACCATCACGCGGAGCGGGGCGGCGCCCGAAGTTTCCGCGGATGTGGATGTAGAAGTTGTGGCGGCAGGGGGCTGGGCGGCCGGATTGTCTTGAGTTTTTGCAACTGGGCTCGCAGCAGCGGCAGTGGACGCGGCGGGAGTGCTGTCGAGCCCCGACCTGCCTAACGGCAAGCCATCGAAAGCCAACCGATCGAGCGCTAGCCGATGGAACGCCAGCCCCTGGAATGCCAACTCGGGGAAGGCCACGGGGCGCGCGGAGTTGACGGTCGCGCCGAAAAACAGAACGGCTGCGACGAGCTTAAAAGCTTTCATGAATTCAGACCTCTTGGAGGCGGCACCAGCAAATGGTTCGAAGGCAAAGCGAAAGCTATAAAGACAGCAACAGCAATAATGATCGGGCTCGAATGCATACGATAGCGACAGCCCAATTGATCTTCAGTGTGACTCTTGCGGCTTATCTTCTGGAAACTTGGTTTCATCCCGTTTGCTGCCACGAATCATTTCCACCTGATAGGGCGAATTGACAGGCGCCGGAACTTTGGCGGTCACTCTGTGGAATTTCGGTTTGGCTTCGGCGGCCGGCGCTTTCTCGCCAGGGTAGAGTGTACTCACATGGGTGGCGCCGATTCCTTCTTTCTTGGTGTCGAGCGGATTACGGAGCGCGAGCTGAATTCTGCCTTCCTGCGAAGCGAGCGCCAATCGTTGTGCGTCATCGGGGGAAACGAGCAACGTGATCACGGGAGCGCTCGATTCGCCGGAGGTAAGACGTTCGAGCAGACTTCCGCCGACGGCGATGACGGCGACGTTTTGGAGAACGGTGATGGTTTGCGCTTCTCCCCCGCTACCCTGATTGCCGGTGGACATTACATCGACGCGGGTGCCTGGCTGGACGAAACCCGCGACCGAAACGACATCATTGACGCGGACGGAAACGGCGCGCATGCCTTGTGGAATCAGCGAAGGCAGGCCAGCTCCGGCGTTGAGCGCGGCCAGTTTGCTGTTGAGAATGAATTCGCCTTTGCTGATGGGAAGAATGGCGCCGCGGTTCAAAACCTTCGCGGGAGAAGAAAATGAGCCGGGAGGGATCGCGGCGGGCGGGAGGTTAACCACGCGAACATCCTTGGCGGCCAGTTTGGCTCCGACATCAATGTCATTGGCGGCTACAACCACCGGCACTCCGGCGGCGGCATTGCTGGACCCGGCGAAGTTTCGCAGCTGATTGTAGACGGCATAGCTGACGAGTAGGCCTACCGCTAAAGCCAAGCCTCCAATCATCAACAGACGACGTCGATTCATTCCACTCCTTCCGGAAACTATCCGGATCCAATTGCAGGGTGGAGGGCTGGTTCGCTGGCTCCACTCCGTGCTGAGGTTAGTTACTGGCCGATTTGGCTGGCCACGCCGGAGAACACGTTGTTGGCGTTGCTGCCGATGAGACGGACTGTACCGATTACGATCACCAGAATGACTGCCAGCATAACGGCGTACTCCGCGATGTCCTGGCCCTCTTCATTGCGCCACAAGAATTTGCACAGCTGTGTCATAGAGACTCCTTCGAAAAGTTGACTTACGTTAGAAATTTACGATTTGGGGGAGCTTTGGAAGCCATTCCCTATATGCGCCCTAGTTTCGCAGATTAAGGATGGGAATGGTAAATATTTTTTCATCTTTCTGACAATTTTGCGAGTGGATCATTTGTGGAAATTTCAATACTTAGGGCGCGCCAGAGGGGCTTCGGGAGAAGATGACGGCATGAGAGTCGCTAAATCTCGTCTGCCAATGACGATTGAGGAGGAGTGCTTGCGCCAGGGCGCAGGATGGAGGAACGAGGATAGTCTCGATTTGCCAATGGTTAAGGATATCCTGCCAGCCGGAACGAAGGTCGATGAGGGTGCGAACGGAGTCGCGCATGAGATCGTCGCCGTAAAGGTCGGCGCGGCCGTCAACGAATACGCGATAGCGGGGGTAGAGATTGTAGATCGCATATCCTCCCCAATCGTAATAAACGAAGAGTTTCGTGTTTTGAGATGAGGCATTGACGGGGAAGGATTTAGCGCGCAGGAACTCGACAGCATCTTGGGGAAATATTTGGGCTACACGAGCATTTTGATGGCGGGCTAAAGTGGTCCATTTGGCCAGAGCGAACAGCGCCAACAGAATCATGGCTGAAGCGCTGAAAGCCGGGCGGAAGCGCCGCGACGTAGGACGTGATAAAGGAGAGGGATTTGAAAGCGGTAGAGCGGCAGCTACAACTGGGATCGCCACCAGAACGAAAATCGGAATGTGGCGGGAAGCGTCAAGAGCGGCGAAGGCGGTCAGGAGCAAGGGAGCTATGACACGGCCTTTAAGGCGGTGGTGCGCGGTTGCGAGGGCGATCAGAAGCAGCAGCCAGAGTAGCAGAAGTGGACGATAGAGGCTCGTGTGAAAATCCGGTGAGCGCCATTCGGCGATGAAGGAGCGCATTCCGGGCGAGCGTAGAGTATCGAGCGGATAACGGTAGAGGTGGGTGCCGCTGGGATTAAGCGGCACAAGTACAAGGCAAGCTACAAGAACGAAAAAAATACGCAGAAGGATAGGGCGGGCCTCTTGCCAGGACGTATTGCCAGCGGCGGTTTCGAACAGCACGCCTGCGGCGTAGGCGACGAGCAGAGCCGGGCCGAGGGCGAATCCGCCGTGCAGGTTGAGCCAGAGTAGAAATAGGGGCGGTATCCAGAGCAGGAGTTTGGGACGATCTTCGCCACGCTCGATAAGGAAAAGGAGGAGGCTGGCGAGGGTGAAGGTGAACATCTGCGGGCGAACGCCCCATGACGGAGCCGAGGCGAGAGCGCCGAGCGCGGTGGCGGCGGCTGCCCAGTGCCGTTGTTGTCCGCCGGGAAGACAACGCAGGTAGAGCAGCATGAAGCCGGCGGTAGTGATGATGGCGGAGAAGACGATAAGCGCTGCCGCGGCACCGTGTTTATACAGTTCGTAAAAAGTTACCTCTGACAACCATTCGTGAGAGATCCAGGCGTGTCCGGCGCGAGTAAAGGAAAAAGGATCGGAATGGGGAATGCTGTGGGATTCCACGATCAACTGGCCCGTACGCAGGTGCCACCAGAGATCGGGATCGACTGCATTGCGCGCGGTCATAGCGAGCAGGCCGAAGAGGAGGATGGCGGCGAAAGGGATCTCGGTATTGTGGAGGATTCGTCGCATCGTCGCTGGCGATTATAGAATGTCCGCGTCTTTTGCAGATTGGCCAGGCAGAATCTGGATAGACTGGGCAGTCGATTTTGAGACGTGTCTGAATAACCATCTCTGAATAACTATGTCTGACCAACCCAGGGTTGACGCAACTCGACTGCGCCGTTGGTTGGTCGTGGCGGCGCTGGTCTGGATGTCCATTAACAATATCGTTATGCTGTGGCACACCCGAACTCAGATCAGGCACGGGTATGGAGACTTTGCGTCATTCTATGCCGCGGGCACTCTAGTTCGGCGCGGACTTGGCGCCGAACTCTACGATCACAGAGCGCAGTGGAAGGTGCAGCAGGAGTTCGCCTCGCAAGTAGAAATCCGCCAGGGGCCCTTGCCGTATATTCGGCCTCCGTTCGAAGCCTTACTCTTTGCGGTGTTTGCCAGGTGGACTTATGTGACCGCGCTCGGGCTTTGGACAGGGCTCAAATTGGCGCTGCTGGTGGCGATTCCTTTCGTGGTGGCGCGGGGCGGATCATCTCAAAGCAGAGCGTCGCCCGGCGAATCATCTTCAGTCGCGCTATCTTTGTCTGAATCATGGAAGGAGCCTATTCCACTCTGGGCCGTCGGACTTCTGACGCTCGGCACTTTCCCTGAGTTTATGGATCTGCTGTTGGGGCAGGATGCGCCTCTGCTGGCATTTCTATTTGCGATTACTTATTGGCAACTGGCAAGAGGCAAAGATGCGGGCGCCGGCCTTACTCTTGGCGTTGCGCTCTTCAAGTTTCAACTGGTGATACCTTTCGTTCTTGCGCTCTGGATCGCGGGCAGGAAACGTGTGTGGCGCGGCTTTCTTGTTTCCGGCGTCGCCGTCCTGGCTATTTCATATGGCATCGTGGGCTGGAGCGGGCTGTTGCGCTATCCTCGCGATCTGCTGGCTTTGAACCAGGCGACGGGTGTCGGGTTGATTACGCCGGAAAACCAGATGAACCTGCGCGGGCTGCTTATTTTCGTGGTGGGGCGCATACCCTATCCGGGTCGCATCCACTGGGCGCTGGCGCCAATTGCGCTGGCCACCATTGTCTATGCGGGAGTGCTCTGGCGGAAAACAGGAGCGCGCTGGCTGGCGGAGGGTTTTGGGCTGTCGGTGACAGCCGCCATCACCACTAGCTATTACGCCTACGAATACGATCTGCTCTTGCTCATGATCCCGCTGGTTGCAATGCTTGCTCGCAGGGAAGACACACATCCCGCAGGGGATCGCGTTACTCGAAGTCTTGAAACGGGAGGATGGTTGCTGTTGCTGCTTACGCCTTTGTACTGGTTTGCTCGAGTGCAACTCAAAGCCGAGTGCCTGATGATGATTCCGGTGTTAGCCCTGGGCGTAGCTTGGGCTCGCAAACTGCGCGATGGGCGCCCCATTTCAGCAATGGCACAGGACGGCACAGGATGAATATGGCAGCCTCGCCCCGGCTCCAGCTTCGTGACTGGATGTTTTTATCGCTTGCGATTTTCTGCGCGGCGGGCACTTGGACCTACGCCCGGCGAGTGCTGATTCCGCATCAGATTTCGGATTCTGCGGCGCGCGGGCGGCCGCGGGGAAATCTTTCCGATCTTTATCCACGATGGATTGGGGCGCGCGAACTTTTGTTGCACGGGCGCGATCCTTACCAGGCCGATGTGACGCGCGAGATTCAAGCTGGATACTACGGTCGTCCGCTGGACGCTTCGCGGCCCGGCGATCCGATCGATCAGCAAGGGTTTGCTTATCCGGTTTATGTGGTTTTTTATTTGGCGCCTGCGGTTCGTCTTGATTTTGCAATCGTGCAGAGAGCATTTTTCTGGATTCTGGTTTTCATTACGGCGGCTGGTGTCTTGCTGTGGCTGCGAGTTTTGGATTGGCGCGTATCGTTTCCGGCGCAGGCCGCTATAGTGGCTTTGAGCCTGGGCAATTTGCCGGTACTACAGGGACTGAAGCTTCAGCAACTGACTTTGCTGGTGGCGGCGATGTGCGCGGCCGCCATGGCGCTGCTGGTCGCGGGACGGTCGTTGGTGGCCGGGATGGTGCTGGCTCTTGCCACAATCAAGCCTCAGCTTGTGTTGCCGCTTTTATTGTGGCTTGCCATCTGGAGCCTTAGCGATCTTCGGCGGAGGTATCGATGGGCGGCCTCATTCTTGATTGTTTTGATCTTTCTGTGCGCGGCCTCGGAACTGGTTCTTCCGCATTGGGTTGGGCGTTTTTGGCGGGCAGTTGGAGAGTATTGGCAATACACGCAGGCTACGCCGATGCTGGAGGCGATGCTCGGCCGGTTCGCGGGCAAGCTGATCGAGGTTTTGCTGGCTGCGATCACCGTGCTGTTTTGCTATCGGCGGCGCAAGCCAGCGGAGGATAGCGCGTCATTCCAGTCGTCGACCTGTCTCGTGCTGGCGCTGACGGTGATTTCGGTGCCTACTTTCTCGCTTTACAATCAAGTGCTGCTTATTCCCGCGATTTTGCTGATTGCTCGCGATTGCCGGGCGATCTGGGCGGGCGGTTTGGTTGGCCGCGTCTTACTAATCTTGACGTCTGGATTGTTGGCATGGCAATGGCTTTCGGCTGCAGTGTTGGCGGGACTTTCGTTTATTGTGGCGCGAGAGACGATGGAGCGCGCGTGGGTAATGCCTCTATGGGCGGTGCCTCAAATTCCGCTGGTTGTGGCGGGCCTGCTGCTGATTCATTATTATCGGGGCACTTTTACTGCAGCGGCTAAGCCGCGCACGTCGTAGAATGCTTGGGGGCTGTGTCGGGTGCTGGCGTTTCCTGCCGGCATCTTTGGTTGCATTGGCCGCAGGAGAGTTCAGCATACATGTCGGCGTCGTCGCATTCGGGCATATCCAGCATTTTTCCAATCGCGATTTTTGTACAGGGTAGCGATCAGCAGACGCTGTCGCTGAATCACACGCCTTATACGGTGGGACGCAAGGTTGATCGCGATCTGGTTATTGCGGATCCCCGGGTGTCGCGCGAACACGCTTCGATCGTGGCGGAAAATGGCGAGTTTTTTGTTGTTGACCTGGGAAGCAAACATGGCACCTTTGTTAATGGCGAGAAGGTCGACCGCCACAAACTGCAACGCAACGATCGTTTGGAATTTGGCGCGCGCGATATCGCCTACCTGATTTTTCATCCTCTGCACACTACCTCGAATACGGCGCGCGAGTTTCTGAGTCAGATTTCCGGCATACAGATTGCGCCCGAGGCCAGCGATCTGGAAAAGCTGACGCTTTTCATGGAAGCGGCGCGCAAGCTGAATACGATCGGTGTGCTGGACGAGATTCTGGTCACGCTGATCGATGCGACGCTCAAATTGACGCGCGCAGAGCGTGGCTATATTTTTCTGCGCGACGTGGAAGGGACGCTGACGCTGGCGGCGGGGCGCAACTCGAAGGGCGAGCCCCTGCTCGATGACAAGACCATTTCGCGCTCGGTGCTGGAGGGCGCGCTGATATCCAATTCCGACTACATTGTGACCGACACCAGCAAGGACCTTGACGTCCAGCAGCGGCAAAGCGTTGTGGCTTTCGATCTGCGGACGGTGATTTGTATGCCGCTGCGCAGGCCGATGGTGCAGACGACGCGCGCAGACCAACCGGCTGGCGCCGAGGTGATGGGCGCGCTTTATGTTGATTCGCGGTTTGCTTCACGCGACATTTCGAGTGTGAGCCAGGATATTCTGCGGGCGATCGCGACGGAAGCGGCACAGTTGATTGAGAATGCTCGACTGGTGCAGGCGGAAGAAGCGGGTCGGCGTTATCAGCAGGAGTTGTCGATTGCGGCGTCGATTCAGCAGCGGCTTTTGGCGGTGACGCTGCCGGAGGTGCCATTTGCGCGTGTGAATGGGCGCAACATGTCCTGTAAGGAGATTGGCGGCGATTTTTTTGAAGCGGTGAATACGCCGCAAGGGCTGGCTGTCGTACTTGCGGATGTTAGCGGCAAAGGAGTCTCGGCAGCCCTGCTCGCTTCGATTCTGCAGGGAATGGTGTATTCGCAGCTGATTTCGGGGATGCCGCTGACGGAAATTGTCGATGCGGTCAATCGCTTTTTCACCTACAAACATATTGGTGAAAAGTACGCGACCATGATTATTACGCGGTTGCGAAACGACGGCGATCTGGAATATGTGAATTGTGGTCACGTTCCGCCGGTGTGGATTTGCGGCAAAGAAGTGTTACGTCCGGCGCACGGCAACCTGCCGGTGGGTTTGCTGGCGGATGCGACCTATTCGAGCGATCGCTGCCAGATGCGGCCGGGAGACCGGCTGATCCTGGTGACCGATGGCGTGACTGAAGCGGAGAATGCGCGCGGAGATATGTTTGACAGCGAGAGGCTGGAACAGGTCGCAGGGAAAAGTTCGTCGATGGAGGATGTGTTCAGTGCGGTCGCCGATTTTTGCGGAGGCACGCCGCTGAATGACGATTGCACCGTGGTAGAGCTCTTTTACACCGGCAGCTGAAATCTTCAAGAAAACCCGCAACTAAATCGATTACCTTGGTGATCTTCTGCCGAATGGGCAAGGGCCATTAGACTCAAAAGTCAGTTGAGAACAACGAACATGACCCTTTTCCCTCGATCCTATTCCGCGGCGTTTCTTTCCCTGGCACTCGCGATTCTTGTGTGTTCGGTCTTCACTAACACATCGTTTTCGCAATCACAGGCTGAGGCTGGGAACAAACGCCACTTGGTGGCGCAGGCGCAGCCTAAGTATCCGTATCTGGCGCGTACGCTGAGGCTTGAGGGAGTTGTTCGCCTCGAGGTCGTTGTCTCGCCTGAGGGGAGTGTCAAGTCATTAGGTGTAAAAGGCGGCCATCCGGTGCTGGCGGATGCGGCGGCGAGTGCGGTGCGCCAATGGAAATGGGAGCGGGCGTCTCAGGAAACTCACGAATTGATCGAAGTAACATTTACCCGCCCCAATTAATGCGGCGATTCCTCTACGGCTGGGCGCTTCGGTGAATTTCAACCGTCGAACAGGTTTTGTCGGCAGCGTGACAGAGTTTCTCAATCGTGCAATCGGCGCACTTTGGAGCGCGCGCGATGCACAGCTTTCTGCCGTGCCAGATCACCTCGTGGGAAAAATCTGTCCAGCGCTTTCGAGGAATAATTCGCATCAGGTCTTCTTCAATCTTGCGTGGGTCTTCTTCTTTTGTTAGTTCCAGCCGGCGCGAAATTCTTGTGACGTGGGTATCGACTACTACGCCATCATTCTTTTTAAACCACGTGCCTAAGACAACGTTTGCCGTCTTGCGGGCGACGCCGGGGATGGTCAGGAGCTCGTCCATCGTCTGAGGGACAACGCCGCCGAAGTCAGCGATGATTTTGCGCGCCGCACCTACTACGGATTTTGCCTTGTTGCGAAAAAAGCCGGTGGAGCGGATGTCGGGTTCCAGTTGCTCGGGCTCGAGCCCGGCGAAGGCCTGGATGGTGGGATATTTTTCAAAAATAATGGGAGTGACCATGTTGACTCGGACATCGGTGCACTGAGCGGAGAGAATCGTCGCCACCAATAGCTCCCACGCGCTGTGATGGATGAGGGCGCAGGTTGCTTTAGGGTAGAGCTCATCGAGGCCGGCAATGATTTTGCGCACCCGCTCGGGGGCCAAGGGATTATAGCCAGAGGCGCGGCTGGCTGCGGCTTTCGTTGGTGATACGGATTTCTTTTTCGACGCCACGGACGCCGCGGGCTTGGGCAGCTTCAGAGCGGTCGCTCGGCGCGCGCCTTCCTGGCGTCCGCTGCGACTGGGTTGACGCGGTGTGTTGCCGCGAGCCATGGTGACCTCCTGAGTGGTGGCTTATGGTAACAAAGGCTGCGGAGGCGTGCGCCAAAGGTAACTGCGTCGTGATTGACGGCTTGGCGGGGCGTGGGTACTCTGAGAACTGAAGGAAAAACTTGTGGCCGTGAAGAGCATCAAACTCGGGCAGGTCTGGCGGCACGATGCAACCGGTCAGGATCATCTTGTCACCAAGGTTTACAGCGAAGTGTTCACACAATATGCAGTGCTGCGTCCGGCGGAGGTCACCGCGCCCGATGCGCCCGTCGTGAAGGTGAAGGTCACGAAGTTGGCCGATGGCGTGACCTTGCCCGGCTTCAGCTTCACCCAAGAAGGCGCGTTTTGACGAGCATCGGGTGATCGGGCCATCGGGTCAGCGGGTGATCTGAAAATCTACATCCGGAACACACTCACGCTTTTGACTTCCGATCACCCGATGGCCTGATCACCCGATGACCCGATTTCAATAACCTGATATTCATGACCGAGAAAATTCTTACCGTACTCTTCACTTTCATCAGTTCTCTGGTGGCGGCGACCGGCTACTTTGGGATTACGCTGCTTATGGCGATCGAGTCGGCGTGCATCCCCCTGCCTTCGGAGTTGATCATGCCTTTCGCCGGATACCTTGTTTATACGGGTGCAATGAAGCTGTTGTGGGTGGCGACGGCGGGAGCGATCGGATGCAATCTGGGCTCGCTCGTCGCTTATGAGATTGGCTGTTATGGCGGGCGTCCGCTGGTGGAGCGCTATGGGCGCTGGATTCTGATGGGACGGCGCGAACTCGACTGGGCCGATCGATTCTTTCAGCGCTGGGGATATATGGCGGTATTTTTTGGGCGTCTGCTTCCTGTAGTCCGCACATTTATTGCGCTACCTGCTGGAGTTGCGCGCATGCCGCGCGGAAAATTTCATCTCTACACATTTCTCGGATCGTGGCCGTGGTGCCTGGCGCTGGCTTACTTCGGAATGAAGCTGGGCGAGAACTGGCGTTCGCTGGGCAAATACTTCCACAAATTTGACGCGGTGATTGGCGCGTGTCTGGTGGCTGGGATCGTTTGGTTTCTCTGGTCGCACTGGCAGAATCGCTTGCGCGCTGACGAACGCTAGTTTGTCGTCAATCCACCGGTCGCGCTAGCTGCGACGCGACCAACTCCCACTTTCCGTCGCGTTTGCGCAGGACATCTAGATAAACGTAGCGGACGGCGGAGCGCTTGCCGTTTGTTTCCACTTCATCGGATTCTGCTCCGTGGACAACGGCGGTGTCGCCGAAGAGGCGAATCTTGCGCGCGGTCGACAAAATGGAGGGATAGCGGATCGCGCCGGTTCGAAAATTATCTAGTATGTTTTCCTTGGTGAAAGCCTGGCCAGCTTCGTTGTATTGCACGTAGTCGTCGGCAAAGATTTGAGACAGCACGGCTAGGTCGGCCGTCATCAGAGCTTTGTCTCCCGCCTCGTGCAGGGCCTGGATCTCGCGCTCGTCGTTATCATTTTGCTCTTTGTTATTGCTATTCGGGTTCGACATCGCGATTTCCGCTCACTTTCTTTCTTCATCTTCCACAAATGTGCGATCTCACGCTAGTCTTGAGAGCAGCATGGGACTTCTAACCTACCTTCTATTTCGATGGGGTCTCTTCGGCCTCATCCTTGAGGGACTGGCAATCGTGCACTTTATCCGGCGGCGGCCGGACAACTATTGGATTTTCATCATTCTGTTTCTGGGCCCGCTCGGCGCAATTATTTATTTGCTCGTGGAGGCGCTTCCTGACATTGGCCTGGTCGGCCAGTCGTTTAAAGTTTTCCCGCGGCGGCGGCGCATCGCTGAGCTGGTCGCTGCTATTCGGGAAAATCCGTCGGCGGGAAATTATGAAGAGCTCGGCGACCTCTATATGGACGATGGCGACTATGCTCAAGCACGCGCCGCGTTCGATAAGGCGATCGCCGCGCGCGCCGATACGCTCGATCCTTTTTATCGCCGCGGAGTCTGCGCCATCCTTTTAGGTGACGCCGCGGCTGCGTTGCCTGATCTGGAGAAGACGGTCTCGAAAGAGCCGGATTATGATTTCGGGCGCGCCGCCGGATTGCTCGCCCATGCCTACGCGCAGACCGGACAAAAAGAAAAAGCCGAGGCGCTATTTAGGCAGGTGACGATCACGTCGACGTTGTCGGAGACCTATTTGAATTTTGCGGAGTTGCTGGCCTCAGAGGGACGGAATGCCGAGGCGCGCGATTGGGCGCAGAAGGTGCTGGATAAGAAGGCAACTATGCCGGGATATTTGAAGAGGCGCGAGCGGCCGTGGTTTCGGAGGGCGAATGAGTTGCTGAAGAGGGTGCCGGCGTGAAGAACCGCTGCGGCACCCGTCCAATCGACCGGTTGTGGGTCGGGTTTAGACTAGGCCTAGGATGATTCCTGTCGGGTACATAGCGAAGCATGTTTACCTGAGACCAGACTGGCTTCAGGCACCGCACGTCGTTGACATTCTTTCCGTTAGCGGCTGCATTTCCGAAGTCTTTGCTGACTATATTGACTATTGGAAGCACAACGGTTATTGGCTCTTTGACTCGCCAGAAATCATAAAAGCCATCGCTAAGGAAAACTCGATTCAACTTGACGGAACGTCGCTATTTTATTACGAGGCATATGAGATGGAATTCGACGGTGACAACTGGCATCCGTTTGTACCAGATCCGTCATTCACGACAAACGTCGTCTCGCCATCTAGAAAACAACTTCAAGGCTTCGATGTAGTTAACTTCACCGCTAGAACCACTCCGGAGTGCTCTCCGCTGTCGTGTAATAATTTGGCAAAAGAGATCCCAACGAATGCCCATTGTCTTTTTGCCTCCTTCGACGAGGCTGAGAAAAGTGTGGGCAGTGGGGCATTTAATGAATCTGAGCCGGGTCCATACCGAATCCTCTCGGTGAATTCCGTGGATTGGATTTAACCCGTACCTGTCAAGAAATTCGTTTCCGCAGCTACTCTTCTCAACGCAGCCGAAATCCGGAGGGCTAACAGCCAAAATGCTATCCTTCCCCCAATGCAAATTTCTTACCTTGAATGCACGCGCTGCGGAGAGCATTTTTCAGCTGAGCGTCCGCTGAATGTCTGCCCTAACGATGGCGGAGTGCTTTTTGTCCGCTACGATCTTGCCGGATTGAAAGGGAAGTTGCGACGCGAAGATTTGTCGGGGCGCGTTGCTAGCATATGGCGGTATGCCGAGGTTCTTCCGGATGCTTCGCCGGTCACGCTTGGTGAGGGATTCACGCCTTTGCTTCCCAGCCGCGAGTTTGCCCATGTTTTTATCAAGGATGAAGGGCTGAATCCTACGGGATCGTTCAAGGCGCGCGGTATGTCGACCGCCGTGACCATGGCTCGGCATTATGGATTGAAGAAGCTGGCCGCTCCTTCGGCGGGGAATGCTGGCGGGGCGCTGGCGGCTTACGCGGCGGCGGCGGGGATTGAGGCGCACATCTTTATGCCGAAGGATGTGCCTCTGGCGAATCGCATGGAGTGCGATTACTACGGCGCGCACCTCACACTGGTCGATGGGCTGATCAGCGATTGCGGGCGCATGGTGGCCGAGCGCATTAAGAAAGACGGGTGGCCGAAAAATAACGACGGATGGTTCGATGTGTCGACGCTGAAAGAGCCGTTCCGCGTCGAGGGCAAAAAGACGATGGGGTATGAGGTCGCCGAGCAGATGGGATGGGAGCTGCCCGACGCGATTATTTATCCGACGGGCGGCGGCGTGGGGATGATTGGGATGTGGAAGGCGTTTGATGAGATGGAAGAGTTGGGATGGATTGGCAAAGATTGTCCCAACAAAGATCGTCCTAACCAAGCGCGTCCGAAGATGATCACGGTGCAGGCAGCGGGCTGCGCGCCGATCGTGAAGGCCTGGGAGGCGGGCGCTTCCCAAAAGGAGAGCGCCTCGGGAAAGTGGGCGAGCGAAATGTGGGTTGGGGCTGAGACGTTTGCGGCGGGGCTGCGCGTGCCTAAGGCTTATGGCGATTACCTGATTCTCGACATTTTGGAAAAGAGCCACGGGACGGCGGTCACTGCGACGGACGAGGAAATTCTAGCGGCGATGCGGCACTGGGCCAGCGTCGAGGGAATTTTTGCTGCTCCAGAGGGAGCAGCGTCGCTGGTCGCTTATTGGAAGCTGCGGGCCACCGGATTTTTCAGCGCCGAGGATACGGTTGTGCTCTTTAATACGGGCTCGGCCTATAAGTATCTCGACGTAATTGAGGCGCGAGAGAAAAAGGCTCGGGTCGAGTTGCCCGCGCGGAGTATCGGCGGGATTATTGGGCCGTATTAGCAGGCTGGCGGCTATGGACTCTGCCTCCCAACGCGAAGAGATGGTCCGCGAGCAGCTTGCGGAGCGAGGCATTCGCGATGCGCAGGTGCTTGATGCCATGAGGCGAGTGCCCCGGCATGAGTTTGTGCCGGAGGCTTATCGAGACTCGGCGTACGAAGATCATCCGTTGCCAATCGGCGAGGAACAGACGATTTCGCAACCTTATATTGTGGCGGTGATGCTGGAGCAGCTCGCTCTGCAACCTAGTGATCGCGTCCTTGAAATCGGGACTGGATCGGGATATGTGACGGCGCTGCTCGCGGTGCTTTGCGCGGAGGTTTATTCGGTGGAGCGCCATGCGGCGCTGGCGAGCGCGGCGGACGCGACGCTGCGACGGTTGGGATATTTGAATGTCCGCATTCGCGTCGGCGACGGGCGGTTGGGGTGGGCAGAGTACGCCCCGTACGATGCAATTCTCGTTTCGGCGGCTACGGCGGTGATGCCTCCGGCTTTGTTTGCGCAGTTGCGGGAGGGTGGGCGCATGATTTTGCCAGTGGGTCCTTCGACGAGCCAGGAATTGCAGTTGATCACCAAGAGCGGCGGACAGGCTGAGGCGAGGATTTTGGAAGGTTGCCGGTTTGTGCCGCTGGTGTAGGCGCAGTGGACGGCGGCTACCACATACGCTGTTTTACAATTGATTCGTGGGACTCTTCCGAAATCTGAAAATTACGCTGGAGATGATCAAGTGGGAGCACTCGATTTTTGCGCTCCCGTTTGCGCTTTGCGGAGCGATGCTCGCTGCTGGAGGATTGCCGGCGTGGCGGCAACTGGCGTGGATCGTGGTCGCGATGGTTTCGGCGCGTTCGGCGGCTATGGCATTCAATCGGCTGGCGGACGCATCGATTGACGCGGCGAATCCGCGTACGGCCACGCGCGCTCTGCCGGTGGGACAATTAACGCCGGCGTTTGTCAGTACTTTTGTTTTCGTGGCGTGCGGAATTTTTATTCTGGCCGCATCGCAGTTGAACCGCCTCACGCTGCTGCTTTCGCCGGTGGCGCTGGCAGTGATTTTGCTTTATTCGTACACAAAGCGATTCACGCGCTGGTCGCACCTGTTTCTGGGATTCGCGCTGGGGATTGCTCCGGCGGCGGCATGGATCGCGGTCCGCGGATCGCTCGATCCGCGGATTTTGCTGCTGACGGCGGCGGTGACGTTTTGGGTGGGCGGATTCGACGTGATCTACGCGTGCCAGGATTATGACTACGATCGCGGGCGCGGATTGCACTCGGTGCCGCGCTATTTGGGAATTCGGAGCGCGCTGGTCGTGGCGCGGTTATTTCATGTCATGATGCTGGGATTGTTGATGGCGTTGATTGTTACGTTCGGGTTGGGAAAGCTGGCAGTGACTGGACTGATTGCGGTGGCTGTGCTCTTACTCTACGAACATGCGCTCGTGCGGCACGACGATCTTAGTAAGCTCAATGCCGCGTTCTTCACGATGAACGGCGTAATCTCCGTAGTGTTCTTCTTGTTTGTGGCGTCCGATATACTCGTTCGCAAATAGCCTGCCGCCAATCCGGGACATAGGCGGCTTTGGCGGCAAGGCTCTAGCGGCTGACCTCCGAGATTACAACGTGGCTCACGGCTGGACGCGCAGGAGCAAGAACGTGCCGTCGTCGAGCTTGACGTTATTTTTTTCCGACGTCACGAGCGATCCCTGTGTCGCGTCTGGCGCGGCTGAAAGTTTAAGATCTGCAATTCCAACAACGCCCTGCGTTTCTCCTGTGATCTGAGGTCGTGTTTGAGTTGGCGCGGGTGTTTCCGAAGATGAACTGCTCTCGCTTTGCGGGGCGGTTACGGTCGAAGGAGCTGTTCCTCCCATTCCCGGCCGCCCCCCGGCGGCAGTTGGTGTCGGACCTGCACCTGGAGCGGGAGAGCTCGATGGATACCCGGACGCGGAGTTGGCGGGATTACGATTCGGCGGAGCGATGATGGCCTGGATCGACATCGGCATCTGCATGGTTTCGCCATTTTTCAAAACGGCGTGATCGAACGCGATCGAAAGCTCGGATTCTTTTTGCTCTTTACTGTGTGGTTGCGCTTCGGTTATGTGCCCGACAACTTGGGTATCTTTGGGGAGGATTACGGTGCCTTGAGGGGTGCGCAAATCTTGCGTGACCTTAGCGACGACTTCGTCACCCTTCTTTGCTTTTTTGGCGTTGATGCCCTTGGTGAGTTCTACCGGGAGGACGCTACCGGCCGCGATTCTAGGAGCAGCGCTGGCTGAAGAGGAGGTCGCGCTGGGTGCAGCAGAACCAGCCGGCTGAGCGGTCGAATCTTGGGGTGCTTGTGGCATGGTTCCGCTGGACGCCGCGGGCGTCGTTTGGGCCATAAGCGTTGAGGTTAGTAGGGTGATACCGAAGAAGATAAATAGAGAGCGATGCATGGGCTATCTCCTGCGAAGTGGCAAATGCTTTCGTAGCGGCGAGACGGCGGTTGTGGCTTTTTTGTAGATGCAATATTTGATTAAGAGGTGGCCGGACTTTCGGCTTTCACGACAAAATCGAAACTCCTTATGTTGCAAGAAGATGTGATAGCCCAGCGCTTGCTGCGGTATCATAATAGCGATGGAAACGCACGCATTTCAGACCGACGATCCTCGGCTATGGCCGATTAAGGATAAAGTTCTTGCCGGCGAGCGGCTTAACGAGGCCGATGCGCTTGTCCTTTATGGAACGGGCGATATTCTGGCCGTAGGATGGCTGGCCAACTGGGTTCGCGAGCGGATGCATGGCGACACGGCTTACTTCAATGTGAACCGCCATATCAATCCAACCAATGTTTGCGTGGCAGCTTGCCGATTATGCGCGTTCGGGCGGAAGAAAGATGCCCCTGGCGCTTATACTATGGCGCTCGAAGAGGCCTTCCAGACGGCGTCTTCCGGGTATACGGAGGCGATCACGGAGTTTCATATTGTCGGCGGATTGCATCCCGACTTGCCCTTTCAATATTTCCTCGATCTGGTTTCAGGATTGAAGGAGCGCTTCCCGCAGGTCCACATGAAGGCCTTCACGATGGTGGAGGTCGCTTATCTGGCGAAGCGATCGAAACTGACCATCCGCGAGACGCTGGTGAAGATGAAAGAGGCGGGCGTGGATTCGCTGCCGGGCGGCGGCGCGGAGATTTTTTCTGACCGGGTGCGGCACATTATTTGCGATCACAAGATCGATGGCGATCAGTGGCTCGACACAGCGCGGCTGGCGCACGAGATCGGGTTGAAATCGAACGCTACGATGCTCTACGGGCACATTGAAAACGATGAGGACCGCGTGGACCATCTGCTCAGATTGCGCGCCTTGCAGGATGAGACGGGGGGATTCCAGACATTTATTCCACTGGCGTTCCATCCAGCGAACACTCCGCTGCAGCATCTTTTTACCACTACCGGCATGCTCGACATCAAGCAGATCGCCGTGAGCCGGCTGATTCTGGATAACTTTGCGCACATCAAGTCTTACTGGCAGATGATGACTCCTAAGATTGCGCAGATCTCTTTGCGCTTTGGCGCCGACGACATTGACGGCACGGTTGTGGAAGAAAAGATTTATCACGACGCGGGAGCAACTACCCCACAGGGGCTGCGGCGGCATGATTTGGTGCGGCTCATCAAAGAAGCGGGGCGCGAGCCGGTTGAGCGCGACACGCTGTATCGAGCGGTTACGCGGACGGAGACGTCGTTTACTGTGTCGGTGTGAAAAGAGTTCTCAGTTATCAGTTGTCTGTTCTCAGTTGAAGCGAATCGATTCCGACACTGAGAACTGACAACTGATAACTGAGAACTTTTTCGAGGTGCGGGCATCCAATTATTATGGCGAAAGAACAGACAGCGGTTTTCGGCGGCGGATGCTTCTGGTGCATGGAAGCGGTGTTTCAGCGGTTGACCGGAGTGACCCATGTGGAGTCGGGATACATGGGCGGGCGCGCCGACCAGGCGACTTATAAGCAGGTGTGTGAGGGCGACACCGGGCATGTGGAAGTGGTGCGCGTGACTTTCGATCCCGATGAGATCAGCTATCGCGAACTGCTCGACGTGTTTTTTGGGATGCACGATCCGACCACGCTGAATCGGCAGGGAAGCGATACGGGCGAACAGTATCGCTCGGTCATATTCTATGCGGATGAAGAGCAGCAGCGGATTGCCGAGGATGTGATTGCGGAGATGACGGCGGCGAAGGCGTTTCCTGAACCGATCGTGACCGCGGTCGAGCCGGCCGAGGAGTTTTATAAAGCCGAAGGCTACCACCAGAATTACTACAACGAAAATTCGCGCCAGCCATATTGCATGTTTGCAATCTCACCGAAGCTGGCCAAGTTGGAAAAGAAGTATGCTGAAAAAATGAAGGCGTGACGCCGGGTCACCCTGGAAATCAAGCAGAGTTTACGCTGCTGAATCGCGACCGGGGACGGCAGCAGCAGGCTGGGAATGGTCATCCATCAGCCGTTCTTCCAGTAGCAACCGTCGCAGGCTGCGCAGATCGTTGAGCAGGCGGCTGCTGGTCTTCAGATGTTGCTCTAGTTTGTCTAGCTTGAATTGGACGATTTGCATCGCCTGAACGCGGCGCTCTAGCTTGGCTTTTGTCGCCAGATCGAGATCGGTTGCGATCTCGGACTTAGCTTCGGCGATGGCTTCGACTAATAACTGCACATAGTGATGGGCGTTTTCTACCGTGTCAAACGGTGTCTGAAGGCGACTATTCAAAGGCGTGAGCTCCTGGGCTCGGGGAGTATGCGACGCCGAAAGTGCGGCTTCCGAGTACGCTACAAGTACATTACCTTCCTGTCAATACACTATTGCAAATTTGCCCTCGCTAACCGCCGCCACCGGTCGTTGTATTGGGCTCAGTAAGCGGTCAGCTTCATCTCATCCAGCCAGACGTTGTAGGGTTGCTGAGCGTAATCTCCGTCCATCTGAAAAGCCACGTCGATTTCTTCGAGGGTCCAATCGGGCTGGTTGGGATAATAGGTGTCGACGTCATATACCTGATCGCCGACCGTCAAACTTATATAGTGGACCTGGTTGTCGACACGTTCGAGGTTCCACACCAGATGAATCCATGTGTTGGCGGGGAACGGAGTGCAGGGGAAGGGCGTTGGCTGCCAGCCCGTCACATCGTTCCAGATATCCCACACGCCGTCCGCTTTGAAGTTACATTCTGAACCCCACACCCAGCGCTGGCCGCCGAAGGTCTGATTGGTGTCAAACTCCAGCGCCTGCGCGTAATCCGGCTGATCGATGTAAAAATACACGTCGTAGATGAAATGGCTGACGTTGTCTCCGCCCGCCACGGGATTGAAGTAGAGCATGTTGGAATAGGGCTGCGATCCGCCCATGGTGAAGTGCGCCGACTGGCCGTCCATGGAGGGCGTCGATTGATTCTGGCTCATTGTCGAGTCGGCTGTGCCTAAACCTGCCGCGCAAATCTGTCCGGCGCGCCCTGATCCGGGAGGAAAGGTCGCCGAACAGGACTGCCATCCGGGCAGATTTTGAATATTCGAGATCGTCGTCTGCGCTGCCTGCGTTGTAATGGTCACGCTGATGGGTGTCGCGGAAATGTATCCCTGATTGTCTTCGGCCATGACTTCGATCGTGTGCTGGCCGGGCGCAATAAAAATCTGCGTGTTGATTGAACTGTCGAATGTGAAGTAAACAGCGAGCTGATCGACGTAGACGCGCATGAAGAAAATTGGATTCTTCGGTGTCGCCGTAGCCACGACATTGATCGGCGAGGTCAGGCTTACTCCCGCGGTTGGATTGGAGACGGTCAACGGGAAATCGGTGGATGGCGTCGGCGGCGGAACCTGTGCCGGTGGTGCCGGGAGTGGGCTGGTGCTGGGCGACCAGGTAATAGGCACTGGAGGCACTGTGGGATAAGGAGGTTGAGTTGGCGGGGGCGTGGTCGATGCCGTTGAACTGGTGCCGCCGCAACCGACGAGCGCGAAGCTCAGCGCCATCAGCGCGACCGTCCCAAGAAATAGTTGGGCATTGCGAGCGGTACCATCGACCAATACGCGGCCCATTGAATGACCCTCCCCACAGATGGCCGACGCATGCGTCTAGCGTTTGACAGACGAACGCTAGGCCTTGCGTACGGGTGACGTAACTATGAGAGGGCAGGGCGCGGGCGCACCATACCGGCGGACACCTAAGATTGGCTGTTAATTACCTGATCGCTTGCGAAATCCGGTCCATTACTGCGAAGGCAGTAGGGCGCACACTGGATTACCCTAGCGCACGATTACGCGACCAACCACGATTGCAAACCACATCATCTTCTGCTCAGTCTGCGAGAAAGATGTGAATTCTTGCAGCACAGGGAAATAAAGGGGAGGTAGAGATGTGGACAAAAGGAGCTTTATTCTGCTGTCTGTCGTTCTTGGTTCTGCCCTCGCTGGCGCACAGGTACTTAGCCAGGTATCGGGAGGACCAGGATCCGATCTCAAGACTCCGTATGTTGGGAGTGCTCTGACGTGTTCTCAACTAAGCACGATCGTCGTTCCCAGACCCCTTTTAGAACGGGCAAAACTCAAAGCTCGACTTCTCACTCTTTTGCACGACAGCCTCTTCGACGATGCGAGAGGAATCGTGAATATCGAGCGGGAAAAAGAGATAAGGAAGCTTGCAAATAAACTGAAGAGCGATCGGGAAGACTATTAGACGGCTGCCTCTGGCTGCTCTTTGCCGGCTCCGAGCATTATTTCTGTGAAGTGACGGCAAACCTCGTCACTTCACAGGCATCCAATCCTTGGGTTGAACAGGTTTGTTGGGGCGATTCAAACGACCGCATTTTTTCAGCGGAATTCACCCGCCGACCTGAATCCCGAATGCAATCTCTTGCCATCCCAATTTTTCATAGTTATATCTAGGAGCGCGCGCTGAATGGCTCTTCAATCGCAGCCCATCGTCTGGCCTGGCCGCCCTTATCCTCTGGGATCAACCTGGGATGGCGAGGGTGTTAATTTTGCGCTCTATTCTGAGCACGCCGAAAAAGTCGAGCTCTGCCTGTTCGATGGTCCCGGGAAACGCGAGTTGCTGCGAGTTACGCTTCCCGAGCAGACTGATATGGTCTGGCACGGCTATCTGCCAGAGGCGCGACCCGGGCAGGTTTACGGCTACCGCGTCTATGGCCCCTATGCTCCCGAGCGTGGCCATCGTTTTAATCACCACAAACTTCTGCTTGATCCTTACGGCAAACAAGTGCAGGGGGCGATTCAATGGAGCGATGCGCACTTTGGATACAGGGTCGGCAACAAGCAGGAGGACTTGTCATTTGACCGGCGCGATGATGCATCAGGGATGCCGAAGAATCGCGTGATCGATTCGGCCTTTACCTGGGGAACGGATATGGCGCCTCGGATTCCCTGGCACGAGACTCTGATCTACGAGTTGCATGTAAAGGGGTTCACCATGTGCCATCCCGAAGTTCCTGCGCACTTGCGCGGGACTTATGCCGGCCTGGCGACTGCACCTATCATCGAGCACTTTACGCGCCTCGGAGTAACTTCAATCGAGCTGATGCCGGTGCATAGTTTCGTAGATGATCGCCAGTTGGTCGAACGCGGTTTGCGCAATTATTGGGGCTATAACTCGATTGGCTTTCTCGCGCTCGAGCCGCGATACCTGGCGAGTGGATCGATCACGGAATTCAAAACCATGGTTAAGGTCCTGCACTCGGCGGGATTGGAGGTGATTCTCGACGTCGTTTATAACCACACGGCGGAGGGCAATCATCTGGGGCCCACGCTGTCGTTGAAAGGGATCGACAACAGCGCGTACTACCGCCTTGTGTCGGATAATATGCGCTATTACAAGGACTATACAGGCACCGGAAATACGCTGAACATGCAGCATCCACGCGTGCTGCAGTTGATCATGGACAGCTTGCGCTACTGGGTGCTGGAGATGCACGTCGATGGCTTTCGCTTTGATCTCGCGGCCACGCTGGCCCGCGAGTTGCACGAAGTGAATCGACTGGGAGCATTCCTCGACATCATTCATCAGGACCCTGTGCTCTCGCAGGTGAAGTTGATTGCGGAACCCTGGGACCTCGGCGAAGGTGGTTATCAGGTAGGGAACTTTCCTGTAGGGTGGGCGGAATGGAATGATCGTTATCGCGACACGGTTCGATCCTATTGGAAAGGCGACGGTGGTTATGTGGGCGACTTAGCCTATCGGATGACCGGATCCAGCGACTTATATGCACACAGCGGACGACGGCCTTATGCCAGCGTTAACTTTGTAACTGCTCATGATGGATTCACGCTGCAGGATTTGGTGAGTTACAACGACAAGCACAACGAGGCCAATGGAGAGGACAATCGAGATGGCACTGATAATAATCGCAGCTGGAATTGCGGAGTAGAGGGCCCGACGGATAATTCTGATATACAGGCCCTGCGGGCAAAACAAAAGAGGAATCTACTGGCCACATTGCTGCTTTCGCAGGGTGTGCCAATGATTTATGGCGGAGATCCCATTGGGCAGACGCAGGCGGGTAACAACAACGCTTACTGCCAGGATAATGCTATTAGCTGGGTAAATTGGGACGTAAGTCCGCAAGATCGCGACTTACTAGCGTTCGCGCAACGGATGATCAATCTGCGCAAGAAGCATGCGGTACTCCACCGGCGTCGTTTTTTTCAAGGCCGCCCGATCAAAGGCGCAAACGTAAAAGATGTGCTTTGGCTGAAGCCAAATGGTCAAGAGATGAGCGAAGATGATTGGCGCGATCCTGGGGTGCGCTGCCTGGGAATGTTTTTGTCAGGCCAGGGATTGGATGAAACCGATGAACGCGGAAGGAAGCTCAGCGACGAAACGTTTCTTGTCCTGCTGAACGCATATCACGAAGACGTGCCATTCACGTTGCCGGAATTCCATTCGGGCGCGCGCTGGAGCGCGTGGATGGACACCTCTCGAGAAAATGGCTTGCGCCCCGCTGAAACCCATGATGCCGGCGCTGCCTATCCGTTGCAGGCACGCTCGCTGGCGGTGTTGATGGAGCGCCGCGGCAACGGCGGGAACGGCAAGAGGGAAGAGTCAAATGAAGCGGCGTCATAAAATGCCGTTTGGCGCTGAGTATCTTGACGACGGAAGCGTGCGCTTTCGCCTGTGGGCGCCTGCGGCGCAAAAAGTCGAGCTATGCCTGGGCGATATGGCGCGCGCCACGTACATTCCGCTTGCTCGGCTTGAGGAGGGATGGTTCGAGTTAGTCACCGATACCGCGAAACCGGGAACGCAATACCGTTTTCGAATCGATGAAGGGCAGAAGGTTCCAGATCCGGGCTCCCGTTTTCAGCCCCGAGACGTGCACGGACCGAGCGAAGTTATCGATCCAGAAACTTTCGCTTGGCAAGATGACTCATGGTTGGGACGTCGCTGGGAGGAAGCTGTTATCTATGAAATGCACGTTGGCACCTTTACGCCGGACGGGACTTTTGCAGCAGCGCGCGAGGGACTCGACTATCTGGCCGAGTTAGGAATCACGGCTATCGAATTAATGCCAGTTTCCGATTTTCCAGGAAAGCGTAACTGGGGTTACGATGGCGTTTTACCATTCGCACCCGATAGCACTTATGGCCGCCCGGAAGATCTTAAAGAGTTGGTGCAGAGCGCCCACGCTCGCGGCATTATGGTCTTGTTGGATGTGGTCTACAATCATTTTGGTCCGGAGGGGAATTATCTTGGATGCTATGCCCCACAATTCTTTACCGATCGGCACCATACTCCGTGGGGCAATGCCATTAACTTTGACGGGTCGAAAAGCACGGTTGTGCGTGATTTCTTTATACAGAATGCTCTCTATTGGCTGACCGAGTACCGTTTCGACGGATTACGTTTGGATGCGGTCCACGCTATTATCGACGACACGAAGCCAGATATTCTCACGGAATTGGCGGATGCGGTCCGAAGTAGCATGCCTGCCAACCGCCACATTCATCTCATCCTGGAAAATGAACGCAATCAGGCGTGTTATCTCCGAAGAAACAAACTGTGTATGCCTGCGATGTACACCGCGCAATGGGATGACGACATTCATCATGCATTGCACGTTATTCTGACCGGTGAGAGCGACGGTTACTACTCAGATTATATTGAGCGTCCACTTGATTTATTAGGTCGATGTCTGACCAGCGGCTTCGCGTATCAGGGAGAGCTTTCACAATACAGTGGAACGGTACGCGGCGAATCTACTCGAGGGTTGCCTCCAGGTGCATTTGTTTCTTTTTTGCAGAATCACGACCAGGTTGGAAATCGCGCGTTCGGGGAACGAATTACCGCAATCGCCGAAGCCGACCGCGTTCGCGCGGCCGTAGAGATACTGCTGCTGGCTCCTTCCACTCCTCTGCTTTTTATGGGGGAAGAGTTCGGTAGCGAGACGCCATTTCTTTTTTTCTGCGACTTCGGGGAAGATCTAGCTGAGGCAGTCACGCAGGGGCGACGGGATGAATTCGCGCGTTTTGCAAAGTTTAGCGATCCCTCGGAACGCGAGGAAATTCCAGATCCAAACGCTCAAGCGACATTCGAAGCGTCTCGCCTTAACTGGGAGTCACTCCCAAGACCGTCCCATCAACAGTGGTTCAACCTATATCAGAGATTGCTGGGGCTGAGGCGCGACCATATCATTCCGAGACTTTCCGCTGGTTGCCGCATCAAGGCGAGTTATCAGATGCAGAGTACTCACGGCCTGTCCACTAAATGGAAGCTTGGGGATGGTTCCACGCTCACCCTGCTAGCCAATCTGGGAAGCGACTTATTGTCTGGCTTCACCACGCCAGTCGCATCGCCGATCTATGCGAGCGAGGGAGTTAGTGAAGAGATGCTGACACATGGATCGTTACCTGCGTGGTCCGTCGCATGGTACTCAGAATCATGAATTCTCGGCCATCTATTCCGCGTGCAACTTACCGCCTGCAGCTGAATCGAGAGTTCACGTTCGCCAAAGTTACGGCCATCGTTCCATATCTTGCTACTATTGGCATAAGTCACTGTTACGTGTCCCCGTGCCTTAAAGCGCGGCCTGGGAGCATGCACGGTTATGACATTGTCGATCATAACTCGCTGAACCCAGAGATAGGCAGTCAGGAAGACTTCGACCAATTTGTTAGTACCCTGCACCGCCATAGCATGGGACTGATTCTCGACATCGTGCCCAATCACATGGGGGTGATGGGCAGCGACAACGCCTGGTGGCTGGACGTTCTTGAAAATGGAGAGGCGTCGATTTATGCCGGATACTTCGACATTGACTGGCATCCGCTGAAGGAGGAACTCCAGGGGAAGGTGTTAGTACCAGTTTTGCATGATCATTATGGCGCCGTGCTGGAAAGTGGAGAGTTGAAGTTAGTGTTTAATTGCTCCCGGGGCGAACTTGATATTGTTTATCACGAACATCGCTTTCCTGTCGATCCGAAGGAATATCCGCGCGTACTGCAACCAAGCGCGGCGAGAATTGGTCAAACACTTGGAGCCCAAAATGCTAACTTACTCGATTTTCAGAGCTTAGTTACCGCTTTCTGCCACTTGCCCGACCGGCAGGACGCAAAGATCGACCGCGTCGCTGAGCGCAATCGCGACAAGGAGATCCATAAACACAGGCTGGCCGAACTGTGTACTCGGTCACCTGAGATCAGCGGCGCGATCGAGCAGGTAACTGAAGAGATTAATGGAGTTGGCGGGGATTCTGCCAGTTTCGACCAGTTGCACGAACTGATTAAGGCTCAGGCCTTTCGCTTAGCGAGCTGGACAGTTGCCTCCGATGACATTAACTACCGGCGCTTTTTTGATACCAACGACCTTGCCGGTATTCGCATGGAAGACGAAAGTGTGTTTCAAGCAACCCATCGACTGGTTCTTAAGCTGATAGCAGAAGGCAAGATCGATGGATTGAGAATCGATCATCCGGATGGCTTGTATGATCCGGCGCAATATTTCACACGGTTACAGGCGAGTATCAAGGCAGTTACAACCACAAATGATAACGGTTCAGCGGTGAGCGAGGGAACTCAGTGTGAACCGTATGTGGTCATCGAGAAAGTCCTCACCGGGCCGGAACGGCTGCCCACCGAATGGGCAGTGTGCGGAACCACCGGGTACGACTTCTCAAACCTGGTAAATGGCCTGTTCGTGGACTCCGCCGCCGCTATGCGGATGGAGCGTATATATCGAAACTTTACCGATGATCAGATTGACTACCAGGATCTGGCCTATGACTGTCGTAAGTTAATTATGCGAGTTGCTTTGGCTAGCGAGCTCAATGTACTTGCCAGCCAACTTAGTCATCTGGCGCTATCCAAGCGTCGCACCTGCGACTTCACACTCAACAGCTTACGCGACGCTCTGGCGGAAATAGTTGCGAGCTTTCCGGTCTACCGTACTTATGTTACTCCTGCCGGTGTCTCGGAGGATGATACTCGCTATATAAGAGCGGCGGTCTTGTCGGCGAAATGGAGAAGTCCGGCCGCGGATACGACTATCTTCGATTTTGTCTCCGCGGTCCTTTTGACGCGTATCGCTGAGGGCCAGGACAACAATTATCGCGACGCTGTTACCAGGTTTGCCATGAAAGTGCAGCAGTTCACCGGTCCGGTGATGGCGAAGGGAGTCGAAGACACCGCGTTTTACCGTAGTAATCGATTGGTGTCGTTGAACGACGTTGGCAGCGATCTGCGGCGATTTGGAGTTACCACAGCTGAATTTCACTTGGCCAATCAGGAGCGCCGACATTCCTGGCCGCATAGCATGTTGGCGACAAGTACGCACGATTCCAAACGCTCAGAAGATGTTCGGGCACGTATCAATGTGCTGTCGGAAATGTCGGGATTGTGGCGGCTCCGACTGCGTGATTGGAAGCGCTTTAATCGACGGTATAAGCGGGTGGTGAACGAGAAATCCGCCCCCTCGCCGAACGATGAGTATCTTTTGTATCAGACTCTGGTTGGGGCGTGGCCATCAGAGCTCATAAATAAGGACGGTGATTGGAATCGTTTTCGCGAACGCATGGAGGCTTATATGTTGAAAGCGATTCGTGAAGCGAAGGAAAACACCAGTTGGATCCACCGCAACGAGGGCTATGAAAACGCGGTGTCGTCCTTTGTAAAAGTCGTGCTGACGCCGGCCGAGAAGAATCGTTTCCTTAACGACTTTATTCCGTTCCAACAAAGTGTCGCTCGGATCGGCTTGTGGAACAGTCTGTCGCAGACGCTTCTCAAGTTGACTTCTCCGGGGGTTCCCGACATCTATCAAGGAAATGAATTGTGGGAGTTTAGTTTAGTCGACCCAGACAATCGCCGTCCGGTGGATTTCGCGCGTCGCGAGCGGGTGTTTGCAGATATTCGGCGACTGGAAAGCGATCCTGATGGTGTGTCGCGCAGGCAACTGCTTGAGACTCCTGAAGACGGGCGGCTTAAGTTGTATCTAATTTGGAAAACTTTGTGCTTGCGAAAGCACATACCGACGGTGTTCGAAACTGGAGAGTATGTGCCCCTGGGAGTATCGGGCACAAAGGCTGATCATGTTGTGGCGTTTCTGCGAACATTAGGAGATACGAGTATGCTTGTCGTCGCACCACGGTTGATCGCTACATTACTAAATGGGAGCGGCCAAAATGTAAGTAGTCCACCTATTGGAACGAGTGTGTGGGATGATACTTATCTGTTACTCCCCGTGGCTAACTCGAGAGACTATCGGAACTTATTTACGAATAGGACCCTTGACGTGCATGAGAACGATTTGGCTGGCGAATTCACAAAAATTGCTGTGTCGCAGTTGCTGGCGGAGTTTCCTGTAGCGCTTTATGTACGAGGCTAGCCGCAATCTCCGTGCTGCATACTAGTGCTAACGATGCCTGAACTGTACCGGCCCACTTGCCGCGGACGGGCAGCGGGAACATCGGAACGTTCTGGCAAGCTAGTTTGCACGAGATTTGGGTTCTTTATCGTCCTCTTTGTGTCCGAAGTCTGGGCCGAAGTGAACGTCTGACTTTGTGCCAGTAACCTTGACTGGCACCTCGGTCCCGGCGCCGTCCTTGCTGAAGAATGGGTCGACAGGCTTCAGCAGCACCGACTTCCATCCCGTGACCATTTGTGAGAGTTTTGCGTCAAGGCGGGCCTTGCCGTGAAAATCGATTTGATTGCCATCCAGGCTGTAGGTTCCGGTTAAATCTACTCGTGTTCCTGGAACCGTGAACTCAAGTTGAGAGAAAGAAAGCACCCCATCGCTCAGAGCGAATGTGCCATTGAGCCCGGAGTGCACATCGTCGGCCGGACTATTCTTAGTATCTTTCATCTTGCCCTGACTTCTTTTACTCAGTGCATCCAGCTTCTGTTGGATAGGTTCATCCGTGAAATGAGCGTCTAACACCTTGAAAGTACCCGATAACTTCAGGCGATTGGCAAGGTCGGGTTCTCCGGGAGGAAGATCGAACTTGGTTTGTAGACGAACGAAGCCCGTGACCATGGGAGGGTTCTTGTGAACGGCAAGTTTCAAGAGATCCTCTATCTTGCCTCGATCGATGACGACATCGAGTGTTACATGATGGCCCTTGATGTCCTTGGTTCGCACCACTGAGCCGTTTGCCAGCAGAGAGGTATTGAGGAGTTTAGCCTTTACCGGTTGAAGGTAGGTATCTCCACTAGTCCCGTCAACAATGGCGTGAAAATCGGTATGCAGAGGCACTGGACGATCGCCGGTCGCGATGCGAAAATCCGGTGTGTCGGTTGCACCGTCGACGACAATCTTCTCCAAGATGCCCGCATAATTTCCCGTAGATGATAGGGTGCCTCCCAGGCCCTTGATGGTTCCCAAGTCTGCATTGTGGAATGAATAGGTGCCACTGACGGGAGTTTGGCGTGGATTATCTGGCTGCCATGGACCAAACAGGCCACTGGAAATGATCCGCCCTACTGGCTTGGGATTGGTGAGGCTGGCATCGAAATGCATGGGCAGGTCGGAGCCGATTCGCGTCATTCTCAAACTCTCGATGTCAAATTCAACAGGTAGTTTGCCGGGCCGCAAAGTGTTAATAATGAGCTCCGCCTGATCGCAGATAAATCTATCGACAACGATCTTTATTTTGCCGCCTTGAGGCCTCATGTTATTCAATTCGTCGCGGTGTTCTCTAGGCGGCAAGTTCAACTGCAAGCCTTTTACGAATACCGTGTCGACATGTTTCGGAGTGCGCAGAAATTGACGGAGTCCGAGGTGAAACCTGAATTCACTTACGCTAATGATTGGTTGGAAGCCAGGTTCGTGGTTATTCGGGTCGGTGTCTCCGAAAATTCTGAGACCTGAGCCGGAGACCAGAAGTCCCTTTACGAGTGAGACATGAAAGGCGTCCAGTTCAACTTTGCTTTTGAAGCGCGTCGATAAGGTTTCGATGACAGAGGCCCGCAAGATGGGCTCAGCACGGGATACGGCTATGGCAATGACGCTGAAGACGACGATGGCGCACACTAGGGCTATGGCGCCAATCCATTGCCAGCGGCGCGATTTCTTCGGTCCCCGCAAGTTTGGTTCGGCTTCTGTCAACAGTTGCGACCAATCTCATTAGATGCCATCACAACTAACGACGTTCACTTTAAGTGAGCAGGGCGAGACGGCTGATAAGTCAGGGGCTCCTCATGTGTGTGTCGCGCGCCGTTGTTGGGCCCGGACGTACCCGCGATTTCAAGCAGCTTTGTCAGCCTTGACGTTCGCGGTGTCGGCGATGCCGGTAAGAATGGCGTCCGCGTGCTTTTCTTCCTCCAGGGTCTGGTCGAGCAACGTTGCGTCCTCTTCGTTTCCCAGAATGTGGGCGAAGGTCCGCACCGTGCCGTAGGCGGCCATTTCGTAGTGCTCGACTTTCTGTGCAGCGGCGATAATGCCTGCGTCCCGGACCGATTCGTCTGCTGTGTCTTTAATGACATCTTCACCCTCGGTAATCAATGCCGCGATGCCTTTGCACTTCTTGGAATCGGCTGAACCCTGCGCCTGATTGAGAATACGCTCCAGGCGCGAGACGTGTCCCTCGGTCTCATGCAGATGAGCTTGCAAAGCATTCTTCAAGGCCGGATCGGTTGCCTTGTCGATCATTTTGGGGAGGGCTTTTGTGATCTGAGTTTCTGCCGAATAAAGTTGCTCGAGTTGGTCGACATAAAGTTTACGAAGACTGTCCAGACGTGCGGAAAAGAAGTTCATGATGAACCTTTCGAATGTTGAAGTAACTAGAGCTATAGAACTAACTTCGCGAGGTGCGGATAGGATCTCTAACTCTGCCGAGAAATGGAAAGTGCGGATAGTCCGCTGATCAGGCAGCCTTTCGTGTGCGAGCGGCCTTCATCGCGGCCACGCTGCGTGCTTTCTTGCCTCGCTTGGCGGCGGCGCTTTTGGCCTGCCGGGAAAGATTTGACTTACTGGCCGAACTACCAGGCTCGCGCTTCAACGCTTTCTCAGTTGCGCGAGAACGTTTGGCGGATACCTTATGCCTCGGCCTCTCACTTACCTTTTCGTCTTGTGCCGCTTTTTTCTTTAGCGCTGAAGAGCCCTTTGGGGGAGGGAGTTTCACACCTGCGCGTCGCGCTTTCGAAAGGCCAATCGCTATGGCCTGTTGTGACGATCGGGCTCCGTGTTTGCCCTCACGTACATGGTGTATCTCTTCGCGCACGAACTCGCCCGCTTGAGTAGAAGGTGACTTACCTTCGCGAGCATCTTCTTTGGCACGGTTGATAGTTTCCTGGTCGGGCATTGCCATCCTTCTGCTATAAATTCACGGCAATCGTAATGCGAAGCGCGGACGCAGCCAATCCACGATTCACCCTAGAGGCATTGTTCATTTCTGGTAGCGGGGAGGGAGCGTTGCGAGTGCGAACGGCATTGGCCGGAACAGAACCAACTTGTTTGCCCGGTCATTTGCCCCGATTACCAACTCATAATCTTTTGAGCAGCATCTCACTCTCGCTCGCACATTCCGCGCGTCGCTCCGGCAGACTGGCTGGGTTCTCTCGCGAAGGCGCGCGATGACGTGGGGGAGTGTCGGTAGATGGTAAATGTCATACCAAAGTTTTGAGTCAGGCGGTACGGTCCTGACTCTGCGGAATGGAACATGTATCTCGCGGCCGCAAGGGTGCGACGCGATTTTGTTTTTCCAGTTCCGCGTTGAGTTGTCCTCCGACGACGAAAATAAAGTAGGCCCAATAAAGCCAGGTCATTAAAGCCATGACGCCACCCAGAGTTCCATAGATGCGATTGTAATTGGCGAAATACCGAAAATAGATTCCGAGCAAAGAGGAGAGACCCATCCAGCAGGCGACCGAAAGAATTGCGCCGGGCACCGTCGCGCGAAAGCGTTGTTTCACGTTTGGAGCGAGAAAATAAACCGTCTGCACAGCAACCACGGTGAAGGCAATCGCAAGAGTTTTGTGAATAAGAGGCCACAAGAAGGTGAAAACTCCGGACATCGACATTCTGCCGGCAAGCCAGGCGCCGACTCTTGGGCCGAGGACCATGGTGGCCACGGCACACATCAGAAGCGCGCCGGTGATGACGGCCAAAACGAACGCCAGGAGCCGCGTCCTCCAGAACGGGCGCGGATCAGTAACGTTATAAGCGGCGTCGAGCGCGTCGATCATCTCGTCAAAAGCGGAAGACACGAGCCATAAAGTGCCCAGGGTTCCGAACGAAAGCCATGCGCGCAGGTTTGCGCCGAGCACTCCAATGAGCACGGAATAAATCGTGGGCATCACAGCATCGGCGGGCAGCACGCGCGTCATCGCTACCAGCACGTCAGCAAAAAAATCGGGCAGCGGGATATAAGCCATCACGGCAGACAGCAAGATCAGCCCAGGGAACACAGACACAATGGTGTAGTAGGACAGGGCAGCCGCGGCTTGGAAGGTCTGGTCTCGAAGAGCGTCTTGGCGGGCGCGTGCGATCGCCTTCTTAACATTCGCAAATGTCATGCCGATTTATTAGTTGCAGCACCCGCAGGCGAGTTCCTGCAAAATATAGAATATATAGTTAGATACGAAAATGGTCTGTTGCGGAATTGACGGTAGGGTGGCCACGGCCTCGAAACATTCGGCCGTCGTCAATGGATGAAGATGACCTCGATGAATGAACCCGGTGGAACGCGGACGCTGGAGGGCTGCTGCCCAATGAAGCCTGACGTTTTGCCCTCCAGCCGCGCTGTGGGGTACGTCTGTTTACGCCGCTCTGCCGGTGCGACGGGCGCCTAGAAATTCAGCCTCGGCCTGCAGCCAGTCCTCGACTTCGAAGCCGTCAACTTTGCCGCGCTGCTCGTAAAGTTCATACGCGCGGAGCCGAACTTGCTCTTGCAGATCGGCGGGAGCCCTGAGGGATCGCGTCAGTTGTTCTTTGTTGGGGCTGTTGCTCGTCATTTCAAATTCCCTTTTTTCCAATTTCATTTCCACTTCTCCTTTCGAGAGAGGACACCTCTCCCGTCTATTTCGTAGGTTGATTGAGATAAGGTTGGACGGGGCGAGGGCCACGCCCTCGCGACTGCCATTCACATCTTTGATTTCACTCTACACCCATCGCAGAAAATAGGGAGTACGGTAATCTCTGTATTAATCAAAAGATCACGAGCAAAAGGTGAGAAATTTATTAGATGGTGCCGAAAGATGGTGTCGCAGAGTACGGTCTATCCAGCGCCGAATTTACAGCTTGCACCGGATAGTTCGCCGGAATCGGCGACGGTAGCCTGAGAACGTGGACAAATCTCTACCACCTAAGAGTTCTCAGGAGGCTGTGCAATGAAATTACAAAAGAAGTTGGCTACTTGCGTGGCCGTTTTGACCATGTCGGTTATGGTCATGGCGGGCACGAGTTGGGCCGAAGATAAAGATAAGTCAGACATCGACAAGCGAATTGAAAAGGCCGCGGATGTTCTTAATGAAATTATGGGCACTCCCGACAAAGCGATTCCAGACAAGGTGATGTCGGACGCGAAGTGCATTGCGGTCGTACCGTCCATGGTGAAAATTGCGGTAGGCTTCGGTGGTAACCATGGCAAGGGCGTAGCCACTTGCCGTACCGAGCACGGTTGGAGCGCACCCGCTCCTATCACGGTTACTGGCGGTAGCTGGGGTCTGCAACTCGGAGGCCAAGCCGTCGATCTCGTGATGATCGTTACCAACGACGACGGAATGCAGCATTTGCTCGCGAGCAAATTCAAGATCGGCGCGGACGCTTCTGCCGCGGCTGGCCCGGTGGGACGTGATACCGGCGCCGACACGGACTGGAAGATGAAGGCGGAAGTGCTGACCTATTCGCGCGCTCGCGGTCTATTCGCCGGTATCGACTTGAGCGGCTCGGCGGTCACGCAGGACAAGGACGAGACGCGGGTTCTTTACGGCAGCATGGAACCATTTCGGGACATTCTCGATGGACGGGTAGCTCCTACACCTGGTAGCGAGCCTTTCCTGGCAACGGTCAGAAAGTATTCTGCCCAGTCGCGCGCTCAAGAACAGGGAGCGTTAGCACACTAACGTTAACGTACAGCGATTTCTGAGCGGCCGAAGTTTCATCGTGTGTAGTCCCCGGGTCCTAGGTTCTAGTGACGTTTGAAATATTGGACCGCGCGCTCATGAGCTTCGGCTGCCTTTCTTGTTGCGAACGTACCGAGATTGCGCCTCCGTCCGGTCTTCGGGTTTTTCTTGCGCGAGTACAGGCGGTACTCGCCGGATTTGAGTTTTCGGATCATAAGTCCCCTCTCTTCGTCAGCCGAATTTGATGCCGGCGGACTAAGGAAAGCGGACCAAGGAAAGTAGAGGTGGCCTACAGCAAACAGCGCCTGGGATTACAAGGTTCCTACGATTCCTTCTTTCGTTGGCATTCACTACTGTGGATGCAGGTCAATTATGCCTAAGACGGAAATCGTGACAATGCGCGTAGGCGCCGCTCTCTGTACGGCAAAGGCTAACCGGGGGGAATCACTGGCGATTGACACAATTGGCATCTAGAACAAAGGAGAAATAAAAATGGGAACCATTCTGTTGATCATCTTGATTTTGCTGCTCATCGGTGCATTGCCAACCTGGCCTTATAGCAGTGGATGGGGATATTACCCCAGCGGCGGGCTCGGATTGGTGGTCGTGATCGTGCTGGTGTTGGTTTTATTGGGACGAGTCTAGCTGCTTCACGGACGATTTGTTCAAATGCTGCACATTTCTACAACTTAGGAGAGTGAACCATGAATTGGGATGAAGCCAAGGGCAAGTGGAAGCAGATGAAAGGTTCGGTGAAAACACAATGGGGCAAGCTCACCGACGACGATGTGGACGTAATCGCCGGACAGAAGGACGTCCTCGTGGGTAAGATTCAAGAGCGCTACGGCATCGCGAAAGACGCTGCCACCAAGCAAGTTGACGATTGGAATCCTCCGGTCGTGATCGATGACCCTAACCCTCAGCGCGAGCGCGACCTGCAACGGGAGCGCAAGGCAAGCTAAGTTAGATGTTCGATAGTAGGCGGACACACCTGTGTCCGCCTACCCTGTACAGCCGAATTCAGTGTGGATAAGCCCGGTTGATAAGCTAAGATAGAGCAGCGCTTGGTCCGCAGTAACTCCACTAATTCTCCTGCAATAACTCCTGTAAACATAATGACCAACTACAGCACGCACTTTATTTCATCACTCACCTAACTTCTATTACTCTGCGAAAGAGTTCGTGGAGTCTAGAGGTACATTACGACGACCCACGGGTGATTCCGCCATATGCATTGTCCTAACGTACAAGGCGCGAAGCGTGAGGGTGGCACACGGCGTTTCGTGTTCGCAGCCTGCATGATTTGCTGCTTTCTATGTTCGGGCGCTGCGGTTGTGGGGCAGAACACGCCAACGGAAAACAACCTATCGGCCAGCGAACTGTTGCGTCGCGCTGTTGACGGAGAGTTGAAGGGACAGGCCGACGATCATACGCACTGGATGTATCAGGTAAAAGAGACTCATGCAGGCAAAGAAGAAGTCAAGTGCGTGGTTGAGACCAGGCAAGGTGCGCTTGACCGCCTGCTATTAGTGAACGGAAAGCCCATCTCCGCGGAACAACAAAAACAGGAAGACCGCCGCATTGCGAGTCTGTTGAATAAGCCCGATGTAGCCAGGAAACGGCAGCGGGCTCAGCAGAAAGACGCGCGCGAGACGGAGGATTTATTCCGTATGCTGCCTAATGCGCTGACGGTGAAGTATGGAGAGCGCAAAGGCGATCTGGTAGAACTTCTTTTCGAACCCAATCCGAAGTTTGCTCCGCCCACTCGGGAGGCATCAGTTTTTCATTCCATGGAAGGTCGGATCTGGATCAACGTTACAGAGAATAGGCTGGCGGAAATCGAAGGGCATCTTGTCAGGGATGTTAAGTTTGGCGGCGGGCTGCTCGGGTACTTGGACAAAGGTGGAGAGTTCCACGTCAGACAGTCGGAGGTGTCGCCACGCTATTGGGAGATCAGCCTGCTGCACGTCAATATGCATGGCAAAGTGTTGTTTTTTAAGACGCTCTCCGTTCAGCAGGACGAGAGTCGAAGCAATTTTCGGCAAGTTCCCGACAATCTAACGCTCGCGCAAGCGGCGGAGGAATTGCAAAAACAGTCGGGGGTGAAGTCAGCTCAGAGCGATCGACATGATCTTCCAATCGCTCAGACGCAGCCGTCCAGCGAGATGAAGCAAAAATCAGGAGGTGTTTTATGAAGCGAGTAGTTTGTGTATTGGCAGTTGTGGTTGCGGGATGCTGTTTCGGTTATGTCCGAGCGTCGGCGGCTGCCGGCGGAATCGATCCGGTTTTTCCACCGGCCCAGACGTCACTCGATCAATCATCATATCCACAGGCGCAATCGTCCTGGGACTTGACGACGCCCGAGGTTCAGCGGTTGATCGAGGATCGACTAACTTCGGAGTCGGCGTTTGAGAACACAAGAATCGACGTCAAGACTGACGACAGCGCGGTGGTATTGACGGGCAGGGTTGCCAGCGACCGGCAGCGCGAACTCGCAAGCGAGATAGCGAAGGCCTACGCGGGCAATCGGCGAATTGAAAACCAGATCGCAGTTCACGGAATTTAGCTGCTGGTGTGATATGAATCGCAAGTATGGCGGGTGACGGGGCAATCGGAGTCTGGCCGGCTGAGGCGTTGCCTGAAGAAGCTGCGTCGGAAGTTTGATTCTCAATTGGAAGTTTAATTTGCAATTTCAAGACGGAGACGTTCTTAGGAATTGTCGGCGAATCGGACTTCAATCGGCGTAGATAGGTGTTGGCTCCGTTCAGAGAAACAGTAAAAATCTGAACTTCGTTACCTCATATCCTCCGCCGATTCTCTGACACTGTTCGTCTTCGAGAGTCCGCCCCTTGATTCTTAAGAACGCCCCGACTGCGCTTTGGATGCAAAATGCGCCATCAGGAGGGAAAAACTTTGCGGGTACAGAGGAGACTTGTTTGGGAGCGGTTAAATGGGTAATTACAGCCCAGGGGACCGCGAAATACAGGTTCAAGTGGATTTGATCGCCACGGGTCCACCGCTATAGTCGACTCAGCATTCGATGCGCAGGCAATTCGTAAAGGAGGCATGATGCTCTATTGGACACTAATGTTTCTGGTAATCGCGGTGATTGCTGGAGTGCTCGGCTTTACTGGCGTGGCGGTTGCTGCCGCGGGTGTCGCGAAGCTGCTGTTCTTCGTCTTCCTGGTGCTCTTTGTGATTTCACTTTTCGCGCACCTGACGCGGCGCGGAACATCTGTCTAGATTTTGTTGCAGCTTTTTAAGTCGCACGTCGAGGGACGCGATGACGGGCCGAACCTGACCCACATCCGTCCTCGGCGTATGCCTTTTTCTATGGCGTGTTGATCCAGTAGGTGACGAGTTACCACTCGCTTAAATATTCTCGCCGCATTTTTTCCACATTGAAAAAATGAATTGTCGGGTGATATTTTTCCCAACCTTTGCAATCATTTGCGACAACTAAATACATGCGTGTTATTCAATTCCGATGGGGCCAAAAGCCCCGTACTTTGCGAGGAGGAAATTTTCATGGCAGATGATATGGACAAGAAGAACCAGCAGGGCAATCAATCCGGACAAGGCCAGCAGGGCGGTCAATCCGGCCAGCGCCAGCCGCAGCAGGGTGGTCAGTCCGGGCAGGGGCAGCATGGCCAATCCGGCCAGCCCGGTCAGTATCCTTCGAAGAAGAGCGGGCAGGGCAATGAAAGCGACAGCGAACAGGACCAGAAATCTGGTCAGCGTCGTGCATCCTAGTCACTCTTTTTCAGCGAAGCATCACTTGAAAGTCCCGGCCCCTTACGGGCCGGGACTAATTTTTGTTTCCGATAACCAATAAACGTTTACGAGGCCGGTCGATGGCGGCGAAGAAAGCGAAAGCGCAGCTAAAGCGAGAGCCGCTTCTCAGTGCGGTTGCGCGCAAACTGGGGCAGGCGGCCGGCACCGTTACCAATCTTGCGCACGAATTGCTTGCTCCGGAGTCAGCCGAAAACTCTTCGACGCGTTCGGCGACTGTTGCCACCAATAGGCGTGCGTCCGCGACAATACGTTCGGCGGCGAAGGCATCGGCGGGACCAAGCGTGCATCGTCGCAAGAAACCAGCGCGTCGAGGCGTTGGCACAACCAGGAAGACGAAGCTCTCCAGTTCGAAACCCACACGTTCGCGAGACTGAGATTGCGCCGCATTTGGCAGGCGCTATAGAAACCGCTAACGCCCCGGTTACCAATTCGCTAAAATTTCGCGCGCCCACCCAGTGCGAATCGCAGCAGCGTCGATGTGTGAGTTGATTGGGAGAGCTGCGAAGTAAATCGCAGACGCGGCAGTCGGCGCGATCGTCTTTTTAAGGAATAAAAAAAGCGGACCCGGAGAGAGTCGGGTCCGCGTAGAAAAAGGGAGACGAAGCGATCTCCCTGCTTCTGGAAAGTCAATTTGAATGCGGCGCGGCCGATCCGCTGGCAGGCGGGCAAGGCGCGCTGGAAGATGTTCCGGGCGCGTTTGACGCGCCGGGAGTTGCAGACGAACCTGAGTTCGTTGAACCCGAATTCGCCGAGCCTGAATTCGATGACTCTGAATTAGAGTTCGGCGAGTTCGCCGATCCGGAATTCGGCGTTGCGTTGCTCGTCGTTCCGGGAGCTGCTCCCGGCATATTTCCGCAGGGGCCGCCACTGGGGCTGGTCTGAGGTGTGTTCGGATTTACGCTGGAGGGCTGCGTGTTGTTGCCCGGCGTCGGCGGATTTGGAGAATTCGAACCCCGGACGGTGCTCGGTGTCTGACCCGGAGCGGTCGGAGTAGAGGTGCTTCCCGGCGGCGTCGCGGTACCGCCGGAGGGCGTCGAGGTCCCGCCGGGAGCAGCCTGGCCTGCGGATCCGGCTGGTGCGCCCGGTGCCGCTCCACCAGCCGGCGCGCTCTGCGCCACAACCCAAACTGCGCAAGATAGAAGCGTCGAAAGTAAAGTAAGTTTTGCTATAGACATTGAAAAAGCCTCCTGCGGCGTATTTTTTTTCACTCCTCGAAGGACGAGGAATCATCCAGACAGTCTGCGTGGGAGGTGGAACGAAGCACATCCGGCGTATGCCGTAGAGGTGCAGCGAACAATCTGGTAGCGGATACGTTAGATTGAAGGGTGAAAACAGAAGCTCGGAGGAAGGACGCCTTTCGCCAGCTAAACCAGAGTGGTTTTCCTACTGGCCAGTTTCGGTGAACACGGCGGGGGTCGATACGCCCGCAGCGGTTGCGCTGATATAGACCGTTCCCGCAGTTGGCGGAAGCGTGTACATCTGGCTGGCGGTTCCGGTGCTGCTGGTGGTTACGGGATTGGTGAAGGAGAATGATCCTCCAGCGCCACCATCGCTGAAGTTTACTGCCACACCGGAAACTGGGTTGCCGTATTGGTCGGCAACCACCACGCTCAATGCTTGTGGCAGCATTGAACCGGCGGGCGCGAACTGGTTGTTTCCGCCACTGATGGTGACCGTCGCGGGCGGCCCCGGGCCAACGGTGACAGAGAACTGGGTATTCAGAGCGTTCACAGCGGCAGTAATCGTGACCGCGCCGACCGAACTTCCGGTTGTGTAATTGACAGACACCGTTCCGCTGGAATTGGAAGTTGCAGGGGTCCCGGTCACGGTTCCGGAAGCTGCCGAAAACACGACGGAAACACCGGTTACTGGATTGCCCGACGCATCGTTGACCTGCAAAACTAAAGGTTGGGGCAACGCTGTGTTTACCGGAGCACTCTGGTTGTTTCCGGATACCACGATCAAAGCGGTTGGCGCGTCGCCGGTGGCGTATTCCGAGAAGACCGCTGCTGTCTTGACTCCGGCTGCGCTGGCGGTAAGCTTATAGGTTCCGGCTGTGTTCGGAAGCTGGTAGCTTACCAGCGCGAATCCGCTGGCATTCGACACCACCACGCTCGGAGTCAGAGTGCCAGCATGACTGTTATCCACGAACGTGACGGAAATGCCGGGCACTCCGTTGCTGTAGAAGTCCTCGACCTTGACCTTTAACTGAGCGGGCAGGATCGATCCCGCTTGGCCCGTCTGCTTGTTTCCTGTCGCGATAACAACTTTTGTGGCCGGTCCAGGCAACGCCGTTTCTGTGAATGTCAGGCTTCCGGCCATCGCGGAACTGGCGGTTAGGGTGTAGGTGCCTGTTGTTTTAGGCAAGGTGTAGCTGGTTGACACGTTCCCGTTGGCGTCGGAAACGCCGCTGGCGGGATTGAAAACCCCTCCCTTGTTGGCGTCACTGAAGGTCACGGTCACATTCGGAATTCCAGCTCCGCTGTAAGGATCGATCACCTGCAACTGGAGCGGGCCGGGCAGGGTTGTGAGTACCTGAGCGCTCTGACCGTTGCCTCCGACTGATGTGAGACTCTGGAAGAGTCCGTAGACTTGAAGGGTCGTCCGTGTGGCTACATAAACCTTGCCATTCGCTACCGTCTGAGTTGCGAAGTGAGCGACGGTTGGCAACTGGTCGCGCGCTTTATTCTGGTTGGAGTTGTAAAGCATCGCCATTGTTGTTGCATTGAAGGCATACAAATTGTTGCCGCTGATTGCCCACAAGATTCCGTTTGTGTTGCCATTCGCTGAAATCGACGGCGAGTGAGCGCCGGTATAGGTCTGGACCGTGGTTATCGGGGTGCCCAGAAGACCGCCGGATACGGGAAACGCCAATAGGGGCGATGCATCGGGCTCAAAGTAGACATTGTTGTTCCAGTATGCCGGAGAGCTGAACAGCACGTCCTTCTTCTGGCTGCTGGTTTCTCCCGGAATCAGCGGGAATTCCTGAATAATTTGGCTGTCGCTGCCCGATGAGGAGTACATTCCCATGTTGTCGCGATCGAGAACATAGACAAAACCCTGCTTGCCCGCAGCCACAAGTTCATGAGGATTCGGTCCGTCTTGATCGGGAAGGATCAGAACGCCGGTCGAACTCAAATCCAGATCGTTGGCATTGAGGAAGGCGACATCCCAGGGCGTGAAGTAATCGCCCACGTCCAGAGTTGTGGGATTGAGTTTCAACACGCTGTTGCTGTAGGTTTGCCCGCCTTGCGGAATGTTGTAGCAACTGGTGCAGGATTCGGCGGTTTCCACAAAGATGTTGTTATTCTCGTCGGCCGCGAGCCCGTTGCCGGTTTGCCAGATCGAAGTCAATCCGTGATCCGGAGAAGTGTTGAAGACCGCGGTCTGGTCAAGGCTGGTTTCGCCATAAGCCAGCACCCAACCGCTGTTGTCGTCATTGCAAGAGTTCGAGCCAAAGCCAATGTAGATGATGCCATTCAGCAGCAGCAAACCGGGGCGATTGAGTTGGTGCAGGCTGTTGAAGACGGTGATCTGCCCTTGATTGCTTACGCTCGTGGCGGAGATGACAATGGGGCCGCCGTATTTTTCCGCTCCCGAGGTGATGTCGAGCGCGTGCAGGCGATGCACAACCTTACCGTTTTCCACGGTCTTGGCCACGAGATACATAGTGCCGCTATCGGTGTCGATGGTCGGAGTGCTGGCGATTCCTTCTTCGGTGAACCCGGTCGTTTGGCCGCCCGAGCACGGAAGGTTGGCGCCGGTGGCCAGGGTAACTCCATTGGCAGGGTCGGTGAAATTCACGTACCAGAGCGGAGCCGAATTAGCTCCGGTGTTATTGTCCGCGTCGAAGGCGTAGACGGAGTCGGCCATAGTCGCAACGTAAACCACATTATGCAAAATCCCCTGACCGTTTATGTTCACGCCCGAAACGTAGAGCGGCTGCGCCAACGCCTGATAGTCGATCGAATTGCTGAACAACGTGCCGAACCCATTCTTATTCACGTTGCTCGGCGTCAGCAGCGTTTCATTAAGATTAGCGGCCGTGCGCTGGTTGTCCGAACGGCCGGTTTTTAAAACGACCTGCGCCGAAGAAACAGAAACGTGCGCCATGCTCAGAAGGATGGTGAAACAGAGCAGATGAATGCGAGGGACAGAGAGTCTTCCGATCCCAAAAGACCGCGTAGAACACGTTACCATTAGTTACCCCACTAGGAGATGGGCCACCAGGCCCCTGACAGGGAAACAGCAGTTATCGAGCCGAAAGAACGCCGGGGAAAGGAATTGCAAGCTCTACTTTATACAACTCTTTCTTTGAGTTAAAGACGTCTGGCACCATTTTTTGCCAGGGCAGAAGAAATCTTTTGCATCTATTGAGCAGAAAATTTGAGCACAAATTCTTACCCGATACTAGCCGGAAAAGCGGCTGCTTGAGAACCCCACGGAAGTGGGGGACTGTGGGTCAGACTGTTTTCTTCGCCGACGGCCACACCAGCGTCACCGCCAACGCTACCGCGATTCCCAACGATACCTCCAAAAAACGGTGCCAGCCAACGATCCAGGGCCGGCTGGTATGCGGAATCAGCAAAACGATAGTCAGGGTGATCGCCGCAAACCGATAGGCGGCGCCAATGCGTAATAACCACGACAGCAATCCGCATAAGAAAATCCCCAACGCATAGACGGGCACGCTGGGAAGGAAGAATGTAGCCATGGCCGCGCCGAGCACCGCTCCCAGAGCCGTTCCCACAAAGCGCTGCCAGCCCAGGGTTCGCGGCGGGATGGTCGATTGAATGATGACGATTGCCGAGATCGGAGCCCAATAGGATTCGGGCATTTTCAGAAGCCGAGCCAGCCACATCGAGACCACGGCCGCGATCGTGGTTCGCACCGAGTCCAGAATGGAATCCAGATTGACATTCGAAAGAAACCCGCGCGCCATCATGCCTCCCCGGCACTGAAGCAAGAGCGGCCATTGTATCGCTGCCTCGCTGGCTGGACCTCTTGACTCTCCGTGCTATCATTTTTCCCGTACCTCGCGGGACCCGCGCGCCGACTCACTCGGCGCCACCGACAGTGAGGGCCCCTACCTACGTCCTTCCTCGCAAGGGTCGTGGATGGAGGAGATGCGAGCACACCGGAAGTGTGCGCCATCGTCCTTCATGACGAATACCGTCCGGAATCAGTTCACGATTCAATTACGGGTCAACTTACGGTTCGACCCATAAAAGAGAGGAAGACGTATGCAGATCAAGAAACTCACGCCCAATCTAGTAGTCCGCAATGTGGAAGCCAGCCTGAAGTTCTATGCCGAGATCCTCGGTCTCGAGAAAGCCATCAGCGTCCCAGACGAGTCGCCGTACATTTTCGCGTCCGTCTCGAACGGAGCGGTCGAGCTTTTCTTCAACGACCAGAAGACGGTTGCCGCAGAATATCCCAAACTAGCCACCAACATAGGCGGAAGCCTGACGCTCTACATGGAAGCAGACAACCTGCAAGCGGTCCTGGATCGCGTGCAGAAAGCAGGAGCGAAAATCTCTATGCCGGTAACTGACCAGTTTTATGGCATGAGAGAATTCGCCTTCGAGGATGGAGATGGATACACCATCACCATCGCGCAGAAGATGGGATGAGCAAGCTAAGGTGTATGAAAGGCGGGCGCGGGACCAACAGCAATAACCGTTTAGTCTCGACTGACCCGCCCGAAATAAGTACCTGAGTAACTTGTGGTAATCACCTTCGCTGATCGATGATGCCTGCATGATGTAGCGGGAGTAGCTCTGCGCTCTCGTTTATCAGAGGAGTATCTGTGAAGCGTGTAACCGCTGCGACCTTTCTCTCTGCACTCATTTCTTTTCTTACTCTCATTATCCTGACACTTGGTCTTTCCGGATGCGGCGGCAGTTCAACGGCCGGCATCGGTGTTGCATTGACATCGAGCAGCACTGGAATCGATCAGGGGCAGACCGCCTCAATCACAGCGTTGGTGACAAATGACTCGAAAAGCGCTGGCGTGTCGTGGAGCGTGTCGGGTGGCGGCACGCTGAGCGGCCAGACCACAACCTCGGCCACCTACAACGCTCCTGCGTCGGTTGCGAGCGCATTCACCGCGACTGTGACGGCGACCTCGATCACGGATGCGACGAAGTCCGCGAGTTTGGCGATCAAGGTCAATCCGCTGCCGGTGATCACCACGACGTCGCTTCCTGCCGCGACCGCGGGGACGGCCTACGCCACGACATTGACTGCGTCTGGCGGGACAAGTCCGTTTAACTGGACGGTCACGTCTGGATCGCTACCTCTCGGATTGAGTTTGATTGGCAACACGGGATCGATCACGGGCACGCCGACCGGAACGGGCGGCGGATCGGTGACCTTTCAGGTTAAAGATGCAGCTGGGAATTCAGACAGCCGGGCACTGACAATAACTGTCAATCCGCCGCCGGCCCTGACGATCACTACGACCTCACTCGGGCCGGCATTGATCGGCGTCGCATACACCCAAACTCTTCAGGCAACGGGGGGAGTTCCAACTTATGCATGGAGCGTTACCGCAGGAAGTTTGCCCACCGGGTTGAGTTTGAGCACGACAGGCGTGATCTCGGGCATACCGAGCGGAGCGGTCGGTACTTCAAGCTTTACGGTTACGGTCACCGACTCGCAGACTCCGACCGCCGCTACCAGGTCTGCCAATTTGAGCATTGTGGTAAGTGAGCCGCCCCTTAGTGTGACGACAACATCTCTGGCGGGTGGAAGCGTGGGAACCGTGTACAACCAGACTTTGGAGGCTATCGGCGGAACTCCACCTTACACCTGGAGCATCAGCGCCGGTACGCTGCCGCCAGGCTTGAGCTTGAGCAACCCGGCTAACGGTACGATTTCCGGCACACCGACGGGAACGGGAACATCCAACTTCACGGTAAAGGTCACCGACTCGACCACGCCGACTGCCGGTACCGCAACCGCCGTATTGAGCATAACTATCAATACTGCACTCGCGATCACGACCGCCTCTCTGCCCGGAGGCAGTGTCGGCACGGCTTACAGCGCTACGATTGTCGCTACCGGCGGTGCGCAGCCGTACTCCTGGAGCATCACCAGCGGCACGCTGCCCGCCGGACTAGTCATTAATTCTGCCGGCGGGGTAATTTCGGGAACTCCGACGGCGACTGGGACTTCGGATTTTACGGTTACAGTTGCGGATTCAGAAAGTCCGTCGATCAAGGCGAACGCTGCGCTCAGCATCACGATTGCTTCCGCGGGTTGCCCTAATAACGCTGGTCTTTCTGGCCACTATGCCATGATGCTTAACGGTTGGAGCAGCGCTCCCAACGTCGTGACTCAGACTGTCACTGCGGCGGTCGGCAGTTTGGTAGCGGATGGAGCGGGAAATATTTCAAGTGGCGATATCGACCTGAACGATCAGATCAACGGTCCCTTGAGTGGAACCTTCAGCGGAACATACTGTGTGGCGTCGAACAATGTCGCGACCATCAAGTTGACCTATAGTGGCGGCCTTAGTGGGACAAATACCTTTGCCGCCGCGTTGAATTCGAGCGGTACCAACGGGAACATCATTTTTTACGACAGCACCATCCTGAAGGCCTCCGGGCTGTTGCGCCAGCAAGACACGAGCGCGTTTTCGACCGGCAAGATTAAAGGCGACTATGCCTTCGGGTTGGTCGGTGCCGATGAAGGAATAACTGCGCCACGATACGCCATGGCCGGTGCATTCAGTTCCGATGGCAGCGGGAACCTGGCCGGCGAGTTTGATAATGATATTTACTTGACCGGTCCAGCAAACGCGACGCTCAGTTCCAGCAATTTCAGCGTGGCATCGACGGGCCGCGCTACGGCGACCATAACTTTCACCGGCCAGAAGAATTTAAAGTTTGTCTTTTACGTAGTCAGTGCTTCGGAACTGCTGGTAATGGAGGACGACATCGCGGGCAGTTCGTTGCTAAGCGGTCAGGTATTGCAGCAAACCGGCTCGTTTACCGATGCGTCGCTCAAAGGCATCGGCGTGATCGGAATTGAATCATTGAGCAACGGGACCACGCCTTCAGCCACGGCAGGGCTGGTCACCACGAACGGCACCGGTTCGATCACCGGCTGGAGTACGGACCAAAATCTTGGCGGCGCGATAAGTTCGCTGAACCAGTCGGGGACTTATACGACGTCGACCAACGGACGCGTCGCGTTATCCTTGAGCCAGGAACCCAGTCCCCCAGTCTTCTATCTGATTAGTCCAAACCAGGCTTTTGTGGTGGGAACAGACGGTCTTGCTGTAGAGTTCGGCTTAATGGAACCTCAGTTGGGAAGCAACTTCACTGCTTCTTCGTTCACGGGCACTTATCTGGGGGGAAGCATGCAGCCGGTTGACTCTGGCGTCGGCGAAGAAGTCGACAACCTGCTGGCCAATGGAACCAATAGTTTCACGGAAACATCGGACGCCAACAGCAGCGCGGGGCCGACCACAAGCAACCTCAATGCGACCTACGCAGTTTCGCCCAACGGACGAGTGGTTGCGAGCGAAGGCGGCTCGCAGGTGGGAATTCTCTACATAATTTCCGCTACCCAGGTAGTCTTCTTGCCTGCGGCCACAACCGACACTGCGCCGGCGGTAATCCAACTACAGCACTGATGTACCACGAGAAAACTGACGTGAAATGTGACCACTTGGGGCACGAACAGCAGACCTAAGAACTGCGGACGAGTGGGTCGAAAAAAGCGATGGCCACTAAAACGGCCAAAGTAGAAAAGGCCGCGCTGCCCATACCAACGGCACCATCTCTCTCTTCCATATTTCTTACCCGCTAACCGCGCATGACGGCGCGTCGGTGTCGCGGGTCGGGTTCCTTCCTAGCGGCTGCCAGCTCGCCGCTCCCTTTCCATCGCCTTCCGCAGCCTCTTGTTAATCTCCCACTGGTATCCCCGAGCCATCCCCCGGAACCAGGCCAGCACATCGGCGTCCAGATTCAGCGTGACCCGCTTCTTGGGTAACTCGCGCCAGAGCATAAGCGCCAGCCGCTGCTCCCGCCATTGCTTGCGGAGGCTCACCGCAGAATCCTGTTCCACGCCCCCGGAAGCCCTCAAGCGGGCGACTTTCCCGCGCCTCTTAACTCGTTTCTTCCGTTTCATTTGCCGTCGATAGCATACATATACATACGTACAAAATAAACTGCATAGTGTTCCATGTGGAACATAAAAGAAAAAGCCCCGCTCAATAGAATCGAGCGAGGCTTTTGATCTAACCGACAGCTGACAGCTTAGAGCTGACAGCTGATCCTAGTACATGTCGCCCATGCCGCCGCCACCGTGGCCGCCCGGCATTGGAGCATTCTTCTTCTCTTCCGGAATGTCCGCTACCAGGGCTTCGGTGGTGAGCATCAGGGCTGCGATCGAGCCGGCGTTGGTGAGTGCGGTGCGCACTACCTTCGTCGGATCGAGCACGCCGGCCTTGACCAGGTCTTCGTAGTCGCCGGTGAGGGCGTTGTAGCCGTAGTTGTTGTCCTTGGAATCGTGAATCTTGCCGATCACGATTGCACCTTCTTCGCCGGCATTCTCGGCAATCTGGCGCAGCGGCTCGGTGATGGCGCGCTTCACGATGTTGACACCGATCTGCTCGTCACCTTCCAGCTTCAGCTTGTCGAGAGCCGGAACGCAACGCGCCAGCGCTACGCCGCCGCCCGGGACAATTCCTTCTTCGACTGCCGCGCGGGTTGCGTGCATGGCATCTTCGACGCGGGCCTTCGTCTCCTTCATTTCGGTTTCGGTTGCGGCGCCGACTTTGATAACGGCTACGCCACCGACCAGCTTCGCCAACCGCTCCTGCAGCTTCTCGCGGTCGTAGTCGCTGGTGGTCTTTTCGATCTGGCTGCGAATTTCCTTCACGCGGCCCTGGACTTCACCGGGCTTGCCTTTGCCTTCGACGATGGTGGTGTTGTCCTTGTCGATGGTGACTTTCTTGGCTTGGCCGAGATCGGAGACCTGAACGTTCTCGAGCTTGATGCCGAGGTCTTCGGTGATGGCCTTGCCGCCCGTCAGGGTTGCGATGTCCTGCAACATGGCCTTGCGACGATCGCCGAAGCCGGGAGCCTTGACGGCCGAGACTTGCAGCGTGCCACGGAGTTTGTTGACGACGAGGGTCGCGAGCGCTTCGCCTTCCACGTCCTCAGCGATGATGGTGAGCGGCTTGCCGCTCTTGGCGATCTGCTCGAGCAAGGGAAGCAGGTCTTTCATCGAGCTGATTTTCTTTTCGTGGATTAGGATGTACGCATTTTCTTGTACGGACTCCATGCGCTCGGGATCGGTGACGAAGTAAGGAGAGAGGTAGCCGCGGTCGAACTGCATGCCCTCGACTACGTCGAGCTGGGTTTCGAGCGTCTTCGACTCTTCAACGGTGATGACGCCGTCCTTGCCAACCTTCTTCATGGCTTCGGCGATGATCTTGCCGATGGTCTCGTCGTTGTTGGCGGAGATGGTGCCGACCTGGGCGATCATGTCGCCGCTGACGGGCTTGGAGAAGCGGTCGAGTTCGCCCTTCTCGCGATTGCCTTCTTTATCGACGCGGCCAGTGATGGTGAGAACGGCCTTCTCGATGCCGCGCTTGATGGCCATTGGATTGGCGCCAGCGGCGACGGTCTTTACGCCTTCGCGGTAGATTGCCTGGGCGAGAACGGTGGCGGTGGTGGTGCCGTCTCCGGCGATGTCAGAGGTCTTGGAAGCAACTTCGCGGACCATCTGCGCGCCCATGTTCTCGATGCCGTTGGGGAGTTCGATTTCCTTGGCTACGGTGACGCCGTCTTTGGTGATGGTCGGCGAACCGAATTTCTTTTCGATGACAACGTTGCGGCCCTTGGGGCCGAGAGTGACCTTCACAGCGTCAGCGAGTAGGTTGACGCCGCGGAGAATCGCCTGTCGCGACTCTTCTCCATGGATAATTTGTTTTGCCATTTTCGTTTGCTCCTAATTTAATTTTTGCAGGCGCTTGGCTTGCGGGAATTCGAAAAAAACTCAAGATCCTTCGCGCAAAAATCGCACTCAGGATAACGCCAGCGGGCTCAGACGCCCGCTGACCGGCGTTACTTTCGCGATCCAACCGTTTCTTTCTTGGTTGCGCCGGTGGTCGAGCCGGTGAGGATGCCGAGGACTTCTTCTTCACGCATGATGATGAAGTCTTCTCCATCGATCTTGATTTCGGTGCCGGAATATTTGCCGAAGAGAATGCGGTCGCCTTCTTTTACATCGAGCGGACGAACCTTGCCTTCTTCGCTGATCTTGCCTTTGCCTACGGAGATGACTTCTCCCTCCTGCGGCTTGTCTTTGGCGGAGTCGGGGATGATGATTCCGCCGCGGGTGGTGTCGGCTTCTTCGACCCGACGGATCAGGATGCGATCATGCAGCGGGGTGAATTTAGTAGCCATAGTTGCGTACTCCTTTCAAGAGTGGTTAAGGGAATAGGTTGAATTCGAATTCTGCATTTGCCCCGAAGGCGGGGCTGTTAGCACTTGGTTGCTTCGAGTGCTAATTATAGGAATGTGAGTGGGAGGTTGTCAAGCGGTTGCGAAGTATCTGTATAAAGATATTATAATCAATATGATATATAACTATAACTGCACGGATCGTGGCCGCCTATCTCGCGGAAACAGTGGCCACAGGTCTTATGGCTATGAGTTCCTTGGCGTGCTTCGCTTAGACCTGATGCCCGGTGCTGATACACCTGCCGAAGGTCTGAGCGCGTCCAAGGGTGTGCTTTGTGTCTCTCGGCTTGCTGTGAATGTGTGTGTTCGAGGCTCTCTAACGCCATTTTCGGCTCGGTGCGCTCCGTCGCCGCTTCGCAAAGCAGAATTTTGGGTTCTGAGTAAAATCGCCTGGTTTGAACAGTTGTGAGCCGACGCAGCCCGGATGAGCACTGCCGTGTCGCTAAGACCTTGAAAACCAACGTTACTTGCGGCTCTTCCTCCTTAGGTGCTGCAATTGTGTTCATGAAGAGGCTCTATACTATTGTTTTAATTTCTCTGCTCACCACTTCTAGCATTGCAGGCACCCTGGCGAGTTCTTTCAAGGAAGCTGTCGCGCTAGCAGCTACAGAAGATAAGGATCGCGCAACTCGAATATATGCTGCGATTGATCTGAAAGACTACTACCAGCAGAAATATATGCCTGTTTTTACGTCTTGCTTGAAATCGACCGAACACCCTGACACATCGACGTTCTCGTTCGTTGTGGCGATTGGACCGAATGGTCGCGTGCTGCGACTCTACTCGGACCACGAGACCAATATGCTTGCCTGTGTTCGACCGACTTTGTTAAAGGACGAGTTTCCACATCCCCCATTTGCTCCCTACTACATGCACATGACAATGAACTTTTCCAACTGAATTAGAGACTCCAGTGAGCTGGGTAAACGCTCGTCTTTGTTTCCTCCTGCTTTGTGTTGGTAAGGGAAAGGATTCACAACGCAGAGTCGGACGGTCGGCGTAACTCGCGATTACACTCGTTGACCCTGCCCCGGTGGGGGTTCTGAGTAAAATCGCCTGCTAACAACAATTGACCTCGGTGCAGCATCACGAGTAACATTTTTGGAGTTCGCGACCGCTCCCCCCAACCCACGCTCGACCGCAGGAACTTAAAGAAAAGGCACATCGTATGACCAAGACAGCAAAACACCAAAACTTGATTCTTAGATGGCGACCGATGTCAGCCCTCGGGGTGACTGTGTGTATTGTGCTGCTGCAACTCGTGGTAGCAAGCACGATGCAAGGACAGACTTACAGCATCGTGTATTCATTTGGCAGCGTGCCAAATGATGGCTCGGATCCCATGGCGGGCTTGGTCATGGACGCAAAAGGCAATCTTAATGGCACTACCTACGCAGGCGGAACGGCAGGCTACGGGACGGTGTTCAAATTAGATACAACTGGCAAAGAAACCGTGCTTTACAGCTTCGCAGGCGTTGCAGAGGGAGACGGCGCCCACCCTCATGCAGGGTTAGCAGTGGACGCGCAGGATAATCTCTACGGTACTACCTGGGTGGGCGGCTGTATTGAACCGAATCAAACTCTCTGCAGCACCGTGTTCAAAGTGGATGCGAGCGGCAAGGAAACCGTGCTTTTCAAATTCAACGGCCCCGGCGGGGACGGTACAAAACCCTCTGGTTTGGTGCTGGACGAACAGGGCAACCTATATGGCACTACCGCGCTCGGTGGCGCCAGCGGCGCCAACAAAGACGGAACGGCGTTCAGGCTCGATGCGGCCGGAAATGAGACCATCCTCCATACTTTCCCGATGGGGCCGACAGATGGCGTTAGACCTTACGGAGGTGTAGTGCTGGACGCGGAAGGTAACCTCTATGGCACCACCACCCGCGGCGGCCGTTTTACCCTCTTTCCCGGATCGGTATTCAAGTTGGACACGACCGGCATCGAGACCGTACTTTACAGGTTCGCAGGCAGCCCGGACGGAGCAAATCCTTACGCGGGCGTGGTACTGGATGGGCAAGGCAATATGTATGGCACCACCTACGGCGGCGGCGCTGCGGGCCATGGAACGGTATTCAAAGTCGATTCCAGTGGCAACGAAACTGTTCTCTATAGTTTCACTGGGACTCCGGACGGAGCAGGTCCTTACGCAGGCGTGGTGCTGGATGCACAAGGCAATCTGTATGGCACTACCTACAGCGGCGGGACTGCAGATTACGGGACGGTGTTCGAAATCAATGCGACCGGCAATGAGACGGTGCTTCACAGTTTCGGCTCGACGAAGGGGGATGGTAAGTATCCTTACGCGGGTTTAGTACTGGATGCGCAAGGCCTGTATGGCACTACCACGCATGGCGGCGCTCATAACAAAGGAACTGTATTCAAGCTGACGCTTCAATAATAAAAGTGCTGGATGTATCATCCAACTCTGTTGGGATGGGTGCTGCTCCTCGGCTCTTGCATTGCCATCGTGTAAGACAGCTCAATTGGCGTAACATCCCCAGTACACTCATCGACCCGGAATCGTGAATTCTCAATGAGTGTAAACGCCTTCCATGAGAAGGCCGGTCGGGGTCAAGTTATTTCTTGGTGGGTTTTGTTTTTCACTGATTCTCCTAGCCGAGTCGCCACTGTCGCCGCTGTCGCCACCCTTCCATCCGCACTCTTTGATGAGCGATTTTTGTTCGC
>DATHQD010000021.1:0-2478 GCA_035483045.1 Terriglobales bacterium
CAGCTCGAGCTGGCACTTGGGGCATTTTCCGTTGGGATCGAAGCCGGAGGTGAGGACGGCGCCGCAGTTGGCGCAGCGGGCGCGGGTTACGGTGCCGACCATGCGCGGGGTGCGGGGACCGAACTGATCGGCGCGGGGGCCACCCTGCGGGGGCCTGCGATCGTGATTGTGGCCATTGCTGTGCGATTTTTTCTTGTCGTCTTTTTCCGCGTCGCGATAGCCGCGGTGACTGTACTTTCGATCCACAAACGCCTCCGTCCGTCAGTCCTTGACGGACTGCAACTAAACCAACTATTTGCGCGATGAACAATTCCGCACGTTTGGCAACTGTTCTCAACAGAACAAATACTTGATGCTTGTGAGTTGCCGAATCCGCGCGGTGGCGCGAATGAGGACAGGCGGAAGCCCGTGCCACACTGCGACATCGCTCGTAAAACCGGGCGCTAAAACTGAGCAGCGGTGCTGCTTGCTATAAGAGCGGCGGCATGCTAAAGGCCACAGAGCTGCGCTGACTGCGCTCTGCGCCACAGGATGATCCGCGTCGTTCGCTGCAGGATGATCCGCACTCCACCGTGGCTTGTACCCAATCGGATTAATACACTCGACCGGATTGCTACACTCGACCGCCCTGCGCTATCTTCCCCAGAAGGTTACGTAAAAGGATTACCGACGTTCGAGCAGGAGATGGGACATCTATGTTTTTAGTCCTCTGGGAGTTCGAAGTCAAGCCCGAGTGCGAAGAACGCTTTGAAAGAGTCTATGGCACGGGTGGCGACTGGGACTCCCTGTTTCGTCGCTATTCCCACCATGAGCGGAGCCAATTGTTCCGCGACACGGACCGGCCTCGGATATATTTGACGGCCGACTACTGAAAATCGCGCAAGTCGTACGAAGAATTTCTTCAGGCTCGCGGTGCCGAATACAAGAAACTCGATTCGATCGCAGGAGAAATTGACTGCGAACGAGCGGCACATCGGATCGTACGAAATCGTGCCAGCTTGAATTTTGCGGCCTCCTTCGTGTTCGCATCGCCGACCATAAGTTGCCTCCTACAGGGTCGGTATAGAATGAAAGAAATCTTGCTTGTCTTCGAATATCGGATCTAAAGCTCCGACCTCCATCAAAATGCGTGTAAAGCTCGCCCCTCTAAAGAGGGGGGCCTACAGGGAGTCGTGGTGTCACGCCCAGAGACTTACTAAGCCGTCCGCGCTCAGGTCTGGCTGCAGAAACTTTTGCGGCGTGCCATTGACGCGCTGAACCGCTTCGGCCGCAAGGTAGCCGCTGCGTACTGCACCTTCCATCGTTGCGGGCCAGCCTGTGGCGGTCCAATCGCCTGCTAGAAACAGCTTGCGGATGCTGGTTTCCTGTTTCGGGCGCCAGCGATCTACGCCGGGTTGGGGCGAGAACGTTGCTGCTGTTTCTTTGATGACGGTGGCCTTCACAAGGTTCGCGTTCCGGGCTGCGGGCAAGGCTTGTCGTACTTCTTTCAAGCACAGGTCGATGATCTCCTGACGCGGCCTTGGTAACAGATCATAGGATGCGCTGATGACGAGTTGAAGGTACTGCCCATTTGTCACATTTTTGCCCTTTTCGCCGTTGGCGGCCGGACCGTAGAGGGCGGTTTTGTTGAAGACCCACTGCGTGGTGGTGTCGAGAAGCGTGATGAAAGGCTCGGTGGTGACTTCGCGGTCGAACCAGAGGTGAACGCCGGTAATGGGGGAGTCTTTGAGATTCTGGAGATTGCGGAATGCCGGGTCGCTTTCGCGGATTTCTGGTGAAAGGAGGTCGGCGAAGGTGGTGTGCGGGACAGCGAAGATGCAGGCGTCGGCAGATTCTTCGCGATCGTTGTCGAATCTCACTGCGCTCAGAGCACCGTTTTCGATGCGTAGGCTGCGGACTGGGGAGCGGAGTTGTACCTCCCCTCCCTTCCCTTCGATGAAGTTTTTACAGCCGTCGTACAGCTCCGCCAGCGGAACTATTGGAACGCCCATACGGTAGCCGGTGCGATTGGAGAGGAAGGCTTTCCAGAAAACGTCGATGCCGTAACGGGCGTCGGTCTTGTCCAGTTCTTCGTCGAGCGCGCTGACCAGGACAACACGCCAGAAACGCTCGATGGCGCCCTTGGTCTGGCGCTGGCCGCGGAGCCAATCGAGCATGGAGATTCCGCCGGGTTCGGCAAGACCGCGTGGGCGACCGCTGGTCCGCAAGATCGCAAGCATGGCGCGGGCGATCGAAAGCTTATCCTTCAGCGTGAGCGGGGCGAATTTCGCGAACGAGCCGGTCATGTGGAACGGCGCGGGAAGTATGCCTGCCTGCATTTCGCCACGGCGGCCTTGCGGATCGAGGAACACAAGGCGGTCGAAGAATTTGATTTTGTTCGCGGAGCCGACGCGGCGATAAAAATCGTCGAGATTGGTGCAGCAGCCGAGGGTTACGTGCTGGCAATTGTCAACGTGCTCGCCGTCGGGCAACACGTAG
>DATHQD010000022.1:0-70918 GCA_035483045.1 Terriglobales bacterium
GCAAATCGTTTGCGCCACTTGCTCACGATCTGCCGGGGTGTGTCCAAGCGCGTCGCAATGACGTCGTTGGACAATCCCTGAGCAGCTAAAAGGACGATCTTAGCTCGAATGACGTCTCGATACGGTGACGTATATTTTCGGATTTGTGTTTCCAGTTTCTCTTGCTCTACGGATGTGAGCACGATGCGAAATTGGCTAGGGCGCGACAAAACAGTCCTCTCCTGCGGACTAGCCTAGATGCGTTCAGCGTCACATTCTATAACATTATACGTCACTGTATTTACGTTATTGAGTACTAAGCCCGGAACGAGATCCACGGTATAAGGTTTTCTTCCTCAGGGGGCCAATTTAGATCATCGTTGGGGGGCCAAATTAGAGTATCGAAATCAGGAGAAGCCAATCGGGCTTTTGGAGGTCGGCATCGGGCATGGAGTGCCCTCCAAGACAGGTATTGTTACCACGGGTGCAGACAATATTAACAGGATTCGGAAGCGTAGGAAGAAATCGCGATTGCTTCCGGTTGACGCACTTGTGTCCAGGAATGGAGGTAATCCCAATCTCTGAGAAGAGTTCGCACCCATCAAAGTGTTAGCCTTATGGATCGATGGACCACCATACCGTCGCAGCCGTCAGCATTATGGGTACATGCCTCGATGTGTTAGGCAGCCTCTACCTCGCCTACGATTTGTTGGGTGGACAGCACGGTCCGTTGAGACTGCTTACCCGCGCCGTCACGTACTCTATTGTCTTTGGAATCGGCTACGGCCTCGGCCTTGGTCTCCTCTTTGGTCTGGCCGCTGGAATTGCGACTGGCGTCACATTGTCAGTCGAATTCAATCGGGCAGCTCGTGGGGTCGATCATTATACGTTGGCTTGGGAAGGAGCGTTTTCCGCGATACGAGGAATTGGCTTCGGCGCGGGACTATATAGGATTCTAGGCTTGCGATTCGCAATCGCATTTGCCATTCTCATCACCGTCGGCCAGATATTGGCTTACTCGCGCGGGATGCGTCCTGCCATGGATTATGTAGCAGCTCGCAGTCCTCGGCTTACACGTCGTCAGTTCTGGGGAACGGTGGTCCGCACCTTTGGTTACATCGCCAGCGCCCTTATCTGTAGCGCCTTTATCCATCACGTGGATCACGCCTGGTCTTTTGCGATTCGGGTCGGCTTGGTGACAGGCATCGTCACGGGCATTGGGGCGACGGTCAATCCTTACATCGAATACTATGCTGACAATCTTCCCGAGCGACGCCTCGGTGCGTTCGGCATTGGGCTCATCCTCTGCGGTTTCGCATTGCAGTCTTTTCAGTATTGGCTGGCGCTATTTGATGTACACCTGACCTAGGGTAGCCGATGAACGTATGAGCGATCGAGGATTCCCAAAGCACCTTGACGGACAGCGTTTCTAGAACCCGGGTGCGCCTCAAGTCCGCGGGCTTCTTGATGTTCTTCGTTGGAAGTTGCGCGGTCGTCCAGAGCCATCGCCAGCATTCATCTCGGACGTTCAGCAGTCAACTCCGCCGCGGTGCACGCAGGGTGGCGAATTACGAATCACACCGGTGAACCACTCGACCGTCCTCATTCAGCAAGCCAAATTTAGCATTTTGACGGACCCAATTTGGTCGGAACGAGCCAGTCCTGGGTCCTGGTTAGGTCCGAGGCGCCGACGAAAACCCGCTAATAACATCACCGCGGGAGATTTCGGGCTGAACAAGCCGAGATCTCCCGTTCTCGTCGCTCGATACTTGTCGCGGTAGGGACGACCGTCGCTGATCGCCCCCGGCCGGTTGAGGTACTCCGCGTGGTCGTCATGCGACTTTTTCTCTCCGAGCGACGGATTCACCCTTGGCTCGCATTGATTTGACGAGGTCGGCCGACGACGCTCCTTCGAGCGACAATCCGTAGCCAACTTCTCGCACGATGCGCTCCTTCAGCGGTTGAATGAAGTGGATGCGTGTGTTGCGGCGCGTAACTTCCGGAGCCCTCAGGTACAGCTCGGCCAATTCCCGGGCACGGCTGAGCGCCTTGCCGTTCGGCACAACCTCGGCAACCACTCCCCATTCGCGTGCCGTAGCCGCAGGCAGCGGTTGTGGATTCAGCAGGAAGGCCTCCGCTCGTCCTGCTCCCGCGCGATAACTCCAGGTGGTGAAAATTCCGTCGCCGGGCGCAACGCCCTGGGAGAAGTGGGCCACATCCTCGAAAGTCGCGCTATCTGCCGCCACAATTACACTGGCAAGTAGCGCGTAGTCTGAATGCACGTGGGCACGTCCCTCGATTGCCGCGATGACTGGGACGCGTATGTTGGCAATGTTTTCCAAAGCCTGAACACCTTCATCGTGAACCTGGCTCCAGACGCCGGGATCGGCAGCATCGCCGAAGGAGGACCAATCGACATCCGTAATGAACTCCCCACCGGCGCCCGTAAGGATTACGATCTTGTTCGCGCGATCTTGCGAAATCCGGTAGAACCCATCGACAAATTCCGTGTGAGCTTGCGCTGTCATAATGCACGGCCCGCCGTTGGTGTGGACTTCAGCAACCAGCACGCCTGTGTCATCTCGTGTCAGCTTTAAGTTGTGATAAGCATTGAAATAGTCACTCTGAAATTGCATTGTATTCTCCCTTTCTGTGTTGCTCTGACTGCGTTGTTATTGCGAGGTTAGCACATTGCCTCAGGTGGCCAGAACGAGACCGCCTGCGGCACGGATGACCTCGCCGGTGATCCAGGCTGATTCGTCTGACGCCAGGAACACTGCCAGCGGGGCGATATCGGTGACGCGACCGAGCCGGCCGAGCGGCGTCTTCCCGGCCAGAGCGGCACCGGCGCCAGCCTCGAAAGTCCCCGCAGCTACATTGCCTTCGGTTTCGGTATGACCGGGAGCGATGGCGTTGACACGTATCTTGCGCGGCGCCAGTTCGAGCGCCAATCCCCTGGTCAGCGTTTCGATGGCGCCTTTCGTGGACCGATGATCGCCTGAGCGACGCGTTCGGCTCCTTCCCGGTCGGAGGAATAGTTCACGGCCACGTGCGCGCCCGCAGCTCCCAAGGCCGTCGCAATCCCACCGCCTATGCCTTTGGACGCGCCCGTCACTATTGCCACTTTATTAGACAGTCTGCTCATGACTCACCGTTGTCCTCGACCCGACTCCTCGTACCCACGAACCTCTATCATTGTGCGTCGCGTGTCTGGAAATCTCGATTTATGCTCCTCGTTTTGTACGCTCATGACTCGTCGGCGAGCGCTGGATAAACTTTGGCTTCGGTGGTGCGCACACCGAGTCAAACCAGCGACTGATGTACACCTCGGCGTGAGCTTCACCGCAGTAATGCCGAGCTCCGGCCGCGTTGGAGGTTTCAGAATTCCACTGGTATACCTGTGCTTTGGATGAAGGGCCTACGAAGAAGATTCACTGCGCCTTCTTCGAGACACGAGCCACCAACGCGTCCAATCTCGAAAGCAAAATCTTCAGGATGGGCGACTCGTTCGACTGTCTGTAGCCGAGAACCAGATCGACAGTCGGCGTATATCCCTTCAGAGGGCGACTCGTCACAGACGAAGGGGAGAAAGTTCTGTGTGTAGGCAGGTAACAGCCCTATGCCGCGCACCAACACTATTAAGGAAAGCCCTATGGTGACATTACGTCTTTCATGGACGACGCTATCCAGAGCCTAAATATCTCAGTGAGTTGCTCACTCACTCTAATCGGCTCCATACAGCCGTCGATAGGCACATTGACCAGAAGCTCGGACTAGGTAATCGTTACAGACCACATCGCGGCTATGAGACGTGGTTCAGGCGTAGTCGGCCCGAATCTGCGCACCGCTGGCTTCGCCACATTCGCCGATCCTTAAGGATGAACTGTGTTCGCGCAGATTCCGTTTGTTTACCGAAGTACTTGTTCAGGCGTTCGCGAAGCTGCAGCCGAACTCGCCATAGCCGTGCCTTCACCGCCGTCTGACTCAAGTTCAGCACTTCTGCTGTCTGAGCCGTTGAAAGACCTTCAATATCTCGCAGCACGAAGACCGTCCGCAAGATCGGCGCCAGCTCTTTTAGGACGCCGATTAGGATGTCTCGTAATTCAGACGCCCAGTAAAGTTGTTCAGGGTTGGGAGCCCAATCGACGACCTCCATTGGAAACATGTCTACATCTGCCTGACAATCCCCCTCTAGAGGCGATTCTCTTATCGCGCGCTGCTTCCGCAGCTTCATCAGCGACTGGTTCACTGTGATACGAAACAACCAGGTTGAGAATTGGGACTCCTCTCGGAATTGACCCAAGCTTTGGAAGGCCTTCAAGAAGGTCTCCTGAACTGCGTCCTGAGCATCTTCCGTGTTATGCGTGACGCTTTGAGCGATTCGAAGAAGTTTGAGATCGTATCTCTTTACGAGTTGCTCGAAAGCAGCAACATCCCCATTCTTGCTGGCATGGACAAGTTCCAGGTCATCGCTTGCCGCCGCCCTCACTGCGAGTTGTCCCGAGTCCGCTGTCATATTGTGGATGTCTCCACGATCCTAATGAACTCCACCGAGTACAGCCCCTCTTGCCGCGTTGCCTGCACGACATTCATGTAGGCCATGATTAAGACGTCTTGCAGGGACATTGCCTTATAACTGATGCACCACATCTTGTGCCGCCTTCTCTGACGCGTGTTGACATGTCACGCCCGACAATTGAGCGCGGCACCCCCGGCGCCAGTGCTTACCGAGTTGCTCCGCTCCCCGATAGCATTCCTACCGACAGTTCTGGCACGGTGTGGAGGAACTTCAGGTTGAGAACAATTGTCATCTGATTGCCTGTTGCGCGAGTGCATAGAACGCCGCTGTAATCTTCACCGACGGAAGCGGGCATGTGACAGTTGTCATCGCCCGTTGCCGCGATCAATGCTCCAGTGCATTGAGCTCCGCTATAGCCCTCTCCGACTGTAGATGGCGCGTGGCAGTCTCTGTTCTGTATCACGGACGGCCAGTTAGTCTCTTTTATCTTGTCTAGCAGTTCAGGGAAATCCTCATGGCTGACGCGGGCTGACCCAACAAGCTCCTTCACTCCTGTGTTCTGAAGCGCAGCTCGCGTCAGAGGTCCCTGTAAAAGTGCCGCGCTCACACTCGGGAATAAGAAGGTGATTTCGTGAGTTTCGTCGTGAATGACAGGATCACCGTACACTGCCCCGGCATAAGCTTCCGTCGGAACCTCTGTGACGGCGCGTTCCACACGAATCAATGTAAGATCTCCTATGACTTCAAACTTGCCATTCTCTGTCCTAAGAATGCGTGTGGACGTAAATGTCAGCAGGGCGTGATCGGTCGCGGCAGGAACGTAGCCGGGCGGTAAGGCGCCTTCAAGAGTAAGTGCGTGCCCCCAGTCCTCATCTGCCGGATAGATACTAAGATCGAAGACCGAGTTGTCCGGGACGTTTGCGTCCAGTTTCACCTTCCCGGTCACGCGACCTACCCCAGTGTTCACTGTAACCGAATGTGCTTTGGAACCCAGAAATAACCTGGCATTGGACGTACTAGAGTCCAGAGTCCAGGTATCGCCGGCGAATGCCAGCGAACTAATAAGGCAAGCCGCGAACGCGGACATTATAGCTCGATGTTTCATGTTGCTCCTCCTTCCATCCTTCGTGTGATCGATCTTGTGATCGATCTGAAGTAGTGCTCCATTCTTCTCTTATGCCCTTCGGCGTTACCGTGTATTTGCACTCTGTTAGTGTTAACAGCACCGAGAGTGATTTATTCCAGACCCGCAAGCATTTACTGCCAACGCCAACTCTACAGGCGTCACTTAGACTGATGAAGTAAAAGGCCGTCCTGGTGATTAGGACGGCCTTCGGTCTTCGAGAGTGTTCTTATTACCGGACCCGATGGACGCAGCCGGGTGTTATTTACCAGGACTCACATATCCATAATGAAGTTCACCAATTGTCATCACGAAGGCGCCAGTTGTGCGCACCTGAAAGTCGTTGGAGTGTCTTTCGACTCTCATTGCACCACGACCTTACCGGTCATCTTCGGGTGGATCGTGCAGTAGTAAGGATACGTTCCTGCCTTGGTGAAAGTGTAAGTGAACTTTTCGTCTGTATCCATTACCTTGGACTTGAACACTCCGTCCGTGCTCACCGCCGTATGGGGGATGTCATCGCTGTTTGTCCAGGTAACTGTCGCTCCGACCGGTACCGTGATCGTCTGCGGCCCAAATACGAAATTATCGATTTTCACCGCCGCGGTTGCCGCAGATGGCTGGTCATTCGCCGCCGCGCTCCGCGGTCCCGCGAAGATGAGCAACATCGCTATCATTACTGGCATCGCCAGACCTGCAATCCACATATGTTTCCGTGTCATTTCGTTTCACCCTTTCGAGATATGATTTGTGTCCGTGCGATTGCGCGCACTGTTCGTGCAAAAAAGTCCTACGCCCCAAGCGGGGAATCGACGACCGCGAGGCTCCGGCCGCTAACCAGATAGTTCACATCCGTAATCCCCAACACCTTCGACAACTGGTCGGCTGGCACCTTCATCGGCCCCGCCGACGGAGCGGTTCCGGGGGCAGGTTGAGGAAAGGCGGTTGACATCGCGGTGTGGAACGAAACCTTACCTTCGACCTTCTGCATGATCTGGTGAATATGGCCGTTTAGTACAGTCACGGACCCGAAACGCTTGACGTACGACAAAGCCTGTTCGCTATCGTCGGTTCCCCAGCCCCATTCGGGATAGATGGTCCACAGTGGAATGTGGGCAAAGAGCACAATGGGAGTGCTGGCGGAGCGGCCCTTAAGATCGTCCTCAAGCCACTCCAGTTGTTCGTGACCGAGCGACCCCATCCCGCCAGCTTTCAAATTGGCGACATTCACGAGACCGACGAAATGCACGCCCTTGTGATCGAAGCTGTAATACCCCGCGCCTTTTGTACCTTTGCCATAGCGCTCGAGAAATTGCTCGCCATTGTCGGAGAGCATGTCGTGTTCGCCCGGAACAAAGTAGATCTGTTTCGCGGACGCTCCTTTTAATGCCTGGTCCAGCGTATCGAACTCACTCGGCTTCGAAAGCTGACTCAGGTCACCAGTGTGAATGATGAAATCCGGCTTGTGAGGCATCGCATTGATCTTGTTGATTGCCACCTGCAAAGTAGCAGTGACGTCCGGATTAGCCGGCTTGTTAAAGCCTATGTGACTATCGCTGATCTGCACAAAGCTGAAACCCGCGCCTGCGCCAGCATCTTTGTCGCTGCTCCTGGCGAAAGCCCGAGACACCGGAATGCCACCGCTCATGGTCCAGACCAGACCCGTGCCCGCCCACGCCATGCACTTTAAGAACCCGCGACGGTCGACGCCATCGTTGTTGAGATCTTGCAAATTCTGATCGATAAAATCTTGCTTCTTGTCCGTCATTTGCCCTCCGTGGTTTGTAGCGCTCTGCGTTGATAACTGGTATGAGTTGCTTTTATTCCATTGTTTTATTCCGTCGGCACAGTTTCGCACTCGACTCGGTTAACTGGGTCCGCTCACGCCACTTAGAAATCCGCCAAGATGCCCCGTCAGCCCCACAATCAATACCGCGACCGCTTCGATCGGAAGACGGTAGTTTGGCAAGGATCGTTCTGGAACCCGGCGCACCCGCTGGTGGATCCAAAACACTATCCAGATCAACACAGTCGATGTGCATCCCAGAATCAGGTGCATCAGCAGGATCCCCTTTAGCTTCTGCCCCTCGAGCGCCCACTGCCACGCTGCCACGCCGGTCGCTATCACCGGCACCGTCGAAATCGCCGCTAACAGCAAATTGAAATACGCTGCGGCAGCCAGCGCATGATTCTTCGTCCACTGCGCCAGATAGTCGAACACCACCGCCGTGATGAACAGAGCGATTGGAAAATGGATCAGCACGACATGTTGCGCGTGCTTGGCCAGCAATACCGTCTTGAGATCGAAAGGATTCACCATCGCTCTGCTCCTGTGAAATTGAATCGATAGCGCACCGCGACGAAGGTGGCTTGACGACACCAGCCAGGTCGTAGCCCGTGCAGCAGGCTGGGCATCCTCAAGTGGCATTTCGCTCCTCCTGGGAATTGCAAAGAGAGCGCGCGCTTCTTCCGCACCAGCATTTCCTCGGTGACTCCAGTTCGCTCTGTGACTCGTGGTGTAGAACCGATCGTTGTCGGTTTTATTCCACGGCAAGTATTTATGAGTTATGGGGAATAAAACCGCCGTCCGGGTGTTTACTTCTGTGTGGGCACCGTAAACCAGCTTGCTGCCGAGTCATTTGAGCAACTGGCCATGCCTCACTTCGACCGCCTCTATAACTTTGCCTGCTGGCTGACCCACGACCGGCGGGAGGCCGAGGATCTTGTGCAGGAGACTTACGTCAAGGCACTTAAGGGGTTCCCCTCGTTCCAGCCGGGCACGAATTTTCGTGCCTGGATCTACAAGATCCTGCGGAATGCGTTTCTGACCTCCCGCACCGCGCTGAAGGCAACCGTTACCGTGCCGCTAGATCTCGAAAGGGAAGAGGAGATTCTGCCCGCGGTCAAGGAAACGCCAGAGAGTATCCTGCTGCAGCGTTCGGACGGGCAGTTCGTGCAGAAGGTTTTGGAGCAACTGCCCGTCGCCTATCGCGAGGTGCTGCTGCTGTGTGAAGTCGAAGAGATGTCGTATCAGGAAATCTCCGCCACGCTTGCCATCCCGATCGGCACGGTGATGTCGCGTTTATCGCGTGCCAGAAAAGCGTTACGCGGTGGCCTGCGTCCGCAGTTTCAAAAAGGATGAATCGAACGGTGAACTATGGTTTGTGAGTCATGGAAAACAAAACTCGACACCTACCTCGACGGTGAGCTTCCAGAGCAGGATATGCGCACCTTCGACGCTCATGTGCGCAGCTGCCCCTCTTGCTCGGCCGATGCCCTTTCCCGCGTGCAGATGAAGCGCACCATTCAAGCCGCCGGAAAACGTTTCGTTCCCAGTACTGATTTCCGGAAACGCATAGAGCGGAGCATTACGCCCAAACCGCGGCGCAGTTTCCAGCTGAGATGGATGTTAGCGGCGGCAACGGCCGTAATTCTCGTGGTCGGGGCGGTGACTTCAATCTATGTGGGATCCTGGTCAGGCAAGGACCAAGCCTCACGAAATCGCGTTTACAGCGAGATTGCCGACTTGCACGTGGCGACTCTAGCCAGCTCATCGCCGGTGGATGTGATCTCCACGGATCGGCACACGGTGAAGCCCTGGTTCCAGGGAAAAATCCCCTTTGCGTTCAATTTGCCAGAACTCCAAAACTCCGAGTTCTCTCTGCTTGGAGGTCGAATGACCTATCTCGACCAAACCCCGGGTGCGCATCTGATCTACGATGTGCGGAAGCATCACATTTCAGTGTTCGTGTTCCAGGAGCGGTCATTGTCATTGCAATTGCCAGCGAGGTTGGACGAGAATTCTCTCTCGCCGAAGCAACTGACGTTCAACATGGAAACATGGAGTCAGGGCGGCCTTCGCTATTTCGTTATTGGCGACGCGAGTGCCGCGGACATCGATAGTCTCGCGAAATTGTTTAAAGCCGCGTCATAGATTTGACAGTCGTCAGTCGGATGCCCCTTATTGAATCCGCACAATGGCTTAAGGCACAAACTTATATCCCAGACCGTGTACTGTGAGAAAGTGCGACGGCTGCGAAGGGTTGCTCTCCAGTTTCTGTCGTAGCCTCATCATGTGGTTGTCCACCGTCCGCGTGCAGGGGTAGTCCTGGTACCCCCAGACTTTGTCCAGAAGTTCATCACGCGAGATCACGCGCTTGGCGTTCCTTGTCAAGAACTCCAGAGTTTTGAATTCCTTTGCTGTGACTATGACCTTCTCGCCTCCACGAGTGATCTCAGCTTTGAGAAAATCCACGGTCACGTCCTCAAAAATATACACGTCTTCCAGACTGACTCGCGATGCACGCCTGATTAGCGCACGCAAGCGCGCAACCAGCTCCCTTGGGCTGAATGGTACGGTCACGTAATCGTCGGCAGCCATTTCCAGGAGAAGGACCTTGTCCGCAACACTTGAGTTCGCGCTGAGAATTACAAGTGGCAGGCCTGGAATCAATTGCGCAATTTTCTTGCAAAAATCGCGTCCCGAAGACCCTGGGCTCGGTAAATCGAGAACCACTGCGGCGGGTACACTCCGGCGAAGTACCTCCAGACCACGAACGGAGTCCGGGACGACAACGGCCTCATACCCTTCCGAGGAGAGAAGCCGCCGCAGAATCTTCCGCAAAGCGCCATCGTATTCGATGACTAGAATGCGATCCATCGGAGCTGGCCGCGGTCCAGAGATCGAAGTGTTCAAGGTTGCTGCTAAGGTAGCGGTTGCCATAAGCCTTTTCCTCCCCTGGTACGATCGCTGAGTACGAATCGCTGAGTACGATCGTTGACTACGCACGCTGATCGATTCACATCAGGTATCACAGCGCTCTTTCATCGCTTCATCGAAGACTTCTTCACTATGGATTGTCCCGCGAACTGCCCTCCGGGCCCTGGCCAGACGCGACATAACAGTTCCGATCGGGATCGACAATACCTCCGCAATCTCCTGGTACGACATTTCCTCCACGTCGCAAAGAAGCAAAGCCTCCCGGTAATGCACTGGCAGATCCTCAATGGCGCGCTGCATCAGTTCGGAGCTATAGCGATTCATTAAAATCGTTTCAGGAGTTTTCGTATCAACTGCCAGTTCGGGTCCGTCCTCCTCCACATTCATCGCAACCGTCATGCGCCGCTCGAGTTTTGAGCACGAACCAAGAAAGGTGTTCCTCAGAATTTGAAATATCCACGCCCGAAAATTGGTGCCCGGCTGAAACGATGCGAAGCCGCGCAAAGCCTTCAGATAGGTCTCTTGTACGAGATCCTCGGCGTCGTTGGAATTGCGCACCAACCAGCGCGCGAAGTTGTAGAGGGAGTCAAACAGAGGCATGGCCAACTCTTCGAATGTTGCGGACGGTCGATCGTCCCGTAGGGACGAAACCCCAAATCGGACTATCCCTTGCGAGCCAAGTCCAATACTCCTCATTTGCCGTCTCCTGAATCAGCTCGAACCCCGCTTGCGGCCCACTCTGACGCGCCTCTCGTCCGGCGTCAATTCACTAAGGACTTTTTCCACATATCCAATACATAGCCTTTTAAATAGTTGCTGGCTCAAGGGTTAGGCGCGCGTATATCCGGAGTCGAAGGGGTACTTGTCGAAGTGTTAGACTTCCGTGCGAAGCTCAAATGCGCTATGGAACCCCTGCAACCCACCTCCGTCGTGCGGTTCGGAACCTACGAGGTTTCACTGCAGTCTGGCGATTTGCGCAAAGCGGGTTTGAGAATCAAAGTGCAACAGCAGCCGATGAAACTTTTGGAGGTATTGCTGGAGCGTCCGGGGGAACTCGTGACCAGGGAGGAGTTGCGCACCCGAGTCTGGCCGAACGAAAGTTTCGGTGATTTCGATCAAGCTCTCAACATCGCCATCGGAAAGCTGCGGAGTGCGTTAGGGGACTCGGCTGAGAATCCGCGATTTATCGAGACTCTTCCAAAACGTGGCTATCGTTTCATTGCGGATGTGTCCGTCGTCGATACAGACACCCGCCCAAGTAGACCGGAACCCGTAGGCGGTGATCTGTCTGGTTCAAAGCGTGAAAGCTCAAAGCGTGAAAGTCCGGAGCCTGGAAGTTCAGAACGCGAGAGTCCAGAGCGCAAGGCAGAGCCCGAGCGTCGGGTCCAAGGCGCCGGGCTGACCCTTGTGCCCGTTGCGCCCAAACGCCAGCAGCGGGTTATCGCCGCCCTGGCGCTCGTTATACTTGTGACTCTGTCGATTCTCTCCCTCTGGCTATTTCGTTCGCGCGGCCCCGCGCCTACGGGCATCCGATCCCTGGCGGTACTTCCACTGGAAAACCTGTCTGGCGATGCTTCACAGAATTACTTCGCTGATGGCATGACGGATGAGTTGATCACCGACCTGGCGCAGATCAGCGCTTTGCGGGTGATTTCCCGCACCTCGGTAATGGCATATAAAGGAGCGCGCAAGCCTCTGCCCCAGATCGCTCGTGAGCTGAACGTCGACGCCGTAGTAGAAGGCACCGTGCTCCGGGCTGGCGAGCAGGTCCGCATCACCGCCCAGTTGATCGAGGCCTCCACCGACAAGCATTTATGGTCCCAGAGCTATGAAGGCGATCTCCGTGATACCTTGACCCTCCAGAAAAAAGTGGCGAGTGCGATAGCAGACCAAATCCGGATCAATTTGACTCCGCAGGAACAAGCTGCTCTGAAGAGCGTAAAGACGGTTAATCCCGAGGCCTACGAGTCCTATCTCAAAGGGCGCTACTTCTGGAATAAGCGAACGGGGGATGGTCTGAAGGTTGCCCTCGCTTACTTCAACCAGGCTATCGAAGAGGATCCGAAATATGCCCAGGCTTATTCTGGCTTAGCCGACACGTATGCTTTGTTGGGAGACTGGCAGTATGCAGTGATGACTCCCAGGGAGGCATTCCCCAAAGCCAAGGCGGAGGCGATCAAAGCTCTGGAATTGGACAGCTCGCTCGGCGAAGCCCACAACTCGCTGGCATTCGTCCTGGACGGCTTCGACTGGGATTTTGACTCTGCGGGGAAGGAATTCCAGCGGGCTATCGCGCTGAACCCAGGCTACGCAACCGCTCATCATTGGTATGCCTGGCACTTGAGTCTATTGGGTCGGTATGACGAAGCGATCGCGGAAATGAGAAAAGCGTCAAGCGTTGATCCGCTATCTCTTATCATTAACGCCGATTTGGCAGAGCTCCTCGTCCTTGCGCATTCTTATGACGAAGCCATACGACAAAGCGGCAAGACGATCGAAATGGATCCCAATTTTGCTCTCGCTCATAATCAACTCGGCCAGGCCTACCTCCAAAAACATATGTACGATCAAGCGATCGCGGAATTGCAAAAAGCAGTTCAGCTTTCTGAAGACAGCCCGATATCGATAGCTAATCTGGCTCGCGCTTACATCGCATCCGGCAAAAGGAGCGAAGCCGTAAAGCTCTTAGCCGTTCTGAAGAATCGCTCAAACTCCACCTACTCGAATGCCGCCGAAATTGCCATGATCTATGCCTCTCTCGGTGATGTGGATCAAGCCGTTACTTGGCTCGAAAAAGGCTACGAAGAGCGATTTAACCCCGGCGTCCTGCTGCGCCCGGGCTTCGATCCCCTCCGGTCGGATCCGCGCTTCCAGAACCTTGTGCACCGCATTGGCCTACCCGGGTGAGATACCTCACAACTCACAACCTGCTGGCCAGTTGCCTAATGGTGTGCTATTCGGCGGAAACAGCGTCCGCATGTTTGATTCTGTGCTGGGAGGCGGTGACTGGGCAGAGTTCTGAAGTTTGTACTCGGGGCGGTATTTTTCCCTCTTAGGAGGGAATTCTCCGCGGAGAAGGGTTAGCGCGAGACTGCACACTCTACCAAACCTTAAGTGACTATTGTTCGAATGGAGCGCAAGCGGACGCTTCGGCTAGCGCGTATATACTGGCAGCGATGTTGTGCCAAGGGTGAGCGCTGGCGCTACGCCCTCAAGCGACCAAGAAATAATCTTGCGGACTTTCCATTCTTGCCGGCAAGCCATTGGTGACGGCCACAAGTCACATGTTCCGCACATGCGACACCGGCTTTTCTTGCAGCAGAAGTTCCGTGGCCTGCACTCGCCGGTCGGAATGAAACCAGCGTTGCACCACGTTGTCGCAAAGAAAGTTGCCGAGTGCGAGCAGACTCATTCCCTGGTGGTGCACCATCCACGAACCGACGAGTTCATAACGGGCACCTCGGAAACGACTGCGCGCGCGGGTGTAGTCGGCCGCTTCGTAGAAGCCATAAGCGCTGAACCATCCCATGGCATCCATCTGGCGCAGGTTGGCGAGCGCGCCTTCGCGATCTACGTTCAGGGCCAGAAATGTCGAGTAGGGCGAAACGATCATCGGATCAGTGTCGCTCTTTTTCCGCGCCAGGCTCGGCACCCCGAATGCTTCGTAGTGATAGTCTCCCGCTTCATTGCGCCTCGCACATGCCGACTCGGAAATGCCCCAGAGGATTCCCTTGCTTTCCGCATATTCCTGTTGCGATCGCACCGCGGCCACGGCAGCCCGGTCTAGCAAAGTATTGGGATAGCTGCGCATCCAAATCGAAGGCATCAGGTATTCGAACATCGTTCCGGTCCACGAGAGCAAAACCGGGCGGCCGTTATCGCTGGTGAAGGGACGATCGAGCCGGAACCAGCAATCCTGAGGAATGTCTTCTTTCGCAATCGCAACAAAGACAGCCGTACGCGGCTCTGTCGCCAGCAAGTCGTAACAATAAGGTTGCAACTCTTCAGACTGCGCGTCGAATCCGACCGACAGCAACAAGCGCTGCTTGTCGAGCAGGAACGTGAAGTCCATGGCATTGGCAAGGTCGCGCGCCTGTGCACCGGCTTGCCGCAAATCCTGAATCAGACGCATGGCATTTTGCCGTGCATCCTTGAGCATGCTTCGAAGGCGCGCGGCGAGGAGTGCGTTGCCATTCTGAGCAGCCACGAACGTGTCGTTGAGGCGCGCCTCCTGTTCTACGATTACGTCTGGCAATTTCTGAAGCGGCACTTCGCCAATCGGGCGCGAACCTTCCGTCTTCGTTCTCAGTTCGGAAAAGTCGGGCAGCAGCCAGGGCACATATGCCTGCACCATGTCGCGGACGCTCTCCAACCGCAATCGCGTTTGTCCACGAAACCACGCAATGTCGGAGGAATCGGACTCGGTGCGAGACTTCTTTTCGTCCAGAATTTCAATGGGGAAATTGAGCAGCGGCGTCACCCAATTGTCATCGCGAAGCTGGGCTTCGCACCGCGACAGCACGCGCTTCGGAAGCGCCCGCAATTTCACGAGGGCGCGAAGATGATCAAGAAATCCCTCTGCGAGCTCCTTTGAAAGCAGCGGCCGGCGAATACGATCAAGGCATCCCTGCTGCAAGGTCCACAGCGAAGCGACCAGATTGCCGCTGTCCACCGAAGAGATGAAAAACGGCGGCTTCGGTTCGAGCGTGTGCGTGTCGTACCAATTCATCAAATGGCCGCGATATTTTGGAAGCCCGGTCATGGTAGCGAGAGTCTTCTGCGTCAGCTCCGACATTTCTTGAACCGTGATATACCCCAGTTCATTCGCCACCTGCCGCGCATTCAAAAGCAGACCAACATTAGTCGGAGAAATGCTGGCAGCAACTTTTCGAGGATTCTCGTGAAGATTGTCGGGCACGAGCCAGTTCTGTCCTGCGCTGGAGAACTCCGCAAAGTACCGCCAGATGTGTAGCGCAGACCTGCGCAAAAGCCGGATGTCCCTGTCCGCCGTCTCCGGCGTCGGACGGAGCGGACTGGCATTGAGCCAGACAGCGATAAGTTTGCTGCATGCCCAAAGTGCAAGAACCGGAGCCGCGGCCGGCAAGGATTGCGGGCGCACCAGCCAAATTATCAAGCCTATCCCAAAGGCAAATAATGGCATCCAGTCGATATATCGGTCGACCGGAGTGCGGCGGTCACCAAGTTCCGCTTGCGCAGCCGTTTCCCACTCGAGGAGGCGCTCGCGCGTCACCAGATGCCGGACGAGAGCGCGCACCACGGCATCCAGCGACAACAGCGTTTGATGCGCCAGCAGCGTCAGCGTCAGCAGCGCAGTAAAGTTGGTGGCGAAGAGGGTGCTTGCGGCTTCGCCTACAATTTGCGTCTGGTGCGCGACAACCGCGCGCGTCAGCCCGAACCCAAACTCGACCCACGCAGGAACAAACAAAATGCAAATCGTGGCGATTGTCCACAAAAACGGATGGCCCGTCACCAGCCAGCCGAAAAGAAGCAATATCAAAGTCGCGGGTTCGACCAGGCTGCGTCGCAGGTTGTCGAGAATTTTCCAGCGCGAAACCGTCGAGATCGGATTGGTAACGCGGCCTCCCGACTCATCAGGCACGCTATGCGTCAGCCATTGCACAATCTGCCAATCGCCGCGCAGCCAGCGGTGTTTCCGCTTATTGTAGGCGCTGTAGTGCGAGGGGTAATCCTCGATCACGACAATATCCGTGGCCAGCCCGGCTCGCGCGTAGGCGCCTTCGATGAGGTCATGGCTGAGCAGGGAATTTCGCGGGAAGCGGCGATTTAAAACTTGGAACATTGTGTCGACGTCGTAAATTCCCTTCCCTGTGAAGGTTCCCTCTCCATACAGATCCTGATACACGTCAGAAACCGCGCGGGTGTAGGGATCGAGGCCAGTCTCGCCTGCGAAAATGGCAGCCAGCCGTGAGCGCGCGGTGGATTGCACGCTGACGCCGACCCGTGGCTGCAAAATGCCGTATCCCGCAACCACGATATTTCTAGCCGGATCGATGATTGCCTGATTCAGAGGATGCGCCAGCGCTCCCACTAGCCGGTGCGCCGAGCCTCGCGGCAGTTCGGTATCGGAGTCGAGGGTAATGACAAAGCGAACTTTGGGCAGGATCGACAGATCTCCCACCTTGACCGGAAAACTATCGTATTGACCGCGCATCAGCTGATTCAAATCGAGCAGCTTGCCGCGCTTGCGTTCCCATCCCATCCATCCACCTTCGCGCGGATTGTAGACGCGATGACGATGGAGAAGAAAAAATGACCCCATCGTTTTTCCGGAATATCTTTCGTTGAGTTCGCTTATCAATTTTGAACACAACGCCACCAAAGAACTTTCTTCCGGCGCGGGTTGATCGGAATCGGGCAGGTCGGAGACGATGGCGAAATGAAGATTGCGATCATGGTTGCCAAGAAAACGCACCTCGAGATTTTCCACCAGGCCCTGCACCTGTTTTTCATTTAGTAGAAGCGTGGGGATCGCAACCATGGTCGTGCAATCGTTTGGAATGCCTTCGGAGAAATCAAGTTTTGGCAAGGCCTCGACTGGCATCAGATTGGTGGTCAGATAATTCATCAACTGAACCGCCGCCTGAGAAGCGGGCAGCAACAAAACCAGCAGCGACAGGAGAACAAGCAGCGGTGAAGTGGTGGCCGTAGTCAGCAGCCACACCCCTCCTGTCATGATGATCAGCGTGAGCACGGCAACGCCGAGGACCAGGAAGTCGTCGGGATGCGTTCGCAAAAATACTCGCAGGCGTTCGCCAAAGGTAGGATTAAATCCGACCTGCTGGCGCAGAACCGTCTCGCCTTCGCTCACCAGGTAGTAGCCTATGTGGGATTCCCGCTGCGCCATGCGCGGGTCGTCGTACTTTCGAGAGTGGGCCTGCCGCGCCAGCGAAAGCGCTTTTTTCGCTACCTCCAGCTCAGACCGATCGCTGCGACGCGCAATTTTTGCCACCCTTTCGCGATAAACGTTACGGCTCTCAATGTCCATCGCGACATACGCGCCAACAGGATCCTCGCGAAGAATCGGGTCGAAGGGAATGAGCGTCTCCAGCTCTTCCTTCCACGAAGTTTGCGTTACATGCCTTAGAGTCCGTATGCACGTGGTAACGCGCTTCGCGGGCTGACTCGTCGGATCATTAATTAGAGCGCTGCCGCGCGCCGCGATTTCTTCGAGCACAACCAGCTTTACCGCCGGCACCAGGGCGCCGATCTCGTGAAACTCCAGAGGAGTAGTCTCTTCAAAGGCCAGGCAGAATGCGGTGAAGTTGATTTTGCTGAAGCTCTCGTCTGCTTCATCGAGATAAGCCTGAGCAATCGCCAGCACGCGTGGTAGAACCTGGCCCTTGCTGATGACATGCGGAAGGGTTGTTAGCGGCCCGAGCTCGGTCGCCAGTTGACGGGTCACGGAGGAAAGCTGCTGCGCATTGTCGCGGAGCCAGAGGAGATCCTCCGACTTCGGAGCCTGCGAATAGGCAGCATCCACGCTTTCGAATATGGTGTCAAAGTCTTCGGCGAGTTTTTCGCAGCGTTTTGCGAAAGTGTCGGAGGAGGTTGTTCCAGGCAGCCAAATCAGTTTCGCGGCCAGTTCCGCGGCCTGAGCGCGCACCGCCCGCGCTTCCGCGCCGTTGCTGAAGGCCGAGTGCTGCCGCTCGTCTTCGCCAATTCCTGTTCCAATTGCAAGGCTGCGGTCGGCTTGAGTGTGAGAACTCATTTAATTACAACCATCCTTACTTTGATTCTTCGGCTTCGATTCGGCCTCGATCATGCATCCTCAATCGCTGTCGCTAGCGGTAACTTGCCGCCTGCAGCTCAAACATTTCCGCATAGCGACCGCCGAGATGCGTCAGCGCGTCGTGATTTCCCTCTTCGGCAATTCGTCCGTTCTCAAGCACCACAATTCGGTCCGCCATCCGCACGGTCGAGAATCGGTGCGAAATAAATAGCGCCATCTTTCCCGTGGTCAGCTCAGCGAAACGCTGAAAGACTTCGTACTCGCTTCGCGCGTCGAGCGCTGAAGTGGGCTCGTCGAGAATCAATACCTGGGCGTCGCGCAGATACGCTCGCGCCAGAGCAACTTTTTGCCATTCGCCGCCAGAGAGATCGACTCCGCCATCAAAGCGCCGGCCCAACATTTGCTCGTATCCCGACGCAAGTTTTCCCACTACGTGGTCAGCCATGCTTTTCTGAGCAGAGTGCTGGAGTAATTCCAGGTTGTCGATTAACTCGATGCGACCAACGGCAATGTTTTCGCGCGCCGTCATCTCGTAGCGCATATAGTCTTGAAAGATGACGCCAATTTCGCGATACAAATCTTCGAGGTTGTACTCACGCAGATCCACTCCATCCAGCAAAACCAGTCCTTCAAAGGGATCGTAGAGCCGAGTCAGCAGCTTGACGATCGTCGTCTTGCCTTCGCCGTTTTCGCCGATCAGCGCTACTCGCTCGCCAGGATGCAAATGAAAATTTAGTTTGTTCAGGACAAGGCGCGAACTTCCCGGGTAGCGAAACGAAACATTGCGAAATTCAAATCCATGACGGATTGGCCGCGGCGCCAGCAAAGCGTTGGGCTTCGACTGAATCGTCGGCCGCATCTCAAAAAACGCGATCAGATCGGTCAGGAACAAAGCCTGATCGGCGATCGTCGAGAGGGTTGAAAAAGTCTGTTGCAGATTAGAACTGGCCTCGCGAATAGCATTCGCCAGCAGAGTGAGCGTGCCGAAGCTGAAGACGCCTGTGACCGTCCTCCAAACCGCGAACACGTAAGCCGTATAATAGCCGGCCGTGCCGATCGCCGAGAGCAAGGCACCCATCACCACCTTGCGGCGAGCCAAGGCCACGTCTTCTTCATAGACCTGTGTGGAGAGTACTTTGAATCTCGACGTCAAGAAATCTCTAAGGCCGAAAAGCTTTAATTCCTTGGCTGCCTCTTTGCTCCCGCCGAGAATACGCAGGTAGTCGAGCTGGCGCCGGATGGGAGTCTGGCGAAAGTTCTTGGCGTATCCCAGGAAGGCAAAGTGCGTTTCTCCGACAAAAGCTGGAATCACTCCGACGATCAGCATGAGCAAAAGCCACGGCGAAAACACCATGATCGAAATCGAGAGCGTAATCGTCGTTATGACCTGCTGGATGAGGCGCCCGATGGCCTGGATCATGTAAAGCCGATCCGTAGCCTGCACCCGCGCGCGCTCCAGCCGGTCGTAGAAAACCGGATCTTCGTAGGCGAGAAGATCGAGCGAGGCGGCGTGCTCCATGACGCGAACGCTGACGTGGTGCATGTATTTGCCCGCGAGCAGCGCATCCAGATAGTCGATCACCCGCCCGAGGATGCTGGTTGCCACGGCCAGTCCAAACTCCACGCCCACCAGCCACCACAGTCTGGTTCCCATCGGTTGATGAGTGGTGAGGATGCGATAGATCGTGTCGATGATGAGTTTTGAAACCCAGAACAGGGCTGGCGGAAGCAGCGACGCGACCACTCGCGAGATCAGGCCCAGTACAACGACCGTGCGGCCGGACTCCCAGACAAAGCGCAACACAGCCGGAACGTTTCGGAGAGCTGTGACTCGCTCCCGCCATCCGTTATGGAACTCAGGATTTGCGCTCATGATTGCGTCGTGACTGAATCAAATACGGTCAAAGAGCCATCGCCCGCCAGAGGGAACGGCCGGCACTCAATGCTACCTAAATGTAAGTCGAAGCGGCGCTACTCGAGTGTCGCGAGGCACTTCCAGGCAAGCCCAAGAAAGCTTAAACGATTCTTCGATGAAGAAAAAGCCCCCGGGGTTGGGCGAAGATGAAAACAAGCAGAAAGGCCGGCAACGTCCGTGAGATAGCCTGAGGGCCGATGACGGACTCCTGGCTACAGGAGACCGTCATTGCGAAGCATCGGAAGACGATGCAGGCTCTTACGGTCCGACGGTGCTGGTCAGCTTGTTGTTCGTGCCCATGATGACGCAGACGACCTGGCCCGTTCCGAGAGGCACGCACGCGGGCGAGCCTATGCCAGCGCCGCCAACCAAAGTAAAACCAGACCAGCTCGATCCGTTATAGACATTGGCATAAAACGCATCGTCGTCGGTACTGATGCCGAAGGCTCCGCAAACCAGCTCGTTCGCACTTTGCGTAGTGCAACCGGCGTTGGTATTAACCACTCCGCCAATGCCGCCGTAGCTGGTCCAGTCGCCCACAGTCCAGGCCCCACCGTTGAAACGGGAGCCGTAGATGCCCGAGGTGTAGCTGAGGGCAAAGCACACCACATTCCCGCTCGAGTTCATCGATGTACAATTGGGCACCCCGGAGGCGATTCCGCCGATGTTGAGAAAACTTTCCCAAGCGCCGGCCGTGAAACGATTCACCAGGGTGGCGTAACCGGTAGTAAATACCCCGCAAATCACCCCGCTGTTGTTGTCGGTCGTGCAGCTAGGAGCGCTTAGCGCGGTGGTTGTGAGGTTCGCGAACGCGCTCCAGGTGGTGCCATTGTAAAGCGACCACGCCAAACCGCCAGAGGAGTTCCGCGCCACGCAGAGCACTTGACCCGCTACGAGTTCGGCGCAACTGGGAGCCGAATACAGCGTCGCCTTTATTTTTAGCGGCTTGCCCCATACTCCGGCTGTAAGTTCCGCAACCTGCAAGTTGCCATTGGTTGCGGTCGCCGCGCAGAAGACGTTGCCGTTTCCATCGCTTGTACAGCTCGGGTCGGAACTGACAGCGCCCGCCAGATTCTTCCACGTTCCCCACTTAGTTCCGTTGAATTCGTTGACCATGACGGCGGAGGTGCCGCTGCGCACGGCACAGGCGACGTTTCCGGTCGAGACGGGAGCGCAAGACGGATTGCCAAAACCGCTGGCAGTGCCGGTCGAAATGAAACTTCCCCAACTGGCCCAGGAGAGTGGGACGAGCCCGAGGCAGATAGAAAAAAGCATGAGGCGAACGACAATTGATTTCATGGATATCCTCCAGATCGTTGGGAACAGTTCGACTAACCGAGGGGTTGCCGCCACACGACAGCCCTGAAATTTTATCGCTGTTTTCGAGCGGGGAAGGGACCAACTACTTGCACGGAGTTTACCATGAATCTCGCTTTCGGCTAAAGGCAAAGCCATCCGCGGTGAAGCTAACCGGCTTGATATTTGTGAAAGCCGGCGCGCTCCATACCGCGCCGGGCTTCCGGGGTCTTCATGAATGTTTGCCAGACGAACCCGCTGCGCAGATTCTCGGCCATCAGTAAGATGATGCCCGTGTCAATCCCGATCACATCGGTGTCATACCAGTTGTTGAGAGGATTGAATGCGTTGACGAATCCATATTTATTCCAGGCCGCAGGATATCGGCTTCGAATTGTTTTTAATACGCGAATGGTGGCTGCCGGGAGGAACGGCAAGGACCCGCCAGCGGCGCTCGGAACAACCGAGCCGTCAATCGGTCCGGTTGCAGGAGGTCCGCCCCACGCCACATAACCATGCTGCGAGTCGGAAGCGTTGATTCCCCATAAATCGTCGCTGTAATCTGGAAACTGCTTGCCCAGCTCTATACAAAAACGCCGATGAACTTCCGTGGCCGTGACGGAATTTTGAAAATAGTCGGCGTATTTGTCGCGCTTGCCGCGAAAATCGAACCATGCCTGCGAAAATTGATGCACAAAAAGCGGCGCAAACGACCCGATATACCGCATGCCGTCATATTCAAACGTCAAACGCTTCCAGGCATTCCAGGTTTCCGCTTTCAGCGGATAGGCCGATGAACCCATGCCGAGCAGATACATCATCATCAGTTCGCTGTAATAGTCCCAGCGCGAAGAAAGAAATCCAACTTCCGGCGTCCAGCCATGGGTTAGGAGCGAGGTGTCTTCGGAGAGCCAGGTCCAATCGACGCGATTGAAAATCAGATTCGCCAGTTCCGCGACTCCGGGATGACGGAAGTGCTCCCGGCAAGTAAGAATGCCGCAGAGCAGAATCGCCGTATCCACAGATGAGACCTCGGAATCGAACATGCGTTCTCCGGTTTCCGGATTGGCGAAGTGGTAGAAAAATCCGCGATGGTTCGGCAGCTTCTTCCACAAAAAGCGTAGAGTTGCGAAGACGCGCTCCAACGCATCGTCGTTCGGGATGAAACCCCTCTGTTCGCCGATGCAGAGCGCCGTAAGCCCAAAACCCGTCGCGGCAATGCTGGATGCACCCTTCTGATCGTTCATATCGTCGCTGTGAACGTTGCAGCGGTCCTTGACCATCCCCGTTTTCGGGTTTCCCTGCTCCCAGAAAAAAAGGAAACTGGCCTGCTCCACCTCGTTTAGAAATTGATCGTCTTCGGAGGACAGAGTCGAGGCTGCGGCCGGGTCGCTGGCAGCTTTGGGAGGCTGCACGTTCGCGGGCAATGCCGGCAGGTACTTGCAAAACGGAAGAGAGAGACCTGTCCCGAGAACCTGGCGCAGAACCTGCCGCCGCGAAAGTAGAGGTTTCGAATCAGTCATGCGTTGGCGTTTTGTTCAGCATAGTCATGAAAATTATAAGAATCTACCTCCACCTGATACACACCCAGAACCTACGGCGACCTTTCGAATTGAGACCCCGCAAAGAACCCTAAATGCCAGGGCAGACTAGACTGTTCACCCTAGTCCATCATCATATTAGTATTATCGATGTTCGTGCACATGACTCGGACCCACAAAATCGAAAGCTGGATAGCGGTGCTGGTTCTCATCGCGCTCGCCGTCAGCGCCGGGCTGATTTACTGGCAGAAGCAGAAAGCGATTTCCCTGCGCGGCGCGATCCTGGTGGACGATTCAGATCCGCGAAAACAGCAACCGATTGGCGGCGTCAGCGTTTCCGCTGGCGATCTCGCCGCCTCCGACGCGAAATCCGATTCTTCTGGATTTTTTCTGCTCCGGCTGCGCAAGCCGGTTCGCAAAGGTCATCCCGTCGTTCTTTCCTTTAGCGCGCCACAATACCAACCGCTGGTTGTGAACGACATCGTTGCCAACAAACTCTACGTCGTCCATCTCGTTCCGCTCTCCAGCAGTCCGGCACCCAAGAGTCAGCCGCAAACGAAGGTTGCTAGCATCCGTGTGCGTTATACGGTGAAGGGCACGACCGATCTCAACGTAGGCAGCGCGGTGAAAACTTTCGAGGTCGAGAACAAGGGCAATGTGCCCTGCAAGGGCAATCGGCCCTGCTCACCCGACGGCAAATGGAAAGCAGCTGTCGGTTCGGCGACCTTGGATGCCGGCGTTGGCAGCGAATTTCGTGATGCCCGCGCCTCCTGCATCGCCGGCCCCTGCCCCTTCACTAAAATTGAAACCGATCACTTCTCGCAAGGGGGACAGGTCATCACCGTCGCGGCTCGTGACTGGTCAGACACTGCTACCTTTCTTTTGGAGGCCGAGGTCTTTCGGCACATGATGACACAAAGCGAACGCTGGTCTTATCCCGTGATCTTTGGAGAGAGCCTGTCGTTCACGCTGCCCGCCACCGCCGAAAGCGTAAGCATCGAGGCAGAACTCGGCGGCCAGACCATCATCTTTCCCTTGGGACCGTCACTTTTTTTGAGTTGGGCGAGTTGCGATGCGGGAGTCAATCCCGATAAGGGGCGCGTCTATCGATGCACTCCGAAACCCGGTTATCGCTTCCAATAACTCACTTGATAAATCGCCTGCGGTTCCCGCTGCAAAAGAGGACTGGTTCGAGCCACCGTAATCGATGGCGGTGAGCCAAACCAGTCCTTCCAGGAGTGAACTCGATCTACAATTTCCAGCCGATCCGCGCCTAGAGGCCGCGGCCCAGCATGTAGTTATTTGCGCGCATGAACCAGCCTGCCTCGGCGTTATAAAACGGCCACGGGAAGCCGGAATTCACATATTGGCTTTGGACGGTGTTGATATAAGTCGCGACCCGAGCCTGGTCGCCCATGGCCGCGGCGCCGTCGACCACTAGGCACCAGGGGAATGGGTCCTGCGAATTAAACGATAGCTTGGGCCAGCCCGGCCAAGCCGCATTCAATGCCGCATACGCTTGCTGCGCGCGCGGGTCGGAGGATTTCACTACACCCATCAGCACAGGAAAGACCTGCGAACTGGCATCCGCATACCAGGTGCCCATGTTGGGCGCGATGAATTGGCCGTACCAATTCTTGTAAACCGCCCAATTGCCATTCATCCACATACTCAAAATACCGTTTTGCATGGAGGTAGCAGCGGTAGCGTAGTAAGTCGACTTGGCGGAATCGCCAAGGGCGCTGAAGAGCGACGAGAGATCGCTGAGTCCGCGGTAGCCTTCGCAATTATCCATCAAATACTTGATCTCATAATCAGGCCTGGCCCAGGTGAGGCCATCGCTCTGCTGCGTCTGGATCAACACGCCACCAATCACATCGAGCTGGTAGGAGATGCTCGAGATGTATGACCGCGCATTTGCATCCCCGCTCTTCCACGCATTCCACGCCAAGGTGAGGAATGTGGCGGCGTAAGAGTCGGTCGAGTCGGCAGTGTAGGTCGGCGTCTCCACTCCATTGGCGACGGTGTAGTCGTACATGGTGCCGTAGAGGCCCCACTTATCCGGCCAGTTGAGGTGGCTGACGTACCAGTTCATCCAAGCGACCACTTCGGGCATCCGATTCGGATCTTTGGTCATGCCGATGGCGCCGATGTTGGCGAAGTAGGGTTCGATCTGCCCCGGGACATAGAGGATCGCTCCATCCGGCTGCGAAAACTGCGACACCCACTGCGAAGTCGCATTGAAATTCTCCCGATACGGTCCGGCGGAGCCCACCGTGATCTTCATGGTCTTGAGATAAACCGCGCCAGTATTGTCCCAGGCCTGCACGTTGATGTGGTGCGCGCCCGTGCCCAAGGATAATGCGGTGTTGATGCTCGCGGCGTCAACTGTATAGGCGTCCTGGCTGTCTACGTAGATGCGCATGGCATCGATCACCCGTCCGGCGGGGGCAGTGGCGGAGGCCGCGAATTGCACCGGCGAGGCGACTGCTGCGCCCGCAGACGGAGACGCGATGTGGACCCCGACACTTGCACTTAATTTAGCGCTCTGGCCAAGAGCCACCGTCACCAGGATTGCTGCGACCGCAACCCGGCGAAACAGATGGAGTGACAGCTTGCCCTGGCGGGCCGCTGACATACGGGCGGAATTCGAGGAATCGGCACAAAAATTGGCCGGAAGCGGACGGAACCTGAGATTTTGCAAAACGAACCTCCATTGCGTATCAGGGATTACCCTTAAGAGAAAAGGCTGGTACGTCGGCGCACTCAGGTTTTCTACAGGGTGTAGACGCCTAAAATACAGGACTTTCTGTATTGACACAGAATAGGAAGTTCATCGGGGATTACGGAAGTTTTGCGAGGGAATTGGGCTAAGAACTACGGTTCAAAACGGGACAACCGGCGGCGCTCCAGAGCGCCGGTTTTTATGCTGGCTTTTGTATCACGGAAATAGCGTTGTCGGAATGAACCTGGCGAATAGGAAGTTCACGCGACCTGGATTAGCTAAAGAAGGTTGAGCGGAGCAGACTCAGGAAGAGGCATTGCGAGACAGATGAACGCGAACGATCGAGGTTAAACCACGAGCAGGTTTCGCCCTCTCCAACTCATTCCCCACGAGTAAAAGCCAATAAAAACAAGGATATCGAGGAATGGGCCCAGGACGAAGTAGAGAACCGGCATAAAGAGGACTGACCCGTGCAGCAAATACACGTGCAGCATATATTGCTGGGGCACAAAGATAGCGAGGTGAGCCATCGTCACCAAGGTCAGAAAAATCTTTTGGGCAAGGGTGAAATCAAGTAGATAGAAAGTAAAGCCATAGAGCACCGGAATCAGCCCGATGAGAACGCAACTGAAGACCAGCATGCTCACGGTATAACCGGGCAGGTCGTGAGGAAAGCGAGCCGAGGCTATGGCGAAATATCCGAGCGCGGTGGCTTGGAGCAGGCAAAGACCGCGCAGCAGGTAAGCCCAGGGCAAAGCTTCTTCCGCCAAAAGAAAACTGGCCCCAAACGACAGAATGGTCACGCCGGTGGTAATCCACCAGGCCTCACCGCTTGCCGGTCCTGCGGACAGGCCGAAGCACGGCAGCGCAAAATGAATATGGCTACCCCATCCCTGGGGGACCAGAATGACGTCGCTCTTAAGCCCGAGTTGGTTTCCCCAGAACGCGAGGATGTGTCCCCAGAAGCGCCCCACGGTTGGCAGGACGGCGATCCATGCGGCGGCTCCCGCGAATGCGAGAACCACGCTCTCCACAATTTGTCGTGGGCCAAGCCGGAGGCGGACGAACGCCCGATGCGGCGTGATCAGGCCTCCACGCCAGCCCTTATGGCGCATGGCCTCAAGCACCGGCGGCAGCCGCTTCACTTCCTCGCGCTCTTGACCGTGCAGCTTAGAAATCGAGGAAGACACCGATGGTTCCTCCGATACGGTGGTACGCCGGCTCCTGATGCTGTTCAACGTTGAAGTTCAGCCCCCAGTTCGGGCCGATCCATTGCCGCCACGTGCCCGACACGGTGTGCTCGGGAAAGTCTTCCGCCACACTAAAAGCCGGCACGAAAGACGTGGGCGGCGCCAGGACTTCATAGCCCTCGCGCCCCCACTCGTAGCGCAGGGACAAAAAGTGTTCTTTCTGGTGTCCCCATGTGCCCGCCACATATTGCGTGCGGGCGAGAATGTCTCCCGGGTTGGCGTGCGTCCACATGAAGCCGCCCTGGAGCACGAGCGGATGTTGGAAGTAATATGCGGCTCCGACTTGGCCGCGCACGTCATCGTTGATGGTTTTGCTTTGATCAAAACCAGCACCGGCAGTGACTACTAGTTGTCGACGACGAAGTAACTTGCGATTGATGAGTCCGGTGGTCTGAAACTTATTCAGAAAAAAGCCTCCGACGCTGCCGCCTATCGAACCTTCGGCAAACCAGTTCTCCGACAAGGTGCGCACCAGGTCGAGATTGCCGAACCACCCGCTATCGCCGAATCTGCCCTCGCGAGTGATTTCTCCCGTCAACGTATTGCGGCCGCCCGAGACTACTCCTCGCATATAGAAGTCATTCCAATCGGCGTAGCCATCGGTAAGAGAGCTATGGCTGCCGCCCACCTCGATATAGCCCGGGCCTTCCAAGCCCAAAGTGAGTGCGCCCAACCCTGGCAGGCTTGAACCGGGGGCGGCGGTGGTATTCGAGCTGGCTTGCGCGCCGGCCAAGGCGCACCACAGGAAGCACGCGAAGAGAATCAGCGCTTGCTTCATCGCTTCGCCTCAACGGCTTCGGCGCGCGATCGCGAGGGGTCGCGACGCAAGTTGAATTCGATATTGAGCAGGCGGCTATCGCCCGCGGTAACAAAAATCATTCCGTCCTCCATTCGAAGTGTTGCCTTGCCCTCCACAACCCGCGCATCTCCGTAATACTCCTGCGGAAAAATCCAGGTTTGATGCGCGAGCGACTTTGTACTGGAAGCGCTTAGCGTGACCTTGCCCGGCGAGCCGCGCAAGAGCGTCCACTGGACGGTTTCGCGCTGATTGAGAAATCCCGACAGCGCTGTCATCGTGTACCAGCGGAAGCGGCCTTCTTTCTCCAAGACGTCGGCGTTGTCGAGCCAATCGCGAAGCGTGCCGAAAAAGCGCTCAGCTCCATAAGGATGCGTATACAAGAGGCGAGCCGCGTGCTCATGCACCGCGAAATCCGTCACTGCCAGCAGCCACTCGCGCACCTCGCCAATGGGCACGTCGTCAAAGCCCATCTCTTCCAGACTCGCCTCCTTGCCCATGTGAAGGATCGGAAAGCCCCAGATGCCCGGGCCATCGCGGGTTGCGTCGCGATAAACGCGCGTCGGCCCGAGGCCGGCGTCGCCGGTAAAGTAGTAGGCGACAAAGCCGTTTTTTTCCAGCCAGCGCGTGACCCATTCCGGCTGATTGCCAAGCGGCGCGGAGTATTCCGTAATGCGCTTGCCGGAAATATGTTCCAGCGCATCCTTGTTCATCTCCAGATATTTCTGAAATTCGTCCCCATTGGTGTCGCCGATGTGATCGCCAAAATAGTTATGGATCCAGCCGCCGTGACTGCCGATCTCCTGACCGTGCGCCATCAGGTAGCGGATCCACTTTTGGGTCTCCGGATCGTGCGCAACGTCGAGCCCCTTGTGGTCGCCAAAGGCATCGACGTCGGGCCCGGCAGTGATGTGAATGGAGAATTGACCCCGGTCGAAGATCCCCTCATCGGCTAGTATTTTGAGCGGCTTCAATGAAGAGTGCGCATCGACGTGCCAGTTGAATATCAATCCGCCTACGCCGTCCGGAACCGATGCCAGATAAGGCAGCCCGAGCATATGAACACCAAAGAAATGCAGAAAAGAATGCAGCAGCAATCCATCCGTGCGTGATGCCAGATATCCGAGCGGCAGGTTCACAAACAGCACTTGCCCTTGTTCTTCCTGCCGGTATCCCGCAGCCAGCGCTCGTTTCGACTTCAGCAGTACCTCGCCATCAAAATTCCCCGCCGTGCGAAAGACGGGATAGTCGACATCGCCATACTGATAAGCAGCAAATGCATAACGACTGGTCGCGGCATCGCGCTCAGCAACCGGGCGCCAGCGCGCGAGTTTGCCGCCATCGCCAGCAACCGGAACCGAGCTTCCCGGCGGAATGCCGAGCTCCTGCATGGCAGCGGCCGTCCCGGTTACTTGCGCCGGCTCCATAGTCTTCGTGTCATAAAGGTCGTAAAGTGCGTAGCGCACGCCCACGAGCCCCGAGAGCCGCGAATCGCCCGGAGGGAAGCGCCCGTTCAGATCCCACGTGCATGCGTCATAAACCACCATGAGATTTCCACCCGCCCGCACGTAGCGATAAAGCTCGCCGATCAGCACATCATTCGCAGAGCGATGGAGTTGATCGGGAAGAATTACCCCCGCCGCATGAACGGCTGATAGTGGATCGAGAAACTCGGAGTCATGAATCGGTTGCAAGTGGAGGCCTTCTTCGCTGGCAGCGTCGAGCCATTCGCGCACCGCGGGCGTGTTCACATCGACTGAGTCCGGCAACAGCAGCAGCAACGTGTCCGCGCCTCTGCCCGATAAAGTCCCGTCGCGCCGATGCATATAACCGACTGCGAAAAGCAGCAGTGGCGCGAGCACCGCGACGCAGACGTACTTGGCCCCTTTTTTCATGGTTGCAATTGGATGCCGGGAGCAGCATTTGCGGTTGGGCTAACCTGGGCATTCCAGATCTCAGAACAGGCCTGGGGATCGAGCACCTGCGCCTGCGGAAAACTCGCGCTAAGTGACTGCCACACCGCCTCTTCCAGCACATTCCAGGAACTGCCGCCACGCAGCGAATCGGATTGCGAAGTCCAGCACGCAGCCGATTTCGTGTCGCCGAGTTTTTCGGCGGCCAGGGCGACCAAACCCCATGGATTCGTGTCATAGCGCCGCTCAATCCAGCCCACGCCAAATGTCCGTCTCCATTGCTGCCAGGCTTGCCGCGGATCCTGTCCCGGCCCGCTCACATCGGCCAGCCAGGGATAAACCTGCGCCACAATGTCGGGATAAAAAGCGGGACGACTCTTTTGCATCGACGGACGAAACCGTGTGGTCCGCCGATCCCAGAAAATGCGCTGGATCGCGGCATCGAGCTTGTCAGCACATGCGTCCGTGGCGGATGCGGCCGGGTCATGAAAACGAAGTTGCCCGCGAGCAACATCTTTCAGCGCGGCATAGACTTCAATGTTGTCCATGAAAAGCGCAACATGATTGAGCCGCGAAATGTGATACACACCGAGCCGCCCATTGCGCAGTTTTGCCAGCTGCCTCGAGGCCAGCGTGATGCTGCGCTGCCATTCCGCAGGCATGCCGGTCGCGGGCGCCATGCGGTAGAGCAGTTGCATCCACAGCGCGAGCATGGAGTCGTCCGCATCGGCAGGCGCGCAATCTCGCCAGGAATAATCGTTCGCCGACTTGACGTTGGCATTAGCGTTCGCGCGGCAGAAGCGGCGAAAAAGCCCGTCTGGCCGCTGTCGCGGCAAGGACCAATCGATCCAGGCTTGTGCGGACTCCCGGATATCCAGTCCGCCGTCCTGCGCGACAATCAGTGCCTTGGTCGCGAAGTAGGGCTCGACATAGTTGCCGCCCTGAGTGAGTGTTATCGCGCCATCGGGATCCTGAAAGGTATCGGGATAAAAGGCCGTCGCGGCGTTTGCCTGCGCTCTGCAATAGAGCAGCGCGATCATTACGATAAGCGAGGATAAGGCGCACCCCGAGGACGAGGGCAGAGAAGCAAATTTCGACGAGGCTATCCCCGGCCCGACTGGTGGTCTGGGCATCACGCCTCGATGTTTCCGCGCACGCGCGCCCACACCGTCCCATGCAACCGGCATCCAGCGGCGATGTTAGCGCCGGTGGACGAAATCGTAGTTGGCGCATCGAGCGAGCCAACGCGGGCACCGCGCGATATCAGAACATCGTTTTCCGCCATCACTGGCCCCGCCGCAAATGTACGGGGACCGAGCCACACCGTTCCGCCGCAGACGATGCTGCCGTATACGCAGGCACCTTCGTCAATCACCGTATCCTTGTAACTCTTGGCACTGCCCAAAAGCCGCGCCCCACGCCCGATGTGCAGTTCGCCCGTAGCAATTACATTTGCGTCGAGTGTTTCACCCGGGGGCAGCGAGAAATCGCCCTCGACGCGCAGCCGCGGACGCGACGTCGTAAACTGATCGCCCGCTAACGCGCGCCCTGCATTCTCTTCTATGTCCTTTATGTCTTTCTGCGCTTCGCAGGCGTGTGGGGCTGAAGTAGCTAACGCCCGCGTGTCGCCAGAATTGACAGTCAGAATCTCGGGAGCGTGCATGTGCTGGAACGCGCATCCGCGCTCCAAGTGAATCGCATGGCCTGCCGAAAGCCGGCCATAGACGGCGCTTCGAGGTCGGAGATAGATGTTGCCATCGCCGTGAAGCCAGCGAAGTACAGTGCTGTTTTCCCCGAGGATGATGTCATCGCACCCGTACGCAGCGCGCAGCGCTGCCTTCTCGCCCAACACCATCGGGCCGTCGGCATAAACGTCGGCGTCGACCACTTTGCCAGCTGGAATTTGCGCCTCAGCGCCAATCATCAAGGTGGAGACGCCTTGAGTCTGCTCCAAATCGAAATCGAACTTGTCAGTACCGACCAGCAGTATTTCCATACCGGCCAATGACGCTCGCGACACGTTACGCTCAGCGCAACAGCGTTCCAATTGCGGTCGCAGAGGTTCGAGCCGTGTTTGCAAGACATCGGCGAAGTTGGCGATCCGTCCATCGTGGCGAGATGTGGGCAGCGGAGAAGCATCGCTCCGTTTCCACAACTCGTATAAGGCCGGCGTTACCGGCAGAGCGACAAGCACCGCCGTGACGGTAGTCAACGCAAGCGGAGCCCACGGCAACATTAGACAGACTCCCTCAGCACGGGAACTGTGGGCGATAGCGCGTCATCGAGCACTGGCGCTGTGCGCGAACGTTCCGTCTTGTCCCAAACCAGTTCGTGATTGCCGAAGAGATTTCCATAGGTGTTTTCGCGAACCTGTTGCCATGCAGCATGGGAAACGCTGATCAGACTTACGGTGAATCCGAAAAGAGTCAGCGGTAGAAGGCGAATGCGCTGTCGCGATCCATCGAGACGTGCCGCCGCTGCAATCTCGAAGAACGCGGCAAAGTTTCCGAGCGTGGTAAATGCGCCCAGCGCCAGCACCGTCAAGCCGCCGCCGATCTGGGCTCCCGTATAGAAGAGCACGACCGCGAGCACCCATCCGAGCAACAGCACCGGCCCCATCAGATACACACCCAACAGCAGCAAGCCGTCGATGCGCTCGAACCATCCGAGACCGGAGCACTTCGCGGTGCGGCCAATGTAGCTCACCATCGCCTGGTTGTGGCCTTTCGCCCAGCGCGTAATCTGGCGCACCCGCACCGGCCAGCGTTCCGGCACTTCTTCGTAGCATTCTGCGCGATTCTCGTAAACAGTCTTCCAGCCGGCGATCAGCAACCGGTAAGTCAGATCGGTGTCTTCAGCCAACGCGTTTTCGTTCCATCCGCCGATCTCCTCGAGCGCGCTCTTGCGCACGCCTGCCACGGTTCCGCCGTATTGCGGTACAAGGTGAAGATTCATACGAGCCTGCTGGTCGACTTGATATCCACCCGAGCGCTCCAGATCCAAAAGACGCGTCAAAGACTTTTTGCCCACATTCAGCGGCACTACCCGGCCCATGACCGCGCCGATCTCAGGGTCGAAAAATGGCGCGACCAATTGCCGCAGGAGGGCTTTGCCCGGAATGTAATCGGCGTCGAAGATCAGCACGACTTCGGTCTTCACCAGCGTCATTGCATCCTTCAAAGCCGCCGCCTTGCCCGGTTTTCCGCCGACACGATGGAAGGGTTCAATGAGCGGATGCTGCTCCGCAAACGCATCGATGATCTCGCGTGTCCGATCGGTCGACCGGTCATTCACCGGAATAATCGTCATTTTTTCTTTTGGATAGTCCGCTTCGATCAACGCCTTCATAATGTCGGCGACGACCGCTTCTTCATTGTGTGCGGCGATCAATACCGTGATCTCTGGCCACGCAGCGCTCTCCAGATCAACGTAGGGGTGCCGCTGCTTGCCGAAGAGGCGATTGAACGTGAAGTAATAATGGCGAAACGTGTAAATGCAAATAAGTAACAATACGAGGCAAAATAAATCCATTAACATACGTCACCGCGTCCTTCTACCTGTCCCGTCAATTCTTCGCCACCGACTTCAACAGCGTGAGCAACGAATTCGTCAGAGTCCGCCGAAACGGGTTCGCTGCTCGCCGCGCCCTGGAACTGCTCGGAGTCATGGAGCACCGGCCGTTCACCATTCAGCCAACGCGATAGCGCGGTGGCGATACGCTCAGCCGCGAGTCCATCGCCATAAGGACATTCGCCCGCGGCCATAGTCTTATAGGCGTACTCGTTGCTCAGAAGTCGCGATGCCTCGCGCACAATTATTTTTCGCGACGTTCCCACGATCTTCGCCATGCCGAGCAGCGAAGCCTCTGGCCGCTCCGTCACCTTACGCAACACCAGCACTGGTTTGTGGAAGATCGGCGCTTCTTCCTGGACTCCGCCGGAGTCGGTGAGCACGAGATGGCAGCGGCGGAGCAATGACAAGAACTGGAAGTAGTCGACAGGTGGAATCAGATGAATGCGATCGCGCTTGGATAATTTCGCTTCCACCGTGGAAGTGACATTCGGATTGAGGTGCACGGGATAGATGACGCGAATATGCGGAAAGCGTTCAACCAATTCGAGGATCGAATCACAAATGTTCTCGAGTTCCACTCCCCACGATTCGCGCCGGTGCGAAGTCATCAGCACGATAGGCGAGCCATCGTCGGGCACACCGTCGGGAAGAGGATGTTCAATGGTCTGCATTTCCAGTAGCTTGTACACGGCATCCACGATCGTGTTGCCGGTCGTCACCACGTCCTGCGCTGGGATCGCCTCGGTCAGCAGGTTTTCCGCAGCCAGCGGGGTGGGGGCGAAGTGCAATTGCGTGACTACGGACGCCAGCCGCCGGTTTACCTCTTCCGGCCAGGGCTGATAGATATCGTGGCTGCGCAACCCCGCTTCGACGTGTGCAACTGGAACCTTTCTATAGAAGGCAGCCAAGGCTGCTGCGAAAGCTGTGGTTGTGTCGCCTTGTACCAGAAGACAATCGAGCGGATTTTCCGCGAGCAGCGTATCCATTGATTCGAGAATTCGGCGCGTCAAACCATTCAGCGTCTGGTTGTGGCGCATGAGATCGAGTTCGATGTCGGTGCGCACGTCAAACACCTGGAGCACCTGATCCAGCATCTGGCGGTGTTGTCCGGTCGAGATTGCCACCGGAATAAATTCGTCGGAACGTTTTCTTAGTTCGAGGACAACTGGGGCCATCTTGATTGCGTCCGGACGAGTCCCAAAGACTATTCCGATCCGTTTCTTCATAAGAGCTCTCTCCCCCGGCTCAAACTTAGAGGCGCTTCAGTTGTTATGGGTTGGCGTATGAGTAATTTGCAGTAGATGCGATGGTGGCTTTGCAGTAGATGAAAATGACCATTGAAATTTGCAAAAAAGCGGCGGCAACCTGTCCGCCGGTTCCTTCACCCAATAGCGCATCGTAAGTAGATCGTCCGAACTCGAAGTTGGCCCGAGTTCTGGAAGCAGGTTCCCGGCAAGCAGTTTTGCATGCTGGGGGCGAGTCATGCCTTCGGACGCTTCTGCTCAGATATTCGCGAGACTGAGTCAAGAGCTGGCGATACAGAGGCCAGACCGAAGCTCGCGAAATGGTTGGAAATTGGCCAAGCAAGTTCTATCGGAGACGTTCCCAATGAGCAGACACGGTGTACACATTCAAAAGATCGCTCCAGCACTTTTGCTTTTCTCCGCCCTTCTATCCGCCCCCAGCCTGTGGGCATTGGATGATGTTCCGCCTGCCTCAAACTCCGCCGCGATGCCTGAACAGCAAGCGAACAATCAGACGCCGAACCATAACGAAATTGCCGACCGCATCTTCTATCGCGAAGCCAAGTTCGTCCAGGATATGAAGGCCTACACTCCGATGGTCGAGACCTACATACAGAACTTCAAGGGCGATGACCAACTTGGGCAAGTGCCGACGAGCGACAAATATTTCATCGGCCGCCTGATCATGAATAAAGGCCTCGAGGACTTGTCCTTCCAGAAAAACTCAACGTCGATGCGCAGCAGATTTCTGGAGAAGCTGAACGGCTTTTACAAGATGAATTATGTTGCGCTCGGCTTTATGCAGATGGTCTACATCTACGGCTTCGACCAAAAAAACTATGACCTCAAATTTCTCCACCAGGAATTTCTCGGCGATGTTCGCACTCTGGTGTTCGATGTATCGCCCAAGCCCAAGGTAAAAGGAGCGCACTTTTCCGGACGCATCTGGGTGGAAGACCAGGACTACACTATCGTCCGCTTCAACGGCACGTATTTGCCTCAGGGCCATTTGAATTTTTACTTCCACTTTGACAGTTGGCGCACCAACATGCGGCCAGGAGTATGGCTGCCTGCTTTCGTCTACAGCGAGGAATCGGACGCGAAATACGCCTTGTTCCGCAAACTGGCGATGCGCAGCCAGACGCGTCTATGGGGATACAACCTGAAACTTCCCACCGATACCGATGAGTTCACCTCAATGGAGGTTGATTCGGCAGCGAATGTTGCCGATCAGACCGACGCTGCCAACGAGATTCTCCCGGTCGAGAGTGCGCACAAATGGGAGCGCGAAGCCGAGGATGATGTGCTCGATCGTCTGCAACGCGCCGGAGTTCTCGCGCCCGAGGGCGATGTGTCAAAGGTCCTGGAGACGGTGATCAACAATCTCGAGGTAACCAACAAGCTCGACATCGAGCCCGAAGTCCGTGCGCGCGTCCTGCTGACCACACCGCTCGAGTCGTTCACGGTGGGGCACACCATCGTAATCAGCCGCGGATTGCTCGATGTGCTGCCCGATGAGGCCGCGCTCGCCATGGTGCTGGCCCATGAACTCGGCCATATTGCACTCGGCCATCGTCTGGACACGAAGTACGCGTTCGGCGATCGCATGAATTTCCCCGATGAAGAGACCTTCCGCCGCATTCAGGTGGCGCGCAATCCGGCCCAGGAAGAAGCCGCCGACAAGAAGGCTCTCGAATTTCTGCAGAACTCGCCATACAACGACAAACTCGTGAACGCGGGACTATTCCTGCGCGCTCTCGAGTCGCATTCGAAACAATTGTCGTCGCTCATCACGCCTGAGTTCGGCAGCCGTATGGCCAAGGGCGACAGCATCCTGCGCATGAGCGCATTGCTCCAATCCGCACCAGCGCTCCAAACAACCGACGTGACGCAGATCGCGGCTCTCCCCCTGGGCAGCAGGATCAAGGTGGACCCGTGGGACGACCGCGTTGAAATGAACAAGAGCAAGCCTGTGCCCTTGCAGTCGGCGCGGGACAAGATGGCGTTCGAAGTAACGCCGATGATCCCCCATCTCGCCCGCTACAAGGGGCCGCAACAGGTCGCGAATGTTTCGACGGCCGGCAAGTAAAAATTTTCTGCCCGCGGGCCCACCCGGTCCAAAACAACGGGGAGGGGTGGGACCCGCGGCTTAAGTTTCGATCTTCTCTCGATCTTTCTTTGTTCGATCTTTGGAGGTAGTAGGATGAAACGCGCCACGCTTCGTTACTTGCCGCCTTATCTGCTGACTGGTTCTCTGACTCTGATCGTGCTGGCGATGGTCGTGGCATCGACAGGCTGCGCCGGGACTTCGAGTAGTTCTTCAAACCCGCCACCGCCGCCGCCGAATCTCAGCGTGATCAAGCACATCATTTTTCTCGCTGAAGAAAATCGGAGCTTCGATCATTACTTCGGCAAAATGAATGACTATCGCAGCGCGGCGCCATATAATTTGCCGCGCTCGGTCAACGGACTGCCCGATGATTGCAGCCCGACGACTGGGGGCGCAACGCCCTGGACGACGCCATGCAGCGCCATGAACGAATCCCCGAACCCACAAGGCGTTCCTACTACTCCAATCTACGCATTCCACTTACAGACGGCGTGCATCGACGGCCTCAGCCCAGACTGGATTGTCGGCCATTGGGATTTCAATATCACGAATCCGAGTTCTAACACCCCCGGCACTTTGGGCTTGCCCACGCCCGGATCGGATGGCTTCGTCGTCAGCGCCGCCAGTGCGGCTATTGGCAACGGCGAAAATGATGTGCAAGGTATTCGAGCCATGGGCTACTACACCGGTAGCGATATTCCGTACCACTATTGGCTGGCAACGAACTTCGCCATGTCCGACAACTGGTTTGCTCCCGCAGCCACTCGCACCCAACCTAATCGTTATTACCTGATGGGCGCGACCTCAGGCGGCTACGCCTATCCTTATATGGGTGGCATCGAGCCTCCCATTCAGTCGAAGACGATTTTCGATTCCCTGCAAGCTGCCAGCGTTTCGTGGAAGATCTATACCGAACTGCCCGACGGATACACCTACGCGTCTGTGTTCAACGGATTCATGGATCGATACGGCAGCACGGGGAATGTGGTCAACGATCCGTCGTTTTCGCAGTTTTTATCGGATGCGCAAAGCGGCAACCTCGCCTCGGTCACCTTTATCGACAAGCCCGACGCGGATGAGAAACCGGACGGCACAGCCGCCAACATTCAGGACGGCGTGGCCGAAACAGAACAGCTGATCAATGCGGTGATGAATAGTCCGGAGTGGTCCTCAACCGTCCTTATTTTTACGTTTGACGAAGCCGGAGGCCTTTACGACCACGTCGTGCCTCCGACCAACGTGCCCAGTCCAGATGGCATTAAGCCGGTCGACCTTTGCACTAGCGCCACCGATCCTGGCTGCACCTTCGCTGCGCTCACACACAGCACGCCGCCCTATGATCCTCCGGGCGACTTCACCCGATACGGCTTTCGCATACCCGTCATCGTGATTTCGCCCTTTGCCAAAGCGGGTTATGTTTCCCACGTCCAGACCGATTCCACCGCGTGGCTAAAGCTGGTCGAAGAACGCTTTAGTCTCCAACCGTTGAATGCCCGCGACGGCTCGAGCGGCACGAGCGATATGACCGACTTTTTTGATTTCACCAATCCTCCGTGGACGACGCCGCCAGCAAACCCTCCCAGCGACGGGCCGGGGAATTGCTACGACAGTTTGCCGTAGAGTCGTCGGTGGTCGGTGGTCGTTCGTCGTTGGCTTTTTACTATTGTTGTACCGTTCGCATAACAATCAACCGGGAACGACCGTCGACGAACGTCTAACGACCCTCCACCACATCGAACGGCCGCATCATCTCGTTGTCCTCATGCTCGAGGATGTGGCAGTGCCAGACATAGCGGCCGGCGAATCCTTCGAAGCGGATAATGATTCGCGTCACCATGCCGTGGTCGGCGCGCACCGTGTCCTTCCAACCGGCCTCCGCCGGGTCGGGCGCTACGGGCGGTCCCAGATATTTCAGTTCTCCCGTCGTCGAGTAAGTGTTAATACTGAACGCTCTCCGATCGAGAATCTGAAACCTCACCAGGTGCAGGTGAATGGGATGGTCGTCATTCGTGAGATTGATGAAATTCCAGATCTCCACTGAATCGAGCACCGGATTCTCCGTGACCGGCATGCTCCAGTGAGCATTATTTAATAACGACATTAAGGGCCGCTTCTGTGGGTCGTCGATCTCTCCCAACGTCAACATTCGAGTCTTGACCGCTGTCGATTCCATAATCTTCGGAACCGGCCTCAAACTCTTAGGCAAGGCGCTATCGCCGGGCGCGCCTTTTGCGGCCACGCGAAACTGCATCACGTTAAAGTTGTCATTTCTGAGTACGAGATTGCTTCCGGCATACTCCGAAAAATCGAAGATCAGATCGGCGCGCTCGCCCGGAGACAGTCGCACCCGTGTCAACTCAACCGGAGCCGGCAGCAATCCCTGATCGCTGCCAATCTGATGAAATTTTGGGAACCACTGCGACTGGCCGCCGCTGAAGGTCAAATGAATCGCCCGTCCGTTCGATCCATTCAGCACGCGGAAGCGATATTTGCGCGGCTCCACTTCGAGGTAAGGGAAAATCTTGCCGTTAACGAGGACGGCATCGCCATAAACTTCCGGCACCCAGGGCGATTTCGGATTGTTCGATACCGGATAATTAAGCTGCCCATCGAGATCGAAAAGCCGGTCATAAATCACCAGCGGAATCTCGTACTTGCCGCGAGGCAGATGCAGCGCATCTTCAACTTCATCGCGCACGAAAAATGCGCCCACCAGCCCCGCAAAAATATTGAGCCGGTTAATGCCGAGCGCGTGATCGTGATACCACAGCATCGCGGCATCCTGCCGATTGGGGTAGTGATAAACCACCGACTTCCCCGGCGCATACCAGCTCTCCGGATAGCCATCGTTCTTCGGGCCCGCCTTCGCGCCATGCAGGTGGACCACCGTCCGTACTTCGGGCTTGTCCGCCTCCGCGCCGTGAATATTGTGGTCGATGGGCAGAAAATGTTTTTGCGGCAACTCATTGACCCATTCGACCAATAATCCCCGCCCACTGCGCGTCTCAAAAATCGGCCCCGGCGACGACGACGCGTATCCCCATTGCCGAGTCGGCGGCAAATCGCGATGCACCTTCGCTTCAAACTGCCGCATCGCAACCCGATAATAAGGAAGGAGAACCGCAGGGTTATCCGGGCCAGGCCGACTTCCGATAGGCTGAATCGTCTCCGGCAAAGGCAGCGAATCGACAAATTGCGCCAGAGAACTGGCATTCAATTGTTTGCGAAGTGTGGCCGGGGCGGGGTGGGAGATCCCCGAACCAATGTTCTGACCGGCTATGTTCTGACCCGAAGATGCGGGTGCCCCATCCTTGCGCGCACTTTGCGGAAGGGTGGGAGTAGGACTCTGGCGCATGCGGCGCAAGGCCAGCGCCATCGAAATCAGTCCGCCTTGCGCAAGAAATCCTCTTCGCGTGATCGTCAGGCGGTTAACTCCAACGCATGAGCAGCGGAAAGAATGGAGCCGACGATCAGACTTGAACTGATGACCTGCCGATTACGAATCGGCTGCTCTACCAACTGAGCTACGTCGGCCTGCTTCCGATTCTAAGGGCCGTCTCGAATTCGCGCAATGTTACTCCGATGTGATCCCCGCAATAGCCATCACAAGAACGAACCGTCTACGCCGCTTCTGCCAGCGCCTTGTACTCGTCATCGGATTGCGATGGCAGCAGCACCCACAGTGTGTAGATGCCGAGCGCCGTACCCAGCGGGATGCGCAACAGGGCCACGAAGCCGGCGACTAAGGCAAAGGTTCGCGCCCACGTCTCACGCTGGAGTAAACCCCATCCGGTGAAGAAGCCGGTTGCGGCTATGGCGAGAATCAACCATCCGACACAAGTCAGAAGTGGCCGCAGCCATACGGTCACCTCGGGTGATGGGCCATTGTGAATGTGGATTGTGCCGCCGAAGATCGTCTTGGCCACGATCAGCACCGCAACTCCCGCGATGACGTACAGCGCCGAGTAGGCCATCCAGAGAATGCCCAAGAGGCGGACGTGTTCGCGAACCCGGCTGCGCCGAAGTTCGATGAGTCCCAGAACGGGTTTGCCGCAGCGCGCACAGCGCGACGCTCCGCCGAGCAACTGCGCCCCACATTGATCGCAAAACATCATGTCTCCTTCCGCATTCACACAATCATCCAGCGTATTGTACGCAGGCAAGCGAGAAGCAGTTCAGCGTAGTTCTCGGTTCTCAGTTCTCAGCGAGCGAATCTGAGGCGTGGGTTTCACTGAAGGCTGACGACTGCAATTCAGAACTCTGCTGCTAAACGAAAAGGCCACCCGGCAACTTGGGCGGCCTTTTCTTTCAAGGGAGAATAGTTCCAACGGAGGTTTCATCCATCAGAACTTTCTGCGGGAATCTTATGAGCGTTAAAAGCACAGTGTCAAGCAAAATTTGCGACTTAAATGGTCCTATTTTCAATAACTTACAGCGCTCGCCTACAAGTCGGCAAACCGCTCCAAAATGGCCTTAAAACCGCCTTTCTGGGCGCTAACGACCTTGAATTGAGGCACTTACCGCTCCGGAGGCACCGGCCGGGGCTGGTCTTCCAGGTGCAGAGAGATGAATTCCACAGCCTCGCGCCGATCGAAGACCGAATCGGGAAAAAGCCGTTTTATGAGCAACCGCAGACCTCCAAATGCGATACCCGCGACCAGCGCCAGTCCCACCACGATTCCGCAGAGAACGATGGCATTGAATAGAAAATTTGCCAGATTGTCTTTCTTGGTCACGTAGGTATTTTCATTCCACGTAACATCAGCTTCGTAACTGACGGCGGACATCAGCGCCCGCGCCTCGCTCTTCGAAAGCGGTCCGGAAGCAATCAGAATGATTGGCCCGGTGCGAGTGTCGAAGAACGGTCCGATATCGAGAATCGGCGTGACGCCGGGCTGTTGCGTGGTGACCTGATGCGACGCGTCGATCTGCCGCAGCCGATCCGCAGCAATCTGCGAGGTCGGATATTCGATCAGCATCAAGGTTGCGTCGCCAGCGTTCACCGCATACTTGCCGATTACTACTTCCGCGCCTGATTTAAAGTCCACCATCGAGGCGGGCAGTGGCGATCCGACGCGATCAAGCGCGACCGGGCCCAGCAGGTACTTCGTCGTATTTTTTTCCAGGCTTCTCTCGGATGTCGACCTGGGAAGCCGCGATGGCAGCGAAGGCAGTTTGCCTTTATTGTCCGCGGCCTCTGGCAAGAGCCCGGCCAGCTGCCGCAGTTGCGCCGCCGACATCACGCTCATTTTGTCGAACACGGCATCCACCAGCACATTGCCCTGATAAAAAAGCACGCGGTTATTCTGGAAAGCCGCCTGCCCACCGATCGTCTCCTCGCCCATATCCTCGGAGCAGTAATAACTAAACGCGCCATAAGCGCCGCTGGCATCTTCAAACAACGCAGCCTTGATCGTCAGGTTGCGGCCATCGGCGCGCGTGTAAGAGGCCTTCTCCATGCGAACGAAACCGTATTCCTTGAGCACAGCCGCGTCGGTTGGATCAGCAGAGGCGGGATCGGAACTGCGCGTCAGTGCACCCTTCATCTGCCAGCCCGAAAATTCGGGGGGAAGAACCGCGGGCGCAGTGGAAGCAGCGGAAGAAGAACCCGATGAAGGCGAACTTGTGAAAGCCGCAACCGGCTTCGACGGATCGGCGGCGAAGATCTCCGCGCAGAGAAGAAAAGAGGCAAGAACAACGAAAAGATGTCGCAAGAATCTCATCCCGGAAAGGCACACCACCGTTACCCTATTAGACTACCGGCAGCCTCGGAAAGTTTCCATAGCAGGGCTGCGTAACGGCCAAACCGGTCTCTGTGTGTTGGTAGATGTGTGTCGGAATGGCGTGCCAAGTAGAGGAATTGGACGCGATCTACTTCTTCAACAGGCTGGTATGGCTGGCCACGCACAGCCACTTGCCATCCTGAAACACCCAGGTATCGGTGAAGCGCCCAAAATGCTCATAGGGCTTGGCGCCGTACATGCCCTTCGTATGGTAATTGCCAATCACGACCGCCATTGCCCCATACATTTCCACCTTCACATCATCGATGCTCATGATGCTAGGCTGAAACTTCGGGTCGGCGAAATCCGCCAGGAATCTTCCGCGGTCGGTGACTTCACCATCCCATTCTGTATTGACGAACTTGTCGCCAATCATGCTCGCGATCGCAGCCGAGTCGCGAATCACCTGCGCCTGATTCCACAACCGTTCGAGCACCACCAGTTTGGCGGCATCCGCGGCGGATGATGGCTTGGTATTCTGTGCCCACCCGCTTAGCGTCATCAGAAAACAGCAGGCCGCCGCCTTCAAGTTGGTGCTTCTACTCCGCAGACACACGTTTGGGCGCATTTTTTTGAGGATAATCTGCGCCACAATAGCGCGAATGGCTACTATCTTCCTATGAAAAACATAGAGGGGATGTTACGAATGTCACGGAAAAATTCCCTTCCTTTTTTCGGGGAAAAAAACGTCACTGTCCTTCAGGTTTGTCGATCTTGCTCGCCACCTTAACGCCGCTTAATCCGCTCGCATATTTGGATACGCCGCGGTAGAGCGATTCGGCAATGCGCTGCCGGTGCTCGGCCGTCTCCATCTTGCGCTCGTCGGTGGGATTCGAAACGAAGGAAATCTCGGCGAGAATCGAAGGCATGTTGGCGCCAATCAGCACGATAAAGGGAGCCTTCTTGATGCCGCGGTTGCGTATGCCGGCGTTATCGAGTGCCAGTCCGCCGTAGAGCGACTGCTGTACATCGCCGGCGAATTCGCGCGATTCGTCGATTTTTTCCTTGAGCGCGATCTTCTTCACCAGGTCCTGGAGTTCGTGAATCGATTTCTCTGACACCGCGTTTTCACGCGCCGCAACTTCCAGCGCCTCCGGCGACTGGGTGAAATTCAGATAATAAGTTTCCACGCCGCGCGCGTCCGAATCACGGCTCGAATTGGCATGAATCGAGATGAACAGGTCCGCCCGCTCCCGGTTGGCAATCGCGGTCCGGGTCTCGAGCGGAATGAACGTGTCATCGTGCCGCGTGTAGATCACTTCGGCGCCAAGCCGGGTTTCGAGCAATCGGCCAAGTCGCTTGGCGACGTCGAGCACCACGTCTTTTTCAAGCAAGCCATTCGGACCAATCGTCCCCGTATCGTGCCCTCCGTGGCCTGGGTCGATGACGATCTTGCCAATCTTCAAGCCCAGAGCGCGAATCAGCGAGCGATCGCCGGCGGCCGTAGGCTGCGCCTCGCGTGTCACTTCGCGAACATCAGACGGCAGGTCCGAAGTGTCGGAAGTTGCCGCTGTAACGGAAGATTTAGATTTCTTCCGGCGCAGCGACGACGAAGATGATGGCGCTAACGATGACGGCGAATGCGATTTGGCAGGCCTCGCACCGTCTGACTTGGTGACGCTCGAACCTGATTCCGGCCGAATCTTTTCCGGCTCCAGAGTGGCTACCGTCGTCGGCGCGTGGTCTTCGGCTTCGACAATGGTCTTCGGAATCTTACGGTTCGATCCCTTGACGGCCACCTGCGTCTTAACTACTCCGATGCCAGCTACTGGCCTCGCCGGGTCAGGCGGCTGTGAATCTGTGCTGCTATTTTCGGGAGGCAGGTCAGTCTCAACCAGCCCCGGCTTGGTAAAACCGATCGCAACCTTCGCGGAATCCCGTTGCGCTTTCTGCGGCGCGGATTTCGCTTCGCGTACCGGCGTCGCGGCCGACTCGACCACATCACTCGATTCCGAAGAGGCCGAAGGCTCCTGTGCTGCGGAATCATCTTTCCCAACCGCCGTTTTCGCAGCCAGCATCGTCGCCCGCTTCTGCTTGCCATGAATATCAATGATCAGCCGATATGGGTCCGGCAGCAGGAACGCGTCATAGCTCGACAAATCATCCACTTCGAGCACGATCCGGGTACGTCCCGGCTTAAACTCGGCAACTCGTATTTTCTTCAGAAAGCCGTCATCTACATCGAAGGTTTTGCCGACCAGGGTAGACGCTAGCTTCGTGTCTCGGAGGTCAAAGAAAATACGGTCGGGATGCGCGATGCGCTGTGAATCGAATTTCACTTCCTGCTCAACGTCAATCGCGACCCGTGTGTAGTCGGGCGTCGACCAGTGCCGGACCCCGGTGATGCGCGGCAAGGTGTTGCGGCGGGCATCAGTAGCGCTCGCTGCCACCGAGCCTGATTCTTCTCCTGCGTTGTCAGAATCAGCGTTCGCCAGCGAAACCGCGTCGGCCCTAACATTCGCAGCCGCGCTACTCGAGCCGGCAACACCGGTATGGTTGCCGGCAACCTGCATCCGGCGCGACGCTTTTTGCGCCAAATGCTCTTTGTTCGCCGCCTCGGCATCGATCTCTTGCACCGCTGCGCGGGCGTCATCCGCCAGCCGGTTCCGCGGATAGCGATGCAAGAAATCCGCGAACGCGGCGCGCGCCTCGGCCGGATCGTTCAGATCATCCTTATAGATCTCGCCGATCGTAAACAGCGCGTCAGATCGATATTTGCTGCCGGGATATTCCTTACGCAGGAAATGATATTGATCAATCGCCTCGCGGAGAATCTTGTCGTCGTCAAAGCGCCGCCCCATCTCGACCATTAATTCGGCAGTCGCCACCACACTTGGATCGGCCTTCGAAGAAGACGGTGAGCCTAGATAGACGCGCCGGTAAGAATCGAGGACCCGCTGATATTCGTGCCGAGTGCGCTCTCCTGCCGGGCGGCCGTTCAAAGCCTCTCGCATGCGCTCCGCCCGCGCAAATTGCTGGCGAGTCCAAGAGTCGTTGTGGTGGATTCGAGTCGAAGCGGAAGCCAGTGGAAGCAGGGCGAACAAAAGCGCGACGCCGAGGCAAAAGGCGGGGCCGCCTCGAGTTAGGGTCGTAGAAGCCTGGGTCTGCACTAAATTCCTGCCACTAATTCCTACTGCTTATGATGCTGTCAGTCTGAGTGGAGCGAAGGACCTGTGCACTCTGTGTGTGCAGTCGTCTCCTACCGAAATGACAACCCAACCCGGACCATAAAGTTGCTCAAGCCAAACTGCTATTCCGTGTTGCTGATATAGAGGACGCCCCGGGTATCCCGCTCCACGTGCACTGGCTCCCGCGCCGACGAATTCCCTGTCGAACCGCCCGACGAACCCTCACTCACCCCGCCGCCGTTATATAAGTCTGTGATTCGGCGGACGTAATTCTGCGTCTCCCGAAAACGCGGCACGCCCGCGCTGCGCGCCACCGCTCCCGACCCAGCGTTATACGCCGCCAGAGTCAGACGAACGTCGCCGCCATAGCTATCCAATAGTTTCCTTAGATGCCGCACGCCCGCATCCACATTCTGCGCCGGATCAAAAGGGTTGGCTACATTGAGCGACCGCGCCGTCGAAGGCATCAACTGCATCAGCCCCATGGCTCCCTTGCGCGAGACCGCATTGGGATTGAAATTCGACTCGACTTTGACCACCGACCGTACCAGGCTGGGATCGACGTTGTGCCGCGCCGCCGCCGCGTCAATCGCAGAGTCAATATCCTGTTGCGTGAAGGCGCGGTTAAGATACTGATAATTCGGCCCCTTGCCATCGAGATAGTGGCTGACCTCGGAGGCCGCCGATCGCGCCGCCTGCATTACCGCGCCGCTGGTCGGAACCGGCTTGAAGCGATGCTCAGTCGAACTCCAGTAGACTAAGGAGGATCGTGAAGAGGTACCGTAATTGAAGCTTCCAAACGTTCTCGAAGCCGAGGCAGGCACGCCAGTCGCCTCCCCACTCCCGTCGTTTACATAAATCCTGCGGCCGGTTTCGTCGGTAGTCGAAGAAATTGCTCCCGCTCGCGAAATCATCGCATCGCCCAATGGAGCGCCAGACTGCGCCCACGCCGGTGTCGCCGAAAAGGTAGAGAGAAAGGAGATCGCGGTTAAGCTGGCCATCAGCGCGAATTGCAGGCGTCTATGCATAGGTCAGGTCGGCCAATCAGGGCCAAAATTAGACATCGGCTAAAAGACACACCTACATTAGGGCAACCCTACCCGTGCACCTGCCAGAGAATCCAGAACCAGAGTACCCTCAGTATAGGGTGCGCGAAAGCGCACGGCAATCTATCCAAAGGGCGTAGAACCACTGAAGTAATCTATGTAAGTGACTGAAATCACTTGATTTTATGGCTAGATTCACTGGCTCCATCCGGGCGGAGCCTGCCGGTGCGAGCCAAGGGCAAGCGAGTGGTTGTAATTTGCGCCCGGCACCGCATCGACGCAAGGATCTACAATGTCGTCTGCGCCTTCGATGTTTATCTAGCGTCGTCGACGAAATATCCATGAATTCCCAAGCCCTCCGCAAACTGTTCAATGAGGTGAAGGAAAAGCGACTCTCGCCCGACGAAGCCGTAGAGCGCCTGCGTCACCTGCCCTTTGAGGATCTAGGCTTTGCCAAACTCGACCACCATCGTGCCCTCCGCCAAGGCATGCCGGAGGTGATCTTCGGTCAAGGCAAAAGTCCGCGCCAGGTAGCTGATATTTTCGCGCGTCTGGCCGCTCACGGAGGCAACGTCCTCGCAACGCGAACCACCGAAGATCACTACACCGCCGTGAGGGCCGCATTTGGCGACAAGAAACCGGGCCCTGAGTACCGTCCACTCTCCCGCACCATCTCGCTCAAGCGTGATCGCAAATGCTACGGCAAGGGAGTGATCGCAGTCGTTTCCGCGGGAACCAGTGACATACCTGTGGCCGAGGAGGCGGTGGTCACCGCCGAGCTAATGGGCAACCACGTTCAGCAAATCTACGACGTCGGAGTCGCCGGCATCCACCGCCTGCTGGCTCACCGCGAGGCGCTGGCCAAAGCGCGCGTAATCATCGTTTGTGCTGGCATGGAAGGCGCTCTGCCAAGCGTAGTCGGCGGCCTCGTAGGAGTTCCGGTCATCGCCGTCCCTACCAGTATCGGCTACGGCGCAGCCTTCGAAGGCCTGGCCGCTCTTCTGGGGATGATGAACTCCTGTGCCTCGAACGTCAGTGTGGTGAATATCGACAACGGATTCGGCGCAGGCTACGTAGCGTCGCTGATTAATCGAAGATAAGAAAGATAGATGTGCGCTGAAAAACGGAGCCAGCGGCTTCTACTGAGAGCTGACAACTGAGAGCTGACAACCGTTCTTGTGGCAAAGTATTAAGGAATGCTCACCGCGAAAGATCCCCGCCTCGCTGGGCGGGTCGCATTCACTCATCCCAACTTCGTCGCCTACACGCTTGCGCGCTTTCTGATCGTCTTGTCGATCGAGATGCAATCCGTCGCCGTAGGATGGCAAGTCTACGAAATCACCAGGCGCCCGCTCGACCTCGGCTACGTCGGCCTCGCGCAATTCGCCCCCGGCTTCGTCCTCTTCCTCTTCGCCGGGCACGCCGCCGATCTCTTCGATCGCCGCAAGCTGCTCATGGCCTGCTACGCGGGCTACGGTGTGTGCTCGGCTCTGCTGCTCACCATTAGTTGGCGCGCCCCGCAATCGGTGCACCTGATCTACGGCGTTCTCGTTTTGGTTGGAGCATGCCGCAGTTTCAGCTTCCCGGTAAGCCGCGCCATCCTGCCTCATCTCGTCCCCGAAGAACATTTCTCGAACGCCGTCGCCTGGAACGCCAGCACCTTTCAGATCGCAACCATCGCCGGTCCCGCCGCCGGAGGCATCGCCTACGCCTTGTTTCACGGCCCAAAAGCTGTCTATACGCTAGCGGTCGTCGTGTCGATCCTCTCGGTGATGATGACATTGCGCATCCACCCGCTGCCCACATCGCCAGAAGAACCCGAAGAAGCGGTCGCCGAAAGAGCGACCATCAGCCTTCGCACAATCCTCGCCGGATTTCGTTTTATCTTTGAGAAAAAAGTGATCCTGGGTTCGATCTCGCTCGACATGTTTGCCGTGCTTTTGGGCGGAGCGGTCGCCCTGCTCCCTATCTACGCCAAAGAAATTCTCCACACCGGCCCGTGGGGACTCGGCCTGCTGCGCAGCGCTCCCGGAGTCGGCGCCGCCTTGACTGCGATCGCGGTCGCACACTATCCCATCCGCCGCCACGCCGGCCTCACCATGCTGTCGTGCGTGGGCGCCTTCGGCGTGTTCACCATCGCCTTCGGAATCTCGCGCAGCCTTATCCTCTCGCTGATCGCCCTCTTCCTCACCGGAGCCGCCGACATGGTCAGCGTCATCATCCGCGCCATGCTGATTCAACTAGCCACTCCCGATGAAATGCGCGGCCGCGTCAACGCCGTAGATATGCTCTTCATAGGAGTCTCGAACGAACTCGGCGAATTCGAATCCGGCCTGACCGCGCAATGGTTCGGCGCCGTCCCCGCCGTGATCGTAGGTGGAGTTGGCACGCTGGTCGTCATTGCAGTCTGGGCGTGGATCTTTCCGGAACTAAGAGAAGCAGATGAGCTGACTGTTGCCGAGCTGATGCCGAAATAGGTTGTGTCAAGTGGACTTATGTCGTGTGGAGCGGATGCCCTCGCCCGCTGCCGTGGGCCGTTATTGAAATAGGTCAAGAGCACCTAAGGCAGAAGCCGTTGTCTCCCTAGCGGAGCGAAGCTCCGCAACTGTCCGCGCCCTCGCGACATAAGAATCTCAAAAAGAAAAGCAGTCACACGCTCTCTCCGCATGGGCTGATTTGCCAAACAAGCATTACTCAGCCGTAAAATTTACCGACGTGGAAGCCATGCTATCAAACGTGTCCACCACCACAAACGTGGCCGTGTGCTGGCCCGCGCTAAGCGAAACCGTCGCTTTCAGTTGATCTTCCAGATACTCCGAGACCAAAGTACCGTCGATCCAGAGCTCCATGCGTTTCGCAATCCCATTGAATGCGTTGCCCGCCGCTTTGAAGGTGAATGTGCTGCCTACGGTCTCGCCGTTTTGGGGAGCGCAAACATGCACGCTCAGAGCATTTGCCGGCGGCGGATCACAGTTGGGTATCGCGTTGGTATTGATCAACACCTCCGCACCGCCGCCGAATTCGTCGTAATCGCTGTTCCATGCCGCCCCCACGTCGTGACGCGAATCGAGATTCAGGTCTCGTATAAACGGAGTCGACGTATTGGTGCCAATCGGGTTAGCGGCGGTTTTCATAGGCCGGAACGTCCCATCACCATTTCCCAGCATGTAATCGGAGAGGCCACCGGTCATCATGAAACCTCCGGAGAAGTAAAGGTCGACTTTGAAGTCGCCATTGAGATCGCCGGCCGCGATCGCCCAATTACCAACCGCCCCCCCTTTTTGAAACAGGTTCTGATTTTCGACGTAAAGCTGCCCTTTGGCATAGCGCAGCGTATAGATGTAGTTGTCATTGATCTCCGCGCCCTGCGGAACCGTCACCACTGCCGCGAGGCTCTGAATGCGGTTATCGTAAAAATCCCCGACCGCTAGCGAGTCCACATCGCTCAGCGGCGCCAGTATAAGCTGCGAGAACGTTCCGTTACCCTTACCAAGGAACAGTCCTACATTGGTGGAAGAGGCAAAGACCAGATCCTGTTTGCCGTCGCCATTAAAGTCTCCGGAGACAATCGTGTTTCCGCCGTAATACTCGGTCTGCGACAACTTGAACGTTCCGTCGCCATTCCCCAGGAAAACCCAGGTCATGTAGTTGGTGCCATCGGAAACCGCTATGTCCGGCTTGTGGTCGCCATTAAAATCCGCCAGCGTAATGGCCGCCGCATAGCCGGAGACGGTAACGTTCGTCCCTTGCCTGAACGTCCCATCCCCGTTCCCCAGCAAAATCGTAACTACTGCAGAATTGGCTGCACCGGCGATCGCCAGGTCAAGCGCTCCGTCTCCGTTGAAATCAGCAGCAAATACCGCTCCCAGGTTCTGCGCCAGCGCTTGGCTGACGGGCGCCGCAAATTGCCCGCCGCCTAAGCCTTCGTAGAATGAGAGCGTCGAGGCATTGACGGTTACGAGGTCGAGAATGCCATCGCCGTTGAAGTCTCCGGAAACCGTCGAATCGGTTCCTGTGTCCCCGGAGGTGAGCAGGATTTCGTTGAATGTCACGGCAGCTTGCGCGGAGGCCGCCAAAAGCGACGCTGCGATCAAGACCGTCGCGAATAGGCTTGAAAGTCTCGATAGAAAAGACCAAAACGACGCTGCACTTGTGCAACGAAATGACAACTCACGAATGCTCAGCATAAAAGCTCTCCGTCGCCATCATGGATGCCCTATCGATTGCGCAGGTTGGAGGAGGCCGCAACCTTAGAGGATTAACCTGAGGTAACACGGTCAATGAATGTGCACGCGGCGCCCTGGGCAACCGTTGCGCGGACGCCTCTGCTGCTACAATTTTCAGTTCACCATCCTTTGCTCGGACGCGGCCAGCGTCCCCAGTACGAGGTGTCTTCATGCCGGAAATTCTACAACTCGCCAATCCCGCGCCGCTCACCACGCTTACCGAAGACGAGATTCTCTTCCGTGACAGTGTCCGCCAGTTCGCTGAAGACAAGATTCGTCCGCTGGCCAAAGAGATGGATGAAAAAGGCGCGTTCGATCACGCCCTCCTAGATCAGTTCTTCCAACTAGGCTTGATGGGCATCGAGATCCCCGAGCAATACGGGGGCGCGGGCGGCAAGTTTTTCGAAGCCATCCTGGCTGTTGAAGAATTTTCGCGCGCCGACGCGTCCGCCGGAGTCATCGTCGATGTGCAGAACACCCTAGTGGCGAATGCAATTCTCCGCTGGGCCACTGAAGATCAGAAGAAACGCTATCTACCAAAGATGGCCGCCGACACCGTCGGAGCTTACGCATTGAGCGAAGCCGGATCCGGCTCCGACGCGTTCGCCCTGCAGACAAAAGCTGAACTCAAAGGGAGCGACTACGTTCTCAACGGACGCAAGCTCTGGATCACCAACGGCAAAGAAGCCGGACTGTTCATCCTCTTTGCCACCATCGACGCGTCGAAAGGATACAAGGGCATCACGGCGTTTCTGATCGAAAAAAATTTTCCCGGATTCACTGTGGGCAAGAAAGAAGACAAGCTCGGAATTCGCGCCTCGTCTACCTGCGAACTGATTCTCGAAGACTGCCGCGTGCCAAAAGACAACGTCCTGGGCGAAGTCGGCAAAGGCTACAAAATCGCCATCGAAACGCTGAACGAAGGCCGCATAGGAATCGGCGCGCAGATGCTAGGCGTAGCGCGGGGCGCGTGGGAATATGCCGCAAAATATGCGCAGGAACGTACGGCATTTGGCAAGCCCATTGCCGAATTTCAAGGTATCCAGTTCCAGATCGCGCAAATGGCCACTGAGATCGAAGCCGCGCGCCTCATGGTTTATAACGCAGCCCGGATGAAAGACGCAGGCATGAATTTCGTGAAAGAAGCCGCCATGACCAAGCTCTTCAGCTCGCAAGTTGCCGAGCGCGTGACCTCGCTCGCAATCGAAATCTACGGCGGCTACGGTTTCACCAAAGATTACCCGGTAGAAAAATATTGGCGCGATGCGAAAATCGGAAAAATCTATGAAGGTACGTCGAACATGCAGCTCGCGACAATTGCAAAACTGGTGATGGTCAAGTAAACGAGGTTCAAATGCTAAGCATCATAAAGAGAAGGCCTATCCTTTCCTTCGTGCTCCTTAGTGTCCTCCGTGGTAATGCTGTTGATATTCCCGCTCTTGCCGTACCTGTTTTGCCGCCGTACAGAAAATTACTCCGTCCGTTATCATTTTTACCAGCGTTTGGCGCTATGATCATTGCTCGCATTGAATTGACGAAACGAGCAAAGTAGCGCCATGGCCATCTTTTCCCCAGATGCAACTACGATGATCACGGCCGCCGAATCAACGCGCGATGGTGCCGAGGTTTCGCGCCAGGCAGCTTGCGATTTGCTGCGGGCCGATGACGACGCCTTGCCCGCGCTGCTCTCCGCCGCACAAGCCGCGCGCGCCAAATTCAAGCCGCCAGTCATCACCTATTCCCGCAAAGTATTTTTGCCCCTCACCAATCTCTGCCGCGACTATTGCGGCTACTGCGTCTTCCGCCGCGACCCTAATCAGCCCGGCGCGCACACCATGACGCCCGATGAGGTGATGGAAGTTGTCCACGCCGGCGAGCGCATGGGATGTACCGAAGCGTTATTCAGCCTCGGAGACAAGCCCGAACTGCTCTTTCCGGAGATGCGCGAGACGCTGCGCCACTTCGGATATAAATCGACGCTGCACTACCTGGAAGCAATGTGCGAAAAAGTCCTGCGCGAATCGAGCTTGCTTCCGCATCCGAATCCCGGCCTGATGAGCGCCGAATGGTTGCAACGCTTGGCTCGCGTGGCGCCGAGCATGGGCCTGATGCTGGAAACGACCAGCACGCGCCTGCTGGCGAAAGGTGCGGCCCACGATAACGCCCCCGACAAAGATCCCGCGAAGCGTTTGCGCGTGATTGAAGTTGCAGGCCGCCGGCAGATTCCCTTCACCACCGGCATTCTCATCGGCATCGGCGAAACGCTCGAAGAGCGTGTCGATACACTGATCGCCATTCGTGACATGGATGCCAGGTACGGCCACATTCAGGAAGTCATCGTCCAGAACTTCCGCGCCAAGGCGCGGACGCCGATGGCCCACTGGCCTGAACCCAGTCGCGCCGATATGCTGCGTACTCTCGCCGTTGCGCGCCTTCTGATGCCGAAGATGAATATTCAAGCGCCGCCGAATCTCTCCGACCCTCACTACGCCGACCTGCTCGACGGAGGAATCAACGATTGGGGCGGAGTTTCACCGCTCACGCCAGATTTTATCAATCCCGAAAAGCCATGGCCGCATCTGGAAGAATTACAACGCCGAACCGAGGCGAAAGGGTTTGAGTTGCGCCAGAGATTGCCTGTGTATCCCGAATTCGTAAGAACGGTAGCAACAGCGCGCGCAATAACGTTCGCGCAAGCCGCGTCCGCGACCAGCGATCTACTGGCCGAACGCCTGCGCGCCACTGCCGACCATGAGGGCTACGCTCAACAAAAGAGGACCGCATGATCACCGTTCTCACCGGCGGCACCGGCGGCGCCAAATTTGTTGATGGGCTGCGGAAGATCGTCCCTCCCGAAGAGCTCACTGTCATCGTCAACACTGGCGACGACATGTCATGGTGGGGGCTCTACATTTCGCCCGACATCGATTCCATCACTTATATGCTGGCCGGCAAACTCAGCTTGGAGCGCGGCTGGGGCGTGAAGGGGGACACTTTTTTCTGCCTGCAAGCCATGGGACAACTGGGACAACCAACCTGGTTCCACGTCGGCGATCGCGATTTGGCCACGCACATTCTTCGCACCAAATTGCTCGCCGACGGCAAAACGCTCAGCGCAGCTACATCCGAGATTGCGGCCAATCTCGGGATTAAGGCCAGCGTGTTACCGATGAGCAATTCGAGGGTCGAGACGCGCGTTCTGACTCCCATCGGGGACCTGAGTTTTCAAGAATATTTCGTGCAGCGCTGGTATCAGGATCCAGTGGACTCTGTGCGCTTTGCTGGTGCCTCCGACGCCGAGCCAGCGCCCGGAGTGATCGACGCCATTCGTTCGGCTGATCTCGTCTTGCTTGCGCCGAGCAATCCTGTGACGAGCATCGGGCCGATTCTCGCCGTTCCTGGCATCCGCGAAGCGCTTCGCGAAAGTCGCGCCCGCATCGCCGCCGTTAGCCCCATCGTCGCCGGAGCCGCGGTCAACGGTCCCGCGGGTATATTGATGGCCGCGCACGGCTTCGCCGTTTCCATCGCTGGCGTAGCTGATTGTTATCAGGATTTTCTCGATCTCCTGGTCGTCGACTCCGAGGACGCGGCATCTGCCGAAGAGCTAAGCAAAACCGGTTTGCGCGTCCATTGCACTTCCACCATCATGCGCAAACCAGAAGATCGAATCGCATTAGCTAAGAGCGTACTCGAAGCCGCGATGCAACCCCCATCAGCTGCGTCCACTTTGGAGCGCGCATGATTCTCGTCCCCATAAAAAATCTCGCCGACGCCAAGCAACGCCTGTCTTCGATTCTCACTCACGAAGAGCGCTTCGCTCTTGCCCAGGCAATGTGTGAGGATGTGCTGCAAACGCTGGCCGATTGGAAGGGCCGGCCTTCCGTCGCTGCGGTGACCAACGATCCCTTTGCGCGCGACCTCGCCGCGCTTTTTCATTTCGATGTCATCGCCGACGACAACTCCGGAGAAACGGCTGCCATCGAAATGGCCACTCGCGTTTGCAAAGAGCAGGGAGCAACGAGCACGCTGGTCGTGCCAGCGGATATCCCTTTGATCGACGCTGCGGAATTGCAAAAGATCGTCGACTGCGCGCCGGCGGCCGGCACCGTGCTCGTGCCCGATGCGGCTGGCCGTGGCACGAATGCGGTCTGGCGATCTCCGGCAGATCTGTTTCCCCTGCGGTTCGGCAACGACAGCTTCTGGCCCCATCGCGGCGCGGCGGAAGCGACTGGCCTGGCTTGCGTCGTGATCGAATTGCCGGGCATTGCTCGCGACGTCGATCGTCCCGAAGATCTCGCGGAACTGGCGACGGCAAAAGGCGAACGACTAGCGCAAAAACTGGTGCGGAGGTGGAATCTCGCTGGCCGCGATCGGATCTATGGGCTCGCAAGCCGGTAAGCGCAGGGCCGAAGAAATTCGGCTTCTTCCGATTGCGGTAAGCGGCGAAATCCGCGCAGGAGAATCGCTGAGTGCGCAGTTGTTGGCGGCCGCGCGAAGTTCGCGACTTAGCTTTCAGGATGGCGACATCCTGGTCGTGAAGCACAAGGTTGTTTCCAAGGCAGAAGGCGCGGTGGTAGCGCTGAATGAAATTCAGCCCTCGAAGGCGTCGCAGAGATGGGCACGACGCTACGGCCTCGACGCCCGCGTCAGCGAATTGGCATTGCGCGAAAGTCAGCGGGTCGTGCGCCGCAAACGCGGCGTACTAATTACCGAGACCAAGCATGGCTTTGTTTGCGCCAACAGTGGCATCGATGTATCGAACGTGGACGGCGGCAAGCACGCAGTGTTACTGCCCGCAGATCCCGATCGCTCCGCGGCGCGGTTACGGCGCGAGTTGAAGAAGGAATTGGGTATCGAACTTGCGGTCATCATCAGCGACAGTTTCGGTCGTCCCTGGCGCGAGGGCTTGACCGAAGTGGCCATCGGCGCCGCCGGAATGAAACTGCTCGCTGATTATCGCGGAAGGCGCGACCCGCACGGCTACTCGCTGCACGCCACGATCGAGGCCGTGGCCGATGAACTGGCTTGTGCGGCGGGATTAGTCTGCGGCAAGCTGGCAAACACGCCCGCATGCATTATTCGCGGCTATGCTTATCAGCACGGAAGTGGTGGGGCGCGGGCGCTGATCCGGCCCGCGAAGAATGATCTTTTTAGATAGTCGTCTCGCACAAGTTCCGCAGGAGAAAGCCATGACCTGGCCCGCTTCAGAGCTTGAACAATTCCACTCGCTGACTTGGGACGAGATTGCGCCTCAAGCTTCGCCAGCGATTCGCAGCGCCCTGGAGCGTGTGCTGGAGGCGCAAGACAGCGGTTGCTTGACCGACGAAGAACGCTACGCTTTGGCCAACTGCGATACGCCAAACGGCGGCCAACCAAGCTGCAATCGCGCAGACCTATTCGCGTTGCTCGTAGCCGCAAACACGCTCCGACGCGATCTGGTCGGCAATATCGTCAGCTATGTCGTAAATCGGAATATCAATTTCACCAATATCTGTTTCGTGGGATGCAAGTTTTGCGCCTTCAGCCGCGGCCCGCGCGAGGCCGACTCTTATTTTCACTCGCTCGAGGACATGGCACGCAAAAGTAAAGAAGCGTGGGCACTGGGAGCCACCGAAGTCTGCATCCAGGGCGGCCTGCCGCATGGTTTGGCTCCGTTTTACTATCGCGATATTTTGCGCGCCGTCAAGAATGCGGTGCCGTCCATGCACATCCACGCCTTCTCTCCGATGGAAATTGTGTATGGCGTGGAACTGACCGGCATGACCCTGCGCGACTACCTCACGATGCTGCGCGATAACGGCCTCGACACATTGCCCGGCACCGCGGCGGAGATTCTCGATGACGAAGTCCGCCATGTGCTCTCGCGCAATAAGCTTTCGTCCTCGCAATGGCAAGAGGTGATTCGCACTGCGCACGCCTGCGGAATTCGCACCACTTCGACCCTGATGTACGGGCACATGGAGACACCTGATCATTGGGTGCGGCAACTGAATCTTTTCCGCCAGATTCAGGATGAGACGGGTGGCTTCACCGAATTCGTGCCGCTTGGGTTTGTGCATCAGAACACGCTTCTGTTTCAGCAAGGATTGGCGCGCAGCGGACCGACGCTCGCCGAACATCTCAGGATTCACGCGCTCGCCCGAATTCTACTCGCCGGCTCCATCGACAATATTCAGGTTTCGTGGGTGAAGCTCAATCGCAAACTTTCGCAGCTTTGCCTGCATGCTGGCGCCAACGACTACGGTGGAACGCTGATGGAGGAAAATATTTCGCGCGAAGCCGGAGCGACCGCCGGCCAGTACACCAGTCCCGAAGATTTTCAGTCGTTGATTCTTGAGATGGGCCGCATCCCCGCTGAGCGCAACACAAAATATTCCCGCATGAACATCAAGCTCCCAATCGCGCCTGTTTCCTGGGGCGTTGCGCCCGATGCTTCCTCCCAATTCGAGCCGGAGTTTGCGTGAGCCGGGCAATTGCCATTATCGGAGGCACGGGCCCTGCGGGCATGGGCCTCGCCCTGCGTTGGGCGCGGGCCGGAGAAAATGTCATCATCGGCTCGCGCGATTCGGCGCGCGCGGACCAAACGGCGGAGACGATCCGCAAACGTGTCGGCGGCAACGCTCAGGTTTCGGGAATGGAAAATTCTGCGGCCTGCGCCGCCAGCGATCTCCTCGTGCTGACCGTTCCGTTCGAAGGGCAGGCCGCGCTTCTTAAACAATTGAAGCCGGCGATCCGCGCGGGAAGCGTCCTGATCGATGCCACAGTTCCCCTCGCAGCCAGCGTCGGAGGACGTGCCAGTCGCACTCTCGGCGTTTGGCAAGGCTCGGCGGCGCAACAGACGGCGGAGTTGGTTCCAAAAGGCGTTTCCGTAGTGGCGGCATTTCAAAACGTATCGGCGGATGTGCTCAATGGCAACCTCGACGAAGATGTCGATTGTGATGTGATCATGTGCAGCGATGATCCGGATGCCGCGCAGATTGCGATGGAACTTGCGGTGAAGATTCCGCGAATACGCGCCATCGACGGCGGCAAACTCGAGAATGCGCGTATCGTCGAACAGATCACCGCGCTGCTGATCGGCCTCAACATTCGCCACAAAGGCCACAGTGGGATCAGGATCACCGGCCTGCCCGACGCTGCCTACAAACTTTGACCGCGCAGTAGAATGCTCGGCGTAGGACGACATGACTACTGCTCCCAGCGAGGCACGAGCTATCGAACGACCAGCCATCGAATTTGATCATGTTTCCTTCCTCCTGAACGGCCGCCCGCTGCTCGAAGACCTCGTGCTCTCGGTGAAGCGGGGTGAGACGGTGGTGCTGCTTGGCCGCAGCGGCTCGGGCAAGACGACCACCTTAAAACTTATCAATCGCTTGCTGTTGCCGACCGCAGGCGATGTTAGAGTAAACGGACGACGGACTACCGAGTGGGATTCGATCCGACTGCGGCGTGGCATAGGCTACGTCATCCAGGACGGCGGCTTGTTCCCGCACTTCACGGTTGAGCGCAACATTGCACTCGTGCCGCGAATTGAGAACTGGCCACGGCAACGCGTAGAAGCGCGGGTGAGTGAACTGCTGGCGCTTGTCGGGCTTAACGACGAATTGGCCTCGCGATATCCCAGCCAGCTCTCCGGAGGCCAGCGGCAGCGTGTTGGTGTCGCACGCGCTTTGGCGGCTGATCCTACGATTCTGCTTCTTGACGAGGCCTTCGGCGCGCTCGATCCCATCACGCGATCAGAGATCCAAAAAGAGTTCCGCACTTTGCAGCAACGTATGCGGAAGACCGTCATCTTTGTGACCCACGATTTGCGAGAAGCATTACTGCTGGCGGATCGTATCGCGCTGATGGAAGAGGGACGGCTAGTCGTCGATCTTCCCGCCGCCGAATTTACGCGCTCGGAACTTCCTCTGGTACGAGCCTACATCGAAGCTTTCTCCGGATTGCCGGACACGAACAGCCATGACGGGATCACGAGGTTAGCAGAATGAATTTCCTGCAGTTTATGATGACGAATCGGCAGCAAGTGCTCGAGTTGACGTTGGAGCACATCACGCTCGCTGGCGTGGCTACGATTCTCGCAGCGCTGGTTGGAATTCCTCTCGGCATTCTGATCACGCGCGTTCCCCAACTGGGCAAACCGGTGCTCGGAGGTGCGAACATAATCCAGACCATCCCCAGCCTCGCCTTGTTTGGCTTTCTTCTTCCAGCGCCTTGGATTGGCGCGCGCGCCGGCCGTCTCGCGATCCTGGCTCTGGCGCTCTACGCACTGCTGCCGCTGATTCGCAATACCTATGCAGGCATTCGGGGCGTTGACCCGTCGGTGGTCGAAGCAGGCCGCGCCATGGGATTGACCGACCGCCAATTGCTTTTTCAGGTTGAGTTGCCTCTTGCCTCTGGGGTCATTGTGGCCGGCGTCCGAATCGCGACTGTGCTCTCGATCGGCCTGGCCACGATTGCGGCGGCGATCGGCGCGGGCGGGTTGGGAGAATTTATTTTTCGCGGGCTGGCCATGGTGAATAACCAGGTGATTCTCGCGGGCGCGATTCCAGCGGCGCTACTCGCACTGATTGCCGACTTCTTACTCGGACAATTGGAGCGGCGGCTCGGGTCGCTGCGCGGGAGATCGTAGGTCGGCTGCGGATTTTCCAATACAGAAGAAACCATGAACCACCAAGGGCACGAAGGATCACGAAAGGGCTTTCTAGCACTGCTTCTGCTGCTCCTTCTGCTCGCGCTCCAGATTTCAGGTTGCACTAGCCAAAGCGATCGGATCGTGGTGGGCTCAAAGAATTTCACCGAGCAAGTGATTCTCGGAGAACTCTTCGCGCAAATTATCGAAGGGCGCACTCACTTACCAGTCGAGCGGCGCTTCTATCTGGCGGGGACATTCATCTGCCAGCAGGCGATTCTCGCCGGACGAATCGACATCTATCCGGAATATACGGGCACGGCGCTCACCGCCGTTCTCAAACAGCAACCGAGCGGTGACAAGCAGCAAGTTTATCAACGCGTGAAGGAAGATTATGAAAGCAAGTTCGGCCTGACGGTCGGTCCACCGCTGGGCTTTGACGACACTTTCGCCATGGTTATCCGCGGCGACGACGCACGTCGTCTGCATGTGCAAACGCTGTCCCAAGCCGCACAATTCGCTCCGCAGTGGCGCGCTGGATTCGGTTACGAATTCATGGAGCGCCCCGACGGATACAAGGGTCTAGTGGCAAGCTATGGCCTGCGCTTTGCGGCACCCCCGCGCATCATGGATCTCGGCCTCATCACCCGCGCTCTCAAAGAACATCAGGTTGATATTATTGCCGGCAACAACACCGATGGCCTGATACCGGCGCTCGACCTGTTCGCGTTGCAGGATGACCATCATTACTTTCCGCCCTATGAAGCCGTCGCCATCATGCGCGGAGAGATGCTGAAGAAGCATCCCGAAGTGGGCCTCGCTCTCGACGCACTGACACGCGTCATCTCCGACGAAGATATGCGGCGATTGAATTATTCCGTGGACGGGCAACATCGTGATCCGACTGCTGTTGCGAGGGAGTTTCTGTGGCAGCGCGGTCTGATCAACTAGCTGTTGGGTGTAGATATCGCTGTAAATAACTACGAGGCCCGCCGCCGACACAGGTCCGTAACGGTGTCGAGGGCGTCTCGCACGATGAAAGTTACCGCATCGTGTACGGCGCTTTCCGAAAGTTCGCTGGACTTGCCGACAAGATTCATCGTCATGCGAATCCGCGTACCGCCTTTGAGATCCGGCCCGAATGAGACGTTCTGTTCGGCGGTAATGCCCAGGGCATGATTGAGCAGGCTGATGGAGCGTGGCGGACTGATGGAAGTTACAACCGCGGAAACCGTGGCCGCGACCGGCTTAACGATTGTGTATCGTATCCGACTGCCAACCTCCCAGGGCTTGCCCTCTGTCCATGAAGCTTCGTTGTAAATTCCACGATGGAGCAGACGTCCGAGATCCTGAAAAGCCTTGAACGCGGCATCGACTGGAACGGGGACGGTAACGGAGTACTCGACACGCGGCAGCATGCGATAGGCTCCACTGGTGCCGCGATTATGCGCCGATTCCGAACGGGAGACAAGCGGGAACGCCGGCCCGCTCGAGGTCGAGCAACTTGCGTTTGATATCGAGGCCGCCGCCGTAGCCGCACAGTGATCCACTCGACGCAATCACGCGGTGGCAGGGAACAATGATGGCCACGGGATTCCGGTTGTTCGACATGCCGACGGCGCGAAACGCCTGCGGATGGCCGATCGCCTCGGCAATATCGCGATAGCTGCGCGTCTCGCCGTAAGGAATTTCAAGCAACGCATTCCAGCAGGCGAGTTGGAAGTCGGTGCCGCGAAGATCGAGTGCGAAACCAAACTCGCGACGCTCGCCAGCGAAATACTCGTCGAGTTCGCGAAGATAAGGCGCGAGGGCCGATCTGGATTCCTGCAAAGTCGTGCCGGAACTCAACTTCTGCATGCGCGCTTCGAATTCAAGTCGCACCAGGCCTTTTGTGGAGGCTGCGAGGAAAAGTTGGCCGACTGGCGACGATGTTCGGGTGCAGGACAAAGTTTCCATAACGCGTGGAGGATAACACGGCGTGGAAACGGAGAGCTGTGGAAACCTGGCTGAGCTGAAGTTGAAAGCCTCAATCCGCTCCGCGAATCTACAAATAAAAAAGCCTCCCGCGTTCACGGGAGGCTTCCAGGGGGAGGGTACTGCTCGTTGCTGCTACTACTTCTGCTGCGGTTGATCCTGGGTAGCCGTGCCGGTTGAGGCCAGTTGCTCCAGATTATTCTTCAGGAGGCTGACTTCAACGCGTCCGCCAGTAATGCGCTTCGGCTTGGCTTCGCCTTCGGCGGCGGTCGTCGGCGCAGGAGCATTACCCATGCCGACGAGGTAAATTCGATACACCGGGATGTCATGGTTCAGCACCAAGTAGCGCACGACCGACTCGGCCATCTTCTGCGAAGTGGCGATTGCAACCTGTCCATGACCTGAGGAGAATCCCTGCACCTCGACAACGTAGCCGTGCTGACCCTTGAGTGGAGTCGCCATCTCGTCGAGCGCGTTTTTGGCGTTCTCGCTCAGCACTGTCTGGCCGGGCTTGAAGCGGATTTCGGTTTGCGTCGACGGCTGATATTGGTCGATGTTGGTGACCACCTGCTCAACCGTCGTTATCCGAGTGTTCGCCTGCTGCGCGGTTTGCTGCGCGGCTTGTGCCTTGTTGCCGGCGTCGACGGCATGCTGATCGGCTTCGTTGGCCTTGGCTGATGCGAGTTGAATTCCCTGTTGCGCGCGCGCATCGGTATCTTTAATTGCCTTGCTGTTCGCGGCGGTCAGTTCATCAAGCTCGTTGATGCGGTCGCGAATCGGCTGCGTCTGGCGCGCGACATATTTCTTGCGCGCAAACGGATTCACGCGTCCCCAGAAGCCCTCGCGAGTCTCCGGCTGCAATGGCTCTTTGCCGGTGGCCGCAGTTGGCTGCGAAGATGACGATTGCGCCGCGGTCGACGACGACTGCGCCGCGGGCTGGCTCTGGGCGGCGGAGTTATTATCCTGGGCGAAAGCTGGCACGGCCAATACGACGGCCAGCATTAAAGCGAAGATGGTGCGGTTTTTCATTTCGACTTCCTCCAAGTGGGGAGCGGAAAGCGCTCCGTCCGCCTCGCGGCGTTATGTCCTAATGGCGTTTTCAAGCGCAAACTGCATGACTCTTTGCATCATTTCGGAGGCAACAGGCGACGCAATGGTTGCCTCAAAAAACGTCATCGGAAAAGCGCCCGGGTCACGGGCCTGCCTTTCTATTAACAGTTTAGGTGCCAAATGTCAGAATACCCACCATTAAATGCAAGTGCTTTATTTTCATAGAGACTCAGGTTGATCGCTGACCAGGGAACGAAGGACTGCGGCGGTAATTTTGGCAGCTGCTGATATAAAAACTGCGCGCCCCAGGCTTTCCGTCGAAAATACCCAGAAAAAAAGAACAACAAATGCAGCACCGGACTCATCCAGCAACTTATGCGTCGATTCGATTCCAAATGGCTGCGATTTGCTCTGTATCCACTTATGTTTGTGGTCTTAGGGCGCTTCACCTTCACCAGCTTGGCTCACGCCGAAGTGACTCCTCTCGATCTTTCAAAACTGAAAGCGCCCGCGGGCTTTCGAATCTCGGTCTTTGCGGACAACATTGACGGTGCCCGCATGCTCGTCTTCACTCCGGGCGGCGAGCTCCTGGTCAGCGAGTCTGGCGAGGGCAAGGTAGTCGCGCTGCGCGATCCGCAGCACACGGGAAAGGCCATCCAGTCAGTGATCGTTCTCAGCGGCCTCAACGAACCGCACGGCATGGCGTTTTACGAAGGCAAGTTCTACGTTGCCGAGAATGACAAGGTTCTCCGCTATGACTGGAACGAAGCTACGCTGAGGGCGACGAATCCACAAAAGCTCGCCGATTTACCGACTGGCGGCGGCCACTCCACTCGCAGCATCGTCTTTCATGACGGCAAGATGTACATCTCTGCCGGATCGAGCTGCAATGTCTGCATTGAAAAAGATCCGCGGCGTGCGACAGTGATGGAATTTAATCCGGACGGGACGGGCATGAGAATCTTCGCGAAGGGGCTGCGCAATGCCGTCGGCGTCGCGGTCAATCCGAAAACGGACACGGTGTGGGTCACGGTCAACGGACGCGATTGGCTGGGCGACGATCTGCCGCCGGAGACGATTTACGATCTCGGCAAAGATGGCGGCGATGGCGGCTGGCCGTATTGTTACGGCGATCGCGTGCCCGATTCCAATTTCACCAAGCCGGGCGACACTCGCTGCCAGAGCGTGCTCGAGCCGAAAGTGCAGATGCAGGCGCACTCCGCTCCGCTCGGCTTGGCGTTTTATGAGGCATCGCAGTTTCCCACCGAATATCAGAACAACATATTCGTCGCCTTTCATGGATCGTGGAACCGCAGCGTTCCAACTGGATATAAAGTCGTGCGCGTAAAACTTGACGACAAAGGTCAGCCCGTGGGCGGCGCGCAGGATTTCATCGCTGGATGGCTGGCTCCGGGCGAAACGAAAAAGGGACGTTGGATGGGCCGTCCAGTGGGCATCGCATTCAGTGAGGACGGGACTATGTATTTGAGCGATGACTCCGCCGGCCTGGTCTACCGGATTACTTATGCGAAGTGATTGATCTGTAGCGCAAAAGGGAGGTGTGTGCGTTGCGGTTGGCGAATCTTTCCCTTCCCACTAGTTATAATCCGCTGTGACTGACAGCTGATAACTGACGACTGCCCCAATGCGCTTCGAACTCTTCGTCGCCACTCGATACCTTCGCGCCAAACGGCGCCAGGCCTTCATTGGCGTGATCACGGGGATCTCCATCCTCGGAGTCGCTGCGGGGGTGGCTTCGCTGATCGTCGCGCTGGCAATTAACAATGGCTTCCGCCAGGATTTGCAGGCGCGCCTGCTCGGCTCGACCGCGCACATCAGCTTGCTGCGGGTGGAGAGCGATGGCATTCGCGATTGGCGTCCGTTGCTGGAAAAATTATCGAAGCAGCCACATGTCGTGGCGGCGGCTCCGGCGATTTATGAGCAGGTGCTGATTTCGCGGGGTCCGAGGGCGCGCGGAGCGGTGCTCAAGGGGATGCTCCCGCGGTATGAAACGAAGGTCAGCGACCTGCTGAACTCTGTAACGCTCGGGTCGGCGGCTGCGCTTGCGGAGGAGCCAACGGCTGGTTCGGGGGAAGCTTTTGGCGGAACAAATTCACAAGCGAATACAAATTCAAACCCAACGACAGCGGGCGAGGGCGCCCGCTCCACACAGCAACAATGGCAACAAAATGAGTCGCCCGACGACCTCCTTGGTGTGCAGCGGCGGGTTGCCGCCATGCCTCCTATTATTCTCGGCAAGGACATGGCTGACGAGATTGGAGCGACCGTCGGCTCGGTTGTGCTGGTGACTTCGCCACAGGGCGAATTGACTCCCTTTGGGATGGTGCCGAAATATATTCGCTTTCACGTTGCCGGAATTTTCAACTCCGGCTTCTATGATTACGACTCTTCCTGGGCGTTTATACGCCTGGCCGACGCGCAGAGCTTATTCGGATTGGGCGATGTAATCTCAGTCATCCAATTCAAGCTCGACGATATCTACCTGGCCGGAGAAGTCGCGCGCGCCCTCGAACAGGCCGCAGGCTCGGGCTTCATGGCCACCAGTTGGATGGAGCAGAACAAACCTCTCTTTCGCGCTCTGCGACTGGAGCGTGTAGTTACATTCATCACAATCGGCTTGATCGTCTTCGTGGCGGCGCTCAACATTCTGATCTCGCTGATCATGATGGTGATGGAGAAGACAAAAGACATTGCCGTCCTGATGTCGCTTGGTACCAAGAAAAAACAGATCCGCCGCGTCTTCATCGCCCAGGGCGTGCTGATCGGCGTAATCGGCACCGCGATCGGACTCGTGCTCGGCTACGCCATCTCCTACGCGGGCGGACATTATCACTTTATTTCGCTCTCGCCAGAAGTTTATTCCATCGATTACGTTCCCTTCGCTGCTCGCCTCTCCGACGGATTCATCGTCGCCCTCGTGTCCATCGGAATTTCCTTCGTAGCCACGATTTATCCTTCATGGTCGGCGGCGCGGATCCTGCCCGCGGAAGCTTTGCGCTACGAGTAGCGCTCCGCTCATCTGTAGTGGACTCGTCTAGTGGACTCGCAGCTTTATTGTGGCCGTTTTGTGATCGCTGTCACTGGCAGCGGTTTTCGGCCCCTATGCAGTTTTCGTAGAGCTGATTCCCAAAAATGGAATCGGCCGCAAAGAAGTTCCTCCGAGCAATCGGCTCGACCATGGTTTAACCGACCGTGTTCTAATGGATCGCAGATTCCCTCCTCAGGTTGCAGCGGGAGGGGGTCTTGGTACTCAGGAGGGAAAGTTTGCATCCAATAACTCAAGATCCTTTATTAAGGGTCGAAGGGTTAAGTAAGAGGTTTCGCTCAGGCGAAGCAGAACTCGTGCTCTTTGAGAATCTGTCTTTCCAGGTCAGCAAGGGAACGATGCTGGCGATCGTCGGGCAATCGGGTGCCGGAAAGAGTACCTTGTTGCACATCCTCGCCGCTCTTGATCGTCCCTCTGCGGGTACCGTATACTGCGCCAACGCCCACGTGAATTCCCTTTCCGAGGATGCCGCCGCTGAGTTTCGTAATCGCGAAATCGGCTATGTGTGGCAGTTTCACTATCTCTTGCCGGAATTTACCGCCCTCGAAAATGTTGCCATGCCGCTCTTGACGCGCGGCCAGGCGCTTTCGACGGCTGAGGCCGAGGCATCGCGCTGGTTGCGCGAAGTGGGATTAGCCGAGCGCGGGCATCATCGCTCAGGCGAACTCTCAGGCGGCGAACAGCAACGGCTCGCATTGGCTCGCGCACTCATCACGCAACCGCAAGTGCTCCTCGCCGACGAACCTACCGGCGATCTCGATGGCCGTACCGGCGACTTAGTTTTTGACCTGATCGCGCGGTTGCATCGCGAGCATCAGTTGACTTCGCTGATTGCAACACACAACTTGTCGTTTGCACGACGGTGCCATAGGGTTTTGCGGCTCGATCAAGGCAGAATAGAAGAAGTGGCGCCGGAATCGCTTCCGGCGTGAGGCTCGCGCAAGGAAGGACAGGCGAAGCGGCATAGTAAAGAAAGCCTGCGAACTAAACTGGAACGCTCACCCAGAAAGTGAGCACTAAAGTTAAAAGTTCGGAGTACCCTTAGGTAAGAGCTGAGAGGTTACCAACAGGCGGATATCGCTTAGGTGATCAGGCGATATAAATGCATAATGGGGTAGGGGCAGGGGTTTGGCGGAGGCTGAAGGTGCCGCGCAAACTCGGGGGAATGGGTATATGTTCGAACGCTATACGGAGAAAGCCAGGCGCGTCATTTTTTTTGCGCGATACGAGGCGAGTCAGTTTGGCTCACCTTATATTGAGACAGAGCATCTTTTGCTCGGTTTGCTGCGAGAAGACAAAGCCCTGACCAATCGTTTTCTGCGCTCCCACGCGTCGGTGGAATCGATCCGCAAACAAATCGAAGGTCACACCACCATCCGTGAAAAGGTTTCCACTTCTGTCGATCTTCCCCTGAGCAACGAATGCAAGCGCGTGCTGGCCTATGCCGCAGAAGAGGCCGAACGCCTTTCGCACAAGCACATTGGCACCGAGCACCTCCTGCTCGGATTGCTTCGCGAAGAAAAATGTTTTGCCGCTGAAATTTTGCACGAGCGTGGATTGCGCCTCTCGACCATCCGCGAAGAACTGGCCCGCACCAGCCAGGAAAAAACGGCGCCGCAGCGCGGTCAACGCGAGTCATCTCTATTAAGTGAATTTTCCCGGGACTTGACGCAGTCGGCCATGGACAGCCAGCTCGATCCGCTGGTCGGTCGGGACGGAGAAGTCGAACGCGTCGTGCAGATTCTCTGCCGCCGCACCAAAAATAATCCCGTGCTCATTGGCGAGCCCGGAGTAGGCAAAACAGCCATCGTAGAAGGCCTGGCGCAGCGCATCGCTGACGGCGAAGTTCCATCCTTCCTCGCCGACAAGCGTATTCTGGCTCTCGATCTTTCGCTGATCGTAGCCGGAACCAAGTATCGCGGACAGTTTGAAGAGCGGCTCAAGACCATCATGAAAGAGCTGATGGAGTCGCAGAATTCCATCATCTTCATCGACGAGCTCCACACGCTTGTAGGGGCGGGCTCGGCCGAAGGCTCGCTCGACGCCGCCAACATCCTGAAGCCGGCTCTCTCCCGCGGCGAAATTCAGTGCATCGGGGCTACTACCCCAGCGGAGTATCGCAAGTCGATCGAAAAAGATCGATCGCTCGAGCGTCGGTTCCAGGCCGTAAAAGTTCCGCCGCCGAACGAAGCCGACGCCATCAAGATTCTCTTCGGCATCAAAGAGCGCTACGAAAAATTCCACGCCGTCACCTACACCGACGACGCCATCAATTTTTCCGTATCGCATTCGAATCGCTATATTCCTGACCGTTTCTTGCCGGACAAGGCGATCGATCTGATCGATGAAGCTGGCGCTCGCGTAAAGCTGCGCCAGACCACGCTTCCCGAGGAATTGACCGAAGTCCAGAAGCGCATCAAATTCATCGTCCACCGTATGGAGAACGCCATCGCGAACCACGAGTTTGAGAAGGCGCGCTTCTATTCGGACGAAGAACGCAAGGAGCGCGAGAACCTGCGCGCCCTTCGCGAAAAATACCACCTCGATGAGTCCTCCACCGGCGTTGTCGGTCGGGAGGACATCGAGGACGTGGTATCGCGCTGGACCGGCGTCCCCATCACCTCGATCAAAGAAGAAGAGACACAGAAGCTGCTGCGCATCGAAGAAGAGCTGCACAAGCGCATCATTTCGCAGGAAAAAGCGATCAGCGCTTTGGCGCGAGCCATTCGGCGTTCGCGTGCCGGGCTGAAGAGCCCGAATCGCCCCATCGGCTCGTTCTTATTTCTGGGCCCGACCGGTGTCGGCAAAACCGAAGTTGCGCGCACGCTTGCGCACTTCATGTTCGGCAGCGACAAAGCTCTAGTCCGCTTCGATATGTCGGAGTTCATGGAGAAGCACTCGGTCTCGAAGCTGATCGGGTCTCCCCCAGGATATGTGGGCTACGAAGAAGGTGGCCAGCTGACCGAGCGTGTCAAGCGAGCGCCATATTCGGTCGTCCTGCTCGACGAAATCGAGAAGGCGCACCCTGATGTCTTCAACATTCTTTTGCAGGTTTTTGAAGACGGCCAACTGACCGACGGCCTCGGCAACACGGTCGACTTCAAGAACACCATCATCATCATGACGTCGAACATAGGCGCCCGGCACCTCATGAAACGCGAGGGGCTCGGTTTCCAGCATTCACAGGATGATATGGTCTCGGCCAAGGTCGAAGAACTGGTGAAGGGCGAGGTCAAGCGCACCTTCAATCCAGAATTCCTGAACCGCGTGGATGAGATCATCCTCTTCCTGGCGCTCAGCGAAAACGACCTGATCCAGATTCTCGAACTCATGGTCAGCCAGCTGAACCAGAATCTGGCGCAACGTTCGATCACCGTCACCGTGGCCGACGAAGCCAAGAAGTGGATTCTTAACCAGACCCTGACCGACCGCAGCTACGGAGCCCGTCCACTGCGCCGCGCCTTGCAGAAGTACATAGAAGACCCGCTGTCAGAAGCGCTGATCCAGGGCACGATCACAACCCGGCCAGCCTTCATCGAGGTCTTCCTCGAAGCCAACAAGCTGTACTACCGTCCAGTAGACGCGGAGAAGACCGAGGGCGTGCTGCTGTACGAAAGCTAAGTAAGCCTTCAGTTATCAGCTATCAGCCGCCAGTGAAAACTGGCGGCTTTTGTTTTGCTCGCGTAGCTCTAAGCTGTGAGATGGGCAGACGAACTACAATCTTCCTACCGAAGATGAAAGTCGATCATGAAAAGCGCGACCACCCAAGGTGGATTCCCAAGGCCACCATCCTCGCCATCAACCTCTTCCTGATCTTTCACATCGTCGCCATAGCCTGCTGGTGCGTTCCACTCAATCTGCCGCCAATCCTGCTATGCAGGAAATTGGTCCGTCCGTATTTCCTGTGGGCTGGACTCTTTCAAGCCTGGGATATGTTCGCGCCCACGCCTTGGCCGGCGAATAGCTACGTCGAAGCGACCGTTATCTATAAAGATGGCTCAAGAACAACCTGGCCACTCCCGCGAATGGAGCAACTGAGCCTCACCGACCGTTACTTCAAAGAGCGCTATCGTAAATTCTCGGAAGTTATCCAGATCGATGACAACGACGCTTTGTGGCCGGATGTCGCTCGCCACATTGCGCGCCTGAACAGCACTCCGTCAAATCCGGTGAAAACCATCATCCTCATTCGATGGTATTCGGTGATCATTCCGCGTCCAGACGGCTCTTATCAGCCTGAGCCGTGGGATCGCCATGTTCTCTTGGGCTATGGCGTGAGGCCCGAGGATTTGCAATGAAGGTAGATTTGCAATGAGCGAGGACTGGCAATGAGGCTGACGCTACGATCCTTAGCGGAAGCGTGGAATAGATTTTTTTTCGCGAAGCAATCTCCGCTGCCGATTGCGCTGTTTCGTATCGCTTACGGGCTCTTAGTGATCGCGACTCTCGTCTTACTACGCCCCGATTGGTTGGCTTGGTACGGGCCCCACTCCTGGATAAGTTTGCAAACCATGCAAACCGCCGAGCCCGGCACCCGGATCAATCTCTTCACTGTGATTCCGCAAACCGATAGCTGGATCAACGCGTTCTTTTGGGTATTCCTCGCGTCGGCAATCCTGCTCAGCGCCGGTCTGTTCACGCGCATCAACAGCGTAATCGTATTTCTCTGCCTAACCTCAATTCATCAAAGGAACCTCTACATCACCCACGGCGGCGACACTTTCCTGCGTCTTGCGGGATTCTTCTTGATGTTCGCTCCCGCCGGCGCCGCACTTTCTTTAGACCGCCTGGTGCGGATCTGGCGTAGAAGCAATAAAGGCACGGCCGAACAAGATGACGTCATCCAGCCTCAAAGGCCATGGGCGCAACGGATGATTCAACTCCAGCTGTCGCTCTTGTATTTTGTCGCATTTCTCACCAAAGTAAAGAGTCCGCTCTGGCTGAACCGAACTGCTTTGTACTACGTCTATCACCTGGATTCACTGCGGCGCTTCCCTGTGCCCGCATGGCTTCTCGGCGCGACCACGCTCAGATGGGCTGGCTGGTCGGCCATTGCCCTTGAATTCTCCTTAGGAATCCTCATCTGGGTAAAAGATCTTCGGTACTACCTGCTCGCGCTCGGCCTGCTCTTTCATCTCTGCCTCGAATATTCCCTCAACATCTCGCTCTTTCAATGGGATGTCTTGTCGGGATACATTCTCTTCATTGACCCGGCAGACGCAGCGCGCGCCTGGAATTGGATCAAGCTTCGCCTTACCGGACGTCGAGTCGAGCCCGGCTAACCAGCTTTCGAATATTTCGCATGAATTATTTCAAATCATCTTCCGCACATCTTTCATCACAATCAGGCGGTGAGCCCCATCACATACTCTCGTCCCGCGGCATGCCACAATCGTCCCTGATGGGGCAGCGCTCGGCGTCCTGAACTTCTCCCCAGCGAAGCCACAATTCAGCAACTCCCTGGAATGCGCGTCACTGTAAGTCGTTATTATTGAATACTTTGCCAACCTACCCTGCCAACCATGTGATTCTAATAA
>DATHQD010000023.1:0-2329 GCA_035483045.1 Terriglobales bacterium
GGAAGAAAAAACGCACCGTGGGCTGCTGACGAGCATCTGAGTCTTGCTGACCTCTTCTCGTGCGAAGATATAGACCTGAACTGTGGCCGCTCCCGACCAAATCCAAACCTCGACGTTCCGCCGAGTCTTCAAGGCCTTTCACTATCGCGATTTCCGTCTCATGTGGATCGGTGCCTGCATGTCCAGCATCGGCACGTGGATGCAGATCGTGGCACAGGGATGGCTGATTTATCGTTTGAGCCATTCGCCACGCTTGCTGGCGCTCGATCAATTCCTGGCGGGCATTCCAATCTTTCTCTTCTCGATTATTGGCGGAGTTGTGGCAGATCGGACGGAGCGCCGCAAGATTCTACTGGTGTCGCAGTACATACAGATGGGGAGCGCTGCGACGTTGACGATTCTCGTGGCTTTCGGCCTGACACACGTTTGGCCGATCCTCTGTCTCTCGTTTGTTTCGGGCTTCGCGCAGGCTTTTGGCGGACCCGCATATCAGGCGCTGATCCCGACGCTGGTCGATCGCGACGACATGCCCAACGCTATCGCGCTGAACTCCATTCAATTCAATTTGGCAGTGACGGTTGGTCCGGCGCTGGCGGGGATGACTCTGGCCCATCTCGGAGAGAAATGGTGCTTCGGACTGAACGCCCTCTCGTTCCTCGCACCGGTTATTTCCTTGTCAATCATTAGCGCGCGGTACCTGCCGGAGAAGTCGGGCGAATCGATGTTCAAGAGCCTGAAGCAGGGAATTCACTTCATCTGGCGCCAGGGCGCGATGGTTGCGCTCATCATCCTGGCGTTTGCGATGACATTCCTCAGCATGCCGATGCGGACGTATATTCCGGTGTTCGTGAAAGACATTTTCCATCGCGGCCCGGAGACGTATGGGAACCTGTTATCGCTGATGGGAGTGGGATCGATTGTCGGATCGCTGGGCGTGGCGAGCTTGGGAAACATATCGAAGAAGGGGCGATTCGCGTTAAGCATGTTGGTGTTACTGGGTGCGGGAATAGCGGGATTTTCGTTTTCGAAAGCACTACCGGTGAGTTACGCCATGCTGCTGCTCGTCGGGGCATCGATGATGGCGGTCTTTGCGACGGTGACGTCGCTGGTGCAGTTGAGCGTGACCAACGAAATGCGCGGGCGGGTGATGAGCGTCTACAATTTCGCATTTCGTGGCGGGATGCCCATCGGGAACCTGGTTTCAGGATGGCTGGTGCCGGCTTACACCGCGCCCGTTGTATTGGGGGTGAATGGATTCCTGCTAATCGCGGTTGCGCTCTATTTCCTGCTGATACAGAGGAGGGTGGCGGCGTTGTAGAGTTGGGACATCTGGAGGCGCGGGCGAGGCGCCGGGGCGACGATGAGCTATCGTGATTGCCAGTCTACCGAGTAGACGTCTTGTGTTCCGGTGTCACGGAGCAGGAGAGGTTCGTCGTTGGGAGTGAGAGCCAGGGCCGCGCCGTAGCGGCCGGTGGCGAGAAAGTCCTTTACGTCGGCGACTTGCTCAATTCTCCCGTCACTGACACGTACCCGCATCACTGCACTTTTCTGTCGGTAATCCAGTACATAAACAAACTGTCCGTCATGGGACCAGCAGAGCCAGCCTAGGGACCCTTTCACCAGTTCCGTCCACTTGCGCGTGCCCAGATCGAACAACAGCAAGGTTTTGGAGTCGGCGGAGAACGCCGAAATATGCCGGTTATCAGGAGACCAGCGCGGCGAATACAAACCGTCAGAAGCGGGTAGAGAAGAAAGCTGGCGGGTGGAGACATCGAGAATACGGATCGACGAAGCCGGATTGTTCGACTCGCCCGAGAAGATGATTTTGCTGCCATCGGGCGACCAGTTGGGATCAAGCTGCTGGCCGGAATCATCGGGCAGCAGAAGGCGGGGACTTCCCCCGTCGGGAGAAACCTGGTAGATCCTTGCGGGCTTGTCGGCTCCTTGAGCGAACTGGAAGAAGAGGATGGTTTTTCCGTCGGGCGACCAGCGCGGAAGAATAGGCGAAATGGGCGCGAATGTAAGCTGCAGGCGTTCGGAGCCATCAATCCGGCTGCGCCAAAGCGTACCATCAGGATAGGACGTATACGTGATCCACTTGCTGTCTTTGGAAAAGTCGATGTACTCGGCCGAGATACCATTCAAAAAAGGCAGGAATCGCGACGTATTTGCATCGAACCGAACTAATTCGCCACGGTACGTGCGGCCGATGACGAATAATTTCTTGCCGTCTTTGCTGGGAAGCGGTGACGACAACGTCATGGGGCTCGAGGTCAAGAGGGTCGGCTTGGGAGCGGATCGGAAAATACCGGCGTTCGCGAGAGCCCAG
>DATHQD010000024.1:0-4957 GCA_035483045.1 Terriglobales bacterium
CTGCTCGCCACTTTGTCCCTTCATGGTTTCGATTACGCCTACGGTGCGGTTATTGTCGTTGAAAGTCTCGTTGGCTACCCGCCGGATGTCTGCCTTCGTTACCTTGTCGATGCGGTCTACCGATCGGAACAACTCGCGCCAATCGCCGTAACGAGTCTGGTAAATCGCCAGTTGGGTTGCCAGTCCCTCGTTTTCTCCCAGTCCGCGGATGAGATTGGCCTTGGTGCGGGTCTTGATCATTTTCAACTCGTCATCGCTGATGTCTTCCTTCTTCAGGCGTTCGATTTCGACGTGAATTGCGTCCCCCACTTCTTGCGGAGTGTGTCCCGGCAGCGGGAAAGCGTAAAAGGCGAACAGGTGCGGATACTTCGTTCCGGGCAGGCCGCTAAATCCGGCAGAGAACGATGCGATCTTTTTGTCGCGCACCAGTGCGCGGTAAAGGCGGGAGGTGCGCCCCTCCGACATGAGATCGGTGATGGCGTCATACACCGCATCGTCTTTCGTCATGTAGTCGGGCCGGTGGTAGCCCTCAAGATAGAGGGGCTGCGACTTTTCCATGAGCACGACCTTGCGCTCCGAGTTCTGCGGAGGCTCGGTGGTGGTGGTTTCATCGGGTTTCTGGCTCGCAGGCAGACGGCCAAAATACTTTTCGAGGATGGGCATGACCTGTGACGCTTTCAAGTCACCGGCCACCGCGACCACCATGTTCGAGGTTACGTAGTACTTGTCAAAAAACTTCTTGGCATCGGTGGCCGAGAAGGAATTCAAGTCTGACATCCATCCGACCGTTGGCCGGTGGTAGGGATGAGCCTCGAATGCCGCGGCGCTAAACTGCTCGAGCAGCCGGCCGATCGGGTTGCTATCGGTGCGCATCCGGCGCTCTTCGATCACCACGTTGCGCTCCTTGTAAAACTCGCGCAACACGGGGTGAAGAAAGCGCTCTGACTCGAGATAGGCCCACAGCTCCAGCCGGTTCACGGGAAGCGCATAGTGATAGGCGGTCTCGTCGTAATCGGTGAAGGCATTGAGATCCTGGCCGCCGCTCTGCTCGACGATCTTGCCGAACTGGTTGGGTACGACAAACTTGTCGGCTGTGGCGATGTCGTCCTTCCACGCCTTTTCCAGTTGTTTCAGCTTAACCTCGTCGCGACCCACTCGCTTATCGCGCTCGGCGATGTAGGCTGCGTAGGCGGTCTCCACCTTCTCCAACGCAGGCTTCTCGGCGGCGTAGTTTGTGGTCCCGATCTTGTCGGTGCCTTTGAAGGCCATGTGCTCGAACATGTGGGCCAAGCCGGTTTTACCCATGGGATCCTGCGTCGAGCCGGCGTCGACCATGGTGAAGAAAGAGAACACCGGAGCCTCTGGCCGCTCGCAGATGACGATAGTCAGGCCATTCGGCAGTTTCTTAACCGTGATGCGCTTTTCAAAAGAGGCGAGATCCTGGGCCGCGGCAAGCGTCGTGAGGATGAGAAGCAATACGAGAGTGACGGGCCGGAGTATGCGATCTTTCATTGGACCTCCAAAGGACTGGGCGAAACTGCTTGGACGGACATTTTGGACAACCATGTTAGACGGATGTGAAGGGCAGAAGTTTGAAATTACGTGGAGGAATGGGAGGTTGTCAAACCGGCTTCAGGCGTTGATTCGAGCGAAACTCTAAGAGGCTGCATTTTGCGCTCAGCGCGGTTTGAGGCACAATGCCTGCGGGAGCGTACTTAATGGATTCGACGATCGAGGTCCAGGGGAAGCAACTCAAGCTGTCGAATCTGGAAAAGGTGCTGTATCCGGCGACCGGATTCACCAAGCAGCAGGTGATCGACTACTACGTTCGTATTGCGCCGGCGATGGTGCCACATCTGGCCGGTCGTCCACTAACCCGCAAGCGCTATCCCAACGGCGTGGACGAGGAATTTTTCTACGAGAAGAATGCGCCGCAGCATCGGCCCGACTGGGTGAAGACCGCACCCATCTGGAGCGAGAGGAACCGCCGCACCGTCCATTACATTCTCGCCGACGATCTGGCCACGCTGGTCTGGCTGGCAAATCTCGCGGCAATTGAGCTGCATCCCTCCCTATCGCTCGCGAAGGACATCACTTGCCCCACGATGATGGTCTTCGATCTTGACCCAGGAGCGCCGGCAAACATTGTGCAGTGCTGCCAGGTAGGGCTGTGGCTGAGGGAGATCTTCGATCACTTTGGCTTGCAGAGTTTTCCGAAAACTTCCGGCTCCAAGGGATTGCAGATTTACGTTCCGCTCAATACTCCGACCAATTACGAATTGACCAAGACTTTTGCGCACGCGCTGGCACAGTTGCTCGAACATGAGCACCCGCAACTCGTTGTTTCAGACATGAAGAAGCAGATTCGAACCGGAAAGGTTCTGGTTGACTGGAGCCAGAACGACGAACACAAAACCACTGTGGCCGTGTATTCGTTGCGCGCGCGAGAGCATCCTACCGTTTCAACGCCAGTGACCTGGGAGGAAGTCGAGCGTGCTTTTAAGAAGAAGGAAGCCGACCTGCTTGTGTTCGAAGCGAAGCAGGTAGTCGCGCGCTTTGACAAGATGGGCGACTTGTTCGCTCCCGTGCTCGAATTGAAGCAACGGCTGCCCGATCTCAAGGGAGTTGCGGCCTCGGCAGTTGCAGAAGGGGCGACACCGATTTCGATTGCCGCTGAGGCGGAAGATGAATCGGAAGAAGTCCGCCCGCGATCCACGCAAAAAACCGCAAAAACCCCGCGGCCGCGCAAGCCGCGACGCAAGGTATAATCCCCTCCGCTGCGAGTTGTGGTGCGAGGCGTTACTTTGAGAGCTTGCTATGCCCCAACTGTTTGTCGGAACCTCTGGATGGGCTTATCCGAGCTGGAAGCCTGACTTTTATCCCGCCAAGCTCGCACAAAAGAAGTTTCTCAGTCACTACGCTACGCAGCTCAACACGGTAGAGGTGAACTTCACCTTCCGGCAACTGGTGAAAGAGACCACGATCCAGAATTGGATAAACGAAACGCCGGCGCACTTTCGTTTCGGCATTAAAGCGCATCAGGTGATCACGCACATCAAGCGCTTAAAGGGCACGGAGGATTTTGTTCCGCGCTTCCTGGCGACGATCGAGCCTTTGGCCAGCGCCGGTAAGCTTGGGCCTGTGCTCTTCCAGTTGCCGCCGAATCTGAAAGCCGATGCCGAGCTGCTCAAAGATTTTCTCGCGCTCCTGCCGCGCACCCTGCCGGCAGCATTCGAATTCCGGCACGAATCGTGGCTCACCGACTCGACTTGGGAACTGCTGAAGTCACGCGGAGCGGCGTTGTGTGTGGCGGAGACGGAAGAGAGAACCACGCCCGACGTGGTCACCGCTCCCTTCGTCTATTACAGATTCCGCAAGCCGAGTTACACGCCCGACGAGCGCACCGGGATGGTCGCGCACATCGGAGAGCACCTGGCGGCCGGCCGCGACGTCTTCGCTTACTTCAAGCATGAGGAAACGCCAGAAGGGGCGCTTTACGCGGTGGAGTTGCTGCGCGAGTTGCGTGGTCCGGAGGGAACATGATTCCCGTTCGCGTGAACTGGATCCTCGCCACCGCTTTGTGCTGTGCCGCAGTCGGGGCGCTTGCACGTTCCCAGGATTCTCCGCCGCGCACTGTGCATGTTTTTGTAGCGCTTGCCGACAACCAGCACCAGGGCATCGTGCCGGCTCCGGCGCGGCTCGGAAATGGCGACGATCCCGACCACAATCTCTACTGGGGGTCGGCGTATGGAGTGAAGACTTTCTTTGCGCGAAGTGCGGATTGGTTGCTGATGAGCTGCAGCATAAAACCCAAGCCGGAAGTCCTGGAGCGATGTATTTTCAAATATCATAAGACGAATACCTACATGGTCGCCGATGCTTATCGCGGAAGCGAAATCCGCGAGGCGGTTCTCGATTTCTTTGACGCGGCCGCGGGAGCGAGTCCAGAAATTGTCGTCGCTCTGCCGTCGGCTGAGCGGTTAACGATTCGCGGAGGCGCCAATCTCGTAGCTTACGTGGGGCATGATGGACTTATGGATTTCAGTCTTCCTATTATTCCGAAAAAGAAAAACGACACTCATCGTGACGCGATCATCCTGGCCTGCGCCAGCAAGCAATATTTCGGCGGGGTACTTCGTGCGGGCGGAGCCTATCCTCTTCTGTGGACAACCAACCTGATGGCTCCGGAGGCCTACACACTGAAAAGCGCGCTCGACGGCTGGATCGGCGGCGAGAATAATGAACAGATTCGTGACCGCGCTGCCACGGCGTACGACAAGTATCAGAAGTGCGGGCTGCGCGGCGCTCAGCGATTGTTTGCCACAGGTTGGTGAGGGCCGATTCGAGTCCGCGGGCACCTTCTTCATCACTTTTCCCAGCGTCCGATAACGCGCATACTCTTCTCATCCCTTCGTCATGGCTTCGGAAGCCAACTCGGGCGTGTTATCGAGCTTTCTCGATTATTTGCGAATCGAGAAAGGACTCGCGGCGCTTTCCGTGAGCGCTTACACGACCGACATCTGCCAGTTCTCGGAATTTCTGGAAAAGCGCAAGCGCCTGCTGCTAACCGCTCGCCGCGTCGATGTGCGCGACTTCCTGCAGCAACTTTTTTCCCACCAGATCGACGGCCGCAGTGTGGGGCGAAAGCTTTCGGCCCTGCGGCATCTTTATCGCTATCTGTTGCTCGATAAGAAGCTCGAGCACGATCCCACGCTGAACATCGAGTCGCCGCGGCAATGGAAAGTCTTACCGAAGGCGCTGGCTCGCGATGAAATGGAAGCGACCCTGGCGGCTCCGCTCGCGAGGCACAAAACCAGAGAGGGCAGCCCGAAGGAATCAGCGGCACTGGCGGCCCGCGATCGTGCCATGCTGGAAGTTTTCTACGCGGGAGCGCTTCGGGTTTCGGAAATCATCAGCGCCAAATTGGAAGACTTGAAGCTCGAGGCCGGCTACATGC
>DATHQD010000025.1:0-4266 GCA_035483045.1 Terriglobales bacterium
CTGGATCCTGGGAGGGATCGTGCCTCAGGCCCTTTCCGCTTGAGGTTCGTTCAGGCTCAAACTATGTCGCTGGTGCTAGGCTAGAGGTTGGAGAAGGGCGGAAGAAGTTACCTGTGACTATTGAACTAGGGATCAGTGGGGTCATTGGCCTGTTGTTTGGAAGTTTGCTTGCTTGGCTGGCCCTGCGTTCGCATACGGCCACCTTGCAAGCTCATTTGTCATTGAGAGAGAAGGAATTAGCGGCCGCAAAGGCTGATCTGGCGCGCCTTTTGGACGATCAGAAGAAGCTGCTCGAAAGCCGCGCCAGGCTGGAATCTGCGCTGGAATTGGAACGAAAGGCCAGCAACGAAAAGATCGAGCTGTTGACCAAAGCAGGCGAGGATCTGCAGAACGCATTCAAAGCGCTGGCGGCGGACGCGCTGAAGAGCAATAACCTCTCTTTCCTCCAAATCGCGCAGGAGACGTTGAAACGCTTCCAAAGCGAGGCCAAAGGCGATCTGGAAGCCCGGCAAAAAGCGGTGGCGGATCTGGTTGCGCCCGTGCGTGATTCGCTCACTAAAGTCGACGCACAAATCCAGCAGATGGAAGTCGCGCGCGGTGAGGCGTATGGCGATCTGAAGGCCCAGGTGCAATCCCTGATCGTTACGCAAAAAGAGCTGCAGTCTGAAACGGGCAATCTGGTGCGTGCGCTGCGGACTCCAAACGTTCGCGGTCGATGGGGAGAAATTCAATTGCGGCGGGTGGTTGAGATCGCGGGAATGTTGCCCTACTGCGACTTCGCCGAGCAAGAGACAATTTTCGGAGAGAGCGGGCGCCTGCGGCCCGATCTGGTTGTGAAACTGCCCGGCGGGAAGCACGTCGTCGTCGATGCCAAGACGCCGCTGCAGGCTTTTCTGGATGCCTTCGAAACTACTGATGAAGAGGTGCGCCGAACTTGCCTGGCAAATCATGCCCGCCAGGTGCGCGAGCACATCAACACTTTGAGCAGCAAAAAATATTGGGAACAATTTGACTCAACGCCGGAGTTCGTAGTGATGTTTCTTCCCGGCGAGACCTTCTTCAGTGCTGCGTTGGAGCAGGATACGGGGCTCATCGAGCACGGAGTGCTCAGTAGAGTCATCCCCGCATCTCCGACGACCTTGATTGCACTTCTGAAGGCGATCAACTACGGGTGGAACCAGGAGAAACTGGCACGCAATGCCCAGGAGATCAGCGCGCTGGGAAGAGAGCTGCACGAGCGTCTTCGCAAACTGGCAACCCATATTACGGGCATTGGGACGAATCTGGACCGTGCGGTAGACGCCTACAACCAGGCTGTCGGATCGCTGGAGAGCCGGGTACTAGTGTCGGCGCGGAAGTTCGCCGAATTGGGTGCGTCGGTTGCCGAAGATATCCCCGAACTGGAGCCGATCGAAACGACGGCTCGGGCGCTGTCGTTTGACTGGGATGATGAACCCACAGAGATCTCCAAAGCAAAAGGGTCTGGGTCTGGACAGTAGAGTCACGTTTGTTTCGCCCTCCGCTTTTCTCCGAATGACCCGATTTCATCTCGACGCTCTACAATTTGCCATCTTCCGAATCCGGTAGAGCCTCTTTTTAATCATCCTATTAACTGACAGACGCTTGCATGCGGCAAACCCGAGGCGCTGTAACCCATGGTTTTGTGGAAATGGAGGGCTACTGAATCTCACAGAAACATCCAAAAAGGCATAGCTGCTGTTCGAAAGTGCATCTATAATTTTGGAAGTTGCTTTATCTAAGGCACTTAGCAGGCCCTGAAGCTTCGACTGAGGTGGCAGTGAAGTTGCAAAGTGACAGTTTGGGGAAGTCGACCTCCCCGGCTCCTCAGCCGACTTGGGGTTCGGGCCAAAAGCGGAAGTCTATGAAGTGGGAAAGCCAAGCTCGTTCCGTCGCCATCGTGTTGTTCTTGCTCACGCTGGCTGCGGTGATTTTTGCCGGGTTCAATTTTCAGACAGAACGTAAAGCCACCGCACCCAATGATGGTGTGAGCTGGGTGGAGCACTCGGGCGTGCTCGTAGCCGACGATGTGGAACCAGACGGCCCGGGCGCTAGGGCCGGGATAAAGCCAGGCGATCAATTGATCGAGGTGAATGGGCAAGAAGTCAAGAACACCTCGGGCTTGGAGCGGCAGCTCTACAGCACCGGCGTCTGGCAGAAAGCCTCGTACTCGCTGGTTCGGCATTCCGTAGCGCTTGATTCCCACGTGATTCTGGAGCCTGCGAACCGCACTCTGAATAACTATCTCCGCGGGATCGCGCTGATTTATCTGGTAATCGGAGTTTATGTGCTGTTGCGGCGCTGGACGGCGCAGGGCTCGACGCACTTCTATATTTTCTGTCTGGTTTCCTTCATCGCGTACTCGTTCCACTACACCGGCAAGCTGGACGCGTTCGACTGGGAAGTTTATTGGAGCAATGTCGCGGCTTGGGTGCTATTGCCGGCACTCTTCCTGCATTTTGTGCTGACGTTTCCCGAGAAAAGACAGTTCGTCAGAAAGTATCCGTGGCTCCTGACGTTGATTTATGTGCCGGGCGCATTCCTGCTCAGCCTGCGCCTGGCTGCGATGCGGTTGTTGGAAGCGAGCGGCAGATTAAGCCGCGGCGTCGATCGGATGGATCTGTCCTATGGCGCGGTGTTCTTTGTTTTGGCGGCGACATTCCTGTGGTACAGCTATTCAAAGGCCAGCAGCACCATTCTGCGCCAGCAGTTGAAGTGGGTGACGCGGGGAACGATCCTTGCGATTGCGCCTTACACCCTGCTTTATGTCCTGAACTTTGTTTTCCCACATCGAATGGATTGGGTGCCGCAGGCACTGATCAAGCTCTCAGTACTTTCGCTGGTGGTGCTGCCACTGACCTTTGGCTACGCCATCTTCCGCTACCGCCTGATGGATGTGGATCTGATATTCAAGCGAGGCGTTGTTTATACGCTCTCTGCCGCAACCGTCGTGGGTTTGTACTTCGGACTGGTCGCGGGTGTGGCGACGTTGGTTCACAGCCGGCAGCCAAGCACTGGTCCGGTGGGATGGATCCTCGCGGTTGTAGTCACTGCCCTGCTGTTTGATCCGGTTCGGAAATGGATTCAAGACCGGGTTGACCATCTTTTCTACCGCACGGTCTATGACTATCGGCGCACACTGATCGAATTTGGTCGCGAACTCAGCTCCGAGACGGATTTGAACGCGTTGCTCTCGTCGGTGGTGGACCGCCTCTCGCGCACGCTGGCGGTGGACCGCATCGCGATCTTCCTGCGCGCGGAAGAGGATTCCGAACAGTTCGTGTTGTCGAAGTCGATCGGCATGAATCCAACGTCGAGGCTGGATCTGACGTTTCTGAGTGCGCCGCGCCCCGGGGCCGCCGGCCACATGTTCTTCGAGAACACGCACCAGGTTCCACGAGAGACTCCTGGGTCACAGGAAGCGATCGCCCGGCTCGATCTCAATTACTACATCCCTTGCCGCGCACAGCAGAAGACGGTCGCGGTGCTGGGCTTAGGAAAGACCAGCAAGGGCGACTATCTGTCGAGCGAGGACGTCGAACTGCTCGAAACGCTGGGCGGGTATCTGGGGATCGCGATCCAGAATGGACGCCTATATGCGTCGTTGCAGCAGAAGGTTGCGGAGTACGAACGGCTCAAGGACTTCAACGAGAACATCGTCGAGTCGATCAACGTGGGTGTGATGGCCCTCGACATGGAAGACCGCATCGAAAGCTGGAACGCCCAGATGGAAGTCATGTATGCCTTGCCGCGCTGGCAGGCGTTGACTCAGCCAGTGCGCAGCATCTTTCCGGTGGAGTTTGTCGAAGAGTTCTATCGCGTGCGGCAGAACGCGGGCATCAACAATCTGTACAAGTTTCGCTTGTCGACTCCTGCGGGAGAGACACGCACTGTCAACGTTGCGATTGCGCCCCTGGTGACGCGCAAGTTCCAGGTCATTGGTCGCCTCGTAATCATGGACGACATCACTGAGCGCGTGGAACTCGAGGGCCAGCTTTCTCAAGCCGACAAACTAACATCGATCGGCCTGCTCGCGGCGGGCGTGGCGCATGAGGTAAATACGCCACTGGCTGTGATCTCGTCTTACACACAGATGCTCGCGAAACAACTGCAAGGTGATCCCCAGAAATCAGGGCTGCTGGAGAAGATTACGAGGCAGACTTTCCGCGCGTCGGAAATCGTCAACAACCTGCTGAACTTCTCGCGTACCAGCGGAACCGAGTTCGCCAACGTGGATATCAACAAGGT
>DATHQD010000026.1:0-101601 GCA_035483045.1 Terriglobales bacterium
GAAGCCACAGCCCAAGCCAACGCCACAGCCGAAACCGACGCCACAGCCGAAGCCGACGCCACAGCCGAGACCGACGCCACAGCCGAAACCGACGCCACAACCGAAGTCAACGCCACAGCCCAAGCCGAAGCCTCAGCCCAAGCCGAGTCCTAAGGCGACGCCTCAAACCACTACTCAACGACAACGACAGGTTAGCGCGTAAGGGAAATTCGACCCCTTCATAATTTTATGGGTGCGACCCAATTTATCGACGCTGCCAGGAGATTCGACTCGAAACAAAAACGCTGTGGCAGTGGAGCTTGGTGAAGGCTTCGGGCACGATTGCGGCAGATTGCACCAAAACTGCGGCAGTGGCGCAGCTGAACTTCGAAACTGCTGCTCTGTCTAACTAGCTTTCCTGTGAATGGGTTGGGTTATACTGCTCTAACCACCGGGCCCGTAGCTCAAACGGATAGAGCATCGGATTTCTAATCCGAGGGTTGCAGGTTCGATTCCTGCCGGGCCTACCACGCACGCTTGCTTTTCTTCGTAGTCGTCGGCACAAACAACTTCAATATAAAGAAGGACGGGATGAGCCGCCGAGGAGGGCGGAGTTCATGTTGAAGATGGTGTGGCTGGCGAGGCCTGGTGCGGTGGCATTGTTGTAGCGAGTTTGGATGGAGGGGAAAGATTGCCCGTATTCGCTGCGGAGGTTGGCGAAGCGACCATTCGCTTCGCCGAGCAGCGCGAGATTCAATTTGCTGATGGCTCGGCATTCGAAAACCGGCTTGATCACGCCGCCCCCGACGATCGTCTGCGTCATGCCAAACACAGAGGCTCCTGCCTGCGTGGAATCGTTGCCCAGACCGTAGAAATTTATTTTGTTTAGAGAGATGGATTGCGCGTAGAGGTTGAACACAGTATAGCGATGGGTCAAGTCGACGCGATGCTTTTTGGGAGGCGTCGGTTTGGGCGGTTCTCCAGGCTGCGCAGGAGCGGGGATGCTTATCCCATCATCAACACGACGATATGTCTGAGATTGTCTAATCCTGGCGGCATGAATTTCCTCGAACTTCTTTTCTCGTGGCCGCCCGTCAACTAGTGGTGTGCGAACTCTGCTTATGTCTTTTGTGCGGCGGGCGCAGGTGGTGGGGAAGGCGGGGCGCTCTTGTTTTTCGTGAAGGCCCCGATCAAACTCTCTAAGAAAGTAAAGAACACGTCTACGGCATACCCCACGAGGAAGGCGATAGCGAGGGGCGGAATAGTAGCTCCCTGAGTGATGTTGAAGTTGTTGAACAGACCGACTACGGCACCGCCTATGGCAGCGATTAGAAAGCGGGCGGAATTAGCGACCGTAGGCAGGAAAGTACGAATGGCCATTTGCTGTTCGAAGGTTCGCAGCAGATAGGCGCAGGTGCCTAATAGTGCGTAGAGAACCGGCAGGATGCAGGTGGCAATCGCGCCATAGTAAACGGACACGAGATCGAGCGTGTCCTGCGCGAACAAGCGGTCATCCTGGTAGGTGGAAGTTAAGTCGTCCAGAGTCTTGGGAAAGTTGGGCAGGCCGATGGGAAGCTGAAACAAAGCCTTGAGCTTTAACTGGTTGTCGTTGTTCTCTTTCGCGGATTTCTTCGGATCCCAGCGTAAGTCAACGTATGGATCTCGCGCGGCTCCTAATACAAACCCATTTAATTGGCGGGTGCGAGCGTCGATGCCGCGTAGGGTCGAGGCATAGAGCTGGAATTGTCCGATGACGTCGGCTTCGCTCAGGCTTGGAGGAAGCGGCTTGTCGGGAGTTCCACCCTTCGGCGCGTCCGCAGTTCCGAGTTCAGCTCTGAGCTTCACGGCCAGGTCATTGGCGGTAGCGATATCGGTGCGAACGGCGCTAGAGATAGCGGAAGAGACGAAACTGGCGATCGAAAAGGGAACAATGACAATGGCGAGAAGGATGGCGACAATCCAATAAGCGCGAACGGTGGACTCAGTGTCATCGCTGTAGGCCTTCAGACTTTCAGCGCTGATAGGGCTAAGCCTCGCCGCAAGCGTGGTAAGCGCGGCCAGCAGATTCGCGACAATTTCTTCCGTCCATCCGCTGCCGCTGGCGGCCCTCGCCTCCAGAACGTGATCGCGGGTGGCGGTATCGATATCGACGCCGGTTTCGGCCGCATATTTCAGGAGTCGCTCAGCATCGTCAAGCGCCTCGCGAACATAGAGGGGGGGCTCGGGGTAGTTGGGCGCAGGTTGGCTCTGGGCGGGAGTCGAATTAACGGTCGACGCCGGTACCGAGCCTTCGGGGGTTTGAGTGGCGGCACCGGCGGTAGATGGTATGGTGGTCGGCTCTACCGAGTAAAGAACGCGACTGTCGGAGGGTTGAGCCATACGAATACCACCATTGGCAGACTTTCAGTTGCCTTGCACGTTAGAACGACAATCGGGATGTTTTCCCTTCAGGACTTATGGACGGGCGCTGTTTCGGCTTGAAGGCTATAGAAAACAATGGGTTATTGGAGACCTACCAGATTGTCCTATGGAGTCACCCATTCGTGCCATTCTCGCTCAGGTGGAGAGAACGTAGAGTGGTTCCTGAGCAGACTTCGGGGGAGGGCTGTTCGACGGGCGTCCGCTGACTCTAACGAGTCCGGACGCTTTCGTTTTTTGCACGTAACTCAGCCGTCCGTGGCGAAAGCATCCCTTGCGCTCAACCTCAGAATCCCCGAAGGCTTATTCTTTCGTCTTTCTTGGTTTCGGTTTCATCATCTCCCACTCTTTATTACTTAGCTGCCTGCCCAGCGCCGTGAACTCGCCTGCACCTTGCAGCCATTCGCCACCATCCATGGTCACCACTTCTCCATTGATATAGCCTGAACCATCGCTGATAAGGAATGCGGCGAGGTTGGCAAACTCTTCCGTAGTGCCAAAGCGTCCCAGGGGAATTCGCTTCTTCGCGTCTTCGGCCAATTCAGGTCGAGGGAGCAGGCGCGAGAAGGCGCCTTCGGTCGGAACCGGGCCGGGGGCGATTGCGTTCATGCGAATGCCGCGATCCCCCCACTCCACGGCGAGGCTTCTGGTCAGAGCCTGCACGCCGGCCTTGGCGACGGCGGACGGAACCACGTAGGCGGAGCCGGTCGTCGTGTATGTGGTGGTGATGTTGAGGACTACTTTCTTGCCTTTGTGGCTGTCCGCGAGCCAGCGCCGGCCACATGCCATGGTCGCGTGCAAGGTGCCTAACAGAACGATGCCAATCACAGACTGAAAAGCGCCGAGAGAAAGCTCTTCGGTGCGCGCCAGAAAATTGCCGGCTGCATTATTCATCAGCACATCGAGCGGAGCGTCAGCCCATATTTTCTCGATCATCTGTTCGACGGCTACGGGGTCGCGCACATCGCAGGCATGCGAGTGGATAGGGCCGCCGGTGCGCTGGCGCAATTCTTGCTCGGTGGCGGCTAAAACTTCCTGGCGGCGGCCGCAGATATAAACTTCGCCGCCCAGTTCCAGAAACCGCTGAGCGGCTGCTTTGCCGAGACCGGTGCCGCCGCCGGTGATCAGTATGCGCTTAGCTTGGAGGAGATTTTTGTCGAACATTTCGCCCTCGGTGGATTGAAACGACGATTGTAATGGAGGACGATTGCGACCGAAGATCAATTGGAGCCGGGTACCGGTGCCGTTTGATTTTCACAGGGCTGAAATTGGTTGCTACGATTATGATCCATAGGCCATAGGACACCACAGCACCAAGCAGGATGATTGTGATCTTTGCACATCTAGCTCGCGTTGTTTCGAATTTGCCTGTCGATGCTTCGGCTTTGGAAAATTCCATCTCTGCTCTGGAAAGCGCCATTTCCGCCCTAGAGGCGGCTATTAGAGCACAAGATAATCGTTCGGTCCCTTGGGAACATGCACTGCCTTGGTTTACCGGCATGGTTATCGTTGGAGTTGCATTGGAATGGTGGATCATCCTCCTCGATTTCCGCGAGGAAAGGGAAACTTGGGCATTAGAGTACTTTGGCGTCACTCGATCAGCACCTAGGCCATCAGTCGGCAAACTCGCTGTAGAGATTATTAGCGTCGCACTCATCGTATTAGGTATTTTTGGCGAGCTTGGAACTGGCTTAGAGATCGCATCTATCAATAACTCGCTACGAGCTAAGAGTGCCGAGCTACGGAGCAAGAATGCTGAATTGCGGAGCAAAAGCGACCAATTGCTTGCTCTCGTAACGCAACAAGCAGGCAATGCCGCAAAGTCTGCCGAAACCGCCAAAGCAGACGCCGTTACCGCTGAAGCGAAGGCAGAGGCAGCTGGGTTATCGGCAGAAAAGGCAGGGCGAGATGGAAGGGTACTGGCACAGAAACTAGAGGCACAAACGCAGCGCGAAAAAGCGGCCGAGATGGCACTTGAGGCCGAACGGCAGAAGCGGATGAAACTGGCGGCGAGTTTACAAAACCGCGACGTATGCAACCAAGTGGAACTTGGAAGTGCTCTTTCCGGCTTCGCACCACGGAATATAATATTTGAATGGGTCAGCGACAAGGAACCAAGGCTTTTGGCCGAGCAAATAGCGTGGTCGTTTGCATACACGCACAACCGTTGGCCGATGGTTCGTCGACAGGTAATTGAGGATGCTATAAAAGATGGCGTCCATATCTTGGGAAAAGACCAAGTTGGTTGGCGAGTCGCTTCTGTTCTAAGCAGCAAATTAAATGCTTGCGGAATTGAGGCAGAATCTATGGGCGACCCGCTTGCCGAGGGCGACCCAGCAAATGCGCTGCTTTCATCCAATGATGTGCTGATACGAATCGGATCGAGACCCAATCGACAAATCGAAGCCGCAATCGAGGAACTCGGCCCCACGGCTCCCAAATCCAATATTTTTGCCACGAGGAATCTAGCGACTATCCCTAACGAAGCAGCGGCCAATAGCAATATGAATACTGAGCACTGACCTGTGAACGCGAAACGGCACCAGTGCCGGAGTCGGCGGCGCGAACACGCTTTTCTTAGTCGTGATCGGAATCGAGTCTCTGCGCCGCCCAGCGCGCATGTTCTGCCACTACAGCGTCCGAATCCTCGCTCAATTTCTTTAGCGTAGGAATAAATTTCTTGTTGCTGCTGTTACCCATGGCGACGACAGCATTCCTTCGCAGACCGGAAAGCTTTGCCCGGCGGACGGGGGACCCGCGAAAAACTTCACGAAATTCTTCGGGTTGCATTTCGGCTAGCCAGTCGAGCGCGGGGTTGACTAGACGTTCGCGCGGCTGGAACTCATGTGCCGACGCCACAGGCGCCTTGCGATTCCAGGGACAGACATCCTGGCAGATGTCGCAACCAAAGATATGGCGCCCCATGCCCGCGCGAAGTTCGTTAGGAATCTCGCCGCGCTTTTCGATGGTCAGGTAGGAGATGCAGAGGCGAGCGTCTAATTCGCCGGGCGCAGTGATTGCCTGAGTCGGGCAAGCGGTGATGCAGCGGGTGCAGGTTCCGCAACGATCGGGCGCCGGTAGATCGGCAGTTAGATGATTGCTGGCAAAATCGAGCGAGGTGAGGATCACGCCCAGAAACAACCAGGATCCTATTTTCTGGTTGATGATGCAGGTATTCTTGCCAATCCATCCGATGCCGGCATACTTGGCGTAGACACGCTCGACGAGCGGTCCGGTGTCGACGTAAGAGCGTAAGTGGCCAGTACCTGGTACCCAGTACCCAGCGCCTTCGAGCAATGCGCGCAACTCCTCCTCTAGTTGCTTTAGTCGTCGGAGGATGGAGTCGTGGTAATCCTCGCGTGACCAGGCATAGCGGGAGATCCAGCCAGTAGCTGCATCTTCGGTTTGGGCATATTGCGTGGAATACGGATACGCGGTGTTGTAGTTAATGGCGCATACGATCACGCTGCGCGCCCATGGTGCCACGCGGGCCAGCGCGGTGCGCTTGAGTTCTCCGGCATCGTCCCGCGCTTCCATGTATTTCATTTCGCCGTGCTTGCCGTCGGCGATCCAAGCGGGAAAAACTTGTAATTCGCCGAAGTCGCGGACGGGCGCCATGCCGCAAAGATCGAATCCGGCGTCGCGAGCGGATTGCTTTATGCGGGTTGAAAGGTCGGTTAGCACGTGGGCCGGTGCTGGCGGCCGGTTCGGCCGTAGCGTCACTTGCATCCATCCAAGAGGCTATCACTTTCGGAATCCGATAGCGCAGGGCGCGGTTCTGAGTGCTAACGCCCGTTAGCGGGAACTGGCGAGTTGGTGGTAGCTTTCTAGGGATGCAGGGAACACTCCCAAGCCGTGGCGATGTACCCGCAGTACTGTTGATGGCGGCGTTCTTCTTCAGTTTTGGATTATTCGCCCTCCTGTGGCCCGACAAGCTCAGAAGCGCAATGGACAATTTTGGGGACGCATGGAAACAGGGCAGTTGGCATCCCTATCGAATGCCTCTATCTGTTCTGCGACTGGTTGTCGGGGGCACTGGAATTGGTGTTGCGGCCCTGTTCGGCTACATTGCGTACGTGGCTCTCAGTAGGTAGTTGTTGAAAAATCCCGTTATCACTCATTGACCGACCGTCGATACTTTTCAAAATAGTACCAGAGGAAGCCCCGGCCATTTGTTCTCGTAGGAGTGGGAATTCCTGTCAGGTGTTTAGGCGACGCGCCAGAAGGATTGTGTGGAATAACGGATGCTAGTCGTGGAGAACGATATTTAGAAGCGAACTATGAACCTGTAGCCGGCTCTCGCCATAGTCGACGAAGCCCAACTGTCTGAACCGATTCATGAAAAAACTGACCCGGGAACGGGTTGTGCCTATCATTTCGGCGAGGGTCTCCTGGCTCATCTTGGGGATTACGGTCTCGTGTGAGCCCTCCTTACCGAAGTTAGCAAGCAAGAGCAGAATTCGAGCCAGTCTCTTTTCGCTGGAATTGAAGAGCTGATCGACTAAATCCTCTTCATAGCGGATGTTCCGTGCTAACAAATAAGCCACGAAGAGGGCGGAAAATTCTTGTTCCCGCTGAAGTGCAAGCATCATCTCTTCCTTGTCAATGCCCAGAAGTTCGCAGTCGGCCATTGCGGTTGCAGACCCCATGCGCAGAGACTGTCGAGCCAGGCTACCTTCTCCGAAAAAATCTCCCGCGCTCAATATGCCAAGAGTTGCTTCCTTTCCAGCCTTGGAGACGACCGTGAGTCAAACGCTGTGGCAGTGGGGCTTAGTGAGAGCTCTGGGCACGATTGCCCCAAATTGCACCCAAACTGCGTCAGCCGCGCAGATGAACCTCCAACCTGCTGTTCTGCCTAACTAGCTTTCTCGTGAATGGGTTGGGTTATAATGCTCTATCTGCGGTGGGAGTAGCTCAATCGGTAGAGCATCGGACTGTGGCTCCGACGGTTGCGGGTTCAATTCCCGTCTCCCACCCCAATGTTTCAGCACGAGAACGGCACGGAAAGCGCTGCAACCCACTGCCAAACTTCTGGATGAGACCCCGCTCGCCCAAGGTGAGGCGCGTCCGTCGATTCAACTTGAAGGACGAGCGCACGAAAAAGTTGTGCAACGGGGTTTACATCAGGGCAACCACCAGTCCGAAATCCTATTCCGAAATCCCAGTCGTGCGTTCACGGCGGCGAAGAAATTGTATGTCTGCCCCGTGCCATTCCCGGGCCTCTAACACCTGACTCGCCCGGATAAGCCGCAATAGATGCCATCTGCCGCAAGCTAAGTAAATACAACTATGTTGACACGAGGATTCGGCTCACACACGCTTCCACCAAAACAGGAAACTTAGCTAGGCGGGCGTTGCTGAAAACGGTCAAGAGAGTGGGCCATGCTCATCGCGCTCAATGCGTGTAATCGACGATCTTAACCAAACAGGCGGCAGTAGGATTCCCGCTCTTCACTTCCTATAAGCCCATTTGTGGATAGTTTCTGGTCGGTCCGGCGATCCGCAAGGGAACATCGCCGCTTGCTTCACGACCTCGGTATTGTCAAAGGGTGGAACACCTGTCACCGCCTGAGGCCACAATCCTTCTGGATCCCATGACACGAGATGACCTGTCGCGCCGTCGTCGGACTGTATCACTGAATCGCGCACCTTCGTAATCCGCCCCGGCAGTATGAAACGAATTTGTCCCCACCGCCACTATCCTCTCAGACGAGATCGTCAATTTTCGGCCGTGGAGAGCGATCATGAGTAACTCGAGTTTGAATGATAACGCTATCAGCAGGCTAGCATCGCAGTCCGACGCTGTCGGACGCCTTGCCCAGGACAGCGGCGGTTTTGCCGCCGTTGTAGCCGCTTTCGAGTCAAAAGATGCCAATGCGTTTCGCTGGGTATTGGAACGCCTCGAAATGCTTCCGTACTGCGAATTGATTTGCGAGTGGGTGCGGATCAAGCTCTGCGCTCTGCGATGCGCAGAGATCTGCCTCCCCTATCGAGCACAGGAAGAGGTCCCGAGTCTGCAGAAGTTCGCGAACGCTGTGGTTAAGCTCGCCTCTAATGAAAAGTTACTGCGGCGCGTGGTCGATGCGGTGGCCTGCGGCGATGCTGATGCTTATCATGCGGCGATTGATGAACTGGGCCTCGGCGAATTCTGCCATCTGATCTGTTACTGGGTTTGTTCCGTTGGCTACCAACGAGTCTGCGAATATGTCTGCCGCCCGCAACCGATATTTCTCCCCGACGCTGCAAGCGAGTTGCGCTCGGCCGGCGAAGCCATGGCCAAGTTCCTGAAGAATGAAAAGGCCTTCGATGCCATCGGAAAAGCTGCTGTAGCTTTTAACTGCGAAACTTTGCAAACCGCCGTTAACAAGGCCGGCTTTCAATCCGGGTGCGAGATTCTCTGCAGATTCATTTGCACCTGGCGTTACGTGTGGGTGTGCCGCGAGCTTTGCGTGATCCCGCCTCGGATTCTCACAGGTGCACATGCGATTGAAGAAGCGCAGAGTTTCGCGCAGGCGACTCGGCAGTTGGCCAACCAGCCTCGCGTGCTCGGAGACCTGGTGGCGGCGGTACAAACCCGGAATGCAAAGGCATACCGCGAGATCGTTACACGCTATGGTTTCGGCCCTTATTGCTGGCAACTGTGCGCATGGATCGGCTCGATTACGTGCCATGAGTTCTGCGTTTGCATCTGCCCTCCGCAGGGCCTCATACCTTTATTTACCTCAGTCGGAATATACGATTACACGACCGACATCAACAGCGCTCCAGGCGGGGACGGACTGACCATCGCGGACAGCCGGGCCTTCTTCAATACCCTGCGGCTGAATGGCGTCCTCGCCCAAACGCTCGGCGGTCAGCCAATGGAGTACCGGTTCGAGACGATCGCGACCGATGTGAACGGGACACCGCTCGGAGGCGCTATCTGGACCCCTGTCCTACAGAACCAAATGGCCTTCACTCTAATCGGTATCTGGGAACATTTTCCCCCTCTCGCGCATAAGAAGTACTGGGTCAACGGTGTGCAACCGGGGCATGACGGCGCCCCCGCCGCTACCGATCTCATCGTGACACCGGATGTTAACGGTTGGATCCAGGTGCCGCAGGGAACTGACGCGTTTTTGCCCCCAGGAGCGTTCTCCGAGAACGGCAACATGCTGGAGTTGATCTCACAGTCTCTCGCCACGTGGACTGCCGCCGACGAGGCGGGTGTGCTTGCTGGGAAACAGGCGGCGCATCCCCTGGTCCCCAACTTGTATTTCGGCATCCGGATGCGTGTGCGACAGGTCGGTGTGCCTGCGTCGGAACAGGATGGCGGAACCTGCACCCACATCGCCATCGACGATACCCTGTACAACAACATCACCCTACATCCTGATTGGGACGGTGGTTTGCAGGCTCCGGGTCAGCTCGCGGTTCGCATGCTGGATATTGCTGAGCTAATCGGTCAGCCATGCTCCGACTTGGCGGATACGTTGACCGTTCTCTTCACTGCAGCGCATCCCGATTTGGACCCCAATGGGCTAAGCATTAGTATGACCGGCCCTGGCGGTCCATACAGCTTTACGCTGCCAGCCATTCCCGAAATCGGCGACTGGTACGGGACGGCAACTCCGAACTTCACTCTGTCTGACCTGTCGAATTGCGCGTACTTGATAACGCTGCAAATGGGACTGTTGCTGACGGACGGCGACGACGAACCCGGCCCTGTCTACGACCAAATAGCATTCTGTTGGACGGGTGCAGGCTCAGGTAGTTAAGGGCATGATCGCTTGGTTACAGTTCGTCCTGGCCATTCTCGCAACCTGGCGGGTGACCCACCTACTGGCGAACGAGGACGGCCCGGGCGACCTCATTTTCCGATTTCGCTGCCTGCTCGGCCAAAGCTTGGCAGGCTCGCTGATGGACTGCTTCAATTGCCTCAGTCTCTGGATTGCGGTTCCTGCGGCGTTGTTTGTGTCCCGCAGGCCACTAGAGTGGTCGCTGAACTGGCTGGCGCTCTCCGGTGGCGCCTGCCTGCTCGAACGCATGGTTAAGGAGCCCGTAGCGACTCAACCTGCGCCTCAAACGGCAGAAGGAGAAATCGACAATGTGTTGCGGTCAGAAACGTTCGCAGCTGGGGAACACCCCCGCACCGATCAGGACGCGGAGCGTCCCGCGATCCCTTTCAGCTAATCGCCATGGTCCGGTTCTCGGAACCCCATCCGTCCCGCCGCCGAAAATGGCAACGCCTTCGCAATACCCTCGCGTCGGGCCGCCAACCCGAGCCGGCGAGCCCGCGACGACGACTTCCACGCCTCCAGGTTCCGTGGCGATTCGCTATTTGGAGACATCTCCTGTTCGCGTTCAGGGTCTTGTTACCAGTCGTCGTTATGAGTTCTCACCTTCGCAATCTGTTCAAAGCGTCGATGCCGGGGATGCCGTGTCTCTATTGAACACACGTTTCTTCAGCCGGGCTTAGAGGATTTTTTCCGAGTCACGGGACGAGTGCAAGATCGATCCGTACTTTCAACGACGTCGGGCCAGAGATCCTCTTCGAGGAAGTGTGAAGCCGAATGTCCCCGGAGCCCGTTTGGGGCCGCGATCCTGAGCGCTACGTAGTGCCAGTCTTAGTTCGGTGCAGTCTTCGGCGAGAGGGCTCCAAAGTAAAACGTAGCCAGCATCTTCGCAGCATCGGCCGGGTTCATGGATTGCACTAGCACCAAAAGCAAGTCCATGGTTCGCTTGTCGAACCATAGCTTTCGCAGCCAGCCCACGATCCCGAGCAAGGATAGAAAAGCGCCTCCGCCGAACACTATCGTAAGCTGCCCTGGTGAATTGCGGTAATAAAACACCAGCCCAAGCCCAGCGAAAAACAAACAGCACAATAACACCACCGCAACCACGATAATTCTGTCGGTTCTTTTTGCGTCTTCCCTCAGGCGGCGTTCGAGCGAACGCTGCGCTGCCGCGAGAGTTTCAGGAGCATGAAGGGCTGCCGCATCGCCCAACTTCTTTGGATCGGCTTCACCGATCTCGCGCAGATAGCTTTGCATCGATTGAATGTAGCTACTCATGTTCCATCCTCGGAACTGCGGCCAAGCGTGATGTGCGCTTTGGCAATGACCTCGAACGCCTTCAGGTAATCGACGTTTTGGGCGCTCATGTAGCGGAAGATGTCGCGGTAGAAATAAAGCCAATAGTGAGGAGCCGCCTCCTGCCTTAGATATTTCACCAAGTATGCCGGACGGCGTGCCAGCAGTTTCTCTACCAGCGCGATCGGATGACAAACGCACAGATCAAGTACACCGTCATATCCGGCAGGGATTTCAGCCATGATGATCTCAACGCTGGCCATGCCATCAAAAAATTCGACTTTATCGCCCGCCCAGTGCGAAAACAGCACTACCACCCGTCGATTAAAAAACAGGCTTGATAGCTTACCCACTCGCAGACCGCGAACCAACTCCACCCCTGCGTGCTCCATGTCCGGCGCAACTATTTCCAGGTCCGACACAAACTGTGCGCGGTATTGGCCCCAGCCCCCGAGCCAACGCTTGCTATAGTCACTCTCCGATGCCGCCTGCGAACGAATGAATTCCTGCCGGGTTGTAGGAATCCCGAAGGCGATGCAGTAGGGCTTCTCCGCCGGGTCGTTCATTCTCCCGCCGGTTCTTTTCGGATGAACAACTCTCCCAGACCGGTGTTGCTGAATTCACTGCGTATGGCAACCTCCATCTCCCGGTCGCTCAAGTCGGGATGATTAGCCTTAAGTTGTTTTCTGCTGCGCTCTACCATCTGCTCGGCAGACTCGCCCGCCATTCTGGGATTCGGTAGCCAGGGCCAGAGGCACGCTGTCAGGAATTCTTCGTTCAGGCTTCGGCGATCGAACCACACCTGGACCCAGAGCTTCCGCATCCCAAACAGATCTCCGGCTCGCGCCGCGAATTGCATTAGGCTGCCCCACCGCGGCTCGCGCTCGCCAGTCCTGAGTTCCCTCTTGACGACCACTCTCTCCAGCACGATGGCCGTGGACCGATAGTCGCTGAGTACCTCTTTGTCGGCAAAGGACGGATGAACCCAGAAATTAAAATGGCCTCGACGATCGATCAACTGGTGTTGCACGCTAAACTCGGTCGTGAATGCTCGTTCCTCTTTTTCCGTAAATCCTTCGAATTCCATCACGATCGGGCTGCTCTCTAGTTCGACTTGCGAGTGCAAGGTCCTGATGAGTGCGGCCACATCGTTGCCGCTATAAATGTCGGGGCCCAACTCGCCGCTGTAGACGACGTAGCGATGGGCGAAGTCTCCAAGTTGAAGTTCGACTTTCACCCGCTGCATTCCTGGGTTTTCGCGATTGAGCCGCCCTAAACGCGCTTTCTCCGCATCTCGGGCGGTGTAGAAATGCGAGCTCGCCAATGGCCGAAAACCCGGTTCCGCATGGAGATCAATTTTCCCGTCTTTGAGTCCTGGCGTCAGGACCTCTGGCGCCAGCGACCACCGCTTGTCATCGAACAGATGAAGCGAGCGGTCAACTCCCGTCCCATGTGGCTTGGTAAGCGTGCAGAGCTGAAACATGCACTTCAGCTTCTCGTCCTCGGCAGCAGTTCGTGGCCTGTTTGGCGAGGGATCTATGGGATGTGGTGGTTCCGGCTTCTTCAGCTCTCGCATCGCTTCCTGGGCATGGCTGAAGCGGAAGGGGACCAAGCAGATGAACATTAAGACCAAAATACGTCTTCGCATAACTCCTCCTCGGAGCCACAGACATCGATGTCTGGCTTAAAACAAGGCGGGCTTTCTGCGTGGGAAGGCCAAAAATATTTTCTGAATTCTTAATCAGCTGTTGTTTATGCGATCACCAAGAGAGATTCTCGCCATCGCTCAATAAAAGCGCAAGTGCGTTCTTCCGCGGGAAAGAACCCCTGAGCTTCCTCCAGTTCATAAAACGAGAACGCCCGGCAAACCCCTTCAGTTCGGGAGAAGAATGGACTTTCCTAAACGATTACGGCGGCTCCTACCCATGCCATTCCCGGGCCGTTAACACCGAAGGTCGAATCAGCCGCGATAGATGCCATCTGCCGCGCCGTAAGTCGTTTAGATAACGTGTTGCGCGGGAACCAATTCCCGTCTCCCACCCCATGATCTTCGCTAACGCATCTCCTCCACTCGAGGTGTAACAAAACTCTACAGACCGGGATGGGTCGCGGCAGTAGGATTTAAGCAAGATGTTACCGCGTGTGCGCGTTGCGATGAAGGCTCCCGGTCTGCGCTTTCTGGTAGTCAAGGGCAGCTTACGCTCGGAGTTCTTTTTTCCGTTCCTTTTCTTGTTTCATCTCATCGTATTTCACTCGCATTTGGCGTACGGGCAGACGCTGGCGCCCGCGGTGGGAGCGCGAACGATTCACGGCATCGTGAAGTCGGGGAACACGCCAATTCCCGGCGCGGGAGTATCCGCAACGAACCCAGCCACCAAGGAACAGCTCAATACTTCGACCGATGTCGACGGCAGCTATTCATTGAAAATTCCTGCCGATGGCCACTATACCGTGCGAGTCCAGATGTCCGCGTTCGCCGCTCGATCGCAAGAAGCCGTGCTGGACGCGGCCCATCCCCAAGTGCAAGCAAATTTTGAGCTAGTGCTGCTGTCACGCGCACGGGAGCCCGACCTCAATGGCACCAGGGAGCAGCGCCGAACGAATACCGGCGGCGCACGTGGCTTCCAGAGTCTGTCCGTGTTTCAGAATGAAGCGGGACAAGATTCCGCCGGTGCTGCCTCCGGCAGTTCGATGAGCGACATCGCGCCCTCGGGCATGCCAGTGCCCGGCATAGCACAGAACGGTGCAACCGAATCTGTAGCGGTTTCAGGCAATACTTCGAGTTCGTTCAACAACCTGAGCGCCGATCAATTGCAGCAACGCTTCGACGACGCTCGCCAACAAGGCGGCGGCTTCGGCGGCGGTGGGGGCGGATTTGGCGGCGCGGGAGGCGGTCGCGGCGGCGGGTTTGGCGGCGCAGGAGGCTTCGGACGGCGAGGCTTCGACAGCAATCGCCCACATGGATCGTTATATTATGGCGTCGGCGATTCCGCTCTGAATGCCTCGCCATTTGCCCTCACCGGACAGCCAACGGAGAAACCCGCGTATCTGCAAAACAGCTTCGGCGGTTCCGTCGGCGGGCCGCTGAACATTCTTCATATCTACCACGGCGGGAGCAAGACTTTTTACTTCATTAACTTTAACGGCAAGCACGGGGACAATCCCTTCGATGAGTTTTCGACGGTGCCGACGCCGCTGCAGCGGCAGGGAAATTTTTCCCAAACCACCTACGGTCCAACCAACGCACCAGTGCAGATTTTCAATCCTGCGACCAACACTGCCTATCCCAACGCCACGCTGCCGCAAATCAACTCGGCAGCGTTGGGATTGCTCCAATATATTCCCTTACCGAACTTGCCAGGCAGCCTGCAGAACTTCCATTATGTGACCTCGGCTACCAGCGATAGCGACGACTTAAACGTTCGTGTGAACCACAGTTTTGGCGCGGCGCCCGCTGGCGGACGCCGCAGCGGAGGCCGTAACGCTTCCCGTAACAGTCTGCAGATTGGCTTCCATTACCATCAATCGACGGCAACGCTGACGAATCCGTTCCCCAGCGTCGGCGGCACCACCACGGTTCGCAGCTTTGATATTCCCGTGTCTTATACGCGCAGCATCGGCAAGCTGACCAATATTGTCCGCGCTGACTTCAATCGCAACCGTATACGCACGCAGAATCTTTACGCTTTCAATACCAACGTTACCGGCAACCTGGGAATCACCGGGGTTTCAACGAATCCATTTGACTGGGGTTTGCCCAATTTGTCGTTTACAGACATCGCCAGTCTTTCAGATACGACTCCATCTCTCGCGCGGCCTCAAACTTATACCTTCTCCGACAACGTCATTTGGAATCACCGCAAGCACACCTGGCGCTGGGGTGGGGATGTCCGGCGCGTGCAGGTCAATACCGATACCGATAGCAATCCGCGCGGCTCATTCGTCTTTTCCGGAACCAATACTGCGCGGTTCGATAGCAGCGGAAATCAGATTCCGAATACCGGGTACGATTTTGCCGATTTTCTGCTCGGCTTGCCGCAGCAAACTTCCGTCCAGTTTGGACAAGCGGTCTACTTCCGCGGCAATTACTGGGATTTGTACGCGCAAGATGAGTGGAAGGTGCGCGCGAATCTAACGCTCAATCTCGGAGTGCGCTACGAGTATGTTTCGCCGCTGACGGAAATCAACAATCGCATTGCAAACCTTTTGCTTTCTCCCGGAGTACTGACGCAGACGCCGCCCTACAGCGTGACCCCAGTGCAGCCCGGCACGAGCAGCCTGCCGGACAGTCTCGTGCGTCCCGATCGCAGAGGTTTTGCGCCGCGTATCGGATTTGCATGGAAGCCGCTTCCTAACACCGTTGTGCGCGGAGGATTTGGAATCAACTACAACACTGGCGCGTATCAAGGCATCGCGCAGCAGCTGGCGCTGCAGCCACCGTTCGCGACCACGGCAACGAACATTCAGACAGCTCCCGGGAATCTGACGCTCGAAAGCGGATTTCCCGCGCTGGCTCCCGGCGCCATCACCAACAATTACGCGGTGAATCCGAATTATCGTTTTGGCTATGTGCAGATTCGCAATCTGGATCTGCAACAACAGATTCGCCCCACCCTGCTGCTGAATATTGACTACACGGGAACCAAGGGAACGAATCTCGACATTCTCGAAGCGCCTAACCGCACTCCAAACGGAATTCTGATTTCTAACGTTCAAGCCTTCACCTACGAAAATTCGGTGGCCGATCAAGAGGCTAACGCGCTCTCCGTGCGCGTGCGCAAACGTCTCGCGTCAGGATTCGCCATCGGCGGCACCTATACGTTTTCAAAATCGCTCGACGATGCGTCTTCGATTGGCGCGGGAGCGACCTCGGTTGCAAGTAGCCCAGGATTGAGCGGCGGCGGTACCGGCGCGTCTGGCGTCTCCGCTTCCACAAACGGGGGCGCTGCGAATGTGGCGCAGAATCCTCTCGACCTGTCTGCGGAGCGCGGGCTTTCCAGCTTCAACCAGACCCACAAATTCACCGCGGATTACTTGGTGGAGTTGCCCTTCGGCCATGACAAGCGCTGGGTTACAGGCAACACGCCGTGGCGTGCCATTGCTGGCGACTGGCAGTGGAGCGGCGACTGGACAATCGCATCCGGGCTGCCCTTTACACCAAGAATTCTGGGCAACGTCAATGACGTGAACAGCGGAACTAACGGTACGCTACGACCGAATCTGGCTCCTGGACAATCGGTGAGCCTGGCGCATCACTCGATCGCGGAGTGGTTCAATACGGCAGCATATACTTTGCCGCCCTCGGGTACGTATGGCGATGCCCGACGTAGCAGCATCATTGGCCCGGGCAGCAAAGTGTTTGACATGGCATTCACAAAAATCTTTCCCTTGAAAGAAGCGCGAGTGCTGGAGTTCCGCGCCCAGGCCGCCAACATCTTCAACTTGGTGAACTACTCTTCGATTGATACGAACTTTAGCTCGCCGACCTTTGGCCGAGTTACGGCAGCCGGTGCGATGCGACAGTTCACGATGACGGCCCGCTTTCGTTTCTGAGCAGAACTGATTTTGGCGAGAATCACTTATGACTTTGACTCTAACCCGATTCGCCAATCGAGCTGCAGCCTTGCTGTTGATGCTTCTCCTCGTGTGCGCCGCTTTGCCATCGCAACAATCGGATTACACCTTTCACTCCGAATCGGACGTAGTGCTGGTGAATGTGACGGTGAGGGACAAGAGCGGAAAATTTGTGCCGGGATTGAAGCCGGGAAACTTCACGATTCTCGAAGACAATAAGCCGCAGAAAATTGTTTCCTTTGATATCGAGAATGTCGATAATCTACCCGCGTCGGATGTCGCCCAGGCAAAGCCGCTGCCGGACGCGGCATCTGGGGCGGTGAGCCCGGCCGCGATAGATACCTCGGCCCAGGTTGCTTCCCAGCTCCAGTTCAAAGACCGCCGCCTGATTGTCTTGTTCTTTGATCTTTCCGCTATGGAGCCGGACGAAATCGACCATGCGGTTACGTCGGCTGAACACTACCTCGACGCTCAAATGGCGCCCGCAGACCTGGTGTCTATTGTTTCGCTAGGAAGTTCGTTGCTGGTGAATCAGGACTTTACTACGGATCGCGCTCTGCTGAAAAAACAGCTCGACGCGTTCAGCACCGGCGCCGGCCAGGGTTTCGAGGAAGGCGCCACGGGCACAACTGAAGGAACGCCTGACTCCGGTCAGCCCTTTACCGCCGACGATACGGAATACAACATTTTCAATACTGACCGGCGGCTGGAGGCCTTGCGCTCTGTGGCAGAAAAACTGGCTTACGTTCAGCAGAAGAAGTCGCTGATTTATTTTTCCAGCGGGATGGATCGCACCGGCATCGAAAATCAATCGGAGTTGCGCGCCGCCGTGAACGCGGCGGTGCGTTCGAACATGGCGATTTACACCATGGACATGCGCGGTCTGCAGGCCCTGGTCGCAGGCGGGGAAGCGCAGAACGCCAGTCTGCGAGGCGTTTCCGCCTATTCGGGACAGTCGACACTCAATGCTCTGAACTCTAATTTCACCACGCAGGAAACGCTGGTGACGCTGGCGAGCGATACTGGCGGCCGCGCTTTTCTCGACTCCAATGACTTCAGCAAGATTTTCACGGGAGTGCAGCAGGACACGTCGACCTACTACGTGCTCGGCTATCACAGCACGAACCCAGCGCGCGACGGGCGTTATCGACGCATCGTCGTGAAGAGCAGCGTGTCCGGAGCGAAAATCGATTACCGCCGCGGTTACTACGCGCCCGCGGATTATCAGCACTCCACGAAAGACGACAAAGAGCGGCAGTTGGAAGAGGAGCTTGCGTCTGAGTTGCCAGCGACGGACTTGCCTCTCTACCTGGGCATCGCTTATTTCCGGCTGGAGGGCAACAAATTTTTCGTCCCCATTTCTCTGGTGGTGCCGGGCTCGCAGATTCCATTCGTCCGCAGCAGCGACCGCGATAAAGCAACGCTCGATGTAATCGGTATGGTGCTCGATAACGCGCGCCATCCCTTGAACCGCATTCGCGACACTGTAAAACTCGCGGTGAGCACATCGGCTGACGTCCAGAAAAAGAACGTGCAGTATGACACTGGCATGAGCCTGCTCGCCGGCAAGTATCACCTGAAATTTGTGGTCCGCGAAAATCAGACTGGCCGCATGGGATCGTTCGAAACTGACATTGACGTGCCCGAGTTGAAAACACAGGCGCTGAAGATGAGTTCCATCGTCCTCGCCAGCCAGCTTCAAACCACAAAAGCAAAAAAAGGTGCGGACCCGAACCCGCTTGTCCACGACGGTTCTGAGATTATTCCCAACATCACCCATGTTTTCTCGGCCGCGCAGCACCTGCTTCTCTACTACGAAGTCTACGATCCGGCGCGCCCCGCTATCGTCGATGCGGCAAAAAATACGGAGCAGGGAAGAGAAAAAAAAGATGATAAAAACAGCATCCGGCTTTTGACCAACGTCGCCTTTTTCCAAGGCAAAGCCAAGGCCTACGAAAGCTCATTGGTGGAAGCGACAGAGTTAAACGCGAAAGAGCGAAAGGCGGCCGTCTTCCAACTCGATGTTCCGCTGACTTCGCTCAAACCCGGTTTTTATACTTGCCAGGTCAATGTGATCGACGACGCCGGCGGTCACTTCGTGTTCCCGCGGCTGGCCTTGTTGATCCGGCAAGAGAGTTCCCCCAACCCGCGGTAAAAGAAAATTCCCTGGGTTGAAGCGCGCGGTTCGCTAGGCTCTTGGCGATAAGCGCCGGCCCCCGGGGAATTGTGAACGGTTTTAATTAAGGACAATCAGCGGCGCTAGGTCTGCGCCACGCTCCGTCACCCGCGCACCAACCTGTGTTCCGTCCTTGGCCGCGTAATGTGAGTCGACATAGTCGTCAAGAATCTTAATGAACTCGGCGACAATCTTGTCGCCCTTCAGCGTGGTGAACAATCTTCCATCCACATACACCGGAGCCTTCGGCTCCTCAAAAGTTCCCGGCAAAGAAATGCCCAGGCTCGCATGCTTCGATTCGCCAGGGCCATTGACCACGCATCCCATCACCGCAACCTTCATCTCTTCGACGCCCGTGTGCGTCTCTTTCCACACCGGCATCTGCTCCCGCAAATAAGTTTGAATCTGCTCCGCCATCTCCTGAAAGAAGGTGCTAGTCGTGCGCCCGCATCCTGGGCAAGCCGTCACCTGCGGAGTAAAGCTGCGAATCCCAAGCGACTGCAAAATCTGCTGCGCCACGCGAACTTCTTCCGTCCGATCTCCACCCGGCGCCGGCGTAAGCGATACGCGAATCGTATCGCCAATCCCTTCCTGCAGCAGCACTGCCATCGCCGCACTCGAAGCCACAATCCCCTTCGCGCCCATCCCCGCTTCCGTCAATCCCAGATGCAGCGGATACTCGCACCGCGAAGCAAGAATGCGATACACATCAATCAGATCCTGCACGCCGCTGACCTTCGCGCTAAGAATAATCTGATCCGGACGCAACCCGCACCGCTCCGCCAACTGCGCCGACGTGAGCGCGCTCACCACAATCGCCTCCATCGTTACTTCGCGGGCGTCCTTCGGTTCAGCAAGCAGCGAATTCTCGTCCATCATTTTCGTCAGCAACGCCTGGTCGAGCGAGCCCCAATTCACCCCAATCCGCACCGGTTTCTGATACTTAACCGCAACCTCAATCATGGTGCGGAAATTATCATCGCCCTTGCGCCCTATGCTGGAATTCCCCGGATTGATCCGATACTTGGCCAGGCCCTCAGCGCAGCCCGGATATTTCGTCAAAAGCTGATGCCCGTTGTAATGGAAGTCGCCAACAATCGGCACCCGCACGCCCTGCTTCTCGAGCCCCTCAACGATGTGCGGAATAGCCTTGGCAGCATCATCATTATTAACCGTAACCCGCACCACTTCGCTGCCCGCCCGCGCCAACGCCGCGACTTGCTTCAGCGTCCCGGCTATATCCGCCGTATCGGTATTCGTCATCGACTGCACCATAACCGGTGCATCCGAGCCCACGCCCACGCCACTAATCGACGCAGTAAAGGTTTTTCTTCGCTTAATTTCAGCCATGTTTTCGCTCTATTTTACCACGCGGAGTAGGCGGACCTTCAGGTCCACTGCCGGCAGTGACAAGACAGAGAACTAGAGAGAGGTGAGGTTGATAGCTAAATGAAGGCCGAGAACTAGCCGAAGCTAAGAGCTAAAAACTAAGAGCCAAAAGCTGTACTACGGCATCCTCGTCAGCCCCGGCAGCGTCTTCACCAAATCGTTATAAATCACCATCACCGCAAAGAGCACGAGAAACACAAACGCCGCCTGGTAAATCCGTTCCTTGATCGGCAAGCTGATTTCCTTCTGCATCAGGCTCTCAATAAAGAGCAGCAAAATCACGCCGCCATCGAGTATCGGGATCGGCAGCAGGTTCATGATGCCCAGGTTCAAGCTGATCGCCGCCGTAATCAAGAGTAGCGGAGTCCATCCCTGCTCGCGTGCCGCCGCGCCCACCGCGCTGCCAATTCCAATCGGCCCATCCACCTGCCGCATCGATACTTTCCGCTCCACCATCTTCCGCAGCAACTCGAGAATCAGGAATGAACTGCGCTTGTTATCCGATAACGACCGCTTCAAAGCATCTGGAAAATTAAGCTTCACCACTTTCGTTGGATTACTCGCAATCCCAATCCGGTAAGCCGGCTCCTGCCCTCCGCTTCCGTGGTCGAAGGTAGGTTTCACCGTGAATGCGCGTCTCTGGCCATTTCGAAGAACCACGATCTCCAGCGCCTGATCCTTGGTCCGCTTCAGCATCTGGATCAGCGCCTGCACCGCCGGAATCTCCTGCCCGTTGGCCGTAAGAATCTGGTCGCCTATTCTGAGCCCAGCCTTTTCCGCTGGCATCCCCGGCTCGACCGTCGTCAAAACTACGCTCGACTCCTGCGGCACCCACCCCATCGCCCCATACTGATTCGGCCCAACCGGCTCCGGCGTCAGTGTCTCATCCATCACCTTACCGTTGCGCTCAATGCCAAATTTCAACGGCTGATTCGGGCTCAGCGCGCACTTCACTTCCATCTGTTCCCAGGTTGGATTGCTGATGTCATCGACCCGCACAATCTTGTCGCCCCGCTGAATCCCCGCTTTCTCAGCCGGAGTATCGGCATTCACCCATCCCACCACCGCCGGCTCATCCAGCACCGCCGGATACTCATAGCGCACCATATAAACACCAGTGAGCAACGCGATCGCGAGCATGATATTCATCGCCGGCCCGGCCAGCGCGATCACAAAGCGCTGCCACCGCGGATGCGACAAAAACTCCCCCGGATCGCCCGTCCGGTCATCCATCGGGTTCTCGCCCGACATCTTTACATAGCCGCCCAGCGGCAAAATATTAATGCGATAGTCCGTCCCGCCGCGCCGGAACCCCAGCAGCCGCTTGCCGAAGCCAATGGCAAACTGCTCCACCCGAACCCCAAAATATTTGGCTGCGGCAAAGTGTCCAAATTCATGAATCAAAATCATGAATCCGAGCACAATTCCCATTACGAAGATGGTATGAAGAATGGATAAAAGCTGTGGCATATTAATTTAGACTACTCCGAATTTCCGATTATGAAATGGCCCTTACGGGCAATCCCTTTCGACTCTGCTTCTGCACCATTTCTGTTGCCAAAAGGCGGGCTTCTCCGTCCAAAATCAGCACCTGTTGTATAGATTCCAAATGCGCCGCTGGCGTTGCAGCCATCACTTCTTCAATAATCCGCGGGATATCCTCAAACCCAATATGCTCCTCCAAAAACGCCGCCACCGCCACCTCGTCCGCCGCATTCAGCGCAATTGTCTTCGACCCACCCGCTTCAGCCGCCTCATACGCTAACCTCAGGCAAGGAAATTTACTCACATCCGGCGGGCAAAAATCCAGATGCCGCAAGTCACTAATGGAGAAACGTAGATCCGAGACAATCCGTTCCGGATATGTCAACGCGTATAAAATCGGCAGTCGCATATCCGTCACCGAAATCTGTGCAAGTATGCTGCCATCCACAAATTCCACCAGCGAATGGATCGTAGATTGCGGATGCACAATGACTTGCACCCGCTCCGCTGCCACCTGAAACAGCCGGCAAGCCTCGATCACCTCGAACCCCTTATTCATCAACGTTGCCGAGTCGATGGTGATCCTCTTTCCCATCTTCCACGTCGGATGATTGAGCGCCTGCTCGACCGTAATGGCGGCAAATTCCGCTTTCGGCGTTTTCAAAAAAGGACCGCCCGAAGCGGTCAGCCAGACCCGCTGCACTTCCTCCATCCGCCCACCCCGCAGGCACTGATGAACGGCATTATGCTCGCTATCAATCGGCAGCAGTTCCTTCCCCTGCCGACGAGCCTCGGCCGTGATCAACTCGCCCGCGACCACTAGGCATTCCTTATTAGCCAGTCCTACCGACTTCCCCGCGCGCACTGCCTCATAAGTAGCCTCCAGCCCCGAGACGCCCACAATCGCGCTGACCACAAAATCCACATCCGGATGCGTAGCGACTCGCACCGTTCCCACCGCGCCCTCCACTACTTCAATCTCGGAAAGTCCCGCCGCGCGCAGTCTGCCGCGCACGTCGGCCGCATCCTCTTCCTTCGCCAGCGAAAGCACCTGCGGCTTCCACCGCACAGCCTGCTCAAACGCCAGTTCGACATTACTCCCAGCCCCCAGCGACGCGACCTCAAAGCGGTCAGAATAGCTCTCGACCACGCTCAAAGTGCTGCGCCCGATCGACCCCGTCGAACCTAAAATGGCGATGCGTTTCATGCAGGAAGACTTTCTCTATTGTACGGGATTGGCCGTGCTTCGATACGCGACTCTGGACTCGTTCACGATTCGTCTGCTCACGAATCGACTATGCCGGTCGTCCAACCCGCAGGTCCATCGGAACAAATCGCAAAATCTTCCCGTATCATCCCGCGGAGGCGTCATGCAAATCCTCGACGATGTCCGCTACGCGATCCGGCAATTCTTACGTGCCCCGGGGTTCACCACGACAGCGGTTTTGACCCTGGCCCTCGGCATCGGCGCGACCACGGCCATCTTCACTTTAGTGCACGCCGTGCTGCTGAAATCCCTGCCCGTCACCAATCCCAGCGAACTCATTCGCGTCGGCGATGTCTCCGACTGCTGCGTCCAGGGCGGACTGCAAGATGACTGGACGCTCTTCTCTTATGAGCAATACAAAATGTATCGCGACCAAACCCGCGGATTCCGCGAACTCGCCGCCTTCCAGGCGGGCCGCAGTCTCGCCGGCGTCCGGCGCACCAGCAGCAATCAGCCCGCCGAGTCGCTCAAGACCCAGTACGTTTCGGGAAATTACTTCTCCATGTTCGGCGTAAGCGCCTATGCGGGTCGCGCCTTTACGCCCGACGACGACCGCAAAGGAGCCGAGCCCGTCGCCATGATGAGTTACGCGACCTGGCAACAGAAATACGGCCAAGATCCATCAGTGATCGGCGCCGCCTTCACCCTGGACGGTCATCCCTTTACCATGATCGGCATCGCCCCCCCAGGATTCTATGGCGACCGCCTCGATGGCGCGCCCGCTTTATGGGTTCCGCTCAACGACGAAGTGCTTACGGATGGCCCGCAAAATCTCCTTCAGTTTCCCGATTCGAATTGGCTTGACCTGATCGGCCGCCTCGCGCCCGGTGCCGATCCAAAAACGATCGAAGCCCAGATGCAGTTGGAACTCAGACAGTTTCTCCTCGGTCCGGATGCCAAGTTGCGCCCCGGCGAAGCCGACCTGGTTCCGAAACAAACTCTGCACCTCGCTCCCGGAGGAGCCGGCGTGCAGTCGATGCGCGACGAGTATGAATCCGGACTGCATCTGCTCTTATGGGTTTCCGGCTTCGTTTTGCTGATCGCCTGCGCCAATGTCGCGAACCTGATGCTGGTCCGGGCCGCCAGCCGTCGCCAGCACACCTCTGTGCAGGCCGCTCTCGGAGCATCGCGCTCCCGTCAAATATCGCAGGTGCTCACCGAAAGCACGGTTCTTGCCCTTCTTGGCGGAATCGTCGGCATAGGCTTCGCCTTCGCCTGCACTCGCCTTATCCTGCGTCTCGCATTTCAAAACGACTATGTGCCCATTAACGCCACTCCTTCGTTGCCGGTGCTGGCCTTCACCTTCGTACTCTGTTTCCTGACCGGCATCCTCTTCGGCGTCGCGCCCGCTTGGATGACCGCCCATGCCGATCCCGCCGACGCTCTTCGCGGAGCCCATCGTTCAACCGCTCACGCCGCCGGCTGGACGCAAAAAACGCTGGTCATCGCCCAGGCTGCATTGTCGCTGGTTCTCTTGTGCGCCGCTGGATTGCTCACCGAGAGCCTGCGTAACATGCACCAGCAGAACTTCGGCTTCCAGTTATCCAACCGCTACATCCTGCATTTCGACCCGCGAATGGCCGGATACAGCGCCGAGCAACTGCCCGCCTTGTATCGCCAGCTTCGCGACAACCTGACCGCGATTCCCGGTGTAAGCCGCGTCAGCTTCGCGCTCTACACTCCCCTCGAGGGAGACAACTGGAGCGAAAGTCTCTACTTCGAAGGCAAGCCTCCGGCTCCCCCTGGGAGTAATCAGAACGTAGCTTCCTGGGTGCGCGTTAGCGACGGCTACTTCGAAAGCATTGGCACCAAACTTCTCAAAGGCCGCGCCATCACCGAACAGGACACCGCCGCCACCCGCAACGTCGCCGTGGTCAACGAAACCTTTGCAAAGACATTTTTCAAAGATGAAGATCCCATCCGAAAACACTTTGGAGATCTCGACCAAAGATATTCAGGAAACTTCGAGATCGTCGGCATCACCGAGGATACCCGATACCAAAATCCAACCAGAAAGATTCCGCCAACCTTTTTTCTCGCCGCCGCGCAGCGAGTCGCATACGACGATGCGCGCTTTAAAGCCTTCGAAGACAGCTCTCACTATTTGAATGCTGTCGTCTTGCTGACGCAGGGCGGCGTGTCGGGACTCGAGCCGGAGGTCCGCAGCGCTCTCGGCCAGGTGAATCCCAATCTCGCCGTGATCGACTTCATGACCTTCGCCGCCCAGGTGGACGGTAGCTTTGCCCAGCACACTATGCTCGCAAAACTAACCTCGCTCTTCGGATTGCTGGCGCTAGCCCTCGCGTCCGTCGGCCTCTACGGCGTAACCGCCTATTCCGTGGAACGCCGCACCAGCGAAATCGGCATTCGCATGGCGCTAGGAGCCGATCGCTTCAACGTTCTCAAATTAGTATTGCGCGGAGCATTTCTACAGGTAGGAATCGGACTAGCTATCGGCATCCCCGCAACCATCCTCGCTGGTTACGCCATGACCAAACAACTGTTCGGAGTGAAGCCCTTTGCACCGCAGATTCTGCTCATCACAATCCTGGTGTTGAGCGCGGCGGCTCTGGTAGCCACTCTGCTCCCCGCCCGCAAAGCAGCAACCCTGGAACCAATCAGCGCCCTGCGAACGGAGTGAGAAGCGCATCACCGTCCGATAGCAGCTCTGACGGTGCCCCATTCTAAATTTCGCGCCCTTTGCGAAATTTAGAGTGGGATTTGCCAAGCCCGACTGGGAATGTTCATCTCCCCCAACCCTGTCATCCCGACCGCAGGAGATCATCGCGAGAGCGATGATCTGCGGAGCGGAAGGACCTGGTGTTTAATCTTGGAATCTAAAATCGGCACAGACGGAACTCTCCTGAGTTTGCGGATTGGCAGACGCAAAAACGCGGCGCGCGGCGGGTACAATCTGCAGTAGAAATGCCAACTCATGTCAAAGCAGGATCGAGAGGACACCGAAGACTGAAGGAACCTAAACAATGGAAATCAAACGAACCGGCTCCCAACCCTCCGCCAAAGGACCATCCGAGTGGTTCACCGGCACCGTGCGCATCGATCCGCTCTTTCAGGCTCCCGACCCCGCTTTCGTTCAAGGAGCCAGCGTAACCTTCGAGCCCGGAGCGCGCACCGCCTGGCACACTCATCCCCTGGGTCAGACTCTAATCGTTACCGCCGGCTGCGGCTGGGCCCAGCGTTGGGATGGCCCCATCGAAGAAATTCATCCCGGCGACGTAGTCTGGTTCGCGCCCGGCGAAAAGCACTGGCACGGCGCCACTCCCACCACCGCCATGACCCACATCGCCATTCAAGAAAAGAAGGATGGGAAAGTCGTCGATTGGATGGAACAGGTAAGCGACCAGCAATACCGCGCTGCGAAATAATCAGAAGATACATTTAAGGATACGCAGAGGAGAAAGTTAGCCGAACCGTCAGCTATCCTTCCGATAAAGTAAATCGCGCATCGCCTTGCGTCGCGCCTCGTTGGCTTCAGCCTGCGCCTTGCGCTCGTCCGCGTCCATCCCCTTCTTACTTGCTGTCGCCTTGGAGTCAACTTCCTCTGGCTCGCTGCAAGCCGGGCAGCGATTCGCAAACCCCGGCTTACCGGGCTTCAGCTCGAACTCTTCCGAGCACACCACGCACACTCGAATCGGAAATGCCATGCGGGAAATATGATAAACCCATACGGCGGGAAGAAATCAAGCCGCTACTCAAACTCAATCTTCTCAAATCCCAACCCCTGCAACAGGCTCGTGATCGTCGAAGTCGCGTTCGCCTGCGCTGTCCGCAAAATACCATCGGCTAAGGCAGCCCCATACAGTTGCCGTTCCGCTTCCTGCCGCACCTGCGTTTCCAGATTCGGATCCGTAGGCACCAGCAGCCCCGTCTGCCGCGAATACACGCGGGTCTTCTCACTGTCGATCCGCGTGCTGAAAACCTGCGCAGCCGGCAGATGCAGGCGAACCTCTTTGCCGTTCACCTTAACGTCGCCCGCCTTCAGACTCGAGAAATCAATCCCCGCGACCACCTCGCCATGCACCATCATCAACAAGCGATCGCCCGCCAAAAAATCCGGCAAAATAGAATTTTCCTTAGCCCCCGTCACGATCTTGTCCATCGTATAAACGACGGTTTCCAATCGCTGCAGCCGCTGAATCCGATCGACCACCGTAGGCTGACTAACATCAATCGTGAGCGTACGGCCCGTTACCGCCGCCCACATACGGCTCAATGCAGCGCGCCCGGAATTGTGCGCAAGCATAGTCCATCCCACTAAACCAAAAGCCAACACTCCGAAGCAAAGTCCAACGACCAATCCGATAACCAGCGCCAATCGACTCGCGGCGGATGATCGAGGAGAAGATCGAGGAGACTCATCAGAAGATTGAGGCGGGCGGGCATCAAGATCGGGATGCATTTCGCAAGGTTATCACCAGAAGAGTCAAGAAAAGCGCGGAAGAATACCTGAATACGAAGCAAGCCCGCGAGAGAAATATCGCCAAGTGACCTTTCACCTTTCACTTGTCACCTGCTGATCGCTCTACCTCAACCCGTTAACCACATACGCCTCCGACAGCACGCGCACATAAAGATAGGCGTACCCATTCCCATCGCTCGATAAATGAGGAGCGACAACGTGAGCGCCCTCCGAGCCCGCTGCGTCGCCAAAGGTTCTCCAAGGTTCCATTTTCCCAGTCTGTATATCCGCCCGGAACACCTGCGCCGATTTCGCGTCCCTTTTTATTGGCGCTACATAAACGGACTGTCCGTCGGAAGTCCAGTCAATGACTACGTCCTTCGCCTCCAGCCCCGGGATCGCGCGAAAGCCACCGCCTTCCAGCGGCCAAATTCCCCTTTTTCGATCCGGCCCGAGCACCGCAACATACTTGTCATCGGGCGAGAGCCGCGTCCCCACAATCCCTTCCGGGGTAATCGGCTTCGAATCTCCGCTACTTACATCGATCAAATAATCGCGGCCGCCGTGGCCTGCTTCAATTCCCGAAGCCAGCAAGCGCTTGCCATCCATGAAAAAGCGGGCGCCGGTATAAGTTACGGCGTCGTGGGTTAGCTGCCGCGCTTCGCCCGTTCCCGTCGGCACCAGATTCAGCGACCCGCCCTTCGCCGGCCTCGTGATCGCCCATTTGCCGTCTGGAGAAATCGCCATCGCGACCCCCTCACCGATGGCTGCCGGTGGCGAACCATCCGTATCGCGCAAATACACCGTGTAGTTCGCTCCGCCGCCGTCTCCTTCTTCCTCGAACAAAACCTTCCGTCCATCCCGGCTGATGTCGCGCAGCTCCGACCAGCCGAACCATCCCAGCTCGTGCTCCTCTTTGCCGCCCGGCTCCCTGCCCCGGATCGACAGCCGCTCATGGTTCGCCACCACCAGCACCGTTCCATTGCGCGAGTCTTCCAGCCACATGCCTCCCGGGACGTTGGTGATGGCTCGCAGCTTGCCCGAAAGCGTGACCGCGCGCGGGTTCGAAGCGCTCCCGGTATTCGTCGACGTAAACCAGATCTCATCCCCCGCCGGCGACCACACAATCCCCTGCAACGAGGTCCAGCCGGAAGACAGTTTTCTTTCCTGTCCTTTGCCGTCCGCACTAATCACCGCCAGCGAACCTTCATCGTCCCCATCCGGATTTTCGTGGTCGGCAAACGCAATCCACTTCCCATCCGGAGAAATCTTCGGATGACTCATCCAATTAATTCCGTCGATCAGCACCTTGCCAATCGGATACTCCAGCCGCCAGTGATTATTCTCCGGCAGGTAGCGAATGATCGCCATGCCGTCGCCGCTCGCGGCAAAGTCCGCGTCTCCCACGTTGTCCAGCACCTCGCGCGGAGTTCCTCCGCTCAGCGGCACCCGTGCCAGCGTCCCGCTGCGCGCGTACCCGCCATGAAACGCCGTGTTGAGGCGAATCGCCAACTCTCCACCCTTGGAGATCGAAAGCAATTCCGCATCCTTGATCCCCAACTCACGCGCCCCCGGGTCATTCGTACGCGACATATAAAGCTGATTTTCGCCGCCATCCCAGATCGCGCTGTACACCATGCTGCCGTCCGGCGTGAATCGCGCATTGCCTATCGATCCCGTCCGAAACGTAATCTGCTGATACTCAGGCTGCGCGACCCGCGTCCCAACTTTCCCCGTCCACCATCCCAGCCCATACACCGCGCCTGCAAATATCAGCCCAACGACAATCGCAATCGGAAGCTTCCGGCCAGGCTGAATTCTCTGCAACCCGCTCCCCGCGCTCCCTGCCGCCACTCGCGCCGAACTCCCCGATAGCCCCGAGAGATGCTCCAGATCAAACGCGATATCGCTAGCCGAATGAAAGCGCGACTCCGGATTCTTTTCCAAACAATGCTGCACGATCCGCTCCAGCGCGGGAGACACATTCCGATTGGTCTCGCTCAGCTCCGGAGGATCTTCCTTCAAAATCGAACTCATCGTATCCGCCGGCGTCGCCCCATGAAACGCGCGCTTCCCCGATAGCATCTCGTAGAGAATCGCGCCAAAGCTGAATATGTCCGACCGCGGATCGAGCGTCTGACCGCGCACCTGCTCCGGCGACATATACCCCGCCGTCCCCATCACCATCCCCGCTTCGGTCGCGCCGTGCGTCACCGTCGCCATCGAAGGATTCGATCCCGGATCGACCTGCGTAAGCTTCGCCAGGCCAAAATCCAGAATCTTCAACCGCCCATCCTTTGTAAGAAATAAATTCTCCGGCTTCAGATCGCGATGGATAATCCCTTTCTCGTGCGCCGCCGCCAGCCCCTGCGCGATCTGCATCGCATAATCCAAAGCCTTGCGCGTAGCGATCGATCCAGTGCGGAGCCGATCCCGCAGCGTCTCGCCCTCCAGCAACTCCGAGACGACATAAGGAGAGCCATCGCTCGTCCCAATATCAAACACCGCCAAAATGTTCGGATGATTCAGAGCCGCCGTAGCCAGCGCTTCTTGCTCAAAGCGCCGCATGCGGTCGGCATCGAGAGAAAGCGCCTGCGGCAAAACCTTAATCGCCACCTCGCGCCGCAACCGGGAATCGCGAGCGCGATAAACCTCGCCCATCCCGCCAGCGCCTAATAAAGAAACGATTTCGTAGGGTCCAAGCTTTGTGCCAGAGGTCAGGTTCATCAGTGGGCGGAATTATAACCGATGAATTGCGGCTGGCGGTGGCGGGGAATCCACGATCCGAATTTCGAGCGAGGAGCGCTCGCTTTTTGCGGTCTCCAGGGAAGGCGAGGGCGCAAGACAATCGGAGTCGTTGGTGCAATCGGGATGTTACGTAAACTATCCCTTAAGCCGTTGCCAACTCCAGGGGCCTACATTGACTAGCTGTTTTTCGCAGCCGTAGGATCTACAAGTGATCGGCCAGACCATCTCGCATTACAGGATCGTCGAAAAGCTGGGTAGCGGAGGGATGGGTGTGGTTTACAAGGCGCAAGACAGCCGCCTCGACCGCTTTGTGGCTCTCAAGTTCCTACCCGCGGACTTGGCCAATGATTCCCAGGCCCTGGAGCGATTTGGCCGCGAAGCCAAGGCTGCTTCGGCGTTAAATCATCCCAATATCTGCACGATTTACGACATCGGCTACCAGGATGGCCAACCGTTCATCGTCATGGAATTCCTCGAGGGAATGGTGCTGCGCAAGTGTATTGCCGGGCATCCCCTGGAAACCGCCGTCACCCTTCCACTCGCCATTGAGATAGCGGATGCCTTGGAGGCGGTACACGCCGTCGGGATCGTTCATCGCGATATCAAACCCTCCAATGTCTTCGTGACGCAGCGTGGGCACGTCAAGGTGCTTGACTTCGGCCTGGCAAAAATGGCAACTCATGTTGACTTGCACAATGGGGACCGGCTGCACCAGGCTACCACCGTAACAACTCAAGATCTCACGGCTGCGGGCGCTACCCCGGGCACCATCGCCTTTATGTCTCCAGAACAGGTGCACGGCGAGGAGTTGGACTCCCGTACCGACTTGTTCTCCTTTGGAGTTGTCATTTACGAAATGGCCACGGGGCGTTTGCCCTTTGAAGGTAAAACCGTCGGTGCGACCTTTGCCGCAATACTGCACGAATCGCCAAAGCCCGCAACCCTCTGGAATTCGCGGCTGCCGGCGGGATTCGACGAGATCGTTTCCAAGGCGTTACAAAAAGACCGGAACCTTCGCTATCAGCACGCCTCGGAGATCCGCAATGATCTGCAACAGCTCAGCGCCGCCACCAAGTCGGCTGCAAGCACACCGACCGACCCCGAGGCCATTTCCACACAGTCAGCGGTAAAAGCCATATCGCGAAAGAATCGATGGAAGCTCGCACTGCCGATTGGCCTCACCCTCGCTTTGTTGGGGGCGGTCATCTTTGGTCTTGGTGTTGCGCACCGGCGTGCGTCTGAGACATCCAAGCTCACCGAGAAGGACGCAATCGTGCTCGCCGATTTTACGAACTCCACTGGCGATCCTGTTTTCGATAACACGCTGAAGCAGGGGCTAGCCGTCTCTCTGCGCCAATCCCCATTTCTCAATATCCTCTCTGACGGCAGAGTTGCCGCGACCCTAGCCATGATGACTCGTCCGCCCACCACTCTAATCACGAATGACGTGGCACGGGAGATTTGCGAACGCACTCACAGCAAGGCCTACATCGGAGGGTCCATTTCCGCGCTCGGTAAAGAGTATGTCCTGGGACTGCAAGCGGCGTCTTGCGAAACCGGCGATGTGCTCGCAGAGGAACAGTCAACTGCGGGTCGCAAGGAAGAGGTGCTCGCAGTGTTAGGGAAGGCCGCCGCGAACTTGCGCGAAAAACTCGGCGAGTCGCTGGTCTCGGTCGCAAAATACAACCAGCCTCTATCAGAGGCGACAACCTCGTCTCTGGAGGCTCTACAGCAGTACAGCGAGGCGGGAAGAGCACAGCGCGAACAGGGGGACGCCGCGGCGATACCCTACGGGAAGAGAGCGATCGAACTGGATCCGGACTTCGCGGTCGCCTACGCTTCGCTGGCCGGCGATTATAGCAATCTGAACCAGCCCAGCCTGGCAAGGGAGAATTTTCAGAAGGCCTATGAATTACGGAACCGCGCGACCCAGCGGGAACGGTTCCTCATCGAGGCTTCCTACTATAATTATGTAACCGGCGAAATCGATAAGGCTATTCAGACCTATGACGAATGGGCACGCACTTATCCGGCGGATTACGTTCCCCATGGCAACCTGGGAGACAATTACATCTTTCTCGGACAATACGAGAAGGCAGCCGAAGAAACCAGCGCAAGCCTTCGCATTGAACCCGACGACGCGATTGCCTACGGAAATCTTGCCGACGATTACCTTGCTCTAGATCGAATCAAAGATGCTAAGGTGGCCTTGGACGCTGCAGGCAAGCGCAACTTGGATTCTGAATTCCTTCATCTGAATCGATATCATCTGGCGTTTCTGGAAAATGATCCATCCGCGATGCAGGAGCAGTCTTTGTGGGCGAGGGGAAAACCCGCAGCGGAGGATGGGCAGCTATCCGATGACTCCGACACGGAAGCCTACTACGGGCGCCTCCGGAACGCGCGTGAGCTTACGCGACAGGCGGTGGGATCGGCAAAGCGAAACGCGGGCACCGACACCGCGGCACTTTGGCAGGTCAACGAGGCCCTGCGGGAAGCCGAGTTCGGCAACACCGCCCTCGCTCGCAAGGCTGTTGCCGACGCGATGGCTTTGAGCTCGAAGCCTGATATCGAGCTCTTAGCGGCGTTAGCCCTTGCACGCACCGGCGACACAGTACAGTCCTCGGCTCTGGCCGACAAAGTCAGTGCGGAATTCGACCGCGACACGATGATTCAAGCTTACTGGCTCCCAACCATCCGCGCTGCCATTGCGATCGATCACGGCGATGCCCAAAAGGCAATCGAACTGCTGAATACGGCTTCCGAATACGAACTTGGGGAACCCGTGCAATGGCCGTCTCATGGAACCCTGTACCCTGTGTATGTCCGCGGCGAAGCGTATCTACGCGCGGGCAACGGTGTGCAGGCTGCCACTGAATTCCAGAAGATGATCGACCATCGCGGTATCGTGGCAAACTCTCCCTTGGGCGCACTCGCGCATCTGCAACTAGGTCGCGCCTACAAGCTGGCTGGTAATGTCGGGAAGGCCCGTGAGGCTTACGCAGCATTCCTTGTCGCCTGGTTGCAGGCTGACCCCGATGTCCCGATACTGAAGCAGGCGAAAGCGGAATACGCGAAGCTCAGGTAGGGAAAGGCCGTTTGTCGTCGGTTGCTGTGGCGATGGTTGTGTTAATCACGGCGTTAGCATTGATCCCGAGCGCCACTACGTATCGTACTCCCCACTGTCCCAAGGCTCATGGAAAGCCATGTAGTTCCCCGGTTGCACTTCAACCCACCACCCATCGCCCTCCTCTTCGGGAGCACGCGGCACGAGGCCAAACGTCGTGCCAAACCGCTCGATCGCAAAAGGCTGCACCACTATGCGGCCATAATCGATTGCCCCCAACTCCGACATTCTTTGTTCAAGAAGGCGGCGGGCCTGCTTCCGGCCCAACTCGGAACGAGGACCGAGATCGTCAATCCGCGCTTCAACCAGCTTTCCCTTCGCATCGAAAATGTAAATCGCAATAAACTCTCGGCCCACCTCATAGCCCGAAGCAGCCACAAACGGCGTGGTGACGAAGACCTGCAACCCGTCCTTGATACGGCCAACGCGGTTGGCATAGTAGTCGTCGTGGTCAATGGCAACCAGAACTGGAGGTCGGGCCAGCATCAGGCACAACGGATTATCTCAGATCATCACGCTGAACAAAATTGAAGCGTTTCCTAATCAGGTTCATCAAACTGCATACCAAATCACCGCACCTGAATTTCGCAACAACGTGAATCAACCTATCAACCATAGGAGAAATCCATGTCCGCAAAACTCGAAGGGAAGACCGCACTCATAACCGGCGGCTCGCGCGGCATCGGAGCTGGCATCGCCAAGCGCCTGGCCGTTGACGGAGCCAACGTGGCCATCACCCACACCAAAGGTGCCGAAGCCGCAGCCAAGGTCGTCAAAGAAATCGAACGCACCGGCCGCACGGCCATCGCCATTCAAGCCGACGCCACCGATGCCGCCGCCGTCCGGGCCGCCGTCGAAAAGACCGTAGCCACCCTCGGCAGCCTCGACATCCTCGTCAACAACGCCGGCACAGCCATTCCCAAAAAGTTCGAAGACGCCACGCTCGAAGAATTGGACAGCCTCATCGACCTCAACATTCGTGGCGTCTTCATCGCGACTCACTCCGCCCTCAAAAAAATGAAGAACGGCGGCCGCATCATCATGATCGGCTCCTGCGTGGGCGAACGTCTCATGACCCCCGGCCTCGTCCACTATGCCGCCACCAAAGGAGCCATCAAGATGTTCGCGCAGGGTTTGTCGAGGGAGGTCGGAAGCCGCGGCATCACCGTCAACAACATCCAGCCCGGCCCCATCGACACCGATCTGAATCCCGCCTCCGGCGATTGGGCGACGCCTCAAAAGGCCGCCACCGCTCTCGGCCGCTACGGATCGGTCGACGAAGTCGCCGCCCTCGTAGCCTTCGTAGCCAGCTCGGATGCCGCCTACATCACCGGCGCAAATCTCACCGTAGACGGTGGCACGAACGCATAAATCAACCTAAACAAAAATGCCGGCCTAATCTCTGGCTTGTCCATCCTGAGCGCAGCCGAGCCATGCGGCGAAGCGAGCGGCTCAGCGAAGTCGATGAGCCTGCCCTGAGCGTAGTCGAAGGGACCCCTACCCGCCTTCGCTGTCCAAGTCGCACGATGAATCCGTGCACTCGGTTTTTGGGTGGCGCAGCGGTTCACCGCTGCGATAAAAGGCTTCTTCTCAGTAGCGGCTTTTAGCCGCTGAGGGAACAGCCGCGCCCAACGAGTTTTTTCAGCAGCCTCTTCAGCCGTCCCGCGACTGCTGACCCACTGCACATCGGAGTTATTTGTAAACGATGCGAGTTGCTGGTGTGATCGCGATCACCAATTGTGCTGGCTTCCTTCCCCGTCCCCAGCGGAGACTTCCACGCGGCGCGAACTGTTAGAACTGGCAGTCGATTCTCGCAGGCGCTGTGCCATGCTTTTTCGGCGACTCGACAAATCTGAAGGATGGCTGCCGACTGCCGTAATCGGTATTTCCGCAACACGTCCTTTGGATACACACGGACAGTAGGCGGGCTCTCTGTGCACATGTGAAGCATCCTCACAATTGAGCCTTCGCGCACCTGAGCAAGAGGTCGCAATCTTCGTTTCGAGGAGCAGCAGCATGAACCTAAGAAGCTATATCGCGCTTTCGGTCCTTGTATCCAGTGTGGTTCTCAATACAAGTGCGCAGAACTCGACACAGGTAACCGTCTCTTCGGTCGTCACCTGCGTGTCAGCAGGTGATCAGCATCAGCACTGTGCCGCCGACACAAGTGCAGGGGTAGTAATGTTGCACCCAACCGGTGATGTTGTCTGCTTGCTGGGCAGAAACTGGGGATATGACGCGCAGGGGGTCTGGGTGTCAGAAGGTTGTAGCGGCCAGTTCGCCACCGGCAGCGCATCGCGTTCAACTAAGGTATCCGTCGAAGCCAATGCCTACACCGACACCGCCGCCCAGAGCGCCGACCTGGCTCCCGTGACCACCGGCACGAATCCCGCCATGCACTACCTCGGTATGTTTAACCCTTACGGAAGCCTGCGTAACATCGTGAGCATTTCGAACTCTGAAGCCCAGGTACAGGACAATGCCAGCCGCGTCGGTATCAACTTCTCTACCTTCGGACCCATCAAGGTATTTGCCGCCGGAGAGTGGGGCGTGAACCTGGTTCGAAGCGAAACCACGTTCAATGCCGGTGCCAGCACGGCGGAAGGCTTCGGCGTAATCACTCAGGACACGCAGGCTGTCTTCAATGCACGCCTCGGTTTCATCGGCGTTGACTTCGGCCGATTCGGACGCCTCTCTTTCGGTAAAGAGAATTCTACCCACTACGATATAACGAGCTACACGACGGATCGCTTCAATGTGTTCGGCGGAATATCGACCGCAACCTATGTGGCCGGGACCGATGGCGGCCAATCTGGTACTGGGCGCGCTGACCAAGTCATTATGTACCACGTGAAATTCGCCAAGATCCTTGACTTTGGCGCGCAGGGACAATTGCGCACTGCCGACACGCCCCAGGCCTTCAATGGCTTTGGCTTTTCTCTGCAGGCGGCGGTGCTTCCAGGATTGAAGATTGGCGGTGCCTATAACAAGGCTTACTTCAACCCGCAGTTTACCCAAACCGTATTCAATGGTGGTCGCACGGATTACTGGACCCTGGGCGCGAAAGGCGATTGGCGCAACCTTGAGTGGGGTGCCGTTTGGGCGCGCCAAACCAATGGCGACATCGCTTTCATTCCCAACCCCGCGGGAGGCCCGGAAACTGTTTCCGTGGGATTCTCCGCCAACGGAGTCGAGATCTACTCCAGACTGAAGTTCGGGAAGTTCGCCGCTGTCCTCGGTTTCGAGGACTACATACCTCACGACCTTAACCCTGTCATCAACTCAAACTTCAAGACGCGCTACGGGATACTGGGCGCCGAATGGCACTTCTCAAAAGCCGGCTACGCGTTCGCCGAAGCAAATCTGGGAGACTCGGCAGATGCGCTGGGAAACAATATATCCCAGGCTGGTGCCATCGGCTTCCGTTACGACTTTAGCTGGCAAACTCCGCATACCCAGTAACCGTATCCGTCCGGGCCGGACTAAAGCCGCAACCACGGGAGAAGCGCCGCCTGGCAAATCGTAGTGCAGTCATGGGTGGGCGTTAACAATCAGAACTCGAGGCTGGTCCAGCATCAGGCGCGTCGGAATTATGCTAGATCCGAACTCCTTTGCCTGCACTTCCAGTCGGCGGCAACCTGCGCGATAGGCCCACCGCGCAAGCATAGTCGGAAGACACTGCGCCCAGTGAGCGTCCGCCTCTCTAATTCCCCTTCTTACTGAAAATCAGAAAATAGTCCATCCCGTCCGCCTTCACGAAATCCTGCGTGTCGCGCAGCTCATATCCCGCTTCGGCGGCTTCGCGAACCACCACCTCCTTACTCACGCCATGATTCTCCCCATTGCCGTTGCGATCGATGATGCCAATCTTGGCTCCCGGTTTGAGCGATGCCCGAAGGTTCCGGAGCAGCACAACCGGATGCGCCACCTCGTGATAAGTCTTCAGCAGCAGCACGGCGTCGACGCTGTCCGCCGACAGTTGCGGATCATCAGGCTTGCTCAGGATCGTCTTTATATTCCGGAGTCCTTCTTTTTTCGCGCGTTGCTCAATGTATTGAATTGCCTCTGGATTGATATCCACCGCATAAACCATGCCCGAATTCGTGACGCGCCGCGCCGCGCGCACCGTGAACCAGCCCGATCCCGCGCCAATGTCGGCAACACTTTTGCCCGGCGCAATGCCAAGCATATTCATGACGCGATCGATTTGCAGCCGCTCGTCGCGTCCCGGAGAATCAAAAATGGAGAGATCGCCAGTGTAGGGAGTGCTAGTCTTGCGTTGCGCCGCCGGCGCAGCAGAACCCTCCTGGGCATGAACCCGAGCCGGACACCACAAAGCTACCAACAAAAAAGAGGTCGGCCCGATCCATCTGAGGGCTCTGCCCAATAATTTCCAGTTCATTGTTTCCCCAAATAAGGCCGAACCGTTATTAATATGAGATTTTACGCCAACTTTCTGACTCCGGGCCTGCCCAGCATCAGCACATCTGCACCGCTCAAACCCCGCTCTTGACAACCTTTTCCGCCGAGCGCATGATGTGGCCATTTTCCGCTTGGGGCCGCTCGGAACGAGGAGCTCGCACACCGCTATCCACCACTCCTAAGGAGAATCCCGATGAAACGCTCTGCCCCGGTTCTATCCGCCCAAATCCTGTTTGTCGCCGCTCTGCTATCGGCCGCAGCCCACGCCCAATTCCCATCACAAATCCAGCACGTAGTCATTGTTTTCCAGGAGAATCGTACTCCCGACAATCTTTTCCAGGGCCTCCACGGCCTCAAAGGTTCGAACGGCACCGCCTATGACATCCAGAATTATTGGGTCAACTCCTCCGGCGCTCATAAAACTCTCGCGCCCGTTGGCCTCGCCACCAACTTCGATCTCAGCCACGCCCACAGCGCCTTCGTCTCCGAATCGACCACGCCGAGCACCGCGCTGGTCCCCGGCTGTGGAGGCACCACGACCGCCGAGGTTTTCGGCTGTGCCGCGACGACTTGGAATCAGTTCATGTTCGTCGATAACCGGCAGGCGCTCAAATCCACCAACCTCTACGGCAAGGGCCTGACCACCCACATCCTCGACCCCTACATCACCATGGCTAAGCGCTGGGGATGGGCGAATTACATGTATCAGACCAACCAGGGCCCCAGTTATCCCGCCCACCAATTCATCTTCGGAGGCACTTCAGCCCCCAGCCAGGCGCAAGATCAGCAGGGAACCTTCGTCTCCGAAAACTTCACCCCGCAGTCCGCCTTCGCCGGTTGTCTGGCGAACACCAGCGCCATGAATTTCCTCATCGATTCAAGCGGAACTGAAACGCCTTACGGTGGTACGTTAGGCGACTTCTGCTATAGCCGCAACACCATGGCCACGCTGCTCGACCCTCCCGCCATCTCCTGGCGCTACTACGCTCCCGCTGCCGGTTCTATCTGGACCGCCCCCAATTCCATCACCGCCATCTGCCAGCCCAACTCCAGCTTCACCGTCTGCAATGGCTCCGAATGGGCGACCAACGTAATCTTCCCCTTCACCGGCAGCTACGGCGCTGTGCCCTTCCTTGACGACCTGCAAAACTGCAATATTCCCGCCGTCAGTTGGGTCATTCCCGACGGCCGGTGGTCCGATCACGCCAGCTCCAATAAAGGCCTCGGCCCCTCCTACGTAGCCGCCATCGTCAACGCCATCGGCGGCTTCAACAACACCTGCGGATACTGGGCCAATACCGCCATCGTCCTCACCTGGGACGATTGGGGTGGTTGGTTCGATCATGAAGCGCCCTGGAAACTGGCTCCGCCCTATAGCAACTACAGCTACGGATTCCGCGTTCCGCTGATCGTGATCTCCGCCTATACGACACCCGGTTATGTGAGCGTAGTACAGCCCGAAGATTTCGGCAGCGTTCTCAACATGATACAGGGAATCTTCTTTGGCCCCACGCACGAGCAACAACTGGGCTTCGCCGACGCCAGATCGTCAAACGACCTGCGTGAATTTTTCACCAGTTCAGCCCAACCCTACGGCGCCACCATTCCTGCTGTCGAAGACATCAACTATTTCCTCACTCTGCCCGCGCCCAAAGGAGAAGCGGATGGCCCAGTGCCGCCAGACAACGACTAGCGGCTGATGAGTTAGAGTGCAGTAATAGAAGAGAATAAAGCAAGAAGGATTGTCCCGCAGCAATCGTGACCGGCGACTCGACATGATGAAGCCGTCGGAGTGCCATATTTTCCGGCAACGCCTCTACGCCCGATAAGTTTTACGCCACAGCCTCAACCACACCGGTGTGTTCTTGATCGGACTGTGAAGACAAAGAACGAAGATCAAAGACCCTGACGGGAAGCACCGACTCTTGCTGTAGTCACCTGCGCCATGTAACCCGCTCCTAGTTCTCGCTCTCCACCGGAGGCGCCTTAGGCGCGGGCAGGGCCTTCAAGGGTTTACCTGGGTTTGGTGGTGTGAATGGTGCCACCGGCCCAGCCGTCGCCCCCGTCGCTTTGCGAATCTCAATCGCGCCATGATCGCAATTCACCGCCAGGCGCGGCCCATTCGTCCCAATCGATCCGCTCGCGCTGGCCCCTTTGTCTTGCCCTTCAACTTTGATCTCGCTGAAGTCGCTCTCGATCTCGCCATCCTTCGTCCGCGCCTCCACCTTAATCGCCGTATTCGGAGGAATCGAAACCTGCACATCCCCTTTGCGATTATCGATCTGTACATTTCCCGGCTTGCGCAGCGCGACATCCACCGATCCGTTCGAGTCCTCAAGCCGCAGATCGCCCGACAATCCCTCGAGCGCAATATCTTTCGATCGCGTCGTCAACCGCATCGGCCCCGTCACCGAATCCGCCCGCAGGTCGCCCGAATCCAGATCCAGCCTGCCATCCAGCCGCGAGAATTCCATCTCCGTCCGCGACGAATGGAATGTAATCGTCTTGCTGATCCGCACCAGCCGCAAGCTCTCCTGAAACTCTCCATTCAAATGCATCGTGCCGTCGACATCCTCCACGTCGACCTCGTTCGCCCTCCCCTGAATCGTCACGTCCCCCTTGATGTGCTGCAGACGCGCCGAACTTCCATCCAGGTTCAGCGACACGCTCCCCGTCTCATCGTTGACATTCACCTCGCCCTTCCGGTGATTGATCTCCAACGTGCCCGTCCTCCCCGCCACCGTAACATCGCCGCGCCCCGACGTGATCGCCACCGACATGCTAGCCGGAACATAGATATCCATGTCCATGCTCACGCCCTTGTCGCCCGCGCCCTGCGTGTTCGCATTCAGCACGATCATCTTGTCGGCCGTCGTCATCATCAGATCGGTCTGCTTGTTGTAGCGATCCGCCTCTTCCTGTTTTTCGGCATGCACCTTTTTTCGCCACGCAATGCGAATCTTCTTTTCATCGGACACATTCACCGTAACCGTGCCCCGATCATCATTGATGCGCAGCGTGCCTGCGCCAGCCGGAAGCGGACTGCTCACTTCGCCGCTATAGTCAAATGTCGATCCGCCAAAAATTTCATCCAGCCCTTCATCATCGCCCAACTGGATGTGCTCGCCGAGATTCTTCCAATCCACACGTGACGCCTGGGTCGCAATCAACCCGGCGCAAATCAAAAAGCACATCAGGAAAATTCCGCCCACCCCAATGCCCTTCGCCGGCTGCCCCGCACGCTTCGCCTGCTCGTATTCCATCAGTTTGAGCAATCCCCACAGAATCAGCAGCGCTGGCCAGAACCGCGCAAACAATCTACCGAGGCTATGGATCTCGAGAATCCCCATCGTCCCCAGCAGAAACAGCACGCCCATCAAAATCAGGACAACCGGTCCCGCAATCGAACGATGGGGAGGCCGAGGAATCGGAGGCGGCATGACAGGGCTAGCCACGATTCACCTCCTCAGTAGGTGGCGCTGGCGGAGGAGGCGGTGTCGGAGGCGTCGGCGGAATCAGCCCTCCCGAACCCGGCTGGTTAGAACTCAAAAGAGAAACGTGCCCTTCTGTCGAAGCATTCCCCTGCATTAACTTCACTGCGCCCACCACCAGCAAAATCAGCGGCCACGTGCGGTGAAAGCCAAGGTTGCCGACGTCCAACTTGTCCAGCAAAAACAGTACCCCGATCGTAAACACAACTGCCGGCCCCATGATCCGTCGAGTGCGGCACCGCGCACATTGGCACACCGTAATCGCTACCCCCGAACTCGTCACCACCCGCGTCCGGCCGCCTTGTTCACCGAGCATCCCCCAGTTGCGCGCAAACATCCAGCCACCAATAAAAATTAAAATCACCGGCCAGAAGCGATCGAGACCAAACTCAGTCAAGCCCATCGTATGCAGCAGGAAAAGCACGCCGAGCAGAATAAGCACGATCGCGCCCGTCGGAATCTTGCCGGTCTCGATCTTCGTGCCCCCGCCAAAAGTCGACGCTAGGCCAAACGGATCGGGTATCGGCTGCGCCATTTGTATCGCTTTAGCCGACCGCACCGCATCGATGATCTGGTAAACATAAAAGAAGGCGATGCCAAACCCGCAGATCACGCCCAGCGCCTCGCCGTTCCGGTGCTCGCTCGCGCTCGCTCCCGCAATGAGCATCGTTATCACCAGCAGGTGCGCCAACCCCTTGGCATACTGCCCCGTATAAACCGCGCCCACGCCAAAAGGAAAAAATCCCGCCAGGATTCCCGCCACCGTAGGATTCGGCGCACTCCCGCTACCAGCAGGGGGAGGCATCGGAGGCGTAGTCCGAGTCGCTCCCGGAGAAAATCCCGGCGCCACAAATCCCGCACTGCCAGCCGAAGTCCCGGCATACCCTCCCGTCGCAGCACTCGCCGCCGGAGCTCCTTCCATCTTCGCTCCCAGGCAATCCTCGCAATAAATCACTCCCCGCACCGGACGCGTGCAATTCGCGCACAACGCCTTCCCGCATGTCCGGCAATACGCTACTGCCGGCGCATCCGCATGATTCGCGCAGTTCATATCAGCCTCCTGTTCGTGGTCCTCGTCACGGCAGGTGGCCCATGCAGCGCGGCTAACATCGGCTGGTTATATTCCTGGGAATAATTACGATCCTGTCTTTGATCTGGCTGCCCACTAGTATCGTTGTTGTTCTTCCGTTCCTTCGGTTGTGAAGGCGCCGTCTCCGCCGGAGTGTTCGCCCGCTTCAACTCGCGCACCTTCGATTCAATCTCATACACAAACCGTATGTTGTCGTAAAACTTCACCACTTTGATTTGCGCGTCATTATACGCATGACGCAGCGCCGTCGGCCGCAGATCCACCTTCGCCACATCTGCCGGCTTCACTCCCGCAATGCTCAGAGCCAGCGAAAACGAAAAGAAGATCATCCCGAACGACATCACAAATCGTGGCTGCCGCACAAACGCCGTCACCGGACTAAAGAATGAATCCCACCACTCTCGCGCCCGCTCCACAAAAGGAGCAGTCCGCCCGTCCGCCGAAACCGTCCGCCGGCTCTCCACTCCACTCGTAACCGCCAGAATGTTGTGCACCAAAAACGCCGGAGGCTCAACTTCCTCCAGCGTCCGCAGAAATTGCAGCCCCGCCTGCGCATCCGCAAACATCGGCCCGCAAGTCGCGCACACGCGCCGATGCGCCTCAAACTTCTTTTGGCGATCCGGACTCAGCGGGCCGTCGAGGGCGTCACTAAGCAGCGCGTCAAACTCCACGCACTCCATCCCGTGTTTCATTTCCTCTGGCATCAGATCACCTGCCTATATGTACGTTGTAGGAGCCGTGCAAGTTCCGCTCGTCCCCGGTTAATTCTTGACTTGACGGTTCCCTCCGGAACCCTCAAAGCCGTCGCAATTTCCCGATAGTCCATATCCTGCAAGTCCCTCAAAATCACCGCCTCCCGCAGCTCCGGAGACAGCTTCTGCAACGCCAGATGCACCATTTCCCGCGTCTCCCGCGACTGCACCGAAGCATCCGGAGGAGGCGCCCGATCCGCAATCCGCTCGCTCAAAGGCTGCGCATCTTCATGCTCGGAAGGTGTTGAATCTAAAGAATCTGTGACCCGGTCGCCCTTCGTCTTCCGAAAGTGATCGACCAGCAGGTTCCGCGTAATCGTGGTTACCCAGGTCATGAACGCCCCCTTACCGGAGTCATAGGTGTTCAATGTCCGGTACATCTTGATAAAAACCTCCTGGGTGAGGTCCTGGGCGTTTTCCGCATCCCCCGCAAACCGGTAACAGACGTTATAAATCCGCCGGTGATACCTCTGAACAATCTCCTCCCAAGCCGCAGCGTCGCCCGAAATACAGCGACGGACCAGCAACCCGACAACCTGGGAATCATCCAAACCCAACCCCCCCAACCCCCCGAGCCCTAAATCACACGGCCCGTCCAAATCACACGACCCCGCCCAAATCACGTGGGGACAGATGCCCTCGTCTGTCCAGCCGAGCGAAGCTCGGCCCCCGCTGACCACACCCAACCGCCAGTTGGCAACCTAAACCATGTTGTCATCCAAACCCTGAGCAACCCGAATCGTGAAGGACCTATACATTGCCCGCACCGCACCCGATCCTCAACAGCACACCACAACTACGTTTTTGTAGGCCAAGAAGTTCCCTCGAATCATAAAGCTAGCGATTGTAGCAGGGAAACATTTCGCGTTTGTTGCTGGCCTCCTCGCTTAGTCTTCCCAAGCTCCCGCACCGGCGACCTCGGCAACCGTCCGCCAAATTGCGGCGCCGCATCGCCAAACGAAAATTATTTCGTTTTCCTGACCCATTTCACCTGAATTTTTCACTATTAGAGCGTCGGGGCAGGGGTACGAGTTCCAAGTCAATATGCGGAACTCGTACCTCTATACCGAAAGAGGAGAAATCATATGGCAGCCAACTCAAACATGATCCCCAAGCTGAAGCTAGCACTGACCGATAACGTCGTGCGGTTCTCGAATCCCAAGGAAACAAGCCTCAACGATCGCGTCCGCGACATGCTGCATGAAATCTTCGAAGGATACGAAGAATTTCTAGGCTGCACCCCCGACTAGGCGACGCCGGGAACTGAAGAAAGCGATACCGCGTCCTTCATAGTTTGTCGGCCCCATGAATTTCGAGCAGAGGAAATCATGCATCCCCCGACGGAGCCACTGCGGAAATCGCTGGAGTCCAGTGTGGCGCAGCGGTTCACCGCCGCGAAGATGAAGATAAAGATTAAAGATAAGGCAGTATCTGGATCGCGGCCTCGGCCGCTGTGGATGCACTTCTAGTTCGGTTTGCGGAACTTGCTGTCGGCCAGGTATCGCAGCATGATGGCGTCAGTCGCGCTCTGAAACTGCTGCTCTTTTTCCGGAATCTGCAAAGGCGCCTCCTGGCGCAGCGTCTGCCGGAATTTCTCCCCCATCTCCGAATCGCTGGTCACCACCTGCATATAAAACCACAAAAAGTGCCGCATCTGATCGAGCGCCGATTTCAACACCTGAATCGATTCCATCTCCGGCGGATCGGCCAGCGCTTCCATCAATTCCGGATCGGTCGGCGCCTGCATAGCCGCGCAATTCAGTTCCCGCTGGATCACGCGCAGATCGTCCGTGATGCGCAAAATGCGAAGATGAATGTCTTCCATGCTCTCCCGGTTCTCGCGATTCATATGGCCCTTTCCGTCCCGACGCAGCATCTCCCGATTCATACTTCCTTAACAAGATCGCATCCCGCAGCCAGACCACAAAGATTCCCCGTGTGCATGAGCTTCGGTAATTGAAGTTACTTTGGGTCGGGAAAGCCGTGTCAGGCAATCGATTTCAGCGTTGCTTCAGGCCGTCTTGCGCGCCGCTTCTCGCGTCAGCCGCCGCCCCGCGTGGCGAATTTCGGGAACCTCGAAGATGCGCGTGCCTGACGCAGGTGATTCCACCGCGTCGATCAAGGCAAGAATCAGTTCCTCAAGAGTAACCAGCCCCAGCCGCAAAGCCGGACCCCGCGTGAACGGAAGCCACTCGCACACCTTATAGAAAGGCAGCAGCAAATACGGCCACCGCCGTCCCGGCCCCAGCACGTACCAGGGCCTAAGAATAGTCGAGGTGAGGTGCCGCTCCTGGATTGTCCTCTCGCACTCCGCCCGCACCGCGATGTAGCTCTTCATGATCCCCAGCGGCGCCGGCTGCGCAACGCTCAGATAAATAAAATGCTGCACCCCAACTTCGCTGCAAGCTGCAATCGCCTCCCGCACCGAAACCAGATCGATAGTGCGAAACTTGGCAGCCTTCGCGCGGGAAGGATGCGCGACGCCCACCAAGTGAATAAAGGTATCGGCTGGCCGTATCACCTGCCGAAAGCTGTTCGCGTCCAGCGGATTCCCTGAAACAACCTCGCATTCCGCCGGCAATTGAGCCTTCGAACCGGGGCGAGCCAGTACCCGCACCCTATGTCCTCGCTCCAGCAGAATAGGCAGCAGCGCCGTGCCAATGTACCCCGTTCCTCCCGTAATAAACACACGCCGGGAATCGCTGGATTTTGGCAGAGATTTGACTTTGAGCAAAAGTCTGATATCGGAAATCGATGCGGCCACGTCGAAGTACGCTCCCACGGGCCGTTTTGGATGGTTTAACTGCTTACAGCCCGTGAAGAAGTTTAATCTAAGCTGGCGTGACGGTGTGATACAAACAATTCGCGATGACGGCGTCGCGAACTTGCCGCCTCAAATTGGCCGGTGCAAATCACGGTGAACCAAACGAGCACACAAGAAACTGGCGAGCAGAAGACGGGCCCCCGGCAAACTGGTTTGGTGCGGGCCATTGGCCGTTGGAGCCTCGCCGCGCTCGCCGTCAACTCCATCATCGGCAGCGGCATCTTCGGATTGCCCGCCGTCGTCGCCGCCCTGCTCGGCAAGCGCAGCGTGCTCGCAGTCCTCTTTGCCGGCGCGGCCATGGGCGTGATCATGGCCTGCTTCGCCGAAGTGGCCTCGCAATTCTCCGACGCCGGCGGCCTCTACCTCTACGCGCGCACCGCCTTCGGCCGCTTCACCGGAATCCTCGTGGGCTGGATGCTCTGCCTTTCGCAAACTGCCGCTCCCGCGGCCAACGCAAATTTATTCGTCATCTATCTGGCCGAATTTTGGCCCGCCGCGAAAGAGCCCTGGCCCCGCTTCGTGATCCTCACAGCCTTAATCGGATTGCTCGCCCTCATCAACATTCTCGGAGCGCGGCAGGGAACTGCCGTCAGCAATGTCTTCACGGTGGCCAAAATTCTCCCTTTGCTGATGGTCGTGCTAGCGGGAGCCGCAGTCACCGTGGTTCATCCCGCGATTTTCTCCTCCGCCATCGTGGCCTCCCCATTCCCCGCAAGCGCATGGATGAAGGCGATGGTACTGCTCATCTTCGCCTACGGCGGATTTGAATCAGCCGTAGCTCCCATGAGCGAAGCCAGGAATCCCGCGCGCGACGCCGTCTTCGCGCTCGCGGTCGCGCTCATCGCCTGCACCACAATCTATGCCCTCGTGCAATGGGTAGTCGTCGGAGTTCTCGGCCCCGCAGCCACCACCGATCGTCCTCTCGCCGAAGTCGCCCGCGCCACCATGGGCAATCGCGGAGCGCAGTTGGTTGCCATCGGGGCGCTGGTTTCGGTCTACGGCTATCTCAGCGCCAAACTGCTAGGCATGCCGCGCGTCACCTTCGCCCTCGCTCAACGCGCCGACCTGCCCAAAGTTTTTGCGGCGGTCAGTCGCAGGTTCCACACGCCCTGGTTCTCCATCCTTTTTTTCGCAGCGGCAGTATGGGGCCTCGCAATCGGTGGAAGTTTTGCCTGGAACGTTACGCTCTCCGTAGTCGCCCGTCTCTTCTACTACGCTGTAGTCTGTGCCGCGCTCATCGCTCTCCGCCGAAAACAGCCGCTGGCCGCCCGTTTCAGGCTCCCCGCAGGGCCCGTACTAGCCGTTCTTGGAGTAGCCATCTCCGCCGGAGTCGGCATCGCTGCCGTCCTCACCAAACAGACCCCTTGGAGCAAATCGCTCATCCTGGCAGCAACCGTAGCTGCCGCGCTCTTGAATTGGCTGTGGGCCAGGCGCGTCTTGCGATCACCTGACTGAGGCTGCCCCATTCTTGCGCGTTCTGTGCGCAAGAACGTGAGATCACACTACCTCCATAACGAATTACGGCTTCAGCCGCTGAGGTAACTCCTGCGAATCGTATGAGGGTTTGAGTAATCTGTTCATTCGCCGAAGCTTCTTATAACCATCGAAAAATCCGCACTCCCGATTTCGCAGACCGATCCCGCTTCCACGCTATAATTCCATTGGGCAGCTAGAGTTTCTGAAAAGAAATTCGGCGATCGTCCAATCCTCAATCGCGCGAAGAATCCCCGCGATAGCCGTAAGCGAAAACAACCGCTAGCGAAGGAGTCTCGATGGCCATTCAGAAGACGGACAAAATCTGGCACAACGGCAAGCTCATCGCCTGGGATGACGCCACGCTCCACGTAATGTCGCACGTCGTCCACTACGGCTCATCGCTTTTCGAAGGCATTCGCTGCTACGCCCTGCCGAGCGGCCCCGCCATCTTCCGCGCCACCGAACACATGCAGCGCCTGGTCGACTCCTCTCGCATTTACCGCATCGAACTCTCTTTCACGCGCGACGAACTCATCCGCGCCATGCTGGAACTGGTCACCCACAATGCCGTCTGGCCCTGCTACATTCGCCCTGTTGTTCTCCGCGGATACGGCGAAGTTGGCGTCAATCCCTTCAACTCGCCCACCGAAATCTACATCATTAATTATCCCTGGGGAAAATATCTCGGCCACGACGCGAGCGAAGGTGTCGACGTCTGCATTTCCTCCTGGACCCGCATCGCACCCAACACCCTGCCCACCATGGCGAAAGCCGGCGCCAACTACATGAACTCCCAGCTCATCAAGATGGAAGCCATCACCAACGGCTACGCCGAAGGCATCGCTCTCGACGTAAACGGTTTCGTCAGCGAGGGCTCCGGCGAGAATCTATTCGTCGTCCGCAATGGAGTCCTGCAAACTGCGCCGCTCGGCAACTCCGTCCTCCCCGGCATCACACGCGACTCCGTTCTCCAGATCGCGCGCGATCTAGGCATCAAAATCATCGAGCAGCAGATCCCCCGCGAATCCCTCTACATAGCCGACGAAGTTTTCTTCACCGGCACCGCAGCCGAAATCACTCCCATCCGCTCCGTCGACAAAATCAAAATTGGCAAGGGCACTCTCGGCCCCATGACCAAAGCCTTGCAAACCGAATTTTACGGAATCGTCCGCGGCGAGAAACCCGACCGCTACGACTGGCTTACTCCCGTTCCAGTAGGATCGAAGCAGCCCGTGGGTGTGTAACCGCCTATCAAGATTCTCATTGTCATCCTGAGCGAAGCGAAGAGCTTGTCCTGAGCTTGCCGAAGATAAGAACCAATCTCATCGGACTCCCTCCCGATAAGCCTTAATCTCCGCCCGCACAATCGCCAGATCGTTCCCCCACAAATTCGCCGGCTCAATCTCGTCGTTTGTATCCGCGTCAAATCCCTCGTCCGGCCGCGCAAACTCATTGAACTGGTGAATGATCAGGAAAATAGGTTCCAGCTGCTTCGCATAATCCATGAAGGCGTCGAACGTATCGTAGTTCCCATCGTTCCCATAGCGCAGAGCATCGTCCGCACAATAAGGCGGCGCGTTTTGATTAGGGCAGCCCCACCCATCCTGCCCAGCCGTAGCAATCGAAGCCGTGAAGTTCTCCACCCTCGACCCCACCTGATTGTAAGAAGGATAGTAAGGGCATAGCGCCTCGGTGCAAGTCGTATTCAGCCGGTCAACCCAACTCCAAAAACCATACGCGGGATTGATTTCCACCGGCCCCGTGGGCGTGCCCTGCGTTGCCCATAACCCCGGTTGGCTATCCAAGTATCCGGCAATCAACTTGAACGTATATTTCTGACTCACCTCCGGATGACGCTGCAAGAACTGTTCAATCCGAAACCAAAGTGGATGATCGCCAGGATTCGGATCCTGTGCCGCGCCCAGAAAAATCAGCATCAGCGGCTTGCCTTCGTAAATCACATTGCGCTCCGGATAGCGCTCCATCAGCGCGCCAAAATACGCAATCTCTTTTTCCAGCGCATTTTTCCCATCCTGATCCGGAATCAAAACATTCTGGTCGAAACCTCCAAGCTGAGGAATCAGCTTCAGCCGCGTCCCCAGCCCCGACCACGCCGGATAAAGATTGCCCGTGTTATCACGAATATTCCGGTTATAACTGCGGAAAGCCGGAGTGCAATTCCTCACATACTTCTCGACGAACCACTCACTGTCAAAAATACAGCTAACGTTATTAGTCAAATCAGCGATAACCGCGTCAACGCTTAGACTCTCCAACCACGCAACATGCTTTTTAATCACTGCCGGATCGGCGCTGTCATACCCGCCACCCACCGCCTGCATATCCGCCGACTGCAATAGCGGTATCGCCGGAAAGCCTTGAAAGGTCACCGCCTTCGGACCAAACCAGGCCTCATACTCCATCACCACCACGTGGCTGCTGGAGTCAACCATCAACGGCCCCGCAGCCTCTGCAGATGATGCGACCGCGAATGAACTCACAAGCAGAATGGCAAACGTCGGCATCGCGCGGTGAACCAGCGTTCCGTACAAACATAATGACAAAACACTCTTAGACATACTTACGACCTGGGCAAGCTTACGACAGCAATGATAACCCGCGATTTATCGGGATGTTCCGCGGAATTTGCAGCGTTGAAATATTCCCGGCAAACCATGGCGCTGGTAGCCATTTCTGTTCCATTGAACTATAGTTAAGCCCGCTACAGGCGACCCTGTTGTTTCCTAAAACCCCAGCCTGACAAGGAGAATCGCATGCCCGCTCCCACTCCCGAATTTGCTCTCGGCTATCGCGCCATGATGCTCGATGGAGTAGCTCGAGAACTAGAGATCACCAAAAGAGTCATAGCCGCCATTCCCGAAGCGAAAAGAGACTATCGCCCCGATCCCCACGCCCGCACCGCCTGGGAACTAGCCTGGCATCTAGCCAACACCGACGTCCAGTTCCTCAACTCAATCGCCGATCTAGAGTTCGCCACGCCCCTGCGCTCAGCCCCCGATAAGCCCGAAACCGTCGCCACCCTCGTCGATTGGTATGACAAAAACGTCAAGCGCGGCATCGATCAAGTGCAGGCACTCTCAGCCGAACAACTGCTCACGCCGGTCAACTTCTTCATGTTCAACTTCCCCGCCGTGTTCTACCTCGGCTTCCTCAACAACCACAGCATCCATCATCGAGGCGAGTTAGCAACCTACCTGCGTCCCATGGGCTCAAAAGTCCCCGCCATCTACGGAGGCAGTTTCGACGAGCCGCTACAAGCCGCCGCCTAGAACGGCGGTCCACCTCTCCCGGTTTTTCTGTAGTGATTAAAGCCGCCCGAAAGGGCGGCTTTTTTGTTGGCGAAAATGTTTTATAAACCCGCTTTGAAAGGGCACGGCTTTAGCCGTGCCGTAAGCCGAAAGCCCAAAATAATCAGCCGCAACCTAACATGGGTTTCCGAAAGCCCACCGCTAACCACGCCCTAATGGTCCATTACCTCCGTCATCTCGTCCCCCGCGCCTATTCCTGTGATGATAGCCACTGACAGCTGGAGTCCTACCCTTCATGAATATCGACGACCTGCTCCGCATGGCCATGGAGCGCCGCGCCTCCGACTTGCACCTCAAGGTCGGAAACTATCCTCACCTCCGCATCGACGGCGATCTCGTTCCCCTCACCGATCAGGCCCGCGTCTCTGCCGAAGACATGTTGAACATGGCTTTCAGCATGATGTCGGCGCGCCAAAAACAAAAATTCAAAGAGACTACGGAAATCGATATGGCCTACGGTGTCGCTGGCCTCGGTCGCTTCCGTGTGAACGTATTCCAGCAGCGCGGCAACGTCGGATTGGTGCTCCGCGTCATTCCCACCAAGATCCGCGCCCTCGACGAACTCTTTCTGCCGAAGGTAGTCGAGCAGATATGCGACATGCCCCGCGGCTTAGTGCTCGTAACCGGCGTCACCGGCTCCGGCAAATCGACCACGCTCGCCGCCATGGTCGACCGCATCAACTCCACCCGCGCCGAGCACATCATTACCATCGAAGACCCTATCGAATTCCTGCATCGCGACAAAAAAGGCTACGTAAACCAGCGCGAGATCGAAGTAGATACGCCATCATTCGGCGCCGCCTTGCGCGCCTCTCTGCGTCAAGATCCGGACGTCATTCTGGTTGGCGAAATGCGCGATCTCGAGACCATTGGCACTGCGCTCCACGCCGCCGAAACCGGCCACATGGTTTTCTCCACCCTCCACACCCTCGACGCGGTAGAAAGCATCAACCGAATCATCGCCATCTTCCCGCCGCCCGAGCAGAAACAGATTCGCCTCCAGCTCGCCGCCGTCTTGCGAGCCATCGTCAGCCAGCGCCTGGTGCGCCGTTCCGACGCCGAGGGACGCGTTCCCGCCGTCGAAGTCATGGTCACCACCGCGTACATCCGCGAATGCATCCTCGTTCCCGAAAAGACACGCGCCATCCGCGACGCCATCTCTTCCGGCACCTCGCAATACGGCATGCAAACCTTCGATCAATCGCTCTGGGATCTGTTCCAGGCAGGCCTGGTCAACTACGAGACCGCGCTCGAGAGCGCCTCGAACGCCGACGAATTCAAACTGCGCATGCAGGGAATCGCATCGACCGCCGACATCTCGCGCCAGTCCATGCAGTCAGCCGGCTTTGGACGCTAAGAATTCTGGAAGCGTAGGGGCTAAGTCTCACTCGTAACGAAAGAGCACGGCTCGGTTTCACGCGTTTTGAGTCTTATTTGTTTTGAAAAGGGTCCGGCTTGTTTTGAAAGGGCACGGCTTCAGCCGTGCCATAAGCATCGCAGTTTCATCACGGCTTAGCCGCTGAGGGAATGCGATTTCTGGAGATTACGTTTGTCCTGCTGAACAAATTGAACTTTGCAAACGGGCGCATAACAACGCGCCCTTCTTTTCTGATAGCATCCCTCGCTTCTAAAGCGCCTAGAGATCCGCAACCGCAAATGTGGAGCGTGCCCGCTATAGGTGCGTGGTTCACCGCCGCCCGCACGTAGCGTGAGGTTTTCAGCAAACTGTTCAGGCCTTGAGGTAGGTCTCTCCGTCGCGAATTTCAGCCGAAATGTCTCTTACTGTTGTTGTTGCGCCTCTATAAACGCCGCCTGCTGCGTCTCATCAAGAAACTGCGACCACTCTTCGTCCGCCGCAAACTCTTCATCCGGAGGAAGCACCGCCTGCGATGGCGTCACTCGCACCCGCACCTGGAGCTGCGTCTCCGCCTTCCCCTTCATCACGCCCATCGTCGGCGGCACATCCCCATAGTCGCGCCCAATCGCCGTGCGGATATGCTGCGCCCCAGCCATCCGGTTAATTGTCGGATCAAATCCGATCCACCCCAAGCCCGGCAGCAGAGCCTCCACCCAAGCATGCGTCGCGCCATCCCCAGCCGAATTCAAACCGTCGCCGCCGTGGTAAAGATATCCACTCACATAACGGCAGGGAATCCGCGCATTCCGCACCACCGCAATCATGATGTGCGCAAAATCCTGGCACACCCCCTGCCGCGACTTCAGCGCATGTTCAATCGGAGAATTTACCGCCGTGCTCTTCTTCACATAACTAAAACTGGAGTGAATGCCAGAACTAATATCCTGCAAAAACGCCAGCGGACTCCGCCCATTCCGCTTATCTGCGCCAATCTCCTTGGCCAACTCCTCAAGTTCCGCGGATGACCGCGCATAATGGCTCGGCATCAGCATGTCCCAGTAGTCATTCCGTTCAACGAGCTCTTCCAGTTCCTGCCATCCTGCGTATTCCATCACATCTGGCATCGACGCCTGCGCATCAATATTTACCAGCGCATCCGAGATGATCGTGAGCTGCCCATGCCGCGAAGGCAGATCGAAATGATGTACAAGATTGCCATACGAATCTGTATAGCCAAAAATCCGCGCCTGCGGATTTACCGAGAGCTGAAAAACAAAGCAGCGCTGGTTGCCCTCGCTCCGCGGATGCATGCGCACTTCCATCATGCTCTGCCAGATCAGGTTGCTGTAGCGATACCTCGTAAAATGTCGAATCGCGTAAAACATTTAATTTTCGAAAGCCACTTCAATTGGATAGTCGATATAAACTTCATGAACTGCCGAATGCAGTTCGCGGCATTGCTCGATAATTCGCGCCAGATATTGATGCAGCCCGGCAATAATCTCGCCAACCTGCACGTAAGCCACCATCGATCGCAAACGCCCGATCAATCTTTCAATCTTCTCCGTCCGCCGGCTCAACGACAGATTGCTGATCGAAGTCAACGCCTCATGCATCCGGTCCAGCGAATAGCGCACCGAATAAGGAAACTCCGGCTTCAGCAAAAGAAAATTAGCAATCCGATCCGGCTTCAGCTCAGCCGTGCAAGCCTTGCAATAAGCCTCAAACGCAGCGCAACTGCTCAACAACCCCACCCAATCCAAATCGTCCGCATGTTTATCGACCGCAAAATAAGCGTCCAGCAGCACGCAAAGATTGCAGGCCCGCTCTATATATTTGCCGAGCTGAATAAAATGCCAGGCCTCATCGTGATTCATAGTCGATCCAGTGATTCCGCTGAACCTGTACGAACCTTCCCGAACTAGGCTCACCACGCGCATCGCCGCCGCGTCATCATCCGGCTGGAGCTCACATCCATTCACTTCATGGAAAAGCCGATTCAAATGCTCCCACATATCCGAACTGATCGCCTCACGCACCTGCCGCGCATTTTCCCGAGCCCCTCCGATACACTTCACAATCGAAAATGCTCCCTCCGGATCGGCGACCAAAAGAAACAAAGCGCGCTGCGGATCGACATTTCCCGCCGCCGCTCCCGGAGCCAGCGATGAAACCGCCCGAAACCAGCGCTCCTCCGTAGAAAATTTCGCCGGATTCAGAATCAACCCATACGTCGCTTTCAGCACGCGCGAGGCATTGTCCGCCCGTTCAAAGTAGCGGCTCATCCAATAAAGACTGTCAGCAACGCGCGAAAGCATGAAACTGTTCACCCACTCCTTCTAATTTCCCGATACTGAATTTCTAAAAGATCAATTTTCCGAAGACGTCAATTGGCTCCGTCGACATCCCCGCAATCTTGTCATGCTGAGCGTAGCTTGAGCCTCGCGAATGCGAAGCTCGACCGCAGTCGAAGCCCCTACCGCGCCCAAACTTTCCCACGCGCCACGATCGAACCGGGATGTCAACAGAACCACATCAACTCTGCAAAACCCAGGTATCCTTCGACCCGCCGCCCTGCGAAGAATTCACCACCAGCGAACCCTTACGCAGCGCTACCCGCGTCAACCCTCCCGGCACAATCGTGATCTGCTCGCCATAAAGAACATAAGGCCGCAAGTCGACGTGCCGCGGTTCAATGCCCCCATTCACAAAACACGGAGCCGTCGAAAGATTAATTGTCGGCTGCGCAATATAATTCCGCGGCTGCGCCAAAATCCTTTCCCGAAATTCCGCCTGCTCTGCCTCCGTGCTGTGCGGCCCAATCAACATCCCATACCCGCCCGACTCGCCCACCGCCTTCACCACATACTCGTCCAGCCTCTGGCAAACATGATCGCGTTGCCCCGGGTCGGACATCAGCAGCGTCTCGACGCCCTCCAGAATCGGGTCCTGATCGAGATAATATTTAATGATCTTCGGCACATAAGCATAGATCGCTTTATCGTCCGCAACCCCCGTCCCCAGCGCGTTCGCAAACGCTACGTTCCCCGCGCGATAAGCATTGAACAGCCCCACCGCCCCCAGCGCCGACCCATGCTCAAAAACCAGCGGATCGAGATAATCGTCATCAATCCTGCGATAAATCACATCCACCCGTTGCAGCCCGAACGTCGTCCGCATGTACACGATATTGTCGTGTACCACCAAATCCCGCCCCTCAACCAACTCAATCCCCATCTGCCGCGCCAGATAAGTGTGTTCAAAGTAAGCAGAGTTGTAAGCTCCCGGAGTAAGTAAAACAACCGTCGGCTCTGACCGTCCTTCGGGAGCGAGTGATCGCAACGTGGAAAGAAGCGCCTGGCTGTAATGCTCAATCGGCCGCACCCGGCATTTTTGAAACAGGGAAGGGAAGATCTGCTTCATTACCCTGCGGCTGGTTAGCATATAAGAAACGCCGCTAGGGACCCGCAGATTGTCCTCCAGGACCACAAAATTCCCCTCCGGATTTCGTATCAGGTCGGTGCCCACCACCGTCACATAAACATCCCGCGGTACCTTGATCCCCCGCATCTCGCGCCGGTAATGTTTGCAGGTATAGATGATGCTGCCCGGCACCACTCCATCCGCAATGATTTTGCCCTCGTGATAAACATCCTTAAGAAACAGATTCAGCGCCGTAATCCTCTGCTTCAGTCCGCGCTCGATCTTTTCCCACTCCGCCGCCGTAATAATCCGCGGCAGCAGATCGTGAGGAAAAATCCTCTCCGTCCCCTTGTCATTGCCATAAACCGTGAAAGTGATTCCCTGATTAAAGAACGACTGGTCAGCCTCCTGCTTGCTGCGCCTCAACTCATCAGGCCCAAGATTCTGAAGCAGATTATGAAGGGGGCGATACTGTTTTCGCGGATGGTCCACGGAAGAAAACATCTCATCGTACGCACCGTTCAGTTCGTACGGCTGCACGATCTCCGCGCTACTCTGGCCCGAAATATCCGCCTCGATAATCATGATAGTTGTGCGTAACCTCAGTAGCGGCGAAGTTTCCGAAAGCGGCAAGACTTGGAACCACGAGGGATGTCAGGTAACACGAAACTTTGGTAGTGGCTTGGTTCTCTTGTTTTGAAAGGGCATGGCTTTAGCCTTGCCGTAACCATCGCATTTTCGCCGCGGCTTCAGCCGCTGAGGGAATGCAATTTTCAAACTGAGCCACCACGAAGTTCTCCGGTCTCAGATATTTCGTTCGTGAGCCTTCGTGACCTGTGTGGTTAACGGTTCCCACCCACTCCCGAAACCCACGCCAGCATAGCCCACCCGGCGGGGTAGTGGTGATGGGAAAAACCGATTTGCGTAATCGAAGAAACCGCGCTAACCAGCCCCGGAAGGCCGATCCGCCTATCCTCTAATTCGCGCGACCTCTATGGTGCTTTCGGAGGGAATTTCGTTGCCTGAAGCCTCGAATTCAATGTCAGGCAACTGTTCTACCGCGCGCCGAAGCGATTGCTCCCAGCTCGAATGGATCAGGTTGAGGTCCCTGTCCCCCGCGCAAACCCGCCGGTAACGCTCGATTTGCAGGCTATCTTTCTTATACAGCAACAGATCAAACGGCGGTCCCACCGTCACATTCGACCGCATCGTCGCATCCAGCGAAAGCAGCGCATATTTTGCCGCTACCTCCAGCGAAGTCGTAGGCTGAATCCCGCGATCCAAAATCGGCCGCCCATACTTGCACTCACCCAGTTGCAGATACAACGAATCCTCCGTGGCCGCCAGCGGATTCCCTTGCGGATAAATCAGATAAAGATTCGGCTCCTGCCCCCGCACCTGCCCGCCGAGCAACAAATGCACGTTAAAACTAAACGAATCCCGCTCCAGCGAAGCCCGATCAATATCCGACACCCGCCGTACGCAGTCGCCCACAATCCGCGCCGCGTCATACAGCGAATTAGCCTGCGCCAGCCCGCGCCCCGAATCGAAATCGTCGCCCAGCAAAGTGATCACCGACTGGCTGATCGACAAGCTGCCGCTGGTCAAAATTACAAATACTCTCTCCCCCGGCTGCACGAATCGAAACATCTTGCGGCACACATTAACCTGATCAAAACCCGCGTTGGTCCTTGAATCCGAGGCCAGCACCAACCCTTCCCGAGTGGCGATTCCCAAACAATAAGTCACTTTTCCCCTCTGCAATAAACCTACCGAATCATACACCGCTTGCCCATCTCAAAATTCGGCAGTGCCTCACTTTCATTCGGTTTGAAAGCGCACGACTTCAGCCGGGCCGTAAGCATCGCATTTTCATGGGGGCTTCTAGCCGCTGCGGGCATGAATTTTTTCGATCTGACCCACTACCCAAACTTCTAATTCATCGGAGTAACAAATAATGTTGGAAGCCGCGCCGGTCGTCATGCTATTTTCTGCATCTCATCTCCGCCGCTGAAAACTTTGCACTCTTATGCTGATTCGCCTTGGCTACGACATTCAATTCGAGACCATCGGCCAAGTTCCCATCGTCACCCTCCTCAACGTTCACCCCTCGCGAAAGAAAGACCTGCGCGAGCTCGACGAACTCCACACCGATCCGCTCGTGCCAGTCGAAAATTTTGAAGACGCCTTCGGCAATCACAGTTGCCGCCTCCTCGCCCCCCACGGAAAAATTCGCTTCCAGAATTCCACCCTGATCGAAGACTCCGGCCAGCTCGACCCCGAAGCCCCCGACGCCCCCGAAGTTCCCGTCGATCAACTTCCCGTAAACGTCCTGCCCTACCTCATGAACAGTCGCTATTGCGAAGTCGATCTCCTCTCCAACACCGCCGCAGAATTATTTTGCAATGCGCCAAGAGGATGGGCTCGCGTGAAAGCCGTCTGCGCCTGGGTCCACAGCAAAGTAACTTTCGGATACGAATTTTCCAACCCCGTCCGCACCGCGCTAGGCGTCTACACCGAGCGCGTAGGAGTCTGCCGCGACTTCCAGCATCTGGCCATCACCTTCTGCCGCGCCCTCAACATCCCCGCCCGCTACGCCACCGGATACCTCGGCGATATCGGCGTAATCGTCGCTCCCAGCCCCATGGATTTCAGCGCCTGGTTCGAAGTCTACCTAGGCGACCGATGGTGGACCTTCGACGCTCGCCACAACGCTCGCCGCATCGGCCGCGTATTAATGGCAACCGGCCGCGACGCAACCGATTGCGCCATCACCACGTCCTTCGGAAGCGCCAGGCTGACCAGCTTTCAAGTCACATCCCACGAGGTCGTCGCGTAATCGTCGCCCGGGCTCTTTCTGGAAAAAATCGGGGTTCGCGATCTGGGTAATCCTGTGACTGGAGTAATAAAGACGTTGCTGTCCTTCTATCATCCCATCTAACGCAACTCTATAATTCCGCTGTGACCAGACCATCCAAAGGCGCTCAGGTCTTCACCACCGTTTTTGGCCTGATGTTTATGGCCTTTGGACTAGCCTTCGCAAAAAGCCTTCTCTTCGGCGATCCCAGCCGCATCCACGGCAATCTCTTGGCCGGAGTGCTCTTCAGCGCGATCTTCACCTTAATTGGTGGCGGGATCATCTACGCCGGAATTTACGGCAACCGCAAATTGGTGGAGCGAGCAGCGGTCGCGGAGTCCAACCCCGAGTCTCCCTGGCTGTGGAAGAAGGACTGGGCCGCGAACCGGGCCGAAAGCAGGAACCGCAACAACGTCTTCGGTCTTTGGGCGGCCGCGATTTTTGTGAACGGAATTGTGTTCACCATCGCGATCTCGGTCGTGCCTCAACTCTGGCGCACCTCCGCCCCGAAAGCATTTTTCCCGCTCATCTTCTGTGTCGTTGGAGTCGTTCTGGCGGTCGCGGCCATCCGCGCCAGCATCCGCCGGAAACGCTTTGGCGAAACCTATTTCGAGTTCGCCTCGCTCCCCTTTTCCCCCGGACGCATGCTGAAGGGCACGATTCACCTGCGCTTCAACACCAGTGCCAGGCATGGCATCGACCTGAGTCTTTCTTGCGTACGCCAAGTCATTACAGGTGCGGGGAAAAATCGCTCCACCCTCCAGAGCGTTCTCTGGCAATCCGACAAGAATGTGCCGCAGTCCTCTCTCGCCACCGGCCCCATGGGCGACGCCGCGATCCCCGTGGAATTCGCTATCCCCAGCGACGCCTACGAATCGAATCACGATGATCCGAACGATCAGGTGCTCTGGCTCTTGCACGCCCAGGCCGACGTCCCCGGAGTGAATTATTCCGATGATTTCGAAGTCCCGGTTTTCCGTCTGGCGCCGTCGTCGGCTTCAGCCCCGGCCTCAATCCCCGCCTCAGTTTGGGAACGGGCGCCGGTCTTTCCGAGCGACCAGCAGGGCGCAACCGCTCAACCTGCCTTCCAGTCCGATGCCTCCGATGTACCCGTCCCTCCCAACCCGAAAGTTGTCGTCTCGGTCGCCATGGATGGCAGCACCGATTTCTATTTCCCGGCGTTCCGCAATCCATCCCAGGTCCTGCTTTTGATCTTCTTCACTGCTGTGTGGACGGCCATCGTCTATTTCCTCGCCCATTCCAAAGCTCCATTCTTCTTCACCGCCGTCTTCGGACTGTTTGAGCTCCCGCTGATCTACGGACTTATTCTCTTCACGCTAGTCTCCTCTCGCATCCGGGCCGGCAATGGCAGAATTCTCCGCCGCCGCGCTCTCCTCGGCATCGGAGGATCTCGTGAATTTCTCTTCTCCGAAATCGCCCAGATACTGCCCGTCACCAAGCCGCAACAGCCCGGCTCCCCAGCTTCCTACTCTCTTCGCATGCAGCTAAAAAATGGAGAGAAGGCGACACTCGTCGACCAGATCGATAACCGTCAGGAGGCGCGCTGGATCGCCGCCCAACTGGAGAAGCTCGCCGGCCTTAAACTCGATACCCACGTCGCCGTCGACACTGTTCTCGGTGGCTACGGTCCACCCCCGCAGCGCGGACAATCGCCATCAAGATCTCTTGCACGCTTCGGCCGCAATGGCCCCGCCGCCATCGCCGTGGGCATTGCATTCTTCCTCGCTTGGACCGGTTTCGTCGGCTACCGTTTTTTCTCTCGCGGTTACGGCAAGCCCGCCCGTATAGCGCGCGGCGCTGCACCGCCCAAGTCCCTCCCGCGCCAGGTCGCTCACTCGCCGCTCACAGATACTGATCTTCAACACCCGGATCTCCAAAATCTCGATCTCCAACATCTGCAAACGCTCCCCGCACAGGCGCAGGCAGAAGAATTGCTCGACCGCGCCATTCGGCACGATGCTCGCGCCCTCAAATTATTCGAGCAGAATATTGGTGTCTGGCACGATCTCCAGCGCACTCCACAAATGACCGAATTGGAGAGGCGCTCCCAATTCTCCACCGACCTGCGCGTTCGCTACGCCAACGCAGACCTAAATCTGGCAATCAGCGGAGTGCCGAAAACCGGCGCCGAGGCGGACGCCCTCATCGCGCAAGCCCAAGCCGACCCCGCCCATCGCGCCTTCAGCGTCTACGCCATGGGAATGCTGGCCGGCCGCGGCGTGGCCTACGATCGCATTTATCCCATACTGGTGGACTATGCCAAACATGACTCCGACCCGCAGGTGCGCCAGTGGGCCGTCGAGGGCATGCGCTACCTTGGCACCGATGAAGCCCTCGATCAACTTTTCGATTCCTTTACCCACGACCCATCCGATGCGGTCCGCGATCGCGCCGGCTGCAACGTCTCCGATTGCGGCAACTTCATGCGCAAACAGCGTCTGCGAATGGTGCCCAGATTGATCGAGCTAGCCCGAGATTCCCAAACCACCCCGCAGATGCGCAACTGGACCTTCCTCGCCTTGCAGGAGATCACTGACGCTTCTCTGCCTGCCGATCCCTCCGCCTGGCAAGACTGGTATGCGCAACACGGCGCCGAAAAGATGGCCGAGTTCGAGCACTCAGATTGGTGGACTGTCCGCGGCGATCAGTAGCACTTTCGAAATCCACCGCCGCCGCCGATTACGAGATGAAGATTACGAGGTGAAATTCTTTCAAGCGCGTTCCAGCGCCTTCCGATCCCAATTTCCCAGATTCGCCGCCGCCTCATAAGTGCTCCGGCAAAACTCCAGCAGCGCCGTCGTAGGCGACGAAGCCCGACGCACATCCTCATACAGCAAAATAAATTCTCCCAGCGCCTTGTCATAGTGCGCCGCACCAGGCCGCACCGCCGCCTCTTTAAATCCCGCCGGCTCCGGAGCCGCATAAGAATAAAACGCCGCATCCACGCCGTTCCCGCCCGGCCAAAATCCCACGCTGCTCACTTCATGCGAATAAGCCTCGCGTGTGATCGCATCCGCCCCCGGCCGCTCCGGTGCCCGCCGTCCCGAGAATCGCGTCACCGTCAAATCAAAACTTCCCCAGAAAAAATGCACCGGACTGGATTTGCCTATAAATCCAGACCTGAATTGAGTAAGGACAGCGCTCGCCGACAACAGAATCCTCCAGAATTTCTCGACCGCCGCCGCATCATACGACCGATGCACCTCATCCTTATCAAACGCAATCGGATTCGGAATCTCCACCGGCATCCGCCAGATTTTCACATCGATCCGCGCCGATCGCAGCATCTCCATAAACTCCGCATAGAACTCAGCCACCGTTTGAGGAGCCAGCGGCATCGTCTTCACCAGTCCATCGCTAGTATCGAGCACCAACTGATGCCCTATAAAATCAAACGACAATTCAAACGCCCTCTGCCCGTGAGGAATTCGCGAAGTAGTCAGCCCGCGAGGCGTCACATACAACGCAACATTCCACCAATGATTCACCAGCGGAGCAAGCCCCAGCCGCACCTTCCCCACCATCTGCGTCCACAAATGCAGCGTAGCGCAAGTATCCTTCCACGAATCGAACGCCAGCGCGGGCCAACATTCCGGTCGATCGGCAAAGTCGAGCGTCATAGTGAGCTCCAAATAGCGGCAAACGAAATTAAAGCCAGGCAAAACTCACAGAAACTTCACCAGCGCGTCAGTCGTTTCCTTCGGACGCTCCTCTAGTACCCAATGCCCCGTGTCCTTCAACACAACCACGGTGACACTTGTCCCCACTAACTTCGCCTGCTGGCCCAAAGCCTCTCCCAACGACTTATCACCGCCAATCGTCAATACCGGCATAGTCAGCTTGGTCTGAGAAAGTTCAGAGAAATCCTTGGCCGCTTGCAAAAACGAAACAAAATATTCCCACCCCGCATGCATCCGTCCCGGCCGCGCATAAGCCGCTGCGTACGCCTTCCGATCCGCCTCCGGAATCGAATGATTCTTGTCCGCCGCAAAATCATTCCAGAAATAATCGAAATAAGTCCGCTCGCGTCCTTTCACCAGCGCCTCCGGTGTGGGCCCGTTAAATCGAAAATGCCAAATACCCGGATTGTTATAGACCGCCTCCCACCCCGTCACGCCCGGCAGAAACGCATCCATCAGCACCAGCTTCGTAACCTCAGCAGGGAACTGCGCGGCATAAGCATATGCCACCATCAATCCAATATCGTGTCCAACCACTTCCGCTTTCTGCACTCCGAGCGACTGCGCCAGACCATGAATGCGCATCGCCGCGCTCTTCATATTGAGGCCATCAGTAGGAATGTCCGAATCTCCAATACCCGGCAGATCCGGAGCGATCACCGTGAACCGCTCCGCCAGCACCGGAATAATCGGCCTCCACATCAACGACGTCTCCGCATATCCATGCAACAGAATCAGCGGCGTCCCGTGCCCAGCCGTCAGATAGTGCAACTTGACCCCGCCAACCTCAGCCGTCCGCGAGGCGATCGTTTTATCCGCAGCCTCGGCATAAGCCCGAGACGAGGATGAAAATGCATTGAAAAGAAAAAGTGGCGTGCACACGGCCACGCCAAGAAGAAGTTTAAAACTTCGTTTCATGAAAGCTCCCGATAAGATGTGGAGGAATTCTAGACTACTAACCCTTAAACACGAAGGACCAGATCGGCCGATCTTCGCCGCGCTGGTCCTCTCAGTAACTAATTCACCGATGCTTGATAAACCCGCCGGTCTGCAGCTCAGCCATAGCCTGCCGCAACTGCTCCTGCGTGTTCATCACAATCGGCCCGTACCAGGCCACCGGCTCTTCAATCGGCTTGCCCGATACCAGCAAAAACCGAATGCCCTCATCTCCCGCCTGCACGCTGATCTCGTCTCCGCGATCAAACAGCACCAGCGAATGATTGCCCGCCTCATAAACCGGCGGAGCATCCGGCTTGTCAACTTTCTCCGTCAACACCGCCCGAGGATCCGACGCATCCCGAAACGTCCCCGCCCCCGCAAACACATAAGCAAACGCATTCCGCGTGGTCTCCACCTTCAGCCGCTTCCGCTGCCCCGGAGCCACCGAAATATCCAGATAACTCGGATCAGCCGCCACGCCATCCACCGGCCCCCGCTTGCCCCAGAACTCGCCGCAGATGACGCGCACTCGCGTGCCATCATCATCCGTGACCTCCGGAATCGCATTCGACGGAATATCCTGATACCGCGGATCGGTCATCTTCAGCACCGCCGGCAAATTCGCCCACAGCTGAAAGCCGTGCATCCGCCCTTTCGGATCGCCCTTCGGCATCTCCTGATGCAGAATGCCGCTCCCCGCCGTCATCCACTGCACATCGCCAGCCGTCATCTTCCCCTTGTTGCCCAGGCTGTCGCCGTGCTCGACCGACCCCGCCAGCACATACGTGATCGTCTCAATCCCCCTATGCGGATGCCACGGAAATCCCTTCAGATAATCCTCCGGATGCTCATTGCGAAAATCATCCAAAAGAAGAAACGGATCAAATTCCTTAGTCTTGCCGAACCCAAAAGCGCGCTGCAGCTTCACCCCCGCGCCCTCCATTGTCGGCTTCGGTTGAATAATCTCTCTTACTGGTCGGAGTGACATACTCCCTCCTCTTTCTGCGCCGCACAGCGGCTTACCGCCGCGGCACGAACCCCAATCCCCAACTTGTCATCCTGAGCGTAGCCGAGCCATGCGCGGAGCGCATGGGTCAGCGCAGTCGAAGGACCCCTACCCCACCCTCACTCTACAAGTCTCAGGATGACTCTGCTTTTAGCTCACGAAGCGGTGCACCTTCTACACTTACTTTTGCGTGGCGCAGCGATTTACCGCTGCGATAAACGCCCATCTTGAATGACGGCTTTAGCCGCCGAGAGCAAAATGCTTACGCCTTCACGAACTGCACATCCAGCGTAATCGCAACTTCGTCGCCCACCAGAATCCCGCCCGTCTCCAGCGTCGAATTCCAAGTCAGCCCAAAATCCTTCCTATTAATCCTAGTAGTAGCTGAAAGCCCTCTTCGGATCATCCCCCACGGATCCTTGCCAGCCTCAGTCGGTCCCTCAACCTTGAACACCACCGGCCGAGTCACGCCATGAATCGTCAAATTCCCCGCCACATCCACTTCGCCGTCGCCCGTCTTGCTCACGCGCGTCGACTTAAACGACAGCGTCGGAAACTTCTCCACATCGAAAAAGTCAGCGCTCTTCAAATGCCCATCGCGCTGCTCATCGCGCGTGTGGATCGATGCCGCGTCAATCGATACTTCAACGCCCGACTTCGTCAAATCGTTCTCGTCCAGGCTAAGCACGCCTTGGACCTTCGTGAACTGCCCCTTCACGTTAGAAATCATCATGTGCTTCACCTTGAATTCGGCCACGGAGTGAACCGGGTCAATGTTCCAGGCGGTAACAGCTGTAGCGTTCTGCGGAGTAGCAAGTGTGCTCATAAGTCATCCTTTCGAGTTTCAAATTTCGATCCGTTCGTTCGGGTCTACCCCATTTGATGCGTTACACCAACAATCGTTGCAACAACTATTAAATTCAAAAAAATTCAAACCACTTGGCTGCGCGCCGCCGCCAGGAGCTCGCTTAAAGCCTTCAGCCGCTCCCGCCCCAAATGTCCCAACTGCCGCCGATGCCCCGCCATCACCGGCTCATCCAGCCGGCCGACCACCTTAAGTCCCTCCGGCGTGATCCGAGCCATTACTGTCCTCCGGTCCTTGGTCTCCCGGCACCGCGAAATCAGCCCGCGCTTTTCCATCCGATCCAGCAGCCGCGTCACATCCGGATCTCGCGTAATCATCCGGTTCGCGATCTCCCCGCATGCCAGTCCCTCCGGCGCCCCACGCAAAATCCGCAGCACGTTGTACTGCGTCGGAGAAAGCTCCTCGCTCTTCAGTACTCCCACCATCCCCCGCGACAGCATGTCAGTAGTCCGCAGCAACTCCAGAAACGCGTCCTCCTCCGGACAGCCAACTCGCCTCTTCGTCTTACCTGATGCAACCGATTCCTTCATGACTACAACTACAATACACGTTGCAACGACTATTGTCAAGACGAGTTGTTGATCTCGCCGCTCAACGAAGATTCTTACTGCCTGTCTGCAACCCGCTGCCCTCGCCCGATCCGCTCACATTTTCCCAATATCGCTCAAGGTATTTGAATAATAAGGATTTAACTTGAAGCGGCCGAGCCATGAATTTTGGCCGCCCAATTGCTCCAATGCATATAATGTCGATTAGTTAACTGGACTATGCGCATCTTATTTGTTTTAATTCTTCAACGCAGATTGTTCGGCTACCAATAATAATAATGAAGATCATTGACCTAAGGAGATCTGCCATGTCAACGCCACAAAATTCCGCTTCCCCTGCTAAGCCCCACCTGCTCTCGCTCGATACCTGGGCCGTCATCGCCGCCCTCGTGCTGGCTCTGGCCGTGCGCTTCGACCTTCTTAAGAATGTGCCGTGGTAGCGCCCGATAACATCGAGCAGCGACAAGCAATTCGCATCGACGGAGAACCCTATGGCATCCTCAACATCCCTATCCCAAGTCCAGCCCGACAACCGCCTCCTGAGCGCCCTGAACATTATCCCCGGCATCCTTCTTCTGGCCGGCATCGGATACGCCGCCAAAATTCTCGAGCGCTCCGTCAACACCTACGCCAAGGCCCACCACTGGATCTTCCCCAACATCGAATACGTTCTCTGGGCCATCCTCATCGGTCTCGTGATCTCCAACCTCTTAGCAGTCCCCAAAATTTTTCACGCCGGCATCGCCACCTATGAATTCTGGCTCAAACTCGGCATCGTCCTTCTAGGCGCGCGCTTCGTGCTCGCCGACGTTTTGAAATTAGGCGGCATCAGCCTGGCGCTAGTCGTCATCGAAATCACGCTTTCCCTGGCGCTAATGACGTTCCTGGGAAAAATATTCAAACTCAAGCCGAAACTGATCTCGCTCCTAGCCATCGGCTCCGCCGTCTGCGGAGTCTCCGCCATCATCGCCGCCAAAGGCGCCATCGATGCCGACGACGAAGACTCCTCCTTCGCCATCGCCGCCATCCTAGCCCTGGGAGCGCTCGCCCTCTTCACCTTCCCCGCCATCGCTCATTCTCTCCACATGAACGACGTCTCCTACGGCCTGTGGGCCGGCCTCGGAGTCGACAACACAGCCGAAGCCACCGCCGCCGGAGCCCTCTATTCCGACGCCGCCGGCAAAGTAGCCGTGCTCGCCAAGACCGCGCGCAACGCCATGATTGGCTTCGTAGTGCTAGCCTACGCAATTTACTGGTCAAGCCGAGCCCAGGCCGAAACCGTAACCAACAAAGCCGCTTTCCTCTGGAAAAAATTCCCCAAATTCATCCTTGGCTTTCTCGTCATTTCATTGCTAGTCAGCTTTCACACCTTCAACAAAAGCCAGGTCGCGTCACTAGGCAATCTCTCCAAGTGGGCGTTCCTCCTGACCTTCGCCGGCGTAGGCCTGCGCACCAACTTTCGCGAAATGTCCCAACAAGGCTTGCGCCCCTTCATAGTGGGCGCTCTAGGAGAAATCCTGATAGCCTGCCTGACCCTCGGCCTGGTGATCGGAGCCAATCGTATCTGGGGCCTTTAGCGACTACTTCGTTTCCGGCCGACCGCCTGTCCGCGAACCCGGCCCCAGCGGGGCCTTCCACCTTAGCCCAGCGCTTGAGCGCTGGGAAAGCGAAGAAAAATGATTCAAGTCCCGGAGGGACGACCAGCTCTCACGCCCACGCTTCAGCGCTGCCAAACAGCTTTCCTTGGACTGTCCCTTTAGCGGCCGACGTCGTATTCCGAACGGGCGAACGGCTTTTTCCGCAGCCTGTTAGCAGATTCCTAGCTCGCCCCGTCCGCCCTGTAACTTTCTAGCTCCTAAGCGAATCCAATCAACCAGTGAGGCCTCTCATAAGCATGACTAAGAATTCTCGACTGTTAAGCAACATCGCCGTTCTGATCGCGATCCTTATTATTGCCGCCACCACTTGGCGCGCCCACGCCTCTAGCGCCGCCGTAGCTCTCCCCAATCCCGCCGCCGATACCCCGCTAGCCGCGCACTCCGGCAGCGAAACTGCGGTCCTAGCCGGAGGCTGCTTCTGGGGAATCCAGGCCGTCTTCCAGCACGTCAAAGGCGTCAAGGAAGCCACCTCCGGCTACTCCGGAGGCTCCGTCCCATCGCCCGACTATGAACAGGTGAGCAGCGGCGAGACCGGTCATGCCGAATCCGTAAAGATCACCTTCGACCCTTCGCAGATTTCCTACGGCCAGCTTCTCAAAGTATTTTTCTCTGTAGCCCTCGACCCCACCGAACTCAACCGTCAGGGCCCGGATAGCGGCACGCAATATCGCTCCGTGATTTTCTACGCCAACCCCGACCAGCAGCGCATCGCCCAGGCCTACATCTCCCAACTCGATCAGGCAAAATCGTTTCGCCGACCGATCGTGACCCAGGTCGTCCCGCTAAAAGCCTTCTACCCGGCCGAGTCGTATCACCAAAATTACGCGACGCTTCATCCCGACAACCCCTACATCGCCATCAATGACGCGCCCAAGGTCGATCATCTCGGCGAGCAGTTTCCCGACCTCTACAAAGAATAGCGGGCTTTTGGAACCTCATGTAGGGGCAGAGCCAGCCCTGAGCTCGTCGAAGGGTGCCCCCACCCGCCCCAGTTCACGTAGGGGCAGGTGCCCTCACCTGCCCAGCCGAGTGAAGCTCGGCCGAGAAGTCAGCGCAAGAAGAGTTCAGCTTTCTCCGCAGCGTACGGTTCAAAACCCACCTTCGGACCGCAAGCTTCAGCCATTCGGATGAACTTTCATCTCGGAAAATTCGTATGCTCCGGTGTCGCAGCCGATGTTTCTCTAACTCATCGTACGCGGCCTACATTGTTTCCAGGCGTCCTCATGAGCAATCCGTTACTGGCAACCACACTAGCTGCACTCCTCGCTCTAAATGCTAGCTCGGTGGCAGGCGATCAACGAGCAACCGACCCGGAAGCGATCATCCAAAACGTCACCCTCATCTCGCCCGAACGCTCCGCCCCACTCCTTCACGCCGATGTCATTCTTCGCAATGGCAAGGTCGCCGAAATCGGCACTCGCCTAGCTCCCCCTCCGCACGCCCAGCGTATCGACGGCACCGGACGATTCCTAATCCCCGGACTAATCGACTCGCACGTCCACGTCGGCCACTCCGCCGCCCTCGATGACGACGCTATCGAGGCGCATCCCGAACTGTGGTCCGCCTATCGTGCCCAGGTTCCGCGCGCCTATCTAGCCTTCGGCTTCACCACCATCGTCGATCTCGACCTCAGGCCCGCCGACCACACGTGGTTCGAGGCCGCGCCCGTCCATCCCCGCCTCTACTCCTGCGGTCTCGGAATAAAAGTCGCTGGCGGATACATGGCCTTCCACATCCAGGCGCCCACCTCGCCGAACTTCCCCAAGCTAGTCCCCAACCTGGTCTATGAGCCGAAAGAAGCCGACCACTGGCCCCAGACTCTCAACCCCGCCGACTACACGCCCGAACGCGCCGTCTCCCGCGCAGCCGACGCCGGAGCCATCTGCGTCAAAGCCTTCGTCGAATCCGGATTCGGCGTTTTCAACTGGCCCTATCTTCACACCGAGACCCTGCAAAAGATTCAAGCTGCCGCCAAATCGCGCAACCTAGTGCTAATGGTTCACGCCAACAGCGTCAGCAGTTGGCGCTCCGCCCTCGATGCTCACGCCGACATCATCGCCCACGGACTCTGGGTTTGGCCGGGCAATTTTGCCAACTCCGTTCCGCCGCCCGCCGCAAGCGATGTGATCGCCGACGCCGCCCGGTCCAGCACTCATGTGCAGCCGACCATGCAGACCGTCGCCGGCGAACGCGCCATGCTCGATCCGAGCATGACCGCTCCTACTCTACTCGACGATCCCAGGCTCACATTGTCGCTGCCACCAGCGGTAATAAATTATTTGCGATCGCCCGAAGGCGTCAAGGCCCGTACCGCGCTGCTCGAGGAGTATCGCAAAGCCTCCCCACCGCCCGGTTTCGAGCCCTTGCTCAAGGCCGCCATCGAAAGAACGCGAGCCACTTTCAAACTAATGTTGCAAGATCACGTCCCCGTAATTTTCGGCAGCGACACTCCCGGCGTCGATGGATTCGGCAACCCTCCCGGACTAAACGGTCGTCTCGAATTGCAAAACTGGTCAGACGCAGGCGCTCCACTCTCCCTGATCTTGCGCGCCGCCACTCTCGACAACGCATCCGCCTTAGGGCTGTCGCAAGAAATAGGCTCCATCGAAATCGGCAAAAGAGCCAACTTACTCTTGCTCCGGGAAAATCCGCTGACGAATGTTTCAGCCTATGATTCGATCGATTCAATATTTCTGAATGGTGAACCCATCGCAAGAGAGTCGTTGCGCCCACACAATTAGCAACCCGCATGACTTATTGCTCGGCTAAGCATCGCCCTTATCGTTTTCATCAGCCTACATTGCCGGCTTTGCGATCTTCCGTTCCCCCCGCGATCCGCAAATGATGCCCGCCACAATGGCACATTTCACAAAAAAGTTGTTCATGAGGGAATAAATCCGCGATTCCGATGTTCTACTATGTGGACGTGTCCGATGCCGGGCGTCATCTCGATTCGTTCGAAGAACTGGCCATGCCGCTCTTCGATCAGCTGTACAACTTCGCGCAATGGCTTACACAGAATCGCGACGAAGCCGAAGACTTGGTCCAGGAAACCTATGCCAAAGCTTTGAAAGGATTCGCGTCATTTCAGTTAGGCACTAATTTTCGCGCCTGGATGTATCGCATTTTGCGCAACACGTTTTTGACCTCTCGCACCGGCTTGAAAGCGACCATGACCGTACCACTGGATCCCGAAGAGGATGGACCCGAACTGGCAGTGGCGCGGGACACGCCAGAGACCCTGTTATTCGAGCGCTCGAATCGCGAAGCGCTACAGAGTGCAATCGATGAGTTGCCGGTCTACTCGCGCGAGGTTCTCCTCTTATGCGACGTGGAAGAGATGTCCTATCAGGAAATTGCCGAAACGCTTTCCATTCCGATCGGCACGGTAATGTCGCGTCTGTCGCGCGCCAGGCGGGCCTTGCGCGATCGCCTGCGACCGAATCTGCAAACCGCAGGCACGGCGGCAATTGAAAAGGGGACGAACCATGGTTTGTGAATCCTGGAAGACGAAACTCGACACCTACCTTGACGGTGAGATTCCAGAAAATGAAATGCGCGCCTTTGACGCTCACGTGCGCAGCTGCGCAAGTTGCTCCTCCGACGCTCTTGCGCGCATACAGATGAAGCGCGCGATTCAATCAGCGGGCAGTCGCTTTACTCCCAGTGCAGAGTTCCGCAAGAAAATTCAAAGGAGCATCGCAGCAAAACCACGGCGCAGTTTTCGCCACGGCCTGGGATGGATGTTGGCAGCGATTGCGGCCGTCATTCTCGTGGCCGGTACGTTGACGTCAACCTATCTCGCAATGCGATCCCGCACCGATCTGGCGAACCGCGATCATGCCCTGAGTGAGATTGCCGACTTGCACGTCGAAACCCTCGCCAGCGCATCGCCGGTCGACGTGGTCTCCACCGATCGCCACACCGTGAAGCCCTGGTTCCAGGGAAAAATTCCCTTCGCCTTCAACTTGCCCGAACTGCAAAATTCCCAGTTTTCGCTGCTCGGCGGCCGCATGACCTACCTCGACCAGACGCCCGGCGCCCACCTCATCTACGACATCCGCAAGCACCACATCTCAGTTTTCATCTTCCAGGAAAAGTCGCTGTCTCCGAAATTAGCCGAGAGCTTAGACAAGAATGCCCCGACGCCGAACCAACTGCCATTCAACACGGAAACCTGGAGCCAATCCGGCCTCCGCTATTTCGTCATCGGAGACGCCAGCCCCGCCGACATCGACAGCCTCGCAAAATTATTCAAAGCCGCGTCATAAATCTAATCTACCCGCCCATCGGCACCTTTACCCCAGCCTTCCCCGCAAACTCCTTAGCGTCCTTATACCCCGCGTCCACATGCCGAATCACGCCCATCCCCGGATCGGTCGTCAGCACCCGCTCAATCCGCGCCGCCATCATGTCGCTCCCATCCGCCACCGTCACCTGCCCCGCATGCAGCGAATACCCAATCCCCACGCCGCCGCCATTATGTATCGAAACCCACGACGCGCCCGCCGCCGTGTTCAGCATCGCATTCAGCAGCGGCCAATCCGCTACCGCGTCCGATCCATCCTTCATGCTCTCCGTCTCGCGAAACGGAGAAGCCACCGACCCGCAATCCAGATGATCGCGTCCAATCACAATCGGAGCCTTGATCGTCCCCTTCTTTACCAGCTCATTAATCGCCAGCCCAAAGCGCGCCCGCTCGCCATATCCCAGCCAGCAAATCCGCGCCGGTAGCCCCTGAAATTTAATCCGCTTCCGCGCCAGCTCAATCCAGCGCCGCAAACTGCGATTCTCCGGAAAAAGTTCCAGCACCAGATCGTCCGTCACCGCGATATCCGAAGCCTCGCCCGAAAGCGCAGCCCACCGGAACGGCCCGCGCCCCTCGCAAAATAGCGGACGAATATACGCCGGCACAAATCCCGGAAAGTCATAAGCATTCTTCACCCCGCGCTGAAACGCAAACGTCCGAATATTATTTCCATAATCAAACGTCACCGACCCCATCTTCTGCAGCCGCAACATCCCCTCAACATGCCGAGCCATCGCATCCAACGACCGCTCCTGATAAGCCTTCGGATCGCGCGCCCGCAACTCCAGCGCCGCCTCCAGCGCCATCCCATTTGGCACATATCCGTTCAGCGGATCATGCGCCGATGTCTGATCGGTCAAAATATCCGGCACCACCCCGCGCTCCGCCAGCTCCGGAATAACATCCGCGCAATTTCCCACCAGCCCCACCGAAACATTTTCTTTCTTGCGCACCGCATTCTTAAGAATCCGCAAAGCCTCATCCAACGAGTTCACCAGAAAATCGCAATAGCCCGTCTTAAGCCGCTTCTTGATCCGCTCCACATCAACATCAATCCCCAGAAACGCAGCGCCCGTCATCGTAGCCGCCAAAGGCTGAGCTCCACCCATCCCGCCCATGCCGCCCGAAACAATCAGCTTCCCGCTAAGATCACCGCCAAAATGTTTATCCCCCGCCGCATTAAAAGTCTCGTAAGTCCCCTGCACAATCCCCTGCGAGCCGATATAAATCCACGACCCCGCCGTCATCTGCCCATACATCATCAGCCCCGCGCGCTCCAACTCATTAAACTTCTCCCAGTTAGAAAAATGTCCCACCAGATTCGAATTAGCAATCAGCACCCGCGGAGCATACTCATGCGTCCGAAACACCCCCACCGGTTTGCCCGATTGCACCAGCAAAGTCTCATCATTCTCCAGCCGCTGAAGCTCCCGCACGATAGCGTGATAACAATCCCAATTCCGAGCCGCCTTCCCCGTCCCCCCATAAACCACCAGATCCCGAGGACGCTCCGCCACCTCCTCATCCAAATTGTTCATCAGCATGCGCAAAGCCGCCTCCTGCTGCCACCCCTTGCAAGAAAGCGCCCCCCCGCGAGCCGCGCGAATGCGCGTATAAGAAGCCGTGAGATTTTCCGTATCAACAGGCATGGGGATATGTTAGTGCGTGGAGCGCAAAATCATCAACGAGGGTAGTCCGTTCTCGATTTCCCAATCCGACACAAATCCTCCGACGGTGCCCCATTCAAGCCGTCTTTTGGCTTGAGTGGGGCCTTTCGCGTGAGTGAAGATTCTCCCCTGCATTTCTGGCAAAAGCGCTATTACGATTTCAACGTCCGCAACTATGACCAGTTCGTGGAGAAGCTCCGTTACATCCATCGCAACCCGGTGAAGCGCGGGTTATGTGAACGTTTGCAAGATTGGGAGTGGAGCAGCTTTCGTCAATGCGCAACGGGATACGAAGGACGAGTAGAGATTGAGTGCGAGTGGACGGCAAAAAGGCGCGAGCGAGCGGCCGGAACACTCTGTCCAGCAGTCGAACCGCCCCACTCAAGCCAAAAGAGGGCTTGAATGGGGCACCCGCGATCGTTTATAGAATTCAAGAGACCGTCAGGGGAGACGCCTGAGAGCGGAACTCTTTTTCAAACAATCAGCGTCGGGGAGTCGCCGTGCCCCGCGATTCGTTTTCGCCCGGAGCGAAACATTGTCTGTGCAAGCTCGCCGATGCCGAGCAAACCCAAGCCCACAAGCAGCGGCATATAGGATCGCAACGCGAGTGCAACAGGAGGGCAAATCACAAATGCGACCAGCCCGAATCTTTCCATACCTCTCGGTTCTCGTTGAAAATGCCGCCAAGTCAGCAAGAGTGCGACCGCTGAATAAGCGGCGATGAATGCAAGCTCTTCTGCCACATCCATTTTCCCGAATAGCACAAAGAAAGGCACTCCGAAAAAGGTCCTGACGAGGCAATAGCAGACAATTCCCAATACCCACTTGGCCCAATAGCGAGCAGTGAAGAAAAGCGCGGACGCAAGCACCACGAGCGTGACGCTTCCCAGAATCCTATGTGAATTTGAAGTTAAATTGCCGCTTCTTCCCAGGGAAAACATGGCGGCCCACGTAAGCGCGACGAAGAATGCGAAAGCGAGAACCATTAAACCCGCGATACGAAACCCCGAGCGAACCTGTTCCCCGACCGTTCGTTTGCGTGTCATGTAACGCTCGTCTTAATGAGATTTCCTCTCATCTGCGACCTGCGCCCCCACCCCTACTCCCACTCAATCGTGCCCGGAGGCTTCGAAGTAATGTCATACACCACCCGATTCACCCCGCGCACTTCATTCACAATCCGATTCGAAATCGTCTTCAGCACCTCATATGGCAGCGGAACCCAATCCGCCGTCATCCCATCCTCCGAATGCACCGCCCGCACCGCGCACGTATAAGCGTACGTCCGCTGATCGCCCATCACTCCCACCGACATCACCGGCAACAACACCGCAAACGATTGCCATATCTTCTGATACAGCCCCGCCCGCTTGATCTCCCCCACCACAATCTCATCGCAATCGCGCAGCAAATCCGCCCGCTCCCGAGTCACCTCGCCCAAAATCCGCACCGCCAGTCCGGGCCCCGGAAACGGCTGCCGCTGCAAAATCTCCTCCGGCATCCCCAGGTCGCGCCCAATCCGCCGCACCTCATCTTTAAATAAATCCTTCAGCGGCTCGATCAACTTCAGCTTCATCTTCTCCGGCAGCCCGCCCACGTTGTGATGCGACTTGATCACCTGCGACGGCCCGCGCACCGACCGCGACTCAATCACATCCGGATAAAGGGTCCCCTGCACCAGCCAATCCACTTCTCCTTCTTTTTTCAGAATGCGCTTCGCCTCATCGTCAAACACTTCGATAAACTCGTTGCCGATAATCTTCCGCTTAGTCTCCGGATCAGTCACGCCCGCCAATCTTTTCATAAAACGATCCGTAGCATCGACCGCAACCAAATGCAGTCCAAGATTGTCGCGCAAATTCTGCTGCACTTTTTCAAACTCATTCTTCCGCAGCACTCCGTTATTAACAAACACGCAAGTAAGCCGCGACGCGCCCGAAGCATCGCGCATGGCCCGATCCACCAGCACCGCCGCCACCGAAGAATCCACTCCCCCCGAAAGCGCGCAAATCGCCCGCCCCGCACCAACTTGCTGCCGCACCTGCGCCACCGTAGCGTCAATAAAATGTTGCGGAGTCCAAGTCGGCTTCGCTCCACAAATATTCAGCGCAAAATTCCGCAAAATCTCCGACCCCAGCGGCGTGTGATGCACCTCCGGATGAAACTGCACCGCCCACATCCGCCGCTCCGCATTCTCAATCGCCGCAACCGCATTCGCCGTCTTAGCCGTCAGCCGAAATCCTGCAGGCAACTCCTCCGCCGAATCGCCATGCGACATCCATACCGATAACTCCCCAGGCAGTCCCGAAAAAAGCTGCGAAGACGCGTGCGAAATCGCAACCTGCGCATGCCCATACTCCCGCTTCGCAGCCGGCGTCACCTTCCCGCCCAGCGCATACACCATGAATTGCAATCCATAACAAATCCCAAGCACCGGCACGCCCAGCTCAAACACACTCTTGTCCGCAAGCGGCGCGTCGGAGTCATACACCGACGAAGGCCCGCCCGACAAAATAATCCCCACCGCAGAATAGCTGCGAATTTCTTCCAGCGAAGCGTTGAAAGGAAGTACAACAGAAAAGATTTTCAGTTCGCGGATGCGGCGCGCAATCAGCTGCGAATATTGCGCCCCAAAGTCGAGGACAACTATCGATTGGACAGCGATAGATTGGGTTTCCACGGATGAGTCTCTCAGATTTGTTTCAGAAATGTAAAGCAAGTCGTTGCCAGCTGCCAGTGTCACGTTGTGTAAATGTCACGTGCCGGAGCGTAAATTATGCAACCTCATTTCCTGCAAAGCATCTCTATAGGCATATAGAAAGATATAGAAACACTGACAAAAATCAGGCCGACCACGCGGCGCTTAGTGCGCGACGTCTGCACAGCGCGACGTCCTGAGGGCGCATCGGCATTCCATAACCTCAACCATTTAATCTGAGGAGGATTAAGATCATGCAAACTCTAACACGCCTGGCCACGCTGTCCATGCTCACCGTTGCGCTAACCACCGTCACATTCGCTGCGACTAAGAATGAAGGCAACTTTACTCTAGCCGGCACGGCGCGAGTCGGTGCAACCGAACTTCGCGCCGGAGACTACAAAGCGCAATGGCAAGCGGAGAGCGGCGACACCGTCAAAGTCGAATTCCTGCAGAATGGCAAAACCGTCGCGACCGCGGAGGGCAAGTTAAAAGATCTGCAACAACCTTCGCGCTACACTGCGGTCACCACCAAGTCGGCGAGCGATAACGCGCAGCAAATCGATGAAATCGATTTCAACAACCGCAAACAGGCTTTGGTGTTCGGAGAGTAAGCTCTTAGAAGCCATCACATAAATCGATTTTGGCTAGGGCACGGCTTTACAGGCTGCGGAAAAACTCGTCTTTGCTTTTGGGTGGCGCAGCGCTTCAGCGCTGCGATATCGGCCTTGTTTTGATTTAGGCACTGAGGTCTCCCCCCGTCGGCAAACGATTTTTTCCGCAGCGCGCTTTTATAGGCGCGCCGTCATTTATTACGCGCAGCGTACTTCGCCTGTTTACCTCACAACGACATTTACAAGCCTTCCCGCCACCACAATAATCTTCACAATCTGCTTGCCCGCGATAGCTGCCTTAACTTTTTCATCCGCAGGTGCCCCATTCAAGCCCTCTCTTGGCTCGAGTGGGGCCGTTCGCCATCTGCCCGCGTACCCATTCGCAGCAGTTTATCGCACGACAACATTTACAAGCTTTCCCGCCACCACAATAATCTTCAGGATCTGCTTGCCCGCGATAGCCGCCTTAACTTTCTCATCCGCCAGCGCAGCCCGCTCGATCTGATCGTTCGTCGCGCCCGCCGCCACCACCACCAGCCCGCGCAGCTTCCCATTCACCTGCACCGGAATCTCAATCTCATCCTCCGCCGCCAGCGCCGCATCAAACTTCGGCCAGCGAGCCTTCAACAGATTGCCCGTCTCCCCCGTCATCTCCCAGAGTTCATGCGCCATATAAGGAGCCATCGGAGCCAGCAGCAACGCGATGGTGCGTTTGACCTCCGCCAGAAGGGACTGTGGAATCCTATCCGCTTCAACGGGTGCGCCGGTCACGGGATGAGTGTCTTGAGCACCTAACATCCTGCGGTTAGCGTCGTTCAACAACTCCATAATTGCCGAGATGCAGGTGTTGAAGTGCCAGCGTCCCTGAAAGTCGCTGGTCACGCGTCTTATGGTTTGGTGAAGCTTGCGCTGAAGTCGCCGCGCCGAGTCACTCAGAGGCGCAGACGAAGAAGCGTTCCAATCGGTCTCGAAAAACCGATACACCCTCCCCAAAAACCGCTGCACCCCCTCAATCCCCGTCTCCTGCCAATCCAAATCCCTATCCGGAGGCGCCGCAAACAAGCTATACATCCGCGTTGCGTCCGCTCCATACCGCTCCACCATCTCATCCGGAGACACCGTATTCCCCAAACTCTTCGACATCTTCGCGCCGTTCCTGATCACCATCCCCTGCGTAAACAGCCGCTCCACCGGCTCATCATTCTTCACCAGTCCCATGTCGCGCATGAACTTCGTCCAGAAGCGCGAATAAATCAAATGAAGAATCGCATGCTCCACTCCGCCAATATATTGATCAATCGGAAACCAATACGCGATCTTCGACGAATCAAACGGGGCCTTATCATTCTTCGCGTCCGCGTAGCGATAGAAATACCACGATGAATCGACAAACGTATCCATCGTGTCCGTCTCCCGCCGAGCCGGCCCGCCACACTTCGGGCAAGTAGTATTCAAAAATGACGGCACATTCAACAGCGGAGACCCGCCCGCCAACGTAATCGGCACATTGTCCGGCAAAATCACCGGCAGATCTTTTTCCTCCAGTGGCACCACGCCATCCTTATCGCAATACACCATCGGAATCGGCGTGCCCCAATATCTTTGCCGCGAAATTCCCCAATCCTTCAGCCGAAAAGTAACCGTAGCCTTCCCAAATCGCTTCTTCTCGGCCAGCGCCGCCATAGCCACAATCGCCTCGCGGCAACCCAGTCCGCTAAACTCGCCCGAGTTCACCACGATCCCATCCATCGTAGTAAACGGCAGCGGAGGCTCCACCATGGTTTCATCCGGATCAGTATTGGCCGGCAAAATCACCACCTTGATATCCAACTTATATTTCGTCGCAAATTCAAAATCGCGCTCATCATGCGCCGGCACGCTCATAATCGCGCCCGTGCCATAATCCATCAAAATATAATTCGCCACCCACACCGGCACCGTTTCACCACTAAACGGATTCTTCGCATACCGCCCCGTAAACACGCCGTGCTTCTCAATGCTGCCAATATCGCCCGCTTCTTTCGCCCGCCGCTGCTCCGCAATCAACTCATCGACCTTGCCGCGCAAAGCCGCATCGCGCGCAATCATGTCGCCAACAATCGGATGCTCCGGCGCCAAGTTCAGCGAAGTCGCGCCATAGATCGTATCGACGCGCGTAGTAAACACCGTAATCGTCGATCCCGCCGGCCCCACCGTCCCGCCCAAATCAAAATCCACCAGCACGCCTTCGCTGCGCCCAATCCAGTTCGCCTGCATCACCCGAACTTTCTCCGGCCAGCCCGACAACTTTTCCAAATCGCGCAACAGCTCATCCGCATACTTAGTGATCCGCAAAAACCACTGTTCCAGCTCCCGCTGCTCGACAGGCTGGTCCTCATGCCGCCAGCACATCCCGCCCACCACCTGCTCATTGGCCAGCACCGTAGCGCACTGCGGACACCAATTCACCTTGCTCTTCTTCCGATACGCCAATCCCGCCGCATACAGCTTCAAAAAAAACCACTGGTTCCAGTGGTAATAATCCGGCAGGCAAGTCGTAACCTCGCGCGACCAGTCATACGCGAAGCCGAGCCGATTCATCTGCACCTTCATCGCCGCAATATTCCGCAGCGTCCACTCCCGCGGCGGAGTATTGTTCTTAATCGCCGCATTCTCCGCCGGCAACCCAAACGAATCCCACCCCATCGGATGCAGCACGTTATACCCATTCATCCACATATAACGAGCCAGCGCATCGCCAATCGCATAGTTGCGCACATGCCCCATATGCAGCGCGCCCGAAGGGTAGGGAAGCATCTCCAACACATAAAACTTAGGCTTAGTCGGATGCGCCTCAGCCGCATAAAGCGCCGGATCGCTCAACCAGCGCGCCGCCCACTTCTGCTCAATGCGCTGCGCATCATACCGCTCTTCGCGCGGAGTAGAGATCGTTTTGTCTTCCTGTGGCATAGATATATAGAGAAGGATAGTGCAGTAAAGAGTAATCCGTTATTTTACAACGCCGGGCACTCGCCCGCTGCCAATTGACAGCCTCCGCCGCTCGCGCCTAGCATCACAACTGAGCAACCTTCCTTTGCTCTTTCAGGTTCTCTGAACTAAGTCAGCCCATCTGAAGTTCTCCCTCCTTAGCCAACAAACCAAACCAACGAAGGATTCCTATGCCGAAGCCGTGGCGATTCGCAACGCTAATAGTAATACTCCAGTTGGCCAGCCTCGCCATCGCACAACAAGCGATGACCGAATCCGGCGCGGTCTCCGGACTACGCGAAGGTGATCTCAGCGTCTACAAAGGAATCCCGTTCGCCGCCCCGCCCCTCGGAGACTTACGTTGGCAGCCCCCGGCGCCGGTCGCCCCCTGGACCGGCATCCGCAAGGCAGATGCGTTCGCCCCCGCCTGCATGCAACTCGGTGTATCCATGCCCGGCGAGACGCCGCCCGCAGTGAGCGAAGACTGTCTCTATCTCAACCTCTGGGCCCCCGCAACGGCCAAGCCCGCGCCGCATCCCCTGCCCGTCATCGTCTGGATCTACGGCGGCGGTTACACCAACGGGTCCGCATCGATGCCCTTGTACTGGGGCGATCGCCTCGCGCGCAAAGGCGTCATCGTTGTGACCATTGCCTATCGCCTTGGTCCGCTAGGCTATCTCGCGCATCCCGAACTCACGCGCATGTCTCCTCACCATTCATCCGGCAACTACGGATTAATGGACCAGATCGCCGCACTCCAATGGGTCCAAAAAAACATCGCAGCCTTTGGTGGCGACCCGAAAAACGTAACCATCGCCGGTCAGTCCGCCGGAGCCATGGCCGTCAGTATGCTAATGGCCTCGCCGCTAGCGAAAGGTTTATTTCAGCGCGCCATCGGAGAAAGCGGCGGCCTCTTCGAGCCGCTCCAGCTAGCACCGCGTTATCTCTTGGCCAACGCCGAACACGACGGAGAAAAATACGCCGCTTCACTAGGCGCAGCTTCAGTCCAGGAACTGCGCCGTCTGCCCGCCGAGCGCCTGCTCACCGGCAGCGCCGGAGACGTCAGCCATCCCGTGATCGATCCCTACGTCCTTCCCGTTGCGCCCTACGAAGCCTTCGCCTCAGGCAAGCAAAATGACGTTCCCCTCTTGATCGGCTCGAATGCCGACGAAGCGAAATCGTTGGTCGATGTCACCAACATGAAAGCCTCCACCTTCGACGCCGACATCGAGCATAGCTTCGGAGCGTTGCCCGCTCCGCTGCTAGCAGCCTATCCCCACGCCACCGACCAGGAAGCACGTCAGGCGCGCCTTGACCTGGAACGCGATCTCCGCTTCGCTTGGGACATGTGGGCCTGGGCAAGGCTGCAGGCCGGCAGCGGCCAGAGTCCCGTCTATTACTATTCGTTCCGCCAGCAGCCGCCGTTTCCCGCCAACTCTGTTTACCAAGCCTGGGGAGCAAGCCACTACGCCGAACTATGGTATGTCTTCGACCATTTGGACCAATCGCCCTGGCACTGGACTGGCGCCGATCGCAAACTGGCCGACGAAATCTCCAGTTACTGGACCAACTTCGCAAAATCAGGCAATCCAAATAGCCCCGATCTATACAGCCACAACCTCCCCGCATGGCCAGCCTTCACCATCACAGATAGCAAAGTCTTATATCTCGGCGATCCAATTACTGTCGGCGACGTGGCCAACATCAATAGCCTGAATGTCTTCGACGCCGTGTACACGGCCGTTCGTGGCAGCCCCTTCGCCGCAAAGATAGTAGCGGTTCACGAGGAGACAGGTCCAAGCTCACCAGTCCCATAGACACGCGCACGCGCTTCGCACCGAGCTATTTCTTCACCACTCTCTTCAGCGCCTCCACATTCCGCAAATCATCCCCCGGATCATCTATCGGAGTCTCTGCAATAAACGCCGCATGCTTCAACCGCCGATCATTCAGCAGAGCCCGAAAAACTTCCAATCCCAGCCTCCCGCGCCCAATATGCTCATGTCGATCCAGCCTCGACCCGCGCTCTGCTTTAGCATCATTGCAATGCCAAACCCGCACATTCTCCAATCCCACCGTCTCTCCAAGATGCCGCAAAGTAAGTGCCCGCCCCTCCTCACTAACAATGTCATACCCCGCCACATGCTTATGACAGGTATCAATGCAAGCCCCCACCGGCACATGAGCGCGCAATGACTCGAGTAACTCCGCCACCTCCTCAAACGTTCCACCGAGCGAATACTCCGCCCCCGCCGTATTCTCGATCAAAATCGTCAGCCCGCCCGCAGCCAGCTCCATCCCCGAGCAAGCCTCCGCAATCGAAGCCGCCGTCCGCTCCAGTCCCTCTTCACGCCCACCTCCGCGAAACGATCCCGGATGCAGCACCAGATACTCCGCGCACAACGCCAGCCCCCGCTCCACCTCGCCGCGAAACGCCGCAATCGACTTCTTAAGAAAACCCGAGTTAGTCCCCGCCAGATTGATCAGATAATTCGAATGAATCACCAGCGGCTTCAGATCATAACGCCGCCGCAACTCGCTCATAGCCTCACATTGCGAGCGCCCGAGAGAATAAGGCCGCCATTGCCGCGGACTAGTAGAAAAAATCTGAAAAGTATTGCACCCCAGCCGAAACGCCCGCTCCGCCGCCTTCTCCACCCCGCCAGCAATCGAAGTATGAATCCCAATCCGCCGCGCAGTAGCCGCCGAAGGCTTCCACTCAGACGGCCATTGAAGCGGATCTTTCTCGGGCGGAAAAAATTCAGCCAATCGAACCTCACCCATTTCGAAATTCTAAAGTAACCAGCTCTGAAGCCCACATAGAGGGCTCGGAGTTACTTTCTTGCTTGCCTTTTTTGCACGCACATACGATAAATACATGCACGCCATGACTCGTCGTTATCATTTACTTCTGCTTGCTGTTCTTTTCCTAGCCGTGCAACCGATCGGTCGCGCACAGACTTCAACGCCGCACGATCCCGCCAAGGATGACTATTCCCAAGAGGCCGCCGTCATCGAAATGATGTCGACTAAGCTTTCCTTCGACAACGACGGCAAATCTACCCGCGAGCAAACTAGCCGTGTGCGTGTGCAAACCGATGCCGGCGTTAAGCAGTGGGGCTTGCTGAGCTTTCCTTTCCAGTCCGCTACGCAGACCGTCGAGGTTGATTATGTCCGCGTTCGCAAGGCCGATGGCACGACGGTAGTTACTCCAGCCGAGAACGTGCAGGACCTCGATTCCGAAATCACGCGCAGCGCTCCTTTTTATAGCGATCTGCGAGAGAAACATGTTGCGGTAAAAGGGACTTGGCAAAGGCGACTCCCTCGAGTATCAAGCCCATTGGTATAGCACCAAGCCGATAATTCCCGGGCAGTTCTGGTTTCACTATAGCTTTCATCATGATGGAATCGTGTTGAATGAGCACCTCGAAGTCAAAGTTCCCGCCGAGCGCGAGGTTAAGGTGAAGGGCCCGCAAGCCACTCAGACCATCACTACGGAGGCCGGTTCCCGCATCTATTCCTGGACTTACTCCAATTTACAGAGAGTCAAAGAATCTCAACCTGACCTGGAAAAAGAAACAGAGACGACGCTCCGTCGTCATCCCCCGCCAGACGTCCAGATCAGCAGCTTCCACAGTTGGGAGGAGGTTGGCCGCTGGTACTGGAATCTGCAAAAAGCGCGCGTCGAACCAACCGCCGCCGTCCGCGCCAAAGCGGCAGAGCTGACGAATGGCATGACCGACGACGACGCCAAACTGCGCGCACTCTACAGTTTTGTGAGCACACAGTACCGTTATATCGGGATAGCATTCGGCATCGGACGATATCAGCCGCACGCTGCCGACGATGTTCTTAGCAATAACTATGGCGACTGAAAAGACAAGCACACCCTCCTAGCCTCATTGCTTCAGGCTTCTGGCATCACGCTCTATCCGGCACTCATCAATTCCAGCTTCAAACTCGATCCCGACGTTCCTTCGCCATCTCAGTTCGACCACATCATTGGCTATCTGCCCCGCAAAGACAAAGACCCTGTCTGGCTCGACAGCACGCCCGAAGTCGCGCCCTTTGGATATCTGCTGCAACCGTTGCGCGACAAACAGGCGCTCGTCATGTCAGGCGAGAACTCGATACGACTCGTCAACACCCCCGCGGACCCGCCATTCCCTGGGTCCATAGCGTTTAAGATCGACGGCAAACTTAGCGAGGACGGCACGTTCGACGCGAAAATAGAGGACACCGTTCGTGGCGATGCCGAGATCATTGTGCGCGCCGCGTTTCGGCAAATACCACAAGCCCAGTGGAAAGATTTGGTTCAGCAGATTTCATACGGACTGGGCTACTCGGGCACCGTCAGCGACGTCAGCGTCACCACGCCCGAAGCGATTAGTGAGCCATTCCACTTTGCTTATTCCTACAATCGCAAGGACTACCCCGACTGGAGCAACCGCCAATTCACCGTTCCCGGCTTGCCCTTCTACATGACGCAGCTCAAGGATGACGCCAACTATCCTCTCTGGCTCGGTCCTCCATTGGAGTCGGTGTCAGAATCCAAAGTTCAACTTCCCCAGGGTTATAGGCCCAAAGTGCCCCTCGACGTTCACCTCAAATATGACTTCGCCGAATATCACGCTGCTTACTCGATCTCCGCCGATCAGGGTGCACTTATCGCAAAACGTCGAGTGTTGATCAAACTCCACGAGGTTCCAGTCGCCCAGTTCGCTGACTACCGAAATTTTGTCAAGAGTATCCAGAACGATGTCAACCAATACGTGCAGACCTCCGTCAACATGCCGTTGCGCCCGAACACGCCGGAAACTTTACCCGCAGCGTCAGCCCTTACCATGTCCCCGTCGATGCGTGCCCCTCAGGAATTGCCCGACAGTAATTCTGCCGACGCCAACCGCCTGGAAGCCGAGGCGCGGGACGAGATTGCGAAACATGATATGCAGGCAGCCATATCTTCTTTGTATCGTTCCGTGTCGGAAGACCCAAAGTTTACCCGTGCGTGGGTGAAGCTCGGAACCGCTCTGCTCATGCAGAAACAAACCGATGCCGGAATAGAAGCGTTTCACAAGGCGATGGCCGCCGACCCCGCGCAACCTGCCATCCCCAAAGCCCTGGGCTGGAGTCTAATGGCGCATTCCGACTTCGACGACGCGATCGCGCTTTGGCAGGACTATATCAAAGCGCATCCCGATGACGCTGACGGCCCCACGAATCTGGGCAATTGCTTCGTCGCATTGAAGCGATACTCAGAAGCAGCAGCGGCATATGAGGCCGCGATGAAAATCGGCGGGTCCTCGGGAAGCACGAAGTTCCGTCTGGGTAACGCTTACTTGCGCAGTGGGCAGATAGAAAAAGGCGCGGCCACCCTGCAAGAATACGTCGAAGCTGATCCGCAGCCGCTCACCCTCAACGACGTCGCTTACGAACTTGCCGAAAACAATGCCAGTCTACCCAAAGCTTTGGAGTATGCGCAGCGTGCGGTCGATGCGTTGGAAAAGGAATCGCATGACGTGGACCTCCCCAACCTTCTCACTGGGGATCTGGAATGTACTTCGAAAATCGGCGCATATTGGGACACTCTGGGGTGGGTTCATTTTCGTCTCGGACATCTCGATAAGGCGGAAAGCTACCTCCACGCAGCGTGGTTGCTGTCTCAGTATGCCGTGATAGCCGATCACCTCGGCCAAGTCTACGAGCAGCAAAAGAAGACGAAGGAGGCCATTCACATGTATCGCCTCGCCCTGTCCACGCCCGAGGCACATCAAGGCTCGTGGGACGAACCCCGGCGACGTCTCGAACACTTGACGGGCGAAAAGGCCCCTACCGTCCCCGAACTGATTCGTGCGGATCCGAACGGTTCTGAATTGAGTGAACTGCGCACTGTCAAGCTTAAAAAGAACCTGGTTGCCGGCTCCGCGACGGCGGAGTTCTTTCTACTCTTCAGCCCCGGCCCGAAGATCGAAGACGTGGAGTTCATCAGTGGCTCTGAAAAACTCAAGTCAGCGGAGGATGCGCTGTCAGAGGCCAAATTCCAAGTCGCCTTCCCCGAGGGTAGTTCCGCCCGCCTCGTCCGGCGCGCCGTTCTAATGTGTTCGGGTGTCTCGGGATGCCATGCGGTTCTTTTCACGCCGGATTCGGTCAAGTCCGTGGAGTGGTCCAGAGTCAGGCCATCCAGCCGCAATTCCACGTTTCCTGAGTGATTGGACCGTGCACCATTCGGCGATTGTGCCCACACCGTTAGTTTGCCCTCTGCCCCGCACGCAGCTAAACTTATTAGTTCGTAGGAGTTCCTATGTTAGTAGTGATGCAAGCGCAGGCCACCGAAGACCAGGTCCGCGCCGTCTGCCAAAAAATCGAATCGCTAGGCTACCGCCCGCACTCCATGCCCGGAGCCCAGCGCACTGCCATCGGCATCACCGGCAACAAAGGCGAAGTCGAAGCCGGCACGCTCGAAGAAATGCCCGGCGTGCAAGAAGTTATCCGCGTCTCCAAGCCTTACAAGCTCGTCAGCCGCGACACCAAGCCCGACAACACCGTCATCAAATTCCCCAACTCGCCCGTAACCATCGGCGGAAAAGATCTAGCCATCGTCGCCGGCCCCTGCGGTATCGAGAGCCGCGATCAGGCCTTCGCCACCGCCGAGCGCGTAGCTCGCGCCGGAGCCCAGTTCTTCCGAGGAGGCGCCTACAAACCTCGCACCTCTCCATATTCTTTCCAGGGCCTCGGCGAAGAAGGCCTAAAGATCATGGCCGAAATCCGCGACCGCTTCGGCCTCCTCATCATCACCGAAGCCGTCGACTACGAATCGCTCGACTTAGTCGACCAGTACGCCGACGTAATCCAGATCGGCGCCCGCAACATGCAAAATTTCTCTCTCCTCAAGCGCGCCGGACGCGCCCGCAAGCCCGTCCTCCTCAAGCGCGGCATCGCCGCCACTCTAGAAGAATTTCTCATGGCCGCCGAATACATCATGAGCGAGGGCAACTACAACATCGTCCTCTGCGAGCGCGGAGTCCGCACCTTCGCCGATCACACTCGCAACACCCTCGACCTCAGCATCGTCCCCGCCGTGCAGCGCCTAAGCCATCTCCCCATCATCGTCGATCCCAGCCACGGCACCGGCAAGCGCAACAAAGTAACTCCACTCTCCCGCGCCGCCATCGCCGTAGGAGCCGATGGCCTGATAGTAGAAGTCCATCACGATCCCGACCGCGCCCTCTCCGACGGCATGCAATCCCTCTACCCCGACCAGTTCGACGCGCTCATGGAGCAGGTAAGGCAGATCGCCGCAGTGCTCGGACGAGAGATCCCGTCGACGAATGTCGTTGAGCCTGCACGGACGAGGTAGATACTAGAATGCGTGCTTGTCCCCTGATCGCATCCGGCATCTTGATCGCGTGTGCGTCTCTCTTCGGGCAGAACTCGCCCTCGAGCGGAGATTCCACAGCCGCGATCAAGAATTCGGAAAGAGGATCGGGAGCCGAACACGGGATCTATACCAGCGGTTTTGAGATTCTCAATAGAGGGAGAAATTCTCTTAACCTGGGGCAGTATCCCGACCAATTCCTAGCCACTGTGCGAAGCAAATGGTACGCGCAGATACCAAACTTGCAAAAGTCGGTCGAGCGAAAACGCGGCATCACAGTTATCAACTTCGAGATAAACCACAATGGTTCACTGCGGAAGGTGACAACGGCTGAGTCCGCTGGGGATGCCTCCTTGGATAACGCTGCCTCTCAAGCAATTCTTTCATCCGCGCCTGCCCTGCGCCTACCAGAAGCCTACCTCGAGAAAACGTTAAAAATAAGAATGCATTTTGGCTACGACCAGCCTGCTACCGCGGAAGCGCCGTTCTGCGATGGTCCTAATTTGGGAGCGCATCCAGCCGCATACGCCCTGCATCACGTAGGCAATGGCGTCACGCCCCCAAAAGCGACCTACTCTCCCGACCCTGAGTTCTCGGAAAAAGCGCGCGAGGATAAATACATGAGTACCGTTATGATCGCCGGAACCGTCGATCCACGAGGTGCGTTTACGGATTTGTGTGTGACGCAAGCAGCTGGCGAGGGCCTGGACGAGAAGGCACTGGAAGCTGTGAGGACATGGAAGTTCGAACCGGCAAGCCTGCAAGGAGGACCGGTTGCAGTGCGTCTCACCGTAGAAGTGACGTTTCGCCTTTACTAACCAGTGATCTATTCGTAGTGTAGTTTTTCGATTTCGGTACCACTCGACCTCTTGCGCAAATTTCTCTTACTCGCCGTCCTCATCCCGCTAGTTCTCGCCGCCGGATGGTATTACTTCCACCAGCGTACCCTCCCCGTCTACGGCCCGCTCTATCGCGAATACGCCTACATCACCAATGGCAAAAGCAACACGGTCACCGTCATCGACCTGCGCAGCTTCGTCCCCGTCCGCACCCTCCAGGTCGGCACCGATCCCACCGGAGTCGCCGCCAATCCCAAGCGCAACGAAATCTACGTCGTCAACTCCGGCTCCTCCAACGTCACCGTCATCGATGCCGAGCAAAATAAAGTCGTCGCCACCATCGGCGTCCACGGACGCCCCTTCTTCATCGACGTCTCTCCCGACGGTCACCGCGCCTACGTAGCCAACTCCGGCTCCGCCAACGTTTCCGTCCTCGATCTCGATCGCCGTGCCGTCGCCGCCACTCTCTACGTCGGCGGAAGCCCCGGCCTGGCCCGCGTTTCCCCCGACGGATCAACCGTAGTCGTCAGCAATCGCGCCGATAACTCCGTCTCCATCATCGACACCGCTCGCCTCGCTGTCCGCTCTGCCATCAACATCTGCATCCATCCCGAAGACATCGCCATCCTCCCCGACTCCTCCAAAGCCTTCATTTCCTGCTCCGGATCAGGCCAGGTAGCCAGCATCGACCTAAAAAATGACAAGCTTCTAGCTCTGCTAGACGTAGGAAAATCCCCAGTGAGTCTCGCTCTAAAGCCCGACGGTGGAGAACTAGCCGCCTTCAATTTCGACGCCGGCAGTTTCTCCATGATAGAAACCGCCGCCAACGAAGTATCTGGGAGTTACCTGGTAGGAACCGAACCAACTCGCGGCGTAGTATCTCGCGATAACTCCCGCCTCTATATCTCTAACTTCGGCTCGAATAACATCGCTGTCTATGACATAGATCTGGGCAAGATCATCGCGTATTTGCCGGTAGGCAGTAATCCAGACGCGCTCGCCCTCTCACAAAGTCAGAATTATTTATTGGTACTAGATTCCGGCTCCGGAGACCTAGCCGTAATTCAGAAGCGCGAGCCCAAAAAGAAATTCGAGCCCTCAGAATATTCCTTGCTGACGATCATCCCCGTAGGAATGCAGCCGAATCAGATTGTGGTCAAATCGTTTCGCGCCATAAAACTCATCGAGGGTCGCTGAGAGGTCAGTATTACTTTACTGTCATTGGATTCGCTGTCATCCTCGGCGCAGTCGAAGGACCCCTACGGGTCGACACCATGCGCGCCAGGGGCGCGGCGTCCCGCGTTTCTGCAGAAAAAGTTTCCATGCGCTCGTCACGGTACGACGCTAGTTGCTGCGTCCGGATTCCTTCTTCAATCTATCCAGCGATTCTGGCGCGATCCATTTCTTAGACTTCTGCGCCTTGTAGACGATTCCCCAGGCTTGGTCGTAGCGCCGGCTATTGGTATAGCGTGCAAGCAGCGGATTGTAGGGATCACACGACCAGTCGTCTGCGGTGGCGCCGAGGTCGAGGGATTTCTCGTAGTCTGCAATGGCGGCATCGTTCGTCTTCTGTTCTTGGTTTGGGTCTTTTTGGTTCAGGTCTTTTTGGTGCGACCCACCGCGTGTGCAGTAGGCGTCCGCTAAGCGCGACTTGCCCAGCGGATTCAACGCCATCTCCTGCGTGTAGTCGCTGATCTCCTGGTCGAGTTCGCCGGTCGTCTCATGGATCAAGCCGAGCCGGTCCCACGCCAGATAGAGCTGGCCGTCCTTCTCGACGGCCTTTTTGAAATCGGCGGTTGCCGGGGCGAACCATGCCTTCCGCTCGGCCTCACTGCCCATCAAGCGGCCGTTCACTACGGCGTCCAAGGCAGCCCGGTCGTAGTAGGTTACGCCGCGGGTGTAATAAGCCTCGGCGGTGGGATCGAGCGCTATAGCCTGGTCATGGTCTTTGATGGCTAGGTCGAACAAGCCATTGTATTCATCGGTGGAGATCAGATTGAAGGCGCGGCTATAGCGGGCTTTTTCTGAATAGGCGCTGCCCCGCCTTGCATATGCCTCTGCGCGGTGGGCATTATCGCGAGCGCTCTCGACAGCTTTTGTGGAACTGCTGATGTCGCGATCATAGCTGCTCAGATACCAATACCGCGCCACGCGGTTGCAGCCTGCCAGAAATAGGAGGGTGGAAGCGCACAACAGCCCCGCTATTTTTAAGAGTGTTTTCATCGGTCCATGCCTCGATGCCGGAACCTGGGCTCCGGACGGAGTTAAAACGTGCTGTACTCGCAAGCCAACCTCTCACCGCTAGTTGCCAACCACCGCCTCGCGAAAATATTTCTGAATCGCTTCCGCCTGAGGCTTAGTTACAACCGACGTTAACGCCGCCACATCCGCCTGCTTCACCGCCTGCAAGCTCCCAAAATGCGCCAGCAGCCGCCGAGTAGTCGACTCCCCCACTCCCGGAATCTCCCTCAACTCCGTTGCTCGATCCCGTATCTGCCGCCGCTTGCGATGAAAAGTCACCGCAAACCGATGCGCCTCATCTCGAATCATCTGCACCAAATGCAACACCGGAGAATGATGATCCAACACCGCCGGATCATCCTCCTGCCCATAAACATAAATAATCTCTTCCCGCTTAGCGATCGCCGCCAGCGGCTGATTAATAATCTCCAGCGCCTCCAGCGCCTGCGCCGCCGCATGAAGTTGCCCAAGCCCTCCATCAATCAGCACCAGGCTCGGCATCGTCTTCTTATCGTCGTTCTTGATCTCCTCGCACACCCGCTTATACCGCCGCGTCACCACCTCGCGCATCGACGCGAAATCGTCCACTCCCTCGACCGTCTTGATAATAAATTTCCGGTAATCCGACTTCTTCATCTTCCCGTCTTCCCACACCACCATCGAAGCGACCGTCTCCGCTCCCTGAATGTGCGAGATATCAAAACACTCGATCCTCTTCGGCAACTCCGGCAGCCCCATCACATCCTGCAACGCTTCCTGGATCGCCCGCGCATTAGGCTTCATCACCCGAAACCGCTGATCATAAGATTGCTTGGCATTAGTCCCCGCCAAATCAATCAACTCCCGCTTATCCCCGCGGAGCGGCACCGTAATATGCACCCGTCTGGCCTGTGTATGTGTGGAGCGGGCGTCCCCGCCCGCTGCCTGTTCGCTAAGCAGTTCCTCCAATTCCTCGCGATCCTCAAAATCCACCGGCACATAAATATTACGTGGCACGTAAGGCTGGCCCAGATAAAGTTGCTTAACCAAAGCCGAGAAAAATTCGCCAGGCTGGAATCCGAGTGCGCTGCCTTCCGCTGTGCTGGATACGAGTGTGCTGCCTTCCTGTGTGGTGGCGGGGCTCTGCCCCGCGCCCCTGTCCGGCGCCTCCCCAAACTCCGGCAAATCCTCCCAAAAAAATTCCCGCCGATCCAGCACCTTCCCCCCGCGCATATGAAACAAATTCACCGCCAGCATCTGATTCTCATAATGAAAGCCAAACACATCCGCATCATCCCCCTCGATCGTCGCAATCCGCTGCTTCTCCTGCAACTGCTCCACCGTAGAAATCAAGTCCCGATAACGCGCCGCCCGCTCAAACTCCTCGGCCTCTGCCGACTCGGCCATGCGCTCGCGCAGAGACTTCACCAGATCGGTCTGCCGCCCCTCCAGAAAAAGCTTCACATCCCGAACCGCCTCCGCATAAATCTCCGGAGTAGTCAGACCCACCACGCAAGGCCCCAAACACCGCTTGATATAAAACTGCAAACAAGGCCGCGGATGCTCCCGATTCAAATCCACCTTGCAAGACGGCACCAGGAAATGCCGATGAATCAAATCGACAATCCGATACGCCAAATTAGTAGGGAAGTACGGTCCAAAATAAACGCTCCCATCCTTCCGCAGCCGCCGCGTAACATACACACGCGGATACCGCTCCCCCAAAGTCAGCTTCACATACGGATAAGTTTTGTCATCCCGCAGCAGAATATTAAAGCGTGGCTTCTTCTGCTTAATCAGGTGATTCTCAAGCGCCAGCGCCTCCTTATTATTAGCGACGACAATATAGTCGACGTCGACCGCCTCCCGCACCAGCGTCCCCGTCTTAGCATCCTCCCACCGCCCCTCATGAAAATAAGAAGACACCCGCGATCGCAAGTTCTTAGCCTTGCCCACATAAATAACTTCCCCCTCGGCGTTCTTGTACAGATACACGCCCGCCGAAGTAGGCAGCGACCGAATTTTCTCAGGAAGATCCATCTCTTATTTACGTCAGATTCGCCGCGGAGCAACTCCGGCCAGCCACCAATGCGGGATATTCTTCAATATTAGATGGCCGTCAACCCATCATGGGTTCCTTAGTGAACCTTAGTGGCCTTGGTGGTTAACGCCTTCCGTCCGAATCTCCTTTCACCATTGTCACTATGAGGCACGCCTTACGGATGACGTCTGGACACTACACGAATTAGTTGATTTACTAGAAACGTCCAACTCAATCGCTGTCCAAAGGAGGCACATGTCCAGAGCCCTGCTTAGCGTCATTTGCGGGTTGGTGTTCGGAGCCATCGACATCGGAATCATGCTGCCGATGAGTTTCCCAGATAAGAAGACGGCAATTACCGCGGCGTTTATTGCGCGGTTTGGAATCGGATTCGCCATCGGCGCGGCCCGCCTGCCGTGGCCGGGTTGGGCTGTCGGCCTATGCTTCGGTTTGCTACTGAGCATTCCCGACGCTCTTATTACGAAAGCCTATGGGCCGATCATCGGTATGGGCGCTATCGGCGGTACCATCATTGGGGTAATCGTCGCGCGATTCGGCAGTTAATTTCAAACTGTGACGGTACCGACCCCCCTTTAGGTAGTGTCTCAGTTTGCCAGAGCCACTTCACTCCCTAGAATAATCCCCCCAATTGCGAGAGAATACATTGTTTGCTCTGTGGGAGTGCCCCGACGCACTCCTGCAACCACGGAGAAGCCCATGGCCACCACCATCCTCGATGTTCAAACTCCCACCCACGACCAACGCCATCCCAAACTCGAGCGCTGGGTCGAAGAAATGGCGCAGATGTGCAAGCCCGACCGCGTCTACTGGTGCGATGGCTCCGACGAAGAAATTGCCGCCATGCAGCGCTACCTCATTCTCAGCGGCATCGCCATCCCGCTCAATCCCGAGAAGCGCCCCAACAGCATGCTCGTCCGCTCCGATCCCGCCGACGTCGCCCGCGTCGAAGACCAGACCTTCATCTGCTCCCGTAATAAAGAAGATGCCGGCCCCACCAACAACTGGGAAGATCCCGACAAGATGAAGCAGAAACTCCGCGGTTTCTTCGACGGCTGCATGAAGGGCCGCACCATGTACGTTATCCCCTACAGCCTCGGCCCCATCGGTTCGCCCATCTCCAAAATCGGCGTAGAAATCACCGACTCAACCTACGTAGTAGTCAGCATGCACATCATGACCCGCGTCGGATCCCGCGTCTTCGATACTCTCGGCGAAGACGGCGAATTCGTTCGCGGCCTCCACTCCGTAGGCGACCCGCTAGGCCCCAATCAAGCCGATTCCACCTGGCGCTGCAACTCCGACAACAAATACATCTGCCATTTCCCCGAGACCCGCGAGATCTGGTCCTACGGCTCCGGCTACGGGGGCAACGCCCTCCTAGCCAAGAAATGCCACGCCCTCCGCATCGCCTCCGTCCAGGCCCGCGATGAAGGCTGGCTAGCCGAGCACATGCTCATTCTCAAGCTGACCAGCCCCACCGGCGAATCGAAATATATGACCGGAGCATTCCCCTCCGCCTGCGGCAAGACCAACCTCGCCATGCTCATTCCAACCCTCCCCGGCTGGAAGGTCGAGACCATCGGCGACGACATCGCTTGGATGAAATTCGGCGCCGACGGCCGCCTCTACGCCATCAATCCCGAATACGGTTTCTTCGGCGTAGCCCCCGGCACCAGCATGAAGTCGAACGCCAACGCCATGCTGAGCGTCACCAAAAATGCGATCTTCACCAATTGCGCCATGACCCTGGACGGCGACGTCTGGTGGGAGGGCATGACCGAAGAAAAGCCGAAATATCTGGTCGATTGGCTCCGCCGCCGCTGGACCCCCCAAACGCCGCGCAAAGCCGCGCACCCCAACGCCCGCTTCACCGCTCACGCCAGTCAATGCCCCTGCATTGCTCCTGAGTGGGAAGACCCCAAAGGCGTCCCCATCGACGCCATCCTATTCGGCGGACGCCGCGCCGGCGTCGTTCCCTTGGTCACCGAAGCCTTCAACTGGCAACATGGCACTTTCTTGGGCGCAACTGTTAGCAGCGAAACCACCGCCGCAATAACAGGCCAAGAAGGCCGCCTCCGCCGCGATCCCATGGCTATGCTTCCATTCTGCGGCTACCACATGGGCGACTATTTCGCCCACTGGCTCAAAATCGGATCGAAGACAGCCGCCTCCAAGCTCCCGAAGATTTTCTACGTCAACTGGTTTCGCCAGGATCAGAACGGAAAATTCCTCTGGCCCGGCTACGGAGAAAACAGCCGCGTCCTCAAATGGATCTTCGAGCGCTGCGACGCCAAAGTTCATGCGAAAGACACGCCGATAGGCCGCGTCCCCGAAGCAGCCGATCTGGACACAAAAGGCTTGGACATTAGGCCCGCTCAGCTAGAAGAACTCCTGAGCGTAGACATCGATGGCTGGCGAGCCGAAGTCCCCCTCATCAAAGAACACTTCGCCCGCTTCGGCACCCATTTACCCGAGGGATTAAATCAGGAAGTAAAAGCACTTGAAGAGCGCCTGCAAAAAGCGAAGCGCTAGACGCAAACGTAGGGCTGGAGTCCCGCCGGCTGTAGCAGGAAAATTTCCGGTTGTCATCCTGAGCAACGCGAAGGATCCACGCATTTGCACCCGCCGCAAATGCCGGGTGCCTCGCCCAACAGCCCCGCCCTCGTTTGCATCCGTTGTCATCCTGAGCGCCGCCGAGCCGTGAGCGAAGCGAATGGCCCGGCGAAGTCGAAGGACCCTACTCATTCCACGAACTGGGGGACCGCGTCTCCCGCTCGCTATCCTACGCCACCCCGCGCGCCTTAATCGGCGTCGCCGCCACATTCGTAGCCGGAGACAACGGCTCTTCCGACCGTCTCACCACCTTAGCCGCTAGCGGCTTCAGCCACAACAGCGCCATAAACGCCGCGATCAGATCGCAGATAATCATCGCCCAGAAGACCTTTGACCACGAGCCCGTCTTGGCAAACAACCAGGCTGCTCCCGGACCGGCAAATGCCGCCGCCACTCCCTTCGCCGTATACACGATCCCATAATTCGTCGTGGCCCACTTATTCCCATACAAGTCGCCGGTAATCGACGGGAACAACGAGAAAATATTTCCCCACGCAAAGAAGCACAGCCCCGACAATGCCACAAACCACACCGGACGATTAATCAATTGCAGCAGCAGCCACACCGCCACCGCCTCCAGGATGAACGAGGCGAAGATCGCATTCTCCCGCCCAATCTTGTCCGATATCCATCCCCAAAACGGCCGGGTCAGTCCGTTCAAAAGACGATCGACTGTGATCGCCAGCACCAGCGCCGTCATGCCAAAGGCCACCACCACCTTGTCCACATGGTACGAAGAAGCCATGGGATTCAGTTGCGCCGTCACCACCAATCCCCCAAAGGCCAGCATCGTCATCATCAGATAGATGACATAGAACGATGGCTGCTTTAGCATCTCAATCGGCGTCATGTCGCGCGCCGACGTATTGATCTTGGCCCGAATCTTAACCTCTTTATCCTTCCAGTTCGGCGGCGTCCATCCCAGCGGTGGCCTCGCCAAAAACAGCGAAGCAGCTAACACCACCACCCCCTGGATAATTCCCCACACAATAAACGTATGCTGATATCCCGAAACCTTCAGCATGTCGGCAACCGGCGCAATCGTAGTCGCCGTGCCAATGCCGAACGCACCCGCCGTCAGCCCGACGCACAACCCGCGGTAATCTGGGAACCACTTCAGCGCGTTTCCAATCGCGCCGCCATACACAATCCCGGCGCCCACGCCGCCCACTCCATACCAGAAGTAGAGGCTGTTGATCGACTCGGCATAGCCCGAACCAACCCACCCGGCTGCGACCATGAAAGAGCCCATGCCCAGCATGAATCGCGGCCCGATCTTATCCACCAGGTACCCTTCAAAAGGCACCAGCCACGTTTCCAGCGCAACGAACAAAGTAAACGTCCATTGCACCGCCACCAGGCTCACATGTAGATGCGCCTGTATCGGTTTCGTGAAAAGTGTCCACGCATACTGCAGGTTCGCAATCGCCATCATCGCGACGATGCCCGCACATAGCTGGATCCAACGATTGGGAATTCGGGAAGGGTGAATCAGGGAAGCGGGAGTAACCGGAGACGTCGTAGCCACAGGGAAACCTCCAAATCGCGCGTTAAACGTTAACGTTGCAAGAGCAGAACTACTTGGTTCCACACCGGCAATACCTTGTGTGGCGCGGACACTCTTGTCCGCGTGCCGACAGTATCGCAATATCGTGCAAGCTCACCTGGGTGTCCGTGAACTCGCGAATTACTTGGCGCTTAACCGCACCTAATCTATACTGGTCTAGTTAGCGAACCAGTTGCGGGACGGAAAATATCATGTCTGCGAAGCACTGTCAAGAAATCAGTTGCCCCTGATTCTCCTCACATCAATTCGCCACACATTATTCGCCCGTCATGATTAAGATTTACTTAAGACTTGGCATTATTTCGGCCGTGATTATAGAGACTCGTCACCGTTCGGGCGTCCCTATAACGACTTTGTGATCCTTGAGCGAAGCGCAGGCCAGCAGTCATTATCAAGACTTGCCATCATGAAGACTTGTCACCCTGAGCGAAGCGAAGGACCTGCTTTTTGGCGTCAGCCAGGATAACGGATTCGCCCCAACATGCCCATGGATCAATCCCAGCAAGCCCAAATCGAAATCTACCTAACCCACCTCGGCGCCCTCATCCGCCGCGGCCTCATCCTCCGCGACCGCCTGCTCTCCGAGCCCCCAAACGCCGCCAATGGCGCCGCCATGGCCGAAACCCGCGCCTGGCAGGAAGACTGCGGCATCACCATCAATCAACTCTCCGGAAGCAGTAAATCCCACTGGCTGGCCCGCGCCTTCAGCGGAGCCTTCCTGATGCGCTCCCCCGACGGCCAAGCCGTAGAAGCCGCCGCCCCCGCCGAAATCGTCCAGCGCCTAGTCGACGTCCTCGAGCAAGCCGTCGCGACCCTCTCAGCGATCGAAAGTGGTCCCGGATCGGGCGCTTCGCCCGCTATCGAGATTCGTCATCCTGAGCAAAGCGAAGGACCTGCTGTCTCCTCCGCCGCGCCTCCGCCCCACCGTTTCGATTTCGTCCACAATCCCGACCTCCGCCCCGTCCTCGAGCAAGCCTATCTCGACAGCCGCACAGCCTTCGACCAAGGAGCCTACGACGACGCCCTGCGCACTACGAGCGGAATCCTCGAAGCCATAATCACCGACGCGCTGGAGTTCAAAGGATTGCACGCCCTCGCCGCCGCAGGCCTTCCATCAGGTGAAGCCGCCGGAGGAAAAATCTCCGACTGGTCCTTCAACACGCGTTTAGCCGTGGCCGAGCAAGCCAAATTAATCCGCGCAGGCGCCGCCCGTCTCCCCGCCGCCGCGCGCACCTACCGCGATCAAGCCGACGACCATGCAACCACCCCCCAAGCCACCGAGCGCGAAGCTAGAATAGCCAGCCAAGTCCTTCACGTAATCATGCGCGACCTCGATCCCGGCCGCTAAAAGCGGGAAAAACAGGAAATAGGAAAAGTAAAAAGCAGGAAAAGCAGAAGCAGGAAAAGCAGAAGCAGGAAAAGCAGAAGTCGCCCAAACCAGCCTGACCTTCTTCAGCCCTCTGGGGGCATCAAATCGACCTCAATCCTCCAGCCCTTCCCGAAATACCGGCTGCGTAGGATCCAGACTCCCATCCATCACCGCCACCTGCAGCGCGCGATAAGCGTCCTCCGCCTCCGCCAGCGCCGTATACCCGCGCTCACGCTGCAGCCCCCCGGTCACTGAGTAGACCAAAGTAAAATATCGCCCTGACGAATACTGGAGCTCCAGCAACTTGTTCGGCATGTCAGGATCGCCCTCCTGACCCAGCACATCCATCAGCGCCACCGTCCACAACCTGCCCTGCGGGTCGGGAACGACCTCGCGCTCCAGATACTGCCACTCGTCCATGCTCCACAAAGCCATATTAGGTTTTCGTAGGGGCTATCCAATGCTTGCGTAGGGACAGACGCCCTCGTCTGTCCAAGCCGAGCGCAGCTCGGCTCTAAAGCCAGTGCGGGAGAGAACCCCGAAAGCCAACATGATCCAGCTTCGGCCCCGCGGCAAAGTTCACGAAGCGTCCGCCCCGAGCAACTGATCCAGCGCCCGAGCCACCTGCGCCCCGGTAAACGGCTTAGGCACCAGCAACACTCTCTGCGCCCTCCGCGAGCGCAGACTAGCGTCCGCCGCCTCCGGAGTATCGCTAATAATCACCACCGGAAGCTCGCCATGCTCCGGATGATTCCGCACCGCATCAAACAGCGCCTCGCTCATGTCATACGAGGTGCAATCAAACACCACCGCATCCGCCCGCTGCTCAACCACAAGTTCATTAACGGTAGGAGTGTATCCCTCCGCGACTACCTCATACCCTCGGTCACGCAGCGAGAACGTCAGCAGCTGAGCAATCTCCGGCGTGTCGTCAATGAGCAGGACGCGGCGCAATCTAAGCCCGCTACTTCTTCCCTGATCCGGAACTCGGACCAGTCCCCGGCAGCCGCGCCTTCTTGCCCGCGCAAGGCTCCAGGTCCATCACCCAGATGCGTCCGCCCGCCGTGTAATAGGCGCGATGGTCATTCTCGATCATCGCTCCCCACGCCTCCAGCGTCCGCATCGCAAAGGTCACGCCCTCGAAGTTACCGCGCGCATGATTCAGCACTTCGTTGGTGTGCCAGTTGTCGGTAAGAATCGCGTCCCCGCCATGCACCCGCAGCACCGTGAAGAAGCGGTCAAACGCCGCATCCATCCGCACATCGCGCGTCGATCCGCGCTTCTTGCCTTCAGTGACAATGTAGCTCTCCTGCACATCAGGAGCCGCACCAGTGTTTCCACCAGCAGCCGCAGAAGAAGAAGCAGGTGTATTCCCTTGTGTCGTCATACCGTCTCCGCCACCGTCGCAGCCTCTTCAGCCGCCGCCATATTAACCAGGTTCTTAGCATCCGAAGCCTTGAGCAAAGCCTCCGGCAGTTGCACGCCCATCATCCGCCACTGCTCATTAGCAAACTTCTGCAAGTTAGCAATGTGCTCCGCATGAAGATGCCCGAAGCGCCCCTGCAACTTGAGATACTCCGACACCGGCCGCATGCTGGCCGGCCGGAAGCTGTAATCATAAGCACGCTGCTCCGGATTCCACTCCCACATCGGATAAAGCCCGCACTCCACAACCAGCCGCCCCAGATCAATCGACCGCGGCGTCTCATACACAAAGCCCTTCTGGCAAGGCGTATACACCATCAAATAAGCCGCGCCCCTGTGGTTGAGCCCCTTCCGCACCTTATTCATCAAGTCAATCGGATAACCCACGCTAGCCGTAGCCACATAGCAGTGCGGATGCCCCGCCGCCATCATGCGCGCCAGATCCTTAGGATAAAGTTTTTTCCCCTCCGGCACCAGCGGCCCAGGAGGCGAGAACGTTGTCATCCCGCCATAAGGCGTCCGCGACGAAGCCTGTATACCAGTATTGGCATACTGCTCGTTGTCATAACAAATGATCAGGCAATCGTGATTGCGATAGAGCGCGCCCGAGATCGACGCGAGGCCAATGTCCGAAGCCGAGCCGTCGCCTGCCTCGCAGATAATATTCGGAAACTGCCCCTTCCACTTTCCCTTGCGGATCATGGCTTCATAAGCCGCCGCGACGCCCGCCGTAAAGCTGCCCGCGCTGCCAATCTGCGTATGCGCCCACGGAATGTTATAAGGCGTGCACAGATACGAACTGTTCGCCACATACATGCACCCAGTCGGTCCGACCAGAATCGTATTGTCGCCCGCCGCTTTGCTGGTCATCCGATACTGAATCGAAGGCCCGCACCCCGCACAAGTTCGATGCCCCGGAACAAACGGTTCGGACGAAGGCAATTCAGGGTTATAAAACCGCGCCCCCTGATTAGGATTGCCAAGTATCGGCAGCACCTGCCGCTGCACTTCTATAGTTGCCATATCAATGTCCTCCAACAATAGTCTTTATGCTTCGTCCGGCTTACTCCTCAAATCCCACCCAGTGCGTTCGCTTCTCAATCTTTCCGCTCTTCTGCACTGCCAGCATCTTCTCGGTCATCCAATAAAATTCCTTCAACACAATCGCCTCGCCGCCCATCCCCGCCATGAACGACAGCACCAGCGGATGCTTATCGCTCTCATACAGCGCCGCGCAAACCTCGCCATACAGCACGCCGCCGCTGCTAACACTGCCGAGTCCCATGTTGGTCTCAATCACGCCGACAACTTTAAACTTACTAAGCGACTCCCGAACCTGCTCGGTCGGATAAGGCCTGATCGTCCGCAGCCGCACCAACCCGACCTTCAACCCCTTGTCGCGCATATGCTGAATCGCAAACTTCGCCGTCACCGCATGCGCTCCCTGAAGGAAGAAGACGACCTCCGCATCATCCGTCATGAACTCTTCAATCCAAGGATCGTAGTGCCGCCCGAAGATCTTCTCAAACTCCGCATGCACTTCTTCGATAACCGCCATCGATCCTTCCATCGCCCGCGCCCGCTCCAACTGCAGCGGAGGCCCCTGCTCCGGCATGATCTGCGGCCCGTGCGACACCGGATGCCGCGGATCGAGTGGATAAGGATGCTTATAAGGAGGCAGAAATTCCTTCACCTGTCCCGAGTCCGGCAACTCCACATCGCCCGTAATATGCGAGACGAAGAACCCATCCTGGCAAACCATCTGCGGCAACAGCACTCGCGGATCCTCGCCAATTCGATAAGCAATCAGATGATTGTCAAACGCCTCCTGCGCATCGCACGACCATCCCATCAGCCATCCCATGTCGCGTGTCGACAGCGCATCCGTATGCTCCGATCCAAAATCTCCCGGCGGATCAAGCGTCCGATCAGCAATCATCATCTGCACCGGCATGCGGCTGCCCGAGATCGGAGAATAAAGCTCGTACGCAAATTGCACGCCTACTCCCGAGCTACCGGTGAACACGCGCGCACCGCTCGACGAGGCGCCGTGTGCGATGCTCAATTGCGAGTGCTCGCTATCGGCCACGATGTATTCGGCGTCGAGTTCTCCATTGGCTACCATCTGCGCCAGAGCCATCATCGTGGCCGTGTAAGGACGAATCGGATAGGCCGTAATCACATCGACATCGGCGTACTTAGCGGCTTGCGCAGCCGCGACGCAGCCGTTCATGCGGACCGTCTTCTTTTTTGTTTCCGTAACCGTTGGCATAGTTCACTCCGCTCGGTGTTTTGTTCTACCTTGAGCTGATTCGCAAATCCTAAATACTTTTCGCGGCCCGGTCTCCGAGATGCTTCAACTCTTCCGCTTGCCGTCCGTGCAACCCGGGCGAAATCGCGAAGGCGGTATCCATTCGGACCACACCCGTATCGAAGTCAAGCTCGGGGACGCCCTCTAAGCAACCCGTCGGGCATTCCTCAATG
>DATHQD010000027.1:0-3540 GCA_035483045.1 Terriglobales bacterium
TCGCATCACCCACGAACACCAGCGCCCCCCGCGTGGGAGAGCCCCCGTACCGATCTGAGTCATGCTGGTACGGCAATTGATTCTTTCCATCAGAGCGCGCTAGCTGCCAGCTTGCCGCTTCCACCTCAAGCGTTGGGGCCGCATGTCAAGAAAAGACCCACATGAAAAACATAACTGCCAAAGCGGCAACAGCCAGCGTTATAGCGACGGCGGCGACGATCCGTAAGAGTTCGTCCATCGGCGGCTTGCCAGCAGCGATGAGCATCCGGCGAATCCAGACCTGAATATGGCCGCGCAGCCTTGCGAACTGAAAACGCTCCATTTTTGTCGCTATCAGGAGGCGCGGGCGAAATCAGGCGACCGCAGGGAAGTGAAACGCGACATGGAGGCGCGGCATAACTTCTCGATCAATCCATGACGCGCGATTGAACCGAGCCACAGTGCTGTGCAAAGGCGCAGGCTCATGAGCGGGTGCAGTTCCGGATCGTTTGTCATTGAAGCTCCCTCATTGGCCAGTCCTCTTTGGGGCGAAACCCGATCACGAACTGCGTTCGCCGTAAAAACTGGTACGCGTGAGCTGATAGTTCCGGCAAGCCTTCTGCGAAGAACATGTGTTAGATTGGATTCGGGCAGAATGCCGAATCATCTCCTCGATCGAGTCACCCAGCCGCGCGCTAACAGCACGAAGATCGCCGCCCTTCACTCATTCGCGGCGCTGGCGAGCCGGGTGCCGAAGAGCTTTCGTCGTGGGCCGCCTTCGGAACAGGGTGGTAGCGCCGACGATCCGGCCGGAGCCACCTGGCACGCGCGCCGTTCAGGAATCAGCAACGGATTGGGTGAATGTTGGTCTCCACAGACGCGAGAGACGACAGTGACCGTGACGGAACGGAATGTGTGCGTGCCCTGAGGGGCGCGGGCGCCGCCACCTGCGGCGTAAACCCTCGAAGATCCCGAGGACGATCTGCGGGAGATCGCCTCGCGCGGGTACGAGGGTCCAGCCTCCACTCGCTCAAAGAGCCAGAGGAGTGCGCGAGCCCAAATTAGCCAGTTAGTTCGTCGGTGAGTAAGATAGCCGGTAGCGCCAGGCGGAAGCGGGGCTGTGCCCTCGGCAAGAAAAAGGGGGCTTAAGGCAAGCTCTGGTCGGTAGTGTCTACACTTCATGATGCGGCGATCGGGCAAGACGGTAGACGAATGTACCTACGGCCGCGCGCCAGGCGTCGAGGGTACGCAATATGATCCGCGTCCAACGCGAGAACGGCACCACGAGACCAAATTCGCTCGCGGCGGTATCAACCATCCCGACACCGGCACCTAGTTTTTCGGGTAACCACAGCGATTGCCAGCTTTCGACCCACAAACGGATCTCTTTTATCCGATAGCTGTTGGATTCGTAATTCAACCTACTCTTAGCGATCTCGCAAAATGCGTCCTTTTCGGCAGGCGTCATCGGCTTTGTTAGTTTCATTGCGAAGAGTTCCGTCTCGACGGCAGCTCTAGCCTCTTCGTTCGTGATCGGCTGGCCGCGCGGGAATGTCGGAAAAGCTGACATGCAGTAATGATACTCTGCCGGATCAATCACTCCTAGCGACTGCTAAAGACCTGCATGCCGCCATCCTGCGATGGGCCGACGACCACCCTCTTGAAGCATGGGCAGTGGTGGCGGCGGTCCGCGGAGCGGAACCGTCGGCGGAGCGTGGAGACACGATCATCGATGTTATCGTGGTTCAGCGTATCCAAGTCAAACCGTTCACCGGCAAACAAATTGCGCTTGTGCAGAACAGTTCGCATCGATCCTGCGCGAGCCGCAAATGTAAGCGAGGATTTACCATGTCCGATGTTCCATCTGAGCCGCAATAAATTGCCACGCCAATGCACGATTTGTCGCCCATTTCCAACATACTCACGCGTAAGTAGTCACCGTAGCTCGTGAGAATGAACGAGGCTCCAGTATGAAGGACGTTACCGGCAGCGTGGCCAAACAGAGCAGTCAACAGCAGTGTGGCGTTCTGAGGTCAGAGCCGGTCCCGGAAATCTGCACAGGGCGATAAGTGGAGTTTCTGCCTGACAGCGGGCACGCTATGGCCTGCGAATCAGGAGAGACCATGAGCAGACGACCGCGCCGGAATCATACACCGGCTTTTAAGTCGAAGGTAGCACTTGCCGCCGTCAAGGGCGATCGGACATTGGCGCAGCTTGCCGAGCAGTTCGACGTCCACCCTAATCAGATTACCTCGTGGAAGGCGCAGCTTGAGAGCGGAGCTGCCGATGTGTTCGGTCCTGGTGGCGGCTCGGCGGCACAGCCAGCGATCGACGGGTACGATCGCCGCGGCTCGGCAGTATGATCCTACTGCTTTCGCCGCTCGCGCAAGGGACGAAGTTTATTGTGGGCCGAAGCGCTGCCATTTTCCGTGGCAAGGTGCGTCGTACCGGAGGCGATCAACGCCATGGCCAACAAAACGTCCCCGTTTGACCATGACGCGATCGATTCTGCGCCGCAGTTTTACAATTGCATTGGTTTGTCTTGATTCGAGGAGGTCGGGATGGATTTCACCCAGGATCACGAGAAATATGCGGAAAAATGTGTGGCCATGGCGCTGTCATCGGAACAAGACGTTGACAAAGCCCTATGGCTCAGTTTGGCGCAGTCGTGGGCGCGATTAGGGGAGCAAGTCGCGTCCGTTCAACACCAATCGGGCGCTGCTGCGCCTAGCTTGCGCGGCGCTGTGAAAGCTCTGGATCTGGTCGGCACACGCAAGGATTAGTTTGAGCGCTAGGGCACGCGAAAGAGCCACTATTGGCTCGTTAGTGTGTTTTCACAGTAGAGGTGCTTGGGAGGGCTACTATCATGTCCGGTTTTGGTTGGTTGCTTCTATTGCTTGTATTAAGCGTCGCGGCGCTGATAGCTGCTCTCAAGCGCAAAAAGAAACTCAACCGGCAGGCGGAAGCCGCTCCACTCCGTGCCCTGATACGGCTTAAGATCGATGCCTATAAAAATGAGGAGAAGCTGCGCGAGAGATCTACTTAAGCCAGGCGCTACCGTATGATGGCGTTGCTGCAAACAACATCTCGGCCAAGCGCTTCATTGATCACTGGATCGAAGTTCTGCCAGCGAAGTGATGATCGAAATCACGGTCGGAGCCGTTGAAGGACCTGCGCGGCGGGCATATCGGAGATTGCGGTCGCATTTTGCAGGGATGTTTTTCCCGGTTCGGGGTGGTGGAGGGGATCGTGTCAGGGAAAAGACTGGTCGGATTGATTGTGTTTGTTGTTACACTTCTTGTTTCGGGCATAGACGTCGGGATGCCCAATACCGCACGCAACGATGATTGTCTTACAGCGCCGAATTCTTCGGCGCCGCAGGGAACGCACTGGTACTATCATGTGGATCGGACAAATCAGCGCAAGTGCTGGTACGTGCGTGCCAGCAGCCAGCCCGCGCAACAAGCGGCTGCCCAGGCCACATCCGAAGCCGCGCCCGCTGCACAATCGCATTCGATGCCAATGGCGTCAGGACCGATGCCTGCGACGGCAGCAGCAAGC
>DATHQD010000028.1:0-2808 GCA_035483045.1 Terriglobales bacterium
CCCCGAGCTGACGCTGAGTCCATCGACTCCGCCCTCGAGAGCCGCCACACGCTTTTCCAGCACAGTGTTGGTAGGATTGCCGATCCGGGTATAGATGTTTCCTTGAACTTCCAGATTGAACAGAGCCGCGCCATGCTCGGCGCTATCAAACTCGAATGCAACCGTTTGATAGATTGGCACGGCCACGGCCTTGGTCGTGGGGTCGCCGTCGTAACCTGCGTGGATCGCGAGAGTCTCCAGCTTCATGCGTCCATCATTTCCCATCAACCCATCCCCAATCAAAATTATATCGGATTTCAGAGACAACCGTAGGCGGGGACGTCTCCAGAACAACCCTTAGCACGAAGCCGTAATCGAAAGATAACAGAGGAGTTACTACAGGCTAGGTCCTCTCAGTGCCCGCCCGAAGCCACTCGATTGTCTGGCCCGGCTTGCGCGCTAGAAGGATGAGTACGACTGCCGCACTATCATCGACTCCCATAGGTAGAAAGGATACAGTTATCTAAACACATGAAAGGTGCAGCAAGTCTCGTTGGCTCCCTGGTGTTGGGTGGGGTTGATGCATGCTTTGCGAACCCTGGTACTTCGGAAATTCATCTCGTCGCTGCACTGGACCACGTATCGGAAATACGTTGCGTACTCGGCCTCTTCGAAGGCGTCGTGACCGGGGCGGCTGACGGTTATGCACGCATGGCCGAAAAACCAGCGTGCACTCTCCTGCATCTCGGTCCAGGCATCGGGAACGGCCTTGCGAACCTGCACAACGCAAGCAGGGCGCAAGTTCCGATCGTCAACATCATCGGACAACACCCCAAGTATCACTTGGAGCACGATACTCCGCTTGTTTCCGACATCGAAGCTATAGCACGGACTAATTCCAAATGGTTGCGGACGTCTGCCTCTTCATCAGCATTAGGCCGCGACGCGGCCGAGGCGATCATGGCGTCGCGTACGGCACCAGGGCAGATCGCGACGCTGATCGTCCCGGCCGACGTGGCCTGGAACGAAGGCGGAACTGTCGCCGCGCCTGGCTCTCCCCCGAAGCCTCCGTTACCAGCATTGACAACGATCGATCAGGCGGCCGTCATGCTTCGATCCGGCTTGCGAACCGCCATTCTGATTGCCGGAAATGGGTTGTACGGCAGCGGACTCGTTGCTGCTGGACGCATCGCGGCCGCTACCGGGGCCAAATTGCTGGCTCCTTATCCGCTCACACGTTTGCAGCGCGGCGCGGGGATTCCAGGTGTCGATCGTATTCAGTATGTGCTCGAGCAAGGCATCGAACAGTTTAAAGAGTTCCGTCAGTTGATCCTTGTGGGCGCTCCACCCCCCGTCGCATATTTCGCGTATCCGGGAAAGAGTAGTGAATTCACTTCCCCGCCATGTCACACGCTGACACTGGCGAAACCGGGCGAAGATTATGTCGGCGCACTCAATGCGCTTGCTGAGGCAGTGTCCGCGCGCCACGAAGAGCTCACGGCGGAAAAAGCTGGGCGTCCCCCAATGCCAAGCGGAGAAATTACTCTGCCGGGACTTGCCGCCGCGGTCGGAGCGCTCCTGCCCGAAAACGCTATCGTGGTCGACGAGTCGATGACATCAGGCCGCGGACTGATGGCGGCGACGAAGGGAACTCCGCCGCACGACTGGCTGGGCAACACGGGGGGCTCGATTGGAATCGCTTTGCCTCTGGCGGTTGGCGCTGCAGTGGCCTGCCCCAATCGGAAAGTCCTGTGCCTGAGTGCGGATGGCAGTGGCATGTACACGCTCCAAGCCTTGTGGACGATGGCGCGCGAAGGCCTCCACGTCACCACGGTGGTTTTCGCCAACCGTGATTACGCCGTTCTCAAACGTGAGTTTTCTTATCTGGGAGTGGGCAATCCGGGAGCCCGGACCTTGGATATGTTCGAGATCGGACATCCCGATCTCGATTGGGTGCAACTGGCGACGGGAATGGGAGTGCCCGGCACCCGGGTCAATTCGCTAGATGCATTCGGGAAGGCGCTACGGGCGGGATTTGATGGGGAAGGACCGACACTGATCGAAGTGCCGTTGTAAAAAACTAAGTGATTGATGATGCTGGAGTTGGTGGCTTTGTTTTGTAAAAAATGAAGTCCGTCTGACGCGGCGGAGCTTGCGAAGATCTTGCGAAGATCCACCATGTGAGGCTAAAATGTATCACATGAAAAAAGCGTCGGTGCGCGACCTTCGGTACGGCTTCAAAAAGATCGAGCGCCTCCTGGACCAAGGTGAAGAGGTGCAGATCACCAAGCGGCGGCGGGTGATTGCTCGCCTGATTCCCGAGAATGTTCGGGCGGCGGCGCAAATACCTGACTTTCTTGAACGCCTCAGGTCCATCTACGGCGACAAATTGCTGCAAGTCAGCGGTGCGGATCTGATCGCCCAAGATCGGAGCCGTTATTGAAGATCTACGCGGACGCCAGCTTTCTCATCTCCCTGTACACGCTCGATGCCAATTCCGCTGTCGCCGGGCAAACCATGCGAGCTTCCGACGGCGAGCGCTACGTCACAGTTTTTGGCGAATTGGAGGTGGTGAACGCGCTGCAACTGCGAGTCTTCCGGAAAGAGCTTTCAGAATCTCAGATAAAGTCTTCGTTGGCTGATTTCGAGAAAGATATGCGCGACGGCATTCTGCTGCTGCGCCCACTTCCTGATCAGGTCTTTGAACGGGCCGGCGAATTGTCCCGACAACCCACGGCGCGCCTGGGGACCCGCACCGCCGACCTGTTACATGTTGCGGCTGCGCTCGAACTCTCAGCGGACTATCTCTATAGCTTCGACCAGCAACAA
>DATHQD010000029.1:0-520899 GCA_035483045.1 Terriglobales bacterium
CATGTGATTCTAATAATGTTAAGAGGGGGGTGGGGGGGTAGGGGGGTGGGGGTCGGGTCATTGAATCTGTGGTCGAATGCTCCCATATTGCGCCCGCAAAGAACATCGTGGGTCGCGAAGGCACATCTTTCTCCTCTACATTCATTGACGCCGGTGTCAACTTGTGTAAAACTCCATAGCAATCTGGGGCGGGCTCACTGCAGTAGTTAGGAATGTGGCAAAAATTCCGGGGCGTGAGACCGAGGTGTAGTCATGAAGTCCGGCAGTTATGCAGTCCTTGCAGCATCCCTCCTTGCTTTAACCCTGAGTGCCAGTGCGCGGGAAATGGTCCTGCCCGCCGGTACCCTTTTGAAATGCACCATGGATGAACCCAACCTCTCCTCGGCCACTGTTGCCGTCGGAGATCCCGTACTTTGCCGTCTCCACGCCGTCACCGAGTTCGGCCAGCAAACTTTCCCGCGGGGCAGCTACCTTGTCGGCCACCTCGAAGCCGCTAAAGATCCCGGCCATTTCTGGGGCAAGGGCTACATGAAACTCCAGTTCGACCGCATCGGACTGCCGCAAGGCGACATGCCGCTCGACGCCAAAGTGATCGCGACCCGCGGCTACAAGGTCGATAAAGATGGCGACATTCGCGGCAAAGGGCACGCCACGCGCGATGTTGTCGAGTGGATGATCCCGCCGCTTTGGCCCTGGAAGATCATCATGCTTCCCGCCCGCGGCCCGCGCCCCACGCTGAAGGGCGAGAGCCAACTCACCCTGCGCCTCATGGATGACGTGCAGATTCCGCAAGTCGCCCAGACCAACGGCCCCGACTGGCATTTCTTCGGACGCCCGCGCATTGAGAACGACTCCTACTATCAAGGCTCCTACCAAGGCGCCAGCGTGCGGCGGTCGGACGGCAGCTATCCGCAACTGTCTGTGCGCAACGTGACCGTCACCGCCAGCGAACCGCGTCTGGAAGAGATTGCGCAGGTCACCTACGCCAGCTATGTCTCCAAAGATATGGCCGGCGGCGGCGCAGCGGCGACCGCTCCGGGCGTGCCCGTCTTCGTGTTGAAGACCGGCATGGTTCTGTCGGTCGGCAATTACACCTACCAGGACGGCCGTATCAGCTATGAACTAGCCAGCGGCGGCAGCGGAGTAATCAGCACCGACGAAGTCGACTGGAACACGACCACCCAGGTGAATGGCCAGCGCGGCGTTCGAGTCATGCTGCGTCCCGGTCATCAGACAGCTGGCGGCGAATAGCACCGAAGCTCACGTAGGGGCAGGTGCCCTCACCTGCCCCGCAGAGCAAAGCTCGGAAGCCTGCGACGATCTAAATTTCGCGACCACCGCGCGCTCTACTTCATCCATACAAGAGCGAGCAGCGAGAACGCACGCGAGGATTCGATGCCCAAGGTCAACATCGCCGAAAAATTCTCGAAAATCGCCGACTACTACCAACCGCGCGTTGCCGCCGAACTCAACGGCCAGCAGGTCAAGTTTGTAAAGTTCGATAGCGAATTCGTCTTTCACCATCACGACCATGAAGATGAAATGTTTCTCGTTGTCAAAGGCCGCTTCCGCATGGAGTTCCGTGACCATCACCATCATCCTGATCAATGGATCGAAGAGGGTGAATTTATCGTTGTGCCGCGCGGAGTCGAGCATCGCCCCGTGGCCGCGGAAGAATGCTGGGTCATCCTGTTCGAGCCCGCGACGACTCTCAACACCGGCAATATAGAGAACGAACGGACCGTCCACCAGCTAGAACGTGTTTGAGCGAAAAGACCGCACTCCGTTTCGATCAAAGGGACGCCCTTTTCTGCGAGTGTTACAATCCATTCCATGCTTCGCCGGCGTTCGCTAGCGCCTCTCGCGGCCATCGTCATTTTGCTGGCGGCGCCGCTGTTGGCCGCACCCGTCCCACCCTTACAAGATCGTATCGCCGCCGTCCTCAGCGCTCCTGATCTTGCGCGCGGCTTCTGGGGGATCGAAGTCGTCTCTGCCGCAACCGGCAAATTGTTGTACTCTCAAAATTCCGACAAGCTCTTCACGCCCGCTTCGAACACCAAGCTCTTCACCACCGCCGCAGCGTTGGCCCTGATCGGCCCCGATTACAAATTCCGCACTACTGTCGAAACGACCGGTACGCTCGACCGCTACGGCCGACTTAACGGAGACTTGGTCTTAGTCGGCCACGGCGATCCCAATCTCAGCGGACGCGAACTCCCCTATGATCTCAAAACTCAGCGCAACGACGATCCTATTCAAGCTCTCGAAGCGCTCGCCGACGCGCTCGAGCAGAAGGGTGTTAAGTTCATCGACGGCGATATAGTAGCCGACGATTCCTACTTCGCCTTCGAGCGCTACGGCGAAGGTTGGAGCCAGGACGACCTAGTCTGGGCTGACGGCGCTCCTGTCTCTGCGCTCTCGGTCAACGACAATGTAGTTTTCGTGAACATACTACCCGCCGATCGCCCTGGCGAAAAGGCTTTCGTCAGCATCAAGCCCTTCGCGGATTACTACCGCATCGACAATCGCATCATCACTACTCCAGCCGGTACTGGACGCAAGTTCTTCGTCAATCGCGAGCCTGGCTCCATGCTGGTGACTCTCTGGGGCAACATGCCTTTGGATGATGCGGGTGTCAATGAGGCTCTGGCCATAGAAGATCCAGCGGAGTTTGCCGCTGGCCTCTTCCGGCAGTTACTCGAAAGACGTGGCATCGTAATCTACGGCCACCAGCGCACCCATCACACAGAACTGGCCACTCTGTCTACCTTCAGCGTAACCACGATTGCGCCGGCGCGTGGAGGCAGGACCAGCGATAAAGATAACGACGGCCAATTACGCCCGCTCAAGACAGATCAGCCACTGGTCCTCGCTAGCTACGAATCAAAACCGCTGGTGCAGGATGTACGTGTAATCAACAAGGTCAGTCAAAATTTGCATGCCGAAATTCTGCTGCGCCTTCTGGGACGCGAGCGTGGCAACGCCGGGTCGATTGAAGGCGGCCTCGAAGTTCTTCGCGGCTTTCTGACCCAGGCAGGAATTTCGAACGACCAGTACGTCTTCTACGATGGCTCCGGACTTTCTCGCCAGAACTTAGTAACTCCTCACGCCATTGTCCAGTTACTGACTTATAGCTCGATGCAGCCCTGGGGAACTGCGTATAAGTCGACTTTCCCCGTCGGCGGCGTAGACGGCTCGCTCACCGACCGCCTAACTTCTCCCCGCTTGCAAAACCGCATCGTGGCTAAAACCGGATCCCTGGGTGGAGTGAAAGCGCTGTCGGGCTATGCCACCCTCAACTCTGGCCAGTCAGTTGTGTTTTCGATCATGTCGAATAACTTCATTCTCCCGGCCAAACGGGTTACGGACGCGATTGATGAGTTAGTGCAGGCGATTGTGGACGATGCACCCGCTACGCGGTAACCGGTTTGGAAGGCAGCGCCGCAACTGATAACTTTGTAAGCTGGACGGCAGAGACTCTCAGCCTGTTACCCGAGTATTCCCATTCTCTTTCCCACGCGCCCCAACACTTCCAGCGCCTGCTGTAATTCGTCTTTCGTGTGGGTCGCTGTCATGATCGTTCGCACCCGTGCCTTGCCCTCGGGGACAGTGGGGAAAGCAATCCCCGTCCCCAGAACGCCCTCTTTGAATAACTCGCGCGAGAAATCCATGGTCAGCCTTCCATCGCCAATAATGATCGGAGTGATCGGAGTTTCGCTCGCGGGAGTAGTCTGTCCGCCGATATTAAAACCAAGCAGGCCAAGCTCTTTCTTCCAGAAACGAGTATTCGCCCAGAGCTGCTCCATCCACTGCGGTTCCGTTTCGAGAGCATCGAAGGCTGCGATGCAGGTGGCAGCAACTGACGGCGGGTGCGAAGTAGAAAACAAGAAAGGCCGCGCGCGATGATAAAGAAAGTCAATCAAATCGCGCGTGCCACAGACGTACCCGCCAAGAGCACCGATCGCCTTCGATAGTGTTCCCACCTGAATGTCAACGCGCCCGTGCATAGAAAAATGATCGACCGTGCCGCGCCCCTGCCTGCCCAACACACCCGAGGAGTGCGCATCGTCGACCATCATGATCGCGCCATATTTCTCCGCCGCCTCGCAAAGCCCTGGTAGAGGTCCAATGTCGCCGTCCATCGAAAACACGCCGTCGGTGATCAGCAGTTTCTCCCCCGGCTCATTCTTCACGCTGGCGAGTTGCTCTTCGGCATGGGCAACATCCTTATGACGGAAGACGAGAATCTTCGCCCGCGAAAGCCGGCAGCCATCGATGATCGAAGCATGATTGAGTTCGTCGGAAATAATGAAGTCGTCCTTGCCTAAGAAAGAAGAAACCGTTCCTGCGTTAGCGGTAAACCCCGACTGGAAAACCACGCAGGCCTCAACATTCTTGAAGCGCGCAATTTTCTCCTCCAGTTCCATGTGAATCTTCATGGTGCCCGCAATGGTGCGCACAGCGCCCGATCCCACGCCATACTTGCGCGTTGCCTCAAGCGCCGCCTCGCGCAGTTTGGGATGTGTCGTGAACCCAAGATAATTATTCGAAGCGAGATTAATGACCCTTTTGCCATCAAACGTACAAAGCGGAGCCTGCTCGTCATCGAGCACGCGCAGCTTGAAGTGCGTGCCCTTGGCCTTGAGTTCGTCGAGTTGATCAGTCAGAAAAGACAGCGGATTGGTGCGAGTAGCAGCAGGCATCATTACCTCATCGTATGACTTAGTGTGGCGGCGAAAACCACCGAGATATTTTACTCTCGCTCCGGCTATGCGGACTTGGGCTGCGCAATCGCCGCAATCGTCCCTTTGGTCGCGCGCAGATAATCTCCCGGAGCCATCACAATCTGCAGCCCGCGCACTCCCGCCGAGATAGAAATAACGTCGAACAGCTCCAGCGTCTCGTCCACATACACACGAAAGTCGCGGTTCGGGCCCAGTGCCGTCACGCCGCCGCGAATATATCCGGTCAGCCCCTGCAACTCTTTCACCGCGACGAGGCGCATCTTTCTCTCTCCCGCGGCAACCGCCAGCGCCTTCAAATTCAATTCCTGATCGCCTGGAACCACCGCCATCACGACGCCGTTGCGGTCGTTTTTCCCTTCGACCCGCGCGACCAGGGTCTTGAAAACCTGCTGGGCTGGTAATCCAATCTTGGCGGCAACCGTCTCCGCCGCCAGATCGTTGGGATCGACCTCATACTCGCGCAGCTCGTAGCCGATTCCCATCTCATCAAGCAGCCGTGCCGCGTTAGTCTTCTGCGTCATTCTTTTTCCAGGATTGTTTTCAGATTGCCCTTGCGACATTTTTCTCGGATAGTACCCGGAAATTCTCTCGGCCCCCGCTCTCGGAGCCGTTCCCGTTGTATAGTGTCCCATCATCGTTTTTGCGGAGGCTGACCCGTGCGTCTTCTGCTCCATTGGATTCTAACCGCCATAGCCGTCTGGGTTGTCGCTCATGTGGTGCCGGGCATCAGCGTAAGCGGCCCAACGGCAGCCCTGATCGCAGCCCTGGTCATCGGCCTGATCAACGCGACTTTGGGCTTACTACTAAAAATTATCACCTTCCCACTGACACTGTTGACTCTCGGCCTTTTCTGGTTCGTGATCAACGCACTAATGCTCGAACTGGCGGCGGCGTTCGTGCAAGGCTTCTATGTGCGCAACTTCGTGGCCGCATTTATCGGAGCGATTTTGCTGAGCCTAGTGAGTTCACTTTTGCAGTGGATCTTTATGCCCCGCAAAACGAGCTAGCTGCTACGGCGCGGATATTTGCTGTCACGCGTGCGGGCACAGTTCCGCGAACACGCGATCGACCTGCTGCTCCGTGGCCTCAAGCGATCCCGAGTTGTCGATAACGAAATCGGCAGCTTTGATTTTCTCTTCGTCCGGAATCTGCGCCGCCATGCGGCGAGCGACTTCGGCACGCGCGGCATCCTCCGAAATGGCCATGCGTCGGGCGAAACGCGTAATCCTCTGTTCAGGGCGACAGGTCACGACAACCAGGCGATCGAAGCGACCCGCGGCTCCCGCCTCGAGAATCAGTGCTGCCTCGACAACAGCAATCGCATTCGGCTCGCGCCGTCCGAGTTCTTCCATCCACTTGTTCTCATAAGCGATCACTGCCGGATGAACAATTGCATTGAGTTCCTTGACGCGAGGAGGCGCGCCTCCCGGCCTGCCGAATGCCGCTTCTGCCAGGCGCGAACGGCTGATCGTCCCATCAGGCTCCAGGATTCCGCGGCCGAATAGCTGCACGACCTCCTCATAGACCGGTCGACCGGGCTCCATGAGTTCGTGCCCGACAGTGTCCGACTGGATCAGGCGTGTGCCGCGTTTGACAAACATCTCTCCTACGGAGGATTTGCCGCTAGCGATTCCGCCAGTGAGGCCAATTTTCAACAAGGCGCGTTCACGCAATTCCACGTCGCATCTTGGCGGCCTTAACCGTATTCGCCATTAGCATGGCGATGGTCAGCGGCCCCACCCCTCCGGGCACCGGCGTGAGCGCACCCGCGACCTCGGCAACTTCTGGATGAACGTCGCCCACCAATGTAGATCCTTTCGCCAAAAACGTCTCTTCTCGTTTCTCATTTCCGGCAAACAATCGCTCGAATTCTTTTCGGTCGGTCACACGGTTAATGCCAACGTCAATTACCGTGGCTCCTGGCTTAACGTAGTCGCGTGTAACCATGCCTGCACGTCCGATCGCAGCGACCAGAAGGTCAGCGCGACGGCAAACAGCCGGCAGCTGGTACGTCTTCGAGTGGCAGACAGTAACGGTTGCGTCTTGATTGAGCAGCAGCATAGCCACCGGCTTCCCCACGATGTCACTGCGTCCCACAACCACCGCTTCTTGTCCCGCGATCGCAATATCGCTGCGCCTAAGAATTTCCATCACCCCCGCCGGAGTACACGGCACCAGCCCGGGCCTTTGCGTCGAAAGAAAACCCACATTCATGGGATGAAATCCATCGACATCTTTCGCCGGATCAACCGCCAGCAGAATTTTCTTGGCATCGACATGCGCTGGCAGCGGCAATTGCACCAGGATGCCATCAATCTCATCGCGCCGGTTCAAGTCAGCGATCAACGCCAGCAACTCGTCAGTCGTCGAGCTCTCCGCCGGACTATGTTGTTCGCTATAAAGCCCGACTTCTTCCGAGCTCTTCACCTTGCCGCGGACATAAACCTCCGACGCCGGATTATTCCCAACCAACACCACAGCCAGTCCGGGACGCACTCCCGACGACATCAGCCGCTTGACGTCTGCGGCCGCCTCAGCGCGGATCTCCGCGGCTATTTTCGTTCCATCCAAAATCCTTGCGGCCATCTCTCTCGTTCCCAGTGCGACATCGCTCAACAGAAAAGTGATTCTATCGCATCGCCCGCCGCAAGCGGTGACTGCTTGGCTTCTGAGGATCAGGCCGCCGCCGCTTCGATCTGAGTCTTACTTTAGTCCCAAAGCACGCAACACCCCATCATCCGCCACCGTTTTTCCATCGTTTTTCGTGACCACGCCAAACGATCCCGAATAATCCCAAATCGTCCAGCCAATTCCATTGCGCTCGAGCGCTGTTCGCACATCGTGTATCCATGCGCCGCGATCGTCGGGATCCGAGTACGCGCGATAGACGCCGAACTCGTCACAAATCAGAGGAACGCCGCGCCGCTGTGCCCACGCCGCCGCCTGCTTCATCTCCGACTCAATACGGTCCGCGTCCCAACGATCGCGACCATAGCGAATCACCTGCAATCGGTCGGCTTCATCCGGCACGAGAGGCGCGACCATGTCCGCATTTTGCGGGTTCGACGGATACTTCAAACCGCGCAGCCAGTGCCAGTAATAAGCGCTCCAGGTCGCGCCCTGATGGGTGAAGAGGTAAGGCTCATAGAAATGAAAGGTGTAAATAACATTCGCATCGTGCAGTGGCTCCTGAAAAATGAGCTCGTCATCGCTCGACCAGCGTGCGCCTGCCGCGATGATCGTCAGTCCAGGCGCGCCTTCGCGGATCGCGGCCGCCAGCTTCATCTGCACACCGAGCCAGCGATATCGATCGCTGAACTCCGGCTCATTCATAATTTCCAGAAACACGCGATCGGCTTCCCAGGTCGAGTAATGCTGAGCCAGCGCTCGCCAGAAATCGGCAAAGCGCTCGACGAATTCATCGTCCTTCGTGAGCCGCGCCTTGAACTCGCTTTCCGGATGCAGGTCGATCACCACCGCCAGGCCATGATCGAGAATCATCTTCACTGCCGCATCCAGATAACCGAGATATTCAGCAGGAATTTTATTCGGCTCGGACCTGTTGAACATCGGCTCCGGATTCACGCCCAACCGAACATGATCGAAGCCCATCGACTTGATCAGCGCGATGTCGTCGGCCGTCGTCCACGCCTGAAAATGTTCTGGCGTGTAGCCGCGCTTGTCGTAGACCTGCGCAAACCAGTCGCTGGCATTGATGCCACGTTTCAATCTCTCGGCGCGCGTAAACGCTAGCGGAGAACGGTACGCCGATCCACTGCCACCTGGGTGGCCCGTCTGCGCCAGCGCGCAACCTGTGATAAAAACTGTTGACGCTAAAATCGAGTTCCACAATTTCGCTCGACTCAGCTTCACGAGCACTAATCTCGCTACATTCATCGCGGCAATTCCTTCGGCGTTGATACACTGATGGCGATCAATCTAAATTAGCCCATGCTCCCTTGCCAGCGCCATCTTTTCGATATTCCCGGCGACGTTGCCTATCTCAACTGCGCCTATATGTCTCCTCTGATGAAGTCGGCGTTGGAGGCTGGAACGGCCGGCCTCGCCCGAAAGGCGCATCCGTGGGAGATTACTCCCGACAAGTTTTTTACCGGCTCGGAGGAATTCCGCCGAACCGCTGCGCAACTAATCGACTCTTCGTCCGACGACATCGCCATTGTCAGCTCGGCGAGTTACGGCATTGCGGCCGCCGCACGTAATCTGCCGCTCAGCAAGGGTCAGAGTATTCTGGTGCTGGAGGAGCAGTTCCCGTCTCACTACTATGCCTGGCAGCGCCGCGCCGAGGAGACGGGCGCTCAACTGAAAGTGGTTCCGTGGCCCAGAGATGACGAGCAAGATTGGACGGCAACTGTTCTGTATGCACTGACCGAAGACGTCGCCATCGTAGCGCTGCCTAACGTGCAGTGGACAAGCGGCGGAAGACTTGACCTGGTCCGCATCGGCGAAGTGTGCCGTAAACTCGGAGCTGCCCTCGTGCTCGACCTCACTCAGTCGCTAGGGGCGCTCCCTTTCAGCGTGCGGGATGTACGGCCGGATTTCGCCGTGGCCGCGAGCTACAAATGGCTGCTCGGGCCTTATTCCGTCGGATTTTTCTATGTTGCTCCTCATCGCCAGAACGGAATGCCGCTCGAAGAAAATTGGATTCAACGCGGGAACGCACGCGATTTTTCGAGCCTCATTTTGTATACCGACGATTACGACGCCGGCGCTCGCCGCTTCGATATGGGTGAACGCTCGAACTTCGCGTTGCTGCCCGCTGCCGTGCGCGCCATGAAGCAGTTGCTGGAGTGGAAGATCGAGCAGGTTTCCGAGACCGTTGGCGCGCTCAATCGTCATCTCGCAAGCGCCGCTCAGGAGCTTGGATTCTCGGTTCCTCCGGACGATTTGCGCGCTCCACACTATCTTTGCCTGCGCAGAAAAACCGGCATTTCGCGGGAACTCCCAGAGATGTTGGCACGGGAAAAAGTCTTCGTCAGCGTGCGCGGCACTTCCATTCGCGTCACGCCGCATGTATATAACACGGTCGCCGATTGCGATCGGCTGATTTCCTGCCTTAAGCAGACCGTTAGCGTATCCACCTAGGCGCATCTAACCCGTTTAAATCAAGGAAAGAGAGGCGACCACGAGTCACCAGATGACCAAAGGCCTAGAACGCGCGGACGATACTTTCGGCAGCTGTCCGCCGCGACTAGGCCTCGCTAGAGTAGTTCAGTCCAGCCCGGCGATTCGCGGAGGACCATTCTGCAATGAACCCGACGCAATGGTTCAGCCAGCACTCCATCTCGTTCACCTTCATCCTGGCCTATGTTCCATTGATTGCGACCGTGGTAACCACTGCGGTCAGCCTTATACTGGTGCGCGCCACGTTGCGTTATACAGAGGCCAGCGATCGCAGCCTGGCCCTCGCCCGCGAGCAATTCGAGCGCGAATGGGCGCCCGAACTGCACCTCAAACTTGAGCGTGTATCCGCCCGCGAGACGAAGGTCTCAGCTACAAACCTGGCGAAAATTTCCGTTCTCATGCAGATGCTGCAATTGCGCAAATTGTCAATGGCGGTGCCGTCTCTGCGCTGCTTCCTCAACGAACCACTGGTCGGTGGCACAACATGGAGCGACGATCTTGGCAAACGCTTCTTCGCCTGCACCGGCGAAGACTACGCCGGACAAATAGCGGTATCCATCACTTTTTATGCTGCCGGACGCATGTACCGCACTGACTGGTTCCGTTTTCAAGTCCAAGTCCGCGACGGTCAACTTCTAAAGCTCGATCCCGTTAATATTTCTGCTCGTCGAGTGCGGGCACTCGAAACCCAAAAGGGCGCAAGCATGCGCCGTGAACTGGTAAGGGATGTGGTTGGAAGCGCTCGGGAAAGGGACGAGGACGCCGCTACCGCAATCTCGCGGAAGCGATGACGGACGAAGAGCCATCGCGGCGAAGGGTACCTTACTTGAGAGCGCCCGCGCGGCGCTGCGCCAACGATGCGGCCTCGGTCGCCGGATTATCTTTCGCCACCTGGTCGTAAATCTTCTTGGCTTCATCCGGCTTCTGCCGCGATTCGTAGAAGCTGGCGAGTTCGAGCTGCGCCGTAGCCTTGCTGACGACAATCGTTGGCTTATCGATCAACTTCTTATACAGATCAATTGCCTGCGCGTCTTTTTTCTCGGCGCGATACACCGAAGCCAGCGCAAACTTGCCAAGCGCCGCCAGATCAGGATTAGAAGACCCAGCCGCTTCCTGCAGATTGCGCTCCGCCGTCGCGTTGTCATTCAGTTGGGCCGACGCCAGTCCGACAAAATAGCGCGCCATGTCGGCCGTGTGCGTGTGCGGATAATTATCAACAATTGCCTGGAATTGTTTGCGCGCCGCGGTAGCTCGCTCGTCTGATGATGCAAAGCTGTCATACCCCGGCTGCGCGGGCACGCCCGCGGGACGCACCGGCGTTTCAAACGTGCGGACGGCCGTCGAAAGTTCGGCACTCGCCTTTTCGTCCTGTTGGTTGACGTAGTACCACCCGCCAAAGGCAATCGCCGCAATGACCACGACGGCAATGACCGCGGCAATGAGCTTCGCCTGGTGCTCTGACGTCCAGTGAGCGGCGTTCTCCGCCGCCTCGAATGTGACCTTGCTGAAGCGGTCCTGTTTCAGTTGATGCCGGGTCTCTGCGCGCACGGATAGCCTTCTTTGATTAACGGTAGGATGACAAACAACTAGTTTAACAGGGGGATTTCTGGAGCGTCAAAGCGACTGTTTCGAGCAAGCGAGGTGCACTTTCGTTTTACGATCCCAAGCAACTTGAGCGAAAAGAGCGGTACAACCCACTACTATCCAGGGCAATGAATAAGCCCTCGCCGATGATTCTTGTAATGACAAGGCAAAATCCGCGATGTCCGACTCAATGAGTACGATACACGTTGACGCAATCATCAAGGCGAAGAACAGTCCATCAACGATGCGCCGCCTTGGAGTTAAGCGCTTTCTCAGGGCGGCGATAGCGTCATCCAGAAATTGGCCAACAAAAAACCAGATCCAGATCCCGGCCAGACCAAAGGCCGCTATCAACCAGGGAGTATTAACAGAACGGTCACGGCCACCCAGTAGTTCATATGCGGGAACGATGGCTGGCGCTGCGGGAAGATTTGTTTCAACAAAACGGACCACGCTGGCTGGCAAATATCGCGGTGCGAAATATGCGTCAGAAGGACCGATCACTTGGATGAACTGTGGACCGCGATTGGACACTATTAAGACAATTGCAATCGCGGCTTGCGCCATGGGGAGAATCACCTTGAAATGCAATCGCATGACGTCCCAATTGAACCACGAAAACTGTTACAAGTATGGGGCGTTGGCAAAAAAATCGATGTTACGCACGTCAGTTAGGGTCCGTGCGATAGCTCCAGAAACCGGCCATCTTTCCCTGCAAAACATGGAAAGGCGCGCCGGAAACTTCAGGGGAAGTCCCGATTATGGCGTCTTCGCGCACGGCATCTTCAATCATATGATGCAGCGGCGCAAGTTCGCACACCGGATCGGTCGCACTGGCGTCGCCTGTCAGCAGGAATGCCTGGCATCTACATCCGCCGAAATCTTCTTTGCGGCGGTCGCAGGAGCGGCAGGGCTCGGGCATCCATTCTTCGCCGCGAAATTTCTGAAATGCTGCGGAGTATTGCCATATCCACGCAAGCGGGTGCTCGCGCACGTTATCAAAGCGCATGCCCGGAATCACACCTGCAGCATGGCAAGGGAGGGCCCGCCCGGCGGGATCGATCAGCATCAACTGGCGTCCCCAACCGCCCATGCAGGCTTTCGGAAAGCGCGCGTGATAATCGGGAACAACCATATCGATGCGAATCTTGCCTCGCAACCTCTCTTCGGCCGCCGCAACGACCTCAACTGCGCTATCCAGTTGCGGCCGCGTGGGCAACAACGCCGAGCGGTTCTGGAGGGCCCAGCCGTAATACTGCGCGTGCGCGATTTCCATACGATCGGGATGCAGCGCCTCGAGCGCGGCAATCATGTGTTTGAGGTGATCGATGTTCTGGCGATGAACGACGAGGTTCGTGGTGAAGGCGATGCGATGCTTGCCTGACTGATACTCGCGAATCCATCCAGCCAATTCAATTTTGTGGGCATGCGCGCGCGCTCCCGCGATCCAGTTTGCTTGGCCGTCGGTTGAATCCTGGAAACTGAGTTGAATGTGATCGAGGCCTGCGCCCACTAACTGCGCCAACCGCTCGCGCGAGAGCCCGATGCCGGATGTAATCAGATTCGTATAGAGCCGCGACTGGCGCGCCCCGGCGATCAGTTCGGCAAGATCGCGCCTCGCCAGCGGCTCGCCGCCAGTGAGGTGGAGATGGAGCACTCCAAGCGCCGCGGCTTCGTTGAAAACCCGCAGCCAGTCGGCGGTTTCAAGCTCTTGTTTGCGTGAGGTCAGCTCCAGCGGATTCGAACAGTACACGCAGTGGAGGGGGCAGCGGTGTGTGATCTCGGCGATAAGGGCCAGCGGATTGGGCATTGGGGGTCAAGACCCTTGTCATCCCGATCGGAACGAGAGAAGCGGATTTCGGGCGAAACTACAGCTCCCACGCTTCGCTCGGGATGACAACTTTATTCTCTAGCTCTCTTAGTAATCAATAATGCGCTTGGCGTGCAACTGCTCAAGAAACGTCAGCACATCGGCGCGAACCTTGCCTTTGGGCGCCAGCATGAACTGTTCTTCCAGCTTCTGAACAATTTCCGCAAGCTTGAAATGCCCGTCGCAAAGTTCGAGGATGATGCGGCCAGTTCCCTCTACTCGGATCGCGCCCTCGGGAAATAGCACGACGGGCGCGTCAGCGGTGCCGCCCCAGCGGCATCCGGCGGCAAACTTTGGAATGCTTGTATCGGTAAGCTCAGCCACCCTTCGTCTCCGCGGCGATCTGAAAAGCGCCCGGCGGCGGCCATCCCGGTTCGACATAGGCGAAATAAAGCGCGTCGAGTTGCGCCCAGAGAATGTCGCACTTGTCGCGCAGCGCCTGAATGACGCGCTCCTGCTCGGCGCGGGTAGCAGCGTTGTCAAACACATACTGCAAGGCGAAAGCAGCATCCTCGGGAGCCTCCGTCAGCCGCGCCTCAAAGTAATCGAGCCCGGACGAGAGCCAGGGATAGTGCTGGCGCAGTTTCTCCATGCGCAGCGTGATCAAGTCCTTGGAAAAAAGTTCAGTCAACGACGAGGCGACGCACTCAACGAATGGCCGCGTTCGCACCAGGTTCAGATATTCGTTTCCGATAAAGCGAGTCGCCGGCAGCACTTCGTCGCCGCGCATCACACGCTCGCGATCCAGACCGGTTGCTTCCGCCAGCTTAATCCAGCGCAGGATTCCGCCGTTGCGCTTTTCGTCGCCATCATGATCGATAATGCGTTTGCGCCACACGCGGCGAAACGACGGATCGGTGGCGCGCGAAAGAATGATCGCGTCTTTCATCGGAATGACCGACTGGTAGTAATAGCGATTGAGCGCCCACGCCTGCAATTGCCCGCGACTGAGTTTGCCCTCGTGCATGAGCAAATGGAAAGGATGCTTGTGGTGATAGTGCTCTTCGCCGACACGGCGCAGTGCCTCGCGCAATTCGTCGAACGTCAGTTTGGCATCGTTCGTCGCGTTCTCGGAGGTTACAGTTCCAGGTGCCAATTGTCCTCCGCCACTTCCCATCCAGCATCGCGCACGGCGCGACGTTCGCGACTTGCCTCGTTCAGCATTGGATTCGTGTTGTTGAGATGAATAAACATCTTGCGCTTGGCCTTAATATTTTTCAGCAGCCGCAAACTTTCTTCTACCGGAATGTGGCCCATCTCATGCGCGGATTCGCCGCTGCCCTGCACGCGTATCAGTTCGTCATCGCTCCAGAATGTGCCGTCGAACAAGAGCAAGTCGGCCTGATCGATCTTAGCCAGCAGAATATCGCTGAGGCTATCGACAGCCGCTACATAAGCGAGGCGCTTCCCTGCGACGGATTCGAAGAAGAGCGCCGCCGTCGCCTCCTCGCGAGCCAAGTTCTCACTCTTAACATACTTGGGATAGCGACTCGAAAGATAGCAAACTTCGCAGCGCAATCCGGAGTCCTGCCCATGAGCCGTCATCAGGGGAAATGGCGCGCCCGCCTTCATCGCCGTCCAAACGACTTGGGGCTCGACGCGGTTCAGCATACCGAACATGCTGTTCTCTTCCCGCAGAATGCGCAAAATTGAAGGAGCAGCATAGACGCGCAAAGGCTGAAGTTCGCGTAACAAAAGTAGGCCAAGGACGTGGTCAAGATCGGCGCTCCCGAGCACTACGCCGGCAATTGGCGAATCGCGTGGAGTATTGTGTGAAGCCCGGGGATGAAGATCGACGCAACTTTCGATTTGAAAAGCCAGATCGGGCGAGGCTCCGGCGAGAAACCAGGTAGCGCCGTCCGTGCTCAGCGCAAGTTGAGCTTGCGTGCGCGCCCTAAATGAAAACTTCTCACGGCGCGCCTTATCGCCGGTATCATCGCGTGAGTGCCCGTCCGCGTCTTCGCGCAAGTTTCGCCGAACGGCAACGCAGTTTCCGCAGGCGCAATTCCACTGCGGGAACCTACCCCCGGCCGCAGAACCGAGGATCCGAATGCGCATGGAGCAAGGTTAGAGTTTTGCGCTCACGTAGGAGTTGATTTCGCAGCACAGAACTACTTCTTCAAAAACAGGACTGGTCCAAGCCATAACAGATCCACCTTCGAGAAACAGAGATTTCGCCTGCCGAGAACCCATGGGCACGGCATAGCTGTAAGAGAATCATATCATCACCAAGGTTGCACTTGCTCGGGAAAGTTCTGCATGACATAGTCCGAAGAAGCCATATTCATAGCCGAGAATTACCGCTCATAAACTACTTTAAATAATAGACTTAGCTGAGGGTACCAGCTTAAATCACGTCCACAAAAAACCCTCCGCCAAACTGCGCGGAGGGTAGACGAAAGAGTCACCCATGGATACCGTCAATAGTTAATCCACATTGATCACGCCAAAAATTCCGTTGAGGTTGTTCTTCGGGCCGGCCGTGTAGAAAAGCTGGTAGGTGTTGCCGTTCGAAGAAGAGCCGCCGCCAAACTCGATCCCCCAAAGTTGGTTGATGACGATGTTCTTGCCAAGAGAGTTCTTGATGGTTCCAACGTAAGCGCCGGTCGTCGGATTGAAGCCATTGATGATGCCACCGTTGGTGTTATTGCTGATCAACAGCGTATTGCTGAGCACGCCGAAGTCGGAGGGCGCCATCGCGATTCCCCATGGCTGGTTAAGGTGCTTCGTCTTAATGAGCGTCTTCACGAACGTCCCGTCTTCGTTGAAAATATCGATGTATCCACCTGCGCCGCCGGCGGTAGCGGCGAAGGCGACATAGACCTGGCCACCAATGTCTTGAATGCCAAACGGCGCGAAACCCGGTGGCAGGCTGGTGTCGGTAAACGACATGACGAAATTGAAAGTGCCGTTGTAGACGTCGACTTTATTGTTCCAAAAGTCGGCGGCGTATAGCAGATTGCCCGACGAATGGCTGGTGATCGCGAGACCAGTGTAGATGGCGCCAGAAGCGGAATTGTTCACACCGATAAGAGCGTTGTTGGGATCGAAGTGCGACCATCCGCTGATGGTGCCGTCGAGCGTCGCGAAAAGAAAAGCCGAAGTCCAGTCGTCGATTTTGAATTCCGATGAAGCATTATACACGATGCCGGTCGGCGAACCAAGCCCGCTGCCCGAAGCGGATGGAATCGTGACCACCATGCTTTGCTTCGCACCCGTACCCGTGTAAAGCGTCGAAAGGCCCGAACCTTCATCGCTAAGCCAGAACGGGCCGGTCGGCGCATAGGCCAGTCCCCAGGGATTGATCAGTTGCTTGTCCCCCTTGGTGCCAGTATTCTTCACCAGTGTTGTAGCGCTATACGCCAGCCCGCACTCGGCGAAGGCGAGGTTGGACGCGAGCGATAACGCGAGCACCAGCAGTCCTGCGAGCAGTAGATTGTGACGAAATGCTTGACGCATAAATAAACTCTCCTTGAAGCGAACTTGATGGCGGCTTGGACTAGCGCCACGCCTGCCCGCGCAGAATTGAACTAACGCAATTCCAAATCTGCGGCGAGGGAATCTTATGCAGGACCAGGGAGAGACTTGTCAGCGGGAGGTCAGCGGTTTGTAAATTTGTTGTAACGGAGTCCAAGAGGCAGAACCGCCGTGGAACGTCCTAAAAACTGCCGAGGGCCTTGGAGTTGGATTTTCGATCACCCAATGACCCGGTCGCGAGATCGACGAATGCCGTGACTACTGCGCTGCCTCGAGCAGGCCTTGCTCGGCTTTTTCCTGGCATTCGATGCAATGGCGCGTCCAAGGAACAGCCTCAAGGCGCTTGGCATTAATTTCCTTGCCGCAGGAGACGCATTCTCCGAAGCTCCCTTCGCGTATGCGCGCCAGCGCTCCATCGACCATATTGAGCAGTTGACGGTCATTATTGCTCTGGCTGAAAAGAAATTCCTTGTTGTAAGAACTGGCGGCGCGATCAGCGACATCCTGCGTCGCCTCATCATCGGCGGTGCGACCATCCTTTTGGTTGCGCACAACCATGTGGCTCAATTCCTGGCGCCGGGTTTCCAATCTCTTCCTGAACGTCTCAAGCTTCTTCTTATCCATGATTGCGGCCCACTAATTATCTGAATACGATCACTCAACGCGATGGCTTGTGCACTGGCCTGCCCCACAGGCCACCCTCGCGCATGAGGTGCAAACAGTTATCGTAAGCGCGATAGAGTTCGGGCGTCAACTGGGAGGACGGCACGAGCGCAGCGGGTTTGCTTAGGCGGTGTGGCGAGCCGCACGATTTGGCATTCGTGCTTTGACTTCGTCTATTTTCCTGCGAGCTTCTTTGCGATTTCCTCGACGATCTTCGGGCGAAGATCGGCCATCACGCTGTCCACGATGCTGGCGATCGTGCCCGCATCGGGCGTAGCGCTGGACGCCCCTTCCGCGGCCACCGCTGCCATAGCCTTGGCAGGTTCCGCAGCCATTCCTTCGGCCTGCTTCGCCGCCTCCAGAAGATTGCCGTCAGCGGCAGCACCGGCGGGTGCGGTACGGATCTGACGCCAGTTTGACTTTCCCGATTTCGATGTATTGTCCTTCGCCATGGATTCCTCACTCCCAACTTCCGAACTTGAATCCTGATTCTCATCTGCTTCCGAAACTACCGTCGGCTCCGCTGCCATCGTGGCGGACTGCTCTCTCGCTTCCACCGCCTCCTGACTGGATGCGATCGCGGTGGCCTGCGCTCCTTCGGTGCTGCTGGCCGGAGAATCTTTCGTTGCTACCTCAGGCTTTGCTGCCTCAATCGTTTCCGCCTCAGTTGTCGCCTCAATCGTTTCCGTTTTCACCTTCTCCAGTTCGCTCGCTTGCGCCTGCTGACTGGCTTCGGTCGAAATAGGCTTGCTTACTTCGCCAGGCGCCTCCGCGCCCGCGCTCTCTGACGGACGCACGGTTGCAGCCTGCGCTAAGGCCTGGTCCGATGAGGCTTTCGTCGCCAATTCCGCCGCTGCCAACCGGTTCTCAACTGCTGCCTCAATTGCCGACACTCCGGTCATCTTCGACGGCTCGAGCGTGGCGAGAGCCACGGGCGGAATGGTCATATACGCCCGAAACATTTCCGCTTCCAAAGAAAGCGAAGTCTCTTCCGGACTCAACGCAACTGGCTGCGCGATCCAACGTGGGCCGGACGCGGCGTTGCGAAGCGCTTCCTCGGCCAGCAACTGGCCGGCTGCGATCAGGGTGCCATGGGACGGAATGATGGCGGAGTCAGAGTTTCCGCCAGCGGGTGTCAGCAACCGCAAGGCGTGCGCCAGCTCGGCATCGCTCGGCGACAATTCGCTCGACGCCGGCACATCTTGCGTGGCAGGCGCAACCGGAACCGATTGCGTGGTCTCTTCTTTTAATTCTCCGGTAGCCGATTTTTCTGTCTGCGCCCCACTGGCCGCCAATTCTTCGGCCTTTGACTGCAACGACTGTAACTGTTGTTCTTGCGAAGGCTCGACAGGGCGTTCTTCGAACTTTGCGACAACCGCTGCTTCGGCTACACTCGGCTTTGTATTGTCTTGCGCCACCGCTTCGAGCGCTTTTTGCTCGACCTTTTCTTCCGCCCTATCGGCCTCAGGCTTCGTTTGTTCAATGGCATTGGAGGCTTTGGTGAACGTCGGCTCGTCGCTTCTGTCGACCTGCGCGGGTTCCTCCGCTCGCGATGCGGTATTAACCGTGGCCCCAACCGCGGATTCGGCAGGTTGGATGGCATGACCTTGAGTTTGTGGCTGTGGAACCGTCGTGGCCGCGGCTTCTTGCTGCGGCGCCTCGATGGCCACAGGCGGCGCACCCGCTGCACCAGTTTCGACAGCGAGTTCCTTCGGCCTGACTGGAATTTCAAATTCGCTCGTTGTCCCGGGTTCGGCCCCGAGTCCGGCTCCAACTGCGGCTCCGACTGCAATCGCCGCCGGGGATGCCTCGACCGACGCGGCAGCGGATTCCACGGCCGTGGCGGCAGGCTCGACTACCACCTTGTTTTCGTTCTCTTTTTTCGCCTTCGCCGCAGCCACAATTTCCGCGTAGGTCTTCGGAACCTCAGCCGCCGAAATTTCCGTGGAGACTGCTTCGACGGGCGCGACATTTGAGTTCGCCTGGTCGGGCTGCGCTGGAGCCGCCGGTGCCGCTTCCGCGATCGGCGCAATATTTTCGACTGCCGGGATCGGTCCATCCAACTTCGCGGCAAGCGCGCTGAGCGCATCTAGTTCGTCAGGCGTAATGTCGCGCGGAATATCTGGAACCAAGCCGGGTTCCTGTCCAGGTGGCGGAGGCGCCTTGACAGCAAACGGCGCGTTTGCGGCTGCCTTGCCCTTGGCTTTTCGAAAATCGCGGAAGGGTGCCGTTCCTGCGACATCCTCTGTTTCTGGTATTTCTGGCTCCGGTTCGTCCTTCTTTTTCTTCGAAGGAAAACGCAGCCGACTCTTCCAGCCAGTATCTGCGTCGCCGTTATTCTCCGTTTTCCTGCCTCCACTGTCGCCGCCGAAGCGCTCCACGCCTGATACGGAACCAAAGCGCCCGTCGGATTGCTGCGGCACCATGCGGTCTTCGAGACGCGTAATCGCGGTCAGCAACTCGCTGGCCTCGAAAGGCTTCACGATATGGCCGTCCGCCCTTACCCGGCGCGCCTCCTCGGGCTTGAATGGTTCGAGTTTGCCGACCGTCAGCAGCACAGGGATGTGCTCGGTTTCGGCGGCGTCTTTAATGCGCTGGCAGACTTCAAGCCCGCTGTAGCCGGGCATATATACGTCCAACACAATCAGGTCGGGTTTAGTTTCAGTGATGCGCTTGAGCGCGGCAGATCCGTTATTGACCGTGACCACGTCATATCCGGCATCGGCCAGGATCTTTCGCCCCATGTTCTGGGCAGTCACACTGTCATCGGCAAGCAGTATTTTCCGCGCCAAGTGTCATCCTTCGCCACAAATAAGGAGAGATAACGCGAAAGTACCTTGTCGCTCAACCTAAGTCAATGATTCCCGTGAAGGTAACAGGTTACGACCGTTCCTAGCCTGTTGGGAGAGGGCGAGGCAGAAATCGGGTCATCGGGCCATCGGGCGATCGGGCCATCGCGCCATCGAAAATCAAAATCAGTTGAAATTAGATGAGCCGATGACCCGATTTCTGCCTCTACCCTTCCTAGAACGGGTTCAACTTCGCGATGCCTTTTTTCTTCTTCTTTTTGCTGGAAGAAATATCCGCCATTTCCGTGTTTTTTGACGATGTAGATGTACTTGCAGATGCACTACTGGGCGTCCCCCCGCTCATGTCGAGCTCATTATTCTGCTGCAGCGGAGGAAGCGCGGTCGGGTCAGGAGCCACGTTGGGCTTCAATTCGTTCGGATCGGCCACATTCGGCTTCAATTCGGCTGCTGCCGGTCCCTGGGGCGCTGGTTGGTCACCTGGCGCTGGCACTGACGGATCGGCGGCGGCTGTCGCCGCATCCGATCGCGGTGCCGGTTCGTTCGGCGCGATTTTTCCATTGATGGGTTGCACAGTGAGCTTGTTGTCGCCGCCCGCCAATCCCGCTTTGGTCAAATCTCTCACTACTCCCATTGCCGTCTCTGGCTCTGGATCCACCATCGGAGGATCGCCCACACGTGAAGCTTTGGCCACGTCCGGATGTTTCTCGAAGCCGTTCAGCATGTTCATCAGCGTGCCTGATTCTTGCCGGCTCGCTTCTTCCCTTTTGTTTATCTCGAGGGCCGCTCGCGTCGGCCGCGGCACTGGCTGATGCAGCGCTTCGAGCCGCGCCTTTGCGTCCAGGCCGCGATACATGGCGGGATAACGAGTGATGATCTGGTCATAGGCGACGGATGCTTCTTTCGTCAACTCCTCGATCATATTGCTCTTGATCGCTTCATTCGTGCGCGGGTTCTTGCGCACGATGTCGATCTCGCGCTCGTAAGATTGCCCAATCAGGAACAACGCCTCGTCCGCTCCGCTGTAGAGCGGATAACGGTCGACCAGCGTTTTCAGACGCGCAATCGCCGCCGGGTACGACAGACGCAGATAGTAGAAACGCCCGATTTGAAACTCGCGTTCCGCCAGCACTTCCTGCACTTCGCGCAGGCGCTGTTTCGCTAACGGCACCAGCTTGCTGTCGGGATATTCCTGGATTAGGGCCCGGTATTCCTCCTCGGCACGCATGGCGTGGGTGAAATCGCGGTCAGGCTTTTCCATCTCCTGATAGTGAATGTTGGCAACCTTCAATTGCGCTTCGGCCGCTTCGGGCATGTTGGGAAAAAACGTGCGGAAATCTTTGTACTCGATCTCGGCCTGCGCCATCGCGGTCGTGCCGCCCTCGGCGTACCACGAATCAGCCACCGCCAGCTTGGCGCGAGCGATGTACTCAGAATCGGGATAGGTGTTGATGAGCGTCTGCAGCGTCATTCGCGCCACGTCGAAGCGATTGTGCTTCATCGCGTCCATGGAGCGGTCAAACAAAACCTTATCAGGCTGCTTCGATCCGACATTGGCCAGTGGATTCTGCGACTTCTTGTTAGTGCAAGCCACGGTTAGCGCCAGCAAAAGCGCGAGTAGTAAGACGATCGAATTACGACGCATAAAGGTTTAACCTCTGCAATCTGACCTCTAACCTCTGACCTTTTTATACTCTCTGCAAACTAGCGCTCCGCGCCGCTTCTAGGAGGGCCTCGGAGTTTGTTTTCGGATCACCCTTGCCGAAGACTGCATTTCCGGCCACCAGAATCTGGGCCCCGGCTTGGACTACTTCCGCGACTGTTTCCAGTGCGACGCCTCCATCTACTTCGATGCGGTAAGAGTATCCTCTCTCGGCGCGAATTTCTGCGAGTTTCCTCATTTTATGCAACGTCGAGGGGATAAATTTCTGTGCCCCGAAACCCGGATTCACGCTCATAACCAGCACATAATCCACAATGTCGAGCACTTCGCAAAGCGTACCCACAGGAGTCGCCGGATTGATCACTACTCCGGCGCGGCAGCCATGCTGCTTGATCAGGTGCAGCGTCCGGTTCAAGTGGCGGCAGGCCTCCTGGTGAACCGAAATCCAGTCGGCTCCCGATTCCGCAAAATCCGGAATGTACTGGTCGGGATTTTCTATCATGAGATGGCAATCGAGCGGCAGCTGAGTTGCCCGCCGCAGCGATTTCACCAGCGGAGGCCCGACGGTCAGGTTGGGCACAAAATGACCGTCCATGATATCGACGTGAATGACCGCCGCACCTCCGGCTGTCGCCCGCTCCACCTGATCCGCCAGATGGGCGAAATCCGCCGCAAGAATCGAGGGTGCAAGTTGGATCGAATGCTCGATCAAAACAGGGTCCAGGATGGCGCAAGGGTCAAAAGCTCTTGAAATTCTAGCATGGTGGGGAGCTTGGGCGGCGCACTCGACGTCCGGGTTGGGAACGATCCAGACTACTATCGGCTGATTTCAAGTTGCTAAACATTTTGCGACCCAGACTTTAATGCGTCTGCACCATGGTTTCCGCGAACCTATGCAGCGAGTCCTGATTCACCGGACGCGTATAAAACATGTGGCCGCCGGGAAACTCGCGAACCTGTACGCGGTTCGCATCACCCATGATCGGCATCTGGTCTACGCTGAGTATCGATCCCATGAACGGACACGAGAGGTCGTTCCATCCATGCACGATCAGCACGCGCAGCTTGGGATCGGCCGCCACCGACTCCCGCAGATCTCCCACCGCGCCCTTGCGGAGGTCGTCGCTGCGATCCCATTGTCGGTTCACGTCATACGACAGTGCTTCATATCGCCCATCGTACTTCCATCCCACCGTGCGCGTAATAAAGTCGACCATCGCCGTCGTCGTCGGCGCGATGATGCTCTCCAGAATCGGATCTCCACTTTCCTGCGTCGGTGCGTAAGGAAACGGATCCGGTGCCGTGACATTCGAGTCATACACGCTGCCGATTAATCCTTGCGTGCGGTGCACTTCACGGAGATAGGCCCGAATGTCGAGCCGGCCACCGGCAAACTTCACGAACTTCGGATCAAGCCCCGTCATTTCGGTTACATGCGCAATCATCGCGTCGTTAGCAGGAGTGTCGCTGCGCCCTTTCAGCAGCGCCTCTGCGTAGTCTCCGCGCGTGTACGCGATCACCTGCTGCATCGCCTCCGGCGTCAGTTTCCCTTCGGACTCCAGATGAGCGGCCGTAATCGACGGCAGAGTAATTAACCACGGAATCGGCGAGAGGTTCCCATCGCCGGCCTCTGGATTCAAATACGGGCTCACCAACACCACCCCATTCATGGCCACGCCCAGCCTCGATTGCAGATAGTGTGTGATCCGAGGTCCGCGATAGCCGCCATAGCTCTCGCCCACCAGGTATTTCTTGTCCAGTAAGCGGTCGTTCTGCACCAGCCACTTGTAGATCACCAGCGACAGGTACTCGATGTCCGGAGTCGCCCCATAAAACAATTTCTTGGTCTCCGCCTCATCCACCAACGATCGCGAAAATCCCGTGCCGATCGGATCGATAAATACAAGGTCTGTGAAATCAAGCCATGTGCCGGGGTTGTCCGTCAGCGTCGCCGGATCTGAAGGCGAGTCACCTTCATTCGCAAACACAATATGCTTCGGCCCGATCGCGCCCAGGTTCAGATAGACGGACGAGGCCCCCGGCCCGCCATTGAGCGCAAACGTGACGGGCCGGTGCGAACCGCCGTCGCTGTCTTTGTTTTTGCCTTTTGGTTCGTCCAGCGTGAATGCGGTGTACATGACCACGCCGGTGGGCTTGTCGTCCTTGCTCTTCAGCGTGATTGTCCCGACCGTGGCGGTATAGTGAAGCGTCTTGCCGTTCATGGTGATCGTCTGCGGCGCAGACTTGTCCGCGGGCAGAGGATTCTTCATCGCTTCGCCGGACTTTGCTTCGGCGGATTTCGACTCCCCAGATTTTGCCGCCGGAGTTGCGCTGGCATCGTCGGACGGTTTAGCAGATTCGCCGCGCTGAGCGAATGCAGGGAGAGCGAATAGAACGAGTGCAATAATAAAATTGGTGAAAGTCATCCTGAACAATGTAATCCACAATCACAGGCTGACGCAAAAGCGACTACAACAACTCTTCTCCGCTGGCTAATAAGCGACTTAACCGAAACTCTTCGTTTCTTCCTGCGCTTTGGCCAGCTTGCTTCGCACCTTCTCGACGCCCTCGGCCATCGCAAACTTGAGCTTCTCAATCCCCTCGCCCGTCACCGCCGAAATTGGATAGAGCTTCAATTTCCGTCGCGTCGCCCACTGCTTCAGCTTCCTGAGCTTCTCCGGATTGGCCACGTCGATCTTCGACGCGACCATCAACGTCGGCTTCTTTTCGAGGCCAGCGCCGAAACTTGCCAGCTCGCCTCGAATTACTTCGACGTCATTCACTACATCCGGCCTGCCGCTGCCGTCGGAAACATCGACCATATGCACCAGCAGGCGCGTGCGCTCGATGTGGCGTAGAAATTGGGTGCCGAGGCCGGAGCCGGTGTGCGCACCTTCGATCAATCCGGGAATGTCGGCTACCACGAAGCTCTCTTCTTTTCCTTTATCGCCGACTAGCACCACGCCTAGATTCGGTTCGAGGGTGGTGAAGGGATAATCGGCAACCTTCGGGCGGGCTGCCGAAATGCGCGAGATTAGGGTCGACTTGCCTACATTCGGATAGCCTACGAGGCCGACATCGGCTAACAGCTTCAATTCCAGGCGAAAATGGCGATCTTCGCCGGGACGGCCATCTTCGTGCTCGCGCGGCGCCTGATGGGTGGAGGTGGCAAATTGCGCGTTGCCGCGACCACCGCGTCCGCCGCGCGCAATGATGACGCGCTCGTCGGGCCGCGAAAAATCGTGCACGATCTCGCCTGTGTCATCGTCGTAGACGATCGTCCCCACTGGCACCTTCAGGACAATTCCCTCGCCATCGCGACCCGTCTTCTTGGAGCCTTCGCCGTGGCGACCGCGCTCGGCGGTGTATTCGGGATTAAAGCGGAAGTGGACCAGAGTATTGTGGCGCTCGCTCGATTCCATCGCGATGTCGCCGCCGCGTCCGCCATCGCCACCGGAGGGACCGCCGCGCGGGACAAATTTCTCCCGTCTGAACGCCATGCAGCCGTTGCCGCCGTCGCCGGCCTTCACGCGAATTTTGGCTTCATCGATAAACATGGAGGATGAAAAAAGGCCCCAATGAAAAAGCCTCGACTCGAAGCCGAGGCCGCCGCAGCCCCTCAAGGGGCTATGAAAATAAAGCTGTGACCGCAGCGCTCAAGCGCTGCGCCACCCAAAAACACAGTGGCGTCGAAGCGCGCCCTAATTACTCCGCTGCGATCGCTTCAGGCTCGACCGTCACGAACTTGCCCATCGATCCCTTATCGACGAATTTGATGCGTCCGGTGATCTTGGCGAAGAGAGTGTCGTCCTTGCCGCGCCCTACGTTCAGTCCGGGCTTCACGCGCGTGCCGCGCTGGCGGACGATGATCGTTCCGCCCGGAACCAGTTGCCCACCGAAAGCTTTGAAGCCAAGCCGCTGCGCGTTCGAGTCGCGCCCGTTTCGTGAAGTGCCTTGTCCTTTTTTATGCGCCATAAGTCGTTATCCAGTTTCTAGTGGCCAGTTGCCAGTAATTTACTTCTTTTTCTTCTTCGCCGCCTTCTTCTTCGGCGCCGATTTCTTTGCGTGCGCGTGGGCCGCGTGTTTCACGGCTTTCTTACCCGGACGCTTCGAGGTCTTCACTTCCTCGTGCTCGCCCGCTTCGTGCGCCGCCTTCACCTTCTTTTCTTTCTTCGGAAGCTCGGGGGCTTTGAACGACTGTCCATCGAATCCGATCTCGGTGATGCGAACGGCGGTGAAGTCCTGCCGGTGCCCGCGCAGCTTCTTGTATTGCTTCTTACGCTTGTAGTGGAAGACGAGGATCTTGTTGCCGCGTCCCTGCTCCACGACTTCGCCAGTCACGAACGCCTGGGTTCCGGGAGGAGCTACGTTGCCGGCCTCAGCCGAAACCGCGAGCACGTCGCCAAACTCGACCTTCCCATCTTTATCAGCCTGTTTTTCGACCCGGATCACGTCTCCCGGAGCGACTCGATACTGCTTACCACCAGCGCGGATCACCGCGTACATAGTTTCTCCTTCAATTTCACGAATGTCCCGTAGGGGCAGGTGCCCTCACCTGCCTCGCCGAGCGCAGCCCGGCAGAAAAATAAATATGCTTGCTGTTTTTCCGCTGCGGCTTCTGACCGGAAACGCGGCGCGGTCCCAGAACGGGTCCGCAAGTACAGGCAAACTCAACTAGTCTATCGTGCGCTGTGGAAATCGGTCAATCGAAAGTCGCGTGGGTGCCTTCAATTCCAGTGGTGCGAGTTCCACCAGATTTTCTGTATATCGAACTTCACGCCGCGGCAGAGGTAGAACGGCGTATTTTCTTCTCCCATGCCAAAGCGCTGGTAGTGGTCGAATGCCTGGTACGAGGTGCAGTTGTCGCGCACGTCGTCGAGGCCCCACTGGATGACGATGAGGTTTTTGTAAACCTGAGGCGGCGGGCCCCAATACCAATGATTCTGATGGCGCGAGTAGGCGGAGGGCAGCCCGTAGGCGGGTCCAAACATGTTAATCGCGCCGGCTTCGCCGTAGTTGCCGGCCCAGATGCCGGTCTGGGCGCGCTCATCCGGCGGCAACGAGTTATAAACACCGCCGACCTCACTCACTAACTCGGGCCATCCGAATTGGTCGGCAACGGGCTGCGGCAACAGCGATTCATGGGCAACTTCAGCCTTCGCGGGTTTGAATCCAAGAGCGTTCTGATAAGCGAGAAGCCGCTCTGGCGGCAGCATCCAAGTCACCATCGGAATAATAGGAAGCGCCGCGAGCACGATGATGGCGACGACGGCCGCGCGCGTGGCCGTTCGCACCCACGCAGCACGAACTGCTAGCCACCGGTCAATGGCTTGCTCGAACACAACGGCACCGCCAGCGAATAGCATGGGATAGATCGGAAACACGTAGTAGTTCTTGCCGTGTGCAACCTCCATCAAGACAAAGAAGACCACAAAAGTCAGTCCCAGCACGCGCCAGCGGCGATCGCGGAGAAACCAGACCAGCCCAGAGAGCCAGAGCGGCAGCAGGATCGGATGCATGTCGATGATCTGCTCTTTGACGAAGGCGAGCGGCGGGAGAATGACGTTCTTGTGTTCGCGCCGAACGTTGGCCAGGTCTTCGATGGTTGGAAAGTGATGGCGGATTTGCCAGATCACGTTAGGGAAAAAAATCGCGACTGCGATCGCGCCGGCGATCCATATCCACTTTTGCGTGAACTCGCGGCGATGATGCGTCAGAAGCAGGGCTACCGTGACGGCGAATCCGAAAGATAATGTCGAGTGCTTATTCTCCAGACCAAGCCCGGCGAGCACGCCGAACCAGAGCCAGAGCCGCGAGTCGCCCGTGCGCAGGATGCGGGCGACCACCCAGATGCAACCCATCCAGAACAGCGGCTCGAAGGCGTTCATGGTGAGAAGGCTGTCCGTCAGCAGAATCGCTGGGCATAGCAAAATGGATAGCCCGGCCAGGAGCTGCGCGTAGCGTCCGCCGCCGAGTTCACGGGCTATGAGCACGGTGAGCGCGATTAGTGCCGCGCCCGCAAGCGCGGGAATGATGCGCAGCGCCGCCAGCGAACCGCCCATCAGCAGCGCGATCTTGGCGTAGACAGCGACGAGCGGGGCGGCGTCGACATATCCCCAATCAAGATGGCGCGCCATGTCGAGGTAATAAAGCTCGTCACGAAAGTAGCCGTAGTGCCGCAGGCTGGTGAAAATATGCAGCAGTATTTTCGCGGCGCAGAGAACGATCAGAATGCCGACGGCGAGCGGCGGAAGCGCGGCGACCGAACGGTCGTCATGCAAGTGATCGTTATTCGGACGATCGTCATTCGGACCATCAGGCGCTGACGGAGACGCGCCGGAATGAGCAGTAACGGCATCCATGATCAGAGACTGTACTCCAGGCGCTCGGCGGCCTCTATCGTTTCGTTGTTAATAGTGAAACGTTAATAGTGGAACCGATACCGAAACTGTACGTAGATCTGCCGCGGCAGGTTCCAGTGGAATCCGCCATAGGTCACGCTGTCATCATAAATCACGCGCCGATTCGCAACGTTAAGAGCGCTCACTGAGGCGCTGAAGCGCTCGCCGAAATCCTTGCCCAAAGAGAGATCGAAGGTGGTGTGGCTGGGGAGATACTGACCGGGATAAGGCCAGCCGGGAACACCTTGCTGTCCGTTCGTGAATCCGGAGCCGTAGTAAACATTGGTCGAGGCATACGACCGCCACGGCAGCGTGATGTCGCCGCCCACGTTGAGTGTATTGCGCTGATCGTGATCGAGCGGGCAAAGGTAAACGCCCGGCGGGCAAACCTCGGCGTTATTCAGTCCGCCCGTGATGACGCCTCCACCTTCGGCAATCTGGTTGGAGTAGGCGAGATGAACCTGGCCACGGTGCGCGATTCGCGGAGAGCGCAACGTAAGCTCCCATCCGCGAATCAAAGCTCTGGTGTCGGTGAGCGGGAAGAAAATATTGGAAGCTCCGATGTTGTTGTGGTCGAGAAAATTGGCAACACCGGTCTTAAAAGTATCGGCGTCGAGCACCCATCCGCGATAAGGAATGGCGACACCGAACTGATGTTCTTCGTCCCGCTCGCCTTTCAGAGTCAAGAACTGACAAGCATACCCGGGCTCGCTGCATAAGGATTCCAACTCACCCGAAACGGTCTCAATAGGGGGCGCTTGATAATAGTGTCCATAGAAGGCGCGGAAGGTCCAGTTGAGTTTGGGAATGGTGAGGGTGGCGCCGAAGCGTGGTTGGATAGCGGATTCGGAAACCGGCGTTTCCGGCGCGCCGGCCGGAAAGTTGCCTTCGGAGAAGCGCGTCGGGCGCATGCCAGCGGACAGAGTCAGCCAGGAAAATGGATTGAATCTGTCATCAATGTAAAAAGCCTCCAGATTGGCGGTGGGAGTTTCGCTGATGCTGAACGGCGGATTTCCGCTCCCATCATTGAAAATGGCGCCGAAGACCTGGTTGTCGTGCTGGTAAAAGCTGAGGAACCCAACCTGAAGATCGTTCTTTTTGTAATTGGCGGAAAAGCTGGCTTGGCCTCCAACATAGTTCGAGGCGCGATTTTGGGTGGTGGCGACGGGGGTGTCATTGGGATTACTGGCATAGTCTCCGCTGTTGTAGTGGTAGAAGGGAGAGACAGTGGTCAGGAGATGGGAGTTGAAGGTGTGCAGCCAGGTAAACAGTACGCCAGTATCGACCTCGGTTTGGTTGTCGCGAAGGCCGTAGCTGGAATAAAGCTGGTTCTCGATGTCGTTCGGATCGGGATCGTAAGGAATCTGATAATAGTCGCGGCGGGCCGACGTCATCAGGCGAAGCTGGTTTGAAGGATCGACGTTAAAGATGAACGAACCGAATCCGCCAACGTCGTTAACCGCATCATGCACGACCTGTGGGACGGGAGGTTGCAAGCCGAGATTGCTGCGATTGCCATTGACGCTGGCGTAATACGCAAAGCGGTCGGTGTGGCTGCCAAAACTGAGCGCGTCATCGGTCTGATAGAAATTGCCGGCAGTGATGACCAGTTCGGCCTGGCGGTTGCGCTCAAAGCCGGTGCGGGGCACGACATTGAAGACGCCATAAGTGCGATCGCCGAACTCCGCCCCATAGCTGCCGCGGTCGACCTCGACGTAGTCCATGTCTTTCGGGTCGAACTGCGGGCCGAGATTTTGCGCGATGGCTGTATTAATGATTGGAATGCCGTCGAGTAACCACGTGGTCTGGTGGCCTCCTCGCATGTGCAACATGTCATGCGTTACGTAGGCGCCGGGAACGTAGTCGGTAATCATCGCCATGCTGTTGGTCTGGTCGGCTCCCGGAGTGCGTTCGATATCGAGGCGGCTGACCAGAGTCGTGGGTGTGAAGCTGTCGGTGGCAGCGACCGCTGGCGCGGCCGAGACGGTAACTTTTTCGCTCGCCGATGCCACTTGCAATTGGAAGTGCACGACCGGCACCGAGCCTGAGGTAACCGTGACATCGCGGGAAGTCTGGGCGAATCCTTGGCTGGCGACGCTGACCGAGTAGTCGCCAAGAGGCACGGCGTTGATCTGGAATTCACCGGCGGCGTCGGTTGTGACACTCTTCGCCCACTCCGATGATTTTGCTTTGAGCATCACCATCGCATCTTGCACGGGACGATGTTGCGGATCGTGCACGATGCCGCGAACAGCGCCGTAATCATTAGCGAACGCAATGGCCGCATATAGCAGTAAGACGCCAAATGCTAGTAGCTTGAGGCGAGTCATATCGTAAGTCTCCTCGAGAGACAGCAATCGTTTGGGAAAGCGCGGGGCTTCAGCGACCGGAGCCGATAGGACAACGAGTTTCAGCTCTCGGGGCACGCCGATTCGGCGAAAGGATTAGCTGCGAGGAGGAGCGCGGGCGGAATCGAGTTCGAAGATATCGGTTGAGCGAAGTTCCGCGGCTTGCGCCGGGCGCGCCGGTTCGATCAGAAGCGCTAGAGAAGAAGGTAAGCTGGATGCGGGTTGCGCCCACTCTGAAGTGAACGCGCCGCAGCAGCAATGGTTGGCACAGCAATTACTGTCGTCGGCGTAGAGCAAAGTTTCCGAGGATTTGGATGGCGTGGGCTGCGCGTGCGCCATCGCATGATGGCAGGGCATCTCCGGCGCGACCGTCTGGGCGGCGACCATGGGGCGCAGGCAGTGCATAGCGCCAGCCTGGGCCATCGCCAGCGGCCCAATGGCCGGGACGAGCATGACCAGCAGCAGACACGTAGCTGTCCAGCGATAAGTTCGCGACATCTCTCGAAAGCATAGCAGAAAGGCAGCTGTCAGTTGTCAGTTGACAGAACACCGGGTTCACTGACAACTGACGACCGACGAACGACAACTGGTTTACCATTTCTCCGTGCGCGAACTGGGGGAGCGTCTGCTTCAGACAATTCGAAAGACGGGCTTGTTGCGTGCGGGAGATCGGGTAGCTGCCGCCGTTTCTGGCGGGGCAGATTCCGTGGCATTGCTTTGCCTTCTGCTCGAGTTGCGCGAAGAGTTGGGGATCGTACTATCCGTCGCCCATGTCAATCACAAACTGCGCGGTGAAGAGTCAGACGATGACGAGCGCTTCGTCGCCCAATTGGCGCAGCAACACGGGCTCGAACTGCATCTTCGAGCGGCGACGATTGGCAGGCGTGACAACCAGCGCGAGCGCGGCGACGAAACCACCAGCACGACCTCCGGCATTGAGGCGGCGGCCCGTGAACTGCGCTATCAATTCTTTCGCGAACTCGTTGGCGACCGTCGCGTCGGGAAAATTGCGACTGCGCATACTCTCGACGATCAGGCAGAGACAATTCTGTTGCGGATTTTCCGCGGCACCGGCATTCGCGGCCTTGCAGGGATCCACCCGCGGATTGTTTTCGAACAAGAGGGTCTGTCTTTCGGCGAAGTGGTGCGTCCGTTTCTCGGCTTCCGCCGCGCCACACTCCAGCAATTCCTGCGCGAGAGCGGCCAGGGTTGGCGCGAAGATTCCTCGAACCAAAACATTGCCTTCCTGCGCAACCGCGTGCGGCACCGCCTGCTGCCCCTGATCGCCCAAGAATTTGGCGAAGCGGCCATCGAACACATGAGCGAGCTTGCAGAAATTGCCCGCGCCGAGGAGGAGCATTGGACGATTGACCATGCAGAGATAATGGCGCAGCCGCCAGCACTCTCAACCGCTTGCTTACCGCTAACGGCTCTGCAGGCGTTCCCGCTAGCTTCGCAGCGCCGGGTGCTGCGGGCGTGGCTGGAAGCGAACGCTCCCGGTGTGAGTATTTCCTTCCATTTGATCGAGGAGGCCCTGGAACTGGCCCAAACTTCAACTTCAGAGAAATCGCCACGAAAAAAGCTGGAATTGTCCCGCGCTTGGAATCTTCGACTCGCACGGCAAAGTGGAAGCCGCGAAGTTCACTTGCTACTCGAAACTTCGCATTGCCGTGACGGCGAAGCGGGGGAGTCGCAAGTTCGCGATTATCAATACACCTTGCACGTGCCTGGCGCGGTTGCTGTTCCCGAATTGCACGGCCGTGTCGCGGCTGAAATCGTCGATGTGGCCACGGTGCCCGACCCCGAGCGTACGCAATTGCTCGATATCGCGCGGGTGCCAATAGAAATTCTGATTCGCAACTGGCGACCGGGCGATCGCTATTGGCCCGCACACACAGCGGCCGAAAGAAAAGTGAAGGAACTACTGAGCGACCGGAACGTGACCGGAACGCAAAAAAAACTGTGGCCAGTCGCCGCCGCGGAGGTCTCCGGCCTGATCTGGATGCGCGGCTTCGCCGTTCCCGAGGCCCACCGAGCAGCCCCCAACGCGACGCAGGCAATTTGGATTCGCGAATTGGGCGCATGATATAACATGCCGTTGTTTACAATTGCGTTAGACTGAACGCACTTCAATTCAGTTTGTAATCTGTCAGTCCGGAGGCGCCACTCCATCATGAATGTTTCGTCGAATGCCGGGTTGCGTCAGGTGATCTCGGCCGACCAGATTCAAAAAAGGGTTCGCGAACTGGGACGGCAAATTTCCGACGACTATCGCGGCCAGACCGTGATCGCGCTCGGCATCCTGGAAAATAGTTTTCTGTTCATGGCCGACCTGGTGCGCGCCATCGATGTGCCCGTTATCTGCACCTTCATCAAGCCCGCCTACAAGGAGAGCAAACAAGGTGAAAGCGGCGTGCTCGAAATACTTTTCAGCCACGAACTGGCAATTGCCGGCAAGCACGTGCTGCTGGTCGAGGGCCTGGTGCACTCGGGCGTGACCAGCGAATTTCTGATGAGCGACCTGCGCGGCCGCGGGGCGGCTTCGGTGAAGCTGGCCACGCTGCTAGATCGCCAATCGGCACGCCGTGTGCCCCTCCAGCCCGACTATTTCGGATTCCTGGTGGATGACGCGTTTCTCTGCGGCTATGGCCTGGGTAGTCCTGAGCAGACCGGCCGTAATTTGCCGTATCTGGCCGTGAGCATCTGAAGCAAGTCTCAATTTGAACGCAGTGAAGGGCTACCTGCCTCCAGGCTCATCGCGCATCGCTGGCCGGTAACTTCTGTGCTCCGTTAGCTGCCCGTTTTCTGGAAAAAAGGTCTAGAATGGGGATGCAGTCTTTCCCCAATCGAATTCCCGCCTCCGGCATCTAATTGGTGGAGCTGGACCGGTGGCGCCTTTTCTATTTGGCGGGGCTCGGCCTGCAAATCGAGGAGTTTTAGGTGAATTCAACAATTAAGACAGTACTTTTCTGGGCGGTTATCGTGGTCTCGGCCTTCCTTCTATGGCAGGTGGTGAAAACCGGTACGAATGCCCAGAAGGAAAAAGAAATCGGCTTTTCTGAGTTCCTGACGGAAGTCGACCAGGGCAATGTCCACGATGTGACCTTCATTGGCCAGGAAGTAAAGGGCAAGTTCAAGAACGACTCGCCCTTCCATACGATTGTGCCGGCGAACTATCCCGATATGTACAAGAAGCTGACGGATAAGGCCGTTCCCTACAGCTTCAAGGACATCAGTAATGGCACATGGCCAAGTTGGATCCTGAACCTGGCTCCTCTTGTTTTGCTCGGAGCGCTCTGGTTCTTCATGATCCGCCAGATGCAGACCGGCGGAAACAAGGCGCTGTCATTCGGCAAGAGCCGGGCGCGCCTGCTCTCCATGCAGCAGAAAAAGATCACGTTTAAAGACGTGGCCGGTGTGGATGAGGCGAAGGAAGAACTGCGCGAGATTATCGAATTTCTCCGTGAGGCGCAGAAGTTTCAGAAACTCGGCGGACGCATTCCGAAGGGCGTGCTGCTCGTGGGCCCTCCCGGAACCGGCAAAACCTTGCTGGCACGCGCTGTCGCTGGCGAAGCGAACGTTCCGTTCTTCTCCATATCCGGATCTGACTTTGTTGAGATGTTCGTCGGCGTGGGCGCGAGCCGCGTGCGTGACTTGTTTGAGCAGGGCAAGAAGAACGCTCCTTGCATCATCTTCATCGATGAAATTGACGCTGTCGGACGCCATCGCGGCGCTGGCCTCGGCGGTGGACACGATGAACGCGAACAGACGCTTAATCAACTCCTCGTCGAAATGGATGGCTTTGAATCGAACGAAGGCGTCATCCTGATGGCGGCGACTAACCGTCCGGACGTTCTCGATCCGGCACTGCTGCGACCTGGGCGTTTTGACCGTCGCGTAGTCGTCAATCGTCCCGACGTGCGCGGACGCGAAGAAATTCTGCGCGTGCACACCCGCAAGATTCCTTTGGCGGATGACGTGGAACTCAACACTCTGGCGCGAGGCACCCCGGGATTCTCCGGTGCTGACTTAGCCAACATGGTCAACGAAGCGGCACTGGCAGCGGCGCGGCAGAATCGCAAGGCCGTGTTGATGTACGACTTCGAAGTGGCCAAAGATAAAGTGCTGATGGGCGTGGAACGCAAGTCGCTTCTGCTCTCTGATGAAGAGAAGAAGAACACGGCGTATCACGAGGCTGGACACGCGCTGGTGGCGGCGAAACTGCCACACTCCGATCCGGTGCACAAGGTCACGATCATTCCACGGGGAATGGCGCTTGGGTTGACCATGCAGTTGCCAACCGACGATCGCCACAACTACTACAAGAATTATCTCGATACGCAAATCGCCATCCTGATGGGTGGGCGCATTGCGGAAGAGCTTTTCCTGAACCAGATGTCGACCGGTGCGGGCAACGACATTGAGCGCGCTACGGAATTGGCGCGCAAGATGGTTTGCGAGTGGGGCATGAGCGACCTGGGTCCGCTAACCTTCGGCAAAAAAGAAGAGCAGATTTTCCTGGGACGTGAAATCGCGCAACACCGCGACTACAGCGAAGCCACTGCCATACAGATCGACGAAGAAGTCAGGAAGATGGTCAGCACCGGCTACGCAACCGCGAAGGGCATCCTCTCCGAAAATCGTGAGACGCTCATCCAGATCGCGAAGGCGCTGATTGAGCGCGAAGTGCTTGACGCCTCCGAGATTAAGTTGCTGGTTGACGGGCAGACGCTGCCGCCGCTCAAGCCGTTGCCGGCCAAGACCGACGACGGAGTGCAGCAAGTGATCAAACCTGAGCGTGCACCTGCCAAAGGTGGCGAGCGTCCGGCAACAGCGTAGGGTGATCAACTAATTTTCAACAGGCGGCCACATTTGGCCGCCTTTCTTTTTGCCCGCGCGCTTTATGTTGCAGGCGCGTGGCCGGCCCGTATCCACTTGCGAACCGTCTTCATAGTTGCCAAATAATAGTGGAGGTTGTGGACAGTATTCAAAACCTGCGCCAGCAGTTCGTTCGCAGCATAAAGGTGGCGCAAGTAGGCGCGCGAATAGCGCCGGCAGACGCGGCAATCGCATGCCGGATCGAGGGCGTTTTCATCCTGCGCATAACGAGCCTGCTTGATCGACACCTTGCCTTCCGACGTAAACAGCAATCCATGGCGCGCGGCGCGGGTCGGGAGCACGCAATCCATCATGTCGACGCCAGCCTGCGCGTACTCGGCAATCTCTTCGGGAGTGCCCACCCCCATCAGATAGCGCGGCCGATCCACCGGCAGATGCTCCAGCGTAGATAACACAATCTCCCGGGTAAGCTCCCGAGGCTCACCTACGCTAAGGCCTCCGATAGCATAGCCAGGAAAACCGATGTCGATGGTGCGCTCGGCTGATTCGCGGCGCAAGCCACGATCCATGCCACCCTGCACGATCCCAAACAAAGCCTGCGTCGCTGTTAGCATCGGCGACGATCGCGTAGGGGCAGACGCCCTCGTCCGCCTAGCGGAGCGTAGCTCCGCAGCTTCCGCCTGCACCCACGGCACTTCGTCCCTGTGCTCTTCAAAATAATTCTTGCAGCGTGCGGCCCACCTCAACGTCAATTCCATCGAAGCACGGGCTCGCGTCGCATCGGCAGGATACTCGGTGCATTCATCAAAGGCCATGATGATGTCCGCGCCGAGGCCGATCTGAATCTCGATTGCTTTTTCGGGCGAAAGAAAATGTGCGGAACCGTCGAGGTGCGAACGAAACGCCACGCCCTCTTCGCTGACCTTGCGCAAATCGTTAAGGCTGAAAACCTGGAAGCCGCCGGAATCGGTGAGGATAGCCCGATCCCACGACATGAACCGGTGCAGTCCGCCCAGCTTGCGAACCGTGTCGACCCCGGGCCGCAGATAAAGATGATAGGTGTTGCCCAGCAGAATCTCGACGCCAAGTTCTTCCAGCACATCCTGCGAAACGCCCTTGACCGAACCGAGTGTTCCCACCGGCATGAAGACCGGCGTCTCGACTTCTCCATGAGGAGTGATGAGTTTGCCGGCGCGGGCAGTGCCGCGCGTGGCTTCAATCTGAAGTTGAATAGGCACTCCGGAGGATTTTAAAGGAATTGCAAGGATTGCAGAGGTCAGAGGTCGGACTGCAGAGGTGAACACATGTTGCTAACCGGCTTTTGTTTTCACTGCCGCACGACCTCTGACCTTACTTCGGGTACAAATTCTTAACCACCTCGCCGCCCTTCATCACAAACTTCACGCGCTCGAGCGTCGTAACGTCCGCCAGCGGGTCGCCATCGACAGCAACAATGTCAGCCCACTTCCCCGACTCGATCGCCCCAACTTTGTCGGACCATCCGAGCAAATCGGCATCATTCGTCGTCGACGACTGGATCGCCTGCAACGGCGTCAATCCCAGCTTTACCATTACCGCGAATTCATGCGCGTTGAGCCCGTGCGGATATACGGCAGCGTCGGTGCCGAAGCCGACTTTGACTCCCGCGGCAAATGCTCGCGCAATATTTTTGCGCGCCGCCGGCATCACGTCCCGCGCCTTGGCCATCAGGTCGGCCGGAGTGCCAATCCTCTCGGCGTTCTCCATAAACCAGTCGGAGAGATAGAGGGTCGGCACCAGATAGGTGCCGTTCTTTTTCATCGCGGCAATGGCGGCGTCGTCGATGTAAGAGCCGTGTTCGATCGAATCGACTCCGGCGTTGCTCGCCCAGAGGATCGCCTGCGCTCCGTGCGCGTGTGCTGCAACTTTGCGTCCCAGGCGATGCGCCTCTTCAACGATCGCTTTCATTTCCTCCTGCGTGTATTGCGATGCCTGCGGATTGTCTCCTCTCGAAAGCACTCCGCCCGACGCCATGAACTTGATCAGATCGGCGCCATACTTGATATCCTGCCGGACCATGTGGCGCACGCCATCCACGCCATCCGCCACGCCGTCGCTGGTCGCGTGATATTCAAAGGGCAGCAGGTTATTGTCCGCGTGCCCGCCGGTAATGCTGAGGGGCGGTCCGCTGACCAACATGCGCGGACCGGGAACATCACCGGCATTGATGGCGTCGCGCAACGCGACGTCGCTAAAGCTGCTGGCGCCTACGTTGCGGACAGTCGTAAACCCCGCGTCGAGCGTGACGCGGGCATTGCGCGCTCCGGTCAGCGCCTCGCGCGGGACGGAAATCCCTAGTCGCGAATAGCCGAAGTTAGTAGTCATGGTGAGGTGGGTGTGCGCGTCAATCAATCCCGGCAGCACGGTGGCGTTCGACAGATCGATGACCTGCGCTCCGGCGGGAATCTGCGCATCAGAGCCAACGCTAGCGATCTTGTCGCCCTGAATCACTATGGTCTGATTGGCAAGCATCTTGCCGGTTCTAACGTCCAGCAAATGCCCAGCGCGAATTACTACGGTTCTAGAAGCGGGCACGGATTGCGCCATGACGACCGACAATACGGCGACGAAAAAAAGGCAAAGAATAGATACGCGCAGATAGCGACCAAGCTTCATTGCATCCCCCAAAATGAGAATTACGCCTAGGCCGAGTACCATACGCTTTCGGAGAGGAAATCGGCAACCGCCTTTGAGTTTCTGTGTGCCGCGAGGCGTCCTCTGCGCATCGCGCTGGATTAATTTTTGGTTAAATGTTTCCCCAACGAATTGACCACTAGGGCGGACAGCATTAACCTGCGTGGTCTATGAGCAAAGAGGATCTTGACCAACTGCGACTTGCCTACAAAAAGACCATCGACGAATGGGTCGGTGCCATTCGCGCAGAAGAGGCGTTGGCCACTCCCGACCATTCGATGGTTGCGATGGAGCAGTGGGATGATGCCCACTTCAGGGAACATGATGCGCACGAGAAAGTTACTGTCGCCCGCGACGCTTACAAAAGACGCGCTGCGCGGCGTGAATTATGGCATCTAGTGCCATAATTTAACGAGTTGGCCAACCATCCCAAAAAAAACGTACCCAGCGGAGTGCGAGCCATAGCCGCGCTCTTCGCTTTCTGCGCAATTTATCTGGCGATCGCTGGCGCGTTGATGCTGCTAAGACCCGGTAGGATTTCTATGTCGGCCGGTGCCCCATTATTGTTCGGCCTCGAGTTGGCTGGCCCGTACATGTTTCTGCTTGCGGCCGTCGTGGGTGGCGGAGTCGCGTGGGGTCTCATCGAACTCAACAACATCGTGCGTCACGCCGCGACGTTGATCGCGATCGCGGGAATTGTAATGCTCGTGCCGCCGGTGTCGGCCGCAACCGTAGCCGCCCAACCGAAAGCGCTAGCCTTCGGCGGCCTCGGCATCATCGTGCGCGTGATAGTCGCGTGGTATCTGTCGCGGCAGGAAGTGGCGGAAGCATTTCACCCCTCCGGATGAACTATCCCGCTGCCGAAGCTTATGCTGCGCCTCGCAGCCGGCTCTTCAGTTCATCCGGGTGTACCGCAACTTCCATCGCGTCCTCGCGGTCCAGATGCCCGTCCCTGACCAGGCGTGCCAGCGACTCCTCCAGAGCGATCGATCCCTTCGCCTTGGTCATGGTGATTTCCTGATTCAGATGTTGCAGCGCGTTGTGGCGGATATGTTGCCGCGCGCCATACCCGATCATCAACAGCTCAACTGCTGGAATGCGGCCACCCTTTCGGCTTGGCAAGAGTGTCTGCGTGAGAATGGCGGAGATCGCCATCGCCAGTTCCTGCCGAATCGTATTCTGCCGCTCCATGGGAAACGAGTCGGAGATGCGCGAGATTGCCGAGGCCACGTCGGTAGTATGCAAAGTGGAGAGCACAAGATGCCCGGTCTCTGCCGCCGAAACGGCGATGGCCATGCTCTCGGGATCGCGCATCTCGCCGACCACAAGCACGTCGGGCGCCTGGCGCAGCGCTGCACGGAGAGCAGTGGGAAAATCAGGCGCGTCCGTTCCGACTTCGACCTGCTCGATGATGCTGCGCACATGCGCATGCTCATACTCAACCGGATCTTCGATGGTCACGATGTGGCGCGCATCGCGCTGATTGATCTCATTGACGAGCGCCGCAAGCGTTGTAGATTTCCCCGCGCCCGCCGCGCCCCCGATCAGCACCAGCCCGCGCCGAATGCCCGCCAGATTGCTTACCTCGGGAGGCAGCCCCAATTCACCAAGCGCCGGAACCTTTACCGGAAGCGCACGTATCGTAGCAGCAGCCCGCCCGCGCTCGCGATGTAGATTGATGCGAAATCGCCCGAGACCGGGAATGCGATAAGAAGAATCGGCGATCTGCACGGAGCGATACTGGCCGGTTGCAACCGGCGTCAATATTGGCTGCACGAGAGATTCGATCTCCGAACCATCCAGCGGAGAGTCGGCGATCTTCTCGACCTCTCCATTTTTGCGAATCGCAGCCACGGCTCCGTGGACTAACAGCAGATCGCTTCCCTCGCGACGGAGCAGTTCCGCCAGAAAATCATGCAGCTTCGAGTCTTCAGACAAAATAATCCCTCCGGGCCAAGTGCTCGTAATTATTGATCGTACCGGAGAGAGATTCTTGCGTCAGAAACAGATCTGTCAACACCCAGAATCACGTAGGGGCAGACGCCCTCGTCTGCGCAGCCGAGCAAAGCTCCGCACATGCTAGCGATTGAAAGAATGCCGCCCTTCTACAATCTTGCGAAAGCGAGAATTATTTCTTCGCCCTTGCCGCGACTTTCTCGCCCACACGCTCACTAACCTTAAACGTCATCTTGCCCACCTTCTTGTCGGCATCGACAATCACGTGGTCGCCGTGCAGCACTTCGCCATCGAGAATCTTTAATGCCAGCGGATCTTGCACCAGCTTCTGAATGGCGCGTTTGAGCGGCCGCGCTCCAAAGTTTGGATCGTAGCCTTCGGTGAAGAGTAATTCCTTCGCGGCGTCGGTCAGCTCCAACGAGATCTTGCGATCGGCGAGCAGCCGCCGCAAATCTTCCAGCCGCAGATCGACAATCTTCACCAGCTGTTCTTTGCCGAGCGGGTGGAAGATGATGATGTCGTCCACGCGATTCAGAAACTCCGGCTTGAAATGTCCGTGCAGTGCGCCCATCACCTGCTTTGAAGCCTCTTCGAACGCTGCCGCGGAGCGCACGTTTTCCGACTGCAAATACGATGAGCCGAGGTTCGAGGTCATGACGATCACCGCATTCTTGAAATCGACTTTGCGACCCTTGCCATCGGTGAGGCGGCCATCATCCATGATCTGCAATAAGATGTTGAAGACATCCGGGTGCGCCTTTTCGATTTCGTCAAAGAGCACCACCGCATAAGGATGCCGCCGCACCTGCTCGGTGAGCTGCCCCCCTTCATCGTAACCGACATATCCCGGGGGCGCGCCGATCAGACGCGAGACGGCGTGCTTCTCCATGTATTCGGACATGTCGATGCGGATCATGGCGCGTTCGTCATCGAAAAGAAATTCAGCGAGCGCGCGAGCCAGTTCGGTTTTGCCAACGCCGGTCGGGCCGAGAAAAATAAAAGATCCAATCGGCCGCTTCGGGTCACTCAACCCCGCGCGTGAACGGCGAATGGCATTGGCCACGCGTTCCAGAGCTTCGTCTTGTCCGACGACGCGCTGCCGCAGCCGGTCTTCCATGTTGATCAGCTTCTTGACTTCGCCTTCGAGCATCTTCGACACGGGAATCCCGGTCCACTTGGAGACGATGCGCGCTACGTCTTCTTCGTCGACTTCTTCCTTCAACATGCGCTTCCCGGCCTTGCCGTCGATCTGCGCCGTGACTTTGTTTAGCTCTTCTTCCGTCTGACGAATGAGGCCGTAGCGAATCTGCGCCACGCGTTCGAGGTTGCCTTTGCGCTCTTCGGCCGCTTCTTCGACCTTGAGCTGCTCGAGTTTTTCCTTCAGGGCGCGCGCTTTCGCGATGACGTCTTTTTCGTGCTTCCACTTGGCCTTGAGTGCGTTCGACTGTTCGCGAATGCCGGCCAGTTCTTTTTCGACATGGGCCAGACGCTCTTTGGAATTAGCGTCGTCCTCTTTCTTCAGCGCCTGCTTTTCAATTTCGAGCTGCGTAGCGCGGCGTTCAAGTTGATCGATCTCCGTAGGCATGGAATCGATCTGGATGCGCAGCGATGACGCGGCTTCATCGATCAGGTCGATGGCTTTGTCGGGCAGGAAGCGATCGGAGATATAGCGATGAGAAAGAGTCGCCGCCGCGACAATCGCCGAGTCTTTAATGCGCACGCCGTGATGCACTTCATACTTTTCTTTCAATCCCCGCAGAATCGCGATCGTGTCTTCGACATTCGGCTCGCCGACGAAGACGATCTGGAAGCGGCGTTCGAGCGCGGCATCTTTCTCTATGTATTTGCGATACTCGTTGAGCGTGGTCGCGCCGATGGCGCGCAGCTCTCCGCGAGCAAGCGCGGGTTTCAGCATGTTCGAAGCATCGATCGAGCCTTCGGCGGCGCCAGCGCCAACCAGCGTATGCAGTTCGTCGATAAAGAGGATGATCTGGCCCTGGGAGTCTTCAATTTCCTTCAGGACCGCCTTGAGCCGGTCTTCGAATTCACCGCGATATTTTGCGCCGGCCAGCATCGCTCCCAAGTCGAGCGCGACTACGCGCTTGTTCTTCAGCACTTCAGGCACGTCGCCCGAGATGATGCGTTGGGCCAGGCCTTCGACGATCGCCGTCTTTCCCACGCCCGGCTCACCGATCAGGACGGGATTATTTTTTGTGCGCCGCGAAAGCACCTGCACCACGCGGCGAATTTCTTCATCGCGGCCAATCACAGGGTCGAGCTTGCCGCGACGTGCTTGCTCGGTCAGATCGCGAGCATAGCGTTCGAGCGCCTGATACTTCGCTTCGGGATTCTGGTCGGTGATACGCTGCGCTCCGCGAACCGCGGTGAGCGCCTTCAGAATCGCGTCATGAGTTGCGCCGTAGCGCGCCAACAACTCCTGCGCCGGATCGCGCTTCAGGCTGGTCAATGCCAGCAGCATGTGCTCGGTCGAGACGTATTCGTCTTTAAAGCCATCAGCTTCTTTGAATGCTTTCTCTAACAGCTGATTGACCTGCGACGACATGGTTGGCTGGTTTGGACCAGCGCTGCCTGAAACTTTCGGCAGCTTTTCAATTTCTTTATAGATGTCGCTGAGCACGGACTGCGGTCCGATGCCGATTTTTTCGAGTACGGGTGCGACAATGCCTTCTTTGTCTTCAACGAGCGCGGCCAACAGATGGAGCGGCGCCAGTTCCGGATTGCCGTGCTCGGAAGCCAGCTCATTCGCGCGTTGGACAGCCTCTTGCGCCTTTACGGTGAATTTGTCCCAACGGATTGCCATGGTGTTATTCCTCAATTGCAATGTTATTTATTGCGATGTCATTCTCAGCGCAGCGAAGCAACCAACAATTAGCGGAGAACAAAATGCGGAGGTCCTTCGCTTCGCTCAGGATGACACATCAATTTGATATCTCGACCACAGTTTGGTCTTCAAAAATAAAACGGGAGGCGTCGATTCCCGCCTCCCGCTGACAGTTGCCGGGCTTTGCCCGGCTGGACAGACGAGGGCGTCTGACCCTACGTGAGTGTCGCTTATGCCGCTTTGCTGACGCCCTTCGGCTCTTTGCCTTCCAGCGTCTGCGCGCCGCCGACATTCACCTTGATCTGCTTCGGCTTCGCTTCGGCTTTCTTGGCGATCGTGATCTTCAGCACGCCCTTGTCATACTCGGCCTGGACGCTCTCCTGGTCGACGGTGTTGGGCAGAGTGAAGGTGCGGGTGAAGCTGCCATACTGGCGCTCCACGCGGCGGAAGTTCTCTTCTTTCTCTTCCTTTTCGAACTTGCGCTCGCCGTGCACGGTCAGCGTGTTGTTCTCGATGCGGACGTCGATGTCTTTCTCGTCGATTCCGGGCACTTCGATCTTCAGGGTGACGTTGTGCTCGTCCTCGTAAACGTCCACGGCCGGAGCGAACGCGGTCGAGGTCAAAGATTCGTCCTGCCCTTCCGCGCCGCGCGGATCGCGGAAAAGACGATTCAAACGGTCCTGCAAAGTGACGAACTCACGGAAGGGGTCATATCGCGTAATCAGTGTCATAACTAAAATCCTCCTACTGGATATTTCGTTGTGGGGAGCCACGCAGAGGCTCTCAATTCGTAATTAGCGTAACGACATCATAAAATATTAGCGTGTTGTTGTCAATGTTAGTGATATCTTCTATTTTCAGCCACTTACGGACAATATTAGGCACTGCAAGTAGCTGGTTTCGGGCACATTTAACAATACTGGATGATCTTTGGCCGCTCCCCGGTTTTCGAGCACGCGCAGCGATTTGTGGGCATCCTGGGCGGCGTCGGCTACCACTTTGAGGAAGTCATGCGGGCTGACATGAAAGGAGCAGGAGCAGGTGACGAGAATCCCTCCCGGCCGCAGCATCTTCATGGCGCGGAGGTTGAGTTCTTTGTAGCCGCCCAGCGCTTTTTCTAGATCGCGCTTCGTTTTGGCGAAGGCCGGCGGATCGAGGACGATCGTGTCGAAGCGCCGGTTGGCGGCGGCATAGTCTCGTAAAAGGTCGAAGGCATTAGCTTCGATCCACTCGACTTCGCGATTATTCAACGCAGCATTCCTGTCCGCCATTTCGAGCGCCGGACGCGAACTGTCGACGCCGATCACGCTGGGGCATCTCGCGGCCAGATGCAGCGCAAATCCTCCCTGGTAGCAAAATGCGTCGAGCGCCTCGCCGTGCGCATATTGCGTGGCGGCGGCGTAGTTTTCGCGCTGATCGAGAAACGAGCCCGTCTTCTGCCCTTCGAGTCCGTCATAGTAGAAGCGGACGCCGTTCATGGTGATCTCGGTCGAACTCTTATCCCCCCAAAGCAATCCAGATTGCCGCGGCGGCAATTGCTCGAGGTCGCGGATGCGGGCGTCAACTCGCTCTACGATTCCCACCGGTTGCAGCTCTTCGCGCAACGTTCGCACGATGGCCTCGCGCACCGGCGCGGCGTCCATCGCCTGAGTCAGAATTTGTGTGGAGGCTACGTCGTTGTAGCGATCGATAATCAGTCCGGGAAGAAAATCGGCTTCGCTGAAAACGAGGCGATAGGCATCGGTATTCTCAACAAGACTCTTGCGGTGGGCGATGGCGGCGCGAATGCGCTCGGCTACGAGAGCAGGTAAATCGGTGACCGATCCGTGCGAGACCATGCGAATGGCGATCTGCGACGACGAACTGTAGAGCGCGGTGCCAAGAAATTTGCCCCGTTCATCATGTACCCGCACCAGCGCGCCTGGTGGGATGTCGTTGGCTCCGACGATATCCGAGCGGTAGACCCAGGGATGACGCGCATGCAGGCGGACGGTGCCCCGGGTGGAGAGTTTTATGGAGGGCTCCGCGTATTTGGCGGGGGCTTGTTTTTTCGGCATGAATAGATGTTATAGCGGGCGAGGGTTGGGCGTGCGCGGCAGAAGTCGAGCGTTGCTCGGCTGGGCAGGTGAGGGCCCCCTTCGCCAAGCACAGGGCAGGCTCTGCCCCTACGCGAGCTGTTCCAACGTCAGCCTCTAGGCTCGCACCGCGAGACCGTCGAGGTCGCGTCGGGCTCGCCCTACTTTGCCGGCGCGCGGCATGGTGCCGACGCTGGCTGTCGCTGCGCCCGTCATCACCCTGTGCCAAGCAGCCTGGAACTGTTCCATCTCGGGCGCGGTGCCTATAGTGACGCGGGTATAGGTTGGCATCGACGGCCAGATTCGTCCGATGAAAACATTCTGCTTGGCCATGGCATCGATAGCAGGCTTCGCTGGTTTCTTCGTGTCGAGCATGAAGAAGTTGGCTTCGGACGGGATGTAGGAATATCCGTTGCGATCGAGCCAAGCAAAGACTTGCGTGCGGACGGCAGCGTTCATGCGCTTGCGCTCGGGCACGAGCTGCGTGTCTTTCAAACTCGCGGTTGCGGCGACGAGCGCGGTGATGGGCATGGCATTCCATCCGCCGTAGTTCTCGATTTTCTCCAGCAGATCGGGACGGCCAAAGGCAGCGCCACAGCGCAATCCCGCCATGCCATAAATTTTCGAGAAGGTGCGCAGCACGATCACGTCCTTCCCCGCCTTCACCAGATCGACAGCCGACGGCGCATCGCAGAAATGGATGTAAGCTTCATCGACCAGCACGATCGAATCCTTGGGCTTATTCTCGACCAGGTATTCGATATCGGAATGGCTGGTCAGCGTACCGGTCGGATTGTTCGGTGAAGCGATATAAAAGACGCCAGCATCGGGAGCGGCGGCCAACATGGCCCGAACATCATGAGCGTAGTTTTTCGTCAACGGGACCTTCACCACTTTTGTACCAATGACATTGGAAGCAAGCATTCCGGCTTCGTATCCGGGGTCGGCGGTGACGTAGCTGCGCTGCGGCGAGGTAAAGACGGCGACGGTGTGATGCAGTGGCTCGCTCGATCCGGGATAAAGCCGAATCTGATCGGGCTTGAGGCCTTCAGCCGCAGCGAGCGTTTCGAGCAAATCGTCGAGGAGCCCGAAAGAATAACGCCCGCCCTGGGGAACAATCGCGGTCAGCGCCTGGCGCGCCGACGCTCCTGGGCCGAGCGGATTCTCGTTGGAATCGATTTTCACTGCATTCGCGGGCATGGTCTGGCGCGCGGCATTAGCTAGCATCGGTTCAGTGACGATGCGCAACGCCAGAGCGGCTGACGCCGCGGCGGACACGCTGAGAAACGAACGGCGCGATGCGGACGGAAGGTTGAAATCGTTCGGAGCCATGACTCACCTCATGCGAGCCATCTTACCGCAAAATCCGGCCGATCCGCCCGGTTCCTTTGTTATGATTTGTGCGCTTCGCGTCAAGCTCTTCTCTCGGCCGCTCAAGACGCGGGCGAGCACAACTCGAAATAACTGTGCAAACGCGGCTTCTGTGTTAACCTTCGGGCCGCGACTGCTCGCCAACAAATCCCGTAGCCAGTCGATTCCCGTTGTCCCCGGAGGCCCTTCGTGAAACGCCCACTCGTCGCGCTCGTGATTCTGACCTGCATCGCGCTTGCAGTTGCCGTGTGTCTTCCCCTCAACACCCCGGTTCAAGCCGGAGGCGCAAACAGCGCCGTCGCCGACGCGGTCTCCGATCTTTCAAAAGCTGAAACTCGCTGCGTGAAATGGCAAGGCGAGGTCGACGTTCGTGAGCCTTACTACAACACCAACGACGACCCGCAAAACTGGTTTCGCCTCGACGGCTCTCGCCAGTTTTGTAAATTTACCTCGAAGGAAGATGGATCGCGGATTTTCGTGCTGCTGTCGACACTTAATAGCGAGCATCCCACGCTGGCAGCACTCGCCTATTACGCCGAGGTTCCCTATGGTGGCAACTGCAACGGCAATCCGGCGTCGTGCTATTGCTCGCAGCTTGGCGGCAGCGACCTGTTTGGTGGAATCAACGCGGCCGGCGGCGGATGGGTAAAAAAATCTGATCCACTCGACACCGTGCTGGAGGCGTGCATTTTCCCCGATATGTCGTCGATCGATTCCTGGGGGCTGACCTATCATTCGTTCGGAGTCATCCGCGGCAGAAATCTGGATAAGGCGCTGCGCTATCCGAACCCGTATGGCACGAAGTAGGCTCTTTCGCGCCCATGATTCGATCGGGGGTCAATTCGCCAGCAACTGCTTCATGACCGCCAGATCGTCGTTGAAATCTTGCGCCATGCTGGCGGCTCGAGAGACGGCGGCGCGCGCCGCATCGTCCTTATGGCCCAGTTCGAGCGCCTGCGCGAGCAATAGATAGCCCACCGACGAAGGCTGCAACTCAACCGACCGCTGATAAGCCTTCGCAGCCTCGGCGAGATCGCCCGCCCGCTGCGCCAGCAATCCCAAGCCGCGATAGGCAGAGGAATTAGCGGGCTGCATTCTGATGGCATTGGCGAAATCTTGCCGGGCATTTTCGTACCTCTGCAGCGAGAGATGCGCGTAGCCGCTATTCGCATAGGCTGTCGCGCGTAACGACGGAGCTGAGTTTGGGAAACGAACTACCTCGGCATAGCCTTCCAGCGCAGCCTGATAGTTGCCATGCATCTGATCGTAAGTTGCGAGATTGGCCGTGGCCAGCGGATCGTCAGGTCGCAGGGAACGAGCGCGTTGTAAGTGTGGCAACGCCTCGGGCACTCTGCCTTGGTCAATTAATGCAAGTGCCAGATTCTCTTCGGCATTGAAATTTTTCCCAGTGAGGTCGAGCGTGTGCGTCCAGAGGGTGGCGTTGTCGCTCCAAAAACTGACCTGCCGGTGCAGCGCAGTTCCGAGCGCTAGAAAAATGAGGGCGGCGGCGGTTGCGGTCATGCCGAGGGGAATGTGCCAGCGCTCGATCAGGTCAGCCGCTCCCCACACAAGAATTACAAAAATCCCGAGCAGAGGAATGTAGGCGTAACGATCGGCCATGAAGTGAGGACCAATCGTGACAATTCCGCTCATCGGAACAAGCGTTCCCAGAAACCAAAACCATCCTACAAAAAGGGACCGCCGCTGGCGAAAGATCACGACCAGCGCGGTTATGCTGATGATGAAGACCGCCGAGACAATCGCAGCGGGAATGCTGGTCGCATATCCAGGATGTGGATACACGAGCGCCAGATTCTGCGGCCAGAAGGTCTTTCCGAGATACTTGGCGTATCCGATTGCCGCCGTTGCCAGGCGCACCCACAGCGGAAAGCTTGCCGGTGCGTTCAACTCAAGTGTGTAGCTGAACGCCTGCCCCCCTGTCGTTTTGGCGATGACCGCGCTCGCGACGGACAATGCCAACCACGGCACCTTCTCCGCGACCAGCCTGCAGAGAGAAGGCGCACGACCCATGGCAGGCGGGAGACTCCCTCCCGCCACGTCCATCGAAGCACGCCGGAATTCAATCCGCCGCAAAGGCCAGTAATCCAGCAGCAGAACCGCGAACGGAAACGTGATCACCTGCGCCTTGCTCATCAGCGCCAAAAGATAAGCCAGCGTGACGGCGAGATATCGTCCGACGCCCAGCCGGCGCGTGTACCACCCATAGGCGGCCAGAGCAATGAGAAAGAAAAACATGCTGAGAACATTTTTGCGTTCCGCGATCCACGCCACAGACTCGACGTTGAGCGGATGAAGAGCGAAGAGCACCGCGACGGCCAGACTGCGCCAAGCGAAGCCAGTAGCGCTCTCGAGAATCAAAAACAGGAGCAGAGCGTTGACGGTGTGCAGAAGCAGGTTGACGGTATGAAAGCCCTCCGGATTCTGCCCGAACATCTCACTGTCGGCTGCATACGACAGCCAGGTCATCGGATGCCAGTCCAAATCTTTCGGGGTGCGAAACGTCCAGACAATCGTCTTCCAGCTAAGTCCGTCGCGAACCTGCGGATTATTGGTGACGTAAACCGGATCGTCGTAATTGAGAAAAGGAGCGCGCGTGACGGGGTTGTAGAGCGCAAGCGTCGCCAGCGCCAGCAGCAGGCAGAAGACGAATCGGCGTTTCTGCGGGGCGTGAAAAATGTCGGATCCAGCCGCGAGGCTGGGCTGGTGCTCGGTGCAATCCATCGATGTCGTCAGACCTTAGATATTAGATAAAGGTTAACGGCAACGACGCGACGATAGCACCAACGAAACTGGGCTGACGCTTACAAAAGTACCCTGCGCGATCTGGTTTGGCTGTGTGGGGATTAGAGAAAAGAACTCGCTTCGGACTGCGAATGTTAACTGGCGGCCGGTTGTTCGGCGGGAGAAGAGGCGTGCTTGAGAGTTGCTTTGTGTTCGCGCCGGATGGCCAGCAGATCTTTTTGCAGCAGATCGAGGACATTCGACGGTATCTCAGTACCCCACTCGTCGATTTCTTTTTCATCCCAATGGCCATTGAGCCGAAGCGCGCTCTCGGTCAGGTCCTCGGGAAACGCCTGGCGGTAAGTACCCTCGCGCATGAGCACATCGCCAAACTGTCGTCCCGTGTGCATTTCATATACGCGACGACTCGAATTGCCCCCGCTATTAGTAAACACTAGCAGCACTTCACCTTCTTCGCCGTAATCCGGACGGTAAAACCAAGCTTGGGGAGCGTCCGCCTTAGGGCGCGCCCGCTTTCGACCGGTAACCGTGACAACTTCCTGCTCCGGCTTAATTTCATTAGCGGGATTAAAGTAATAAACCCGTGAGCACGATTCGCAGACCATCACCTTCTCGCCATTCCGCACTTCGTTGTAAGTCTGCGGACGCAGCATCACCTGGCAGCCCATGCACTTCTGATCGCGAACTTCCGCTAACCCGCTGCCGCGAAACTTGGCCACGCGCTCATATTGTCGGAGAACGTCTTCCGAAATTCCCTGCCGGAGCCCGTCGCGCTTCGCATTCCATTCGGCGAGCTTCTTCTGATCCTCCGCAGTAACCTTGCGCGCGTCTTCTTTTTCCTGCTCGATCTCGGCTGTCTCCGCCTTGAGTTCGGCCTCGGCCGCTTTCACTTCTTTATCGCGCGCGTCGACGTTGACCATCACTTCGAGGATGCGGTCCTCGTTCAGGCGAATCTCCTGCTCGGCAAACTGAATCTCGTGCAGCAGAGCTTTATATTGATCGTTGGTTTTTACGTCGAGGGATTGGTCGCGATACTTGGAAATCTTGCCTTGCAGATCTTTGATATTCGCTTCGAACTTCTTGCGGTTGGCTTCGTCGCTCTTCGCCGCTGTCCGCACCTTTTCCAGATGCGCCTTGGTTCCGGCCAGCTTTTGTTCGATCACCGCCATGCGCCTGGGCAGCGCGGCAACTTCTTCCCGCAGCTTGCGGATTTCCTTGTCCGCAACCTGCAGTTCCAGCAATTTTTCAATGTCAGGAAGCATCGGCCCCGTGGTTCACAATAGCGATTCTAACACGCGGGAAGGGTGGGTTCGGGGCGCTTATTCAGTCTCGATGTTGGGAAGGTACGAAGTTGGGAAGGTACGACCCGCTTTGTGGTAGCCTGCAAAGTTTGGCTGGCTCCATCGCCCGCCGGAGGTCGTCCCTGAAACCGCCTAAAACTGCATTTCTTCTGTTCGTTGTCATTCTCGCTCTCGTCAACTCTGCCGTGGGCCAACAAGACAAAGCCAGCGGTGTCGTCGTCGAGCGCGTCGGCGACACCGCATTCATCCAGTTACATGCGCCTAGCTTTCAAGCGCTCACGCCTCGCCAGCAAGCTCTGGCCTACTGGCTGGTTCAGGCCTCCATCGCCATCGACCCAATTATTTATGATCAGCTCTCCGCCTATGGCTTGCAGGAGAAACGTCTGTTGGAGGGGATCATGGCGCATTCCGAGGGGATCGATCCCCGTGTGCTGCCGAAAATCTCTGAATTTGCCAAGCTCTTCTGGGCCAACCGGGGCAATCACAACGAACTGACCTCGCAGAAATTTGTTCCGGGTTTTACCTTCATGCAACTGAAGGGAGCAGCTCTCTCCGCACAGCACCACGGAGCCTTTCATACGGGCTATGCCTCTCTCCCACCGCTTGAGACCGCGCTCGACCTGGCGCGCGAACTCGATGCCTTGCGGCGTCCGCTTTTTGATGCCACGTTTGAGCCAATGACCACCGCCAAAAGTCCGTCTGGCGGAAAAGATACGATCCAGTCCAGCTCCAACACTTTTTATGTAGGCCCTGACAACCAGAGCCTGAGTCTCGACGATCTGAAAGGGTTTCAAGAAAAATACGCGCTGAACTCGCGCGTGCAAAAAGGCGCCGACGGCGAGCTGACTGAACTGGTCTATCGCGCCGGCACGCCCGACGGCAAGGTTCCTCCCGGTCTCTACGCGACATTTCTCGCAAAAGCGGTCGACTGCTTCGAGAAGGCCCGTAACTATGCCGAACCCGCGCAGGCCGAAGCCATCGGCCATCTCATTCGCTTCTATCAAACCGGCGAATACGCGGAATGGGTCGCCTTCGGCACGGCTTGGGTGCAGAACGACGCCACCGTCGACTTCGACAATGGCTTCGTCGAGGTCTATCGCGACGCCCGCGGCGAAAAAGGAAGCTCGCAGAGTTTTGTCACCATCACCGACAAGCCGCTGACGATCGCCATGAAAAAGCTCGCCGAAAATGCCGCTTACTTCGAGAGCAAAGCTCCGTGGGACGATAAGTACAAGCTCACCTCATTCAAGCTACCTGTGGTGAAAGCCGTCGAAACCCTCATCGAAACTGGCGATTTCAGCGTGACCACTATCGGCGACAATCTGCCCAACGAAAACGAGATCCACGAAAAATACGGATCGAAGAATTTTCTCTTCACCAGCAGCGACCGCGCCCTCGCCGCCGCGACTGGCAAGACTTTCAACGCTGAGTTCGATGCTGGTCCCGCCGAGCTAGAGCGCGACACGAAATACGGGGAGGAAGCGCACAGTCTGATGGTCGCACTTCATGAAGTCATCGGCCACGGCTCCGGCAAGCTAAGCGAGCGCGTCAGCGGCGGAGCGCAACCCTTCCTCAAAGAGTATTTCTCCACCCTCGAAGAAGGTCGCGCCGATTTGATGGCGCTTTGGAACGTCTGGGACCCGAAGCTCAAAGAACTCGGCCTGATCTCGAACCAGGAAGAGGTCGCCAAGGCGATGTATGACAGCGCCGCCTCGGCCGCTCTGGTGCAACTCCGCCGCATTCCTAAGGGCGACACGATCGAAGAAGACCACGAGCGCGACCGCCAGTTAATTGCGCACTATATCGCTGACAAGGTTCCCGGATCGATCGAGCAGTTCACGCGCGAGGGGAAGACGTATGTTCGCGTGGTCGATTATCAAAAAATGCGTGAGGGTGTTGGAATGCTTCTGGCCGAGTTGATGCGCATCAAGGCGGAGGGCAATTACGACGCCATCAAGGCTCTGGTCGACAAATATGGAGTTCACTTCGATCCAGCATTGCGCGATCAGGTGTTGGAGCGTTATCGCAAACTCAACCTGCCGACATATTTTGCGGGCGTGAATGCCCACTTAACGGCGAGCGTTGGCAAGAATGGGGAAATCGAGAAGGTCGAGATCAATTATTGGGATGACCCAGTCACGCAGTATTTGGATTACGGGGCTATGTACGACAAGGGTTTGCGGCACGAAGCGAAGTAGTGAGGCCTTGGGTTCTGCGCGCTGTCGGCTGTTTGCAAGAGTTACAGAAATGCACGCAAAGTCACAACCGCAGGATCGTTCAATGCCAAGGACCGCAAATGTCACCGGACAATTCGCGTCGAATGATCCGCACCATATTCCGTATTTCTTTATTCGTCGCGTGCGGCTTGCTACTGGCTGCGGGTTTATTGCTGTTGGTCATTCCTACATTGGATGGACCGCACTCGCGCCAAATCGCAAATGAAGCATCCGCAGTGGGCATAGTTCGTACTGTCCTCACACCTCAGGACCGATACATGGCTGCTCACGCAGGAAATGGCTTCGCATGTAAATTGCTCCTTCTGAAACCAACGAAGCAGCGAACTGACATTGACTACGACCCGTTGAGTTTCCTGACAACGGGAATCCACTCCGGTTACAGGTTCTCGCTGAGTAATTGCGGTTCCGATCCGAACCGACCAGCAATTCACTACCAACTTGTCGCGGTCCCTGTTGAGCACGGCAGGACAGGATTCCGGGCTTTCTGCGCCGACGAATCTGGCTCGATTTGGTACGACAAAGCAGGATCCTCTACAAATTGCTTAACCTCCCGACTTCCTCTCGAGTGATGTGCCTGGTTGTTGGCGAAAAATCGCCATTCCACGCGCGCCCAGGCCTTGAGAACGAACGGGTAATTGCAGTCGCGTACCTCTTGGCCAGCATCGAGTCGTCAGCATTCCGCCACCGCGCAAACAGGCCTAACTTTCGTAATCTGCCCTGTTACCTCTGCATCAGGCAAAATTGATTCGAGAATGCCCTCCATCGCCAGCACGCAGAAGGGACAACGGGGCTCGCGCGTCAAACTCGGCGGCTCCATCCTGGCCTTAGTTTTGCTGGAGAACGGCCGGCAGATCCGGGGCCGCATGAGTCAACTCTCCGTCAATGGCGGCCTGCTTTCGCTCGAAAATCCGCTGGATGAGAGCATACGCGTGACCGTCGTGTTTCACCTGGGCATCACCAGCGTTCGCTGTCGGGCGCAGATGTTATTTCCCATGTGGGCTACGCAAGGATGCCTTCAACCCTTCCGCTTCATCGAATTGCCCGAGCATAGCCGCGTCGCTCTGAATCGAGAACTCGAGGCCCTGATGCGCAGCGGCGCCACGCAGGAACTGGAAGAAGCCGAATAGCCGCTTGCTTTGGCCGCTTACGGTCCCGCAGCTGCCAAAATCTCTGCCAAAGAATATTTCTGTAGCTCGCCAACCCGCTCCAGCGTAATATCGGGTTTGGGATAGCGAGCAACCTCCGTCGCATCCATCGCGTAGTGTCCCTGCCGCGGAAACACAGTCGTCACTCGCGCCCCCCAATGCTGCTTGATGGCGGCGAGAATCCGCACTTTGTCATCCACCATCACATAGTACGCCGCCGGATATTTCTCCTCTACATCGGCCAGTTCCATTTCCTTGTGGATGTAGATGAGAACGTGACCTTCGAACTCCTCATACAGACCCGAGCGATCAATTTTAAGCGGCTGAAAAACCACATCGCCATCGCTCAGAATCACCGCCTGCCCCAATCGCCGTGTGTATTCGACCGCGTCCAGCGACTCGGGAAACAGCCGGTTGGCGAAGGGATAATTGACCATGAAGTGCGAAACCGCGAGCAGTTTCGGATCGCGCGGCCGATCCAGGCGATAACGCTGCAGAGCACCAAGATAATCGGCGTAACCTAGTTCGGTGCGCAGTTGCTCAAAAATCTCCCAGTAGCGCCCGGCGCTCGCCTCGCCCACTTTTTTCGTCAGATACAGTTTTAGATCTTTGGACACATGGTCGTTGTCGAGCAAAGTGTTATCCACGTCAAAAAGAAATACAGTCTTCGACTCTGTATTGGTGGCGCCGTTCACACAATCTCCGATCGGTGAGGTCACCCTATCATGCCAGAGATTGCACCTCACCGTCTTCGGCCAAAAGCCAACTGTGGGGGGCTAAGGCTTCGCGCTTCGAGCTGGGATGGAGCTCCCAGCGCCCCAGCTTGAGGCTCGTTTCCCCGCCAAATCTGCACTCTCTAAAGGGGGCTTGTATAGGTCCCCTCCCCTGTAGTACAAAGAGCCGACAAAAGAAACGATGATCATACGAGGCGGGTACTGTGACTCTGCCTCATAATCCGGGCGAATCGGTTTTCGCCTCCCCAGGAGCCGCACTTTCGTGGATCACATTGACCATGCCGTCGCCAGCCGTTTCGACACTCGGTCCAGCCGGCCTTGTGAATTTTGCCGCGAGCTCGACCCGCATTTTGGCCAACGCCGCCCGCTCGATCAGATGGTTGCCAGCAGCCGCAAGGCCGCCGCGTCATCCCATTTAACCGAGGACGGATATGTGCGCCATCGCGTGCTCGAACTTCGCCGCATCACCGCCCGCGCGCCCCTTACCGCGGCGTGAAATGCCGCATTTCGCTCTTTAGGGTTCTGTTCCCGTGGAAAAAGGTTCTGTTCCCAGGGAAATTTTTCACGCAACTTTTGCTGCTTCGCCAAGTTCTAAACAGTAGGTAGCATTGGTGTACCCTATGCGCGGGAGGCTTCTCATGCTGGCCGGTGTGCGAGCCCGTTTCGTCGTTTCGCTGTTTAGTTTGTTGGTTACACTTTCCCTCACCACCTCTTTCCCGAGTCAAGCGCAGGTTAGTCCCATTCCGCCGTCGATAACTTCCACGGGTTTTGGCGGTAGGGCGATCAACGGCGTTCCGCCTTCCATCACATCGCTGACCTTCGGCAACAAGGCGATACTCGGCGCCAAGGGGAACGGGAATAGCTGGTCAATTTTTGGTGATTGTTGCTCCGATTTTTTCTTTCCGGCACAGCGAGGGCTGCCCTTGACCGCTGGCCATAACCGTCGACATCGTCACGGCGATCGCGGAGACTTTGCTGTCGGAATCATGGAACCGGCGTATGCTCCCGCCGTCGTTCCCTATGCGCCAGACGACAAGGGTGATGACTCTGCCGAAGCCGACGCCGGCCAGTCTCCGGCTCCGCCGCCTCCCGGCAAGCGGCCTGTCCATCGCCTTACGACTCCTGACGCCAATCTGGGGGATAGCGTCAGCGTTCAGCCCTCGACCACGCTGATTTTCAAAGATGGCCATCAGGCCGACATCATTAATTACGCCATCGTGGGCGACACGCTCTTTGAGTTCGCGGACGGCCGCACCAGAAAGATTCAACTCGCCGGGCTCGACCTTCCCGCCACGCAAAAAGCCAACGACGACCGCGGGGTAGACTTCCAGATTCCGGCGATCGCAAAAGGACAATGAGTTTTAAGCAAAGTGCATAGAGAGTAGCGCCGCCGTCCACGCGGCCGTCCGGCGGGCGTCCTCGCCGGGCGTTTTTCGCATGGAGAAGCCCGATATCCCGCAAGCCGCCCCCTTGGCCAGGCCAGCAAAAAGTCAGCGCTAGGTAGTAACCGGACAAGCATTTCCCGCTTGACATGCCTGCGCCTCACAATGGATACTTATGCATTGAGTTGCATTTTTATTCATGTCGAAAACGGCCCGCCACAAAGCGATTCTCGACCTCCTCGATGAAGGCCCCGTCGAGAGCCAGGACTCTCTCCAGCAGCGGCTGGAGCGCAAGGGCTTCGACGTCGGCCAGGCTACTCTATCGCGGGACATTCGCGAACTGAAGCTGGTCAAAGGTTCGGACGGATATCGCCGCGCTGGGAACGGCTCAAACTCAGACAGTGTTTTGCCTTCGGTGATGCACCTGGCGCGCCAGTTCGTGCTTGAAATCCGCCAAGCGCAAAACCTGCTGGTGGTGAAGACGACCGTGGGCAGCGCACAGCCTGTAGCCGCGGCGCTCGACGCCTCGCGCTGGCCGGAAGTAGTCGGCACGATCGCCGGAGACGATACGGTGCTGGTGATCGCTACCGACAATAAGAGAGCGCAAGCGTTAGCGGAAAAAATTAGTGAACTGTCGTAGAGATCGAGTCACAGAAATCAAGATATACGGAGTTGCGAAATGCACACGAGAACTGAACCTTCTGCACCGACGAGCCAATCGAAGTCGAAGCCGCCGCAGACTTTTACCGAGTCCCTCGCGCCGCGTGATCTGGTTTCCATCCACGATCTTGAGCCCTCCGAGATCCTCGATCTTTTCAATCTCACCGCCATGCTCAAGCAGCGTCCCGCGGATTTCCGCGGCGTCCTCGCCGGCAAGCAGATGGTGATGTTTTTCGAGAAGCCGTCGCTGCGCACGCGCCTCACCTTCGAAGCGGGCATGGATAGCCTAGGCGGCAGCACATTCTTCGTCGACCAGACGGCCAGCCGCCTCAATGCGCGCGAATCGCTCTATGACATCGCTCACAATCTCGAACGCTGGATCGATCTCATCGTGCTCCGCACCTTCAGCCACGCCGAGGTCGAAGAGATGGCGACCTACGCCAGCGTGCCGGTGATCAATGCGCTCAGCGAACTCGAACACCCCTGCCAGGCGCTGGCCGACTTCTTTACGCTGCAGGAGCATTTCGGCGATCTCAAGAAAATTCACTTCGCCTACGTGGGCGATGGCAACAACATGGCGCACTCGCTGCTGCTGGCGGGAGCGTCGGTCGGCGCGAGAGTTTCGATTGCGACGCCTGAGAATTACGCCCTCAGTCCCGTCATCGTCACTATGGCCAAGGCCATTGCCGAGGAGACTAAAGCCACGCTGCGCATCATGACCGATCCGCGCAAAGCCGTCGCCGGGGCCGACGCCGTTTACACCGATGCCTGGGCGAGCATGGGGCACGAGCAGGAGGCCGAAGAGCGCGCCGCGATTTTCGCGCCCTATCAGGTGAACGCCGCGCTCATGCAACTCGCCAAGCCGCACGCGCGCTTCATGCATTGTCTGCCCGCACATCGCGGCCAAGAAGTTACCGACCAGGTCATCGATTCGCTGAACTCGGTCGTTTTCGATCAGGCGGAAAATCGCCTGCACATCCAGAAAGCTATACTCGTATGGTTGCTGGGCAGTGGTGTTGGCCGCTTCCCGGTTCGGAGCGCGCATGCCTAAAGCAGAAAAAATTGTTCTCGCCTACTCCGGCGGACTCGATACCTCAATCATTATTCCCTGGTTAAAAGAGAATTACGCTTACGAAGTTATCGCCATGGTCGCCGACGTGGGCCAGGGCGACGACGTCGAAGCGGTCGTCAATAAGGCCTACAAGACCGGAGCCAGCAAGGTCGTGGTCGAAGACCTGCGCGAAGAATTTCTCACGGGCTACGTGTGGCCCGCGCTGAAAGCTGGCGCAGTCTACGAAAATAAATACTTGCTTGGAACTTCGTTGGCGCGTCCTGTCATCGCGAAACATCAGGTAGAAGTTGCGCTACGCGAAGGAGCAACCGCCGTCAGCCACGGCTGCACCGGCAAAGGTAATGACCAGGTGCGCTTCGAGATGGCTTATCAGGCGCTCGCTCCGGAGTTGAAAGTCGTGGCACCTTGGCGCGAATGGGATCTAAAATCGCGCGAAGATTGTCTCGACTACGCCGAGAAGCGCGGCATCTCCGTAACCGCAAGCCGCGAGAAAATTCACAGCCGCGATCGCAATCTCTGGCACATCAGCCACGAAGGCGGAGAGCTCGAAGACGCGGGCAATGCGCCGTTCGACAGCACGTGGCAGTTAACCAAGTCACCGCAAGAAGCTCCCGACAAACAAGAGCAAGTAGAAATCGGGTTTGAAAAAGGCGCGCCCGTTTCGGTCGGTGGGCAGACTCTTGATCCCGTATCGCTGGTCGAACTGCTCAACGAAATTGGCGGGCGCAACGCTGTCGGTCGCATCGACCTGGTCGAGAATCGCTTCGTCGGTATCAAATCGCGCGGCTGCTACGAAACCCCGGGAGGCACGCTGCTGCTCGCCGCTCACAACGAACTCGAAGCACTTTGCCTCGATCGCGATCTGCTGCACTTCAAGCAACACGTCGGACTCAAATATGCAGAACTCGTTTACTACGGTCTGTGGTTCACACCGTTGCGCGAGGCGCTGGACGCATTTGTCGACACCACGCAACAGAATCTGACCGGCTCGGTCACGCTGTCGCTCTATAAAGGCAATGTCAGCATCGTCAGCCGCAAGTCGGATTTTTCGCTCTATCGGACCGACCTGTCCTCGTTCACTATGGGCGAGAGCTACGATCAGAAAGATGCGGAAGGCTTCATCCGCATTCTGGGATTGCCCTCGCGTTGCCGCGCCCAGACGCAGGCCAAACTAAAAGTAGAGGTCGAACAATAGAGGGAGCGCCATGAAAATGTGGTCCGGCCGCTTCCGGCAGCCTCTTGACCCAGAATTTGAAAAGTGGCAGCGGTCGTTCCCTTACGATCAACGACTGCTCCGCTTCGAACTCGCCGCCAGCCGCGCGCATGCCAATGCTCTCGAACACGCCGGAGTGCTTTCCTCGGAAGAGCTTTCTGAAATATTGAAAGCGCTCGCAGAGATCGGCCGCCGCGCCGAGTCACCCGAATTTCTCAACGATGCCGAAGCCGAAGACGTCCACCACTTTGTCGAAAAGCAGCTCGCGGCGCTGATCGGCGCTACCGGCTATAAGTTGCACACCGGTCGCAGCCGCAACGAACAGATCGCCACTGACCTTCGTCTCTTCGTCCGCCACAACATCGACACTTTACAAAATCTGATTGCCGATTGGATCGAAGCGATTCTCGCGCGTGCCGACGCAGCGGGCGGCGCAGCGATGCCGTCCTACACGCATCTGCAACCAGCCGAACCCGTCCTCGCCGCGCACTGGCTACTCGCCTATGCAGAGATGTTTCTGCGCGATGCGGATCGACTGGCCGACTGCCGCAAACGGGTCAATCTCTGCCCGCTAGGGTCGGGCGCTGTCGCAGGAGCTACGCTCAATATCAATCGTCAGGCGATGGCCGCTGAACTCGGATTCGATGGCCCGACGGGAAACAGCATGGACGCCACCAGCGATCGCGACTTCGCCATCGAGTTTGTCGACGCGCTTTCTATGCTCGCGCTTCACCTCAGCCGCTGGTCCGAAGAGATGATTCTGTTCTCGACTTCCGCTTACGGATTTGTCAAGTTGCCCGAGGCTTACTCCACCGGCAGCAGCGCCATGCCGCAGAAAAAAAATCCCGATCTTCTCGAACTCGTCCGCGGCAAAGCGGCACGCGTCATGGGCTGCGCCATTACGCTCCAAACTCTAGTCAAGGGACTCCCGCTCGCTTATAACAAAGATCTACAAGAGACACAGGAACCACTCTTCGAATCCGCCGACACGATAGTCGGCATGTTGCCGCTAGTCACCGGATTCATGAACGCCGTCGAATTTGACTGGACGGAAATGAGTGGGGCGGCGCAAACCGGCTTCATGAACGCATGGGCTGCCGCCGCCTATCTAGTCGAGCGCGGAGTGCCCTCGCGCCTCGCTCACGAAGCGGTTGGCAAAGCTGTGGCTCTCGCGATCGAGCGCGGATGTGATTTGCAAGAACTTCCGCTCGCCGATCTGCAAGCGATCCACGTCAGCTTTGACGCGCCCTTCCAAGCCTCCCTCGGCCTCACTGAAGTTCTCGCCCTCCACGACGTCCCCGGAGGCACTGCGCCTCGGCATGTCAAGCGTGCGCTGGAAAACGCTCGTGAGCGCGCTGCAGCCCTGCGCTCGCAAGAATCGCTGGCCTCGCGCTAGACATCTCCTCGCTGCAAATTGTCGTGTATTTTGTTTTGGTACTTATCCGCAATTATTTGCAGCCCCGAATTCACTGCGTTATTTTCTTTTCAATCGGGTGCCTTCACCCCTACAATTGCTCGCAGCCCTTACGCTTTTCTTCCCCCAGGTTCGGGCCCTATCTGCAACCGCCGTCAGGCGGGCCTACAAAAAAGAAGGATTACCAGGAGGAGTACATGTCGAAGTTTTCCGCCTCCCGCTCGCTTGCGGGAACCGTCATTTTGCTCTGCCTACTGGCTGCCCTTGCCAGTGGCCAGAGTTGGACGCCCGTCGCGGCTGCCTATCCGGGCAGCGGCGCTGGCGCATCTTTTCTCCTCACCGACGGCACCGTCATGGTTCATCAGGAGCAAACCTCCAACGACGCATGGTACAAACTAACCCCAGACATCAATGGCAGTTATGTCAACGGCACGTGGACAGAGCTGGCTCCGATTCCCTTTTACTCTCCGCTTTTCTTCGGCTCGGCCGTGTTGCCCAACGGTGAATTGCTCGTCGAGGGTGGCGAATACAGCAACGGAATCTCTGCCTGGACGAACATGGGCGCGCTCTACAATCCCGTCACCAACAAGTGGGTGAAGATCAACCCTCCTGCCGGCTGGACCAGTATTGGCGATGCCCAGAACGTCATCCTCAATAACGGCGTCGACATGCAGGCCAACTGCTGCACCACGCAATTTGCCTACTTCAATCCGGTAGGACATACCTGGACGGCATTCAGCGGCAATGGAAAATTTGACGTGTTCGATGAAGAAGGCTTCAACCTCCTTCCGAACGGCGAAGTTTTGTCGGTTGACGCCTACGTGTTCCAATACGACGCCAGCGGCATGAATTCCGAGCTCTACAACCCCGCCACCGAGACTTGGTCGAGCGCCGGCAGCACGGGCGTTCAACTCTGGGACTCGCATTGCGGAATTGAAGCCGACGCCACCTACGAATTGGGTCCGGCAGTCTTGCGCCCCGACGGCACAGTGTTTGCCACCGGCGCTAATACTTGCGGCGCGGGCCGTACCGCCATCTACGATACCGCGACAGGAACCTGGAGCACCGGTCCAGATTTCCCCGGCAAGGTCAGCGTCGCCGATGGTCCGGCGTCGATTGAAATCAACGGAAAAGTCCTGGTCATGGGCAGCGTCAACGAAGGCCCTCCCTCCACCTTCTATGAGTGGGATGGAACCAACCTCACCACGACCGTCAATCCGCCGAATGCTAAAAACGATGGGTCTTTCTATGGCCACCTGTTAGCGCTTCCCACTGGACAGATTCTGTTCGCGGATTACAGCAGGACGATTGAGCTCTACAATCCGTCCGGAACCTACAACACGGCATGGGCTCCGCAAATTACTAAGGCTCCAAAGACTGTGACCCACGGCAAGAGTGGTACGGTGACTGGGTATAGGTTCGCTGGCGTATCAGCGGGCGGAGCCTATGGCGACGACTACCAGCCCTACACCAACTACGCGCTGGTTCGCATTACCAATAATCAAACCGGCCATGTGTTCTATTGCAAGACGCACAATCCTTCGAGCTATGCCATGCAGTCGGCAGCGCTCCAGACGACACACTTCAACGTCCCCGCCGGCATCGAAACCGGTGCGAGCACGCTCGTAGTGGTCACGAACGGCATTCCTTCCCAGAGTGTAGACATCACTGTGAACTAGCGCTTCCGCAAACTCAGCATTTAGGCCGTGCGCTGATGACCTTAGCTCGCGGCCTTTTTTTTGGATAACGGTTCGACGATGATCCCCTTTCCCTGAGACGATAGAAGCCAGTAGGCAGGTCTCAACCCCCGATTGGCTCTAATTCTTCCCTCCGAGTCTTGCCTGGCGCGGAACGCATCTAATTGGGGTAAGGTCGAAACGGAGTAATACCCTGATTCTTAGCCGTATTCTCTTCCTCTCACTCTTTCTTCTCGCCGTCTATGCCGTCCAGCGCTTCTGGTTCCTGCGGGCGTGGACATGGATCGGCTCCTTCTCAAGCGCCGACTTGCGCTTTGGCCTGCACGTAGCACTAATCGCTCTGGCCGCTGTTCTGTTAGCAACGTTGCTTGATCCGCTGCTAGGCCGCGGCGTCTCGCGACTCAGCGTCGGCGCATTCCGTCTCGGCAGAACCCTGACCACGTTTGCCCGCTTATGGCTTGTAGCTTCCGTCTTTGGATTTCTCGCCGTCGAATCCGTCGGAGCCATCGAATGGTTCACGAATGTCGCGGCACGTATGCGTCCCGGAGCGGTTGCGGTCGGCTTCAGTCCATCCCGGCGAACCTTCTTCCAATACGCCGCGGTGCTAGCGGGCAGCTTTCCTTTTCTAGCCGCGACTTACGGTTTTGCCGCCGGTCGCTTGCGCTACACAGTTGAACGCGTCGATGTGCCGGTGGCGAATCTTCCTTCCGAACTGGACGGTCTGCGGATCGCGCAGCTGAGCGACATACACATTGGCGATTACATGCCGCCGCGCGAAATCGCCCGCGCCGTTGCCATGGCGAACGATCTGCATCCCGACATTTCTTTTGTCACGGGAGACTTCGTTTCGAGCGCTGGCGATCCGCTAGACGCATGCATCGGTGAGTTGAGCAAGCTGCGCGCTCCGCTCGGCGTCTGGGGGTGCAACGGCAATCACGAAATCTATGCCGGCGTCGAAGATGAGGCGGAACGCCTCTTCCACGAAAAGGGAATGCGCCTGCTGCGCGCCGCCAACGCCGTCGTCGAGCATCACGGAGGCCGCTTCAATCTGCTGGGTGTCGACTATCAGCGCGACCACATGGTCAGCGGCGAGCACGCCTTACCAGAACAAATGCTGCGCGAAATCGAGCCTCTCATCCGTCGCGACATGCCGAACATTCTGCTCTCGCACAATCCGAATTCCTTCCGTCGCGCCGCCGACCTGGGCATCGAACTCAGCCTCGCGGGTCATACACATGGCGGGCAAATAAAGGTTGAAATCGTAGATCACAGCGTCACGCCGGCGCGCCTGATTACACCATTTGTCGCCGGACTCTATCATCTGCCAATGCCAGCCAATGGCCACGCCGCAGCTCCGTCCGCAACCAACGGAACGCAGAAGGCTGCACTCTACGTCAATCGCGGCCTCGGCACCTTTGGCTTTCCCGTGCGCCTGGGCGTGCCTCCAGAGATCACGCTGCTGACCTTGCGAAGAGCCTGAAAAGCCAACCGCTGCCCCGCCCCATCAAAGCCCAAAACATGCTATAATTGCAACATAGAAAAGCTCACATAAGCGCCTACAGATGCAATAACTTAGCGCCTCTTTGCCCGTAAAGTAATTGAGGCAGCTATTGCGCCCACGGAACAGGCAAGATGCGCTCGATCGGGCTATAAACTGAGAGCTGACGACTGAGAGCTGAAAGCGAATAATGGCTGACGATCAGAATCCCGAACTTCCCTTAACTCCTCCTCCGGGCGGCGACGGCCCCACCGGCCCGGGCGCGCTTAACATGCAACCCGTCAATATTGAAGAGGAGATGAAGCGGTCCTATCTCGACTATTCCCTGTCGGTGATTATCGGCCGCGCGCTGCCCGACGTCCGCGACGGATTGAAACCCGTGCATCGCCGCATTCTTTACACCATGCAGCAGATGGGCCTTCGGCCAGGTGGCGCCACGCGCAAGTGCGCCCGCATCGTCGGCGAAGTCATGGGCAAGTATCATCCCCACGGAAATCTCGCGGTTTACGACGCGTTGGTGCGACTCGCGCAACCGTTTGCCATGCGCGCTCCGCTCGTCGATGGCCAGGGAAACTTCGGCTCGGTCGATGGCGATCCACCCGCGGCCGATCGTTACACCGAAGCTCGTCTTACGCGCGTCTCGACCGCGCTGCTCGAAGATCTCGATAAAGAAGCAGTTGATTTTTATCCGAATTACGACGGCACAGAAACGCAGCCCGCGGTTTTGCCCGCGCGCTATCCGAACTTGCTGGTCAATGGCTCCGACGGAATCGCTGTCGGCATGGCGACCAAGATTCCGCCACACAATCTGACCGAGATTGTCGACGCCGCCATCACGCTGGTGAATAATCCCGCCGCGCAATTGCCGGAGATTCTGAAATTTGTGCAAGGGCCCGACTTTCCAACCGCCGGTATCATCCACGGACGCGCCGGAATCTTCGAGGCTTACCGCACCGGCCGCGGCCGCTTCATGATGCGCGCCCGCGCCGCCATCGAGAGCATCTCCAAGGATCGCCAGGCGATCATCGTTACCGAAATTCCCTATCAAGTGAACAAGCGCTACCTGATCGAGAAGATGGCCGACCTCGTCAACAACAAAACGATCGACGACATCTCCGATCTGCGCGACGAGAGCGATCGCGACGGGATGCGCATCGTCATCGAACTCAAACGCGGAGCCGAGCCGCAGATCGTGCTCAACCAGCTCTTCAAGCACACGTCTATGCAAGAAGGCTTCAGCATGATTCTGCTGGCCGTGGTCAACGGTCAGCCGAAAGAAATGGGGCTGATCCAGGCGATCAAACACTTCATCGACCATCGCGTCGATGTGGTGCGGCGGCGCACTTTATTTTTGCTCAACAAGGCACGCGATCGCGAGCACATTTTAGAAGGCTATCTCACCGCGCTCGATCATCTCGATAACGTGATCGTCATCATTCGCGGCAGCGCCAACCGCGCCGACGCCCGCGAGAATTTGGTCGCTTACTTCGCGGGTAAGAAGATCGACATCAATACGACGGGCCGCGCACCGAAGCTCGACGCCGACAAGCCCTTCACCACCAAGCAGGCCGACGCCATCCTCGAACTGCAGCTGCATCGCCTGACCAAGCTCTCGATCGACGAAATTTCAAACGAGTTGAAGCAGGTGCGCGAAGCCATTGCCGAATATGAATCGATTTTGGCGTCGGAATCGAAGCTGCGCAAAGTCATCATTAAAGAACTGGAAGAGGTGAAGAAGCTCTACGGCAACGCCCGCCGCACCGTCATCGAAGACGAAGCCGCCGAGATCATGCTCGAAGACCTGATCGCCGACGAGCAGGTCGCGGTCACGGTCAGCCACTCCGGCTACATGAAACGCACGCCGATCTCGACCTACCGCATGCAACGCCGCGGCGGCACCGGCCGCACCGGCATGAAGACGCGCGACGAGGATTTCGTCGAGCACCTCTTCATCGCCTCAACCCATGCCTACATTCTGATCTTCACGAACACCGGGCGCGTGTATTGGCTGAAAGTGTATGAGATCCCCGACATCGCTGCGGCGGGCAAAGGCAAGCACGTCGGCAATCTCGTCGGCCTGCAGCCCGGGGAAACTGTCCGCACCATGCTAGCCGTGCGCGACCTGGAAGAAGAAAATCGCTACGTCTTTTTCGCCACTCACAACGGCACAGTGAAAAAGAGCGCCGTCAAAGACTTCTGCCATGTAATGCAACGCGGCATCATCGCTATCAACATCGAAGAGGGCGACGAACTAGTCGCCGCTTCGCTGACCGATGGCAACCAGATCGTCTTCCTGGCTTCGCATGATGGCCAAGCAATCCGCTTCGACGAAAACGACGTCCGCCCCATGGGACGCAACGCCACCGGTGTGCGCGGCATGAACCTCGAAGCAAAGGACTACATCGTCGGCATGGCCACCACGATCAAGCCGGAAGCGAAGGCGATCGCGAAAGAAGGCGATGTTGCGCCCGAAGTCGCCGACCTCGTCCCAGAAAAAGGCTCGCTCATTCTCTCCGTCACCGAGAATGGCTATGGCAAGCGCACTCCAGCGGACGAGTACCGCCTAACCAATCGCGGCGGCAAGGGCGTCATCAACGTCAAGACGACCGAGCGCAATGGCAAAGTGGTAGGCATCTCGCAGGTGACAGAAAAATCCGAGGTGATGTTGATCAGCCAGTACGGCAAAATCATTCGCATCGAATCAAAGTTCATCCGCGAATCAGGCCGGTCGGCGCAGGGAGTGCGCCTGCTGAACATTGAGCCAGGAGACCGCGTCGCGGCAGCCGTGGTGATTCCGCCAGAAGAACCCAATGGGAATGGGACGCTGATACAGTAAGCCCTGATGTAGGATTTGTTGAGGCTGAGGGGCGCGAGCAATCGCGTCCCTGGCGCTCGTTGGCATCGGATGTATGGCACTTTTGCTGCCTGTTACCCCAGTAACTTCTAACCAAACGCGATTGCCGTTAATCTTGGGGACACCGCCCCTTCCCCGTATTCGCGGGCTGCCGCTTATTTGCTGGCGACTAACATTTGTGCAGAAAATTGTGATCGCATAGAACTAAACTATGGACCCGACAATCATCCTGGAAATTATCCTTGTCCTTGCGGGGCTCTGGGCCGCGAAGGAGCTATATGTCCGTTTCTTCGCGCGAACGGTAGTGCGCAATGCGCTTTCTGCGGTTGGCCAGCGAGCGCTCGAACGCACACCTGACCGAATCGCGCTCATGCGCGTCGACTCTCCCGCCTGGACGCATGGGCCCGCGGTCGAGCAACAGGCGGCCCCGCTGCGCGATGCGGGCTTCAAAGACCTGGGTGTTTATAGCGTCGACAAAATGCCGGACGTGCTGATTCGCATGCTGCATCATCCAGAGACATTTGTAGCTGCGCACATTTACGATCACGCGCGAAGGGGAAGCTGGATTGAATTTGCCAGCCGCTATACGGACGGGAGCAGTCACACTCTTACTACAATGGCACACACGGGGCTTGATCGTCCGACGTGGGTGCGCACGATTCACGCGGACAAGAGCACGCCTACCGATCAACTCTATTCCGACTTCAAAACGCAGCACGATCGCGATAACATTAAGGCTATTGCGGCCGATGAGGTGATTGATGAGTTTGAGGACGGCTACATGCGGCACATGATCTGGCGACAGAATAGCGGGATTACTCCGGAAGAAGTGGCGCGCGTGATGGTGACGTGGGCTAGCAGACGGAAGGAAAAAGCTGCGGGAACGTCCGTTTGACAATTGCGGCTGCGATTGCATTCTCCATTACCGCAGTAACTTCTAACTGACCCTGCTTTCCGTTACCGTTAATCGTAGCGATACCGCCTCTCCCAGCCTGTGTTCGCGGGCTGCACCTTATTGGTTAGCGAGCGTTTGTGCATAACACCGTAATCGCGAAAACTGAGCCTGTTGCTTACCAGGAGCTCCTTGATCGGCCAATTCGTGAGCTTGGGCTTCGGCTCGCTGGATCTCCGGTGGAGCGTTTTGTGGAACAGCTTTATCGCGAACTGGAAGCCAAGGGACTTACTAAGTTTCGCCCGGCTTGTTACTTGACCGATGAGTGGGGATGCCCATCCGGCGAGCCGATTATTGGGATTCCGTTCTATCTGGCGCACGCTGCGTTGGCCCAGTTGGAAAAGGAAACGCATGACCTTGAAGATGCTCGCGAGATCATGATGTATCTGCGGCACGAGGCGGGGCACGCGTTTACCTATGCATACAAGCTGCACAATCGGCCGGAGTGGAAGAAGATCTTCGGGCCATTTCGTCGGCCTTATCACGATAACTACAGGCCAGCGCCATTTTCGCGCGACTATGTGCGCCATTTGCCGGGGTGGTATGCGCAGAAGCATCCGGATGAAGATTTTGCCGAAACGTTTGCGGTGTGGCTGACCCCGCGGTCGAGCTGGCGCAAGCGCTATCGTGGTTGGGGAGCGATGGCAAAGCTGCTTTACCTGAATCGGCTGGCGCGGACGTTGGGGAAGATTGAGCCTCCTAGGCGGCGCGGGCAGGCCGACATTACGGTCGACGATATGGATAATACCGTGGCGGAGTTTTATCACCAAAACGGACGCGAGGAAGTGGCGGTCACCGAGCTTACTCCGGACACCGATTTGCGGGATATTTTTCCGGTATCGAAACGTCGGAAGGCTGCGATCGCGGCGCGCGACTTTCTGCATACGCATCGCAAGGCGGTGATCGACAAGGTCGCGCAGTGGACGGGGGCACAGCGCCCGCTGATCAGAACATTGATCGACACGATCGAAAAGCGCGCAGGAGAACTGGATCTACGCGTCGATAAAACTCGCACCGCCGAGCATCTAGCGGAAGTTACTGCTTATGCTACGGCGCTGGTTATGACCTATGTGGCGAAAGGAAAGTTCATACAACCGTAGGGTAGACAACAGGTAACAGGGGACGGGAAAAGCACTGGTTCCGCCTCGCGTCACGCTGAGATTTTGCTGTCACCTGTTAGCTGTCAGACTGAGACTAGCTTTGTCGAGGAGACTGCATGATTGGTGCAAAGCTTAAGATCGCGCTGCTTTACGACTTGTGGAACGAAGATCCAGTTGCGGCGGCGGCCAAAGAAGAGGCGGGAGCTATGCGCAAGCCTCACAAGAAAGTTAAGGTGGTAAAGAAAGAAAAGACCGATCGTGAAGAAATCTTTGAGGCGCTGCAAAAACTAGGCCATGAGCCTTCTTTTTTTGAACTGGATGGGCGCCCCGCTTCGCTTCACTCGCTTTCGCGCTGCGATGCCGACCTGGTATTCAATTTGACGGAATCGTTTGATGGTGACGACACCAAGGAAATGAACGTAGTCGCTTACGTCGACCTCCTGGGGTTGCGCTATACGGGCGCCGGGCCGCACGCGATCTTCATGTCGCAGGATAAGGCGATCGCCAAAAAGATTTTTGCTTTTCATGGAATCAAGACTCCGTTTTTTGCTACGTCTTATCGCGGGCGCATCGAACATGCGCACGATATTTCTTTTCCGCTCATCGTGAAACCTTCGTGGGAGGATGGATCGATCGGAATCGATGCCGGTTCGGTCGTGAAAAACATCAAAGAGATGATGGAGCGGATCGAATACATTCAGGACGAATTCGATTCACCAGCTTTGATCGAGGAATACATAGAGGGCCGCGAGATCTATGCGGGCATTCTCGGGAGCTACGATCGGACGCAGGTCTTGCCCTTAATCGAGCTTGACCTGTCGCGCTTACCTGAAGGCACGCCGCGCATTGCAAGTTACGATGTGAAATTCGAAAAGAATACAGAAGCTTATAAGTTGACTAAGTCAGCTATCGCGGAGAACCTCGATGAAGTTACTCGGAAGCGCCTGGAGGATACTGCGCTTGCAGCCTACCGCGCGCTGAAGCTGCGCGACTATGGCCGCATCGATATGCGACTGGCTCCAAACGGCGACGTGTATGTGATCGAGGCGAATCCGAATCCGTGGCTGGCCAGCCGGCAGGAATTTGCCATGGCGGCCAAAGCGTCAGGAATGACTTACATGGAACTGATTGGGTCAATCGTCGATTTGGCGATGAGCCGCTATCATAACGCCAACCTGACGAATGCGGCGGCGATGCACTAGCTCGCTTCTGCAGATGCTCGCCTTCCGGAAACCGCCCACCCGCGGGCTGGCAACTCGATAACTCCCGCCTCGCAGGCAGGCAGCGCGTCGCGCAGACGTTCGCGAATTGCGACCTGGGTCGCCTCGTCGCGGCTCACCAGATAGTTGGGAGCGGAACCTTGTCCAGCGAGCAGCGGCTGCCAATAATCGTCAAAACTGATGAAGCGCGTGACGATATCGAGCGCTTGCGCTCTCACTCCCTTTAGGCCGGCACTATCAAACAGCTCTCGTAGCGACTCCGGATTGCAGAGCGCGAAGCGATGGGCCTGATCGTAAGCTGCCGCTTCGGGGTCGACTGCCGTGGCGGCATCCCAGAACTCGCGCAGAAAGCGGGTCCCATCGGCATAGTCCCAAACATAGATCGCTATGATGCCTTCTGGCGCGGCAATGCGTTGCATACCTTGCAACGCGGCTTTGGGGTCGGGAAGATAATTCAATCCGAGACCGCAGACGACCGCGTCGAAGCTGCCTTCTTCGAAAGGCAGAGCCATTGCGTCGCCGACCTGGAAACTGACAAAGGGACCGGCACGATGCGCTCGGGCAAATTCAATTTGCTGGAGTGATACATCCACGCCCACGATCCGTGTGGGTACAAAGCGCTCAACGATAGCTTCGCTGAGGACGCCGCTGCCGCAGCAAACATCCAACCAACGCAGCTTCGGGGGTAAACTGAGCCAGCTCAGGAATTCGTCGGCCAGCAAACGGCTCCAGCGCCCCATCCACCGATCGTAGTCGGCGCCGGAGGTCCAGTTGTCCATTTTCACGATCTGCTTTTCCTAGAACTTATTCCAAAGATACTGGTTGTAGACGTCGTGGTGGTACTGCACTTCGGGCGCTTTCACGAAGGTCCCCAGCAGCCGCGGGCAACGATCGGCGGACGCTTCTTTCAGGTCGGCGTAGCGGCCCTTTACATCCTCGCCCATTAGTTCAGATGTCCACTCGGCTTTGCGGAAATCGGCTATCGCCTTGTAGATGTTATCGGGGAGATAGCGTTCGGCCTGGCGCAGATTCTTGATCTTCGCCGTGCTGCCCTGCAAGCCAGTCTTGAAAATCGAGAGCATGACCAGATAGGGATTTGCGTCGGGCGCTACGGAGCGAACTTCGACGCGCATGCTGCGCTCATTGCCGATGGGGATGCGGATCATCGATCCGCGGTCGACAGCCGAAGCCTTGATCTGGTTGGGCGCCTCGAAGTGCGGATCGAGGCGGCGATAGGCGTTGACGCTCGGATTCAACAGTAGACAGATGTCATTGCCGTGAGTGAGGATGCGGTCGATAAATTCCCATCCCGCCTTGCTCAGTTTTTCTTCGCCCTTCGGATCCCAGAAAAGATTCTTGCCGCCTTTGCTGATCGAAACGTTGGTGTGCATACCGCTGCCGTTCACGCCGACTACCGGCTTCGGCAGGAAACAGGCGGTGAATCCCATATTGCGGGCTACCTGGCGGCAAATCAGTTTGTAGAGTTGAATGTGGTCGGCGGCCGCGACGACCTCCGCGTAGTTGTAGTTAATTTCGAACTGTGAAGGCGCGACCTCGGGGTGATCCTTTTCGTTTTCGAATCCCATGGCGCGCTGCACTTCGGCGGTGGTGTCGATGAAGGTGCGCAGCGGATCCCCGGGCAGCGAGTGATAATAGCCACCGGTGTTGACATATTCGAATTTGCCAGTCTCGTGATAAGTGCGTTCGGCATCAGGGCCATTAAACAGGAAGCCTTCGATTTCATTGGCCGCGTTCAAGGTATAGCCCTGCTTCTTATATAGTCCCTCGGCGAAACCCTTGAGCACTCCGCGCATATCCGCGGCATAGGGCTCACCGCCCTTGTCGATGACTTCGCCGAACACCATCACCTTGCCCGGGCCGAAGACGTCGGCCGGTCCCCAGTAAAAGGCGCTCCAGTCAATGCCGAGGCGGAGATCGCTTTCTCGCTGCGCGGTAAAGCCGCGAATCGACGAGCCGTCAAAAGTCAGATTGTCGTAGCTCTTGAGCAGGAATTTCTTGTCGTAGTCGAGCATGTGCAGACGGCCCTCGAGGTCGCTGAACATGACGGTCACGGCCTTGATGCGGCCCTCGTCGGCGAGATATTTAAGGCGGTCGTCCTGAATCTTCGAGGGAGCGACGCGGTCAAGGCGTTGCTTCTTCGCCTTCAGATTCATCTCTTGCAGTTCGTCGTAGGGGATCGCTAGAAAATTCCGCAGTTCAGTTGACATGCCTCTCCTTGTAGGGGCGCGGCCCAGAATTGAGGGAATGACCAATGATAACGAAACAGGCTATCGCGGGGGAGGCGGAGCGCACAAATAGAAATCGGTTATAGCAATCATCAGTTTTTTCGATTGCATCAGTGATGGTGCAGATGCGAGTTGAACGCTGGGGTGCATTTTCTACCGCCGAGACGCCGAGGTCGGAGAGCACGAATCTGCGAAAAACATTTCCGGGAGCCGAGGCGGTTTAAAAAGAAAGCTTTTTTCGGCTATCTCGCCGTCTCGGCGGTGAATTGGGTTTTCCGTGAAATAATCGAATCGAGGGACTGATTTGAGTTGCGCAATCTGTGAACTACGAAAAGAAAAACGCTTTTGCCCGGCGGTTCATGGAAAGATCTGTGCGCAGTGTTGCGGCGAGCAACGCGAGGTTACGCTGGACTGTCCCAGCGACTGTACTTATCTTTTGCAAGCACGTCAGCAGGCGCGCCAGCACGATGCTCACGACGAACGCCCGGCCACAGAAGAACACGCACCTTTCTTTCCCGAGATCGAAATCTCCGAGCAGTTTCTTTATGAGCGCGAGGAACTGATTCTCGGTTTGAGCTATGCTCTGGCCAAGAGCGCCCGGGCTGAGCGCTCGCTCGACGGGCGGCCATTGATGGACCGCGATCTGATCGCGGCATTGAGTTCGCTGACGAAAAGCCATCAAACGCTGGTGAACTCGAATCTCATCTATGAGCAACCGACTGCCAATCTCGCGCACCAGAGCATCGCTCGCGAGGTGGAGACGATGGTGCGGGAATTTCGCGAGGCCGAGCAGCGGCATATTGGGCACACGCGGCTGCGGGATTCCGAGGTGCTGAAGGCATTGGTATTTCTGCTGCGACTGGCCCGCGGGCGCACTTCGGGGCGGCCGAAATCTCGGGTATTTGTTGATTTTTTGTTCGCGCAGTTTCCGGAGAAGCTCCCGCCGATCGCTGGGCCAGACGCGGCGGGCAGCCGAATCGTGATCCCGTAGGCTTAATGCGCTTGCCGTTTCATAACCGCCGTACTGTCTGCCCGTCGGCCAACTCCCCCAGGAGATCTTCAGCGGTCTTGCCGAGTTGAGGATGGCGCGCTTCGGGAGCAATTTCTGCCAGCGGTTCGAGAACGAAGCGCCGCTTATGCATCGCCGGATGCGGAATCTTCAGGCCTGGCTCGTCTAGCACGCGATCGCCAAACAAAAGGATGTCGATGTCAATGTTGCGCGGACCTTTGTGGCGCATACGGAGGCGTCCCATCTCGGCTTCGATTTTCAACGCAAACTGGAGCAGTTCTCGCGGAGACTTGTCGGTGGCGATGGCAGCCACACAATTCAGAAACCAGGGCTGGTCGGGCACATCGACTGGCTGGGTTTCGTAGAAAGCCGAGACGGCCAACACCCGGCCGGCGACTTCCATCTGCGCAAGGGCAGAGCGCAGGTTGGCGGCGCGATCTCCGAGGTTGGAGCCGAGTGAGAGATACGCGGTTTCGCTCACATCAGCAGTTTGGCGGGTAAATGCAGGAGAATCCAGCGAAAACTTTAGGAACTGTATTGATCTGCGCGCTAAAAGTAAGCGGCACGGTGGCCGCATCGCGTGGGCGGAGTAACCGCACCCTGTACCTCGGTTACTTTCGTGGCTTGTCTAATACCATTACTATTAAAATGCGATGAATCTAGACACTCTTCTCATCAGCCGGGACCCTGCTTTGCTGGGCGTGCTGCGGCCGGCGCTGGAGAAGATCTCAGTCGAGCTGCAGGTATGCCCGGGCGGCCCGCCAGGCAATGATCTGCTGGCGAAACGCAAGTTTGATGCGGTAATCATTGACTGCGATGACGTGCAGAACGGGTTCGACCTGCTGCGCACGCTCCGCCAGACACAAAGCAATGCCAGGGCCGTGTCGTTTGCCGTGGTCAATGGAAAAACGACGACGCAGCAGGCGTTTAGCTCGGGAGCCAACTTTGTTCTACAGAAACCGCTGACTTTGATGCATGCTTCGCGCTGCTTCCATGCGGCGCTGAATTTCATGGTGCGGGAACGGCGACGGTATTTTCGCCATCCGGTGGATATGCCGGTGCGAATCAGTCTGCCGCACAATCAGGGAATGACGGCGACGGCGACCAATGTAAGCGAGGGTGGCATGGCCATTCGGGTTCTCGGCAAGCTGGTCAAAGATGCGCAAGCCCAGATTACGTTCACCCTGCCGGTGATGAACGTCTCGCTCGAATTGAAATGCGAGATCGCGTGGGCGGATGGAACCGGCCGCGCTGGGATCCGCTTTCTCGAAGTGCCGCAGAGCTCACAGTATCAGCTGGAAAAGTGGCTAACCGACCGCTTGCAGGAAGAGATGCCCGAAGCGTTCGACGGCCGCGGCGTGCTCTAGCCACTTTTTCGCACCCCTCTTGAGATTCCTGCCTTGAGATTCCTTCCAGCCGTCTGATCAGGCGGTATCCAGCTTGCAACTTGTATGCGGCTGCTGCTGTGGCAGTGTAGAGGTGGCCCTCTATCACGTCAGGATTAGCCTCGCATGATTAGCCTCGAAGAAAAAATCGCACGAACCGAGCGTTTACTGCACCGCCTGGAAGAAGACCAGCCGTATCTTCATGCGCGCCTCTCGCCGCTGGGAGCCGAATATCGTCAGAGCGCCACTGCCTTCGCCGACCGCGTGCGCGCCGAAGCCGAAGCGGAACTGCAGCGACTGCGCGCCCAACGCGCAGAGCCCTATGAGGGAAACGTTTTACACTCCGCCGACTGAATTGCACTGAGGCCTGCGCCGCGCTTGGGGCCACTTTCCGGGTTAAATAAACTCAGGTTAAATAAGTTCGGGTTGACTCGCTTCCCCATAGGCAATTAGTTTGCTTATTCGGCTTCCAGCCAGGGAGAGAAGCGGGTATGCAGCGTCGGGACTCGTCGGGGTTATTTACTTTTGTCTTTCTATTGTTCGCGCTTTCAGGGGAGTTCGCTTTTGCTTCCGATGCCCTTCCGCAGAGCAAGACAGAGGCGCCGGAATTCAACGTCAAGGAACACTACACAAAATATGAGTATCGAATTCCCATGCGCGATGGCGTGCACTTGTTCACGGCAGTTTATGCGCCGAAGGACAGCTCGCAGGCTTATCCGTTTCTGATCCTGCGCACTCCTTATAGCGTAGCGCCTTATGGTGTGGATCAATATCGCAAGGGCCTCGGCCCTTCGGTTGAATTCGATAAGACGGGATACATTTTTGTGTTTCAGGATGTGCGCGGCCGCTATATGTCGGAAGGCACTTTCGTCGAGATGACGCCGCACATCGATCATAAGCAATCGAAGCACGACGTCGACGACGCCAGCGATCTCTATGACACCATCGATTGGCTGCTCAAGAACGTGCCCAACAATAACGGAAATGCCGGCATTTGGGGAATTTCCTATCCCGGCTTCTATACCTCAGCCAGCATCATCGATTCGCATCCCGCGCTGAAGGCCGCATCGCCGCAGGCTCCCATGACCGACCTTTTTATGGGAGACGACTCCTACCACGGCGGCGCCTTCATGCTGGAGGCGAACTTCGATTTCTACAGCTCGTTCAAGCCGCAGGAAAACCCGCAACTGCCGCAGAAAACTTTTGTGCCGTTCGATTACGGCACGAAAGATGGTTACGAGTTTTATCTAAAGCTCGGACCGACCGGGAATCTGTCGAAGCTTCTCGCTGGCCGAAGCGAGCTCTGGGACGACCAACTGCATCACGACACCTACGACGAATATTGGAAGGTGCGGAACCTCGCGCCCCACATGAACAACATCCATTGCGCCGTGCTGACTGTGGGAGGATGGTTCGACGCCGAGGATTTGCAGGGGCCGTTCTCTACCTTTCACTCGATCGACCAGAAAAATCCCGGGATTTTCAACGCGCTGGTAGTTGGGCCATGGATTCACGGCGGTTGGGCGCGCCTGGATGGCGAGCATCTGGGGCGCGTGAATTTTGCCGCCAACACCGGCGACTATTACCGCAGCAATATTCTGTTTCCGTTTTTCGAGCAGTATCTCAAAGGCAAAGGCGATGCCAAACTGCCAAAAGCTTATGTTTTTGAGACGGGCACAAATGTATGGAGAAAATATTCAGCTTGGCCTCCGAAGAATGCGGAGGCGAAGACTTTATATTTTCGCGCGCATGGAGAACTATCGTTCGACCCGCCGAGCGTTTCCGAGTCTACGGGCGTCTCCGATTCTAGAGAATACGACGAGTACGTCAGTGATCCGGCCAAGCCCGTGCCTTTCGTGAGCTACCAGGCAACGAACGTGCCGCAGGAATACATGGTGTCCGATCAGCGCTTCGCCGCCGGCAGGACGGATGTGCTGGTCTACCAGACTCCGGTGTTGCAGCAAGACGTAACCATCGCCGGACCGATTTCGCCACGTCTCTTTGTATCGACGAGCAACACCGATTCTGATTTTGACGTGAAACTAATCGACGTGTATCCGGCGGATTATCCCGACAGCAAACTGGATGCGCGAGAGGACGACAGCAAACCGCGAACCGACGTGGGCGCTCCAGCCTTTACCATGGGTGGATATCAACAACTGGTGCGCGGCGAACCGTTTCGCGGCAAATTCCGCCACAGCTTCGAAAGGCCCGAGCCCTTCACTCCCGGGAAAGTAGAAGAGATCGACGCCACTTTTCCCGATGTGAATCACACCTTTCGCCGGGGCCATCGCATCATGGTGCAAGTGCAAAGTTCGTGGTTCCCGCTGACCGATCGCAACCCGCAGACCTTCGTCGACATCCCCGACGCCAAGCCCAGCGACTTTGTGAAAGCCACTGAGCGCGTCTACCACACGAAAACCGAGCCCTCGGGGATTGGGGTGGGAGTGCTGGTTGGCGCTGAGGGCCAGCGACCTTAGATCTGACCTTGCTGGAAGCGCCTAGACGCTGAGGCTGGCCGCCGCCGCAAGTGCGGGCAGCGCCGACGGCTCGTCTCGGAGTGAAGTTTCTTCCCAGTATGACCGGTCGCGCAGAATGCGCGACACCAGCGCCGTGTGCATGGCGTGGCCAGCGCGGTCGGCGACCACAGATCCGAGGATCTGCTTCCCTAGGAGCGCCAAGTCGCCGATCAGGTCAAGCACTTTGTGGCGAACAAACTCGTCGGGGAAACGCAGCGGCGGATTCAGTACTTCGCTGCGGTTCATTACGATGGCGTTTTCGGTCGATGCTCCGCGAATCAAGCCCTGCTGGCGCATGGCATCGGCTTCGTGCAGGAACCCGAAGGTGCGCGCTGGCGCAATTTCTTTCAGATAGCTGCCATTGGTGAGGCGGACGCAAAAGCTCTGCTTTCCGATCAGCGGATGCGGAAAGTTAATCGAATAGGAAACTGAATAGATGTCAGCGGGATAAACGGCAATAAACTTGTCGCCCTCGCGCAATTCGATATCGCGCACGATTCGGAGATAAGTGCGCGCCTTGCGCTGCTTGCGAATGCCAGCCTTCTGAATCATCTCAACAAACGGTTTGGCGCTGCCGTCGAGGATCGGCAATTCAAGATTGTCGAGCTCGACGATCGCGTTGTCGATGCCGACCCCGGTAAAAGCCGATAGGAGGTGCTCGGTGGTAGAGATGAGCACGCCCTTTTTCATCAGGCTGGTGGCGTAGCTGACGCGAGCCACGTTGCGTCCGCTAGCTTCGATGGGAAAGCTGTCGAGGTCTGTGCGGTGAAAAACGATTCCGGTACCTGCCGGTGCCGGAAGGATCCGCAGGGTAACCGGGGCACCGCTGTGCAGTCCTGCTCCAGTGCAGGTGACGGCGGCACGAATTGTCTGCTCGTGCGTCAAGGGGGAGCGCTTGTAAGTCTATTGTTATGAATTAGCCTACAGCGAGTGCCCAAGTTCCGCATGTGGCAAAATAGCCACACTTCGTGGTCAAGTGCACTGAGATTAAGGCTAAGTTATTCAGGTCGTTGCGGATGATTGGGGGTTACCAAAGATTGAAGTCGACTTGATTTTTCGGCCCAGTTGCTGTCGCTCTGCGTCTCACCGCTTCTTGGTCGGAACCGTCGGATCGTAAGTTACCGATGCATCGAACATCGTGTCCGGCAGTTTCAGGTTGTAGCTGGCGGTGGTGATGAAGCGCTGCTGCGAGGTCTCTCCATTGAAGTAGCGAGTAATGGAATGCGGGGTCCAAATTCCCTGCACTGGTTTGTAGCTGTCATAGACCTCGTCTTCGACATCCTTCTGCTTGTCTTTCGGATCGCGCCACGAATAGCTGATCTTGATCGGGTAGTGCGTGTTGAGATCGAGATAGACGTTCACCGAATCATTCTGGCTGTTGAGCAACGTGACCCCCTCGGTCTCTTTGCCGTCAACCACTGCCGCCCCATTGTAAAAAAGGGCAACGTTCGGATCGCGTATCCACTTGCGGAATATCCACTCGATCGAGTGCTCGCGGCGGCGAAGGTAATTAGTCAAATCGAGCTTGTCCTGCGCCGCCGTCCCCTTATAAGTAATCTCGTAGCCTTTGTCGCCGTTGTGAATCAGCACGACATCGGTCTTGTTCTTGACCTTGACGTCGTTGATCTGCCCAAACAGCAAAAAAACGTCTTTCGTGTGGATCACTTCAAATCGATCGCGCTCGGGATACTCGACATAGTAGCGATACGGGATTCCGGTGCTGTCGGTGCGCCCGTGATAGAGCGGATAGTAGCGACCCTCCTCGACGCGATTGGTGTAAGTGAGATAAGGCTCTCCACCCAGAGACTCAATCGTTTGATCGAGAACGGCGCGGGCCTTGCGCGCATTGTCGGAGTCGTTGAGATTGACGGCGGGCGGCGCAGCTCCGGGTGCGGAAGCGGGAGTCGTCGCATTTTGGGCGGCGGTGAACGCGCTTAGCATCAAAACAACAAAGAGACGATTCATGATCCTATTGGGTTAGAAGCCCCTGGAACGATTTTAGCTGCACCACCACCCACGTGGCGACGGACTCATTAGTCCTCCCTCCCGATCTCGCGTGCTGCTCTCCGGCCCTACCTAGATGAGGATGCGCCTCGCGGGAACCCTACCGTAATTTGCGTCTCCATCTCAACAACCTCTCCGTTGAAAATCCAGGGCATGTACCTCCATTGCCTGGCGGCATCCATAGCTGAAGGCACGAGGAGCGGATGTCCAGAAATCACCTTGAGCTTCCTGACTTTCCCAGTTTTGTCAATCACGGCCTTCAGGACCACCGACCCCTCAATGTTGACGTCTCCCGGATATTCGGGGTCGACCTTTTTGATCAGTAGGCCCCGAGAAAGGCTCTCCGTCACTCGCACGCGACGAGGGTGGCCCGGATCAGCCTTCGGCGTGCTTGGAGATGGGCCGGCCCGTTCACTCACCCCTTGTTGTGAACAAACGAGTGCTGGCGCAAGAATCAAAACGGCAAGGACGCAAAGCCAGCGACGCGTCACAGTCTCCTCCTAACCCACCAACACCGCGCCGCCATTCACGTTGAAAACCTCGCCCGTGATAAATCCGGCGTGCGGCGTGCACAGGAACAGAATCGGCGCCGCTATCTCTTCCGGCGTTCCGACGCGGCCCATCGGAATCGTCCGAAAAACCCTTTCGCGCGTCGGCGGATCATTCAGCGCGTCCGCCGACATATCCGTATTCACCCATCCCGGCGCCACGCAGTTGACGTGGATGTGATCGCGGGCAAGTTCGGTCGAGAGCCCTTTGACCATGCTAATCAGCGCCCCTTTCGACGCAGCGTAGTCGCAGTGAAAAGCCTCGCCGCGCTGCCCCGCAGTCGAACTCACTAGCACAATGTGCCCGGCGCCCTGCTTCTTCATTTGTGCGACAGAATGCTTGACCAGCCCAAAAACACTGTCGAGATTCACCGCAATAGTGCGGTGCCATTGCTCGTCAGCCATGCGATCGACCGGCGCATCCTGCGGAGGCCAGATGCCATGGTTAGCCACCAGAATGTCGAGACGCCCGAATGCTGCGGCCGCCGCTGCGACCAGTTCCGCGGCGGCAACCGGAGCAGACAGATCCCTCTGCACAGCGCGGCAATTGTCGGCGCCGCATTCACGGACCAGCGCGTCGGCCTTCGCCTTGGCTGACTGATAATTGAAAACAACCTTCGCGCCAGCGCCAACGAACATGCGAACCGTGGCCGCGCCAATACCCCGCGAGCCTCCGGTGATGAGAGCAACTTTAGAATTAAGCGTGAGATTCATAGGGAATACAAAGTATCGCATGTCTCTGGACGTTTGCCGGGGTAGCATGCGATTGACGGGGTGAGTGTTAATTCCCCGGGGGATATAACCTTCACCCCGTCCGTCACGGCTGGACATTTTTTCGATGAGTGACTGGGAATTCTTCGTCGACCAGCGCATAGTTTCTGGCGGTTGTAGGCCACTTCTCATTGCATTCAGTTCTTGTTTCGGTGTAGATTCGAGAAACGCATTGTGGGGAAATGGGCATGCGGTCGATCTCGAAAAGCGTAGCGTGGCTTTCTCTGTTGCTGACATTGTGGTCGGCACTGGCATTTGCCATGCATCGCCATACGGAAGCGGGTGAGTCCGCCTCTTGCCAGGTGTGCATCGCAGCGCACTCGACAACACCCGTAGTCGCTTCACCCACTCCCCAACCGGTATTCCGTCGCTCGGTTGTATTTCGGCCGCAAACATCCGTAGCAAAGCAGCGCCTCATAGCTTTTACCTTGTACGTCCGCCCTCCTCCTGTCACCTAGAAGATCACATTTCAACTTAAACGGGGCGTGGTTCGTTTTTTGATGCGAACCTCCCGTGATCTTTTTTCTTGCGGCGTTTTCGAAACCATATTCTGGAGGATTTCATGCTGGCTTCATGCAAGAAGTCGCTTTCCGCGGCTTTTTTGGTGCTTCTTCTTTTGGCTTTCGGCCTTGGTGCTTACGCGCAATCGGGTGGAAATTCCGGATCGATTAACGGTACTGTCCTGGATTCTTCAGGCGCGGTTGTGGCGAATGCAGGCGTGGAGATTCATAACCCGGTTAGCGGGTATGCCCGTGCGACCACAACCGACAGTAAGGGGAGCTTTAGTTTTCCGAACATACCGTTTAACCCGTATCACCTCACCGTATCGGCCCCGGGATTCAGCGAGAGTGCCCAGGATGTTGAAATTCGATCGGTAGTCCCAGCAACAGTGAAGATCAGTCTCCATGTCACTGGCTCTTCGACTACCATCGAGGTTGAAGCTGCCGGGGGAGACCTGCTGGAGAACGATCCGACCTTCCACTCCGATATTGACAAGAATTTGTTCGACAGACTTCCTTTAGAGAGTACGTCGTCGTCCCTGAGTTCGCTGGTCACCCTCTCCACGCCCGGAATCGCCGCCGATTCCAACGGACTTTTCCACGGGATTGGCGATCATGCAGAGAATTCATTTTCGATTGACGGGCAGCCGATCACCGACCAGCAAAGCAAAGTCTTCTCCAATCAGCTTCCTGTCGAGTCGATTCAATCGATGTCGGTCATCTCCGGAGCGCCACCTGCGGAATATGGAGGTAAGACCAGCGTTGTAATCGTTGCCACGACGCGCTCGGGCCAGGGCGTCACTACTCCTCACGGTAGTGTGTCTCTCTCCTACGGATCATTCGGCAGTTCGAACGTAGCCGCCGATCTCGCCTACGGCGGAAAAAATTGGGGGAACTTCATCTCTGTAGGCGGCCTAAACACTGGCCGTTTTCTCGATCCGCCCGAATTTGAAGTGAGCCACGACAGCGGCAATGAAGAAAACCTATTCGACCGGGTGGACTACCAGTTCTCAACCGCTGACTCAATCCACCTCGACTTCGACTACAGCCGCAGCTGGTTCCAGACGCCAAATTCGCTCGATGCACAAAATGCGACGCCCTGGAGCGGCCTCAACGGGGTTCTCCCAGCCGCCGAAAACTACGGCGGAATCGCTCCGAACGGCGATGTGGTTGGACCGACCGACCAGCGCTCGAAAATTGGCACCTTTAACGTCGCTCCTTCGTGGACGCATGTAGTGAATACAAACGCAGTGTTCACCTTGGGTGCCTTCGTGCGTCGCGACGATTACAACTATTACCCGAGCAATAATCCTTTCGCCGATCTGGGGCCGCCGAGCCTTCAGCGGCAGTCGGTCGGTCAGAACCGTACTCTCACCAACGCCGGCATCCGTTCCGACATTTCCTACGTCAAGGGGATCAACAATATCAAGGCTGGCGCTACCTACGAGCAGACGTTTCTCCGAGAGGACGACACTCTCGGAATCGTCGATCCCGCCTTCAACTCGCCATGTATCACTGCGTCGCCGGTGACGGCGCTGAATCCATTTCCGTACGTTCCTGTTCCGCGTTTCACTGACCCGTCACAATGCGCCGCTGCGGCTCTCGGTGAGAACGCTTCCTCTAACGCGAATGCGCCCGGCACCGCGTTTTACCCTTATTTCAATCCCACCCTGCTGCCCTATGATTTGACCCGCGGCGGCAGCTTATACACCTTCAACGGCCGCACCGACGTCAAAGAGCTTGCCCTCTACATCCGCGACGCGGTTACAGTGGGGAACTGGTCTCTGAATCTCGGCATCCGCGGCGATCTCTATAACGGAATCACCATCGCCCGCCAGGCCGAGCCTCGCCTGGGCATCGCTTACAATGTCAAAAAGACGAATACGATTCTCCGCGTTTCCTATGCGCGCACGTTGGAATCTCCCTTCAATGAAAATCTAGTTCTCTCCAGCATCGGATGCGCCAATCCTGTCCTCAATCCGTTGCTGAGTTGTTCGGCGCTCGCGACCAATCCCTTGAGTCCTGGTTTTCGCAACGAATTCCATGCTGGCCTAGAGCAGGCTTTCGGAAAATATCTGGTCTTTTCTGGCGAGTGGATCTCGAAATACACGCACAATGGCTACGATTTCAGTGTGCTCGGCAACACGCCGATCACATTCCCGATTGAGTGGCACAACTCGAAAATCCCTGGATATGCCGGTCGCGTGAGCGTCCCGAACTACCACGGTTTTTCGGCGTTGATGGTTTTCTCGAGCGTGGCCGCCCGCTTCTTTACTCCTCAAATTGGCGGGGCCGGCGCTACACCCATCGGCGTGGGGCCGTTCCGTATCGACCACGACGAACACTTCAACATGACAACTCACTTCCAGTACCAGCCCTGGAAGCTTGGCCCATGGCTCGGTTTCAACTGGCGATATGACAGCGGACTGGTGGCGGGCGCAACGCCATGTTTTGGGGTGCTTTCAAGCAACACATGCCCAGGATCAATTCCCGCTGCTGGCGTGCCGGGCGGCGGTTACATCAGCACGATCGCTTCTAACGTCGGCGGAGTGCCCCTTTCCGCCGATCAGGAGTCCGAGGCAGGGTTCTTTTGCGGATCTCAGCGTGCAACTCCGACATCGCCCATACCTTACAATTGCCCGGCAGCGCAGTTCGGCTCCAATCTTATACGGGTGCCAGCGCCGAACGCCGAGCAGGACGACCTCAATCCACCGCGCATCGCTTCGCGCAACCTGTTCGATATTTCAGTGGGCGACGACAACCTGCTCAAAGGCGACCATTACAAATGGAGCCTCACACTCACCGCTATCAATATCGCCAACAAGCTTGCGCTGTATAACTTTCTCTCAACCTTCAGTGGGACGCACTATGTGACGCCGCGCGCACTAACGGCTCAGCTCGGGTTCCACTTTTGACGTTGTGCGAGGGCCCTGGTCGGTTCAAGACCGGGGCCTCATCAATGCAACGAATGCTTCGATTTTCGCTGTGATTCAGGAAAGTAATCACGCGACGATTCGGTGACTTGGAACCATACACCAAATGCATGGAAAGGCATTGCTCGTTTTGGCAACTGTATCTTTCGAGGCTCAGAGTTCCGATGGGCAGATATTGCTATGGTAAGGGCAGGAGAAAAGTCATAGAGGCATTCTCGAACCGGGAAGGCCTTTGGGTACTGGCAGTGGTAACTGCGCTTTCGATAGGGACCCTGGTCTTATACATGATCGGCTACTTACATCTCGACGGCGATTGATGGAATGAGTCAGGCGCTCTTCGGCGGCTCCAAGTCGAGAAGGACGGAGGGAAGGACGGAGGGAGGGAGGGAGGGAGGGAGGGAGGGAGGGAGAACGCCCCTTCCCTTCTATCCCGCTCGCGCGGGCTCCGGGGTCCAAATTTGCGATGGAGGGATAGCCGAATTTTCCCCTCAGTAGGTATAACCCCGTCCGTCGTTTGACCCTTCTTTTCTCGCGCCTGTAAGATCGAACATTCCTCCTTCTTCCGGACAATCCGTTTCGTCCGCCCGGTTAGACAAGGCGCTCGGCGAAGTCGGAGGAGGGCGGCTGTCCCTACGCAACCGCTGGAGTCTACACACAAGATGCCGCACGAATTGCCGAAAGCTTACGAACCGGGCGCGATTGAGTCGCGCTGGGCCGAATATTGGGTCCGCGAAAAGTTGTTTCACGTAGAGACGCCTTCGCCAGGAGATAAGCGCCCGGTCTTCAGCCTGCTCCTGCCGCCTCCGAATGTCACCGGCCGCCTGCACATGGGCCACATGATGGAACAGACGCAGATGGACGTCATCGTGCGCTGGCACCGCATGCGCGGCGATTTGGCGCTCTGGATCCCGGGGACGGACCACGCCGGCATTGCCACGCAGATGCTGGTCGAACGCCAGCTCGCCAAAGAAGGCAAAAATCGACGCGACATGGGCCGCGAGAAATTTCTCGAGCGCGTCTGGGAGTGGCGGCGCGAATACGGCGGCGCCATCCTCGACCAGATGAAGCGCCTCGGCGCATCTGTCGATTGGGGCCGCGAATATTTCACCATGGACGACAACCTGTCGCACGCGGTGAAAGAAGTATTCGTGCGCCTCTATGAAGACGGCCTGATCTATCGCGGCAAATACATCGTCAACTGGTGCTCCGACTGCGGCACAGCGATCTCTGATCTCGAGGTCAAGCACGAAGACGTTCCCGGCAAGCTCTACGAGATCCGCTATCCAGTCATCGATGGAACGGCGGGCAGCCAAGAATTTATCACCGTTGCTACTACGCGCCCGGAGACGATGCTCGGCGACGCTGCCGTCGCCGTAAATCCAACCGACGATCGCTATACCCATCTGCACGGAAAGCACGTGCTGCTGCCGCTGATGAATCGCGAAATTCCCATCATCACCGACGAACTCGCGCAGCCTGAATTCGGCACCGGCGCGGTAAAGGTCACGCCGGCGCATGATCCCAACGACTTCGAAGCCGGATTGCGCCACAACCTGCCGCAGATCGAAGTGATCGACGAGCACAGCAAGATGAATGCGAACGCCGGCCCAATGTACGAGGGAATGCCTCGCGAATTGGCGCGTGCGGCTATAGTGCGAGACTTGTTTGACCAAGGATTCTTGGTGGCGGAAAAAGATTACACGATCGCCATCGGCAAGTGCGACCGGTCGGGCACCATCGTCGAGCCGCGCCTGTCAACGCAGTGGTTCGTCAAGATTGCGCCGCTCGCCAAGCGCGCCATCGAAGTCGTTGAGAAAGGCTACATCCGCTTCACGCCGGAGAATTACGGCCAGATTTATTTGAACTGGATGCGCAACATCCATGACTGGTGCATCTCGCGCCAATTGTGGTGGGGACATCGCATTCCCGCATGGTATTGCCGCTCATGCAATGAAGTGATCGTGGCGCGCGAGGCGCCGGCGGCCTGCAAATGTGGCAGCACGAAGCTCGAACAAGACACGGACGTCCTCGACACCTGGTTTTCGTCCGGCCTTTTGCCCTTCACAACCCTCGGCTGGCCGGAGGCGACGCGCGACCTGGAAGTTTTCTATCCCAATTCGCTGATGATCACGGGCTTCGACATCCTTTTCTTTTGGGTAGCGCGCATGATCATGCTCGGCTGCTGGTTTATGATGCCGCCGCACAAGCCGACCCTAAACGCCTCAGGAAGCGAGACGTTTAGGATGGGGCACCCGGACTCAGAAGATGACGCGCTGCGCGCGAGTGTCCCATTTCGCGAAGTCTACATTCACGCTCTAGTGCGCGACGCCGACCGGCAAAAAATGTCGAAGACCAAAGGCAACGTACTCGATCCAATCGAAGTCATCAATCAGTACGGAACCGACGCGACCCGTTTCACATTAGCCGCCATGGCCGCGCCCGGCACCGACATCGCCTTCAGCGAGAGCCGCACTGCCGGCTACCGAAATTTTGCCAACAAGATATGGAACGCGGCACGCTTCCTGTTCATGAACGTGGATAGGATCGACGCCAGCCTGCGGCCCGGCAATGACCACGGGCTCTCCCTTGCCGGTGGCATTACCGGAGCTCAGGCCTCCTTGCTCGAAGATCGATGGATTCTCTCGCGTTTCAATCGTGCCGCGCGTGACGTGAACGAGTCCCTGCAAGCGTATCGCTTCGACGAGGCGGCGACTCGCATCTATGACTTTTTCTGGGGAGAACTCTGCGACTGGTACCTCGAACTCATCAAGCCGCGGCTGAACTTCGAAGAAGGTGCAGACACTTCCGCTGCGCGAGCCGCGTGTGCGAACCTGGTCAATCTATTCGAGGCCTCGCTGCGGCTGCTGCATCCCGTGATGCCTTTTATCACCGAAGAAATCTGGCAGGCGATTTACGACGGCAGGCCTCCGCTGAAGTCGATTGCGCTGGCGCCATATCCGGCAGCGGATGAAAAGCAGATCGATCTCGCCGCAGAAACTGAAATGGCGATTCTCCAGGATCTGATCGTCAGCGTGCGCAATTTGCGAGCGGAGCTGAAAGTCGAGCCCAAGGTGAAAGTTCCCATCGAAGTATTCGCGCACGAGCCGGCGATTCGCGCAATGCTCGAAGAGAATCTCCACACCGTCCTGCAAGATCGCCCAGCAAATGTAGAGAGGGTCATATTCGTCGAAAGCTCTCTGGCGAACAGGTCCGGCGCCCGCAGCACCTCGCGCTTCGACGTCTACGCGGTCTACGAAAAAAAGATCGACGTAGCCGCCGAACGCGAACGTCTAACTAAAGAGTTGGAGAAAATAGAAAAGCAGTTGACGAGCGCGCAGGCCAGACTCAGCGACGGAAGCTTTTTGGCCAAGGCGCCCACACATGTTGTGGAGGGGTTGCGCAAGCAAGTTGAAGAATTGAGCATCCTAAGGGAGAAGCTTCTGGCAAAACTGAAGGAGTTAGAAGAAAACACGTAGGCCCAGACGCCTCCGACTGGGCAGGTGTGCAAAAGCACACCAGCGTTTTGCCGGCGCAACGTGACAACTGCGGCTCTTTTGCGCCGCTGGGCAGGTGAGGGCACCTGCCCCTACGAGAACATGGACTGGAATTCACGACGCATCACCGCGATTCTCGAGAACGCGCTCAACGAAGATAGAGCCACGCGCGATGCGACCAGCTATGCCTGCATCGATCCCAACCAGCGCGCCTCGGCGACCATCATCGCCAAGCAGGAGTGCGTTCTGGCCGGCATCGGCTGCGTGCCGCGAATCCTCGATGTCTACGCCGCGCTCGACGGAGCCGTCACGTCCCACTACGAAGTTACTAGTCACCCTTCGATTTTCGATGGCATCCGCATGCATGCCGGGCAGCAGATCGCCGTCATCCAGCACAACGCGCGTGTAATTCTGTCGTGTGAGCGCGTCATTCTGAACTTTCTGCAGCGCATGTCCGGCATCGCGACCACCACGCGGCGTTTTGTCGATGCGGTCGCGGGGACTCATGTCCGGATTCTCGATACCCGAAAAACCGCTCCCGGCCTGCGCGTGATCGATAAGTACGCGGTGCGTTGCGGCGGGGGCCAGAATCACCGACTAGATCTATCCGACGGCGTCCTCATTAAGAGCAATCATGTGGCACTGGCCGGTGGCGCAGTCCCGGCGCTCGAGCGCGCAATCCGCAACCGGCGCGGCCGCCAGCCCATCGAAATCGAAGTGCGGTCGCTCGAAGAATTGCGACAGGCGCTCGACAACGGTGCCGAAGCGATCCTGCTCGATCACGTAAGCGTAGAGAACGTCCGCCAGGCAGTCGAGATTTGTTCGCGCCATTCGCGCCGCATCCCGCTAGAATGCGGCGGTGGCATCACTCTCGATAATGTCCGCGCTTACGCTGAGACCGGCGTTGATTTCATCTCGGTCGGCGCGCTGACCCAGTCGGCAACCGTGGTGGACATGAGTTTGCGAGTGAGTCCAGCATAGGTGCGGTTGTTAATGGTTCGCAATCCAGCACAGGACAAATAAATTCCCGAGCGACTATCGACTAACGACTACCGACTGTTTCGCTATAATCCCTCCATCTCCCCACCCATCAAAAACCGCAGCCTGCCGTCCGTCCGCCCAGCGACCGACGTCCGTTTGGGCCGCATCCTCCGTCTACTCATGAGCCATGCGACCGTGGTCGTCAGCGGCACCAAGATCGCCGAGGAGATCGGCATCAGCCGCTCCGAAGTCTGGAGAATGATTCAGCAACTGCGCGAACTGGGCGTCGATGTCGCCGGACATCCCGCGACTGGCTACCAACTTCGAGCCGTTCCTGACTTGCTGCTGCCGGAGATGCTGGCTGCATCGCTGAAGGGCACAATCTTCGGCAAAAATGCAGCCAAGCAAATCCATCACTATTACAAAATCGGCTCGACCAATTCCGAAGCCATGCGTGCCGCTACCGATGGAGCGCCCGAAGGCAGTGTTTTTCTCGCAGAAGAGCAACTGTCCGGCCGCGGACGCGGCGCCCACACCTGGCATTCGGCTCGTTCGACGGGCATCTACTGCTCGGTGATTCTCCGTCCTGCAATGCCACCTTCCGACGCACTGATTTTTTCTCTGGCTGCCGGACTCGCAGTACTTGGAGCTGTTGCCGAAATCGCTCCGCAGCTTAAGGTCGATCTGAAATGGCCAAATGACGCGCTGCTCAATGGCAAGAAGTTCTGCGGCATTCTCACTGAAATGAACGCCGAAGTGACCCGCGTCCGTCATCTGGTAGTGGGCATCGGTATCAACGTCAACCAGGGAAAATTTCCTGCCGAACTGCGCGACATCGCCACATCACTGCGCATCGAGACCGGCACCGAGTGGTCGCGCGTGGAACTCTGCCTCTCTTTGCTAAAATCACTCGACCGGGAATATCGCAGCCTGATCGAAGACGAAGGAGCGCATACATCGATTCTGCGCCGCTTCGAAGAGAACTCTCCGTCGGTGCGCGGCCGGAAAGTAAGCATCGACGAAAACGGCAACCTGGCGGGCATCACCGAGGGATTGGATGAACGTGGCTTTCTGCGCATACGCACCGAAGAAGGATTGCGCTCGGTGATCAGCGGAACGGTGAGGGTTATTTCCGATTTGTGACTTGTAATTTGTAATTTAAGCGCGGCAGCGTTTTCAATTGCCAATTACAAATTACCAATCACAAATCACGAATTCTCCTATGCTTCTAGTGATTGATGTGGGCAATACCAACACGGTACTCGGCGTCTTTCAGTTGGCACACCGTCCCGGCGAAGATGTAACCAGCGAACCGGAGCGCTACGATCGCCTGCTGGCAAACTGGCGCGTCGGCTCGCATCTCACCCGCACGGTCGACGAATACGGCGTGATCTTCCGCAATCTTTTCGCGATGGACCGCCTCGAAGTGTCCGACGTAAACGGCATCGTGATTTCGTCGGTCGTGCCGCCGCTCGATCCAGTTCTGCGCCAGGTGTGCGAGCGCTATTTCAACAGCAAGCCTCTATTCATCGAGCCAGGGGTAAAAACGGGAATGCAGGTGCTGTACGACAATCCGGCAGAAGTCGGCGCGGACCGCATCGTCAATGCCGTGGCTGCATTTGAGAAATATGGCGGTCCCTGCGTGATTGTCGACTTTGGCACGGCGACCACCTTCGATTGCGTCTCCAAAAAAGGCGAGTATATGGGCGGCGTAATTTGCCCGGGTATTGGCGTTTCGGCCGACGCACTCTTTCAGCGAACGGCGCGCCTCCCGCGCGTGGAAATTCGCAAGCCCGCCCGAGTGATTGGATCGAACACGGTGGGCAGTTTGCAATCTGGCCTCTACTACGGCTATCTCGGCCTGGTCGACGGCATTCTCGAACGGCTGGTCGATGAACTGGGCTCAGAAACTCGTGTGATTGCGACGGGTGGACTCGGAGGGCTGATTGGCACAGCTTCGCACTTCATAAAAGATGTCGACGAATTTCTCACGCTCGAGGGGTTGCGCATCATCTGGGATCGAAACCAATCCTTTCGCCGCGAAGCATCCAAGGCACCGAAGCAAACGATTCCCGCCAAGCCTCTCGGGACCGACGCGAAACCGTGGCCCTCGCCGAAATCTCCGAAACGCTGAGTTAATTCCCGCTGAGCCGTCGTGGAAAACTATTTCAATTACTTCACCGAAATCGAAGAGCACTACCTGCGGCGGCGCGGAAGCCATCTGCTCCTTTCCACGCTCGATTGGGCTCTGATCGAGACTTGGAAGAGCGCGGGCATCCCGCTCGAGGCCGTCCTCCGCGGGGTCGATGACGCATTCGACAAATATGACCAGCGCCCCTCGAAATCAAAGAAGGTGAACAGCCTGGCGTATTGCTCGCAAGCGGTGCTGGTCGCGGCGGAAGACATGAAAGAAGCCGCGATCGGCGCAAGCGACGAAGAAAAAGCTCAGCGAGAGCCAGGATTTGAAGCCGCCCAGATCGCGGCGTTCCTACGCGAGAATGCCGGCAAACTCGAAAAAGCCAAGCTGCCGGAGCGCCCAGGTTTCGCGATGGCAGCGTTAGTGCACGAGGAAGCCGCGTCGTTACGCGAAATTGCGGAAGCGATAGAGCGCACCGGAAAGCTTCCACGCCTTGAAGATTTAGAGCGGCGGCTGACTGTGATGGAAGAAAAACTGTTCGCGGTCATGATGGCAGCGACTCCAGATGAAGACTTAGTAAATGTCCGCGCGGAAGCCGATCGCGATATCGCGCCTTACCGACGCAATATGACAGTGGAGCAAGTAGGGCAACTCCACAAACAATATGTACACAAACGCCTGCTAGAGCGCTGCGGCGTTCCCAGGCTGAGCCTGTTTTACATGCATTAGTGAGGAGCGGACACTCCTGTCCGCTTGCCCTCGCTTCGACCATTTAAGGGTTTAAGACGCGGCCGTTGCCAAAGGATCGACTTATCCCGCTCAACCTGCTGCGCCCACGCTACACTTACTCCTTGCTCCTCTCCATCGAAAAACTAATCTATGGCGGCGACGGCCTGGCGCGCACACAGGCCGCTGCGGATGGCCGATCCATGGCCGTGTTCGTACCCTTTGTGCTGCCCGGCGAAAAAATCGAGGCGGCGCTAAGGCAAGAAAAGCCAGGATTCGCGCGCGGCTCGATCACGCAGGTCATCGAAGCTTCGCCCGACCGCGTCGACGCTCGCTGTCCCTACTTCGGGCAATGCGGCGGCTGCCATTATCAGCACATTCCTTACGAGCGGCAACTCGAATTCAAAGCCGATATTCTGCGCGAGACGCTACGGCGGATTGCAAAGATCGAACTGCCCTCCGAGATTCGGACGCACGCCTCTCCACCCTGGAATTATCGCAATCGCGCGCGCCTACATGTGCGCATTGCGCCCGAATTCGCGCTGGGATATTTTCGCTTCAACTCGCACGAATTTCTTCCCATTCGCGAATGCCCCATCAGTTCCCCGCTGCTTAATCGTGTGATCGCGCGACTGCTCGAACTCGGTGGCTTGAATTGCCCGGCCACAGTGGAAGAGATCGAGCTGTTTGCCGATGCCGCCGATGAGCATTTATTGGCATGGGCATTTTGCGGACGTGCCGCCCGTCAGAAAGATTTGTTGCGCTGGTCCGAGGCGGTTCAGAGTCAGCTTCCGGAAATCCGCGGGATGACGTTCCTCTCTTCGCGTCGCGCTTCAGAGCGACGATCGACGGAGCAACGATTAGAAGATGACGCGCCGTCAGATGCAAAATCACTCGCACAATTCGGCGCCAGTTCAATTCGCTATGAAACCAAGAATCATGAATATCAAGTTAGCGCCGGAGCTTTCTTTCAAGTGAACCGCTTTCTGATCGACGAGCTGATTTCTGTCGTAACCGGGAACACATGCGGCGATGTCGCGCTTGACCTCTATGCCGGTGTGGGCTTGTTTTCCGTCCCTTTGGCGGAAAAGTTTCGTCACATATTGGGTGTAGAGGCGTCACATACATCCCACGCGGACTTCGTGCAGAATGTCCCTGCGAACGTGAAAGCGGTCGTCGCGCGAACCTCGGATTTTCTGAGGAGAGACTATCCGAAGAGCGACTACCAGAGGAACGAATATCCGAACAAACGCCTGGTGCGACAAAGGCCCGACTTGGTCGTCTTAGACCCTCCCCGCACCGGTGCCGGCAAGGCGGTAATCGCTTCTCTGGTGGAACTTGGAGCCCCGCGCGTGCGCTATGTTTCATGTGATCCGGCGACGCTGGCCCGGGATATCGCGCTTTTGCTGGCAGCCGGATATCGAATCGAGGAAGCACACTTGTTCGATCTCTTTCCGGAGACGTTTCACATCGAATCGGTGATGCTGCTCGGGCGCTGACCGCTTTCATCTTCGCCCAATTCCTCCTGGAAGACGAGTGAGGAAGGGCTCTGGTGCGCGATGTATCCCCAGAGCCCGCTCGTCATTCTGCGCCGACTTTTCCAAAAAAATGATGAGCAACGCCAGACCGCCACGGCAGCCGCTCTTCTGGGCCGCGCTGGCCTTTTCGTTGGGCCTGTGCGCGGGCGAGCGCGTCTGGCGCCCTCCATCGTGGTGGGCGGTCGCTATTTTGATTTTTCTTTTCTCCGCCTCATGGTTCACGGCGAAGCGCTCCTGGCTGGCTAAGGCACTTTCTCTGAGCCTGTGGGTTCTTTTGGGCGCGCTTTTCATCCAGGTCCGCTCCCAACCGCCGGCTGAGTCCCAACAGAATCCGATTCCAATTGATGATGTGGCAGACGGTAATCCAGTCACCCTGACGGCTCACGTTCTGCGAGAAGGCTATGCCCACGAAACCGGTCCGCGATCGATGCGTTCGATCGATATAGAAACCGAAGCAATCGCTAACGCCGATGGAAGCCGGCCTGTAAAGACGGGGGTAAGGCTAACGATATACGAGAAAACCGATGACCCAATCACACGATCGCCCGATCGCCCGATCCCCTACGGCTCGCGCATGCGCATTCGCGCCAAACTTCATCCCGCGCGCAACTATCGCAATCCCGGAGCCTTCGATTACGAAGGCTACCTGCGCGACGACGGCATCAGCGTGCTCGGATCGGCCGAGGCCGCCGACATCGAGCCTCTGCCCGGATTCTCCGGCAGCCGCATTCAGCTGTGGCGTACTCTCGTTCACGCCAGCATCGTAGCGAAAATCCACAAGCTCTGGCCCGCGCCGCAGGCCTCGCTGATGGATGCCATGGTCCTCGGCGAAGAATCATTTCTGCGCAACGCCACTCGCACAGAGTACCAGCGCTCCGGCACCTATCACGTGCTGGTTGTCTCTGGAATGAATTTGAGCATTCTGGCCTTCGCCATTTTCTGGGCGCTGCGCCAGTTTCGCATTGATCCGGCGGTGGCGGCCGTGACCACCGTCGTCGTCTCATTCGCCTACGCCTTCGTCGTGGGAGTCGGCCCACCAGTCTGGCGCGCCGCCCTGATGCTGGCAACCTACCTCGGGGCGCGCCTCCTCTATCGCGGACGTAACATGATGAACGCCATCGGAGCCGCCGCGCTCGGAGTTCTCATCGTCAATCCGCACGCTTTATTTGGTGCCAGTTTTCAGCTGACCTTTCTCGCCGTCTTCATCATCGCGGCCATCGGGTCCCCCATTCTCGAGCGCACGACGCTTCCCTATGCCCGTGGCCTTCGGCTGCTCGCATTACCAACCTACGATCTGCACGTACCTCCCAAGGTCGCGCAGTTTCGACTCGATCTTCGTCTCATCGCCGGCCGGCTAAAGCGATTCCTTGGCAACCGACTGAGCCTGACGGTGCCTTGGATTTTCATGCGGGTGGCGATTGGCCTGACCGACCTGATCTTCATCTCAGCACTGATGCAGGCCGGACTGGCCTTGCTAATGGCCTATTACTTTCATCGCGCAACCACCATGGGCATGCCTGCGAATTTAGCGGTGATTCCACTAACTCAAGTGTTGATGCCTTCCGCAGCAGCCGCCATAGGCTTGGGATACATCTCGACGACTCTCGCCAAGCCGGCAGTGTGGGTCTCCGGCTGGGCGCTCGAAAGAATCGCCGGGACGGTGCACTGGCTTGGCGGCACGCGTCTCGCTGGCGCATCCATCGCCGACTTACGTGTCGCGATGCCCTCGCCCGCTATTATTCTGTCCTCGATTGCAGTTCTGATGCTTGCGATGGTCGCAGCGCAGCGCCTCCGCAAACGCTGGCTGACCATCGCATCTGTCGCGTCGATCTTTGCTGTCGCCATCTGGATCGCCTTCATTCCGTCGCATCCGCATCTTCGCCGCGGCGTGATGGAGATGACGACGATCGACGTCGGCCAGGGCGATTCCATCCTGCTGATCACTCCTGAAGGCCGTTCGCTGCTCGTCGATGCCGGAGGCTTGCCGCAATGGATGCACTCCGACTTCGATCTCGGCGAGCAGATCGTCTCATCTTATCTATGGAACCGTGGCATCGATCACCTCGATGTAGTCGTAATTACGCATCCGCACGCCGACCATCTCGGCGGAATGCCTGCTGTGATTACAAATTTCCATCCGCGCGAACTATGGCTAAGTATCGATCAGCCGGTCGGTGAACTCGCCGCCATCGTCGCGCAAGCTCAGCGCGCCGAAATGAAAGTTTCAGTAAAAAAAGAAGGCGATGAATTTGACTTCGGCGGAGCGCACTTCCACATGCTCGCCCCCGGCCGCGACCAGATTACCGGCACGATGCGTCCGAACGATGATTGTCTGGTGTTTACGGCGACTTTTCGCGGCACGACGGCTTTGCTCGAAGGTGACGCGGAGCGCGCCGCCGAACAGCGCGTAGTGGAAGAGCGCCCCGGTGAAGCGATGCTGCTAAAGGTTGCGCATCATGGCAGCGCAAGCGGAACGTCCGCCGATCTGCTCGCGACCCTTCGTCCCCGTTATGCAGTGATTTCCGTTGGCGTGCGCAACGTCTACGGACATCCCCGCCTCGAAGTCCTGCAGCGCTTGCAAGAAGCCGGCGTGAAAACCTACCGCACCGATAAGGACGGCGCGGTCAGCTTCTATCTTGATGGCAAGTCGGTCACCCCCGACGTCGCGCTACTTCACTGAATCAGACCCTACCCGGTAACATCCGCCGTCTCATCGTCGAGCGGCGGCAATTTGCGGTAGGCATCGATAATCTTCTCCGCTTCCGCCGCGTTTTCTTCACGCACCAAAATCACTGTCCCGCCGACTCCCGGAAACGCGTCCTGCACCGCGTCCAGCGATTTCATGTCCGAGTCGATACCGCTCGATTCCAGCAATCCGCGCACGACGAGAGCTTCCGTTTCCTGCTCGGTGTCGAAAACCTTGACCAGCCTTTCGTTCGGCACGGGCTGGGGGTCAGGTTGAGGTGTGGGATTAGTAGGTTCTGGCATGCGTCCTCCATAAAAGTGTTAGATGACAGATTACGGCAGTCACCGCGCCCCTGTCTTGTCGGTCACAGAAGTGTACGGCCAAGGGAGGCTTGCTTCGTGCGCAAAAGCTGGCACAATGACCTGTAGAACGATAACGCGGGGTGACAACACGCGGGCAGCACTTTACATCCAATTTCAAAAGGAATGACGCAGTATGGAGATGCAACCAACCGGCGAGTCCGGCGGCGACCACAATGAGCCCATGGATGAGGCGCGTCGACTCCGTCGCCTGCAAGTGATGATGAGCATGGTCATGTCCGTGATCGGCCAGGACCCGGACCTGACCCTCGAAGAGGCCGCCGAGATTGCCGCCAACGCCCGCCGCGCCGCTCTCAGCATGTTCCCTGATAAAGAACTGGCCTATGACATCCTCTACCGCCCGCGCCTTCAGCGCCTGATGAACGAGCGTTTCCGCCTGCAATAGGCCCTGTTCGACGCTCGACGCTATCCGCCTCTTACCACTTTGGGTCCAAACGCCGTTCCCTGTTTGACAGTTGCCCAAGCCAAGATAAGCTGGAAGATGGTTCCAGACCGCGAGGCCAATCGTCCATGCGTAAACCCGCGTACAGCAGGCTATTAGCTACCTCACTATTGTTGACATTTTTCGGCGTGACGGCGTTCGCGCAAGACCCGCTCAAAGTCGAGCCCTCCCATTACAAACTGGCGTTCGAGAATGAGTACGTGCAGGTAGTCAATGTCCACTACGGGCCCCATGAGAAATCGACCTTGCACGCGCACATGGGCGGCGTAGTCGTGGTGCTCACCGCCGGCCATCTCCAATTTACGGATGAAACCGGCAAGACGCATGAAGTATTTGCCAAGCCGGGCGAAGCTCGCTGGTATCCGCCCTTCAAGCACAAAGTAGAAAATCTCGGCGACAGCTCCTACAACGCCGTCTATATCGGAATCAAGAACAAACGCCTCGCCACCGAAGTCAGCCAAAACGCGGGGCAGCCGCAAATGGATGATCGGACGCAGAAATTGGTGGCCGAGGCTCTCGCCGCCGCGATGAAGTAGTTTGCCCTGAAGTAGTTTGAAAGGCCGGATTCTTTGTTCGGCCTTCGCGCGATCTGATTGGTTTCCGTTAGCCGCTAATCAGCGTGGATTGGCTCGCCACACACTTCCACTGCCCACTTTGCCGAATCCACGTGTCGGTAAAGCGACCGGCGTGCACAGCCATCTTCCCCTTCTGTTTTATCTTCTCTCGATATTCGCCAGTCACAACTGCGGTATCACCGTATAGTCCCACTTTCATACTGCTATTTCCCAGCAACTCATACTGATCTGATCCGCTGTCGAGATGAGACAGCCATTGAGTCTTATTCATAAAACTTCCGTCGTCGTCGGTATATACGAAAGTGTCAGCCAGTAGCATGCGCATGGCCGCGACGTCATGCTTGACCTCGGCCTGGTTCCATGCATTTTCGAGGGAAAGAATTCTAGCGGAATCGTCGCTGGCAACCTGACTTTGCGCCGCACATAAGAAAGACATCGCGCTCAATAAAATGCTGCTAGCAATCACACTTCGCATTGGGCGCGGAATCTCCTGTTGACCCCTTGGCGCATTGATTGTACGGGCTCCCTTCACAACCATTCGAAACGTGCAGCCATATCCTTCTACTTCGTCATCGGCATAACTCTGCTCCACCTTGACCACACCTCAACTCGCCCACTAAACTCCAACCGGGGTGTTCCCATGCGCAAATTGATATGGCTTTTTCTTCTCGCTCTCGCGTTTTCCGCTGCGGCAGTTGCCGACGAGGGCCATCACGACGACCTTACACAACAGCAACTGGGCACCGTTCATTTCCCAGTCTCCTGTACTCCCGAGGCACAGAAGACCTTCGAAAAGGGCGTCGCGCTGCTCCATTCGTTCTGGTATGAGGAGGCGGAGAAGACCTTCCTCGATGCCGAGAAGCAGGACCCGAAATGTGCCATGGCGCATTGGGGCGAGGCCCTAAGCTTTTGGCACCAACTCTGGGACCAGCCCAATTCCGCCCGCATTCGCCAGGCCGCAGCAGAACTGAAAAAAGCCGATCAGCTGAGCGCCGGCACGACCGCGCGCGAGCGGGATTACATTCAGGCCCTGCAAGCTTTTTACGCCAACAGCGCGACAGCCGATCATCACGCCCGCGCTCGCGCCTACTGCGCCGCCATGGAGAAGGTCTACCAGAAATATCCCGACGACCACGAAGCTGCAACTTTTTACGCGCTATCGTTGCTTGCCTCCGAACCTGACAACGACACGACTTTTGCAAATCGCAAGCAGGCCGGCGCGATTCTGGAGAAGCTCTTCGCCGAAGAACCCAATCATCCCGGCATCGCCCATTATCTGATCCACGCCTATGACAAGCCGCAACTGGCCGAACTAGGCCTGCCGGCAGCGCAGCGCTATGCGCAGATCGCCCCTTTCGCTCCCCATGCGGTCCACATGCCGTCGCACATTTTCGAGCGCGTAGGCGACTGGCCGGACGACATTCAATCGAACCTCTCCTCCATTGCCGCGACCCGCAAGGCTTCCGAGATGCACATGGGAGGTGAAGCCCACCAGTTCCACGCGATGGACTTTCTGATCTACGCCTATCTGCAAAGCGGACGCGAGACCGACGCTATGAAAGTAATCGACGAAGTGAAGGCTATGCCCGCGATGCACATGGGCGGTATGGATCGTGACATGCAAGCCTTTGCCATGTCGAAATTCGAAGCCATGTATGACATGGAGCTGCATCGTTGGTCGGAGGCCGCAACGTTGGCGCTAAACGCCAAGGCCTACCCCGCCGATCGTGCCTACACCTTCTGGGCCAAGGCAATCGGATGCGCCCGTAGCGGCGACCTCGCCGGAGCAAAGAAAAATCTGAGCGCGATCGCCGCAATTCACAAAGAGTACGTGACGAAGAAGAAAACGTACGAAGCTGAAGGGACAGACATTTTGTATGAGGAAGCATCTGCCTGGGTTTTGCACGGCGAAGGTAAAGATTACCAGGCGACGACGTCACTTCGTAAAGAAGCGGATCATGAAGATGCCGTCGGCGAAGAGCAAACCTCCATGCCGGCCCGCGAGATGCTCGCTGACATGCTTCTCGAGATGAAGCATCCCGATCAGGCCCTGGCCGAATACAAAGGCGATTTGAAATTTAATCCGAAGCGTTTCAATGGCCTATTTGGAGCCGCTCAGGCCTCCGAAATGGTGGGCCAGGCCTCGCAAGCCGCCGAGTATTATGCCGCGCTGGTCAAGACCTGCGCGGGGTCAAGTTCTGCGCGTCCCGAACTGGCAAAGGCGAAGCAAGCGGTGCTGGCACAGAAGTAGAGCGGGCGATTTGCGATTTGTTTTTGAAAATTATTACTGGAAATCATTAACGATTTTCCAATTACAAATTACAAATCGTCGATTACCGATCACTTGTCGACCCGTTGCAGCCGAAACAACAGTGTGCCCCATCCCAGCCTGGCGCGCATCTGCACTGGAGTGTGACTCGCGTCGTCCGAAAACCACGCCCACACCTTGCCCTTGGATTTCAATGATCCTGAAATCGCCTCGGCCGAAACCAGCACGGTTGAAAATGTTCCGGCCGGCACTTTGATCTGCTCGCGCTTTTCAACTATCGCCCGCACAATTGCTGTCTTCCCATCACTGACCGGAAACTCATAAGTAGCGCCCATCTGCAGCGGCAGCGATTGCACATAATAAAAACCTGTGACAACGTCAGTCGCGCATGTGTCCAAGTCGTTCTCGACATGCTTGGTCTCGCCCGTCTTCAGATTCTTTTCGTCGAGTGTGCTTTTCTTCGCCGCATAATCGAAGCGGATCGAAGTCTCGCGTTTGTGCGAGCCCTCCTCGCTGTGCTTGAAGATCGAGAGCGAGCAGAACGTCCGCGGATCAAAACGCGCCTCGAAACGATCGTGAACCGGAAAGATCACGTTGACGGCGCCTAACGATTCGGCAGTCGCCGTAACCTTGCGTTCGTTTCCGGCGACTTCCATTCTCACAACGCCAGTACCAGCGGTGATCAAATGCCATTCCGCCGAATAAACGTAACTGCGCCCATCGGGAAAAGGATAGTTAGGCCGCGGAGGCGCGATCCGGACTGGCGCCGCGCCGATCGACGCCTGCGGCTGGGCTGTGGGCTGCCCCTGCTGCGCCGGAAGCCCGACCGCAAGCAAGAAGGTCAACCAAGCTAACGTAAGAAAAAGAGAGTAAGGCTTGAGTCGTGCCCGAAACACCGCAAAATCGAGATACCTTAGGCCTTGAGGGTCATGACGCATGCTCCAAGGCAGACTACCACACCAGCTTCATGGCAAGAATCGCCAGCACGACCGCGCACCCAATGCTGGCCTGATATTCGCGATGTTTCCAATAGCGCGCAGAGGAATATGCACTCTCCATTCCGCCATAAGGCGAAATTCGGGGAAACAGCCGCGGCACATTGCGTGCATAGTCCCCATATTCGGGAAATGCCCGCCGCAAATAACGCTCCTCGCCCGCGATGACCGGAATGTAAATTAGCAGAAACATAAGGAGCATAATCGCGACGATCCACCAGCTGCGCGCTGCGATAGCAAATCCACCAGCCAACACCAGCGACCCGAGATACAAAGGGTTCCGTGTGTAGGCGTAGGGCCCGCTGATCGTGAGCTGCTTATCTTTCTGCACGTGGCCTGAAGCCAACCCGCGCAAGACCAGTCCCGGGACCAGCATCACTCCGCCAACTACCAGCGATGTCATGGTTGGCCGCGCCAACCATACATAAACAACGGCAAAAATAAATCCCACGGGCACGCGAATACGCCGTGCCACCCGCGACCATGTGCTGACCGCCGGCTGCGGCAATTCCGTTCCGGATTGTGAAACTTCACTCACCGCTTTTCGGAAACACTTTTTCCCGCAGCACTTATCCGGCGGCGCGAGGGTCTGCAATCCGATCCCGCAAAAGCCTCCGCGACGCCGACACAACTTCTTCGATCTTGATCTCAAGCAAGCCTTGTTCCGGCTCCTGGTGCCGCGTGTGATCAGTCTGGCTGATCGCGCTTCGTAGCACAATGGATCGGGTCTCAAAAGGCCCGTTGCGTACCGGATTCGTTGGACCAAAAATTGCCACCACTGGAATCTTCAAAGCCGCCGCCAGGTGCATCGGACCGGTATCCCCTCCAATGAAGAGCCGCGCCCTGCGCGTTAGCGCAATCAGTTCAGAGATCGAACACGATATCCTTCGCGCTGCCCCTGCGCTTGCCGTTTCAACCGCCGCAGCTAACTCTTCTTCTCGCGGCCCATAGTTGACCAATGATTGCAATCCGTCCTTCGCAAGTTCTTTCGCAACCTGCCCGTAGCGCTCCGCAGGCCACATCTTCGCGCCCCACCCCGCCCCCGGATTGAGAATTACAAAGTCACCGCCATCACCAATCAGCGTGGCAATTCTTTTCTCCGCATCCGGGTCCACAGGAAACTCGACTCCACTCTGCTGAGCTCGCGCCGCCGCGCCAGCATTTGATGCGTCTCCAGTTGCTGCGTTCCCATGCGAAACAACGGTTTCAGCCAGCGCCAGCGCCTGTTCCACGACATGAGCGCCATTCAATACAATTTTTCGCGTGTAAAACATGGTGGCAGCATTCTCGCGCGGTTGAGCATCTCCATAAACGGCCGCTGCCCCAGACCAACGCGCCAGCAATGCCGAACGCACCGCACCCTGAAAATCAATCGCCGCGTTATATTGCATTCCGCGCACGTCACTCAACCTCACCGCCATCTGTTGCCAGGTGTTGAACGAAAGCGGCGAGCGCCGCCATTCCGCCGTATTGACCGTATGGATGCGATCGACCAATGGGCGCTCCGGCGAGCGTCGCCCAGACCGCGGATAGCGCAGCGTGGACAGAAGTTCAGCCCAGCGCTCTTCGACCAGCCATCCCAAAGTGGCGTGAGGAAAAGCCTGACGCAACGCGGCCGCCGCAGGTAGAGTGTGAATAATATCCCCCATGGCGCTGAGTCGCACGATGAGCAGGCTATTCATCTGCGGCGTAGCTGAGGCGTCAGAAGAAAGGCCGCTCGTCCCAGTCGTCGGGTCCATCGTCAAGCCCGCCACGCCGGCTGCCAATCCGCGCCGCCTCACGACCTCTGCAGCCGCGAACGCGAAATGAAGTCGCTGGCCGAGTGATCCTTAGGGTCGCCGACGATCACGACTCGTCCTCCGCAGGTTTCAACCTCATCACGCTCGGGAACGTTCTCCACCGTGTAGTCTGTCCCTTTGGCGTGAAAATCCGGACGTATCTCGCGAACAATGGCGCGCACATCCTTCTCCGGAAAAATGACGACGGCATCAACATCCGCCAGCGCCGCGAGAATTTCAGCGCGTTCTTCAGCAGGCATCACCGGCCTCCCCTCGCCCTTCAATGCGCGTACGGAAGCATCTGCATTCACCGCCACAATCAACTTGCCGCCAAGTTCCCGCGCAGCGTGCAAGTAGCGAACATGCCCAACGTGGAGCACATCGAAGCACCCGTTCGCTAGCGTAATGCGCTCACCCCGGCGCCGCCAATCCACCACCCGCTCCTGAAGCTCAGCGCGCGAAGCAATCTTTTGCTGAAGTAATGTGCTCAATGATGATGTACTCAACTATCGTGAAATCTTTAGCCGCTGGGCTTCAGTGCTCCCGCGCCATCGGCGGCCTCTTGTCCAGCGCCTCCAATAATTCCGGCTGGCTCACGGTCGCCGTACCGCGCTTCATCACTACGATCCCGCCCGCATAATTTGCCAGGTATGCGGCTTCCTCTGCGGTTGCGCCCGCTGCCAAGGCAGCGGTGAAAGTCGCGACCACCGTATCGCCCGCCCCCGTAACGTCAGCCACCTCATCACTGCCGTAGATCGGAATATCCACCGGCTTGTGCCGTCGCGGAAAAACAACCATGCCATCCTTACCGCGCGTAATCAGCAGCGCTTCCAGATTCATGGTGCCAACGATCTGATCTCCCGCCGCCAGCAGTCGTTCCCAGTCTTCTCCGACGCGAATGCCGAGAACCTCCTCCACCTCCGACTCATTCGGCGTTGCCGCGGTGATACCAGTGAACTCCAGCATGCGATGGCGCGAGTCGAGCGTCACCGGAACCCTGTCAATCCCGCGCTTCTCACGGATCACATTCAACAAGGTCGGCGTGGCCGCGCCATATCCATAATCCGAAACTAACAGCGCATCGGAAGCGCGCGCATATTCCCGTGCCGAAAGAACAAGCTCGCGCCGCAAGTGCGCGTTCGGCCCTTCCGTGGGTTCGCGGTCAAGACGCACAACCTGCTGTCCGGCAGTGTGCGCAAATCCAGCCAGGATCCGCGTCTTGGTCACGGTGGTAAAACTCTTATCCTTAAAAACACCGCTGACCGGAATCCGCTTGTGGCGAAACGCGCGCAGCAAAAGTTTCCCCGCCTCGTCGTCGCCCACAACCCCCACCGGCAAAACGTTTACTCCAAGATCGGCAAGATTGTAGATAGCGTTCGCTCCGCCGCCCGGAACAACTTTGCGATCGCGGTGCTTCAGAATCAGTACCGGCGCTTCCCGAGAAACGCGAGAAATCTCGCCAAATACAAACTCGTCGGCAACCAGATCGGCGAGAACGGTCACCGTAAGCTTCGGAAAAGATTCGACAATCTTTCGCAGACGGTCGTTTTCTTTAGTATGTTTTGTCGTCATCATCAAAAATCAGTCTCGTGGCGCAACTGAAGATTTTCTCACGAGCGAGCCTTCCGTTTCGTAATTGTAGTCAAAATCGTATCCACAATATCCGCAGGATGGTCGAGCACGACGCTGAGGGTCGCAACCGCCAGCGGCTTAAGCTCCCCCCGCGATGGCGATGACTCGATATTTATCCAGTCTTTTTCAGTCGTCAGGAAGCCGCCAGCGCCAAGTTTGCCGCGCGCAGCAAGCAGGCGCTCGACATCGTTTCTGTCATAAGAATGATGGTCGCGAAACTCGATTTCCGCCGCCGGCTCAATTCCCGCCGCGCGCACCTGCAGCAAGAATTGCTCTGGCCGCGCGATGCCGCAGAAGACAACTGGCGAAGAAGGCGTATCCGCAAGAACGAGCTTGCGTTCGACTCGCCAGATCGGCTTTTGCCGAAGCGACGGATGATCAACTCGCAATCCCGCAGGCAGCACGACTGCATCCGCACGCGACAGTGACGACAAAGGTTCCCGCAGTCGCCCCACGGGCAGCAGCGTATCCTCGAAATCGCGCTCGGTCAGAAGCACAATATCGAAATCGCGAAACAAAGACCGGTGCTGGAACCCATCGTCGAGAATGTGCAGTTGCGAATCGAATTTCTGTTCGGCAACCCTACCCGCAGCGTATCGGCTCTCGCCAACAATCACAGGAACATCCAATCGCCGGGCAATCAACAATGGTTCATCTCCGAAATCGGCTGCCTTGCCGCCGACCTCGACCACCAGAACGCCCCTACTCTTTCGGCCATACCCGCGAGAGAGCACATCAAACGAAATGTCCCTCGCCTTCAACAATTCGCCGAGCGCGATCACAAATGGAGTCTTACCCGCCCCGCCCGCCGACAAGTTCCCCACACTGATCACTGGTTGCGTCAGCCGCCGCGAGGACAGCACGCCGTGATCAAACAGCCTATTCCGCAGACCCGCGACACCGCCGTAAAGCCCCGCGAGCGGATTCACGCTGCACCGACCATCAACTCGATCAGAGCCGCGACCGTCTTCGCCTTCGCGCCCCGCTGCGATTCGAGCGCATCCAGCGCATTCCGCCCGAGCGTCATTCGCTCCTCATCGTTTTCGATCAGCTCCATCAGCACCAGCGGAAACTCCGCCAGTCCCACAATGCGCACCGCATTGCGCAATGCAAAGAAATTAACCACATCTCGAAAATTCTCGTAGTGGTTGCCCGTAACAATAGCAACGCCATAGAGCGCCGGCTCGATGATATTGTGTCCGCCGCGCGGTACCAGGCTCCCGCCAACGAACGCAACCGTAGCGAGTGAATAAATCGTCGCCAATTCTCCAATGCTATCCACGAGAAGCACGCCGCCTGCAAGCGCCTCACCGCTCCACAAAGAGCGTCGCCACATGCGGAAGCCTAGTTGCTCGACGAGGGCGGCGACCTCGTCAAAGCGCTCCGGATGACGCGGCGCGAGAATCATCACAGCCTTCGGATGATCAACCAGAATATTGCGAAATGCCGAGAGCAAGGAGCCTTCCTCATCCTCAAGCGTGCTGCCGCAGACCAGCACCGGCCCGGCAGCCGAACGGGCGAAATTTTCTCGCAGACTCGCCACGATCTCCGGCAACGGTAACGGAGCGACATCAAATTTCAAATTGCCCGTCACCGCGATCTTGGTTTCGTATGCGCCGATCTCGATCAACCGCCGCTTGTCTTCCTCCGTCTGCGCGAGAAAACAATCGACATTTCGCAGCGTATTCTCCAGTAGCCGCGGAAGCCAAAATCGAAAGCGCCTATAGCTCGGGAACGATCGATCGGAAATTCGACAGTTGATGACTGCGATCCGAGCCCCGCTGCGCTTGGCCAGCCGCAGAAAATTCGGCCAGAATTCAGTCTCCGCAATCACGACGAGTTCCGGCCGCAAGGCGTCAAGATATGGGCGAATGGCAAAGCCGAAATCCAAGGGAAAATAAAAAACGTTCTCCGCGCCGAATCGTTGCGCCGCCAGCTTCTGCCCTGTGCTGGTTGTCGTCGATACCAGCACGCGGTGCGACGGAAATTTCAGTCGCAGCGCCGCAATCACTGCGCTCGACGCAATCACCTCCCCCACCGAAACCGCATGCACCCAGATCGTGGGCCGCCCATCGCCGCCGGCAAGCGCAGGCGGAACAGCGCCGAATCTCTGCCGCAACCCCGCCCGATACTTGCCATGCCGCGTCATCTGCAGCACCCAGTAGGGCACCGTCACCACCAGGAAAAGAGCGGCCAGCGCACTGTAGAGTACATACATGTAAAGAAGTCCCATTCTAAATGGCGTGCCTAAATCCGATGTTGCTAGCCCATGCTGTACCGGACAAGACAGCCTCGCTCGCGCTGGCCGCATCCAACAACCTGACATCCTATAATTTCACTTATGCGGAATGCAGGTAAACTTGCGCTGGTTTGTGCTTTGGTGCTGCTCGGCGCTCTGGGTGCGCTTGCTTCGAAAGAATTTGTGATGCCCACCGCGCAGCCCGCCCGCGCATATCCCGCGCACGACGATCACCCTGTGGAAAAAGTCGTGGTTGCAGTCGACCCTTACGATGTCGAGGACAAGGCCTCCATCTTTACCGTGAACTATCGCAACAACGGTTATCTGCCGGTTTTTTTCGTGATAACCAACGATGGCGATCAGCCCATCTCGCTCACCGACATGAAAGCCCAGTTGAATACGAAAGATCGCAGCAAGCTCCTGCCTTCGACCACCGACGAAGTGGTCCGCCGCCTTTCCCGTCCTTCGCGAAATGATGGTCAAGTAGTGTTGCCCATTCCGCTGCCAAAAAAGGAAGTCAAAGGCGGGGTAAGCCGCAAAACCTGGGACGAAATTGACCGCTCTCAATTCGGCGCCAAGGCGGTCGAACCGCACTCGACCGTGCGCGGTTTTCTCTTTTTCGATATTCAAGACATTGCGAATCCCCTCCCCGGCGCAAGTTTCTACTTGATGGGAGTGCGCGACGCGAAAGGCAACGATCTGATGTATTTCGAGATCCCGCTGGAAAAATACCTAAGCGCACCAGAAGCAAAGCCTGGGACCAAAACCCAATAACCAACCATCACCCCGGTGGGAGCCAGAACTCCCCGCTGCCGATCCTCTATAATCTCCCAACATGGCGACTACTCCAGCCATCTCCAAAGATCTCCTCGCCAAATACGAGCCGGTCATCGGCCTCGAAGTTCACGTCCAACTTTTGACCGAATCGAAAATTTTCTGTTCCTGCTCCACCCGCTTCGGCGATCCGCCCAACACCAATGTCTGCCCCGTCTGTCTCGGCCTTCCGGGAGCCTTGCCCGTCCTCAATCGCAAAGCGGTCGAATTCGCCACGCTGGCCGCAATGGCATTGCAGTGCCGCATCAACCAGGTTTCCATCTTCGCGCGCAAGAATTATTTCTATCCCGACCTGCCCAAAGGCTACCAGATTTCGCAATACGACAAGCCGCTCGCCGAATTTGGATTTATCGACATCGATGTAACCGAAAATAAGACGAGCAGTACAAAGAAAATCGGCATCACTCGGCTTCACCTCGAGGAAGACGCGGGCAAAAGTCTGCACGAGGGCTTCGCCGATTCCGCCTACAAGACTGCCATCGATCTCAATCGTACTGGCGTACCCCTGGCCGAGATCGTCAGCGAGCCCGACATGCGCTCGCCGGAAGAAGCTTACGAATACCTCACGCGGCTCAAGGAGATCATCCTCTACACGGGCGTCAGCGACTGCAACATGGAAGAGGGTTCACTGCGCTGCGACGCCAACATCAGCGTCCGCCCGCACGGGCAAAAAGAATTCGGCACCAAGACCGAAGTCAAGAATGTCAACTCATTCCGCTTCATCAAGCAAGCGCTCGAATATGAGATCGAGCGCCACATCGAAATCATCGAAGGCGGCGGCCGAATCACGCAAGAGACGCGCCTCTACAATGCCCACGAAGGCAAGACCTATGGTATGCGCTCGAAAGAACAGGCCCACGACTATCGCTATTTTCCCGAGCCCGATCTGCTCGCTCTACTCGTCGATGAAAAATGGCAGGCCGCAATCCGGGCTAGTCTGCCCGAACTCCCCGAAGCACGCCGCCAGCGCATGATGAAGGAATACAGCATCACGGCGGGAGATGCGCACACGCTGACGCTTACGCGCACGCTGGCCGATCAGTTTGAGTCGGCTGCCCGCACCGCCAAGAATCCGAAGCGCGTCGCCAACCTGGTGCAGAGCGAATTACTAGGGCGCCTCAAGAACCAAAACCTCGATCTCGATCAGTCGCCGATTTCGATGGCTGGAGTTACGCTCTCAGCCGATCTGGTCGAGTCCGGAGCAATCTCCGGCAAGATGCTGAAAGATCTCTACGACCTGAGCTTCGAACGCCAGCAGGACTTCCCAGCCATCTATGAAGCCGAAGGCCGCCCTGAACAATCCCGCGATACCTCAGCTCTAGAAAAACTCGCCGATGAATTGATCGCTGCGAATCCGAAGCAAGTGGAACAATATCGCGCGGGCAAGAAAACCATGATTGGATTTTTCGTCGGCCAGTTGATGAAAGCCTCGAAGGGCCAAGCTAATCCGCAACTGGTAAACGAAGTGTTGACGAAAAAACTGGACGGTTAGTTTCCAGCAGAAACGCGGCTCGCCACGAAGTGGATGCTACTTCGCCGCACCCATATCCTTCAGCACTTGCTCCCCATAATAGTCCGTGATTTTGGCGTCATCGCGGAGCGTTTCGTAATATGCGGCCTTCAACAATTGTTCCCGCCGGTCGCGCAATTGCTGCCGTATCGCCTGCTGTACCCGCGGATCATTCAAGTCCCTTTGTCCCGCCGGCTCTTTTGAAATCAATTTCACAATCAGGTAACCCATAGCCTGATGATTCGTCGGATTGATCACCGGAATCACCGGCGTATATTGCCCTGGCTTAAGCTTCATCACCGCGTCACGTGTCGCCGGGTCGGCATTCTTCAGCGCGGATTCCGGAGCCATTCCCAAATCGCCACCGTTATTGCTCGTCTCCGGGTCTTCGGAATAATTCATGGCCAGCGTGGCAAAATCGTCTCCACTATCCAGGCGATTGGAAATCATCTCAATTTTCTTACGCGCCTCGGCATCGTTCTGCGCTTTGCTGTTTTGCAGATTGTGCACCTGCCCGTTCCCTGCTCCCGACACCATGATCTTCGCCAGATGATATTGCGCTTCGATCAAATTAAATTCGGCTTTATGCTCGTTGTAGTAGCTGGAAACATCGGTGTCCGTGATGTTAATACGCGAGGTGATTTCCTTGTTCAGTACCTTGTCGCGCGTAAGCGATCGCCGCAGGTCGCGCTTGAAATCGTCGAGCGAAATTTTCTTGTCCTGCAGCCGCTTGTTAAATTCTTCCGCCGTATAAGGCGACTTGATTTCATTCAGCTTGCGGTCCACCTCTTCGTCCGTCGCCAACAACCCAAGCTTCTCCGCGCGTTGCATCAGGATTTCCGTCTCAATCAGCTCATTCAGAATGCTCAGCCGCAGGCTCACCGCCTGCTCGCCCGTCGGCTGCTGATCGGAGCCCGCCGTCTGGTTGGCGTAATACTTGTCAACCTCTGTGCGATAAATCTTGCGCCCGTTCACTGAAGCCATAACATCGCCGCCGCTGCTGCTACGATTGCATGCCGTTAACCCAACCAACAAAAGCGCGCTAATGATCAGGGCCGCGTGCGCTGCACGATTACGATTTTTCAAGCTGTCCCTCCGCCATACTGGGCGAGCCGGTTTCCAAGTTAGTATAAAGAGGATTTTCTTATGGGCAATCTGTAGCTGGTAATTCCGGTTAACGTTTTGTCCGTTCCCAATCGCAAATCACAAACTACAGACCGGAAGTTCAATTCTTATGCTCCGGGGGCGCAACTCCCGCATCCTTCAATGCCTGGTCCAGCGCCAGCCGCAATTCATCTTCGGGCACGGCGCCATCCAGTTTCTGTCCGTTCACATACATCGTCGGCGTCGCCTCTACGCCAAGCGTGTCTGCCTCATGGATTGACGCCCGCACCTGCCGCTCATCCTGCAGCTTGACGCAGGCCTGCAACTTCGGAACATCGAGATTATGCTTCTGCCCCTGCGAAGTCGCGAGCTTGTCGAGCACCCCATTCTGCTCATCGCCCCCCTTTGCATCCCTCACAATGTTCTGATTGCTATGCAGGTAGTCGGCATAATCCCAGTAGGCATCGTTATTTTGCGCGGCCAGGCAATTGGCATCAACCGCAGCATGCACCGCCCAAGGGTGAATCTCTTCCAGAGGAAAATCTTTGTAGATGAAAAGAACGCGATCGCCGTATTCCTTGAACAGCCCCGGGAAAAGTGTCGCGTGCATGCGCGCGCAGAACGGACATTCAAAATCGTCATAGTTGACGACCGTCACCTTGGCATCTTTATTGCCGCGCGTCGGCCGCCCGCTGACGTCGATCTTTTTCATCACTTCGGCATACGGATCGACGCCGAGATCGAGCTTAGTCATGCGCAACAACGTCTTGTGATCGTGCGCCAACAGAAACTCGAACTCCTGCTTTTTCGTCGAACTCGAAAACGTCACTGTTAGCGCATCATAGTTCGGAAACTCACTCGCCCGCAGCGGTCCCAACGTCACCTTCACATCCGGAGGCAGCTGATACTGCGCCCGCACATGCCGCTCGATAACCTTATTCAGGTTCGAAGACGTGTTAGGAGCAGAAGTAGAAGAAGAATCGGTGGTACCAGTAGTAGGAGGAGCCTGCGCCGAGCAGCCCAGGCAAATCAGCAGAAGCACTAAGAACGCACGCCGCACGATCATGAATCGAAGCCACCTGTACATGAGGAAATCGCTTGATTATCTCACGTCATCAAGCGTTGCCGCAGTATAGCCGCAGCTTCGCAGCGTTACGCTTTAGATGTCGTCATAATGATTCGTAATCCTGAGCGGAGCGAACCACCTGCTTTTCGTCAGGCTAAGAGTTTGCCTTCACGCCCCTCGCCGGCAGTAACACCTCGGCGCTCAACAGTTGATTCATCGACCCGGAGCGGAATCCCTCCAAATCGAGCGTCACAAATTTAAATCCTAGTCGCCTAAAGACAGAAGTAAACTCGCGCGCCATTTCGGCCGTCAAAGCGCGAGGAAGTTCCTCGTGCGCAATCTCAATACGCACAATTTCTCCATGATGTCGCACCCGCACTTGCCGGAATCCCATCGCCCTCAGAGCTTCTTCCCCGCGCTCAACCACGCTAAGCACCTCCGGAGTAACCGCGCGCCCGTACTCCACGCGAGACGAAAGACACGCCGAGGCCGGCTTGTCCCACAAACGCAACTCTGCCTGCCGCGCCAAGTCCCGGATCTCCGCCTTGCTCAACCCTGCCTCAAGCAGGGGCGCGAGAACATAATGCTGACGCGCAGCCTCCTGCCCCGGACGAAAATCGCCCGTGTCGTCAGCATTGACGCCGTACGCGATCGCGGCGAACCCTCGCGCCTCGCGATAGCGCTCGAGCATGGTGAACAACTCATCCTTGCAGTGGAAGCAGCGCATAGCATCGTTGCGAACATATGCCGGATTTTCCAGTTCCCGTGTCGCCACGACATCGATCGGAATGCCACGCTCGCGCGCGAAGGCGAGCGCGTCCGCGAGATGAGTTCGCGCGAGGCTCGCGGAGTCGGCAATCACTGCGACCATCCGCTCGCCAAGCACCTGATGCGCCATCCACGCCAGAAAAGCTGAGTCAATTCCTCCCGAATAAGCCACGATCAAGCGAGCGCGCCCCGCGAGAATCTCGCGTAGGCGCTCAGCCTTCTGATCGAGTTTGACGGCGCCGGTCACGTTTCCATTATCCACGACAAGTTCTCAGTTTCCGGTTCCCCGTTCTCAGAAAAAATTTGGCGCGCACTCACTGAGAATTGAGAACCGCGAACTGAGAACTATCCTTAAGATGCCAAAACAACCCAACCCGCCTAGTACAACCTCTCTTGCCGCTTGAGATTGCCAAACGCTCCAATATTCGCCAGCGTAAACGTAAACCGATACTGATTCTCGTTGCGCACCGCGCCCAACGCGAAGCGCCGGTATTCCAGGCTCAGCCCGCAGCAGTCCCAGGTGTAACTCGTCTGCACCGTAGCAAACTGCAGCGCTCCCAGGTTTGCATCGAAACCAAAGCTGGTAGCGGCGCTCAATCCCGGCTTGTTGAGTTGCCCATAACCCAGCAGCACGCGGAACTGGTGATAGTCGGTCGGGGTAGACAGTGGCTGCCCCGCGAGCGTGTCAATCACCCGCAAAAAAGCATCGCCGCCCCCAACCGTAAATGGGCCGTAGTGATAGTTGACCAGCGCCATGCTCGAATTGATGCGCCCAGCTTTAAGATCGTAATCCAGATCCCACTCGGTGTTAGTGCGCGGACTAGTTTCAACCCGCAGCCGCGAAATAATGGGAGCGAAGCGCCGCTCCGAATCAAGAAATGCTGTCCCGGTAAAATCCGCAGTCGTAGTGAATACATTCCGCTGCCCCGCTACCAGCGCGTTTCCAAACGTAGGATCAAAGAAATATTTCTGCCCGATCTCCCAACTCAGAATCTCGCGCGGTCCCGAGGCACACACTTGAGCGTCGGGATTAGGAGGCAACTCCCATGGCACCGCTCCCACCTGCGGAACTCCTCCGATGGTTAGCGTGCTCATGCTCTGCGGATCGCAATCCTTTACATTGGGATCAATATGTCTCGCATAGATCCGATTCACCAGCGAGTATTCAACTTCATTCGTGTTCGTGAGCACATCGGTTGCATCAAACCGCAGAATGTCCGCGAAGTTGTTGATGCCGGTTACGTAGTCATAGCGCATGCGAGGCTCGATCACGTGCTTCCACTTTCGCCCCAGCCACGGACGATCAAACACGCGCTCCATCGCCGGCGGCCGCAACTCCACTGACGCCTCCAGCGACTTGCGATTCAGAATGTCATTCGCAGCCTTCCCCGTCGCATCATCTACCGCCGCGTTAAACTCCTCCGTGTAAAACGTGTCCTGCAATGTAAGTGCGGGGCGAAACGACCATCCCCGCCATTGCAGCGGCATCACCAGCGACGGCGCGAAATCGAACCTGCCAACCAGCGCCGCCGTTCGCAGCCCGGGCTGCGAAAAACCAAACTCCCCGATCTCCGCCGCCTGCCGCCGCTGTAAACCTTCCGCCGCGCTCTCAAATGACCAATACAGAGGCGTATTTCCTATCTGCCGCTCCTCGCTCGAGAAGAAAAAACTTGGCGTGTGCAAAATTCTTACCAACTCCTGCTGCGTAATCGTAGTGCAAGTCCCCGGTTCCGGTATCGGCGGCGGCACGCAAACCTCAAAATTCTGGTACCGCTCAGCCAAACCGTTGAAGTGAAATCCATTGGTCGTGTTGGAGAGAAAAATCTGCGACCTGACCTCCGAGTCGATCGCCTGCGTGTACACGTCTGTGAAAGCGATGCGGAACACGAACGAACTCAAATAATCGACGTTGGCCACGCCACGAAAATCTCCAAAAGCCCGCTCAGCAAGAAAGCGTGCATCTTCGCCGCCCTGATTCTGCGGCGGAGTGCCAATCCCGCGATCCACCATCTCCACATAATTAAAAAACACGTACGATGTATCGCTCGGCCGCCAGCGAAAATTGGCGCGCTCAAACCACCCCCGCTTCGAGTAATAATCCGTCCCCGCCAAAACGTCCATGCTGCGATTGAAAACCCAATAGATGGAGTCGCCAGCAATTAACCCTTTAGTCGACGAATTGCCAAAATCAGGAATCAGCAACCCGCTCTTCCGTTGCCTCTCCACCGGAAAGCTCACAAACGGAAAATAAAATACCGGAATTCCCATCAGGCGAAAATCGCTGTTATGGATCGAAGCGGTCCCATCCACTTCCACCGAAATGCGCTTCCCGCCAAACAGCCATTTGGGATGCGGCAACTCGCACGTCGTCACCGTGCCCTGCCGCACCAGGTAGCGGTCAGGCCCATGCTTCTCCACAATCTTTCCCGTAAAAGCAAAAGGATTCGACGTTGCCAGCACATAGCGGGACTTCCGCAGCTCCAAGCCCACAGTCCCGATGACATCGTAAAACGTCCCAACCTGCGTGCGAATGTTGTAAGTGCCATGGCTGGCCTCGACGTGCTCGTCGTAAGGCCCACCATCAAGCACTAGATGCCCCTCCAGTTCGCTGTCCCCCGTATCCGAATTGTAGGTAATTTGATCGGCATGCAGGATGTAAGTCCGATAGTCAATCTCCGCCTTCCCCCGCAGATGATAGATCGACCCATCCTTCTCCTGTTCCACCGCCCGAATCGTAGCTTCCTCTTCCGTATTTGCCACGGGAGCGGTCGGGATGTCGGCAGCCCTAGCCCCGTTAGCAGGGGGCAGCGTCTGGCTGGTTACTATCCCGCGCCATAGAAGCAGATGACAGACCAATCCAGCCGTGATAAAGATTCGAGAGCGGGTAAACATTAGCGAGCAATCATCAACAGGCGATCTTTAACAGGCGATCAACAATCAGATCCATGCAAGCCAGCGCTGCGCAAGCCAGTCCGCTAACCGGAACCAACTGACCTTAGCATGCGAGCGACAGGCGAAGCAAAGTTGCGCCGTTTGTGGAGGCCGGCTGTCGAGGAACCTTTTTGAGAACGACCTGATGTGCGACCTACCCCACCGCCGCAGCCGTATTTATGTCGAACGCACCAGTCTCGAACGCAACAATGCCCAACCGAGCAACCGCTAACGGATGGACGGATTTTCCCGCTGATCAAGAGAGTTCCGCCCCTAGCGACTGCGTCATCGACGCCGCACTCGCGCCGAGCGCCAGCAAACCGACCACAACATTCGCCTCAAGCCCAAGCTCTTCTCCGAACGAGCCGAGTGCCGAACTAACGAGCGATTCATGGCGTGTGGAAGTCGCCGCCCGGCTCGAACGTTATCGCACCCGCCGCAAACCGCGCAGCCCTCGCTATCCCTCGCTTTTTTTACCGTTTGATGCCGCCGAACACTGGTCGCGTTCCACTCCCGCTCCTCGAGAGACCGTTGCCACCGGCGGCGTTGCTTCCGCCGCCAGCGAACGCGAGCCGACCACAACACCGCATCGAGATTTCTCGAAGCTATCGCCGGAGCCATCGCGCGCACCATCCCACGAACTCTCTCCTCAGACCGGCAACGTGATCGAGTTCCCGCGTTCCGCTGCGATCCCTGTCTATCACGCCAGCGATCTCGCCGACCCCGTCTTCGATCACTCTCGCCCGCGCATCGTTGAAGCCCCCGAAATTCTGCCCCCGCCGCCCGCGTTAGGCGGAATGCTGATTGAACCCACTGCGCAAGAGCTGGCCAACAAGCAAGCCCAATCGAGCACCACATTCCCATCCACATCGGCGTCCATAGCGCAGCGCGCCTTCGCCGCCCTGATCGATGGAATCATTCTCGCCGCATCAATCGGTGCCTTCGCCGCAATTTTTCTGCGCCTCAACCCCAGCTTGAAACCGGACTTGCATCCCAGCCTCGCTTCGCTCCCACTGCTCATCGGTGCGGTCACCGCCGTCGCGGCTGTCTTCTGGGCGGTCTATCAATTCTTTTTTATCGTGTATACCGGCTCCAGTCCTGGCCTTCGCGCAGCGCGCCTAAGCATGACCGCCTTTGACGGCTCGCGTCTCAGCCGGAGTGCGCGCCGCTGGCGTGTCTTCGCGTCCTTTCTCTCTGCCATTTCCGCCGGGCTCGGCTATCTCTGGTGCCTTCTCGATCAGCAAGGATTGTGCTGGCACGACCGCATCACCCGCACCCACATCCGACCCGCCGCGCCAGATAACGCGCCCGACAAGTAGGCGCCGATTGACGACAAACTCACGTTCGCTATCGTACAGACTGCGAAATTCAATTGATTTAGGGTTTTCCCCATCTTGGAAACTCCATACCGCGAACAAATTCCTCAACGCCATCTCTTCCGGTGCCTAATCTGTAATCAGGAGGTACGCCTCGAAGATGCCAGCAGCGATCAGGAAGGAAGGACTGTCCACGAACCCTGCTATGTCCAGCAACTGACTGCAACCAAGTCTGATCTGCGCCCCTATCCGCGTTCGCCATCACAATGATGGATCGCTATCCACAAACTCCAGTAGTGACGACATGGCTTAGCGCGCGAATCTAACGTAGAGGCAGAGCCTGCCCTGAGCTTGTCGAAGGGTACCCCCACCTGCCCAGCCAGGCGAAGCGCGGCAACTGTCCGCGACTGCAAAATACAAAACCCGCAAATCTATAAAACCAGATTCTCCAATGCCGCTCTCAATTCGCGAAATCGAAAACGATATCCACTCGACTCGAGTTGCCCTGGCTGAACGCGTTGGCTAGCGAGCAACATTTCTTCGGCCGCTTGCTTTCCGAAAATCAGCCACAGCGCGAACTCCGGAACTGGAAAAATCGCTGGCCGCCGCAGTACGGACGCCAGGACCTTCGTAAACTCCCCATTGCGTACCGGATTTGACCCGACTAAGTTCACCGGCCCCGACAGCGACTCTGTCCCCATCACATGCTGAATCGCACCCACCATGTCGTCTATATGAATCCAACTCATCCACTGCCGCCCCGACCCAAGCCGTCCACCAAGTCCCAACTTAAAAGGCGTCAACATCTTGGCAAGCGCTCCGCCCTGAGTGCTCAACACCAGCCCGGTGCGTATATTCACCGTGCGAATTCCAGCGTCGGCCGCAATCCGGCTAGCATCTTCCCACTCCCGGCAAACCTCAGGCAGAAAACCCCGCCCAATCGGACTTTTTTCTCCCAGGATTTCGTCGCCACGATCCCCGTAGAACCCAATCGCCGACGCACAGACCAATACCCGCGGTTTAACCGCAGTCTTTGCCAGCGCCGCAGTGAGGTGGCGCGTTCCCAGAACGCGGCTGTCGCGAATCGCGCTCTTCTTTTCGTTCGTCCACCGCCCGACTACGCTCTCACCCGCTAAATGCAATACCGTGTCAAACCCAGAAACCTCACCTGGCGAAATCGCGGCCAATGGGTCCCATGAAATCTGCTCCGTGTTCGAAGCGCGACCCCGCACCAGCCGGACAATCTCTGCCCTCTGGGGTTCAAACGAAGCCAGAAGCGGCCGCCCGATCAGCCCCGAAGCCCCGCTAATCAGCACTCTCAAAACAACCTCCCAAAGCTCGTAAGAAGTGTGAAATGTCGAGTGTGGAGCGGGTGCCCCCGCCCGCTGCCCTTAGCCATCACTCAATAGTTGCCCCCAACTCACTCTCAGCTCGTAATCTACCAGCCCCACACCCTCCTCCGCGCCCTCCGCGTCTCGGCGTGATTCTTGCTCCCCTGCGTTAGAATCGATCATGGCGACGTTGCGCCAACAGATCGCAACCAACGTACTCACGGTCACCCGCTTCCGTGAGCTCATGAAAAAGCTCCGCGAGAACCGTCCCAACGACGATCTCAACCTGGTCAAAAAAGCCTACGAATTTTCGCAGAAGAACCACGCCGGACAATCCCGCGCCTCCGGCGAACCCTATCTCGTCCATCCCCTCGAAGTCGGCAACGTTCTCGCCGACATGAAAATGGATGCCGTCTCCATCGCCGCCGGCCTCCTGCACGATTCCGTCGAAGATACCTCCGTCACCACCGTCGAAATCCGCCAGGAATTTGGCGAGCAAGTCGCCCACATCGTCGAAGGTGTCACCAAAATCAGCAAAATCGATTTCTCCTCTCGCGAAGAAGCCCAAGCCGAGAACCTCCGCAAAATGATGCTCGCCATGGTCGACGATATTCGCGTCGTGCTCATCAAACTCGCCGACCGCCTGCACAACATGCGCACCCTCGAGCATCTCGATCCCGAACGCCAGCAGAAAATCGCCCGCGAGACCCTCGAAATCTACGCGCCCATCGCGCACCGTCTCGGCATGGGCAAAATTCGCGGCGAACTCGAAGACCTCGGCTTCAAATATGTCGATCCCATCGGATACGAGCAAGTCCGCGCCGCCGTCGAGTCGCGCCGCAAAGCCGGCGAAGCCTTCATCAACCGCGTCGAAGGCGTGCTCCGCGATGGCCTCAAAGAAGCCGGTATCACCGGACGCGTCGAGAGCCGCATCAAGCGCCTCTACAGCATCCACAAAAAACTACAGCGCCAACGCATCAGCGTCGATCAGGTTTATGACCTCTACGCCATGCGCGTCATCACCAATTCAGTACAAGATTGCTACGCCGTCCTCGGCATTATCCACAACCTTTGGCGTCCCGTGCCCGGCCGTATCAAGGATTTCATCGCCATGCCGCGGCCGAATCTCTACCAGTCCCTGCATACCTCGGTCATCACCGAAACTGGCGAGACCTTCGAAATCCAGATTCGCACCGAAGAGATGCACAAGATGTGCGAAGAAGGCATCGCCGCTCACTGGAAATATAAAGACGGCCCCGTCTCCGCCGAGGACGAGCAGCGTCTAGCCTGGCTGCGCCAGGTAGTCGAATGGCAGCGAGACGTCTCCGACCCCAGCGAGTTTCTCTCCACGCTGAAAGTTGACCTCTATCCCGAAGAGGTCTACACCTTCACGCCAAAGGGAAAAGTTCTAGTCCTGCCGCGCGAATCGACGCCCATCGACTTCGCCTACTCCATCCATACCGAGGTCGGCCACAGCTGCACCGGCGCGAAGGTCAACGGACGCATGGTTCCCCTGCGCCACAAGCTCCACTCCGGCGACATCGTCGAAGTCATCACTCAACCCGGACACAAGCCCAGCCGCGATTGGCTCGCGATCGTCAAGTCTTCGCGTGCCCGCAATAAAATCAAGCACTGGCTCAACGTCCACCAGCGCGAGCGCGCCATCGAAATCGGACGCAAGCTGATCGAAAAAGAGGCGCGCAAATATCGCATCTCGCTCAAAGAGATCAAAGATGCCGATATGCAGCGGGTCGCCACCGAATACGGTCTAGGCCGTCCCGACGACCTCATGGCCGGCATAGGCTACGGAAAATATTCAGCCCGCCAGGTCCTCGCCAAATTCGCCCCCGCCGGCGCTGAGCCGATGGCTGATCCCGGAGACGCCCACAGCCTCTCCAGCGGCATCTCCAGCGTCGTCCGCCGCGTCTTCGGCGCTGATAGCAACGCCATCGTCGTCCGCGGACAAGGTGACCTCCTGGTCTATCGCGCCCGCTGTTGCAATCCGATTCGCGGAGAGTCCATCGTCGGCTACGTTACTCGCGGCAAAGGCGTAGCCGTCCACTCCATCAACTGTCCGAACGTCACCAATCTGCTTTACGAGCCCGACCGTCGCATCGACGTACTCTGGGCCGGAGACAAAGACGGCCAGCCGATTTCCTACCCCGTTAAGCTCACTCTTCTGTGCGACGACCGCTGGGGCATGCTCAAACAAATCACAGCGGTCATCAGCGACACCAAGACCAACATCCGCAGTATGGAATCCCGCAGCGAGAACGGACAAGCCAGCATCGACATCGTCCTCGATATCGCCGACCTGAAACACCTGCAAAAAATTATTGATGGAGTCCGCCAGATCCCCGGCATTCACGACGTCCAACGCTTGCAGAAGATTTAGTCCTGAGGGCGAGGGTGCGCAATCGCGTTGAGCCGCAGCCGCGCTTCCTGAAAACTCGGCGCCAGCGCCAGCGTTTCGCGATAGGCGTCGGCAGCCTGGGGCAGTTTATGCTGCTGTTCCAGCGCGGAGCCTAAAGAGAAATAAGCCAAGGCATCCGGAGCAATCTTTACAACCGCTTCGTACTGCGCGATCGCTTCGTCGTACCGGCCCTGTTTTGCCAGCAGCCATCCAAAGGCGATCCGATGACGAGCCGAAGCCGGATCCAAGGCAACCGATTCGCGGAAATGTTTCTCCGCCTCAACCAGCGACCCTTGCTGCATTTCGATCACTGCCAGATTATTGTGGATCTGCGCCAACGTCCGCGTCTCTCCCGGATACTGCAGCGCCTTCTCGTAGTAAAAAGCGGCTTCCTCCAATTTTTTCTGCTGCAGCTTGATCGTGCCCATTTCGAAGAACGCGACGTCGGTCGGCTGAATCTCGAACGATCGCGTCAGGTGCTCCAGTGCCTCGTCCAGATGCCCCTCGCTGTAGAGCGCTTCACCCAACGCTCGTTCCATCAGGCAGTTCGGACCCGTCACCGCCAGCGAGTGTTCGGAAATACTGATCCCGTCATGCCAATAGGAAATGTCGCGCGCCGTCGTAGCCGCCAAAGCCATAACAACCAACCCGGCGCTGGCTACCGTCCCGTAGCGCAACGCGGGAAAGCGTATTCCAATCTCCGTAATTCCCCACACAATCGCGATGAATACTCCTAGCAGCGGCACGTATGTATAGCGGTCGGCGCGAGCGATGTCACCCACATGGACCAATCCGATGACTGGTACAAGCGTCCCAAGATACCAAAACCACCCCACCGCCAAATAAGGGCGCTTCTTCACCTGCCAGACCGCCAGCGCCGTGATCGTACAGGCCAATGTCAGCGAAACCATAACCGCCCAGGAAAAGACCCCGCGATCCTGATACGGATAGAAAATCGCAAGCTTCGATGGCCACACCATCTGCCACAAATAGGTTCCATAGGAAACCACTGCGTTGGCAGCCCGCGACGGCAACGAAACTATCTTGATCTCGTTATCCAGCGCCTGTGCCCTCACAGTCAGCACAGCACTTCCCGTCGCCAGCGCAAGCAACGGAACTTTCTCCAAGCATCTCCAAAGGAAAATAGTGGCTGGCGCTCCCTTAGCACTAGCGGGCGCCAGGGCATAGTTCAGATCAGCGTCTGCCCCCGGCGGCTCCGCGGAATCCGCCTCTATCGGCGCAAATCCCAACCGCCGAAGCGGCCAGTAGTCAAGCAAAAGGAACGCAAACGGCAAGGTAACAAGCATGGCCTTAGACATCAGCCCCAGGCTGAACCAAAACGCAACCACCAGATATCGAAGCACTCCCGGCTTACGCACGTACCCCGTGTATGCCCACAGCGCGAGCAAGAGAAACAGAGTGGAGAGCACGTTTTTTCGTTCCGCAATCCAAGCCACCGACTCCAAGGCCAGCGGATGTACGGCAAATATCGCGGCCACCACAGCGCTCTTTCCCGGCGCTCCGGTCATGCTGCGTAGCCAGAAAAACAGCAGAATCACATTCAGCGTGTGGATGAGCACGCTGGTCGCATGGTGGCCGCCCGCATTGAGGCCAAAGAGGCTCACATCCAGCATGTGGGAGAACCAAGTCACCGGTTGCCAATTGGCCGCGTCCAGAGCCGTCAGCGCCCAGACGGCGTTATGCCAGGTCAATCCCTGCTGCACACGGTCGTTGCCGGTAACGTATAGGTTGTCGTCCACGTTGACGAACTGAAACGAGACAACCGGTGCAAACACCGCCAGTGTCATGCTCGCAAGCAGAACCACCGCAAGCGTCGAGCGCCGGTCGAAATGGAGAGGTTTTAGCACAGCACAAGCCCGTAGAGATTGTCGTCTGTCGTTGCCGAGGGGAATAGGTCACAACGGTAATGATGCGCCGCCCGAGCACTTCAACCCACAGCCATTGCCACGCAAAAGCCGGAGAGATTAATATGGATGACTTCATCTCAGGGCCAAGCAACTAAGATTTCAGATCCGCCTCAAGGAGACTGGAAAATGAAGAATATTACTCGGGCATCTCTCGCCCTTCTGCTACTAAGCACGATCGCTTGGGCCGCAGACGACGTAGTCAGCGCCGTCCATGGAACCATCACCAAGCTCGACTCCGCCAGCAAGACTATGGTCGTCAAAACGAAAGACGGCACCGAGCATACCGTCAAGTTCGTAGACAAGACCACTGTTCATGGCACCGAAGCCGGTGCCCACGACACGGCCGCGGGCGCCAAAGACACCTTTCACGGTCTCAAGGAAGGGACAGACGTAGTCGCCCACTACACCGAAAAAGGCACCGAGAAGACAGCCGTCGAGGTCGACGATGTCGGCAGAGATGGCCTCAAGTCGGTCGATGGAACCGTTACCCACATCGATCGTGCCGCCAAAACAGTAGCCGTCAAAACCGCCGACGGCACGGAAGAAACTTTCAAGCTTTCCGGCCACGCCGCCGCCGACGCAGGCAAAGACGTCGGAAAGGGAACTGAGAAATCCGCCAAGGTCACCGTCTACTACACCGAACAAGCGGGCAAGAAAACCGCCCACTTCTTCGAGAAGCTTTAGGCCACCGCACTCGCGTAGGGGCAGAGCCGGCCCTGAGCCTGTCGAAGGGTGTCCTGGCCTGCCTGCCGAGCAACGCTCGGCAGAAGTCGGCGCATAGCGCATTTCCGATCCACGAAAACCGACGAGAGGCCTTCATGAGACTTAGTGTCCTCAGTGGTTCAAGCTCTCGCACGCTCCACATGAATCCGACTCCGCGCCGCAAGCTTCACTGCCATTGCTCCTCCACACCCCTTGGCTTATGATTCGACGCGCTACAAAATCCAAATTAAATAGACGGAGCATGAATGAAGAAAAACCTGGTGTGGAGTGTCATAGCATTCCTATGCCTGATGGTCGTGGCCCAAGCAGCCGACAAAGAAGCGGCCGGCGGAACTGAACAAGCCATAGCCGCACTCGAGCAAAAATGGATTGACGCCGCCAAAGCCGGCAATCCGGATGCCCTGGCTCCTATGCTGTCCGACAAATTCATCGACACCAACAGCGACGGCAAGGTCGTTGGAAAGAAAGAAACCCTCGCCGCGATCAAAGGCTCCAAGTGGGAGATCACCGAGATCAGCAACCTGAAAGTAACAGTCTTCGGAAACACCGCCATCGCCCGCGGTGACTGGAGAGGTAAAGGCACCGACGATAGCGGCGCCAAAGTCGACACACACGAGCGCTGGACCGATACCTGGCTGAAAACCTCGGACGGAAAATGGCAGTGCGTAGCCAGTCAGGGCACGACCGTCAAAATGTAGAGAGCACACTCGGAATTGGTGTGGCGCGGGCACCTCGCCCGCGTTATACCCAAGTCGTCTTCCTCCAAATCCGGTAGAATAGAGAGACATTCTTCCTAAGGAAAGAGGGGTCGATGGCAGTTCCCGTATCTCAGATGTGGACAGTGGCCTCCTACGTTCTGCGCCAGAAACTCGCCGGACGCAAGCGCTATCCGCTCGTGCTTATGCTCGAGCCGCTGTTCCGCTGCAATCTGGCCTGCGCCGGATGCGGCAAGATCCAGTACCCGGCCCACATTCTGAAAAAAGATCTCTCCCCGGAAGACTGCTTCAAAGCCGTCGACGAGTGCGGGGCGCCCATGGTTTCGATCCCCGGCGGCGAGCCGCTGATGCATCCCGAAATCGACAAAATTGTCGAAGGCCTGGTAGCGCGCCAAAAATATATCTATCTCTGCACCAACGCGCTCCTGCTGAAAGAAAAGTTGCACCTCTTCAAGCCCAGCAAATACCTGAGCTTCTCCGTTCACGTCGATGGAGAAAAAGAGCACCACGATTTTTCCGTCTGTCGCGAAGGTGGATACGATCTCGCTCTCGACGGCATTCGCGCCGCGGTAGCAGCCGGGTTTCGCGTGACCACAAACACAACTCTCTTCGACGGAGCCGATCCCAACAGCGTCCGCACATTTTTCGATGAGATGATGGAAGTCGGCGTCGAGAGCATGATGGTCTCGCCCGGATATTCCTACGACAAAGCGCCCGACCAGAAACACTTCATGGGGCGCGCCCGCATTCGCCGCATGTTCCGTGCCATGCTCTCGAATCGCAAAAAGACGTGGCGCTTCAATCAGTCGCCCCTTTTCCTCGAATATCTAATGGGCAAGCGCACCTACAAATGCACGCCGTGGGGAATGCCCACCTACAACATTTTCGGATGGCAAAAGCCCTGCTACCTGCTGCAAGACGGCTACGCCGAGTCCTACAAAGAATTGATGGAAACAACCGAATGGACGAGCTACGGCACCGAGTCCGGTAATCCACAATGTGCGAATTGCATGGTGCATTGCGGATACGAGCCCTCATCGGTAGATGACACCTTTGGCTCGCTGCGCGGATTCGCCGACACAGTCAAAGCGACCTTCTCACTCTACCCTGATAAGGACGCCCTAGCCGATCTAGATCGCGAAGTGCGCCCCGTACATTCCTACAATCCTCTGGTGCAAATTGAGCCGCACGTAACGACGCAGCAACCCGAAGAAAGCCACGCATGAGCGGACGCGAGCACGGACACGATCCCCTGCTGCCGCACGGCGCGCAAGCAGTCGCGCCAGCGCCGAGCGCAACCCATGAACCTCCCAGCCACGATCTGCCAAGTGATGACCTCGAAGTCGTCCCCGGCTTCGAACGCGAAAATCTTCAAGGCTGGATTCCGCAACTAGCCACAGAAGCCGATATTCGAGCAGTTATAGAAAAAGCATTCGACTATCGCGGCGACGTAAGCATCACCCGAAAAAATATGTCCGAGATCACCGGATACCTTTTCGACCGCCGCATCGGCCCAACGCTCGAAACCTCAGTAGTTCGCTTGATGCTGGCAACCAGCAACGACCGCCCCGCGGTCCCATATTCCGAAATCGCCGCCATAGCCTTCACCGGACGCGACACCGCCGCCGGCAAAAGCTACGAAGCCTGGGTGAAGAAATACTGGGAAAAGCGCGCCAAAGGCGAGAAAAATATCTCCATCGAGCCCGAAGCCCTAGAGTAGCGTTTACGCAATAAACTCCCACAATTGTCATCCCGAACGGAAGTGAGGGATCTGCAGTTCCTTGATCAACGACACACTACAGATCCCTCACTTCGTTCGGGATGACAAACAGGCTATTCATGTGTCTAGAATGTCGTCCATGCTAGTGCTAGCCTCCGCCTCGCCGCGTCGCCAGGAATTACTGCGCAATGCAGGAATCGCCTTCGAAGTGCAGCCCGCGCACATCGTCGAAGAAGTATTGCCAGGAGAATCCGCAAAGCACTGCGCCGAACGCCTCGCCCGCGAAAAGGCGCTAGCAGTGGCCAGTCAGCGTCCTCGCGATGTCGTCCTCGGTGCCGACACAGTAGTTACGATCGACAACCAACTGCTCGGCAAGCCAACCGATGCCGCAGACGCCGCACGCATGTTGCGCCAGCTTGCCGGCCGCAACCATCAGGTAATCACAGGAGTCTGTCTGGCGTTCAACGGACACATCTCAGTCGCCAGCGAAACGACGTTAGTCACGGTGAATGAGCTTACCGGGAAAGAGATCGCTGATTACGTAGCAAGCGGCGAGCCAATGGATAAAGCAGGAGCCTACGCCATCCAAGGCATTGCATCCCGCTGGATTCCAAGGATAGAAGGGGATTACTTCAACGTGGTGGGATTGCCAGTAGCGCTGGTCTTCCGCATGTTGCGGGAACTCAACTTACATGCCGCGGTTCTCGATCCTGCTGAGAACGCTGAGAAGCGGCAACTACGAAGTTAGGTTGTCGGCGGCTTCGGCGTATCTTTCGGCTTTTCCTCAGGGTCCTTCATCGACGACTTGAAATTGCGTATGCCTTCGCCCAGCCCCTTGCCTAAATCGGCAAACTTGCTCGGCCCAAACAGCAGCAGTGCAATCCCGATAATCAGCAGAATATGCAGTGGTTGAAACAGTCCTTCACCCATAAATCCTCCAGTGGCGTTCGCACGCGGCCAAAGCGCGGATGCAAATCGCCCCAAGGTCAATTCTAGGTTAGTGCGCACCCTAAGGTCAAAGCGAACTGTAGTTGTCCCAACTCCGCGCGCCCGTGGTTGCAGCGCCGCCGTCCCGGCGGCTGTCCGGCGGGCATCCTGCCCGCCGAGCCGAGGGCGAGGACCTCCCGAGCGATCGGTTCAGGCGCGCTCGATCAACCCGGCAAGCAGCGCGGCGCGCCGCGGCAGTTCCGAGATTAATACGTGCTCATGCATCGCGTGCGCTCCGTCACCCACACCGCCAAGCCCATCCAATGTCGGAATCCCAAGACCCGCGGTGAAGTTGCCGTCAGAACCGCCGCCAACCGCCGCTTCTCCGAGTTTCCATCCCAATTCGCGCGCAATCGCCGCCGCTTGCGAGTACAGCGCCGCCACTCCAGCAGTCCGCTCCATGGGCGGACGATTGATGCCTCCGCTGATATCGACTTTGCATTGGCGATTGAAAGGGCGCAGACTGCGCATCTTCTTGTCGATTCCAGCCGCATCCTTCAGGCGTGCAATCCGCACATCGATCTGCGCCGCCGCCTCGGCCGGAACAACATTGGTCCGCGATCCGCCGCTTATCACTCCGACATTGACCGTCAAGCCCCGCTTCAGATCGGTAAAGCCCGACACTTTCTCGATCTGGCGCGCCAGTTCGCGAATCGCATTCACGCCCTTCCTGAAATCGAGGCCGGCATGCGCTGCCTTGCCAGTAACCTTAAGCAGGTAGTCGCCAACCCCCTTGCGCGCAGTCTTTACCGCACCTTCCCGTCCATAGGACGGTTCAAGAACGAGCACCGCAGCGGCTCTCTTAGCCAGCGCCTCGGTAATCGCGCGCGACGAGTTGCTGCCCACTTCTTCGTCCGAAACCAGCAGCACAGTAACCGGACGCAACAAGACGCCGTGCCAGCCCTCTGTATGCCATTCCTGGAGCGCCGCCAGCGCGTGCAGCATCAGCGCGATACCCGATTTCATATCGAGGACGCCAGGCCCGGTGAGCTTATTACCCGCAACGCGACACGGCATTTTGGCCAGCGTGCCCAGCGGATACACCGTGTCGTAATGGCCAAGCAGCAAAACCGGTTTCGCCGACCTGCCTCCGAAGTTGACCTGCAGGTGGCTGCCAAAATTCTCCGCGCGATGAAAACGTATCTCCCCGCCAAGCCGTGAAAATTTCTCGGCCACAGCCTCACCGACCCGATCAACAGCGGCCTTGTTGTCGCTAGGCGATTCGATTTCGACCAAATCGCGAATCGTAGAAACGATCTGTTCGCGACGCGCAGCGAAGTAAGCAAGACGGCGCTCGGCTTCGGCGTTCAGTTCCGTAGGCGACTTTCTGGAGGCAGAGCTCACACCGGTTTCCCGTGGCGGGACTTATTATAGCGGTTGATGTGAGCCCACAGGCCAGAACGCAAGTTAGAAAGCGAGGGAACCAAGATCAGATGCCGGACAATCCATCGCGAGTTTCCCAAACGCGATCCGAACGCGAATACTCCCCCGCGTTTCTCCTGGTCTGCGCCGCCTTTTGGGTGTTGGCAGGAACCATGAGTTATCTATGGGGAAGCAGCCTCGCCGCGGGATTAATCATGATATTTCTCGCGATCCTCTTTGGTGTTGGCGCAATTGCGCGCTCGACTAACGTTCAGGCTGCCGACGAAGAATCCGCTCATCGTATCTCGACCAGCTCGCGCCCGCAGTGGTTGATTTTGGCCGGCCTGCTTCTTTTTCACGGCGCGACGGCAGTTGTCATCTGCAAACACTGGCTCCCGGTGATCGACACGTACACCTTTCAACGCGAAGCCTGCAAAAATCTGCTGCACGGCATCGATCCCTTTGGCGCAACCCAGGCTGACATTTACGGTTCACGCTATAACTTCTACGGCCCGGGAATGGTAGTCAACGGCCGCGTGCAAGTTGGTTTTCAGTACCCTCCGCTGACGCTCTTCTGGGTTCTGCCAGGCTACCTTCTTGGTGACATCAGATATTCGTATATTTTCGCAGTGATGATCTCGGCGGGGCTTCTCTTTCCGATGGTTCCGAATTGGCGGAGCTTGTCGATGGTGGCGATTTTGTTATTGAACCCGCTCACTTGCTTCGTAGAAATAATGTGCTGGACTGAACCGCTGGTTTTAATGACCCTCAGCGCGACCTTATATGCAGCCGTGAAAAAACGCTGGTGGCTCCCCATCGCATTGGGGCTCTTTCTTGCATCGAAACAATACAACGTGCTTGCACTGCCATTTCTGGCGGGTCTGGTCCAGCCCTTTCGATGGCCAACTTATAGAAAATTGGTTGGCCGAGCATTGCTGGTAGTCGCAGCCACGGTGCTGCCGTTTGCGCTCTGGAATTTTCGCGGCCTGTGGCGCGACTTGGTTTTGTTCCACCTGGCGCAGCCCTTCCGTCCGCAGTCGTTGAGTTTTGCCGTGCCTTATCCGGTTTTTCTAAAGATTGGCCCTCTGCTCTTGCTGGTATTTATCGTGTGGGCAACGATGCAAAGGATGCGCAGTGCGGCAATGTTCGCTGCTAATTACGCAGTGTCCTTACTACTGCTGTTTTCGACCAGCAAGCAGGCATTCTGCAATTACTATTTCTTGATTGCCCAAGCGTTCTTGCTGGGAGTGGCGGCACTGCCTAGTCTTTCTCTAAGACCGCGCATACGAAGAAACTGCGCCACGCCGAGACACTGATCGGCGAACCCAGTTAGCCAACCCACATGCTCGCGCGCGCTTCAATTGTCGATGTGTGACTTCTAACTCGTGCCCCAAATTTCGCCGATCACGCGCTGGAAGTTCGCGCCCAGAACCTTCTCGATCACCACCGATGGCTGGCCGCGTTTTTCAAGTTCGATGGCGATGATTTCCATATGATCGGGACCGTTGAGATCGGGGACATAAGGATAACGGTCTTCGCCGGGGGCGCCGATGCCAAGTTTCTTGCGGCGCGCAATGTCCTGATCAAAGGCGGTTTTCTGCTCGGCGGTGAGGATAGTCTTCTGAATGGAGCCATCGGAACCTATTCCGACATGATCGGCACCGCAAACATTAATGGCGTGCACGATGTGATCGAGCACATGCTCTCGGGTGGGCACGGTAGGTGAAGCGACAACATAAGGCATGAGATATACGCCAAAATAACCGCCGCGGTCAGCTAGCGATCTTAAAATTTCGTCGGGCTTGTTGCGCGGGTGAGCATAGACAGCGGCGCATCCGGAATGGGTGATGAGCACGGGTTTAGTGGACTGGGCAATGCCTTCGGAGGTTGTGCGGTACCCGCTGTGACTGAGGTCGACCGCAACTCCAAGGTCATTCATTTTCTTGACGGCGGCGATCCCCGCTTTGCTCAGACCGGCGTTGCCAGGCTCGAGGCATCCATCACCGAAAATGCTGCGATTGTTGTAAGTGAGCTGCATGATGCGCACGCCCAACTGGCGAAACATTTCGATGCGCTCCGGCTTTTCTTCGAGAAACGCGGTGTACTGAAAACCGGGCAGAATGCCGATTTTATTTTCTTGCTTGGCCCGCGCGAGGTCGGAATAACGGCGCACGATGAGAAAGACTTCAGGATGCTCGTCGACCAGCATTTCGACCGCACCGATGTTGCCTACCGTGCCTTCAAAAGTTGGGTCGGAGATCGTGAAGTTAATAGCGGTGAAGCCCGATTGCTGCAAGGCTCGCAGGGTCTGCCCTGACGGCGGCGAGTCCATATCAACAAGCGGCCCGCAAAGCGAATCGATGACGATGGCATTCTTGTAGAGAGTAGCGATGGAAGGCGTTGCCTCCTCGGGCGAATTGCTCAGCGGTTGAGCGAGTAGGCGTGGAGATAGCCACGCTGCGGCGGACATTGTGAGAACAGCCAGATTGAAATCGCGACGCTGCACGGGATCAACTCCTGCGCGATTTTATCGCATCCGTGAGGCCCGTCCCGGCTAAATCGGTGTTCCAGTTGGAAGGAACGCTCACATAGGAACGATCAAGCTCGGCGACCGAAGCGCAGCCGAGCAGCCGCATTGTGCGATCGAGGTCAGCGCGCAGAATCTCGATGGCACGATTGATGCCGGCTTCTCCAGCAGCGGCGAGACCGTAGGCATAGGCGCGCCCGCAGAGCACGGCACGCGCGCCGAGACACAGAGCTTTGATGATGTCGGACCCGCGGCGAATTCCCCCGTCCATTAAAACCTCGGTTTGCCCGCTCACAGCCTTAGCGATCTCCGGCAGCACGCGCAAAGAAGAGGGAACGCAATCGAGCTGGCGTCCACCATGATTGGAGACCACAATCGCGGCGGCGCCTTCATCCACAGAACGGCGCGCATCGTCCGCAGTGAGTACACCTTTGACGATGATCGGTCCGTGCCATACTTTGCGAACCCACGTTAGATCGCTCCAGGTGACGGTCGATTCGGCAAGGGCGGCGGCGACGTCGATGAGCTTCATGGGGCCTTTACCCGGAATCACCACATTGGGGAGCGCAGGCAAGCCGCCATCCAGCAGAAAGCTTATCAGCCAACGCGGATGCGAAAGGATATGGGGAAGGAACGGAATTTTGTCGAAGGGTCCACCGCTGATGAGTTCTCGCATCCCGTTGCGGTGATCGCGCTCGCGGATTCCCGAGACAGCCGTATCGACAGTCACGACGAGCGCAGCAAATCCGGCCACCCGCGCACGTTCCAACGTAGATTCGGCAGCTTCGCGCCCTCCCACTAAATACAGCTGATAAAAGACCGGGCCGGCCGATGCGGCCTTTACGTCCTCGAGTTTGTGCCCGGAGATGGTCGAGAGAATGTAGGCGGTGCCTGCGTTCCCTGCAGCGCGCGCCGCCGCCATTTCGCCTGCCGGATGCATCATGCGGCTGTAACCGACGGGCGCAAGCATGAAAGGCAAAGCGAGATCGAAGCCAAGAATCCGCGTGCGAAAATTGCACTCGGCGAATGCGACCGCATGACGCGGTCGGAACGTGACATCTTCATAGACACGGCAATTTTCGCGGAGAGTAACTTCGCCTTCGGCGCCGCCATCAAGATAATCGAAAACGGCTGGAGGGGTGCGCCTGAAAGCAAGCTCGCGCAAATCGGCGACATTGACCACTCGAGGTGAGGCGACGGAGCGCGATGATCGAGTCATCCGCGATGCCTGGGTAGAAGGGGTTACTGGCTTCCACGGTGATAGTAACACCGTTCAAAATCGAAGAATGGCAGAATCTCGCGAGCGCGCGGGAGAATTGCGAAGAATGGCCAAAATGTAAACGAAGGCTTTACGAGGGTTGCGCAAGCCGCTGTCTCAGTGTTTCGCCGTCCAGTTCCCCCTCCCATCGCGCCAGGACGAGCGTTGCCACTCCGTTCCCAATCATGTTGACCAAGGCCCTGAACATACTTAGAAACCGGTCGATTCCGAGAATCAAGGCCATCCCGGCAACGGGTATTGTCGGAATCACGGAAAGCGTCGCCACCAGCGCGATGAAGGACGCGCCTTGCACGCCACTGGCGCCCTTCGAAGTCAGCACCGCTACCGCGAGAATAGTAAGTTGTTGGGTCAGCGTCAGATGGGTATTGGTCGCTTGGGCCACAAACAGAGCAGCCATGGTCATGTAGAGGCTGGTTCCGTCGGTGTTGAAAGTAAATCCGGTGGGGACAATCAATCCCACCAGGGACTTGGAGCAGCCCAGTTTCTCGAGTTTGGCCATCATGGTCGGGATGGCGATCTCGGAAGAACTTACTGCCAACACCAGCAGGATCTCTTCCTTGATATAGGCCAGAAAACGAAAGATGTTGAAGCGCGCCGCACAAGCTATCGCGCCGAGCACGATCACAACGAAAAGCGTCGACGTGAGCCAGAATGTTGCGATCAGTTTAGCGAGCGGGCCGAGCGAAGCCAGTCCGAACTTGCCAACCGTGTAGGCCATCGCCCCGAAAGCGCCGATAGGCGCGAAGATCATCAGAATGCTCACGATTCGGAAGACTACGTGAGTGAGCGAGTCGATGAGTTCGACCAGCGGTTTAGCACGTGCGCCCGCGGCCGACAACGCGAAACCGAAGAGCAACGCTATGAAAACTACTTCGAGAATATCTCCTTTGGCAAAGGCGTCGACGACCGTCGTCGGAATGATGTGCATCAGAAATTCGGTGACACTCTGCGCTTTTGCCTGCCCGGCATAATCCGCGACAGACTTGGCATCCAGCGTGGCGACATTAACATTGAAGCCCCTGCCCGGATGCACAACGTTGCCGACGACGAGGCCGATCAGCAAGGCTAAAGTAGAAACAATTTCGAAGTAAAGCAGTGCCAGGCCGCCGACGCGGCCGACCTTTTTCAGGTTCTCCATGCCCGCGATGCCGGTAACCACGGTGCAAAAGATGATCAACGTGATGATCATCGTGATCATGCGGATGAAAGCGTCGCCGAGCGGCTTCATCGAAATCGCGCGCGCCGGATCGACGTAGCCGAGCACAATCGCCAATGCCATCGCCACCAGTACCTGCACCCAGAGAACGCGATAGAAAGGCGCCTTCCTGGATGCGGGCGTGGCGTTGGCAGACACGGGTTGCGCAGCTGTAAGCGTCTTCGACATTTTGTCGCTTATCTCGCGGGCTCGGATTCGAGCGTTCGCACCAGCCACGGAATGATTACTTCTTTGAAGATGCGTGGATCCGGCCACACTCCTACCTGCCGCCCCAGATGGCCGCCCAGTGGATTGATCCAGCCAGTCTTCGGCACATCGCCCTTGCTCAACAGCAAGTAGATGTCCGAGATCGGAACCTGCGTATCTTTCACGCCCGCGAGAATGAGCATGGGCGCCATCGGTTTGCCCAGCAGCCCTTGTTTAACGAGCGACATCTTCGGCAACTCTTCAGCCATTTCGTCGATGGTGTGCACGTTGTCGAAAATCGCCATCAACGCCGGAACCTGATCGAAAAGATATTCACGATTGCCGATCAACGAATTCGTCAGAAAATCTTTTTGAAAGAAGGTATCGACGGGCGGCGACTGGGCGCTCGCTCCCTTCAAGCGAGCGCGCTCGACAATCGCCATCTTCGTCGCCCAATATGCGCCCCAACTCACGCCGTGCATGGCCACGCGATTCTTGTCGATCTCGGGACGCGTCGCAACGTAATCGAGCACCCGCGAAAGCATGCGATCCGCATTTTCACTGACTTTGATCGGGTTCTGCCCAGTGCCAGGGCCATCGACAGCAAGGTAGCCAACGCCAAAGGGAAGAATCGCGCTAAAGCTCTCAGTCAAATCTTCTTTGCGACTGTCCAATCCATTCACCGCGAGCACCAGCGGTACAGGACCGGTCGCGTTCTTCGGCAAGCGGAGATAGCCGATGATTTCTTTCCCTTCAAAAGGAATCTTTACGATCTCCATCGGCGGATCGAAGAAGCGCGCGTGGGCGCGAAAGGCTTCGAGCGCTTTTTCGTACGAGCGCTGCTTGCCGGGAGACGCGGGGATAGGCCAGCGTCCGAACGAATAAAGCCGCCAGGCGCGGATGTAATCGGCATTCGCTTTCGTCGGGTCCGTGTTCTCCAGCGACTTGGCTTCGGTCATATAACGATCGGCGACCGCGACAAACGCCGCTGCCCACTCATCTTTATCCCGCGTGTGAACCGAGTTGAGTGCTTCCCGCACATCCCCTGCATCAAGACCAATGAGCGGATACTGCCCGACTTCGGCGCGATGAATGGCCTCCGTCTTAATTTCGTCGATCGTCCGCTCTGCGTGCTCCTGCGAGAAGCATGGCGTTGCCACCAGCAACAACAGTGCGACGGCCATTGTTGAGCCAACTAATGAAAGCGATAGTCGAGAGACTTGATGATGGCGTTCTGATCGTGTGGACACGGGACCAATTCCTTTCCGAATCGAAAAAGACGGGGCCGGAGGGAGGAGGTCCGGCCCCGGTTCAGGGGGGACAACGTTTCAAAAAATAAGCTTTAAACCCAGTTGAACAGCGCGGCTGCCGCCGGAACCGATTACTGGATTTGCAGCAGCAACGTCGGGCGTGGCACAGGCGCAGCCAAACGGTCGCACTGACGGATCGTTGAAGCCGAAACCGTTCTGTCCGCCGTAAGGATTGGCCAGATTTGGATGATTAAAGATGTTGAAGAACTCAGCCCGGAATTGCGCGCGAAAGCGTTCCGTAAAATGCCAGTTCTTCGCTACCGAAAAATCCACGTCTTTGAAGCCAAGGTCAGGGAAGGTATTGCGACTCATGTTGCCGAACTGGCCCAAAGGCGGCGGAAGCATGATCGATCCGCCTTGCGCGTAACAACCGAAAAAGGCCAGCGACTCTGTTGACGCGCCCGGAGTGCCTCCGTCGATCGCCAGAGCCTTGGCATTGCAGGCTGCATTGCTGGTCGGGCTGCTCGGGGCGTCGGTTCCACCGAAGTACGGAAGCCCCACCGGCGTGGGTTTGAAGTCATCCTTGTTGCCATAAAAGCTCCAGCGGATCGGAGTGTTTGCTGGCGGGCTAACCGGCAGCGGGCCTATGCCGGCGGCATCGGTTCCCTCATCCATCGGTCCCCAGAATTGCGGCGTTTGCAGAGTGATGATGGTGTTCAGTTCCCATCCCTCCAGCGACTGTGCGTAACCTTTTTTGCCGGGGATAGCGTAAGTCGCCGAAAGCGTGAAGCGGTTGCGAACATCGAAATCGCTGTTGGCATATTCGGCCCCGGGGTTATAAGCATTTTGCGGCAGTCCCGATCCGTAACCGAAATCCCAGTTTGCGCCCACGTCATCGAGGGCGTGCGAGTACGTATAACCGAGAACCATGCTCAGGCCGTGGTAGTTTCTCGAGTTCAACGTGATTTGCAATCCGTTATAATTCGACCGATAAACGTTACCCATGTGGAAAATGTTGCTGAGGTATCCGAATTGGGTGTTGTAGGGGCCAACCTCGGGAGCCAGTTGGCAGTTAACGTTGTTGACCGTGTCGTAGAAGCCCTTCACTAGCGCATCGGCCGTGCAGGCAGCGATATTCGCAGCGGGCCATCCCGATCCGACCGGCGGCTGATTGATATCGCGAATGCCGGTTAGATTTGTGCCGTGGTTGCCGACGTAAGCCATCTCCAAAGTAAGGTTTGGAGTGATGGCGTGCTGAATACTAAGCGACCAGTTCCAGACGTAGGGCGTCGTCAAGTTGCGGTCAACCGTCATGATGGGGCACGGACTGTTGAAACAATTAACCGTCGGGCTGCCATAGAGTGGGCCAGTGTCCCATTGCACCGGGGTAGCACTGGCGACGAAGGGCAAGGAGACATTGCCGGTGGTGATCGTGCCTCCAGAGGTGTCGCCAGCCATATCAATCGGAGCGCCGGTCGGAACGCTGCCCGGACCAAAAGCATTGTTGAAGGCGACGAACGACTGCCAGTTCACGGTTTCGTACGTCAAACCACCACCACCGCGAAGTACGGTTCGCCCCGTGCGGAATACATCCCAGGCGAAGCCGAGGCGCGGACCAAAGTTGGTGTGATCCGGCTTATAAAGATTGGGGATCGCGTGCGGTCCCGTGTTCACCTGCACTAATCCATACGTTGGATCGAAATTGCCCAGCAGATTGTTCTGTTCCTGTGGGGTCGAACTGAATTCATAACGGATGCCCAAATTCAAGGTCAGGCTCTTGGTGGCGCGCCAGTCATCCTGCGCGAACAATGAATACGCCCAGTTGTGCAGGTGCAGGGTGGGATTGCCCACGGTTACCGACCCCTTGAAGGGGTAACCCGCAAAAAAATCCTCCAGCGGCGTAGAAGCGGGATTTAAGATGCCGCCGAGAAACGTGATACTACCCCGCGCATTGCCATAGGCTGCGTTGGTGACATGGTTGTAATGCAACTCACCGCCGAACTTGATCGCGTGTTTGCCCGCCGTGTAGGAAACATGATCGATGAACTGAGTGATCGAGTCAGGCCCCTGAAATTTAGGCCATTTGAATCCGCCCAGGCCGGTAAAATAGCCGCCAAACCCGATGCGTGGCAGCCCACCAGTGAACGGCCCCGATACACCCGTGTCGAGACCGTAGCTTGACGCGAGCGTGTTGAGATCGCCAGGCAATGTCGGTTGGTAAAGCCGGTTATACCCAAAGCGCGCTTCATTGACCCAACTAGCATTCGGTGTCCACGCCCAACTTCCTCCAACCACCTGTGCCCGCGTATGAATATCCGACCGCCAGCGCGATTGCAGCTCAGGGAAGTCTTCGACCGTCCCTGTGTTGTTGCCAAAAAAGTACATTCCGCTGATGTGGCTGCTCTGACTGATGTTGGCATCAATTTTGCCGATCGCGTTGTAGACCGTCACATCGTTGGCAAATCCATTAGGAATGTTGATGTTCGGATTGTTGTTCGCCGGGAACCCGCTTCCGTTACAAGTGACCGTGCCGCCGGAGAGAGCGCAACCAGCAATGTTTAAACTGGCCGTACTTACGGGAACTCCTCCCGCCTGAAGATCGGCGATCACATCAGGGATGCTGTTTTGACAGTCCCCGGTGGAGAGGAAGAGGCAGTTAGGCGTCGACGGCGTCATCGTCACCATCGACGGGCTGGTCACGCCTCCGAACGAATTGCCCACGTCGTACATCTGCCCTTCAAAGGCTCCGAAGAAAAAGACCTTGTCTTTGACAATCGGCCCACCCGCGCTACCACCATATTGCTCCAGCGTTCTTGGAAGCTTGGGGTTGGGTACGGTGTTGAAAAAGTTGCGCGCGTCCATAACGCCATCGCGGCCAAACGCGAATACCGTGCCGTGAATCTGATTGGTGCCCGATTTGAGGCCGACGTTGATTACGGCCCCAGGCTTCCATCCAAATTCCGCCGGCGCGAGTTCTTCGATGTTGAATTCCTGAATGGAATCGATGGGTAGAATGGTCGCTGAATCCCCCGCGATGCCGGCGCCATTGATGATCGCTTGTCCGGAGTAGGGCTCGCTGTTGAACAGCCCTTCAACGAAATAGGCGTTGTCTTCCGCACGCAGGCCATTCGTGCTGGTGGTCGAGAATCCTCCGCCAGGATAGCGAATCACGCCGGGGCGAAGTTGCAGCAGGTTCTCGTAGTTGCGCCCGTTCAGGGGAAGATCGTTGATTTCGACATTGCTCAAAGTTCCGCCCAAAGTGGCGGAGGTGCTGTTCACTAGAGGAACCTCGCCGGTAACCACTACCGTCTCTGAAACCTGCCCCGCCGGCAGTGCCAAGTCCACCCGCACGTCTTCCGCAACTTCGACGGCGATGTTGGGACGCTCAACGCTCTTGAACCCTTTGGCTTCAGCACGCACTTTGTACGTTCCAGGCTGGAGTTCGGGAGCGACGTAATCGCCCGAAGTATCGGTCGTCACGGTGCGGCTTGTGCCGCGCTGCACGTCGGTGATAGTGACGGTCGCACCTGCCACCGATGCGCCGGATTGATCGCTGATACTACCTAGAATGCGGCCCGACGTAGTTTGCGAAATGAGCGGAATAGTCAACGCGAGCAGCAGGCAAACCACGCCTATAACTCGAATGCCATTCGACGGAGAATGCATTACCACCTCCACACCCTCAAGTGAGGATGGATGATTTTTTGGCCGGACAGTTCGCGACCGCTTTCGGAGCGATATGGAAAGTTCGCGATTTGAAGATATAGCCTTGACGTGGCCTACCCGTCAAGTAGTATTGTGGTCCGACCACAAACAAGCAACTCCCAGGCTGCTATGTTGGTGGAGTAGGCGGCTGAATTACCAATTCAGCCCGTGAAGGGGAAGAACCTGGCATGGCGATAGCAACCATCAATCCCGCGACCGGCGAATTGCTCAAGACGTTCGAGTCGCTCACGGCGGCGGAGATTGAGGAGAAATTGCAGCGCGCGGCTTCGGCATTTGCGAAACATCGGGGCACATCGTTCGCGGACCGTGCGCGCAAAATGATGCGCGCCGCCGAGATTTTGGAACAAGAAAAGGACGAGTGTGCCCACTTGATGAGCCTCGAGATGGGCAAACCACTGAAGGCAGCTGTAGCCGAGGCGCTGAAGTGCGCGACGGGCTGCCGTTATTACGCGGAAAACGCCCAGAGATTCCTGGCCGACGAAATGATCGAGACCGGTGCGAAGAAGAGCTTCGTCCGCTATCTGCCGATCGGCCCTATCCTCGCCATCATGCCGTGGAACTTTCCTTTTTGGCAGGTGTTTCGCTTCGTCGCGCCCGCGCTCATGGCCGGTAACGTGGGCCTGCTGAAGCATGCTTCGAACGTCCCGCAATGTGCGCTGAAGATTGAAGAAATTGTGCGCCGCGCCGGCTTCGCCGAGGGAGTGTTCCAAACGCTCCTGATCGGCGCAGGGCCGATCGACGGCATTCTCAACGATTCGCGAGTCGTCGCCGCCACGTTAACCGGTAGCGAGCAGGCCGGAATTCAAGTTGGAGTGTCCGCTGCGAAACGCATCAAGAAAGTGGTGTTGGAGTTGGGCGGCAGCGATCCTTTTATCGTCATGCCGAGCGCCGATCTCGACGCGGCCGTCGCCACCGCAGTCGATGCCCGCGTCCAGAACAATGGCCAATCCTGCATCGCCGCCAAGCGATTCATTGTGTCCGAGAAAATTGCCGATGAGTTCGAAAGTAAATTCGTAAAACGCATGAAGGAGTTGCGCGTGGGTGACCCCTTCGACGAAAGCACTCAACTGGGGCCACTCTCAAGCACCGACGCGGTTGCTTCCCTGGATGCTGACGTGCGGAAAACCGTGGCGGCAGGTGCGCGCGTGCTGACTGGCGGCCATCCTCTCGACCGCCCCGGCGCCTACTACGCGCCTACCGTCCTCACCGATATTCCCAAGGCTTCGCCCGCTTACAACGAAGAATTTTTCGGGCCAGTAGCGTCAATCTTTCGTGTCAAGGATATCGATCAGGCGATCCACATTGCCAACGACATTCGCTTTGGGCTGGGTGCCAGCGCCTGGACGAACGATCCGGCCGAGACCGAGAGATTCATCAATGAACTCGATGCCGGCATGGTCTTTCTCAACAAGATGGTAGCGTCCGATCCGCGCCTGCCATTTGGAGGAGTAAAGTATTCCGGCCATGGACGCGAATTATCCGAGCATGGTATTCGGGAATTTGTGAACATTAAGACGGTCTGGATTCAGTAATCGTTGACTGCGGAACCAGCCGTGGTATAGTGGTTAGACCACTATACCGATATGGCAAACGTCCTGGCTTTTATTGAGGCTCGAATGAGCAACGAAGCGGCCGATCCCTTAGCCGCCAAGCCGATGTATCGGGCAGTGAAGACCTCGCGTCTGTACGAGCAGATCGTGCAGCAGGTCGAAGACTCCATTCTGAAAGGTCAGCTCAAGCCCGGAGATCAATTGCCCGCCGAGCGTGACTTGGCGCAGCGCTTTGGGGTCAGCCGCACCGCCGTGCGCGAGGCGGTAAAGACACTGCGCGAGAAAGGCTTGGTCGAGGCCTACTCGGGACGCGGCACATTCGTGACCAATGGCACTTCGCAGGCTACCCGGCAATCGCTCGATCTGATGATCCGCGTCAATCAGCAGGAAGGCTCGGCGAATCTCGCAGAGTTAAGGCTGGTGCTGGAGCCGGATATTGCCGGCCTGGCTGCTAGCAGAATCGAAGAACAACTTCTGACCACGATGCGCGAGGCCGTCGCCGAAATGGATCGCAACCTGCGTGACCCGGACGGATACGTGGAAGCAGATCTCGATTTTCATCTCGCGCTGGCCGAGGCGGTCGGCAATCCGCTGATTCTCTCTCTCCTCGACTCGATTGTTGGCCTGTTACGCGAACAGCGCAGCCGCATTTTTAATGTTGAGGGTGGCCCGCAGCGCGGCCAATACCATCACAAGCGCATTCTCGCCGCCATCGAGCAACGAGATTCAGACGCTGCGCGAGAGGCAATGCGCGCTCACCTCCAGCAGGTGCTGGAAGATTCGTCTTCTTCTCCGGCAAAGAAAGGCTCCCGCAGCTCGCGCATCAAGCCGCATTCGTAAAAGAAGGAATCGATCTATGGCGAAACTTGGATTCATCGGCCTCGGCGTGATGGGCGGCAACATGGTGGCCCGGCTGCTCGAAAAAGGGCACGCCGTGACCGGCTACAACCGCACGCGATCGAAGGCGCAGTGGCTAATCGACAAGGGAATGAAGTTCGCTGACTCGCCCAAGGCCGTAGCCGCCGCGTCGGATGTCACATTCACCATGGTGACAAACGCAGTCGCGCTCGCCGCGGTAACCGAAGGCCCAGATGGATTGCTCGCAGGCATTGGCGCCGGTAAATTCCACATCGACATGAGCACGGTCAGCCCCGAGGTCAGCCGCACGCTGGCGGCGAAGGTTCGCGAAAATGGTGCCGATATGGTCGACGCTCCCGTCTCCGGCAGCGTCATCACTTTGCAGCAAGGCAAGCTCTCGGTGATGGTCGGAGGCCGCAAGGAAACTTTCGAACATCTGAAACCCTTGTTGCTGGATATCGGTCCGAAAGTCACATACGTTGGTGACAACGGCGTGGCGCTGTCAATGAAGATCGCGTTGAATCTGCAATTGGCGGTGCAGATGATGGCCTTTTCTGAAGGCGTGCTGCTCGCGGAAAAAAGCGGGATTTCACGCGAGGTTGCGGTCGACGTGATGGTGCACAGCGCGATCGCCTCGCCGATGGTCGTCTATCGCGGGCCCTTTGTGTTGCAGCAGCCGGAAGAAGCATGGTTCGACGTAAACATGATGCAGAAGGACATGCTGCTGGCGATGGAACTGGGCCGCAAGCTCAACGTGCCACTTCCGACGACCGCCGTCAGCAACGAATTTCTGACCGCCGCGCGCGGCATGGGTTGGGAAAAACTTGACTTCGCCGTCGTCTTCGATGTTCTCGCGCGCATGTCAGGGATCCAGAAATAAAATAAAAGTTCAAGAGTAAAGCTCAAAAATGACAACCGCCACCCAGCCGCGAGAAGCTTCGGAAAAAGTCGAACTCTGGCTGCGCATGTATCGGCAGATGATGGCCATCCGCCAATTTGAGGCTCAGGTGAACGAGCTTTATACGCGCGCGCTCATGCCCGGCCTCGCTCATCTGTATATTGGCGAAGAAGCGATCGCTGTCGGCCTCTGCGAAGCGCTCGAGCGCACCGATTACATCACCAGCACTCATCGCGGTCACGGCCATTGCCTGGCGAAGGGCGCGTCCCCCGATCGGATGTTCGCCGAACTGCTCGGAAAAAAGGCTGGCTACTGCAAGGGCAAAGGCGGCTCGATGCACATTGCCGACCCCGCCACCGGCAACCTGGGAGCGAACGCCATTGTATGCGGCAGCGCCGGCATCGCGACTGGTGCCGCGTTCTCGGCCCGCTGTCTCGGGAACGGCCGCGTGGCAGTGTGTTTCTTTGGAGAAGGCGCGCTCGGCCAGGGCGTGCTCTACGAAGAAATGAATCTCGCTCAACTTTTCAAACTGCCCGTAATTTACGTCTGTGAGAACAATCTCTATACCGAATACACGCACTACTCGGAATGCGTCGCGGGAGACATCGTGGCCCGCGCCACCTCCTTTGGCCTGGAAGCGGCCACCGTCGATGGGCAGGATGTGCTCTCGGTCTACAACACTGCGCAGCGTTTGGTCGATCGTGCCCGGCACGGCGGCGGTCCGGCGTTTTTGCTATGCAATACCTATCGCTATCACGGGCATCACGTCGGCGACATCAATCGCGAATATTACCGCTCCAAGCAGGAAGAGCACCTCTGGAAAACAGAACGCGACCCGATCGCAAATTTCGGCAAATGGCTGGTCGAGCAAAATTTAGCCGACGCGGCTGCGCTCAAGCGTGTTGAGGCTGAGCTTGAGGACGAAATGAAGAAAGCAGTCGAATTTGCCATCGCCGCGCCGTATCCCTCTGCGGACGAAGTGGCCGAGGACGTGTATGCCTGAGCCCCATATTCACGCCGAGCATATTCACGCTGAAACTGAAACTGAAAAAGACCGCGTACTGACCTTTGCCCAGGCAATTCGCGAGGCGCTCGCCGAAGAGATGCGACGCGACAAAACCGTCTGCATTATGGGCGAGGACGTAGCCGAAGCCGGCACGCCATTCAAAGTTCTCTCTGGCCTGCTCGAAGAATTCGGCAAAGAGCGAGTGCTGGACACGCCAATTTCAGAAGCCGGCTTCACCGGGCTCGCAGTGGGCGCGGCGATGACCGGAATGCGTCCCGTGGTTGATATCATGTTCGGCGACTTCGTCACCCTGACCATGGACCAGATGGTCAACCAGGCCGCCAAAGTTCACTACATGTCCGGCGGGAAGTGGAAGGTGCCGATGGTGATGCGCACCACTATGGGCGCAACGCGCCGCTCCGCCGCACAACACTCGCAATCGCTGCACGCGTGGTTCTGCCACGTTCCAGGATTGAAAGTGGTTTTGCCTTCGACGCCGTACGACGCCAAAGGATTGCTGAAGGCCGCGATCCGCGATGAGAACCCGGTCGTCTTCTTCGAAGACAAGATGATGTACAAGCTCAAAGGCTCAGTGCCCGCGGAGGAGTACACCGTCCCGCTCGGCGTCGCCGACATAAAACGTCTAGGCGAGGACATCACTTTCGTCGCCACCAGCAGCATGGTCCAAGTCGCTCTCGGCGCGGCCACGATGCTCGAAGAAATCGGAATCAGCGCCGAAGTAGTTGATCCGCGCACCATGTGGCCGCTCGACGAAAAAACTCTGATCGAATCGGCAAAGAAAACTTCGCGTGTAATTGTGCTCGACGAAGGCTACGAACGCTATGGCGTCACCGCTGAACTTGCGTCGGTGATCGCCACCGGCGCATTCTACGATCTGGATGCTCCGGTAAAACGCATGGGCGCGATGCATGTTCCAATTCCGTTCTCGCCGCCATTGGAAGATGTGACGGTGCCCACCGAACAAACCGTGTTTGAAGCAGCGCGCGCAATGTGCGGACGGTAGCGCCGGCGTCTCGCCGGCTTCACGCGAATTAAGGAGACATTATGGCTCTTCCAACTTACGGAACGATGGCGGTGGATTGGGAAAACCGGATCGACTTCGATCGTCTGCGCCGCGAGCGTCTGGCGCGTGCCAAAGATCTTCTACAGAAATCCGAGATGGGCGCGCTCCTCTGCTTCGACATGAACAACGTCCGCTATCTCACCGCAACCCACATCGGCACCTGGGCACAGGACAAGGCGAATCGCTTCACCCTCCTTCCCCAAAATGATGAACCGATCCTGTGGGATTTTGGCTCCGCCGCGAAGCATCACCAACTTCATTGCCCATGGCTCGGAGAGCGTTCGCGCGCCGGTATCTCCGTGCTGCGCGGCGCTATGACACCGGAGATGGGCCGCGCCGAAGATGTCGCTAAGAAAATTCGCATCGAACTCGAAATGCGCGGCCTCCACAAAGAGCCCGTCGGCATCGACATTATCGAATTGCCCGTCCTGTTTGCTCTGCAAAAAGAAGGAATCAAGGTAGTCGACGGCCAAGCGCTGATGTCGGAGGCGCGCTTGATCAAAACGCGTGACGAAATCAGTCTGCTCAACCATTCCGCCATGATGGTTGACGCCGCTTATGACGAACTCTATCGCGCCATGAAGCCGGGCATGAGTGAAAATCAGGCAGTCGGCCTGGTGAGCAAAGTGCTCTACGACATGGGCTCCGAATACGTCGAAGCCGTCAATGCAATATCCGGTGAGCGCTGCAATCCGCATCCCCACGTTTTTTCCGATCGCGTCCTTCGTCCGGGCGACCCTGTGTATTACGACATACTCCACTCCTACATGGGCTATCGCACCTGTTACTACCGCTGTTTCACGATTGGCTATGCATCGCACGCAATGAACGATGCCTACAAGCGATGCCGCGAATATCTCGACGCGGCAATTGAACTGGTGCGCCCCGGAAGGACGACGGCCGAAATTGCATCGGTCTGGCCCAAAGCGCAGGAATTCGGATTCCCCAACGAAGAGGCCTGCTTCGCGTTGCAATACGGTCACGGCATCGGGCTCGCTATCTGGGAAAAGCCTGTCATCAGCCGTCTCGTTTCGCTCGAACATTCCTGCGAGATCAAGCCGGGCATGGTGTTCGCGCTAGAAACTTTCTGGCCATCCACCGACGGCTGGAGCGCGGCGCGCATCGAAGAAGAAATCGTCGTAACCGAAACCGGCCACGAGGTCATCACCCGCTTCCCCGCCGAAGAGCTTCTGGTCGCGGGCCGGCACTATGTCACAGTCGACGGACCGCTGCCCGCCGTCCGCGAAACCGAATCTAAGCCGAGCAAGCGTGTGCGCGAGATGATCGAGGCCAGTTCGCGACAGGAGCGGGTCGGCGTTAACGACTAGCGCGTGCGGTTGCTTCGCTATCCGATTTCAATTCAGGCAGAGTTATCTAACTATGGCAATCAGTGTCGTTATGCCCGCGCTCGAAATGGCTCAGGAGACTGGCAAGCTCATCTCATGGCTGAAAAAAGAAGGAGAATCAGTCGCCAAAGGCGAGCCCCTCCTCGAAATCGAAACCGACAAGGCGGTCATGGAAATTGAATCGCCCGGCGAAGGCGTACTCGCCGGGATCAAAGCACAGGCCGGAGCTGAAGTCCCCGTAGGCCAAACCATCGCGTGGATTGTGCGCCCCGGAGAAACTCCTCCCACGGATGAAGTCGCCGCCACATCGGGAAGAAAAATCACGCCAGCTGTAACCCCGTCCGCAAGTGCGCCCATGACGCCAGCTTCAGCCATGACACAGTCGCCAACGCAATCTGTCAAGATTTCGCCAAAAGCGCGGCGCCTAGCTACCGAACGCGGAGTCAATCTCGCCGACGTGCGCGGCTCGGGCTCAGGAGGAGAAATTCTAGCTTCTGACATTCTCGCCGCCGCGGAAGTTAAAAGTTCCGCACCCGCCGCGCCATCCGACGGTGGCACCGCGATCTCTCGCCTGATGGCGGAACGCACGACGCAGAGCTGGACGACGGTCCCTCACTTTTTTGTCGCACGCGATGTAGACGCGTCTGCTCTGAATGCAGTGCGCCAAAAACTAGGTGCGGAAATAGAACAGGCCCGCGGAACGAAGCTCACCCACACCGATCTTCTCGTCTCGCTGGTGGCACAGGTGCTCCGAAAGCATTTGCGTCTCAATGCAAGTTGGAGCCAAGAATCAGTCCGCGCCAACTCCGAGATCAATATTGGAGTAGCGATGGCCGTTGAAGACGGCGCCGTCGCGCCGGTGATCCGCAATGCCGACAAAAGCAAGCTCAGCGAGATTGCGCTTCAGCGGCGTGATTTGGCAGACCGCGCGCGCAGCGGCAAGCTCCGTCCCGCCGATCTCGCCGGCGGAACATTCACTATCAGCAATCTCGGCATGTTCGGAGTCGATGCATTCACCGCGATCATCATTCCGCCGCAAGCCGCGATTCTGGCCGTCGGCGCGATCGCCGATCGCGTGGTGCCTGTCGGAATAGGGTTAGACGCTCAGCCTGGCATTCGTCCCATGTTGACCTTAACGCTCTCGAGCGATCATCGCGTCGTCGACGGCGCGCGGGCCGCAGAGTTTATGCGCGATTTGGTTGAGGCGCTTGGAAATCCGCAGAAACATCTAGATCGCTAAACGACCGCCTAGCAAGCGCAGCGCGTTTTCTCGATAAATTTTCCGCAGCACGTCATCGGGAAGATGCAGCCCATAAATGTTCCACCGTCCCTGCCGCGAGGCATGCGACGGATACTCGAAATACTCGTCGTCGGTTTCCAGAAAACGAAAATGCAGTCGGTACATCTCGATCGACGGCACCAAGTCTGTCCCAAACAAAATCCGATCGGCATGCTTTAGAAAAAAGTTCCGCGCAGCATAAGGTTGGCGCCCCAGTTCGGCGGTTCGCGCGCTCATGTCGACAAAAACATTCGGATACGTTGAAAGCAGTTGGTCGAGATATGCAAGGTTCTCCGGTTTCTCCGCCATGTGCGCTGCGACAAACGTCGTTTGAGGATGGCGCGCAAACACACGATCGCGCTGCTCCAGCAACTCATCCTTACTGTAGTGCGACCCATAGAAACCCCAATCCGGATGCGCAGCCAGTTCTTCATAGCGTTCATTGAAGCGATCGATGGGAAGAAAGAACGCGTCCGGATCGGCGATGTGAAACATAACAGAAACGCCCAGTTTCGCGGCCTCGTCAAATAACGGCCCCAGTCTCGCGTCATCAATTCGCAGCAGTTCGCCATTCGTGTCGCGCACTTGCAGTCCTAGATCTTTCCAGATTTTGAGCCCGCACGCGCCCGCCTCAACAAAGCTCTGCAAATCCTCAACCGCTCGTTCGAAGAAACCAGCTGAGTGAAGGCCCATCCAATCCATCCACGCAATCGTCGAAAAACGCTCTGGTGCGAATGTGTGAAAACGCCGCATGATGGCTCTCGCTTCATCCCCCACCTTCATCGTGATGTTGACAGTCCTCTCAATTCCACATGCATCCATGATTCGAACCACATCCGCTGGATCCTGCGCATCGAGATGATTGTGGAAGTCAATCGCCGGGAACTTCGCCTTCAATACTTCATGCACGGGAGTAACCAGCATCGAGCGCGGCTGAAAATCACCGAGAGGAAGATCAACGCTTGCTTTCGCCGAAACCATCGCTAGGAATTTATCTGCTTCCGTCATCTGCCGTTCCTCTACTGCGGATGGGGCCGAGAGATTCAAAAGGCGTGTTAGGCTTGATCGTCGCCGATGATTCAATTCAGCCCAGGCGCTCGCAAACGAAATAATAGCCGTTTTATCCGCGGATGGTTCCAGTGAAATCTTTCCCGCTTTTTGCTTTTCTTGCGTTGCTCGCGGCTAGCGCGGCAATAGCCCGCTCTCAGACAACCGCGTTGCCTCCGTCATTGCTCATGATCGATCCCGGACCAGCAGTTGCCGCCGGCGATGGAACCAAGCTCTCCCTCGCCAACCATGCGCTTTTAGTTGAGTGGACGACTGAGAACGGCAAATTCAAGTTCACTAAGTTCGACGATCTTCTCGCGAGACAATCCCGGCCAGTCCCCGGCGAAGTGTTTGTCATTTACTTAAAGGACGGCCGCGAATTTCGGGCCTCGCAGATGTCTTTGGTTTTTACGCCCACCGTGGAAGACCTCGCTGTGAATCCGACCGCCTCGAGGCTCTCTGAAAGAATCGGCGGCAAAAAAGTTGTTGTCATGTTGCAGTCGCCCTCCCAAAACCTCGGCGTTGTGTGGACTGCAATTCTCCGGGACGGTTCGAATTATTTGCGACAGGAAGTTACGGTACGCGCGTTGGGCCAAGACGTCCCAATTTCCGAAATTCGCTTGATAGAGTGGAGGCTGCCTGGAGCGGAAGTTGTCGGGACCGTGATGGGCTCCCCGGTCGTGGGCGATGACATTTTCACGGGCTTCGAGCATCCGCTTTCAAAATGTGCTGTCTCGGATGGCATCGCGGCGTGCTCGCTTTCGCGGAAGCTCCCCCTGGCAGCGGATCATCAGATGAAGTATTTTTCGGTGATTGGTGTGACGCCACCAACCCAGTTGCGCCGCGGCTTCCTCAACTATGTGGAGCGTGAGCGCGCTCATCCCTATCGCACCTTCCTCCATTACAACTCATGGTATGACCTTGGATATTTTGGCAAGTTCGATCAAGCTGGCGCGCTCGATCGGATCAATGTATTCGGAACACAGTTGAACAAACTTCGCGGCGTCACACTGGATTCGTTTCTCTTCGATGACGGATGGGATGATCCGAAAACGCTCTGGCAGTTCAATTCCGGCTTCCCGGACGGATTCACTCCGGTAAAAGAGGCGACCGCCAAATACGCCGCCGCACCGGGCATCTGGCTGTCTCCGTGGGGCGGCTACGGCAAGCCGCATGAGGAGCGCGTCAAGTTTGGCAAGGAGCAAGGCTTCGAGACGAACACCGATGGCTTCGCGCTCTCGGGGCCGAAATACTATCGTCATTTTCACGATGTATGCATGGAGATGATCCGCACCTACGCAGTGAATCAATTCAAGATTGACGGCACGGGAAATGCAAACAAAGTGATTCCCGGTAGTGAATTCGATAGCGACTTCGATGCCGCGATTAGCTTGATTCAGGATCTGCGCGTGGCTGAGCCGGCAATCTATGTCAACCTCACCACCGGTACCTATCCATCGCCGTTTTGGCTGCAATACGCCGATTCAATCTGGCGCGGCGGTGACGATCACAGCTTTGCGGGTGTCGGCACTTGGCGGCAGAAATGGATTACCTATCGCGACGCTGACACGTACCAGCACGTTGTGAAAGCTGGCCCGCTCTATCCGCTGAATGCGTTAATGCTGCACGGCATGATCTATGCGCGCTACGCGAAGAATCTGAGCACTGACCCCAATCACGATTTCACCGACGAGGTCCACGATTATTTCGGCGCCGGAACACAATTGCAGGAGATGTACATCACACCCTCGTTGTTGAATAAAGAAGATTGGGATGCCATTGCCGAAGCCGCGAGGTGGTCGCGTCAGAACGCAACCATTCTTCGCGACACGCACTGGATCGGAGGCGATCCGGCGAAACTTGAAGTCTACGGCTGGGCTTCATGGTCGGCGGAGAAAGCCATTCTTGTCCTGAGGAATCCGAGCAACAAGCCACAACGTTTTTCGGTGGATGTGGGGCGGGCGTTTGAAATTCCGGATGGAGGGGCTACACAGTTCGAGGCAAGAAGCCCTTGGGCTGTGGATAGAGCTGCGGAATCTCTCCGGCTGAAGGCGGGCACGGAGCACGCATTCTCGCTGCCGCCATTTGAGGTGCTCACACTGGAGGCGATGCCTGTAATCCCCTGATCTTTATTGATTCCTCATTGATTGTTCGCGTCGTGTCCGTGAAAGAATTCCTCCATGCGCGCCGCGTCGCGGAAGGCCTCGGTGCCGCCACAGTCGGTAGTAGAGAATGCTCCGCACGAATTTCCATAAGTCAGGCACTTCGTAATATCTGCGCCGCGCAGAAATTGGTGGAGGAATCCAGCGTCAAAGCTGTCTCCTGCGCCGATCGGATCGACGACCTTCACTGGCACGGCCGGCGCGCTGAGTCGGCGTCCCCCTTGAATAGCGACAGCTCCTCTGGCGCCCATTTTGACAACGACGGTCTTCACTTTTTGAGCGATCCGCGAGAGCGCACTTTCGGAGTCGTCAGTTCCGGCGATTTTCATCGCTTCGCGCTCGTTCGGCAGGATTATGTCAACGTGCGGGAGAATCTCCGATAGACCGCCCTGCCAGCGATCTTCAGGGTCATCGTTCGTATCTAGCGAAGTTGTCAGGCCGGCCGACTTCATCCGACGAAAGAGCTCGGGCACATGCGGCAACAGTTCACGCTGCAAAAAAAGCGACGACATATGGAAGTGGCGCGCGGAAGCCAAATAATCGAGATCGATATCTTCAAAGCGTAATTCGGAAATTGTCCCCGGATAGGTGAGAATGTGGCGCTGCGTTTCATGCGGAAGAATTATGGTTACGCCAGACTTGGCGCCATGAGCGACGCGGGCCATATCCACGCCGCGTTCTCGCAGGCGTTCCATCGCGATGCCGCCGAAAGAGTCGCCGCCGACTTTCGTTACAAAGCCCACCTGACTGCCAAGAGCGGCGAGATTATGCGCCAGTATGGCAGAGGAACTGCCTAAAGTAATAGCGAAGCCGCTGGCCAGCAGTTCGCGCTCCGTAGGCATCCGTTCAGGCAGCCCGTAGAGGATGAGATCGAGATTGATCTCCCCGACGATTGCGATATCGAGCTTGGCCATGGAAGCTTGTTTTTCTTATGGTTAGCTGAATGCTAACTGCTATGTGCTGACAGTTGGTCCCAGTTCGACCACGCGCGTCAGATTTTTTGGCGAGTCAGGATTAAGACCCTTCTTGATTCCATAGTAAACGCCATACAGTTGACCCCAAATCACGAACGCCGCTAGACGCACGTATTCGGACGACTGCAGACCCAGTTCTATCGTGAAATCGGCAGCACGCTGGGCACGGCTATCGATGCAGTTAGCGATTGCCATGGTAGCCGCGCCTAGAGCCTTCATTTCTTCGAGTAACTCAACTTCCGCGTCGTAAGAAGTTTCCGACATGAGAAATGTAATCAGTGTGTCTGGGCCAGCAATCGATTTAGGCCCATGACGAAATTCCAGAGAATGAAATACCTGCGCATAAGAGGACGAGGATTCGGTCACCTTCAACATGCACTCGGACGCAATTCCGAAAAGCGGGCCCTGCGCCAGGAATACGAAGTCAGAGAAACTGCGAGATTCTACAAATACCCGCAGACTCCGCGGAATATCTTCTAGTAAAGGCGCAACCTGTTTCGAAAGGTCGAGTAATGCTCGTCGAAACCTATCATTGCCGGAAACTATTGCCGCGAGATATTGCAGGCCAAGCAACATTGATGTGAATGATCGCGTCATGACCGTACTTTGCTCGTCAGCGTCGAGAAGCTTCAACGTTAAGCTGCACGCCGCTTCCAGCGGTTGGCCATCGGCGCAAGTGATAGCGAGCGCGCGAAGATTGTGCTCCTTCTCCAACATCTGCGCAACCCGCACTGCCTCCGACGTGCGGCCGGAACGCGAAATTACAACCGGAATATAATCGCGGCCCGCGTGCAGAGTAAGCGCAGGATACATCAGTAACTCGGAAGCCGGCACGGCGTAGGCCGGTAAGCCAAGATAGTTGAAGCTCGCCGCAGCCGCCTGCGCGAGATAGTAACTCGTCCCGCAGCCTACGAAAATCCATTCTGCTCCGGACCGTGCGAGTCGAGTCGCGGCACGCAGCTCATCGCTGACCGCAAGATTGGTTAGACACGCGTTCCAGCACCGGGGCTGCGATACAATCTCGTGTAATGTGTGCTGCCCCTTCTCTGTTATTTCAACTGATTTCATCGTCCGTCGTCGACTCCAATCACACCAATGTTACCTTCACTCCCGCATCTTTCAGCGCGCGCAAATCTGACTTCGGAATCTGCTTATCCGTAATCACCTCTTGCACCGTACTGACCGGCGTGATGTTGCAAAGACTGCGCCGCCCGAACTTACTCGAGTCACAAACCGCGATTGTCCTGCGAGCAATATCGACCATGGCCCGATTTACTTCCGACTCCAACAGATTCGGAGTGAAAAGCCCGGCCGAAGTATCAAAACCATCGACGCCGAGGAATAAGATGTCAGCGCTCAGTCGCCGCAGAGTGCGCTCGGCAAGCGGACCGACCAATGAGAATGAGTTCTTGCGGAGCGTGCCTCCGGTCAGGATGACTTCGACGTGAGTTCCGGCCAGTTCGGCTGCGATGTTCACCGCATTCGTGATCACAGTCAGCCGAGCCATGTTTTTTAGCGCCCGCGCAATCGCCGTCGTTGTCGTTCCCGAATCGAGCAACACCGATTGGCCTTCTTCCACCAAGCGAACTGCAGCATGAGCAATCTGCGCCTTTTGCTTGCGGTGAAGCTGCTCTTTTTCCCGCAGCGAAGGATCAAGCAGCGCTCCAGTTGGCAACGGCAGCGCGCCTCCATGAGTGCGCTGGACGACTCCTTGTCCGTCGAGAACTTCCAGATCTTTCCGAATCGTGATCTGCGAAATTCGGAAATGGTGCGCGAGGTCGTTAACGAGCACGCGCCCATCCCGGCCTAAGATCTCAAGGATTTGACGGCGGCGTTCTTCGTTCAGCAGACCATTGGAAGGCATATTATTTTCGATTTATTTGACTCGCAGGTCTCGCCATTTCTAAAAAAGTTATTGCAGCGTTACCGTGATGGGAGCTGAAGTTGAGCTTCCGTAGACGGTAACCGGCGGCCCCGATACCGGACAACAAGGCGCAATCGAATTCCCCGAGTAAACGGCCGTTATCGCGTTCGCGCCCGGCGCGAGTTTCGATGAACTCAGCGGCAAAGTTGCCATTGATTCGGTCGCGCTCGTTGGCAACAACGGCAGTTTCTTCAGCAAGGCTGAATTCAGCATGAAGCTTACCGCCCCGCTCGGAACCCCGCCGCCACCGGGAACGGCCGACACTGTAACCTGAAGAGTGGTCGCCTGACCCGGCCGGAGAGTGCGCGTCCCAGAGCTCAGAGTTACTGTCAATGAGTTGGCAATGGCAGCGCCCGTGTTTTCGTAGGCACCAATGTCAATCCTCGAGCCATTCGTGCGAGGGTTGCCCAAAAAGTCGGCACTGCCATAGATGGAGTCAGGAGAGCTTCCACGGGGATCGCACCAGCCAACGTCGCAGGAGAGACTGGTGCTCCCCGCAGCAACAGTCGGCGAAGAAGGAATAGTGTCAAAGTTTGGCGGTGTGTCTTCCAGACTGACGAAGAGAGGATCCGTGTTCACTGAGTTTGCGTCTTCGCCGCTGCTGCTCTGCCAGTCTGGGAAATTCGCATAGTCAGTCGCATCACCCCACCATATCGACGTTCCTTCAACGTAACCCGCAGCCGAGTTGTAGAGGTTCCAATTGAGCGTTGCCGGCGGGCCGGGATACTCCTGCGAAAAAGGCACGTAGTTGAAGATCCACGTGTTGAATGCGCCGGCGTAGACAACATTATTTTCGTAGTAGTCCCCCTGTCCGCTGCCTACCTGATACTGAATCTGAAATTCGCCGGTTGCGCCGCCTTCAGAATAGCTGCCCTTTTGAGTCGCATTGTTATACAGAGTGTTGTTAATGAAAACATCGTGATAGCTGCTGCCTCCTCCATTGCTATGTCCGCCATTCTTGGACGCGAGCGCATATCCACCAACGGAGTTACCGCAAGCATTCGCGTTATAGAAGATGTTGTTGCGCACCGTAACATATCTGCCGTAACACGGAAACTTCCCCTTCGCGGCCTTCCCGGTTCGGTTTGGACCAGACCACTCGGTGCCATTCGATTGGCAGACTTGATTTTCGCTGGTGGTCTCGATGCCGTAATCCACCTGTAGAATCACGTTCCGCTCGAACGTGACATAGGCACAACCGTCACAGTAGAGTCCATCGGCGTCATACTCAAATCCCTCGCCGGGATTCGTAATCCCGCTGATGTTATAGACCGTGTTACCGCTGATCTCTCCATACATGGCTTCGTCGTAGCCGACAGGACCAACTCCCTCGTATCCAATAACGTCAATGCCGATGTTGTCATTGTCGTGAATGAGGTTATTGGTGATTTTGAAATGGGTGACGTTGCCGTCGACGTTGACCGATTCGCTTTCGCCGGTTCTCAGGTCATAGACCTCGTTGCCACTGATGACCAACTGCGTAATTGGAGTCTTCGACGTGCCATAAACCGAGATGCCAAAAGCGTTACCATTCTTTTCCGACCTAGTCGCAATGTTATGCACTCGATTGTTCAGAATTCGAATTCCCGTGCCCGACCCGGTAATCCAGACGCCGCTTGGAACCTCGTTTTCGCTGTTGGTCGTGTAATCGCGGATTTCAAATCCCTTGATGGTGATATAGCTTCTCTTTCCCACTATGTTGATGAGACCCTGTGTCCCGTTGACGATCAAGCCAGTCCCGTCGATCACCGCAATCTGACCCGGATAGCTCTGAAATGTAATCGGAGCCGACGCCTTACCAGACGCCGGAAAATTTACGGACTCGTTGTACAGCCCTCCGAAAACGTAGACCGTGGCCCCAGCCGAGACTGTATTTGCCGCATGCTGTATGGTCAGCCAGGGCAAACCGATCGTACCCGGATTGCCGTCGTTGCCAGTGGTTGCCACGTAGAAGATTGCTCCGCTCTGCGCCGCAAGCGATGGTGCCAGCATCAGGGCAAACGTGATCAACACAAACACGACGAGCGCGGACTGTGCGACGGTTGGATTCCGTATGGTCAAGAAATTGGAGAGCATGACTTCTCCTTCACAACACAGCGACCGCATGAGCGATCACTCGACTCGAAGCAACCAAGCTTCAGAAATAAAACTTCAACGCGAACTGAATCTGTCTCGGAGCACGGGCCGCCAGTGGATACCCGAAACTGCTCTGGCCAAGTTCCAGCGGCGTAGGCTCGGCGCTGATCGCGCCAAACTGTCCAAACAAATAATTCACATGGTTAAGCACATTGAAAAATTCCGCGCGAAATTCGAGTTGCTTTTGCTCCTTGATCGGAAACTGTTTGACCAGAGACGTGTCCCACTCCGTATATCCCGGGCCTTCGATGATGTTGCGTCCGGCGTCGCCGAATGTCCCCAGGTTCGTGTTGTCCGCAAACGCGCAAGTGTTGAAGAGCGTTCCGGCGATGCAAGGCTTGGCGTTGGGATTACCAACCACGTTTGGGCGCGAGCAATAGTAGCCAACGGTGCCGCCGCAATCGCCACCGGAAACATTGTTAATGTCAGTAGCAGTGTAGTAATTGCCGGTTGCCCTGGAAAAGACGCCCGTCATTTGCCAGTTGCCGATAATTTGATTCACGACTCCGGAAGAGTTCGCAGCAAACGCCCGTCCGTGGCCAAACGGCAAATCGTAGACATAGCTGAAAACCAAGCGTTGCCGCACGTCGAAGTCGGCATTGCCGTAGTTCTCAAGGGGGTAGCGCTGATCCTGGAAATCTCCATTGTTCACCGAGCCTAGGCTGGCGCTCGAAGCATCGTCGAGAGCATGCGCGTAGGTGTAGGCCAGTTCGTATTGCAGTCCGTGGGTGTAGCGCTTCTCCAGCCGAACTTGCAGCGAGTTGTAATTGGACAGTGCATTGGAGCGGAAAGTGTCGATCTGCACGTCGAGAGCGGGATTGCAATTGGCAGCGTCCGCATAGTTATTCGCAGGATTCGCATCGCATGGGCCGTTGGCGCCGGGCCAATTATTGTTCTGGGCAGGACGGCGCGGCGCTGTGGGAATGGAGTCCGTTCCCAGCACAGGGACGGCTTGGTTGCCGTTGTAGAAGGCGAAGAGCTTCGATCCACGGGAGCCGCCGTAAGAAACTTCGAGAACGGTGTCGGCGGGCAATTGGTACTGAACACCCACATGCCACTGTTGGTTATAAGGCGTGACCAGATGCGGATCGAGCGAATAAAGCTCGGGTGCATTCGGATCGGCGAGCGGGCTAAGGCCGGTAACAGTATTGTTCGAAAAACCTGCCTGCAACTGGTTGAGCGCCAATCCGCCGTTATTCGCTGCCGAGATCGAGCAATCCTGGGTGGCAGGATTTGCGAACGGCGCGCTGCAGGGCGTGTTGTACGCCTCCGAAGACATGAATGGTGGATTGAAACCGGGGCTCGGGTTGGAGAAAGGCCCGTTTTCCTGCCCGCCATAGAAGATGCCATAGCCGCCGCGGAGCACAAGTTTGTCGGAAATTTGAAAGGCCAACCCGATGCGCGGCGCGAAATTGTTCAGGTCGGGAGAAATGAGCCCGCGAGTACCATTGTTCTGAAGCACCAGTTCGGTGCCGAGCGTGGGCGTCAGTTGCGCGTTTTGACCCCTGGGAGCAATCAGTGAGATGGAGTTGAAGTCGAACGTAGCCTGGTTGTTGTTAGCTTCCTTGATCGTGGTGAAGAGTTCGTAGCGGAGACCCAGGTTTAAAGTGAGCCTCGGAGTTACCTTGAAGTCATCGAGAGCGTAGACCGCGTAAATCTGACGGTTATAGATGATGTTGGGCTCCACACTGGTAATGGATCCGCCATCGTTAACGCCCTGCAAGAAACTGGCGAAAGCCTCGCCGCCGGTACCGGGTGCAGCGGGATTGTCGTTGATGAGGAAGCCTCCGCCGAAGTCCATGTAGCCTCGAGCCGCAGCGGGTTCGAGGATGGTGAATTGTTCGAAGCGAAGTTCGGCGCCGAACTTCGCGGCGTGGCGCCCGTGAACCCAGCTGAGATTGTCGGTAAAAACATAACTGTGCTGGTGTTCGACGGCGGGCAGGTATTCCGAGGCGCCAATGTTCGTGGTGCCATCACCGAAGCTCAGCGAAGGCAGGCCACCAATATTCTGGCCCGGCACGTACGGAACTCCTGGAAAGGGAATCCCACCGGGAATTTCTTGCGAGACATTCTGATTGGAGTAGAGGTTATAGCGGTGCGAACTGAGGTGATTGAAGCCGAAACGAAATTCGTTGAACAGGTTGTTGCGGAATGTGTGGAGTTCGCTGGCCGCGAGGCCGTCGGCTGTGTTGTTGCTGTAACCGTCCTGAAAGCTGCCGCCGTCGAGAATGTTGTTAAAGGGGGAGGGCAGGAAATTACTGTCATTGCCGTAACTGAAGCGGGCGAAAAAATTATCCTTCGCGCCGATCGTCTGGTCGTAACGTATGTCGAATTTGTTTTCCGTTTCGCTGCGTTTAGGGTCGGACAGGTAATTGCCGGCGGCCAGCAGAGAACTAATATTGACATTGGGCGCGGGAAACAAATTGGCCAGTTCCTGGCCGAGTGGATCGATGCACGTCGGGCCCGGCGCGGTCGGTGGGGGCGCGCACGGCGTATTAGCGGGAAAGATGTTGGTTGGCGCCCCGCTGGCGTTGGTGGCGATGGGGACACCGCAGGGTCCGCCGTTATAGGGCGAATTAGTCTGCGCCTGGAATGGATTAAAGATCTCTCCCTGATAAGTCTGGTTGCCGTTGCAGTCGAGCACACCCGCAATTGGCATGTTGGGCTGCAGAAACGCCGAGAAGTCTCCGCCCACCTCGGCTGGAGTGGGAACCGTGGATAATTGCGGCAGCGCCTGCCGAATCCGGAGGCCTTCGTAGTCTCCGAAAAAGAACGCCTTGTTCTTAACAATCGGTCCGCCCAGCGTAAAACCAAACTGATTCTGCTTATAAGGCTGCTGGCCGAAGATGTCGAAGGCGTTGGTGGCATCCAATTTTTCATTGCGCAGAAATTCCCAGAGGTCGCCGTGGATCTGGTTGGTGCCAGACTTAATTACCGCATTCATGATCGCGCCATTGCCGCGGCCGAATTCGGCGCTATAGGAATTGGTCTCAACCTTGAACTCAGCGATCGCATCAACCGCCGGTTGAACCACATAGGCTGCGCCGTTTAAGACGTCGCCGAGGTTTGCGTTGTTGTCGATGCCATCAAGCAGAAAGTTGTTTTGCAGAGAACGTGCGCCGTTGGCGCTGAAGCCATAGGTCGTTTCGACGCGCGATCCCGGCTCGGCAGTAGCGACGCCAACGCCCAGCAAAGCCAGCTGAGCGTAGTTCCGACCATTCAAGGGAAGCGCATTAATGCGCTGACTGTCTACCACCTGGCCGAGGTCCGACGTTTCCGTTTCGAGTTGCGGACGCTCGCCCGTCACCATCACCGTCTCTGTCGCCATGCCGGCCTGGAGCGCCACATCCACACTGATGCGGTCCTGAATGTTGACCTGCACCGGACCGGCAACAGCCTTTCTGAATCCCTTCTTTTCGACGGTGACGCTATAGCTTCCGATTTTGAGCGGGCTGGCTACGTACTCCCCATCATTATTGGTCGTGAGAGTCAATTGCACGCCGCGATCCACATCGGTTACCGTGACCTTAGCGCCCGTGACCACCGCGCCGCTCGGATCGCGCACCAGTCCTACAATGGCCCCTGCATCTTTTTGCGCCCATAAAGGCGTGACCATTACAAACAGCAGGGCGCACAACATCACCGAGAGAGCTTGCCGACGGGCGAAATGGGTAGGCATGGCTAGCCTCCTATAGGCTAAGAGCGAGTTCCGAAACCGTCTGGATCGAGCCCTTGGAAAAAAGGTGCCAGAACTGCGCTTTCGTTGTAGTATTACGAACCATTACTTTTACTTTCGTTTTGTTGCTTTTGTCAATGGCATATTTTATGGGGGTTGTGAGCCCTGATTTAGGATCCAGCGCGGAGGAGATTTCTATGATCGCTCGAAAAAGCAGAATTATGGTGCTTTGCATCACGCTCGTTCTTGCAATCCTGCCGACGTCTTGCTCTAAATTGCAGAAATCGCCTCCGCAAAACCAGGCCGCAAAGCCGCAACCCACGCAGCCTTCGGCGATCAATGTGGACATAAAGGGCGGTGGACCGTTGACGCTGGCGACGAAAGCCACCGAGTTCGAAGTCACGCCGGATGGCTATGTCCAAGCTTTTCTTTTGAAGGATGGCCAAAAGCTCTCGTTAGACGATCCCAATGTCGGCACTCCCTCGGACAGCAATTTCGTGCGGGTTGCGGGAAAAGATGTGAACTTCACTCTTGATTTCCAGCAAGCGCAGGTTCACGAGGCAATGGGGAAGATGGGCGTCGGCAAGCGCGTCGAAATTCCCGCACGTCCGCTCGGCCCTTCGGGAACGGGATTGGAGGCCGTGATCGCGCTCGAAGTCTACGATAAGTTCCCGAACATTCTACTGAGCGCTGTGGAATATAGAAACACCGGCAACACCGAAATCAAAATCGACAAAAGCGTGAATCAGCGGCACCGCTTGAATGCGCGCTCGATCGACGCGAAGGCGCGTCCCTATGAGATGTGGTCCTTCCACGGCGCGAGCTACGACTGGGGCAAAGACGACGTGGTGAAGCTGACTCCAGCCTTTTCCCAGCCCAACATTATGGGAGAGATGGTCAAAGGCGGCTATGGCGGCGGTATTCCGGTGGTCGCCTTCTGGACGCGTGAGGTCGGCGAAGCCGTCGGCCACGTCGAGACAATTCCAATTCCGGCCGCGATTCCGGCAAAAGTCGCGGTCGATGGGCGCGTGGACGCTGAAGTCGATTACGCAGCCAACATCACGCTGAAGCCTGGCGAAACCTACTCCACTCCGCGCAGCTTTGTTTCCGTTTACTCCGGCGATTTCTATGAGCCGCTGCGAATCTGGTCGAGCGTGCTGCAGAAAGAAGGATGGGATCTGCCAAAGCCATCGAGCGAAGCCTACAACGTGAGCTGGTGCGGATGGGGATATCAGGAAAATGTAACTCCTGCCCAAATGCTGGGCACTATTCCAAAGTTAAAAGAGATGGGCATCAAGTGGGTGACGCTCGACGATCGCTGGTTCGACGTTTACGGCGATTGGAATCCGCGCCCAGACACTTTTCCCGGCGACTCCATCAAAAAGATGGTCGACGACTTTCACAAAGAAGGCATGCTGGCGCAGATATGGTGGCTGCCGCTCGCCGTCGAAGATGGCCAGGGCAGATACGAGTCGCATAAATACGAAGTTTCGAAAATCGCGAAGGAGCATCCAGAGTGGCTGATCCTCGACAAGAATGGAAAACACGCGCGCATGACTCGCGGCCTCGCAGCGCTCTGTCCGGCAGTGCCGGAGGTCCGGGCCTATCACAAGCAGATAACAGAGAAATTCATTCGCGACTGGGGATTTGACGGCAGCAAACTCGATAACATCTACAGCGTTCCCGAGTGTTATAACCCGGCGCACCATCACAAATCGCCGCAGGATTCAACGAATGCGATGGGTGACATCTACAAGGAAATTTTCCAGACCACGCGAGCCATCAAGCCCCAGAGCGTTACGCAGAGTTGTCCTTGCGGGACGCCGCCGTCGCTGGCATGGCTTCCATTCATGGATCAGGCCGTCACTGCCGACCCAGTCGGAGCGATACAAGTACGCCGCCGGATCAAGATGTATAAAGCGCTGCTCGGCCCCGAGTCAGCCGTCTACGGTGATCACGTCGAGCTCTCCGCCATGACCAAGGTTGGCAATGACTATACGGAACACGGCGACGACTTTGCCTCCACAATTGGCGCTGGAGGCGTGGTCGGAACGAAATTCGTATGGCCCGATCCCGGCCCGAAGTTCAAAGACGTCAATCTGACCGCTGCCAAAGAAGAGCGCTGGAAAAAATGGATCGGTTTATATAACGAGAAAATGCTTTCGAAGGGTGAGTTCAGAGATCTCTACGTGACCGGCTACGACACGCCCGAGGCATACGCCATCGCGAAAGACGGCAAAATGTATTACGCATTCTTCGGTTCGGCCAACTGGAAAGGCGCAGTCGAACTCCGAGGATTAAAACCAGGCAAATATAGCGTAAGCGATTACAGTGAGAACAAAGACCTCAGGACGGTAGACGCGGGGACCGATGGAATCGCAAAACTGCCAACGGAGTTCAAGGATCATCTACTGCTCGAGGTCACTCCACAGCCGTGAGCGCCGCACCGCCCATATGCTCGGTGATCCGGTCGACGGTCTCGGGACGGCACGCCACGCTGCTACAATCCGTGGTTGAAGCCTCGGCTGGTCCGGGGTCGTAGTTCTCAAAACCAGCAATCGCAGAATCCCTACCATGGCGGTCGCTGAACCGCACAAAGGAGAAATTCCATGCCGACAATGACAACCAAAGATGGCACCACTATTTACTACAAGGACTGGGGAAAAGGCCAGCCCATCGTATTCAGCCACGGTTGGCCTCTCAGCGCCGACGACTGGGACGGCCAGATGTTGTTCTTCGGCCAGCAGGGGTATCGAGTCATTGCGCACGACCGGCGAGGGCACGGCCGTTCGGGCCAAACCTGGGATGGCAACGAGATGGACACATACTCCGACGATCTCGCAGCCCTCACCGAAAAGCTTGACCTCAAGAATGCGATCCATGTGGGCCACTCCACTGGCGGCGGCGAAGTTGCCCGTTACATTGGCCGACATGGTTCAAAGCGCGTCGCCATGGCAGTCCTCATCAGCGCAGTCCCGCCGCTCATGGTGAAAACGGACAAGAATCCCGCGGGCGCTCCTATCTCGGTCTTCGATGACCTGCGAGCCCAATATACGAAAAATCGGCCGCAGTTTTACAGAGACATTACCCTTCCCTTCTACGGCTACAACCGGCCTGGCGCCAAGATTTCAGAAGGCATCCGCGAGCACTGGTGGTTGCAGGGAATGATGGGAGGGATGAAGGCGGGCTATGACTGCATCAAGGCTTTCTCCGAGACCGACTTCACCGAAGATCTAAAGAAGTTCGATGTGCCCACCCTCATCCTTCACGGCGACGATGATCAGATCGTGCCCATCGCTGCGGCCGCACCGCAGTCCGCCAAAATCGTGAAAGGTGCGACGCTGAAGGTGTATCCGGGCTTCCCCCACGGGATGCCTACCACCAACGCAGACCAGATCAATGCCGACCTGCTTGCGTTCATCAAACAAAGACAGCAGGCGGCGGCCTAAGAAAATGTTGGGACCCGGCCTTTCGCATTCGTAGCGAGAGGCCGGAGCGCCTCCGAAAAACACAGTGTTGGTGTATCGACCCGCCGAAATTCCTTGCCGCCTTGAACGAGTTGACACAAGTTGGTTCGCGCCAGAGCCGAAGCTCAATAACATCAGCAAGAATTCTTTGAATATATTTCGAGGTCCCGATTGATGAAAATGCTGCGATACTCCCTTGCATTTTTCTTTGTATGCTGGTCGGCGAACGCAGTCTTCTCGCAAGCCGCAACTACCCTACCGGACCGCATTCAAGCCATCATGAGTCGGCCCGCCTTCGCACATTCCAGCTTCGGAATTGCCTTCTACTCCCTCGATACCGGAAAAACGCTTTACGAGGTTAATGCCGACAAGCTGATGGTGCCAGGGTCCACCACCAAACTGCTCACAGAGGGTTCACTGCTCGAGTTGCTTGGTGGAGATTATCGCTTCCATACCCGCGTCTACCGCACTGGTCCGATTAATAAAGATGGCACGCTCGATGGAGATATTGTCGTCATTGCCAGCGGCGATCCGAATCTCTCGGGCCGCATCCAGCCTGACGGTACGCTCGGATACGAAAACACCGACCATTCCTACGGTGGCCCCGACAGCAAAGGGGTTGGTGATCCCCTGGAAGTGCTTCGAGAGCTTGCGGACCAAATCGCGAATAAAGGAATTAAGCGCCTAAAAGGAAGAGTGCTGGTCGATGTAAGCCTTTTCCCTGAGGGTGAACGCGAACTCGGCACGAACGTGGTCGTCTCGCCCATCGTGGTTAACGACAATGTCATTGACGTGATCGTCAGCCCCGGGGACAAGGAAGGAGCGCCGGTCAACTTACAGATCTCCCCAAAAACTGCTTACCTGCAGATCATCAATCAGGCGACCACTGCAACACCGTCGCTTAATTACACGGCTGAAAAACTCAATCCCGATGGAACCCGCAGTGTTACTTTAATGGGCGCGTTCCCTGCAGGTAAAGCCCCCCGCATGATGGCTTACGCAGTCCCCGAGCCCAGCCGCTTCGCGGCAACGGTCCTAGCTGAGGCGCTGAAGCAAAAAGGCGTGGAGCTGGCGATCGCCACATCTGCCGCGAGTCCCGACTTCAAAGCCCTGGCTGCAAACTACAAACCAGAGAACCTGATTGCCGAGCACACGTCGCTGCCGTTGAAAGAAGATGTCAAAATCACTTTGAAGCTGAGTCAGAATCTGCATGCCACCATGGGTCCGTTTCTGCTCGGCGCCTTAGTCGCGCACAAAGACAAAGAGATCGATCAGGCCGGATTCACTCTGGAGCAAGACTTCCTGAAAAAAGCGAATCTCGATTTAACCGCCGCGTCGCAAACCGACGGCGCCGGCGGCAATGCTTTTTTTACCGCGGACTTCATGGTCCATTACCTCACGTTCATGACTACGCAGAAGGATTTCGCCGACTTTCACCGTGGCTTGCCAATTCTCGGCCGCGATGGAACCCTGTTCAAGATTCAAACCCACTCGCCGGCCTCTGGCCACGTCGAAGCTAAAACTGGCACCTATGCTGTGTACGATGCACTCAATAAAAATCTGATGGTGACCGGCAAAGGGCTGGCCGGTTACATCCAGACGGCCAGCGGACAACATTTGGCATTTGCGGCTTATATCAACATGGTCTCGGTGCCGTTGGACGATCCGGAGGCCACACAGAAAATCGCCGGAGAAGCGCTTGGCGAGATTGCGGCTGCTGGCTATGACGCTCCGCTCAACTCGGCCGACACCTCCGCACCCGATGCTTCCTATGACGTGATTATCCGAAATGGAAGAATCATCGATGGCTCAGGAAATCCCTGGGTTTCCGGAGACGTCGCGATTCGCGGAGATCGAATCGTCGCGATAGGTCGACTGGAGCACGCTACCGCGAAGCGCGTTATCGACGCCTCAGGACTCATCGTATCGCCGGGATTCATCGACATGCTGGGTCAGTCGGAGTGGTCCTTACTGATTGACAATCGATCTCTGAGCAAGCTTTCCCAGGGAATCACAACCGAGATCACAGGCGAAGGAGGCTCGGTTGCGCCGCAAGATGCCCTCACCATTCCTCAAATGCAAGCTGACTTGGATCAGTATCACGTGAAGATCGATTGGTCGACCCTGAAAGAATATTTTGCGCGACTGGAGAAAACGCGCACGCCTCTCAACATCGGAACCTACGTCGGCGCGGCCCAGGTCCGCGAAGCGGTGTTAGGAGATGTGGATCGCGCTCCTACACTCGATGAACTTGCAAAAATGCAAACGCTCGTCGCGCAAGCGATGCAACAGGGAGCCTTTGGAATTTCCACCGCTCTCATCTATCCACCCGGGCATTATGCGAAAACCGAAGAACTGATCGAATTGGCAAAGACCGCCTCTCAGTATGGAGGCATCTACGCCACCCACATGCGCAGCGAAGGACGAAGCGAAGTGCCGGCAATCGAAGAAGCCTTGCGCATCGGACGAGAAGCACACCTGCCAGTTGAGATCTTTCATCTCAAAGTGGTCGGCCAGCCGCGTTGGGGATCGATGCCGAAAATTGTGGCGATGATCCAAAGCGCGCGTGATGCTGGCCAAGATGTTTCCGCCGATATGTATCCCTACGTAGCGGGCGGTACCGCGCTCGCGTCGAGCTTACCGCCGTGGGTCGCTGATGGCGGCATGGAAAAGCTGCTGAACCGTCTGACAGATACAACGACGCGCGCCAAGATTAAGCAGGAGATGGCAACTGAACATGACAATTGGGAAAATCTCTATCTCGGCAGCGGCGGCGCCTCGGGTGTCCTGATTTCTGGTATCGTGAATCCCGACCTCAAAAAGTACGACGGCCAGACACTGGCTCAGATCGCAAATGCTCAAAAGAAAGCGCCGCTCGATGCTCTCTTCGACCTGGTGCTTGCAGATAAAGCCCAGACGGGAGCGATTTATTTCATCGCAAATGAAGATGACGTGCGTTACGGACTGAAACAACCGTGGACTTCCGTGGGACTGGACGCGGGCGAACTGTCATTGGATGGTTCGCTCTATGAGCCACACTCGCACCCGCGCGCTTTTGGCACAATGCCGCGGCTCCTCGGCCACTACGTACGCGATGAGCAACTGCTTCCCCTGGAGCAGGCCATCCGCAAGATCACTTCTCTCCCAGCGCAGCGCGAGGGGTTGCGCGATCGAGGATTAATACGAGAGGACTACTTTGCTGACATAACGATCTTCGATCCGGCGACGATTCGAGACCACGCCACATACGAAAATCCAACTCAACTCTCTGAGGGCATTAAGTATGTTTTCGTGAACGGTCAACTCGAATACGAAGATGGCCATCTTACGCAGACACAAGCGGGTAAAGTGCTGCATGGGCCAGGATGGGACGGAGCTCATTAATTAAGTAACTGCAAGATAAGCGTTATAAGTCCGCGGAAACAAATTTATGATTTCCTCTTGACCTAAGATAGAAAGTCATGGCATATTCTTACATCCTCACTGGAAAGGACGCCCAGAAATGGCGGATAAAAGCACAGCCCATAACGTGCTGCATATGCCACGGCGACTCGCACTGAGTTGCATATGGCTAAGGGCGTCGTTCGACTTCGTCAGTTATTAAGTCCACGACGAACTTAAAGCAGCCCTAAAACCAAAAACTAATTGCTGGGTGGCGCAGGCCGCGGTTCCTTCGACTGTGACTCGATCAAGCCCGCTGCCGATTGCCTTCTGCCTCGGCACACTCCGTCGGCAGATTGGCTGTTTCCCCCAGCCCTAACTTCACAGGGTCGGTGGCGAAGGCCACGGATACTTCGGGAGCAGGCGCGCCTTTCGGGACGCCGGGGTTCGAAACCCCCTCGTGCGGCAGCACATCCGTGTCCACATGTACCCCGACCGGACTTATAGGTACTTACTTTTATCTTCAGCAATTGACTCCGGCTTAACCCCGGTTAGAAAAGTGACTTATGCAAACAATAATCATGAAAAAGGCGGCCCTACGAGACGAAGAGTCTCTTTGCCGCTCTTGCTACTGGGCCCACATCCAGAAAGGATTTCGCGAGAGCGAAGAAGCAGTCTATTGCTGTTTCAGCAGGTTTCGCGCCGTGCCGTTTAAGGTCGCAGACTGCACCGACTTTAGCAGCAAGAACGTGCCTACGCGCGAGCAAATGGAGCAACTCGCCCTGATTATCCCCACTCAGCCAGCCCGCAAGCGCACAGGCTTCGCTGGCGTCGGCTTCGCCGGGGAACAGCAAACGGAAGACGCCGAAGACGAGGATCTGATTGAGGTTACGGAATAACCACGATTTACTTTTCGCCGGTGGCGAAGACCACGGTTCCTTCGATTAATCCGAAGGTCGCGGATTCAAATCCCGCCACGGTCAAAACCGTGTAGCTCAGTCTGGATAGAGCATCGGAAACCAAATACCGTCGTCAACTTATTCCCCGGCGATGTAACAACGAGAGTGTAACAACTAACAGGACACGGGAGTCAATTGTCGACTTATAACTCGCAAGCGGAAAGGAGAGCCAATATGGCACGTCTCAACTTACTCAATCTCGGCTTTGGCCCTCGCACACATGAGGGCGCACCGGCACGCAACCTTGCACCGGAGCTTCAGCTCCGCCGCTCCGTACTTGCCTGCCTCCTCTGGGAGTCGCAGTTCTACGAAGACGGAGTAGAGATTGCCGGCCGCATCGCCGAACTTGTCCCAAAGGTCGACGCTGAGAAGGTGGCCGCGCTTGCGGTTGAGGCTCGCGAGCAGATGAAGCTTCGTCATGCTCCATTGCTTTTGGTTCGCGAGATGGCGCGCCACGCGACGCATCGCCGTCTGGTCGCAGAGACACTCGAGCGTGTCATTCAGCGTGCCGATGAACTGGCGGAATTCGTCGCCATCTACTGGAAGGACGGACGGGTGCCGCTCTCGGCGCAGGTCAAGAAGGGGCTGGCAGCGGCTTTCCCGAAGTTCGATGAGTATCAGCTCGCGAAGTACGATCGCGGCGGACCGATCAAGCTGCGCGACGTGCTCTTTCTTTCGCACGCCAAGCCGCGTAACGCGGCGCAGGCGAGTGTCTGGAAGAAGCTCGTCTGGGGACGACTCGCTACGCCGGATACCTGGGAGGTTGCGCTTTCGTCTTCGGGCAAGGAAGGCGGAGTGGGCGGCAACAGTGACAAGCGCGAGGCTTGGGAGCGTTTGCTCCGCGAGCAGAAACTGGGAGCGCTGGCGCTGCTCCGCAACCTCTGCAATATGCGCGAGGTCGGAGTGGATGAATCGCTGATCTTCAACGCGCTCGGCGCGATCAACACCTCGCGCGTGCTGCCGTTCCGTTTTCTCGCTGCGGCTCGTTACGCGCCGCAGTGGGAGGAGGCGCTTGAGCAGGCAATGCTCAAGTCGCTTGCAGATCAGCCGAAGCTGGCGGGCCGCACCATCGTGCTGGTCGACGTTTCCGGCTCGATGACTGCGCCGCTCTCGCATCGTTCGGAGATGCAGCGTACCGACGCAGCGTACGGTCTCGCGGTGCTGGTCCGCGAGATCTGCGACAAGGCTGCGGTCTTTTCCTTCTCGGATCGCGTGGTCGAGGTACCGGCTCGTCGCGGCTTCGCTTTGCGCGACGCGATCGATGCCTCGCAGCCGCACGGCGGTACGCTGCTCGGCAACGCTGTAGAGTGGCTGAACAAGAACGAGCGCTACGATCGCCTGATCGTCATCAGCGACGAGCAGGCGCACGATCGAGTTCCCGCGCCGAGAGGCGAGGGATACATGATCAACGTGGCCTCCTACAAGAACGGCGTCGGCTATGGCAAGTGGACGCACATCGATGGCTGGTCTGAGTCGGTCATCGAGTACATCCGCACGTTGGAGTTACCGGCAGTCGGATGGCTGAACTAACCCGGTCTGGTCCGAGAAAAAACGCGGGCCAGACCGTTACTATTTCTGCACTTACGAGTCCCACAGTCGGTCCGCACCGGAGGTAAGATTCCCTGGCAGGAGGCTCCCCATGAATCACTTTGTTCGCTTCCGAAGCATAGCCACCATTCTCGGCTTACTTGTCACCAACGGCCTGTCAGCATCTGGACCGACAATAGCGGTTGCTTCCAACAATCGGTCAGTGACGGGCGCCGTATCTGGCGTCGTTGCAAGATCAAGTTCATCACAGGCGGTGCCACCGCGCTCCGCTGGGCAGAAGAATACGTCCGGCGCTCCGCACGCAAAGCCGCTCACTAGTAAACCCGTGACCATAACTATTAACGCTTTGACCAATCGGCACCCGATCAGCACTTATGTTTATGGCGGCGCCTATCCTGAAGACGCGGCGACCATCACCGATAGCGGATTGACGGAAGTGCGCTGGGGCGGCGATGCGACCTCGACTTATAACTGGCAGCTAGACACTTACAATGCCGCCAATGACTACTACTTCGAAGACTATGCTGCCGACGGGTTCGGAAATGGCGACGATGGGAACTCCGCGCAGTTCATCCGTGACGTGATAGCGGCTGGCAGCAACCCGCTGATGACGATGGTGATGCTGCCCTGGGTCGCGCAGAGTCCCGAGACGTCGACCCAACAGGGAGATCCTTCGAACAATTATCACTGGAGCTTTTCAGTTGCGCAGTATGGCCCGCAATGTAACGTGGATCCGTATAACACGGACGCTGGCGACGGGATTGTTTCCGGAACTTGCAGCAACCCGAGCTACCTGACGGCAAATCCTAACGACGCGTATTTCCCGCTGCTTGATCAGCCCGGCAACGGTGATCCACCGAACAGTGTCTATCGCAGCGACTGGGCATCAACTTTAGCTGCTGCTTTCGGCAGCGCTCCGCATTTTTACGACATGGACAACGAGATTGAAATCTGGGGCAGCACGCATCGTGATGCGCATCCGCAGCCGTCAGCATACGACGAGCTGCGCGATACGTTTATTGCGGAGAGCCGCGCGCTGAAGGGATGGGACCCGGCGGCGATTCGCTTCGGACCGATCACCTGCTGCTGGTGGTTTTACTGGAACGGCGCCAACAATGCCGACAAACCCGCTCACGCCGGAAACGACTTTCTCCCCTGGTGGCTGAATGAAGTCTATTGGCAGGATCAGGTCGCGGGCACACGCTCGCTCGACGTGTTCGATCTCCATGCCTATCCCGACACACCCGACACTTCGAGCTACACATTAGCGCAGAAGCGGGCGCTTGCTCTGCGGATATTCCGTGACTACTGGGACCCAACCTACGTCAGCGTGGGCAGCGATATCGACCAAAAATGGACCACATTTATTCAGCCGAAGAAGACGATTCCGTTCCGGATCCCACGCATGCGAGCAATCGCCAACATGATCTATCCCAGCACTCCGCTAAGCATAACGGAGTGGAATGCCGCCATCGCCGGCGAGTCCGATTACTCAACCGCACTCTCCGATGCCGACGCTTACGGCATCCTTGGCCGCGAGCGCGCGTACCTGGCATCGCGTTGGGTGGCCCCGGTTCCGGGCAATCCTAATTACCTTGGGTTGAAGCTTTACACCAATTATGACGGCCAGCATCACAGTTTCGCGACAACTTCAGTTTCGGCTTCCAACAACGGAAGCCCAAATCTAGTCAGCAGCTACGCAGCGATGAACACCGCTGGCACAACCTTAACCGTAATGGTGCTGAACAAAGCACCTGCAACCCAGCTAGGCGCGCAGTTTGTCATCAACGGATTTACTCCCTCACAAGTTACCACCTACACTCTGGGCCCGAAAAATCCAACGCAAATCATAGCTTCCCCGCCACAGTCCTGGTCATCGAGCATGACGTTAGCCGCTTACACAGCAACGTTGCTGGTGATCACAGGTTCCTCCACTCTGCCGGGCGCGGAATGGGATCTGAATCCCGACACCGTCATGGTCGCCGCAGGCGGAACAGTGACGCTTTCTCCCAAGGTTGTTTCGGGAACAGGAACGGTCACGCTGGGAACTCCGCAGGCGGTCACGGGAATTACTCTTGCAGTGACGCAGGGCACCGTAACTCCAGGGAAGAACGGAGCGATAACCGTGACCGCGGGCAAGACTCCCGGCTTCTATCACTACACAGTTCCTTCGACAGACAACGCGGGAGTAGCCCAACAACAGGAGGGGTGCATCGTTGTTGGCAATCCGCCAGCATCGCTCAGCCAGCAAGGCAACAATCAAACCGGGGCACGCGGAACCAATCTGAACCTCTCCGTTACTTTGGCTCCGAAAAAGTCGGGTGGCACCTCTGGCGCGGGAGCCGACATTCTGTTCACGACCGACTCAGGAGGACTCTCCGTTCGACTGGTGACCACCGATTCATCAGGAAACGCAGCCGTGGTGCTGACGTTGCCGGCCAGCGCGGGAATCGTGCACGTGACCGCCGAAGGCCCTTATGGCTTGGGTCATCCTGTTGTTACGTTCACTGAAACGGCGCAATAGCACGTCAATCAATAAATACCGAGGGTCGGCCGGGTGCGCTATTCTAAATTTCGCGTCCTTGGCGAAATTTAGAGTGGGGATTTTCGCCGGGGGTTCGGCTTGCCCTTGCTCTTGCCCTTGAGATTGAGCGCCACCGCAGCGCGGATGAGATCCTTTAATCCCTTCTCATCGATCTTGTCGCCTTCGTGGATGTCGATGGCGCGCCTCACATTTCCGTCGAGGCTGGAGTTGAATAGACCTTTAGGATCCTTCAACGCAGCTCCTTTGGCAAATGTCATTTTGACCACGTTCTTGTGCGTCTCTCCGGTACAGACGATGCCGCCATGGGAAAAGACGGGCGTCCCTGGCGATGTCGGCTTGACCCACTTCCGCTCTTCGACGATGTCGGGGTCGGCCTCGTGTATGATTTGGCGCACTTTCGCGAGCATCTTCCCGCGCCAATCGCCAAGTTCCATGATTTTCTCGTCGATGAATGAAGACCCGGATTCTACGGGGATAGTTTTTTTCATATGCGCTTCCAACACTCGCACTAATTTATCTGCGCACAGCGCAACTCTGCAACCCTGCCGGCGGAAGGCTCGGCTGGTTCCGATATAACTTCGGGAGATGGAAGCAACCCCAATGCGAGATCTGTCGGGAAGAATGGAACAATGCCAAATGCATGACTACCCCAAATTAAAGCCAGCGTCCAGTCGGTCAAACTTCCGTAATTGCCACACTTCTTCTCAGCCAGAGGGTCATGTCGTATCTTTCTATTAGCTGGTGTGAGTCGAGGCACGTAACCGGGAGGCACCGTGATCGAGCAAAAGATTAATGAATTCTTTGGCGATGCCGAGTCTACTAGCTTCGGAACGGGTTGGTGGAGTGGGATATTGTCGGCTTTTTTTGGATTTCTTTCGTTCGGAGCGGTTTTGTGCCTGCATTTTCCCCAGCTCCTCAGCTCTCCGGAACTGCGTTCACATTATCCAATGCACACGATGCGCGTTTTAATCCAATGCCTGATCGTGGCGGCAATTTTATTCGGAGTCATTTCTTCCATCAGGCGCAAGAAAAAAACTCTGGCGTTGACGGGGATGTTGCTGGCGATCGCGGCGACGGCGTTGGGTGGATCGAGCGTGCAGATTAACGATAATTTGCACAATGGGCCTGCTATTGGGCTGGACTGGTTTTTGCTTGATCTGCTGCTGATGGCACTCATCTACGTACCACTCGAAAGAGTGTGGCCGAAGTATCCAGAACAAGGAACATTTCGGAACGAGTGGACTTTGGATGTTGTTTATTTCATGTCGACTCATCTGCCTATCCAGATTCTGTCTTTTCTGGTTTTATTGCCTGCTACGCAAGCGGTTAAATATTTGGGCGTTCCGGTTCTTCAACATGCAATCGCTCGACTGCCCTGGCTGTTGCAATTTTTTCTCGCTGTTGTGGTAGCGGACGTGGCCGAATATTTTATTCATCTGGCTTTGCATAGAGTGCCTTTTCTATGGCATTTTCACGCCATTCACCATTCGTCGAAGGCGCTGGACTGGATCGCGGGATCACGCTCGCACTTTGTGGACGATACGCTGGTTCGCGGATTTATCCTGGTTCCGCTGATGCTGGGATTTTCGCAAACGATCATCCTGGCGTACTTGATTTTTGTCACCCTTCACGCTACCTGGACTCATTGCAATTTCGGCCCCAACGCTAAGTGGCTGGAAAAGTTTTTGGTCATGCCGCGGTATCATCATTGGCACCATACTTCTCAAAAAGAAGGCATCGACAAGAACTTTGCGATTCACTTTCCGTGGATTGATAAGATTTTTGGGACTTACTACTATCCGGATGAGTGGCCGAAAGTGTACGGTCTGGACGGTGAGAAAATTGCGCCCGGCTTTCTTGGGCAGACTATTGAGCCCTTTATAAAAAGAAAAAGAACGCCTTAGAACTCCAGTGCGGCTAGTGGAACGTCTTTGGGTAAGTCTGCACCCGTCCTCGACGCCTTTACCAGGCCAAGAGACTTCATCACCTTGACAGTTATAAATCCGAAGTCGTATTCAGAATCGTCGTGACTTAGTCGCAAGAGACCGGGATAGTGGTGATGATTATTCTGTAAACAAGCGCTGAACGTTGCCGTCACCGGTAGCCACTCGCCAATGTTCATGGCGTTGTCGTCGTCATCGTGATACCGCCGGTATCCAAAATCTCGTGTGTGGGTCCAGTAGTTTTGAATCATATTTACCCACGACGCAAAGATTCGCATTCCCACCCACATCACCAGAACAAACTTCAGGTCCCCAACGAACTTCCACAGAAGATAAAAACTGAAGGCCTGTGCCAATATGGCGAACGCCGGATTCGCCATGACGCGAAAGGTGCGGGATTTCAAAATCTCGTCGCCAGTCAAATTGTCAACGCATTGATAGGGCTTGGCACAGAGATATAGGGTCCGCCAAAAACCATCGCCTGTAACCTTATTGGGATCGCCAGAGTGGTCGGCATGTTTGTGATGCAGCCGATGACGATTAACCCAGGTGACGGGATTTACATAAAGGCCGAAGACGTTGTTTATCACAGCGACGACCCTCATGAACCACTCTTTATAGTCGAGCGAACGATGCGCTACTCCCAGGTGAAGAATATCCGCCAGATACAGGCCTCCGAAAAACCAGCAGAAGATGAAGTACGCTGCGCCTATCGATAGTCCGGCCCAGGGCCCCAGGTGAGCGGGGGCGAGGTACATGCAACCCAAGAGGTAGAGAAAAATAATTGAATACCCTATGAGATTGTAGGTTTTCATGAGTGCTCCTCGTCGGGTTATTCAACCAGAAAACGGAGCGCGTTTTCAAATAGCAAGTTAGGTACACCAATCTTTGGAAGAAAGACGGGCGCTTGGCCCACTCAAGCCTGGGTTTGGCTCGAGTGGTGATGCCGCCCATTCACTCTGTGCGTCGCCCGCTTCCCCACCTCGCCGCGTACGGCAGCACGAACAAGTACAGACCGGTGAAAAACTGCAGGCCGAGCACGAACACCGCGATGAGGCCCAGCCTGGAGGTGTACTTCCCTTGCACTACGGCGATACCGTTGATAATTACGACCACCGTAAAGGCGATGGACAGCCAGCGGTGGGTCTGCCGAATCCATTTGTTCCAGTTCATTGCGGCCTCCTCCAACGACCCAGTCCGAACAAAGAAGAGCCCGAAGCGGACCGAGCGCACTTATAGCATTCACTACTTTTGATCCGCCTGAGGCGGCCAGCTGGGCGCTTCCGTGCCGAACTGCTTGGCGTACTCCGCATTCAGCCGCTGCCAGCCGCCGAACTTTATGGCCTCAGGGCCGACCATGCGGCCAATGGGAGTTCCCCTGAGAAGGTGATCCATAACATCGAAGCAGATGTGCCATCCCGCTGCGCCCATGGAGATGAAGCGGTGACCGATGTTCGTCCAGAGGGTCAGCCGCGTGCCGCCACCCAGACCTTCGTGTCGAAGATCTTCGAGTTGCCACCGCATGTCGAAGTCGCCCCATCTGTACTCCAGCACTTCGGGAGCGTCGGCTCTCGTCACGATTGTTTCGGTGACGCGCGGCATTGGCGCTCCTACTGTGGTGAGCTTCACCGTGGTTCCCGCCGTAGCCAGGCTGCCGTCGGCGTCGAAAGGAGCCCACTCGCGCAGATGCGCCGGGTCGGTCAGCGTTTGCCAAACCTTTTCTGGCGCGTGACGGAGTTCGCGGACAACGATCAGCGTCCACTTCTCTTCCCCGTTTTGTCCGCGGCCTTTTTGTACCCGCGCCCCACGGGCTGGACCCGGTGTGTAGTGCTCGCGATCGGTCACACGGCTCTCCTGTTCGACTGGGGTGCGCATGCTACCAGCGCTTCAGCTGTGTAAGTTGAATGAGGTTGCCGCAGGTGTCGTTCAGCATTGTAATGGTCGAGGCGGTCACGTCGGTGGGTGGCATCGTGAAGACGGCGCCGCGAGCCTTGATCCGTTCGTAGTCACCCTTGACGTCGTCGGTGAAGAACATGGCCGCGGGCTGGCTTTGTTGGAACATTGCCTGCTGATAGGTTTTGGCAGCGGGGTTGCTGTTGAGCGCCAGCTGCAACTCGGTGCCTTCTGGCTCCTCGGGCGAGGCCACAGTCAGCCAGCGATATGGCCCCTGACTGAAATCGGTCTTTTTGGTGAAGCCGAGTACCTCTGTATAGAAGTGGAGGGCTTTGTCTTGGTCGTCGACGTACAGGCTAGTTACTTTGATTTTCATTTCGTTTCTCCTTGGTTACGTTCGCGGTTTGGGCCGCGTCGTCCTTTCTCTGGTTTTCTTTTTTGGTGTTGATGATCGATGGTGATGATCTATGCTTTGACGATCCATGCGGTCGAGGTGCCGTTCGAGAGCATCCACGTACGCTGACCAGAACCGGCGGAACTGAGCCAGCCAGGCATCCACCTCCTGAAATGGTTCAGGTCTCAGCCGGTAGAGCCGGCGCTGTGCCTCCACTTTGGATTCCACGAACCCGGCTTCGCGCAGCACTCGCAGGTGCTTTGACACCGTCGGCTGCGACATACGAAGCTGATGTTCGATTTCTCCCACCGATTGTTGCGACGAGACCAGGAGCCCCAAGATGGCGCGGCGGTTCGGCTCCGCAATGATTTCAAATACAGATCTCATTTCTTTTATATACTCGCAATGGCATATACGTGTCAAGGCATGTACCGGCAAGAACGGGTTCACGTATCCCGTTTTCAGGTTCGGCTTGTGTCCATTTCATCCGAGAAGGTTATTTTGGGTTAACCAAATCGCTAATACATTGAACACTGTAGAGGCTCGGCTACAGGGATCAAGAGATAATGACCAACTACGTCCGCACTGAATTCCATTAGCCAGGGCCGCCTGAAGGGTTAGAACAAGAAATGAGTGCCGTGCAAATCCTGATCGCCGATGATCACGAGTTATTCAGGCGGACTGCACGATCGTTCGTCGAATCTCAGCCCAACTGGCGTGTCTGCGGAGAAGCTGGGGATGGGATTGAAGCGATTGAGAAGGCGAGGCGATTGCGTCCTCACGTCATCCTGATGGACGCCAACATGCCTCGCATGGACGGTTTGGAGGCGACACGAATTATTCGGCGAGAGCTTCCGGATTGCAACGTGATCCTCGTCACCCAGAACCACGAAACCATCGCCCGCCAGCAATCTGCCGCAGTTGATGCGAGAGGATCGATTACGAAGTCGGAATTCACCCGAGAGTTGCCCTCCATCATAAAAAAGCTTTTCGAAGACCCGGGCTCGAAAACCGTCGAGGGAACAGGGAACGAGACTGCTATCAGGCCGGGATGGGTTCGCGGCGGAGGGGAGTTGGGACAGTTGGTCCGAGAGTTCGATTGGACGAAGACCCCGCTCGGTGCCATCGATGATTGGCCACAAAGCTTGAAAACTGTTGTTCGGACCCTGCTCACATCACGCTTTGCCATGTGGATGAGCTGGGGACCAGAACTCACCTTTCTCTACAACGATGACTATGCCCGAATGACCTTGGGAAAGAAGCATCCATGGGCGCTGGGAAAGCCCTCTCAGGAGGTCTGGAAAGAAATCTGGGGCGACATTGGTCCCCGCATTCACAGAGTCCTCGAGACCGGCGAGGCGACCTGGGATGAAGCGTTGCTCCTGTTCCTTGAACGGAGCGGATATCGCGAAGAAACCTACCACACTTTCTCCTATAGTCCCCTGTCTGGAGATTACGGCCAGGTCGCCGGGCATCTTTGCGTAGTGACCGAAGAAACCGACCGCGTCATTGGCGAACGCCGGCTCAAAACACTTCGCTCACTGGCACAAGAGTTGAGCCAGACGATCACCGAGGAGGAAGTGGTTTCCTGCATCGCTCGCTGTCTCGGCGACAATCAAAAGGACTTACCGTTTAGCCTCCTGTATCTGTTCGCAGAAGATGGAACCGAAGCCCGCCTTGCCTGCCAAACCGGAATTGCTCAAGGTCACCCAGCCGCCCCAGCGTCGATTCCGTTGACCGAAAAGGATCAGCCTTGGCCTATCAGCGAACTGCTCGCTGGGAAGGATTCTGTCATCGTTGAGAACCTGCCGGATAGGTTCGAGACGGTTCCCTCCGGCACATGGGATAAGTCACCTTCGCGAGCGCTCCTCCTCCCCATAACGAGTCAGGGGCAAGACAAGCCCGCCGGAGTGATAGTCGCAGCCCTCAATCCGTTCCGTCCCTTGGATGTCGGCTATGCAGGATTCCTCAATCTCGTCGCCGGCCAGATCGCCGCCAGCATCGCCAATGCACGCGCGTACTCGGCGGAAAAGAAGCGCGCAGAGGCTCTCGCAGAAATTGACCGCGCGAAGACAGCCTTCTTCAGCAACGTGAGCCATGAGTTTCGCACGCCGCTGACGTTAATGCTGGGACCGCTCCAGGACCTGCTGGCAAGAAGTCAGACACACCTGTCTCCAATGGCCAAGGACCAACTCAACTTGGTGAGTCGCAATGGCGCCCGGCTGTTGAGACTGGTCAATACCCTGCTGGACTTCGCGCGCCTTGAGGCTGGACGAGTGCAGGGCGTCTATCAGGCTACCGACTTAGCGAGATTCACTTCTGAGTTGGCCAGCGTATTCCGTTCCGCCACCGACAAGGCGGGATTGCGACTAATAGTGGACTGCTGCAATCTTGGGGAGCCGATCTACCTCGATCGCGACATGTGGGAGAAGATCGTTTTGAATCTGATCTCCAATGCCTTCAAGTTCACCTTCGAGGGAGAAATTACGGTCAGTGTATGTCGCGTAGGAAACGTGGCCGAGCTTCGCGTTCGCGACACCGGCGTGGGAATCCCCCCTGAAGCGATCCCTAAATTGTTCGAGCGATTCAATCGTGTTCCTAATATGCCGAGTCGAACCCATGAAGGCAGTGGCATCGGTTTGGCTTTAGTACATGAATTAGTGAAGTTGCACGGTGGCTCCATCAGGGCCGAAAGCACCGTGGGGCAAGGCTCTACCTTCATCGTCAGCATTCCCTTTGGACAAGATCACCTCGCGTCCGGCCAAATGGGAGGCTCTCGCAGCTTATCCTCCACCACGGTCGGCGCGAAGCCGTTTGTCGAGGAGGCCTTGCGATGGCTTCCAGACTCTGCTTCGGGAGGGCACGAGATTTTTCCCGTGCACGACGAGTTGTTGCCGGTCCCGTGTCCGCCGACCGCGCAGGCTGTCGTCCGTCCTCGCGTCCTTATCGCCGACGACAACTCCGATATGCGCCAGTATCTGGCTCGCCTGTTGTCGGAACAGTACGAAGTAGAAACAATGGCGGACGGCCAAGCGGCCGTTCTGGCTGCGCAGCAGCACCCACCGGATCTCATTGTTAGCGATGTCATGATGCCGATCCTCGACGGCTTTGAACTCCTGAAGGCGCTGCGGGCAGATGAGCAGACTCGGACCATTCCAGTCATACTGCTTTCGGCGCGGGCGGGTGAGGAATCGCGGGTGGAAGGCATCCAGGCCGGTGCCGACGACTATTTGATCAAGCCCTTCTCCGCCCGCGAATTGCTCGCTCGCGTTGGCGGCAGACTCGAAATTGCCCGACTCCAGCGCGAAAAAGAATCGCAACTCAGGGCGAGTCAGGCCGAGCTGGAGCGGAGAGTACGAGAACGCACTCAAGAACTGCTGAACGCGAGCGAGGAACTCCGCGAACTGTCTGCCCGTATTTTGCAGGCGCAAGACGAAGAGAGACGACGAATCGCGAGGGAACTCCACGATGGAGTCGGGCAACTGCTCGCGGCTCTGGGCATGGAGGTCTTCAATTTAGCCAGCGAGAGCGTTCGGCTCAGTCCGCATGGCGCTTCCTCCGTCAGCAACATCGAGTCGCTGGTCGGGCTCATGACCAAAGACATTCGCACCATGTCTCACCTTCTCTACCCGCCCCTGCTCGATGAGGTCGGCCTGCACTCCGCGCTGAAAGACTACGTCAGGGGGTTCGCCCAACGCAGTGGGATTCAAGTGTCCCTCGACCTCCCAGCTGCGATGGAGCGTCTGGACCGCGACCGTGAGCTCTCTTTGTTCCGGATTATTCAGGAATGCCTAACGAACATTCATCGCCATTCGGGAAGCAAGACCGCCAGCATTCACATCGTCCGCGATGATGGAGCGCTGGTTCTCAAGGTTCGCGATGAAGGTAGAGGCATGCCCCCCGAACGATTGTCAGAAATTCAGTCCATAGGTTCCGGCGTCGGTATCCGAGGCATGCGAGAACGGGTTCTCCAATTCTCCGGCACAATGAGCATCGAGTCCGACGCTTCGGGAACACTGATACACGTGGTCGTACCGATTCCTGAAGCTGCGTCGCGAGCAAGAACGGGCAGTGATGAGCCGCTACAAACCGTCGTCTGACGGTTTTTTCCCTCAAGCAACCTTCTTGGCCGCCAGTTCCGGCTCGTAACCTGCGGAGGTGTGAGGCTGGGTTTTGGCAGGAATCGACCCGACTTTCCGGCGGCGGTTCGCTGCAATTTTGGCAGTGAGCAGGAGAACTGACAAACTTCCGAGGATTACAACGATTGCTTTCCACCCGCTTATGATTGGGTCGTTCCCCATAAGGGTGAGTGCGCAGAAGACACACAACAGGTGCACGCAGAACACTGGAAGCGAGGCTTGACCCAGCATGACCAGAGGCCTGATCGCAAAGGGCTTCAGAAGCGATCGAAATCTGATCGCTAAGATCGCTATGGCGGTGAAATCGATCATCCGGGCTATCCCAAAATCCCACTTATCGAATAACAGGGCGAACTTTCCGAACGTGACAACCTCGGCTACTTGCGCGTAGCGCAGCGCCAGGAAAAAAGTCGCTACGACCGCTGCCGGAATCGTCATCTGTTTCACCCAATCAAAACGCAAATCGTCCTTGGCCCAGCGCACGCCCAGCCACAGCCCTACCAACCACCATAATTGCCATGCCCAGAGATTGAACGCTCCCATCTCGTTCAGCGGGACTTGCAGGCCGAACGCGCGAGTCATCAGGTGATATGCGAAAATCCGGAATCCGAACTGTGCGAGCAGCCACAGTGTGAAGCCTGCTGTAAGCACGTATTTCCAGCCAAATCGCGCACCCAGAACGATTGCGAAAGGAGTCAGCGCAAGGAGAATTATGTAAATCGGCAGGATATCCAGCAGCGGCGGCCTATAGACCATCAGCGCTGCATCGACGAAGGCATGTGTGCGACCTGCGATAAAGTAGAAGTCGAGAAGATTATGCACTGCCGGCTTGTTGCCGTGCGCCGCGATCGGCGCTTCGATCACAAAGGCAAACGCCAGCAGCAACAGTTGGTAACAGTAAAGCTTTCCCGTCCGCAGCCATAACTTACGCCACATCGCACCGTACCCGTCGCGCTCGGCCATCCGGAAATAAATGCGGCCCGTAAACAGAGCGGAAAGAAAGATGAAGCCTTCGGTTGCGGCGAAAAAACCAAAGGGCTGATTGACATACGCGCTCAAAATCGTCGGCAAGTGAGTGCATGTGATCCACACCAGCATCAGGCCGCGAAGGGCATCGAGTTCTTCTATTCGCTGTGGCATCGGTCGCTCGTGTTCACTTGTCTGCAGTCACTTGTTGGCAGTCACTTGTTTGCAAACCTGGCAGCGTCTCCGCTGTAGCTCTGCAAACCGTGGGACTCCACGTATTGCCTGGCTTTCAGGTCTTGCTTCAGGTATGCGTCCCAGAACGCCAACGTTTCGAGCTCCGCGTATTGGAAGACCTCAACCCGATGCCCACCCCCCGAAAAAGGGGCCGCGAACCCCATATGAGTTCCGCCCTCGATTTCTACCTCGTATTTGTTGCCTGCCGGAGCCTTTTCGAATGCTTCACTTCGCCAAACTGGATCCTGGCCGAATGGCCCCGAGTCATGCGAACCGAACATCAGCAGCATGGGCAACCGAAGCACGTCCCACGAATGTGCGCTCAGGCCCATGATGCCTTCTCCCTGAGGCGACAACATCACGACGGCAGATACCCTCGGGTCGGCAAAACTCTGCGGCTCAGCTTTTCCCGGTAGCAAAATAGTGGTGCCTGCGATCAGTCCCGCCGTATAAGCGCCAAAGGAATGTCCTCCGACGCCGATATGCCGAAGATCGAGTTTACCGACCAGTTGCGGAGCGAATTTTTCGACATGTGCCAGCGAATCGATGACGAAAGAAACATCTTTCGGACGGTTCCGCCAGGCGCGGGGATCACTGAGCGCGTCGCGCAAGCTGCCATGAAACCCAGAATCCGCAATAGAATCGGTGTGGGAAGGGTGAATGCTTATGTATCCGTTGCTGGCCCAGAACTGACCAAAGGCCGAGTAATTATCCTTGGATGCCAAGGCACCGTGAGAGAAGATGATGACTGGAAACGGCCCCACGCCATCGGGATAATAAATTTTGACGGGAACGTATTTATTGCGTGCCAAATCGTGCAGGGCAATATTATCGAGCGTGAGTACTTTATAAGGCCCTGAAGCGGGCGAGTATTGGCTCCAAGCAGCAATTGAGCATAGGCAAACTAAAACGAAAGTAACGACCATCCGATCCGGTTGCCTATAACCCACAAATAAAATCGCCTCCAACCTCTCGCAATGTTAGCCAGCAGCTTAGATAGGGATTCCGCGGCATTGGTTTCATAGAAAACTGAAAACGGGTCAGCAGCTGTCAGATCGAACGAATTATAGGTCCGCCAGCATCCCGACCTCCTGTCCGCGGAGAATCTTTGACGGCTCTAACCGCCGCGGCTCAACACAAGGTGATATCGCCGCCGGAATTCGTTTCCGCTATTGAGCTTTTGCAGGCGAGCGTTTAAGTGCGGCCACGAGTTCTTGGAAGTGCGGGTTGGGACGGAGTTTCTTGAGATCGTCGTCAGTCATCAGGCCGTCGGCATCTTTATATCCGCGAGTGATGGCTTCGTGTAGATATTGGAGAGCGTCTTCGGGGCGATTGGCAGCCCCTGCCACGCAGGCAAACGAATACCACACTGAGAAGCTATTCCCTTGTCCCTTGGAATTGTCTTTAGAATTCTCTTGCTTCTCGATGACGTCGCGAAACAACGTGCTTGCCTCGGGGTAGCGATGCGTGTGGGCCATCGCTGTCCCGACCTGCTGCAGCGCATCCACGGTAAAGGGATGTCGTGGTCCCAGATTACGAATCGCCACGTCAAACGCCGCACGAGCGATTTTTTCCGCTTTCTCGTAACGGCCCTCCCGGTTGAGGACCGTCGCAAGATAGGACTGTGACCTCAGAGTCAGGGGGTTTTCCGGTCCGAGAACGCGGCCCATGGTCGCAAGGGTTTCCCGTTGCAATTTCTCCGCTTCCTGGATACGGCCTTCCTTGAGAAGGAGGTCTGCCAAGTTGGATTCGGACCTCAACGTATCGGGGTGGTCCGGTCCAAGGGTTCGCAATCGAATCTCCACTGTTTCTTGGAGCAGTTCCACAGCATCGGCCGTGCGACCCTCCGATGAGAGAAGACCTGCGAGGCTATCCATAGCGACAATTGTGTCTGGATGTTCGGGCCCAAGCACGCGCCGACGGGCGGCTAGATTTTCGCGATATAAGGGCTCGGCGTCGGCATTGCGCCCCTGCCATGCCAGGGACATGGCCAGATTGCCAATCGCTATCAAAGTTCGAGGGTTCTCCGGTCCCCAGACACGGCGTCCTCCGTCGACCAACTGACGAAACTCCTGTTCGCCCTCGGCATAGCGGGCCTGGTAAAGGAGCATTAGTCCCAGATTGTTCCTCGCGCGCAATACTCGATCATTCTCCAGACCCAGCTGGCGAGTTCCGATCTCGATTACTTCGCGCTCCAGTTTCTCTGTCTCGTCGTAATGACCCTGCCGTTCAAGGATGACGGCCAACTGATTCATGGTGTCGAGGGTAAGGGGATCCTCGGCTCCGAGAATGCGGCGCTCACCCGCGAGCGCCTGACGATCTAGTCTCTCCGCTTCGGGATAGTGTCCTTCGCGCAACAGGATACGACCGAACTGGGCTGTCGACTCCAGCGTCTTTGGGTCATCCGGTCCATGCAAGGTCATTCGAGCATCCAAGGCGCGCCTGGCCAATTCATGAGCACGAGGGTAGAGCCCAAGATTTTCGTATGTGGTCGCCATGACCTGCATCATCTGAGATTGGACCTCAGGATCTTTGGCCAGCCCCGTCCCCATATCGTTCGCCGCCTTGTCGAGGATCTCGCGGGCGGTGACGCTGTTGCCGCGCGCTTCATTCGGGTCGGACACCTTGAACATCCCGGTCATGAAATCAGTGATGCGTGTGGCGCGATCGCGCTCGCGGTTGGCGCGATCGCGCTCCCGAGTAATCCGGCGCAACTGCGAAGCCTGCACGAGGGAGAAAGCGGCCAACAACAACACCAATCCAGCCGCCACGCCGACAGCGACACGGTGCCGCCGCGCATATTTTCGCAAGCGATATCCGGCACTTGCCGGACGCGCCACCACGGCCTCATGACTCAGATACCGCCGAATGTCCGCCGCCAGCTCCGAAGGTGTGCCATAGCGGCGAACGCGATCCTTCTCCAGCGCCTTCATCGTGATCCAGTCAAGATCACCGCGCAGCAGGCTGACCAACTGCTTGGGCTCCATGCCGCGAGCCGCGGCGGTCGCGGCCGACGTGTCCCGATCGGTGCTGACTTTGTGGCTTGGGGTCGGCGGTTCCTCCTCGCGTAATTTTCTTAGTAACTCGTCGAGCGGTTGCTTTTTCTGCTGCTTGGTTTCAAACGGCTGCAGTCCTGCCAGCAGCACATAGAGAATGACCCCCAGTGAGTAGACGTCGGTGCGCGTATCGATGTCATGAACGCCGTCCACATTGGGATCGGCCTGCTCCGGACTCATATATCCGGGAGTGCCCACAAGATGTCCCAATTGGGTGAAGCGGCTCTCACCCTCAAACTGAGGCGCGGTTGCCTTGGCCAGACCGAAGTCGATGATCCGCGGCACGGGTTTGCCATCCACTTCCACCACCAGAATGTTTGCCGGCTTCAGATCACGATGGATGATGGCTTTCTGGTGGGCGTGCTGCACGCCTTCGCACGCCTGGATGAAGAGCTCAAGCCGGTCCGCGATTTTGAGTTTCTTTTGATCGCAATATTCGGTAATCGGCGAACCGGGCACATACTCCATTACGAAGTAGGGTTGGCCCTGTGGAGTCGTCCCGGCGTCGAACACTTTGGCGATGGCGGGATGATCCATAATCGCCAGCGACTGCCGCTCAGACTCGAAGCGTTGCACGACCGCCTCGTCGTACATGCCAGCCTTGATCAACTTGATGGCGACTTGCCGCCGCACTGGAGAGGTCTGTTCGGCCAGCCACACCTGGCCCATGCCTCCTTCACCAAGCTTGCGCACGAGTTGAAAACGTTCGGCGAAAAGCTGTCCCGCATGCAGCCCGCCACCAGAAAGGATCCCATCCAGATGCGCGATCAATCCGTCGGAGGCCTGTGCCGGTTCAAGGAAGGTCGCGTGGGCATCATCGCTAGAGGCGAGCAGGATCTCGACTTCTTGCCGCAACGATTGATCGGACAAACAGGCGCGATCCAAGAAGGCGGAACGTTGGGCGAGATCGAGTTCCTGCGCTTCTTCAAGCACCTCACGAATCTGTTGCCAACGCTCTGGTGTCATGATCTCTGGGTCACGGACCGCTCGTCGCGCTGATCTGGTGATGCAGCCAAGCCCGTGCGGAAGCCCAGTGTCTCTTCACAGTTCTGGGCGACAGCTTGAGCACGTCCGAGGTTTCTTCGATGGAAAGACCGCCGAAGAATCTCAACTCCACAATGCGGCTCTGTTGCTGGTCGAGTTTAGCCAGTTCCTGCAGGGCGTCATCGAGAGCGACTATATCGACGTTGCGGCTCTTGAATGCCAACCCATCTAAGGTTACGCGGTCGCCTCCATCTCGCTTGGCGGTATCGCGGCTGCGTCCGTAATCTACCAGAATCTGCCGCATCAACCGGGCGCAGATGGCCAGGAAATGAGCGCGGTTCTCGAATTTGGCCGCGCCTTGTTTCTCAAGTCGCAAGTAAGCCTCATGCACCAGGGCCGTGCTCTGCAATGTATGGTCGGCACGTTCCTTCCGCAGGTATTGGTGCGCAACCCGCCGGAGTTCGGCATAAACGAGTGGAACCAAGGCGCGCAACGCCTCGTCTTCGCCGGCGTGCCACTCGTCCAACAACTGTTTGACGATCTTGGATTCAACCTGCGACAACAAGCCCCCAGAAGCGTCTTCGGAGTTCTTGGGTAGCAAAGTAGCCTTACGGACTAGCGATGTCAAGCCATTGAAAACGCATGTACTTCGTAGAGTAACCGCGGGCTTGTCATTTTCTCGATGCGAGGCGCAAGGAAGGTTTCTCATTTTCCTTGGCCCAATTCTCCCGGCATTCAGACGGAAACACCGGGGCGCCAAAATCGTCTGAATAGTTCACGCTGGGCACATGGGCCTGTGCACGCAAGAGCCATGGACTTATCGTCCGGCCGGGATACGACTCATAGGCGTCGTTCGGCATGCCGAACTCCACGGGATCGTGGCATCACCCATGGGTCCGGACATGAGCGATTGTTGGGCCGCACCCTTATCCGCCGGAGTGCCTAGGCTACCTGCATCAAGAATTTCCGAATCCGGGCATCCTTTCTGATAATCGAACTTCTTAAATATGCGGCCTCACATCGCTGAGACGCAAGATCCGAACGGCGGCTACCCAGATAAAAGGTGACCGAGCATGGCAGAGAAATTAGGTTCCAAGGCGATTCCGTACGTGCCGGAAGGAGGTGTCCTGAAATCTGTCTCCAGGCGCAACTTCATCAAAGGCGTCATCAGCAGCGGCGTTGCCGTCTCCTCCGCAAGCTATCTTTTTCGCGCGTCGTCTCTATTGCATGGCCAGCAACCCTCTGCCGGCGTTGGCGAGCGCCTCATCACTCTCAACGTTAATGGTCAGCAGCGGCGCGTCGATGTCATGAAGCAGGAAACGCTCGCATGGACACTGCGTTACAAGCTGGGACTGACCGGCACCAAACTCGGCTGCGACCGCGCCGAGTGCGGGTCGTGCAGCGTTCTTATCGACGACATTCCGCACTATTCCTGTTCGGTACTCACACACACGGTGCGTGGCCGCAGGGTTTTGACGATCGAAGGGTTGGCCGCCGAAGACGGAACCCTGCATCCTGTGCAACAGGGCGTCATCGACGAGCAGGGATTTCAGTGCGCCTTCTGCATGCCCGGCTTCATCATGACCGCAGTCGGATTTTTGAAAACAAATCCCAATCCCTCGCGCCTGCAACTGGCGCACGGTGTCTCGGGAAATCTCTGCCGCTGCCAGGATTACGACAAGATTCTGACAGCGTTGATGCGGGGGGCGGAGAATATGCGGAGGTTGTCGCTTGGATAAAGACAACGGTAACGGCAACGGCAATCAACTCGCCAATAATAAAAAGCCTGTTGACTCCACCAAGCCCGCTGAACGCGTCTACGGCGCAGGGTACAAACTGATTGGCAAGAACTACGAGACACCTGACCTCTATGCGAAGGTTACGGGTAATGCGAAGTACGCTGAGGATTTTCGCGCGGAAGGCATGTTGTTCTGCAAGCTGCTGCTCAGTCCCATGCCGCATGCGCGGGTAAAACGCATCGACGCGAAAGCGGCGCTCGCCATGCCCGGCGTCAAAGGCATTCTCACAGCCGATGACCTTCCCGCGCCAGCCGACACGCTTACCGACAACGGCACGGTGATCAAGGCCAGCAAGTGGGGCGAGCGCGGTCTCACCATGGAGCCGGTTTATCAGGGCGAACCAGTGCTTGCGGTTGCCGCAGTCGATGAACTCACCGCCGCGGAAGCCATCGAAAAAATCGAAATCGATTTTGAACCGCTGCCCTTCGCGATCGATCCGCTCGAGACTTTGCGCCCGGGTGGTCCCAACCCGCGAACGGATGGCAACGTCTGGAGCCGTCCGGCTGCGGGCTCGCAAGGTCCCGGCACGCCCACAGTCACGGAACTCAAATGGACCAAGGCTGACTTCGAGGAAGAAAAGCACGGCCGTCTTCCGATGGGCAAGAGTCCCGACGAGTGGACATACGGCGACCTCGATTCAGGATTCAAAAATGCGGCGCTCGTTCTTGACGAGACCTTTGTCACCCCTGACACCAGCCATCAGACGCTTGAAACCCGCAGTGCGATGGCCTACTGGCAAAACGGCAAAGTTTACATCTACACAGGCACGCAAAGCACCGCGCAAACATTGCCGGCGATCGCGCGCTGGTTGAACATCAGTCCTGACAATGTTGTTTTCATCAGCGAATACACCGGCGGCGGGTTTGGCAGCAAGATCACGGGTGGCGTGACGATGATCATTCCGGCGCTGTTGGCCAAGAAAACGAATGCTCCGGTGATGATGCGCATCAGCCGCGAGGAGGAGACTTTCATCGGACGAGCCCGTCCCAGCTTTCAAGGGCGTATGAAAGTCGGCTTCTCGAAAGAGGGACGAATCACGGCCCTCGACATGTTCGTCATTTGCGACAACGGTCCCTACGACGCAGTCGGCGATTCTCCTTCCTCGGGACGCATCGTCTCGCTGCTCTACCAACCGCTGGCGATGCGCTGGCGCGGTTTGACTGTGCTGACCAATACTCCGCCGCGTAGCGCGCAGAGTTCGCCGGGCGGACTACAAGGGATAGTAATTATCGAGCCCATCATCGCGAAAGCCGCGCGCAAACTCGGAGTCGACCAGGTTGCAGTCCGCCGCATCAACTGCCCCGAGGGCAAGGCTCCGCTGGGACCGGTAGTGCAGGGCAAACGCCAGTATGCCACCAGCGCATTCCTGAAAGAAGCGCTCGACCGCGGCGCGGAGCAGTTCAAATGGAACGAGCGGGTCGCACGCACTCCGAAAAAGGTAGGCACGAAAGTTCGCGGCGTTGGCGTTTCGCTCAGCTGTTACGTTGGTGGCACCATCGGATTCGACGGGCTTCTCGTCATCAAGCCGGATGGCCGGGTCACGTTCCAGTCTGGAATCGGCAACCTTGGAACCGAATCGGTGATGGATGTACATCGCGCGGGCGCGGAGGTTCTCGGCGTGCCGTGGGAAAAATGCAACGTAGTCTGGGGCAACACCTCGAGGGATCTTCCGTTCACCTGCGTCTCCGGCGGAAGTCAGACAACTCACGCCATGACACGGGCAGCCTATGCCACGGCAACGGCCGCGAAGCAAAGGCTTCAGGAAATCGCGGCGAAGAAACTTGGCGGCAAGCCCGAGCAATACGTAGTCGCGAACGAGCGCGTTTTCCGCAAAGGCGGTGGCGCCGGCATGACTCTGGCGCAGGCCGCGAAGCACGCGATTGAATTAGGCGGAATCTACGATGGCCACGAGGCGCCGGCCGATGTCCACAAATTAACGAAGGTGTCGGTCGCGGCATTGGCGGGGCAAGGCTTGGTGGTCGCCGCCAAAGACAACTACCCGCGCGACGGCTCGACGTATTCCTATGTCGCCAGTTTCGCCGAGGTTGAGGTCGATGTCGAAACCGGCAAGTACCACATCGTCGATTTTCTCGCGTCCGCCGATGTCGGAACGGTGATCCATCCCCGGGCACTCGGCGGTCAAGTGCTCGGCCGCTCTGTCCTCGGCATCGGCCATGCGATTGGCCAGAAATGGGTGTTCGATCCGCGTTACGGCGAGATGCTCTCCAAGCGCTTCTACCAAAGTAAACCGCCGACCATTCTCGATGTGCCCGTTGACATGCAATGGACTGCGCTGGACATTCCCGACCCGGAGACGCCGGTCGGTGCTCGCGGTGTCGGAGAGCCTCCGGTTGGTGGCGGATGCGCTTCTATATTGAACGCCCTCTCGGATGCGTTGGGAGACGAGATTTTTCAGCGCGCTCCGGTGAACGCCGACACGATTCTGACCTCGCTCGAAGCGGGCCGGCCGATGCAGCATCCGCTCATGGCGCATATTTGATGGCTGATATTTGATTGGGATTTGAAGGAGAGTTATGGCTGTCGTACGAGACGTAATGGCCGCTTTCGAATTGTTTCAGCCGACTTCCGTCGCCGACGCGCAGAACCTTCTCGAACAGCATGGACCCGACGCCTGGGTGCTGGCCGGAGGGCTCGACAGCTTCGATTGGCTGAAGGATCGAATCAAGAAGCCGAAGGTTGTGCTAGACCTGAGCGGAATCGACGAACTGCGCGGAGTGCGTGCTCAGGGCAGTAACGGCGGCGATGGCATCGAAATCGGCGCCATGACGACGCTTACCGAGGTCGTTAACCATCCCATCATTAAGCAGAAGTATGATCTGCTGGCGCAGGCTGCCGAATTAGTGGCATCGCCGCAGATCCGCAACCAGGGAACCATCGGCGGGAATGTTTCGCAGGATACGCGCTGCTGGTATTACCGCAGCGGTTGGCCGTGTTACCGCGCCGGCGGCAATATTTGTTATGCCGATACGCCGGAGGGCCGCAACCGCGAGCACGCGATTCTACACGCCGACCGCTGCGTCGCGGTGAATCCTTCGGATTCAGCCCCGGCCCTTATTGCTCTCGACGCCAAGTTTGTCATCCGAACGAGCAAAGGCGAGCGCATCGTCGACGCAGAAGATTACTTTATCGGTCCTGACATCGACATCACGAGGTTGCACATCCTGCAGCCCGGGGACTTGCTTACCGCCATTCGTATTCCTTCCACATGGGCCGGTGCACAATTTTATTTTGAGAAAATTCGCGACCGCAACGTTTGGGACTTCCCGCTCATGAACGTTGCCTCAGCCATGGTGACGTCAGGCGGTAGTTCACCGGGCGAAAGTTCAGCCCGGACGATCGATCGCAGTCGAATTTCGGTGAATGCGGCCGCCGCCCGACCGTTGCGGTTGAAGGCGGTTGAAGATGCGGTTCGAGGCAGGCCACGCAACGCCGCGACCGGTGAGATGGCGGGGAAACTGGCCGTGCAGGGAGCAATCCCATTGCAATTCAATGCTTACAAGATTCCGCTGATGAGAAATCTGGTCAAGCGCGCCATCGTCGGAGTAGGTGCAGGAACGGGAGTAGAGGAGGTAACGTGGGCTTCTTAGAATGGGCGACAAGTCCATGGGGACAACTTGTCCCGATCCATATCGCCTGGTTTCTGATCTGGGTCGCAGTGATTGCGGGATTTCTCTTCTTTATCGTTCACGCCGCCTACCTGCGATACTTCGCCAAACCAAATGAGTTTGCGGGCACCATTTCGCCGTCCGAAGCCGCGCGCATCCCCGAGCATGTGCCCAGGCACTCGCTAACCGCGCGGGTGTTTCACTGGATCATGGCCGCCTCCATGTTCACCCTCTTGTTTACTGCCTTCCTGCCAAAAGTCGGCGTCCAGTTCAATTGGGTAACCTACCATTGGATCGCCGGCGCGGTATTAACGGTTTCGATCATTTTTCACATCATCCATGCATCCTTCTTCCTGGATTTCTGGGCGATCTGGCCGGACCGCATTGACCTGCGGGACGCATGGCGAAGAATGTTGCGAGCAGCCGGAAAGCCTGAGCCGCCACCAGATAAATTCGCCAAATATCCCTTGGAGAACAAGCTCTACCACGGCGCCATCATCGCCGCCGGCCTCTCTGTGATCATAACCGGCGTATTCATGATGTTTCGTGTGCGCACCATCTTCTTCCCTCGCAATCCATATCTCTTCAGCGACATGACCTGGGGCATGGTGTATGTGCTGCACGGCTTGGCCGGCGTAGGACTGATCGCGTTGATCATGGTCCACGTCTATTTCGGACTACGCCCGGAGAAACGCCCAATCACGAAGTCCATGATCTTCGGCTGGATGAGCCGCGACTTTTATTTGAAAGAGCATGATCCCAAGCGATGGGTGGTCGAGACACCTTCGCCATCGTCTTCGTCGTCATCAACGTCCAACCCAATGAGAGGGCGAGGGCTGACCGATGCTGGCTGAAATTGGTAGCCGTTTCGAGGCCGTGGAAGAATGTTACGAGTTTATGCTGGCCTACGCAGCCCAGGGTCTCCGCACTGACGAGGGCAGCAAATCGGGTGGGCAAGTTCGCGAGTTCTTGCGTCGCGCGGTGCAAGCGTTGACTGGGCTAACCGAAGCTTGCGCAATGGCAGTCAGCGAAGGAGGTCTTGAGCCAGCCGAAAAATACGTCGCGTTTCTTACTGTTCTCGATCGCGACTCCCGCGACTCTCTCGCCGCCATTGAACTGGTTCTCGCACAGCCCTCCATCAGTTCTCAGTTGATTGATAATCTGAATGCTTGCATTCATCTCCGCGCACTGCTCACCGACTTATTTCTATTGGATGAAATCCTGAGGAGGCATGTCGAACCAGCGGAGCCGGTTGGGACGAATAAAGGCGACTAAGTCAATCGGCCGGGCACGAAGTCCGCAACGCTCTGATCGTGATCTGCGATGGACTCCGGCATCTCGAAGAGAAAGCCAAGAATTAATCCCACGGAATGGTCTCGAAGCTCTTGCGAATGCGTCCGTCTTCTTTCCTTAAGAAAATGTTCAGGCGTTCCCCAACAGCATTTCCGACTACAGGCTTACCGCCTACCGTGCAATTTACAGTGCCTACATACATCCCACACGGCACATCTTTCATGCTCTACTTCGAACTGTAGTGAATCGAGGTAGCAGTTCGTACTGTCTCTTTCATTAGCGCATACGGATGCACCAGGACTCCGGTGTTCCAGTCATGGATCGAAAGGTCGGGTGCATCTTCGACTTCCCAGCCAGCAGCCGGAAGATCCCCAACCATAATCGTCCATTCATAGTTCGGTGGTGGTTCTTTTTCCTTAAACCCCAAATCTTTTTCTATCAACCCAGCGGCGAGTGTATATGCTTCCTTGCCAACCAGTTCCATGCTCTTTTCAGGTGTGTGCGTCGGGTCAAGGGGCTGTTGACCAAGACGTGAATGCCGCCACAGCGGTGGCAACATCCGAACTGAATCCGGTTGACTGGCGCACGTGGAAGTTCGGCAACTCTGGAAGCATCGCACCAACGGCTTTATGGAAAGCGATATTAAGGTTGACGTCGAGGTACTTGGTGTCCGCCTGTCGAGCGATTTGGGCGCGCCATGACTGCGACTCAACTGGCATCGGTGCTCGCGGGTTCGAGGATCATTATTTATAAGCTCGCCAAGAAGAACCGTATCTCATCTTTTAGGGCTGGCTCCTGTGTCCGTTTCGATCCGAAAGCCGTGGCGAATTGGCTCCGAGGACAGTAATAAACACAATAACACCACGGGCCGCTTCCGCCTCGCCAAGGATCGGCTGTGATTAGCCGGGCATGATTTCTTCAGTATGTGGCTGCCGAGCCACGCGCCCGACGGAAATTCTAGGTCTCCCGTTGTCGACAATCCGGGAATTGCATCGGTAACTGATCACAGGCCCGTTCCCGGTTTTTTCGACCGATCATGAGTTATCTTTCCCCTGCCGCCCTCGTTAGAGTGATTCTTCAGTGGCGTTGAGGAAGCAGCGTCTTGGTGATATGGGGAACAGCGCGAGTTGTCGCTGGTCGACGATTCTGTTTATCCGGTTGCATGCCCAAGTTGGAGCCACCGTGCACGCGGTTGCCCAGTCCGAGATCGCGCTTACTCGAACCAACCCTGGCGTCATACGGCTCGGGACTTGGTTCGGCGACCGATGACAGGTCGATGATCGCGATTCCATTCCCTGTGCCCGTTATGGCGACAAGCACGTTGTCCCTGCCATCGTCGACTAGCGCGTCATAATTTGGTGAGAGTGCAGCCGGTAGCGAAATACGATCTCGCAGATTGCCGATGTTGCCGTCAAACACGTCGATACCATTCGTCGAAGGCTGGAAGAGCAATCGTCCGTCTGGACTCAGCTTACCGCCGTAAACATAGGCGATATTCAGTATCTCGCGATCGTTCAGCGCGTAGTACGATTCGCCGTTCAAATCAGAATCGTAGATGTAGAACGTCGCAGTGAACTGGGTTTGGTTGCTGGAGAGCGCCAGTTCGTAGTTACCATAGCAACAACTGTAACCATCAGGCGCGTAGAACAGCGCATCGGTTGCGGTATCGATGCTGAAGACCTCACCGTATTCGTTGTAAAAAACACGTGTGTTGTCAGAACTGATCGCGTTTCGGAGGTAGGCGTCGTTCGGACCCAGTCCGGGGCCATCGATGCCGTAGTCGGTGATGGCTCCCGTGTTTGTGTTCAACTTGAAGAATTGGTCACCCCCGCTTATTCCTATGATGAAGACCATGTAATAAACATTTCCCGCGTCGCTGATCGCAATTCCGCAGGGATTAATGGTGGCGCCCGACTGCGAACCCACTATAAAGGTCTGGACCGACGTTGGATTCGTGGGATCGAGAAGATAGATGGCTCCGGCGCTGAGATCAGAAATCGCGAGCTTGCTGCCATCCGGTGAAAGCGCGATTCCCCACAGTCTCTGCGTCGTACCTTTAGGAGCGGGGATATTAATGGGTGACAGCCATTTTCCCTGAGCACGAGAGAAGACCTGGATCTGAGTAGTGTCCGTGAAATAGTAGAGGTCAGTGTAAGGATCGTAGATGCCTTGAGCGAGCGTCGATCGATTTAACGGGAACGGCTGCGTTGACGGAAGGTAGGTTAATGCTCCCGATGCCGTCGCGCTTCCTGCGCTGGTGGCAACGGTCACATTGACTGCCGACCCGCTGCCGCCCGGCGGTATCGTGTAGGCGACACTTTGCAGGGGAAACGGCGGCGAAGTTATTGGGTATGCGTTCGCTTCGAATGCCGTAACCGGCGCCGCTACGCCGCCCACGGTCACGCTGAGACCGGACGGAATCGAATTCGAATCGACCGGACCAAAGCCGTAGCCATAAACGTATCCAGTACCGCCGCCCTCGGAGGTCGCCATGTTCGGCGTGACCTCCAGAATCGTCGGCCCATAGCTGAAGGCTTCGGGAAGAAGCTGCATTCCGCCGTTGGTTGTGAACGTGTAAATGTCGGCAGGTCCGGCGTTGCCCGTGGGGCTCGTTGCGTTGAGATAGTCCGGAGTTGCAGAGATGTTAGTCGCCTGTCGCGAACCGAAATAAATGCTTTTTAGCGAAATCGCGCCACTTAGATTTTCCCATTGCGTCGCGGTTCCGCCGGAGAGCGGTCCCGTGGCCGGGCTCAAATATCCGTTGGGGAATTCCGTGCCAACAGCGCCAGTTTGCAATGTGGAAAGATCGACAAAGCCGACCCCTTCCTCTGCAGGACCCGCAAAGAGGCCTGTTCCATCCGTCGCCAGGAGGTAAGGGTTAGCGATGGGACCGAATGCGAGCGCTTCCCCGACAAAATCTAGTTGCACGTCGATGTTCGGAACCCAGCCGACCATTTGCCCGGTTGCGATGTCATAGGCGTAGATAATGTTGGTGCTAGAGTTGTCAGGAGTGAAGAGCGTTGTCGAATCAGCGCTGACAGAAAAACCGGAGGCGGAGGAGGCGTCGCCCAAAACATCGAATTGAGCGACCACGGCGAGCGTCTGCGTATTATAGACAGTCACGCCGCCGGTGTAGTTGGGCAGAATTATGTACTTTCCGTCCGGCGAGGTAAGAATGTGAAGAGCGGGCCCGCTCGATACAGAAATGCCTGTTCCAGTGACGGGGTTCACCTCGCATAGCAAGCCGCCATTGATGGCGCCCAGCAGTATCTGGGTGCGGTCCACGGTAAGCGCAAAGCCACCCAGACTTCCCTGAAAGTTGCCACATGGAAGCGGGATTCTTTGGTTATCTTCGAATGTACCGTAGCTCGTGATGGTGTTGTCAGCCGGGTTCCAGACTGCAAATCCGCTCGTACCGTCGATGCCGTTGTAAGGAGCGATCAGCGCCAAACGGCCATCTGCCAGGACGAGAGCAGAAGAAGCAAGGTAACCGTATGGCCCGATTTCAGACGCGATATACCGCCGCGTTACCGTCATCCCGACCGGATCGATCGTATAGACATCACCAATCTGCGTTCCGACCCAGAGGGTTGTCCCATCAGGCGTCTCATCGATTCCAAAAGCCCCGGGCACGCCGATGGTCCCGATCTCGGTCTGAGAGGCAGCATCGATAACAATCACCTGGTTGGAAGAAGGATCGGTAACAAAATAGCGGGAAGTTGGAGCGTGATAAAGAATCCAATGCTGGTTTACGTAAAGGAAATACTCCGTCGTCGCGTCCGTCCGCAGGTAACGCGTGCGCGTGGGCACACCGTTTCCTGAACCGTTCACCGTGAGGCTCAATGCCGCGGTGTGCGTCAGAGACCCGGAGCTGCCGGTAAAGGTCACGGTGGCATTGGCACTTGGAGCGTTGGCCGCGGCAGTAAGAGTGACCTGCTGCGGTGTGCCTGGCACCAGGGTGAAAACGGTCGGCGAGACGGTAACGCCTCCTGGAACACCCGTAACCTGAACACTGATCTGCGACGAGAAACCGCCAAGGGCCGTCGCGGACAACGAAACAGTTGTCGAACTGCCTGCGTCGACGGACTGGGTGTTCGGATTAACTCCCATACTGAAATCCGGTGCGGTAACCGATAGGCTCAAGCCAACGGTGTGTGTCAAAGCGCCGGAAGTTCCAGTAAAAACCACACTGCCTTTGGCATTGGCCGCATTTCCCGCTGCGGTGAATGTGACCTGCTGCGGAGTGCCCGGCACGAGCGTGATGCTGCTCGGCGAAACCGTTACCCCTGTTGGAATTCCAGTCAGCTGAACCGTGATCTGTGAGGAGAAGCCGTTGACCGCGGTTGCAGATAACGAAACTGACGCCGAGCCACCAGGATCCACTGACTGAGAGGTTGGGCTTACTGCCAAGGTAAAGTCCGGCGTCGGGGGTGGTTGATTCTGGGAGGCCCCACTGCCGCACCCCATCAGTCCCAGAAGAAGGACCAGCGGGAGAGCAAGCCAGATTGAAGTTCCACGCAACCGGTCGTGGCTATTCATCTTGCACATAAGGTCGGCAGAAGTCACACCTATCTCCCAGCCCCCATGGGAGCCATAGGACAAAGCGGAGAGTTAGTATCTTCGATAACTCTCTCGTCGTCAATGAACATCACACAGACCCGGATTTTACATATCTCCTTGGTTGATTTGGACCTAACCTGTGTTAGTGTTATCTGCTAATTTTTCATGTCCTGTCGGCTGACAACCTTATGTCTGCTTCATCCTTGCGTCGTTTTGTCTGTTTTGTCGCGGCGTTGATCCTGACGCTATTGCTGTCGGCTCAGGCAGCGACATTCAAGAACCCCGAGTTGATTAACACTAGTTACGATCCCATCGGGACTGCAACCGCCGACTTCAATCACGACGGACATCTCGACCTTGCTTACGTTGACGGGACCAGCAGCTATGCCTTGCATGTTTTGCTGGGCAATGGCAATGGAACTTTTTCTCATCGCCAGGATATCGAGCTGCCTATCGGAATTTGCGGGTATCTGAGCTGCGTCATCAACCTGGCCGACGTGACCGGTGACGGCAATACCGACATTATTCTGGGTGGTAGTGGATCGACCAATGGTCAAATTGCCGTTCTGGTGGGCAACGGCGACGGCACGTTTCAGCCACCGATTCTCTCTACTGTGACAAACTCCGGTGAGAATGGCGGTTACCCCTCTTTGAACACTCAGATGGGCATCGGCGATGTCAACGGAGATGGCGCCGCTGACTTAGTTATCGCGGATGAGTCAAGCGCCACGTTATACGTCCTGCTTGGAAACAACAGCGGAAAATTTACTATTGGAACGACCACAACGTTCTACTTCAGCGGCCCGACCCTCACATACCTATTCGACCTGAACGGCGACGGCTATCTGGACATCGTGGTCAACAACCTCGTGGGAGCTCAAACCCTCGTGCTTCTGGGCAATGGCAATGGCACCTTCCAGCCGGTAGTGACCTACAACACCACGTATGCGCTACTTTTGGCCGACATGAATGGCGATGGACATCCTGACCTGGTCGGTCTTGTCTATCCAGGCCAAGTCCAAATTGTTGCAGGCAATCCTGACGGTACTTTCGGCGCCCCTGTCGTGGTCGCGACGGTTCCGGCGACCGCGCAGCTTATCGCCACGGGAGATTTCAACGGCGACGGGATTCAGGATTTGGTTTTTCTCACTCCGGCGGGCGTCGGCATTGCTCTCGGAAAAGGAAATCTGACCTATGGGCCCATGATTTCTTCAGTAGCCGGTTCCCTGGCCGCAGTGTTTTATCAAACCGGAGATATCACGCAAGGCGATTTCAACGGCAATGGCCACAATGACCTAGCCATGGGGGTGGATGGAGGACTCCTAATCCTCGCGGGGAATGGAGACGGAACTTTTGCGAGCGCCGACTCCTACGACGTGGGTCACACCGTGGGCACCGTCGCAGTGGCCGACTTCAACGGAGACAACCTTCCTGATATCGCAGTGACTGTGTCGGCGACTTATCCGCGGATCTTATTTGGCAACGGGGCGGGCTCATTTACCCTGGCGACCGATCAGAATCAGAGTTATGGATCGCAGCCTCCCAGTGGAAGCATGGCGACCGGAGATTTCAACGGCGACGGTAAGAATGACCTGTATGTCCTGGAGGCAACCGAAGCATATCCCTACGGCCAGCCATTTATCCTCTTTGGCGCAGGCAACGGCACTTTCGCGTCGCCCTCGGCGATCAATACGGGACCCGCGTTGGTGGGAGACCTGACCTACAACAACCGCAGCGACATGGTTTCCCAGTCTGAAAATTCAATCCTGGCTTTGCTGGGACAGACCAACGAGACCTTCACGCAAGTTACAACTACTCTAATCTATCCCACAGGGGGAGTTGCCGCCGTCGGCAACTTGAACGGCGACAAAATACTGGACCTTCTAGTTTTCGAATATCCATCACTGCGCGTATGGCTCGGAAATGGCGATGGAACTTTCACCCAATCCAACATGGTCAGCGATCCTGCTCAGCAGATTAACGAGCAATCCGCAGCGATCGCCGATCTTAACGGAGATGGGAATGCGGACATCGTCGTTGTTCCATATCCTAACCAGCAAGGCCTGCCGCTGCCTCTTCTCATTTACTACGGCAACTCCGACGGCACGTTCCAGAACGCCGTGCAGTTGCCAATCTCGCACGCTTACACCCAGCTAGTCATTGCAGATGTGAATCGAGACAATAAGCCCGACCTTGTCCTGAGCGATGGTGCGGGCATCGCGGTGATTGAAAACCTGGGAGGAGGCAACTTTGCTCCCGAGGAACATTTTGTCGCTGGACAAAAAATTTCCGGGCTGAGTGTGGTAGACGTCAACGGCGACGGATTCCCGGATATCATCGCGGCGAATGCGGGTGGTACTACGGTCGCCGTGCTGCTGAATCAGCCTAATGGGAATCCCGTCGACGGCGCTCCAAGCAACGGTTCTTTCACTATCTCCCCTGAGCCGGCACAATATGGGCAGCCGATTACCTTGAGCATTACCATGTCGGTTCCCTCCGGTCCCGTCCCTACCGGTTCCGTGAGCTTCAGCGTCGATGGAGCATTTATCATCACCAAGTCACTGGCGAACGGAACGGCGACCGACACGTTTGCCGCGGTGCTAAACACCGGCACTCATACCTTCGTAGCCACCTATAACGGAGACGATGTCTATAGCCCCGAGAGCTTCTCTGTCCTTCATGTAGTTCTACCGCCCGTATATGCTACGCAGACCGTTCTGGTAGCAGCACCGAAGGTTGTCTACACGAGCCAGACCGTAAGGCTGACCGCAACGGTGAACAGCTCGGTGACGGTGCCCGCCGGGTATGTGACCTTCATGGATGGACCCAACTCGATAGGCGCCGAGGCAATTTACATAAATCCAGTTGTAACTCTCGAAACAAATCTGCTGGCCGCAGGAATCCACAGCCTGACCGCGGTCTACCAGGGCTACCAGGAACCATTTAACACACAGGCCATCTTTCAACCGAGTACCTCCGCCCCGATCAGCGTGACCGTAAATGCTGTTCCGACCACGACAGCCCTGTCGGCATCCACGACCTCTCCTACTGCGGGGACAGTCGTGACCTTCAGCGCCAACGTGACTAGCGGCTCAGGCGTCCCATTCGGCGGCGCGACATTCTACGACGGGACCGCTCCCCTTGGGAGCATTTCGCTCCAGTCCGGTGGGAGCGGCACCTATAGCACCGCTTCTCTGGCAATTGGACCGCATAACATTACGGCGGTATTCAATGCCAACGCGACGTTTGCCAGTAGCACATCGTCCGTCGTCGTGGTCACCGTGGTTTCTGCTGGAGCTGCCATGTCTCCGTCGGTTGTTGCTGTGGGAGCGACAGAGAGCGGCGATCAGTCACTACTGGTGGCAAGGGTTAGTGCGCCGAACGGCCATCCGGCAGGCGAAGTGATTTTTCTCGACGACGGCAATATCCTGGGCACTGCTACCACGAATGCGGCGCAAACCGCGTATCTCACGGTCCCGCAGTTTGGTGGTGGCGTGCACAACCTGTCCGCCAGTTATACCGGTTCTCTTGAGTTTGCTCCGAGCGTGTCGCCTGAATTGCTTGAGCAATCCCCGACGGGCACAGGCGGTTTTTCTTTGAGTACCGGATCGGACTCCGTCGATGTCACGCCCACAGGCTCGCAGGTCGTGCGGGTCACGGTCGTTCCAACGGCGGGCTTCCAGCAGCCGGTTCAACTGTCCTGCGCAGGTGGAGTGCCCGCCGGATTCGAATGCTCATTCGCGCCCGCTTCGCTCTACGGCGGCGACAGCTATCTCAGGATACAAACCTCTTTAAAGGCAGCGAAGGGATCGACAAGCGTTGGTCAGTTGTACGGAGTGACGTTCTGCCTCTTCTCATTCCTGCTGATAGGTGCTGCGAGTCGGCGCCGCGTTCATTGTGTTGCGCTGGTCATGGTTTGTGCGAGTCTTACGATCATGACCGGATGCGGGAATTCGTCCGGTATTTCTGCGCCATCACAAATGATGGTTCTGTCAATTCGGGCGAGCGCTGGAAGCGGCGCAGGTACGATTGTCCATTCGGCACAGATGCTGCTAAACATTCGGTCTTCCGAGTAGCGCACCAGATTAGTTGGCTGAGGCCCCCAATAGGAGAGGTCACAGGACCGCTTCGTGTAAGTAAGCCATTGCGAGCAGCCCTGCCCTGGCCAGTAGGGGTTTTTCAGGCACCACACCGGAATTCCGATGATATCCGGGTATGGGGACTGGTTGGGATCGCACCCGCTTACCGTTTGGTAAAACGTTAGTGGGTCATTTGCATCGGTTTGATCACACGAGTTCGCCGATAAGTTGGTCCAATTGGATGGTTGGGGGTGTCGTTTGAGGGTTCGGTACAGTCCCGGATACAAGGGGATTCAGCCAAATATAGATAATGTCATTGTCATGGTCGACGCCCAACGCGGAACTAACAGGCCCCATTGTTGAAATGCTATTACCATTCGTCGTCTGAACCGCAACCGAATTCGTGTTCTGGCTAGATGTAGTCCAGCCGTCACTCAAGCTGTTAGTGATCGAGGCACCAAACACACCTAGGGATCCCCCAGTTGTCACAGATGAGGTATTAACAACCGTTGAAGAGTTGGTGACAGACATGGTATTGGAAGATCCGACGAACGTGGTGTTTCCATAAGAGACGAAACTCGACTATCCGGGCGGGGCATAGACCACACCCATCACGAAGTACTTGGGAAAAATCGGCTGTGTGGTGTCATTGTCTGCGCGTACACAGTGTCACGCGAAAAGTTCACAACACAAAAGAGCGCCAGACAGACTGTAAGCAGCCACCGAAGCGTATATTTCACGGACTTTTCTCCTTTGACCTTAGGCCGTTGGTGGCGCGACATTGGCGCCACCCCGACTCCGGGCAATTTCCGCACGATTCATCCGCGTACCGCAATTGTCAAAATCTCTTCTTTATTGTCCGAAATGCGACTCTCTGTGGAAATCTAGGCATGCAAAGTAAACGCGGCGAGACCGACAGGCCGTTAGTCGAACATTGTCGTCGGTGAAAAGTCCAAACCTGGTCGTTCAGTCCAGATGCACTGAAGGAAGCGAGATCTCTTTTCTGTGAGAGACGCGCAGCACTACCTGGTCGCACCAATTGGACGTTTCTTAGTTTGATAGAGAAGTTCTAGGTAACGTATGCGCAATTCTTGCGGGGTCATCCCGTGCACTTTTCTGAAGTCGGGGTAAAAGTTGCTCACGTCATCGTAACCACATTGACGAGCTATTTGTTTTATAGGGAGATTGGGCTGCTCCAGGAATCGCCCGGCCCGGGTCATCTTTGCTTCTCGCAAGCATTTGGCCAAATGCCTTGCCGGTGTTCAGTTTAAAGAGATGACGGAAGCGAGTCTGGGAAAGGGCAAACAACTGCCCTATCGTGCTCCAATCAGGCTCACTATCGCCCTGTTGTTCTTCAATGATCCTAAGCACGATTCCGATTCAGGAAGAAGCGAGTTTCGACCAAAGTGATTTTTTGCAGGGTGCCCACAGCCGCAGAGAAACGAACAAACGGAGCAACATCACTCTAGAAATATGCGGGGAGAAGCAGTTGAGTAATGATTGCGGTAACGGCGAGAATAAGCTGATCGCGCCCACGGATTGCAATCGGTATCGAAATTGAACTCCGAACGAAGATCGCGGGCCGAGTCGAGTGAACGAGCGTCGGACACGGGGCACAGATAAACTCTCAAGTGAGCCATCGGCTCCTCCAAAGTTCTGTCTGCCCCCTGAGGCGTGTCACGGGGAGATATAGAAGTGAACCCGACTTGTCAAATGAAAATTGCGTGAAGAATAAAAATGTCTCCGTCGTTAGTCTTCATTAGTCTCAAATTTTCTCCGAACCTGACTTTGGTACCTTTCACGAGGCGCCGTTTGGGCAGTGTGCACTGAATTCGAGATTCTGGCATCGACACTCGCTGGTGAATTTCACGGGGATTCCCCATAACTAAGCAAAGATCTCGTTCACCTTATCCCGCACGTGCTGACTGCGTGACGGCTTCAGATATCTCATCGTAGATTCCATGTCCGAGTGACCAAGCCATTGCTGAACGGTTCGCAGATCGACTCCTGCCCACAGCGACCACGTCGCGAACGTCGCGCGAAACTTGTGCAGCCAGAAATCTTCCTTATCGAGCTTCGCCCGCTCGGCCACAGCTTTCAGGCCGTCGAGAAAATCGAGCTTCGGGTTGCATCCAGAGGTTGGAAAAACGAGGTTGCAGCTCTTATCGGATTTCGCCTTCCAGGCCTTAAGACTCTTCATAAGCTTCGTTGGAATGGGAATCTCGCGTTCCTTGTATGCCTTCGGCGTCCAGCCGCGGTCCGGCTTAGGGCTCACACGGGCCGTGGAAGCCGCAAGGTTGATGTCCGGCCAGTACGTGTACATGACTTCCTGCTCCCGCATCCCCGTCATCAGGAAAAATTCATACCAGAGCCGTTCTTCCGCGTCACACTTCGCAAACAGCTTGTCGAGTTCCTCCTGCTCGTAGATCTCAGGCTCCTCCTCGGTGTAGCGCAGCCAATCGTTCTTGCCCACCAGGCCACGAATCCCGTTCGCTTTCAGGAACGTCATGACGTTCTCAAATTTGTTGTACACGCTGCGCGGTGCCTGCTCCTTTTCGTCCCGCAGGAACGCGGAGAACTTCAGGAGGTCCTTGCGATCGATCTCATCGAGGTTGAGCTTGTGGCAGGATTCGGTGAAATACGACAGGGCGGTCGAACAGGCGGCCAGGGTCTTCGGCTTTTTTGAGAGCTTGGTTTCGTCGAGGAAGTCGGCGACAGCCGCGGCCATTGACTTACGTCCGTTCTGGCCGTGAGCAACGACCGCCACGCCGTTGTTAACGGCGTTCAGTTCAGCCTCTTTGCGCTGGCGTCGGGCGCTGGCCTCGGCTGGGTCCTTGCCAATCGACAGCCGGACGCGTTTCGAGCCTTCTGACCACTCAAGGTAGTATGCGCCTTCAGGGTGGCGCTCTGGCTTGCCATGAACCAGCACCGCGTCAGGCTTGACGCGACATTCGGCGATAGGACAACGGGACAGTAACGCAGTCCCGCGCCGGTTCGGACTCGTTTTGTGAGGTTTACTTGGCGATTCACGGTGATCCTTTCTGATAAAACCTGTATCAGTGTAGGTATCACTGGCTTGCAAGTGCTAGATAAACGTACTGGCGGAGAGGGAGGGATTCTACTACCGCTGTTACCTGCAAGTGCCGATGAACACTGCACTTCCTCCATAATACCCTGTGTTTAAGCAGCTTACAAGCGAAACCGATCTTCGGCTCCAGTTTCTACAGTTCCCCTAATTCGCCGCATTTCCGCTAAAAACGGTATCACCGGTATCAGCCGGGTGGCTGATTCGCGCACATTAGGGGTCGGGTCAGTTCCGCGATCCATATCAAGACAAATTGATCGCGAAGCTAAATCTCTTTGCGGTAAGCCGCTAGAGCTCTAGCAAAGAACGACCAATAGCGACACGTTGGGAGGAAACCCGTCTAAACGCTTCGACTGATGGCCGATCACACCTTTGCCCCACCCGATTCATAAATCCTCGCCTAATGCCTAGCCAGCGTGATAGAAGTGTGCCTTATCGAACGGCATGGTTGTTGTTCATGAGGCATTTCTCGTTCCTAACACGGCCGGAAACGACTCCCCGTTTTCGGTCATCAAGGAGAAATCGTTCCGGTCACACTAGCGATGCTCCTCTCAAAACGAGCACGCGCTGTCCGGCAGGTTCCCGACTCTCATCCATTGGTAGGCTTCGACCGCTTCACCGCGCGGCACGTAACTGATCTCAAGCGGCTTGCCATCGCGTAGCAAATCCAGCGTCAGGACCCCATCTTGCTGGCCTTGAAGTACGTCCTGCGGAACGGGACGTGTGATCTCATCGCCATTTCTGACGCCTGCGCGCTCCGCTGCTGAGCCTGGTATCAAGCCCCGGACTATCCTCTTGGGCTCGACCAGTACTTTTGGCTCGAAACCCAGCTGATAGCGTCGCAGCATCTTGGTGGTGCGCGTGAAGCATGGGCCAAAGCCAGCTGACTCGGGAAGCATGGTTGCCCCGGAGAGCATGGCCTGAAATTCGGCTTTCCCTTTCGCTCCCAATTCCTTGCCTACCAGATCGATCCAAGCGTCTTGATCAACGAGCAATTTCTGCTGCCGACGTTCGAGCATGGCAAGGAGCAAATCGTCGAGCGTGCGTTTTCCGCTGGAGGCGGCGCGCACTTCTCCGTCGACAACCGCGAAGTACATCGAACCTCGGTCGTAGGGCAAAACCCGGATTCGTGTATCCGCCCAGAAACGCGCGGGGATTTCAGCATTCGGCGTCCCGATGAACACGTCGGTGTAGTAACGCGCCGCCGTGGTGTTCAGGTCATCTAGGAACTGTGCGGGGGTGATCTGGCCGGCGCGCAACAATAGCAGGCGAGCATAATAGACGGCCATCCCTTCAGAGAACCATGAACTCAACAGCCCCTCCGGCTTGTCGATTCCGTCGACGAAGGTGTGCAGCATCTCATGGGCCAGCGTGATCTTCAGGGGATCGAGCTGTGTCTTCGGCCCAAAGGTCGCGATGAACGATCCTTCCAGCGACATGCCGCCGCCCGCATTCACAGGATTCTCGCGCAGGAAAATGCCATACGGACCGGTCGGCGGCCGTTTGAAAAAATTGCCGTAGAAAGCGTAGAGCTTCTCTTCCGAACTCATTAATTGGCGCAAGTCTAATGGAGGGGTGCCGTGCCACGCAGAAAAGAATCCGTTTTTAGGAGGAGTCTGGGGATAGAGTTCCACCTTCCCCGCCATGAAGAAACTGGATTGCAAGGAATGCAAAGGTGAGGACGGGGACGAAGGCGACGAGCGCGATCCCTCAGATACCGGCACCGTGACGTCGCCCTTGCCCAAGCTGGATATCCCGATCGCGCCCTCGGCCATGTCGCTGAGATTCCAGTGAATCTCGATGGGTTGGAAGGCAGGCTGCGATGAATCTGTCTCGGGCAAGACCAGAAAGGTTTCACCCGCGCCCGAGAAGGCTCCGTTGTCGGAGCGGAGTTCAAGTGGCGGCGCGGCGCCGCGCGGGGCTGCAAGATTCGAGATGGGCGCGCGGTAGTGGACTGTCAATGTGCCTTTCGTCGCGCGCGAAGATATCCAGTGACGATACGGGATGGCTGCCCCGGTTTCGGTGTCATCCTTAACCGCCACCACGACCTCGCCGTTCACATCCTGCACCGTGAGAGCTTCGATGGTCTTGGCGATGGTCTCCACATTCGAAGTCACGATCGGTATTTTCAGAAACGGCTGGGCCGCGGCGACTGGAGCTGAATACGAGAGCGTGATATCTACATAGGGCACTACCTGATGAGAGTCTCTAGCCGCCGGTCGCAGCGTGATCGTGAGAGGCGATGTGATAGAGTCCGCCGCGCTTCCCGCGCGGGCGAGAAGGATGAGCGACAAGAAGAGTGCGAGATGGACGATACTTCTGAGGCCAGCGCTAGCGATAACGAGGAGGCTGCACATGTTGTTTCCTGGAGTTCAGGTGGCGATGTTATGGTCGAATCAACAAAAAGTTAACACAACAAAGTGCGATTCTAAAAATAGTTGACGCGGCAGCGGCGATTTGGATATCGTCAGGCACGTCGCTTTGAGATCACGATCTGCTCGGACTAAGGAAACAGGACCAATGAATAAAACGAGTGAGGCGGTCCTGAGTCTGATATTGGTGGCCGGCGCTTTAGCACCCGCTCTTACCTCCCAGAACACAAATGCGCGGTCGACCCAAGGATCGAGCGCTCTTGCGCCGCGCGTGGCCATCACGGAGCATGTCGTCCACGTCAATGGACAAACAATCGACTACACGGCGACGGTTGCCGACAGCATTATCAAGGACGACAAAGGCCAGCCCGGGGCAATGGTTATCACCATCGCCTATACGCGCGACGGAGTAAACGATCTTGCCCGTCGGCCGGTGATGTTCGTCTTCAACGGCGGCCCGGGAGCTTCGTCATCGCCGTTACACATGAGTGGGCTGGGACCGGTTCTGCGGGTGAATCCTAAAGATCGAACCTCGATGCAGTTCGGAGAGAATTCGACCACGCCACTCGACGTGACCGACCTGGTATTCATCGACCCAGTATCGACCGGCTTCAGCCGCGCTCTACCCGGTGTTGACCCCAAGCAGTGGTACAACGGCAAAAGCGATGCGCTCGAAGTTGCTTCCATAATCAAGGATTGGCTCAAGCTTCACCATCGCGAAGGGTCACCCTTATTCCTGTGCGGCGAAAGCTACGGCACGACGCGCGCCGGGCTGATCGTCAAGTACGCGCCTGAATTGAAGTTCAATGGAGTGCTGCTAGTGTCTGGCGGCTCTGGTTCGCTTGGCCCAAACGCGCGCGACATCGATTCGGTGGGAGCCATGGCTGCGGGCGCGTGGTATCACGAGCGCGTGGATCGGCGTGGCCTCACCGTCCAGCAGTACTATGCCGAGGCAATGAAGTTCGCGCGCGGCGAATACGCCGACGCTCTCGTTCAGGGCGCAAAGCTGCCCGTGACCGAACGCCATCGCGTATCTGGCAAGCTCTCCGCCTACATCGGATTGCCCGTCGATCTGATTGAATCGAAAGACCTGAAGATCGACGAAAACACTTACATGTTCAACCTCCTGAAAGACAAAGGTCTGCGCACGGGCCGGTTGGACACGCGGGTAACCTCGGAGCTGACGCCGAATGCGTCGGGCGGCATCGACGATCCTTCCCTCGGAGTGGCAACGTCGACCAAAGGCGGCCCTGCGCCAACACCTGCGTCGATCGGGCCGGTGGTCAGCCCGGCCGTAGGCCGCTACGTCTCCGAGCAGCTGAAGTTTCCTTCGACCGATCCTTATTACGGGGTCAACTTTACGGCCAATTCGCAATGGGTATTCTCCACGCCGGATAGCGACGAGAAGGAGAGCACCGCTGCCATCATGGCTCTAGCTATGAAGTCCGATGCGAGGCTTAACCTTTTCGCGGTGAGCGGCATTTACGACCTGGGCAGTTCCGACGGATCGGGCTTCAGCGCAAACGGAGTTCCCGCCGACCGGCTCACTGTTGACTTGTTTCCCGGACCGCATGAGGTCTACGACGGTGATGACAATCGGGCGCAATTCGATAACGATGTGCGCAATTTCGTGCAGAGCGCGAAATAAGCTTTCGAGTCCCAGAGTCCCCGGAGGCGTTTGTTATGACTCCGGTCCGACAGAAGTTGCAGGAGAGAGAAACCACGATGATGGAGCTGGGCCAACATAGCAGCGGGAATCCGGTGAGTCAGGCGTGCGCGATCCTTTTCATTCTTCTCTCTCTCGCTGTCGTCGCGATCGGCGAGGAAGGGCCGATCATCACCAAGCAACAAACGCAAATCGGCGGAAAATTACTCAACTACACCGCGGAAGTTGGGCGGATCGCGATCTGCGACGTCGAGACTGGCGAGCCGCACGGATACATGTTCTATACCGCATATCGCATGGCTTCGGCGAGCGGGCCTAGGCCGGTAAATAGGCCAGTAACATTCGTGTGGAATGGCGGACCGGGCGCGAATTCTTCTTTGCTGCATTTTTCTGTAGTGGGCCCGAAGTTGATACAAGGCGGGCACCTTGTTGACAATCCCGACAGTTGGCTTCCCGCAACCGACCTTGTGCTGGTTGATCCGATCGGGACCGGCTTCAGCCGGCCGGTGAAACCGGAGTACGGCGAGGAATTCTATGGCACGGTCGGCGATGTTGCTTCGGTGACGGAGTTCGTGCGGGCATGGCGTTTGCTGCATGCCGCTGACGACGCACAGATTTTTCTGGCTGGAGAAAGCTGGGGGGCGGGGCGGGCGGCGAGTGTGGCTTATGCGTTGGAGAAACGCGGCATCATGGTCAACGGGCTGGTGCTCATTTCCGGCGGATGGGGGTTGAACAAGAGTTACGGCACTGGCGAATTGCGTTCCGCGCTCCGCATCGTAGACATGGCGAGCACTGCTTTGTACTACGGCAAAACAGCGCCCGACCTCGGCAAGGATGACAAGTCGGTGCGGCAAGCGGCGGAAACATGGGTACGGGAAACATACGCTCCTGCTCTTGGCCGACTGGGAAGCCTTTCCGAGGCGGAGCGCACCGCGATCCTAGCGCAGTTGTCGCGCTTCACCGGCCTCTCACCGGAACTGATCGATCGGAAGACGCTGGCAATTACTCCGCGACAGTTTCGGACTGGCCTGCTCAAGGACCAGGGCAAGGAGCCATATATTTTTGATATGCGCCACACCAGTCCGCCGGCAAACGACGATGCGCCCGTGATCCTCCATTATTTTCTCAGCGAACTAGGGTATCGCACGAGCTTGCCTTACTTTGGATTAGAACCAATCGACCAGGGATTTGCGCCGAGCGGCACTTATCCCGATCCGGTGAATGCGCGATGGAACTATGCCACCGCCAAGGTGACACCGGAAGAAATGAAGACCGCGATCGACGCGGCGAGTAAGCGCGGTGACGGGCCGCCGCGTATCGGCCCACCGTTGCCGGGAACCGAGGAAGCACTTACGCTCAATCCGCGCATGAAGGTTTTGGTCGCGGCGGGCATATATGACTCTTTCCTGCCTTGCGCGATTGGCGGCGAGATTGAACTCCAGTTGCCGCCCAATCTGCGCCAATCGATTCGCTTCAAGTGTTACACCGGAGGGCACGCCATGTATGAGGACGCGCCAACTCGCGCCGAGTTTAGCCGCGATGTCAAGGCGCTCATAGAAGCTAATCAGTAGGTAACTGAAAAATTGAGATCAGACTAAGGCGTCCGGGAAGGTTCAAGTTCGGCGGCTTCCTGTTTCTTCCGGATTTCATCGAGGTAGTTGTAGATGGTGTATTTCGTCATGCCCAGCAGTTCGGCGACGCGCTCCACCGAGTAGCGGATCAGAAATGCTCCCTTAGCCTCGAGGTAAGCGACGATCGCGACTTTATCTTCGCGGGTCATATCGGCGGTCTTTTTGCCAATGCTGGAGATGGCATTCTGGATCAGGTTTTCCAAGACCTCATCCACGGAATGTTCAAACCTCTCGTCGATTGTGGTGCTAGCGGAGCCTAGAGCTTCCTGCAGCCATTCCTGCGCCTTCTGCAAACCAGAGACATCGATGTTTATGCAGAGCGCTCCGAAGATTTGTCCCTTTTCATCGCGGAGGAATACGCTGGAAGAACGCAATTCCTTGCCTTCTTTTGTCTTCGTACGATAGTTGAGGAGATCGGACGCGGGGTGGGTCTTTAGCAACTGGAATCCGAGTGCATCCAATGTGTCGCCAATCTTTCGACCGGTAAGACTGCCATTTTCTATGGAAATGATCGAGCTCTCAGGGGAGTTGAAATCATGCACCACGATTTCGCAGTATTTTCCGAACGTCTGACCCAATGCACCCGACAGCCTTGAGACGAAATTAAGAAGGTATTCTTTCTCGCTTGGTTTCACTGTAATTCTCCTGGAACTCCGGCGTCCTGGGATGCGTTCCCGTCACGCACCCATCATAAGAGCAACTGTTGTATTCGACCCCGTCTTCTCGCTTCGACGTTCCGCCTCGACGGCGACCGTCCTAGTCCTTGATGGCGATCCCTTGTACTTCAAAGTGAGCATCGAAGAGCAATTTGCCGGAGCCGACAAAAGCGCGGGCCGGTAACTTACCCTTGAAATAGGTGGAATATATTTTGTTGAAGCGCGACCACAGCGCGACGTCGGGGCAGAAAACCTGGACGTAGACCAGATGGTCCATGCGCATACCCGCCTTCTGCAAGACCTTCTCAACGCTATTCATCACGTTGCGCGCTTCCGATTCAATGTCGTCGGGCACGTGGGTGCCAGAATTATCAACGCCAATGCGCCCCGCCAAGTAGAGAGTGTTCCCCACCAAAACGCCATCACTGAACGGGCCCTGGGAGCTCAGTTGAAGATGCTGGCGTTTGTGCGACTTAGGTTTGCGCGGGTTGTCCTTATGTCGGTCACGGGAACCTGGACGAGCGATAGGCGTCGGTCGTTTGCTCACCTACGATTCTCCTTTCGATAGAGCCTGATAGAGCGCCTCACACACTAGGAGTTCGCCAACTTCGGCCTGGGTAACAATACGTAAGGCCTGCCGCCGAGTCAAATGTTTTTGTAAGACAATCTCTTCGTCATTAACTTTTTGTTGATATGTCAATTGTCGGCGATCCTTGGGCCCCGCGTCCCTAATTCCCATCATCCTTGTCCTTCGACATGGCGGGCCGAATCGCCGGAGGCGAAGCAAAGGGCTTAATGCTCAAGGCCTGATATATTTCGCTCGGGAAATAAATCGATTCTCCCTTCCATACTATCCTCGGCAATTTGACGGCGCGAATGTCTTGCGTTGGATCGCCGGCAACCAGGAAGAAGTCTGCAATCTTGCCGCGCTCGATCGTGCCCAGTTCATCTGCATGGCCAAAATATTCTTCGGGCAGCAACGTTCCGGCTCGCAGCGCCTCGGCTGGCGTCATCCCCGCTTTTGTGTAAAGTTCGATTTCGCGCTGAAGCGTAAAGCCCGTAGTGTCGTCCGTTCCCGGCAACAAACGGATGCCATTTTCGTGCAGCATTTTCAGTGTATCGATCACCTTCGCGAACGCCTCACGATAGGCGTTATCCTCCGCCGGGGTATCGATCGTAACGAATGTGCGCCTGCGATAGCGCTGATAAGCAATCGGCATGTGATCTAGATAGTCGACGTCGCCTGGCTGCACGGTACCGGCCCGGCTCAACATAAGCCGCTCAAGAATTACAGCTGTGGGATCGTGAGCGATATGGTGCGCTTTCATCAAAGAGAGCGTGTTCTGCACCGGCGGCGAGGAAAGATCAAGAGTGGCGGCTCGGGCCATCGCGGTCAGACGCAAAGGGGTGCGCGTATCTTCTCCGGGCTTGAGCAACCAACCGAGCATTAGCTGATTGATGTGAGTAATCTCATCGTAGCCATCGTGAATCGCGCGATCAGGGGTATCGAAAGCCGGAATGTGGCCGGTCACTGTCATGCCCAGATGGTGCGCTTCGTCGGCTATCGGCTTTACCCAATCCGGGTTCATCGAGTTGTAGATTTTTATCTGAAAGTATCCGCGATCGGCGTACCAGCGCACGTCTCGCAAGGCGTCAGGGAGCGACTCGGCAACAAATCCGGTGCGAGCTGAGTATGGACTTTTACCCTCGAGAAACCCGTTGGGAGTGATGCTTGGTCCGGCGATTTTTCCGGAGTTGATTTCTTCCATGAGACGCTGCAAAAAACTGTTGTCGTTGCCCATGTCGCGGGTCGAAGTTACGCCTACCGCGAGGTAAAACAAACCTGATTGCAACGTCGAGTGAGAATGCATGTCATGCAGGCCAGGGATTAGAGTTCCACCCTCCCCATCTACCAGCACTTCGTCGGATGGTTCAGTGCCGGCATCGGCAAGCGGCAGTATTTCGGCGATGCGGCCACGCATAACTATGACGGTTGAAGGGACGCTCAACTGGCCACTCCGAGGATCAAAGATGCGAACATTACGAATCCGCATGGGCGCGTCGAAATGATGCACGAGGTTGCGTTGCTCATCGCGAGCTAACTCAAAACCGAGATCACGGGAAATTTTGGAGATGAGATTCGCATCTTTCTCGTAGCCCTGGCGCACGGTGAGGGCGCCTCCTCCGAACGAGGCAAACAGGCGCTGGGCGCGGTCAAGCATGACATAATCGGACTCCAACTTAGCGCCGTCGATGCGATAGATGGTGACGGGAACCGCATCCTTTCCTTCGCCAACAGTCAGGTCCCGCACCTCGGATAATTTCATCGTGCCGCTCGGCAAGACATCGAGAGCATGGCTGGGCGTTTTGAGAAGCGCGCGCGCGTAGACAAACAGCGCCCAGGGGCTGTCGTCATTGACGACATAAAGAGCGGGATTCGGGGCAACAACATCGCCGTGATCGGCTTGACTCGTCCAGGTTGCCTTGCCGGATTGCCAGGAATATTTCTCCGAGACCGGGCCGCCCATCAACGAAGTTCCGGAGACCGTCCACTCGACAGGAATAAAATTGGGGTCAAGACGGATGGTTTCATGATGCTTCGGGCCGCGCCCGTTTTCGCTTACGGCATAATCTACATTGACTGCGGCACCGTCGGTGGCTGCAGAAATTGACCCCACGGTTGTTTCGCCCTGGATGATCGAAAGCTTCTCCAGCGAAGCCGCAAGCCCCATGCCTGGAAAAGCGATGAGGAACCACGGCGCGAGAACCAACCCGCGCATTGCCGAGTTCTTGAACATCCGAAAAGACACCTGCTGCTCCAATCCTGTCGGCCTGCATTGGCCTCGCCCGGACGCTAGGACGATACTGCGATCTGAGTTTGTCCGTCAAATAATATTTGAAATTTAGAGCCTTGACATTGGATTATTTGTTGAATAAACTCGCTTCCCATCCCGGGGCGTCGGCTGATTCTAACGGCGTTAGCAATCAACGTTGGCGTGATAACTACTTTTTGGTGAAGGTCTGTGAAGGTCTATATAAGATTACAAAAAGTCAACTCGATTCGAAGCGGGCCGTCTTTGGAGGTAGCCATGGAAGGGATGTCGTCCTCGAGAAGTAGATCTTCGCTTTGGCGCCGAGATTTGTCGCGCACCATGCTGATGGCGGTCGTTGTTCTTTGCGTCAGCCCACTGGTTTTGGCCCAAACCTCTACGACTGGCCTTCTCAAAGGAACGGTGACGGATCCCTCAGGTAGGTTGGTGCCAAGCGCAGTGGTGCGCGTAACCAGCGTGGCAACGAACGAAGAGCGAACCGTGAAGACGGGTGTGGATGGTACTTATGTCGTACCGTTGCTTCTGCCGGGATCGTATGCCGTCGATGTCGATGCCAGGAGTTTTTCGCGGGTAACGCTGACTGGCGTGGTCATAACCGTGACGGAGACGACGGTGATCAATGTGCCGCTTAAGGTCGGGAGCGCTTCTACAACCGTCGATGTGAAGGAATCAGCTCCGATCGTCGAGACGAGCACGAACGCGTTAGGCGACGTGGTGACCACGGAGCAGGTCGAGTCACTTCCTCTGGTGAATCGGAATTTTACCCAGATCATGACGCTGTCGGCTGGTGTTGTGGCAGGCGTGACGCAAGCCGATGAACTCGGTCGCGGCAGCGGAGGGCAGATTCCGACGAACGAGTTGGCGGGCGAAAACGTAAACGGCGCGCGGGCTAGCGATATCAATTTCCGAATGGATGGGGTCGACGTCAACGATTACGATGCGTCGGGTTTTGGAGTACCGATTCCTAACCCGGATACCATCCAGGAGTTTAAAGTTCAAACCGCGATGTACGACGCGGAGTACGGGCGAGATGCCGGCGCTAATGTCGACTTGATCACGAAGTCGGGCAGCAACCAGTTTCATGGCAATGTGTTCGAGTTTTGGCGGAACGACGTGCTCAACGCCAACGATTTTTTTCTCAACGAGAATGGCGTGCCCCGCCCGGAACTCAAGCAAAACCAGTTCGGAGGCACGCTGGGTGGACCAATTGTAAGAAACAAGTTGCTGGTTTTCGGTTCGTATCAGGGGACGCGGCAAATCAACGGAGTAGCGGGGAGACAAACTTTCTATTCGCCGCTCACTACCGATGACCGTTCCGCTGCTTCGATTGGTGCCCTTTTTGCCGGCCAGCAAGGGCTGCAATACATCTTCGGGCCTCCAGGGTTCGGCCCCCCCATCGCCGCGGACGGCTCGAATATCAACCCGGTAGCTCTGACTCTGTTGCAGGAGAAGTTGCCGAACGGACAATATTTGTTTCCTACGGCGAACCCTGCGACAGACCTAGTCTCACTGAGCGAGCCGGCGAGCTTCAATGAAAACCAATATATGGGGAACTTCGACTATATACAGTCGCAGAAGAACACGATTCGGGGTCGATTCTTCACCGCCCTAAGCAACACGACCAACCCGTTTACCTTTGGCGGGAATCTGCCTGGCGCCCCTTCGCTTAGCAACCAAAATTATCTGGTCGCCTCGCTGTCGGACAATTATGTATTCAGGCCGAACCTCTTTAATCAGGTTCGGGTGGCCTACGACCGCATCAGTTCGCTAACCACGCCACACTCGCCTTTTACTTTCTCGGGGATTGGTGTCGACAGTTCGGCGCAGAACGATGACAAGCCTTCGGTTACCATCGCAGGCTCCGATAACTTTAACGCCGGTATTTATTCTCCGAACGCACAAGACCTTTTCAATTTCGAAGACGATGTCGCTTGGGTGTGCGGCAAGCACAGTTTCCGCTTCGGGGTCGGCGTAACCAGGGCCTATCTGGTGAATAGCGGAGAAGAATATTATGGTCAGGTCAGTTTCCCCGCTTGGCCTGATTTTCTTCTGGGAATGAACGGCGCGCAAAACGGGACCGCCGGAATACCGGTGTTTCCGCCGAACGGCTTTAGTAATGTGCTGGACTCGGTCGAACTCTTAGGTGTGCTGGCGGGGCACGCACGAACCTGGGAGATTTCGGCTTATGGTCAGGACGATTTTCGCGTCAATTCCAGATTGACGCTAAACCTCGGATTACGCTGGGAATGGTTGCCACCCTTCACCAACCTCGGTGGCCGGGCCACCAACATCAATCCGGCTCTGATTAATCCCAATCCACCGGCGGGCGGCAGTCTGCAAGGATACGTGGTCCCGGCGAACTGGCCGTATCCGGTTCCCGCGGGCGTGGTGCAATCCGGGATCGACGGATTTGTACCGGGAAGCGGAAATAACACGTGGGGACCGCGACTGGGCTTGGCCTATAGCCTTCTGCCGAACAGTGATCGCGCCGTGCTGCGCGCCGGATATGGAGTTTACTATTCAGCGGTAACCGGCAACAGCCAGTTTCAGTCGATACCCGGCCCTCCATGGGCCGATCTTGGTATATTTATTCCGCCGCTCAATGGCGCTGCTTCGTGGGCGCAACCCTTCCAGGAACCGATTCCGCCGCTCAGCGCATTTCCACTCTTCCAGCCCTATACTCCGTTCAGCGACCTTAGTGCGATCGCCACTCAGCAAGCCATCCGTCCCGGGATAACGCAGCAGTACGCATTGAACGTGCAAACTGAAATCACTCCGACACTGGCTCTGCAAGTCGGGTATGTGGGATCGGATGTCGATCACCTGATCTATTCGCGTTCGATCAATCAGGCCGGACTCGCCACCCCCACGAATCCTATTCGCGGACAAACCACCAGCACTTTGTCGAACCTCACGCTGCGGGTTCCGTTTTTAGGATGGGACCCGGCAAACTTTCTTGAACAGGGCTCGGAGGGGCGGTCGAACTTCAACGCGATGGAGGTGACACTGAAGAAAAATCTCAGCCACGGGTTGCAGTTTCTTTCTGCGTATACGTGGTCAAAGACCATGTCGACGGGCGCGGCAAGCGTGGTAGGGAGCACCTTCGGCGGTGGAACAATCGGCGACCAGAACAATCTGTATGCCGGCTACGGCGAAGCCAATTTCAGCCGGCGTCAGCGTCTAATTGTTAGCCCTATCTACGAATTGCCTGGTTTCAATCGCGGATCTGATTTTGCGAAGAAGCTCACCAGTGGCTGGGCTATCTCCGCCGTCATTACGATGCAATCGGGAACGCCGCTCGCATTCCTCAATACTAACTCGAACAATCTTTTCGGCACCTCCAGCGACTTCGCCTATCTCGACCTCAGTAACACGGGATGCAACGGAAGCATTGGACTGGGTGGTTCGGTGAAGAGTCGCCGAAACGAGTATTTCAATACTAATTGCTTCACCGAACCTCCAGTGATCAGTTCGGACGGGGGAACTGCTTTCGGGAATACAAAGCCGGGACTAATGCGTGGGCCGTCGCAGCATAACGTCGATCTTTCCCTGCGAAAGACGACTGCGCTGACAGAGCGGATCAATCTTGAGTTCAGAGCCGAATTTTTTAATGCCTTCAACAGTACGCAATACGGGAATCCCGACACGACCTTCAGCGACGGAACACCTGCCTTCGGCCAGATAACGAGCACGTCGGTGGCGCCGCGAATCGGTCAACTTGCATTAAAGCTGAATTTCTAAGCCGATGGCTGTCGCTGTCATGAGTTGATTACGAGCGTATCCGACCTATCGGGACACTGGAATAAGGCTGGTATGAAGAAGACGACGACAGTCTTGGCGACGATGTTGCTGATGTTGCTGACGATATGCCTGGCGTCTTCTCTCGTAAGCCAGGTCGTTAGCGGGGGCAGTACCGCGCCGCAGGCCACGACGGCGCAGCAGATCGTATCGCATCCGACTGTAATTACCCATCACACTGGAACCTTCAACGGCAAGCAGGTCCGATATACGGCGACGGTTGAAGCCATCGATGTTCCGGATGCAAAGGGTAAACCTTCGGCTCGTGTCGTGAGCTTCGCTTATACCGCCGATGACCTTCGAACTGACGAAGTTCCGAGCGCGGCAACGCGGCCCGTGATGTTCGTCTTCAACGGCGGGCCGATTACGGCGTCGTTGTGGCTGCACGTGGGCGTGATGGGACCGAAGCGCGTAGCTGTTCCTGCAGATCTTAATGCCGACCCGAATACCTTCCGGTTAGTGGACAACGTTCATTCGCCGCTGGATGTAGCTGATCTTGTATTCATCGATCCGGCTTCGACGGGCTACAGCCGCGTGCTGCCAGGGACGACCGCGGATAGCTACTTCTCGGTTGTGGCCGATGGACAGCAAGTGACGGCATTTATCTCCGCGTGGCTGACCCAACATGGCCGCCTCTCGTCGCCAGCATACATCCTGGGCGAGAGCTACGGGACCATTCGTGCCGCTGAGGTTGCAGCCCAACTCGCCGAGCTGCCGAATCCCATCTTGCTGCAAGGCGTGGTGCTGATGGGGCAGGCGATCAATATCATCGAGTATCGCCAGCGGCCGCAGAACATCATCAGCTTTGCGGTTTCACTGCCGACGCTGGCTGCACTGGCCTGGTATCACCAGAAGGTTGATCGCGCAGGTAAAACATTCGATGATTTCGAGCGTGAGGCCTGGAGTTTCGCGGCGAGCGATTATCTGAGGGCGCTCTTTAAAGGGGAATCCATCGAGCCGGCGGAAAGAGATCGAGTGGCGAAGCGGCTTGAGGAATTGAGCGGCATTCCTGCAGCCTATTATCGCGAGCATCGCCTCCGCATCAGCAAGGAGGAGTATCGCGGCGAACTTCTCAAAGATCGAGGTTTGCTGCTCGGCCGTAATGACGGCCGCTATGTCGCGCCCATGACGGACAAGGGGCTCGGGCCCGATCCGTCTGACAAGAATATGACGGCCTTCCGCCGTCTTTTTACAGAGTATGTTCGCACCGACCTCAGCATAGACTGGCCGGAAGAGTATGTAGTGATCAAAGGCGCTGATTCGGATGGATGGAAATACGGTGGCAGCGGCCCTTTTTCCGACTGGCCATTTAGCGATCGCTTACTTAAGGTCATGAAAGCCAATCCGCGTTTTCATGTTTTGATCGGCAACGGTTATCACGATACGCAAACCACGGTCGGAGCCGCCGAGTACGCTGTGCGGCAGGCGGGTTGGCCCGACGGTCGAGCCACTCTTTCTTTTTATGAGGGCGGACACATGGCCTATACGGTCGAGAGCAGCGCCAAAAAGCTTACCGACGACATTCGGAATCTTATTGCGTCGACCCATTAACACTAAATAACGGGAGATACGGGAATTTGATTCAACGCGCGACATTATGCTCGATCATGGGAGTGTTCCTAAGCCTGTTGGTCTACCACGTCGCGGCGGCCCAGTCGCACGCGGCGGATGCGGGCAAACCTCCGGCCGCTGTGCCAGCCGCGCTATCCCTCCCGTCGCCGCGACGTTTTGAGACGACCCACCAAGGTGTTTTCGGCGGGCAGGAGTTGCACTATAAAGCGGTTGTCGCTGAAAACTTTGTCACCGATCCCGCGGGAAAGCGCACCGCCAGCGTCTTCACCACCAGCTACATTCGCACTGATGTTCCGAAGGGTGCCACGCGAGCGGTTATATTTGCTTTCAATGGTGGACCTGGATCGTCATCGGTCTGGTTGCACATGGGTTTCCTCGGGCCGCGACGAATTGAATTCACTGACATCCTAAAACCGGAAACGGTCCCGCCGTTTCATATCGTGGACAACACGGAGTGTCCTCTCGATGTCGCGGACATCGTTCTTATTGACCCACCCGGCACCGGCTTCAGCCGCGTTCTTCCGGACGGTAAGCCCGAGGAATTCTACGGCACGCAACAGGACGCGAAGATGACGGTAGATCTTATCGAGCGCTGGGTGAGGGAGAACGACCGTTGGAACTCGCCAAAATATCTGGTGTCTGAGAGCTATGGCACGATTCGGGCTGCAGTCGTCTCGCGACTGCTAATGGGTGGACCTACAGAGACTGGCAGCATGGACGGAATGACGTTGAACGGGGTCATTTTGCTGGGCCAGGCGATGGACTTCAAGGGGTCGGCTGGAGACGACGGAGCTTATCTAAATTTGCTGCCGACACTCGCGGCTACGGCATGCTATCACGGCAAAGTGGCGGCAGGCTGCAGCCCCGCTACACAAGTGGCGGAAGCGAGAAAGTTCGCAGCCGACGATTATCAGAGAGCCCTTTATAAAGGAAGCGACCTTCCGCAAGACGAACGAGACGCGGTCGCCGCGAAGCTAGCGGCATTGACTGGGCTTTCTGCCGATTTCATTCGCAGCAACGATCTGAGAATCAGCGCTGCCGCTTTCGAGCGAGAGATACTAAAAGACCGAGGAGAACAGGTTGGCGCATACGATGCGCGTTACACCCTGCCACTATCGCCGAGCGGTAAAGACCCCGTCGCCGACGATCCGGCGATGGCGCAGTACGTTCCTGGTTTTGTTGCTAGCTACAACTTGTATGCACATGACGACCTGGGCATTTCGATTGACGAGGCATACGAGGCGATCTCTTTTCGCACGGTCAATAGCCGGTGGGACTATGGCCGCGGACCCGGGGTCAGTCCGGATACGAATTATGCCCCCGATCTGAGCATTGCCATGCGGCGCAATCCGCATTTGCGATTGATGGTTGGTGCGGGATTTTACGACCTGGTCACGCCGCTTGGTTCAGCCGAATATATTATCGCGCACGCTCGCATTCCGATGAGTGCCACCGAAATGCATCTCTATCCGTCGGGCCACATGCCCTATCTTGGTACCGAGGCGCGCCAGATGCTGGCGCGCGACGTTCGCGCTTTTATAAGCGGAGGGCACTCTTCTCATTGAAGTTGCTCTCCGGAGCAAATCCATTGACCTAGTTTCGCGACGCCACCTGAAAGATAGTGGACGTTGCGGGGGAGCAATTTCATGATCAACCGACGAGAAATTTTGGCGGGCATTGGCACTTTGGCGGCGGCCGGAATCGCGAACCCGCTGACGTCAATCGCAAATTCGCAGGACACTTCTTCGTCGCGTGCGTCGTCTTCGCTGCCTGTAAAACAGGACTTCGCTATTCCTGCCGGCTTGACCTATATCAACTCCGCCTATACCCACCCGATGCCCGTGGCATCGGCAGCGGCATTGCGCGACTGGACGGAATATCGCTCGCACCCGCAAGTCGTATCGCAACCCAAGAAACTGATCAACATCAAAGCGGAATTTGCCGCGCTGATCAACGCCAAGGAGTCGGAGATCAGCTATGTCCCGAACACGAGCACCGGTGAGAACCTGATCGTAAACGGTTTGGACATCGACTATAAGTCCGACAACATCGTTACTGACGCTCTGCATTTTGAAGGTGCGTTACTCCATCTGCAGGCGCTTCAGCAACGATTTGGCCTTGATCTTCGGGTTGTAATGCCGCGCGATTGGCGGATCGACATGAAAGATCTTGAACACGTAGTGAGCGAAAAAACAAAGCTGGTTGAAGTTTCGCTGGTGGCGATGCACAACGGCTTCCAGCATGATTTGAAAGCGGTCTGCGATCTTGCGCACGCGCACGGCGCGCTGGTCTATGCCGACATTGCTCAGGCCGCCGGCAATACTCCAATTGACGTTCGCGCCAGCGGCGTTGATTTCGCCGCGTGCTCCAGCTTCAAGTGGCTCATGGGTGACTTTGGCCTGGGTTTTCTGTTCGTGAAAGAAGGGCTCCTCGACCATGTCATGCATCGCTCGCAATACGGCTACTATCAGGCGAGCACTATGGAATCGCATTTTCTTCCCGGCGATCCGCCCGGCGCGGGTGCGTACACGTTCGCGCTCGACAACAACGCATCCGGGCATTTCGAAACCGGCACTCCCGACATCGGCACAGCGCATGTGCTCGCACAATCTCTGCCTTACATTCGTGGCCTGGGCGTGGACAAAATCCAGGCGCACCGCCAGCCGATGCTGAAACGCCTGCACGAAGAAATGCCGAGGCTCGGATTCGATGCTCTGACACCGCGGGAATCGACGTCAGCTCTCATCAGCTTCGCAGTCAAGGACCACAAGGCAGTGCGAGAACGCCTTCAGAAAGCGAGCATCAACGCGCGTGTTTCCGAACGTTACATCCGTGTGTCACCTTCGGTGTTTAATGACATGGCGGACGTAGAAAAGTTGTTGCTGGCTCTATCTTGAGATGCGATTGCATGGCGGCCCCGCTTACACCGACATCAAAATAGCACTGTCTGGTTCGGACCGCCCGTTCGCCGAGACGACCCGTAACTACGACGCACCCGACTTGGTCGGGCTGCGCTCTTGCGATGCTGCCATTGTGCAGCCAAGAATATGACTCCTGACCAGTACCTGAATACGATTTTGATGCGTGAAACGGTAAACACCGGCCCCTACTCTCCGGTACGAGGTGTTCAGGCCACCTTGTACCCGCTTCTTCAGCGGTGGGCCGGCAACCGTCTCGTCACCGTTCACCCGAGCGGTTCGTTCATGAAAGGCACGGCGAATTTGTCGGGCACAGACATCGATCTTTTCGTGTCGCTGTCTGATCAGACGACGGAGACGCTCAAACAGTTATATGACAAGCTTTTTAACTTTATGATGGCGAACGGCTATTCACCGAGCCGACAGAATGTCTCTATTAACCTGAAGGTGAACAGCTACTCGGTCGATCTTGTCCCCGCCAAGAAACAAAACAGTTACGGCGACGATCACAGCCTCTATAGGCGGCGCGCCGATACGTGGACGAAGACGAACGTCGTCTCGCACATCAATCACGTTATCGACTCAGGCCGACAAAACGAGATTCGCGTGCTCAAGCTTTGGCGCGATCAAAAGCACCTCGACTTTCCGTAAATCTCAGGAATATGACTTTTGGCCTCGACGAGAATGACGCCGGGACGAAGCTTGCCTTCCGAGTCCGAGATAATTGCGAGAGCATCCCACGAGGGGCCGCCGGAGGGCCAAAAGGTCGCGAGTTCACTCACGAAAGCTCCCAGTCCGACAGCCCGAACAAAATCAGGGTCCCGATACTCCGTGTAATTGTCTTGAGCAAGTGGCGAAACCCATCTTATATGTGCGTCGAGTTCCTGAAGTCGGGGAGGAAGCGCCTCCATCACAGCACTTGTAAGCACGGCTTCATGCTCATTTACATAGTCCTGTAACTGCCGTCGGCTGCTCCGAAAAAGAAACGCGGGCCCACTTTGAACATGAGCGAGAGCCCACCCAACTTGGTGGGCACTGGGTTGATAAAGCGGCTACCATCCCGCTCAGCTGGAAGAAGGGCCATCTTTATTCGATGGTGGATTGTGCATCGAGATTCCTGGCGAGTTGGACCGTTCACGCTTTCGCCTGGCCGCGGGCCCTCAGCTGACTCTTGCCAATCGCATCGAGCGATTTGGGCGCGCCATGACTGCCCAGCAACTCTCCGAATTGTTGACGGTCTCCAGTATCACGATTTTCAAGTTGGCAAAGGCTGGAAGGATGCCCTCTTTCCGAATCGGCTCCTGTGTAAGGTTTGATCCGAAAGCGGTCGCCGATTGGCTCCGAAGACGCTAAAGAAATGGTAGTTAGGCGCGTGAAGTGCTGATGTGCTGAGGATCGGGAGGGAAGTCAGTATCAGTGACCGGTAGCCTCTTTCGCGATCCGGGCCGCAGCTTGGCTGGCATCTTCTTTAAAAGGAAGTAAAGTGTCGCAAGGAATATCCTCTAGAGGCTCGCCGAGCAGTTGCTGCTTCGAGATATTGAACGATTGGATAGCGGTCGTCAGTCCGCCGTGGGACATAGCCAGTACCTTGAATATTCCTCGCTTGTGAAGAGAGATTACGAGGTCGCCAGCCACGGGAGCGAATTGCTTATGAGCCATATACGGAGTTTCCCACAGGTCGCATTCCGGCTCAAGCCCTTGTCGGTTTCAAACCGCACCACTACCAAAGAAATGACTCCTTTGACTCAATCCCGCTGCTGGTGTTAGCTTCGCGTTCGACCGGAGTGCTTGACATGGACCGTCGGACTTTCATCAAGAACTCGCTTGTTACTGGAACTGGAGCCCTGCTCGCTAGTCGCGCCGGCGCTCGCCCTTCTTCTTCTCAAGATCCGATTCCAGGCGCGATCGCGCCTTCTGTGATCGAGAGTGCCCAGTTTCCTAACGGATTTCTCTGGGGAATGGCATCCGCCGCCTATCAGGTTGAAGGTGCGTGGAATCTCGACGGCAAAGGCGAATCTAACTGGGACCGCTTTTCCCATACCGTAGGCAGAGTCAAAGGCGGAGCAACCGCTGACGTGGCCTGCGATCAGTACCACCGCTATAAAGAAGATGTTGCAATACTCAAACGCCTGAATCAGAAGAGTTACCGCTTCTCGACCTCATGGGCACGAATCCAACCAACTGGCAGAGGGCCGGTCAATCAAAAGGGCCTCGATTATTACAGTCGCCTCACTGACGCTTTGCTTGAAGTAGGCATACGTCCATTCTGCACCATTTATCATTGGGACCTTCCACAAGCGCTCGAAGAACGCGGCGGATGGCCGAACCGTGATCTAGCCGCCTACTATGCTGATTTCGCTGAGATCCTAGCGAGAAATCTCGGCGATAGAATCACCACGTGGGCTCCGTTCAATATGCCATGGACTTTTACTTATTACGGATACGGTATTGGGTTGTTTCCTCCAGGCAAGGCCAGTTTCGAACTTTTCTTGAAAGCGGCCCACACCGTAAACCTCGCACAAGGAGAAGCTTTCCGGGCGATCAAGGCAGCGTCTTCTAAAGCAACGGTGGGGAGCGCTTATGGCATGGCTCCCGCATATCCAAAGACAGATAGCGCCGCTGATCGCGCCGCAACCGCGCGCTATCACGCTATGAACAATCTTTACTTCCTGAATACGGCGATCTATGGCGAGTATCCGAAGGCTTTTGTCGGCGAAACGCCATACGAAGCGATGGGGTTCAAGGCTGGTGACGAGAAGATCATGAAGGTCCCATTGGATTGGCTCGGATTTCATTACTACACGCGCCGCGCCGTTTCCAATGCAAGTGGTTCACCGTCTAGCAGCGGCGGTCACTTTGGAACAGAGATCGAAGGGGAAGGCGGGGTATCGAGTCGCGATCCACTGACGCAAATCCATGTCGAGATGCCGACCGAAGGTCCGCTCACAGAAGCGGGTCTGGAGATATGGCCGCGAGGTATCTATGACCTTGTGATGCAAATTTCGCGCGAGTATAACTATCCCGTCATTGAGATCAGCGAGAATGGTTGTTGTTATCTTGACAGTCCCGACGAAACTGGCTGTGTTCCTGACACGCGTCGCATTGCCTTTCATCGTCAGATCCTGGCCGAGTTGGCGCGGGCCATTGCCGATGGAGCCAGAGTCCGCGCGTACCATGCGTGGAGTCTGGTAGACAACTTTGAGTGGGCGGATGGATACACGCAGCGATACGGGCTTACATATGTTGATTTCCGAACCCAGAAGCGAACGATTAAAGACTCCGGTCTCTGGTACGGGCGTGTTGCTGCCGGGAATCGTTTGGGCGTGTGACGGGGCAGAAGGGTTAAACATTCCGTGCTTTCAATCTTCTTCGCGGCGCAAGTCTGCACCGACCACATGCGTTCCAATTACCAATTCAGCCGATTGCCGTAGCCAATCGGATCGAGCGATTTGGGCGCGCCATGACTGCGACTCAGTTGGCCCCCATCCTCGCGGTTTCGAGGATCATTATTTATAAGCTCGCCAAACGGAGGCGCATTCCGTCCTTTCGGGTGGGGATTTGCGTCGGGTTTGAGCCGCGAGCGGTGGCGAACTGGCTCCGAGGACAATAGGGAGTGCGAAGCACGCAGCGTCGAAGTCCTGTTAGGTGTTTCCCGTAAGCCCGTTTCTGGACCGCGAGTAAGCGCTGAAGGGCTCGGGGATTACTTCCGCATTGGCGACCAACCAGTTTGTTCGGAAAACGGCGATGCGAGCGAGGGCTTCGTCAACTTGCGAATGCAACATGTTCCCCCATGCGGTCGACACGCGATGCGATACTTTGGACTGCTCTCACCACGTGCCAAATCTCAACTATGGGCTGGTGTCTTTGTGTTGCAGAACAGCAGCAGCGATCGCATCCTCCCCGACTGTGCTGGAGATCGCTTGGTCTCAAAACCCTCGGTACTGATCCTCTCCAAGACGTCTCGGCCACCTGATGCATTAGCCGTCGAGCGCCGGTCACAGCGGCTTGATCCCAATATCTTTCTGTCCCCCTCAGAGCACCCGTGACATCACGCCGAGATCTGAAACCGATTTTTGTATCTCTTATACGTTAAATGAAGCGGACCGCTGCGAAGAGCCACCGGTCCGCGATTTGTATTCCTGCTTTGCCCGTTACTGATGGAAGTCGTCCAGCATTGGATTGTTGCTTTGGTTGTCGGATGAACTCACCGGCAGAACAACGAACTGCGTGGTGGAGATCATGTAGATGTACACCTGGGTGACGCCGTCCTGAGCGATCGCAAATTTTCCGTCAGGACCGCCGGGATAGAGAGCATAGGTTGCGGCGAGGGTACTGCTCGACGCACCCGCGCAGCTTCCGCCGCACCCATTCGGACCGGCGTTTTGGTCTGAAGTTCCGGTCACGTTGCCGGCTCCGTCGGCATGGAGTTGTATGACCTGCGCCTTCCCGGTGAAGTCGTCGGTCTCCTGACTTCCTCCGAGATAGTTACCGCTCAACGATGCGGCGGTGAATCCGCTTCCCACCTGCGGAGTCATGGTGCCGAGAGTGACCGAGTTGTCAGTCCCGATTACGAAGGCCTGGTTCTTCGCGACGAGGTAGAACACCGGATTGTGTCCGCCTCCACCCCCGCCGCCGCACTGCGTGAAGCTGGTCAGAGTCATGCGTCCGTTCGAGGCTACGCTGTAGGTTCCCGTACCGCAGAGCGTACCCATGGTGCCGCCCTGGTTCTGGTCGGCCTGTATGGAGAACGTACCGGCGCCGTTGGTGGTAACGAATCCGGCACTGGCCTGAGGAGAACCTCCGTTATTGCCGACGCCTTGCAGTTCGATCACGCTGATGCCGTTGAGCGAGGCATCGGTGAAGGTCCCGCTTTGCTGCAGCACCTGGCCGGCCATGATCAGCGGCGGCGTCTCTGTGTTGTCCGAGGCCATCATCAGCAGTTCCGAGGGGCTGACGACATAGAAGACGAAGTTTATGGTCACGTTCGGAGCACTAACGTACATGCTGACCGTGCCACGTCCGGTGGTAGAAGACACGACGCTGAAATCGCTGGCGCTCAGATTTGTGGTGCCGAAGTTTCCTGAGCAGCTACCGCCCGAGCAGCTGTCGTCATAGTCCGCCGATCCGGTGAGTGTGCCGCTGCCGTTGGAGTTCAATTGACCAGCTAGGCCGAAGCGGTTGGAGCTCTGATCGGCTCCGACGAATCCGAAGGCGTAGTTGCCGGTGATCTTGCTGGTTGCGAAGGCTGAGGTCGTCTGCTTGCGCAGCAAGCCCGAGCTGATCTCGGTGCTGGTAGCGTCGTAGCGGATGATGTGGCCGTTGCCGGTCGAGTCCAGGGAGCCTTCAAGGAGCGCGGTGCCGCTTTCCCCACCGCTCGCTGTCAGACTGATTCCAACCAGATTATTCGAGCTGACGCAGTATGTGCCGGTGAAGGTGGCGCTTTGAATTCCCTTGGCTTGATCGCTAATGTCCAGGCTTCCAGCAGAGAGGTTTCCTGCGCCATCGGCTACGAAGCTTCCCAGGGTGGATTGCGCATCGGTTGAACTCTTCCATCCGTTGAGCATGAAGGCATAGTTGCCGTGGAGATTGGCGTTGTTGGCGCAGTCTCCGATCACAATACTGACGCTGGCGCTGGCAGTTTCTGACGCCGAATCGGTGACCATAATTGTAAAGGTTGAGGTTCCCGGCGCAGTCGGCGTTCCAGCGATGTTTCCGTTCCCGTTGCTGTTGCTAATGGAGAGCCCACCTGGCAACGTGCCGCTGGTGATACTCCATGTGTATGGTTGCACTCCTCCATTGGCCTGTAGCGAGGTGTTGTAGAGCCAGCCTTTATCGCCACCGGGCAACGTCGTCGATTGGATCGTGAGAGGCATTGCCGCGGTGACGCTGATGCTGTATGTGTAGGGGCCAGCAGTGTTGCTCGCGCTGTCGGTCACCGAGACGGTAAACGAGACACCCTGGATTGCAGTGGGAGTTCCGCCCAGCGACAACGTGTTGCCGCCGGTGTTCCAGGCGTACAAATTATCTCCGAGACTCACTTGAGTCCCGTCGGTGGGAACCGTCGCTCCATTCACTGTAAAGGTGTAGTTCGGTCCGACGCCGCCTGAGGCATTGATTGCGCCGCTCCAGCTTTGGCCAACCACCGTGCTCCCGACGGAGCCTGGCGCGGGCAAGGTCAGAGGTGCTGCAGCGGTTTGGAAGGTCACCTGTACTCCGGCGGAGTTGCCGTTAACGTCCTTGGCGGTGATCTGCCAGTTGTAGTTGGAGCTGCCGTTCAGGCTCGATACGCTCGGCGTATCGCCTGTTCCCGTTGGATCGACGCCCCAGGTAATCGAGGTGATGGAACTGGAGAAGCCGTTCGAATTGGAGTTGTTGCCGGGTATCTGCCAGATCTGGTTTCCGTTCTGATCCCACAGTTGGAACTGATAGGTGTAACTGCTGGCGTTGGCAGGATCGGTCCAATTGAAGTTGGGCGTCATGCTGACGCCGCTTCCTTGAGGCGAAAGATTGGTGGCAAAGGCGCTTAGCACAGCCGTGACCTTGACCGTCAAAATTTCCGAGGTGCCATCGCTATAGGTGACATTCAAGGTGTAGGTATCGCCGACCTGCGGCGTCACGCCGTTGAGGTTGGCCCAGTAGCTGAACTGATTGGAGTTACCGTAGAAACCACCAGTGGCGATGTCCGCGGGAATGACCACGCCCGGGGTGGGTCCCGTGGCGAGCTCGACGGCCACCGGCAGTTTGACGACGCCGTTGACGTTGAAGCCGATGTTGTAATAGGTGTTGGTGCCGCCCGAGTTGATCTGCTCGTAAGCCTGCGTCTGCACCGTGGCGGTGCTGTTGCCGCTCGGTAAGGTCAGGTTTTCGTTGGTCAGGTTGCCGGTGATGGATACCGGCGCCTGGTTATTGTTGTTATTGGTGTTGGAAACCTGTCCCGGCCCATTGATGAGGCCGGAGTTGTTCTGGTCAAGGATGCCGACGAAGAAATAATTGGAGCCGGTCGGTACCTGGACAGTGTACGCTGCCGGGCTATGCGGCGGGCTCGTCTTGCTTCCCACCACATCGAGATAGACGGCGTTCGTGCCCTGATCGTAGAAGCCCACGTACAACGGCCCGGTGGCGGTCTCGCTAAAGGTGACCGTGCCGGAGACGGTATTGCCGCCCGTGAACGCGCCGATGGTGATCGCATTGGATGGCGCGGACCAGTTGCTGGTTGAGCTTCCCGCCACGCCTTGGGCGCGGAAGAACAAGGTTTGTCCGTTCGTGAGCCCGTTTACGATCCACGGATTATTGTTGCCGGTTGCCGGGAAGCTCTTGCTTCCCAGGACGGTGGTGAACGACGAACTGGTGCTCCATTGAACGGTGTAGGAGGCAGGCATCTCGACGCCGTTGTTGTTTTTGATTGTCTGGAAGGAGACAAGAGCGCCGCCGTTGAATGCGACGTTTCCGCTGCCACCGCTCCACACCGGAGCCGTGCTGAGAGTCACCGGGGCTGGATCGGTCAGCACGATGGAGACGCCGGTGACGGGCGAGTTGACAACGGTTATGTTCGAGACGCTGCCCGTGGGGTTCGACGCGTTCTCTCCGCCGTAGCCAAGGTTGTCCATGAAGGCTTGCAAGGTGTAAGTGCCGGGTTGCACGCCGTGTATGGTGAAGGCGCCTCCGGAAGTAAGTACGGCTTCGGAGATGCTTGTGCCCAGGTTGTTACCACAGCAATTGTTATTGTTGCCAGTCAGCTGCAGATAAGTCCAACCGGTCTTCGAGCCGCTGTAAGTCACATTGCCGGAGACGGTGTAGCCCGGCGGCTGGGTGCTGATGACGATGGTGTAGCTGTTGCTGACGGACGTGTTTTCGCTGTCGGTGACTTGCAGCGTGAAGGGATAGGTCCCTGTCGTGGTCGGTTGCCCGGAGATCGTGAGGGTGTTGTTGTTGTTGAAGTTGAGGCCGGGGGGCAGACTGCCGCTGATGATGCTCCAGCTATAGGGCTGCAAACCGCCGGCGGCGTTCACGGTGGCATTGTATTGGGTGTTGGTGCTGCCGTTTGGCACGGACGTCGTCGTGATGGTGAGGACGCCATTGATGGTGATGCTCAGGTTGGCGGTCGCAGATTGCGCCGGGCTGCTCGAATCCGTCACCTTGGCGGTAAAGTTGAACGTGCCCACCGACGTTGGCGTTCCTGTGAGCTGGCCTGTGCTGGTATTGAGCGTTATGCCCGGGGGCAGGTTGCCGGTGTAACTCCAGGTGTAAGGCTGGACTCCGCCGGTAGCCGAGAGGTAAGCGCTGGTCGAATACAGAACGTTAACCACGCCGCCCGGGAGACCGGTCGTCGTAACCTGTAGCGGTGCGCTGTTGTTGACGGAGATACTAAGGTTCGCGGACGCTGTTAGTGCGGTTGGCGTCTCTGAGTCGGTCACGGTCACCGTGAAGTTATAGGTTCCCGTGGCGGTGGGCGTGCCCGAGAGGACGCCGGTGCTGGAGCTAATGGAGAGCCAAGCCGGATTTCCGCTGAGACCCCAGTTATAAGGCTGGACACCGCCGGTGGCGTTGACCGTTGCTGTGTAGGAATTGTTGACCACACCGGTTGGCAGACTGGTCGTGGTTACTTTCAGAGTTGGCGCGCTGATGGTGATGCTGAGATTCGCAGAGGAGGTCTTCTTGGTGGGCGATTCATTGTCGGTTACCGTAACTGTGAAATTCGTAGTGCCGGTGAAAGTCCCGCCTGGAGTGCCAGAGATCGCACCGGTGCTGGTGTTCAGTGAGAGACCCGCGGGCAGGGTCCCTGTGGTTATCGCCCACGTGTAGGGAGTAATGCCGCCCGTTGCCGCTAATGTTTGGCTGTAATTCGTTCCGATGACGCCGGCTGCGAGGGAGTTCGTCGTGACCGTTAGGGCTGGATTCACCACGATGCTCAGATTCGCGGTGGCGGTCTTTGCGGTTGGCGTTTCCGAATCGGTGACGGTGACGGTGAAGTTTGTGGTGCCAGAGGCGGTCGGCGTCCCGGAGATCGCGCCGGTGGCGGCGTTGAGTAATAATCCTGTGGGCAAGCTGCCTGTGGTCACTGTCCACGTGTAAGGCGTGATGCCACCTGTCGCTTGCAGTGTTGCGCCGGGATAGACGGAGCTGACTACTCCGACGGGTAAATTGCTCGATGTTGTAGTTACGGTGAGCGCGGCAACCGTAATTGTGATGCTGAGGTTGGCGCTGGCTGTCTGGCCGGTCGGCGTTTCGGAGTCGGTCGCGGTGACGGTGAAACTATCCGTGCCGACAAATGTTCCGGTCGGAGTGCCGGAGATCACGCCCGTCGAGGCGTTCAACGACAAGCCAACGGGCAGGCTGCCCGTAGTGACCTTCCAGGTGTAAGGTGCGATTCCGCCTGTGGCCTGCAGAGTTTGGTTGGTGTAGACAACGCCGACGGAACCGCCAGCGAGCGATGTCGTTGTGACCTTCATCGGCGTCGCGCTGATGACGATGCTCAGGTTTGCTGACGCGGTTTGTTTGGTGGGCGATTCGTTGTCAGTTACGGAGACCGTAAAATTGACGGTGCCCGTGAACGTTCCACCCGGGGTGCCAGAGATGGCGCCGGTGCTCGCGTTCAACGATAGACCTGTGGGGAGACTGCCGGTGGTTACCGACCATGTGTAAGGAGTAATTCCTCCCGCTGCCGCCAAGGTTGCGCCGGGGTAAGCGGTGCCGATCACACCTGCTGCCAAAGTGGTGGTTGTCACCGACAAGGCTGGATTCACCACGATGCTCAAATTCGCCGTGGCGGTCTTCGCGGTTGGTGTTTCGGAGTCGGTGACGGTGACGGTGAAGTTCGAGGTACCGGAGGCGGTCGGTGTGCCGGAGATTACTCCCGTAGATGCGTTAAGAAGCAGACCCGAGGGCAAGCTGCCGGTTGTGATAGTCCACGAGTAGGGACTGATGCCGCCGGTGGCCTGCAAGGTTGTGCTCGGATACACCGAGTTGACGACACCCACGGCAAATGCGCTCGAGGTTGTCGTGACGCTTAGCGGCGCAACCGTAATCGTGATGCTGAGATTGGCGGTTGCCTTTGCGCCAGTCGGCGTTTCGGAGTCCGTCACAGTAACTGTGAAGTTGTCGGTGCCGACAAATGTTCCGGTCGGCGTGCCGGAGATTACGCCCGTGGTGGCGCTTAAACTCAAACCTGCTGGCAGGCTGCCAGTCGTGACGGACCACGAGTAAGGCGTGATGCCGCCAGTGGCTTGCAGGGTTTGGTTGGTGTAGACGGTGCCGATGGATCCACCAGCGAGCGATGTGGTTGTAACGCTCAGGGGCGGCGCGCTGATTACGATGCTCAGGTTCGCCGAGGCAGTTTGCTTGGTTGGCGATTCATTGTCGGTGACGGTGACGGTGAAGCTAACTGTGCCAGTGAGAGTTCCGCTCGGCTTGCCGGAAATCGCGCCGGTGCTCGCGTTCAAGGACAGGCCAGCGGGCAGGCTGCCAGTGGTTATTGCCCAAGTGTAAGGAGTGATGCCGCCTGCCGCGGCCAGCGTTGCGCCGGGGTAAGTGGTGCCGATCACGCCGGCAGGCAACGTGGTGGTTGTCACCGATAGGGCTGGATTGACTACTATGCTCAGGTTCGCTGTGGCGGTCTTTGCGGTCGGTGTTTCCGCGTCGGTCACAGTGACGGTGAAGTTAGCTGTGCCGGAGGCGGTCGGGGTGCCGGAGATGGCTCCGGTGGAGGCGTTGAGCGTTAGACCTGCCGGCAAGCTGCCGGTCGTCACTGTCCACGAGTAGGGCGTGATGCCGCCCGTGGCCTGTAACGTGGCGCCCGCATAGACAGAGCTGACTACGCCAACGGGAAGCGAACTCGACGTAGTCGTCACGCTTAGGGGCGCCACTGAAATCGCGATACTCAGGTTGGCGCTCGCCATGCCGCCGGTAGGCGTTTCAGAATCGGTCACTGTAACCGTGAAACTGTCGGTGCCGACAAACGTTCCCGTCGGAGTTCCGGAGATGACGCCGGTGGCGGCATTCAAGGACAAGCCAGAAGGAAGGCTGCCGGTGGTGATCGCCCACGTGTAGGGCGTGATTCCGCCAGTGGCCTGGAGAGTTTGGTTGGTGTAGGCGTTCCCAATAGTTCCAGCAGCGAGCGAGGTCGTGGTAACGCTCAGCGGAGGAGCGCTGATTACGATGCTGAGATTTGCGGACGCGGTCTGTTTAGTGGGCGACTCGTTGTCAGTTACGGTGACGGTGAAGCTCACAGTGCCGGTGAAAGTTCCACTCGGCTTGCCGGAGATCGCACCGGTACTGGTGTTCAAGGACAGACCTGTTGGCAGGCTGCCTGTGGTGATCGCCCACGTGTAGGGAGTAATGCCGCCCGCTGCTGCCAGAGTCTGGCTGTAACTCGTGCCAATTACGCCCGCCGGCAGGGAGTTTGTTGTCACCGACAAAGCGGGATTCACTACGATGCTCAGATTCGCAGTGGCAGTCTTCGCGGTTGGTGTTTCCGAATCGGTTACGGTGACGGTGAAGTTCGCGGTGCCAACTGCGGCCGTCGTCGGTGTGCCGGAGATCGCTCCTGTGGCGGCGTTGAGAATCAGACCTGCCGGTAGACTGCCCGTGGTAACGGTCCACGAGTAAGGAGTGATGCCGCCGGTGGCCTGCAAAGTCGCGCCCGAATACGGGGAGCTCGCGACGCCTACAGCCAGCGATCCGGAAGTGGTGACGCTCAGCGGCGCGACCGAGATTGCGATGCTCAAGTTGGCGGTTGCAGTCTTCGCGGTCGGAGTCTCAGAGTCGGTTGTGGTGACGGTGAAATTGACGGTGCCGACAAACGTTCCGGTTGGTGTGCCGGAGATCACGCCCGTCAAAGCGTTCAATGACAATCCAGCCGGCAAGCTGCCCGTGGTCACGGCCCATTTGTAAGGCGAGATTCCGCCCGTGGCCTGTAGTGTCTGGCTGGTGTATGCATTGCCGATCGATCCACCGGCGAGCGATGTCGTCGTCACGCTCAAGGGCGGCGCGGCGACGGTGATGCTCAGGTTGGCGGTGGTAGTAGCGTGCGTTGGCGTTTGCGAATCGGTCGCAGTGACGGTGAAGCTTGTGGTGCCGGTGAACGTGCCGCTGGGCGTTCCGGAGATCGCGCCGGTCGCGGAATTCAAAGTCAATCCGGCGGGCAGGCTTCCGGTTGTGACTGCCCATGTGTAAGTTGGTACGCCGCCTGTCGCTTGCAGCGTCTGGCTGTAGGCTGTGCCGGTTGTTCCTGCGGGTAAGGAACCAGTGCTGATAGTCAAGGCCGGAGGCGCGTTTACGGTGACGGCTACCGACTGGCTGGCCGATATCTTCGCGGCATCCGTGATTTGGAAGGTGAGGGAACTGTTGCCGGAGGGTCCGGTCGGCATGCCTGTGATCGCTCCGGTGCTGCTGTTCAAGCTCAATCCGGCGGGCAGAGAGCCGGCGGTTATTGCAAAAGTGTATGGGCTGGTTCCACCTGACTCACTCAGGGCGCCGTTGTAAGAAGTGCCTGCGGTTGCAGTAAACGAGGTTGTCGTGATGGCGGGCAGGGGGGCGACCTTGATCTGCAAAGTGGCAACCTTCGTCGCATCGGAGACTGAGGTCGCAGTCACGGTTGCCGTGAACGCGGTGGTAACAGAAGCGGGAGCGTTGTAAGTCGCCGCGGCCGTGGTGGTGCCAGTGAGCGTTCCGCCGCCCGAAACAGCCCAGGTGACGCCGGCCGTTTTCGGATCATTCGAGACCGTAGCCGTGATGGGAACCGTCTGCGCCTGATCGATGCCTGGCGTGCTGCTGGGTGATAAAGCAACTGCCATGGGCGGAGGAGCTGAAGATCCGCATCCGGACAGAACCAGCAAAGCAAGAACGATCAACCCTGAGAGCAATCCTGCACCGGCGAAACGCTTCACAATTCCCCCTTGACTACCGGAAGTTTTAGAACTTCTCCCGTCTCGTCAGAAAGGGCATACTGCTTTAGTGAAACTGGTTACTCAAGTTACCCAAGTACTGCCTTTCGTGCATAAATTTTGAGCACGGGGGCATCGTGAGGGTTGAATGCGGTGCTGGGTGGGCTGTCTCGGGCGTACTTCAGTTTGCGGGATGTGTACTGAGGATGCCAAGTGATCAAACATACTAAAGTAACGGACGAGTCCGGTTTCTGGGCACTCGGGCGAGATGCTGAGGTGGCGTGGGAAGAGACAGAGACTGATAATCCGTTCTTGAAATAGACTGCTGGAAGGGCGCGCGGATCAACCGCGTGGCTAACGACGACGACTGCTCCGCACCCATTGAACTCGCACGGGTTCAGGCTCGTCTCTTCCAGTAGTGGGCTGCAAGGGGCAAGCTGACTTCACATCTCAGGTCGCTTGGGCAATGCCATAAAGATCAGAGAACTTCCGCGCGGACCGGCGCTTCTGCCAGCTTTCGGGATCGGCACGGTCTCTATAGTCTTCGCGGATGCAGCAGTTCCTCGGAGCGAGCGTCAGCCGCATCATCGCGTAAGACGATAGCGACAGTCGTCATCCATGATCTCGACGAACCCCCTTTATATTCCGGGGGAGGCCGTCCGACGTTCGGCCCACTGGGTGGAGGATGGGTGAATCGGAAGTTATATCGGCCAGAAGTCCGCTTGTCGGAAGTTAGAACTCGGCCTGTCGACTTTTACGTCGAACGGATCGTTTTCAATCATCCTAGCTCCATGTGAGGAAGCTACCGACTGTCGCAGAAGAAGCAACTTCGGGACTATGCCGCCTTCTTCTCCTGTGACCTAACCTTCGCCCACCGCGCTTTTTGAGCGGCTGCAATCTTCCTTCTAGCGGACGCCGACATGGTTCGTTTCGCAGGAGCGGAAACCAGTATCGGCTGCGACTGTTTCCGTATGCTCGCCCATCGCGCCTTCTGCGCCAGTGCCATCTTTCGCCGCGAAGCTGCTGATATGATCCGCGTCGGCCGGCTTGACTCATGGCTTGACTCATGGACAGTTCCGGTACCGTTTAAAGACTCTATCCCAAAGATTATTTGGTCTAGCTTGTCAATTTCTGCTTGTGATCGGCTACGCTTTTCGCGAAGCTCCCGTAGTGCATTATCTAGATTGGACATGTATACCCCCTCGGGTTTTGACAGCGGCCTTATTGTATAGGAGAGGAGACCTGCAGAAATCGGAAGGCTGATGTACGAGGAGGTTGCTAGTCGTCGATGCCGACTATAACAACTGGGCCCAGCTCCGGGAATTGGTGATCGGGGCCTTGCTTCTTTGTAAGACTTAAGTATAGGTTGATTCGGTGAAAAGGAAGTCCATCTGTATGGTGATGCTGATTTCTTGCGCTGCGAGTCTTGCGGCTGCGCAGGATTTCTCGGCTCGCAGCAGCCCCAAAAAGCAAACTACTCCTGAGACTCGTCGTTCGAGTCCACTCGACCAATCGGGACTGACCGCCCCGGGCCGATTCCGGGGGTGGCGGCATACTCAGTCCGGCGCACTCTCATACGAAGTAAGCCACTCGCATCTCGACGCTCCAGGTGGACGCGCCGCCATAAGCCGAAGAAAGGGTCCGTTTTCCAACCAGACCACGCCTCCCTCAAACGGATTCGCTTTCCGCCCTGACTTACCCGCGGGACAGATACCGACGGCTGTTGCGGCGGCTGACTTCAACGGGGACGGGAAACTCGACTGGGCCATCTCAAACGGGCAGGACAACACAATTTGGCTCTACTTCGGCAACGGCACCGGCACATCCGCCCTGCCAACGATTCTGCCCATCGCCGGTCTTAGTCCGACCTGGCTGATCCAAACTGACTTGAACGGCGATGGCAAGCCGGATCTTGTAGTTGCTGAAGCCGACACCTCGACGGTTGGTGTATTCATTGGAAACGGCGATGGAACGTTCAAGTCAGAGGTTCAGTACAGGTTGCCAGCTCCACCGTTGTTTCTCGTTGCCGACGATTTTACGGGAGACGGCAAGGTGGACATCGCGGTCGGAATGATCGGTTCGACGGCGACCGGATCGGTAGCGGTGCTTCCTGGCGACGGCCAGGGTCATTTGGGAGCAGCCCTATATACGGGAGATCCTAATCCTTCGACGGGATATTGGCTGACACCGGCAAGTTTGAGGGGAAACGGAGAACTGGACTTGATCGTGATCGACCCCGACGACCTCGGGCCTCACGGTGGGGCACAAGTCTACTTGAATAATGGCAACGGAACCTTGTACGCGTCGCTGGGGAGTTTCATTGATGACCGCGTTGCTACCAAGACTGTCTGCAACAATTTGACCAGCACGCCCCCGGACCCCTATTGCCCCACGGGCATGACGACCGTTGCGCGCACGATGACCACGTATGACGGCTATGGAACCGGCAACTCCCTTGCGCTTGCGCTGCCAGCGGTGGGAGGCACGGTGCAGAACCACGACGATACCGGGCACGGTGTCGGATACACCCCGCGCGGTAACCCCGCCCAGATCAGCAAGTGGGTCAGCGGCTCAACCTATCTGACCACAGCGCTTTCATACGACACAACGGGACAGATCACTCAGGTGGTCGACCCTAAAGTCAATCCAGCGACGAAGTTCTACTTCGCCGACAACTTGTTTGATGACAACGGTAGCGATCCGCCAAGTCCCCACGCAGCCCTTCCAAAACCGACAAATGCCTACATCACATCCGTGATTGACAACGTCGGCACAACCTCGATGGGCTACTACTTCGGGAGCGGAAAGCCAGCGCTGGCCAATGACTACAATTCAGCCACGACGTACTCGCATTACGTGGACCCGTTCGATCGCATGACGGAGACGATCTATCCAATCGGTTGGCTTTTTAATGCTTACACGACATACAACTCTGCCACAGTCTTTGATTCTTATGCAGCCATAGGTGCTACCACTCCATCCGTATTGTGTACGAGCTGCACCCTCACGACGACGACATTAGATACTCTCGGTCGGGCAACCGGCCAATCGCTAGCCAACAATGTTTCCGGACCGTCATACGTGAACGCGACCTACGACAGCATGAATCGGGTTTCGTCGGTAAGCCATCCAAACTTCGGCGCTAACGATCCGAACGACGTGGCTGAAAGTACGACGTACGACGGACTCAGCCGTGCGAGGAAGGTCACGCATCCCGATAATCAGTACACTCAGACTGCCTACGGCGCGGCCGTCGTCGCCGCCGGAGGTCTAAGCACACAGCAGGGTTCTACGACGCTTTATGGTCTGGGTTTCCCTATTGTTAGCACGGATGAGACAGGAAAACAGAGGCAGGAATGGATTGACGGTTTTGGCCGCATAATCGAATTAGATGAACCCAACCCGACGATTAAGACTCCTAATGCAACATTCTATACGTACGACGTTCTCGGCAACTTGACTGGAGTTATGCAAGGCTCCCAGACCCGAAGCTATCAATACGATGGTCTTAGCCGACTGATCCTGCAGAAAACCCCTGAAGCAAGCACGACAAGTAACGGCGTGACGACACAGAATCCTGTGACGCTTTCTTACATGACGACGGGCGGAGCGTTGTGCAGCGGGAATCCTGGGAACCCGTGTACGAGAACAGACGCTCGCGGGTATGTGACCACTTATTCTTACGATGTCGCCAATCGGCTCATTGGGAAGACACATACTCCGACATCGACAGGACCGGAAAGCTATCAGTATGGTTCTAGCTCCACGGCGTTTAATGTCGGGCGCCTGCTTGCCATGACCGACCCTTCCGGATCAGAGGCGTACAGTTACGATCAGATGGGACGTGTCACACAGTTGGCAAAGACGATAGGCAGTACGACATACACGACAGCATACGCGTACAACGCGGGCGGACAGCTTACCCAGATTACTTATCCTTCCGGCCGAAACGTCTACAATGTATACGACGGTGTCGGCCATCTGTGTTTGGTATCGGCCGCTCCAGCTTCGAGCTGCGGTGCCAGTTCTTCTGCATATCTGTACATACCTTCTGTGAGATATGATGCGGCGAATCGTCCAACAAACGCTATATATGGCAACGGCCTTGTGGCAACGGCTGCTTACTCTCCGCAACGATCGCAGATTACAAGTCTTGGCTACGCCAGTGGCGGGGGCCTCTCTATCGCAATTAACTCGATAAGTTATACTCTCAGCAACCCCTTTCAAGCCCCTCCGAAATCCCCATCAACCACGAATATAACTGTTGCTTCTAACGCGGGGATCTACGTTGGCGACAGCATTACGATCAACGGAAACAGTAACTCTGCTTGTAACTCGACGTTCACTGTATATTCGTTAACTGGTACCACTGTGGTCAAGGTGTTGCTCGTCTCTGCGTGCGAAAGCGGGACTGGCGGAACAATCACCGACAACAACACTCCCTCCAACTCGTCGCTGTTCGGCTTGAATTACTACTACCAGCAAAACTCAACATATTGTCCGAATGCGCCTGCGGGGAATAACGGCCAAATCCAGTGCATCGTAGATTCTGTGCAGCCTGGGCGAAGCGCGGCATATGCCTACGACCCACTAGGACGCCTCAATACCGCGAGCACAGCAGGATCGACCGCATACGCGGCCTGGGGAATGTCGGAGACCTATGACCGGTACGGAAACCGGAGCGCGCAAAATCAGATCACGGGAACTGTCCCCGCCCCCTCCTTTAGCATCAGCCCAGCGAGCAATCAGATCACTACCGGCGGGTACACCTACGACGCCGGTGGCCACTTAACAGCAGAACCGTGGCCTTTCTATGGAACCTACAGCTACGACGGCGAGGAGTGCCTCACCAACTTCAGCGGGAACGGAAACACAGCTGTCTATACTTGCGACGGTAATCACTTGCGTGTCCAGAAAGCTATAACGGGCGGTGTGACTACTGTTTCGATTTACTCGGGCGGCCATGTGATCGCGGAATACGACAACGGAGCGGCGGTGGCCTCGCCGACCCGCGAATACATCTACGGCCACAACCTTCTCGCCGCGATTACCGGTAGCACTGGGGGCGCTGGCGGGACAATTATTTATCAGCACCGCGACCATCGCTCTCCCCGATTGTATACGAATTCCACGGGCGCTGATTCCGGCGAGCAGGGAACCTTTCCTTTCGGCGAACCTTGGTACAACAACAACACGACATCGAACTGGGTATTCACTACGTATGAGCGGGATCAGGAGAGCGGAATTGACTATGCTTTGGCTCGTTCGTACTACAGCAGCGAGGGACGGTTCATGTCCCCGGATCCATTAGGAGGAAGTCCCGGCAATCCACAGTCGTGGAACCGCTACGCGTACTCGCTCAATGACCCCGTCAACAACTTTGATCCAAGCGGGCAGGACCCAGATAACTGCGCTTTCTATGGCATGGGCTGCTCCGGCTCAGGTGGCGGGGATTCAGGCTCCTCTGGTGGCGGTTCATCGGGGGGAAGTTATTATGCGTGGAGTCCGACCGGTACTGTTGAGATAGGTGCAGTTGCAGACTATTCGTGGCTGGCAAACGTGGACGTAACTTGGCTCGACAGTAACACAATGGATTTGGGCACCGATGATATCCAAGGCGCCCTGGCTGGCCTCGCTGCCAAAGCAGGCGTGGACTTTTCGCCCAACCCAAGCCCCGCCGGCGGAAGCGGGCTCAGCGGAATGCTCGCCGCTAACGCAAACATCGTCCAAAGCCAGCAAAATTGGCAGAACCTGTTCGTAGCGGCATACAGCGCAGCACCTAGCTTGAGCTTCGCGCTCGGATCTATAAGAGGACTAGAAGAAACCTGGGAGTCGTCGGAAGTCAAGACAGCGAGTGGCTTTGGCACGACTGCTTTTGGCAATGAAGTCCATCAAGGTTTTCAGGATGTGCTGGCGGCGCAAACTCGCACAAACCCAGAAGATTGGGACATGGCCACGGCACCGGGCCAGACCGGTGTTGACGCCCGGTACGTCGGTGACCCAAGCACCAATCCGGGTTTTAACTTCGCGGAACTCAAACCCGTGGGTTCTTCACCCATTGCAGTGGGAAATCAAATCAGCAACTGGGGACTTCCCCAAGGACAAACTTCAATCTGGCTCTACAACAGGTACGGTATTATTGGTCAGTCGCTAGGGTCTTGGTAGACCGGTTCGCGGTGGAAGCCGCTCCACGACAAGATGCTCGGTGAAGCAGATTGATGCCGATGGGGTTAGGACGAATGACCGAAACAAATATTACGAAGGAGCAGAACCCTTGGGAGCTTGTCCTACGAGGAAATGCGGAACGAGGACTCGCGCTAATGCGAGAAGGCTACGCTCGCGATCCGAGTGCGTCACACATCATGCGGCTGGGAGTAGGTTATCTATGGACGGAGAAGTACCAAGCTGCGTGGGAGCATTTTCAATATGCGATGCAGAGAGACCCATTCACCACCGCTCGTTTCTTCGGCATGGCTGGTGCGGCGAAGTGGTGTGTTGAGGAACCCGATGCAGCCGTTCGGTTCTGGGAATCGGGGTTGGATTCCCAGTTCGCCGACGGGGCAGGCGGCGTTCATCTTCCACTCCTCCTATGGGTCGCTTCCATTCTCAGGCCGAACGTTTTCTCAAGAAGCGATGCCAACCAACTTTTGGAAAGGAAAGTTAAAGATCCACGGGTAAAGAACTGGCCGGGCGCGTTAGCACAGTTCGCTCTGCACCAGATCGATGAGAAAACTCTTGAGGAGCGGTCGACCCAAGGCAACAGCCGGGAAACTGCGCCAAGTCGAGACTGGCTAATTGCATTTTACAGACGTGTTCTCGATCTCTACCGCGGCGATCTAAATCCCAAAGAATTCAAAGGGTTGATGCAACGAATGACGGATACATCGGCCCCTAGATGGTCTGAGGAAAGGTCCCTTCTTTCTCTCCTTTGGAATGAGGAATTCTTTATCGCGCGACACGAGGCATCGATACCTTCGGCAAATCTCGGCCTACTGCTCAAAAGCTAACCCGGTCGGCGGTAGCGACCAATAGGAAGTACGACTTCGATCTCGGCGTGCCCATACTCTGTCCCCGATCGCGCCCATTTTCACCTTCATTGTGGCCGACCCGGCCATGCTTGACTAATTTCAGTCGGCCGAGGCGAAAATCTCATTCACCTTATCCCGCACATGTTGGCTCCGCGAGGGCTTCAAATACCGCATTGTGCTCTCCATATCGGAGTGACCAAGCCACTGCTGTACGGTGCGTAGATCAACACCTGCCCACAGCGACCACGTAGCGAACGTCGCACGAAACTTGTGCAGCCAGAAATTCTCCTTATCCAGCTCCGCCCGCTCGGCCACAGCCTTCAGGCCGTCAAGAAAGTCGAGCTTCGGGTTACATCCAGAGGTTGGGAAAACGAGGTTGCAGCTTTTATCGGATTTCGCCTTCCAGTTCTTCAGACTCTTCACAAGCTTCGTTGGAATAGGAATTTCGCGTTCCTTGTATGCCTTCGGGGTCCAGCCGCGGTCCGGCTTGTGGCTGACACGAACGGTGCTCGCAGCAAGGTTGATGTCCGACCAATACGTGTACACGACTTCCTGCTCTCGCATCCCGGTCATCAGGAAAAATTCATACCAGAGCCGCTCTTCCGAGTCACACTTCGCAAACAGCTTGTCTAGTTCTTCTTGCTCGTAGATCTCCGGTTCCTGCTCGGTGTACCGTGGCCAATCGTTTTTACCAACCAGGCCGCGAATCCCATTCGCCTTGAGGAACGTCATCGCGTTCTCAAACTTGTTGTACACGCTCCGCGGCGCCTGCTCCTTCTCATCACGCAGAAAAGCTGAGAACTTCAGCAGGTCTTTGCGCTCGATCTCGTCGAGGTTCAACTTGTGGCAGGACTCGGTGAAATACGAGAGAGCGATCGAATACGCGGCATGCGTCTTCGGCTTTTTCGTAAGCTTCGTTTCATCCAGGAAATCGGCGACGGCGGCAGCTAATGACCGGTGCCCGTTCTGCCCGTCGGGCATTACGGAAACGCCGCTATTGACCGCGTTCAGCTCGGCTTCTTTGCGTAAGCGGCGCGCACTGGCGTCCGCGGGATCTTTCCCGACCGACAAGCGGACGCGCTTCCCATCCTCGCGCCACTCCAGATAATAGGCGCCCTCCGAGTGTCGCTCTTCCTTGCCGTTCACGACGACGATGTCGGGCTTGACTCGACCATTGGCGGACTCGGCGACGGGACAGTAACGCATACCGTTCGCGGTCTGAACCCGCTTCGTGAGATTGACGGAATACCCGCCTGACCTCATCACAAACCGCTTTTGATTATCGCCTCGGCTGACGTATTCAAGGTTGAGCGCGGCGTTGTTCGTGTAGTCGCCGTCTTTGGGGGTTATCTCGTGTTCTGGTGGGCAATCGCCCAAAAACGCAGCGGCGACCAAGGCGTGGACGGTGCTTTTTCGCGAGAATCCATCACTGGAAAGGGTGACGTAGAGTCGCCCGTTCTTCATCTTGATGGGTTGAAGAATTTTTCTGGTGAGGGCGTTCCGAACCTGCCCCAGGTTGGAAACCTGATAAATGCCGTCGTATCCTGCGACATCGCGCCATTGCTCAGCCATACCGCACTGCTCCTTTTGGGGGCACCGAAAAGGTATACCCCTTGGAATCAGTGTAGGTATCACCGGCTTGCAAGTGTTAGATAACTAAGGTAATGGCGGAGAGGGAGGGATTCGAACCCCCGGTACGGTTTCCCGTACTCCAGTTTTCAAGACTGGCGCCTTCAACCACTCGGCCACCTCTCCGTTCTATAGTTTGCTGGTCTCCATTTTACGGGCGGAACACCACTGGCAGCTTTACTCCCTCAATGCGAAATCTCAGAATCACAAAAAACTATTTCGTCCCATTCGGGAATACCAATATTTTGCTGGCTTCGCCTGTCTTTAACCTCGCCATGGCCTTCGAAAAGTCCTTCATCGGGATGCGATCGGTGATTACGGGGTGGAGGTCGAGACGCCCGCTCTTGAGCAAAGCCGTCATCTGATACCACGTCTGATACATGCGGCGGCCGTTTATGCCCTGAATGGTAATGCCTTTAAAAATTATATCTTCGGAAAAATTAAGCGGAATAGGCTTCGAGGTAAGACCCAGGAGGGAGATGCGTCCGCCGCGCCGGACAATGTCGAATGCTGTGCGGATGGAGTCAGGATGCCCAGCCATCTCAAGAACCACGTCGACGCCAAGGCCTCCGGTTTTTTCGGCGATAGTGCCGCGAACATCGTCTTTGGAGGGATTAAGCACATAATCAGCGTGCATCTTTGTCGCGAGCTTACGCCGATGTTCGTTGACTTCGATCGCAAAAATGGTAGTTGCGCCAACAGCTCGGGCCACCGCAATCGAAAACAGCCCGATCGGTCCACAGCCGGTGATGGCTACAGTTTTCGCCGCAATCTCTCCGGCGAGCACCGTGTGCACAGCATTGCCGAGCGGATCGAGAATAGACGCGTACTCCTGCGGAATGGCAGGATCAAGCTTCCAGATATTCGATTCGGGGATAACGACGTATTCGGCAAAAGCTCCATCGCTGTCAACGCCTATGATTTTCACATTCTGGCAGATGTGGGCCTCGCCAGTGCGGCATTGCAGGCACTTGCCGCAAGCTACGTGCATCTCGGCCGATACGAAATCGCCCTCCTTGACGCTGGTGACCTCATTACCGAACGCGACTACCTCGCCGCAAAATTCGTGGCCGGGAATCAGCGGCGGATGAATCCGCCCTTGAGCCCAATGATCCCACTCATAAATGTGGAGGTCGGTGCCGCAGATTGAGGCAACCTTGACTTTCACCAGAACGTCGGTGCGGCCGTAGGATGGAATCTTGACTTCGCGAATCTCCGCACCCGGCGCGGCTTCCGGCTTGACCACTGCCATCATGGTTCCAGCCATCAGAAGCCTCCTCATGTAGTACGGGAATTAGACGTGCAAACGGTCTATTTTAGCACCGTAATCTAGACGCGATTGCTGAGGGATCTGCTATCAGGAGCAAATGAAACTTGCGATCTAGAATGAACATTGAGGTTTCCTCATGGCCTTGAGGTTCTTGGTTGTCCTTGTCGCCTTCTGTAGTTTCTATTCACCCTGTCAGGTCACTTCTTCTCGACCACGATCCCGACAAGATTTTATTAGGCTCCTGGTGGATGCGGCAGTCGAGAGGACGCACCACTCGGTTCGCTATGAGCCGGCATACGTACGCATTCCTTATCCGGACGGAGATGTTCCAGCGGATACGGGCGTCTGCACCGATGAAGTCATCCGTTCTTATCGAGCTGTGGGCGTCGATCTTCAGAAAGAAGTCCACGAAGATATGCTGCAGAACTTCTCAGCCTATCCGCGCAAGTGGAGGTGGTTTTCGGCGAAACCCGATAGCAATATTGATCACCGCCGCGTTCCAAATCTCATGGTGTTTTTCAGCCGCAAGGGTGAATCCTTGCCGACACGCGTGCGGACGGAAGACTACAGCCCCGGAGACCTCGTAACTTACGATCTTGGCGGCAATGTACCACACATAGGAATTGTTGTTGACCGCAAAGGCGCGAGCGGACATTACATGATCGAACACAACATAGGACAGGGACCCAGGATTGAAGATGTGTTATTCAACTGGAAGATTAGTGGACATTATCGGTACTACGGACCAAATTTGTGATCCACCCTGGAGTCGAAGGATCGCCCGAGTCCAGATTTTCGTTCAACTTTTAGGCGTTCCGCGAGCGTGGGTTTTTGGGCTGGCAGTTTTGTACTCTTCGGATTTGCCGCGCGGAATGCTTAGCGTCTGCCACTTTTCGGAGCGCAGGTGTTTGGCGAGGAAGACGATTTGTCCGATGTGTTGGGCATAGTGTGCGAGCGCGCGATTGAGAGCCTGCATTACGGTGTGCGGCTCGCTGCGGATGGTCACGGTGCGCTGTACATCCTCAGGTTGGAGCGAATCCAGCGTCGAAAGCAGCTGCGTCCAGCCTCGTTCCCACCAGTGCATCACTTCTTCGCGCGTCGCGTTTTCTGACACTTCGAATTCCTGATCGCGAAAACGGTCCGGCTTCTCTCCGTCGCTGTTGAGGAAGTCGGTGAAGCGCGAGCGCGCGTTTCCGGCAATGTGCTTGACCAGGGCCGCGACGGAATTCGATTCCGGATCAAGCGAGATGAAAAATTCCTTGTCCTCAAGCTGAGCCATGGCGGTTTCGCCCATGCGCTTATGTCCGCGGAACTGGCGTTTCATTTCTTCGAGGTATTGAGACGCGAGATCAGCCATAGATGATTTGCAGAGGTTAGAGCTCAGATTGCAGAGGTAAAAACAGAGCATTGTCCAGCAAGAGGTTAACCTGTGCAATCGACCTCTAACTTCTGACCTCTAATTGTACGTCGCACGCGACGCGAAATCCGTAATCCGCGTATTTGAATTCCGGCGGGATACTCGAGCGAGCCGCGCAACGCGAAATCTTCACATAATGCCGCCACGAACCGCCTCGGGAAGCCCGCCGCTCGCCAGTTTCAGGGCCCTGCGGGTTGCGCTCAGGCGACACGGCGTAGTAATCGGCCGCGTACCAATCGCTGCACCACTCGTGCACGTTGTCGCACATATTGTAGAGCCCATATGCGTTCGGCTCGGCAAGACCGACGGGCTCAGGGCCCGCCTTCCACCATGCAGCGCAACGATCGGCGTATCCCGGCAGCGACTGCGGAGGCGTGTCACCCCATGGAAACAATGCGCTCCTGTTCTCGTCACCATAGCCTCCGCGCGCCGCACATTCCCACTCCGCTTCCGTCGGCAACCGAAATTTTCCAGCGCTGCGTGCACAGAGCCATTCGCAATAGCTGAACGCATCGTGCCACGATACGCCGACGACAGGCTGCTTGGGATGGTTGAACGCCGCGTCATTCCAGAACGGCGGCGGCAATGATTTGGTCGCGTTCAAGAAGTGTCCGTAGTCGGCATTCGAGACCTGACGTGCTGCCAGTAGAAATTCGTCAACCCAGACGCGGTGCACAGGCCTCTCGTTGTCCTGCCCGCTATCGCAGCCCATGAAGAACCAGCCGGCCGAAATACGCACGAGCGCAGGAACGAATTCTTCCTGCGCTCGGCAAAGCAGTAACGCCGTTTCCATCGGTTCAAACGAGCCCATGATCCTAACCCGCCCGCAGTGCGCGAACGACATCTTCGATTCTATTCTCCTGAAATAAGCGTATACCGGCGATGCCAGCCGCCCCAGCATCCACGCAAGATGCTGCATTCTTCATGGTGACGCCGCCGAGAGCAAGTATAGGGATCTTAGCCTGGCAGGCCAACCGTAACGCAGCGAGCCCGGCCGGGGCGGCTTGGCGAGCGCCGCTTTTTCCGAATACCGGCGCGAACACAGCGAAGTCAACAGCTTGGGATTCTGCGCGAGTCACTTCTTCATCTGAGTGGCAAGAGGCAGCAATAATAAAGCTAACGTCGCCAACGGTCTGTGGCGTCGGCAAAGCGGCTCTCAACATCCCCGCCACTTCGCTAGGAGTAACATCGCCGGCGCGCAAATGGACCCCATCAGCGCCGGTGGCCAGCGCAACGTCGACGCGAGAATTGATTAACAGCCGTGTCGTTGAAGAATTCTGGCGCACGATCTCAACTGCCTGTCGCGCCAGTGTTTCCAGTTCACGCCCGCTCAAATCTTTTTCGCGGAGCTGGATGTAATCGACCCGTGCGCACGATGCTTCAGCAACTTTGTCGAGCAAGGCGCGGCGGCGAGCGCGCTCATCGCCGCGAAATTGGCTCCGATCGGTAATGTAATAGAGCAAGCAGCGATCCGCCATTTTGTGTGGCGCCGACACTCCTGTCCGCGAACCGTACAGCGTGATACTAACGCAAGGCCAGCGGACCACACCGTACGACCCCGCTTACTGCCCCGCAAACAACTTCAAGTTCTCAGCTTTCCAGCGCATCGCGGCATAAATGCGATTGCGCCCGCTAGGATGATCAAAAAAGATCCATTCTTCCACCCGCCCGGGATTCATCTTGCGATATTCGCCGAGATGAATGGCCGCCTGGGCGAAGCCATCAGGCTGCCGAGCAGCGTTCAGCCCGAACATGTCAGCTTCGTACTCCAGCGTGCGGCTGAAGCTGTTCGCGATTGGGGTGGTGGCGAAGCCAAAAATCAGGGCTAACAGCACGACCAGCGGGAGCACAGCCGTGTCACCGACGCCCCGTATCTGCCATTTCTCGCCCCATCGCTCGAGGGCCCAACTCAACCCCCAATGCAGATACGCGAAGGACAGCACGATCATGATGAAAAAAAACATGATGCTTTTATAGATGTGGTCCATAACGTAGTGTCCCATCTCGTGCCCCATAACCGACTGAATTTCTTCCGGTGAGCCGCGGCGCAGGAGATTGTCGTTGAGCGTAATCCGCATCGTGTTCGCGAATCCGCTCACGTTGGCGCTCATCCTCGTCGTCTGCTTCGAAGCATCGATCTCATACACGGCTTTGGCAGGGATTCCATTGGCTCGTGCCATGCTCAAAATAGGATCGACAATCTTTGGATCGTCGAGCTGTGTGACCTTATTAAAAATCGGGATCAGATAGACCGGCGCGATCAGAATGACGAAGACCATAAACCCCGTAGTAGCCACCGCGCCCCACATCCACCAGGTTCGCGGCAAGCGGCGGACGATGCCGAACAGCATCATCGCAAGCAGGCCGACCAAGATCAAATCCACTCCAAGACTTTTTAGCTGATCGCCCATCCAGGGGCCGAACGTTTGTGTGGCAAGTCCGTACTTGTGTTCGCGGAAATAGTCTTCGTAAACCGTGAGCGGAAAAGCGAGGATAGACGTCAGCACGAGGTATTGCAGCGAATACAGGAATGTCTGCGCCGGCTTGAAACGAGTGAGGCGCTCGGTGAGGTCACGCATGCGCGCAGACCAGCGCAAATTCAGCAACAACAGGCATACGATGGCGGTGTAGAGAAAATCCCAGAGAATCATCCAGTAGCCGCCCTCGAAATAGGCGTCGGAACGCGCTGTCTTATCGGCGGGAATTTCCGCCAGATAGGCATTCGTAGCCGCCACAGCATCAAAATGCGCCGACGGCTGGGCCTCCGGAGGCACCGTCACAGACGGCATCTCGCTTGATGACAGCGGTTGAGCAAGCGCCGTGGTGGGGCCGAGCGTCACATAAACTGTTGTGCAGAATAAGATGAGGCAACAGAGCGCCGGAAATCGGCGGAACTGGAATGGCATCTTGTTTGTTTCTCCCGAAACATTGACTCGAAGCAGTGTATACGGAGTCGGGAATCCGGAAGTTCAAACTTTACGGGGAAACCGCGCAGACCATCCGCACACCGAGCGTCATTTCGAGAACAAGAGGACAAGAGTGTCCGCGCCACACGGACTAAGGTCGAGTCCTGGCAATCTCGGGAATCGCCGGCTCGCCCGCGCGCTTAGTTTGTTGCGGGGCGAGATGATATTTGGTCAATCCATCTTTCAGGAATTCGAAGCTTTCTTCCGGCGAATCTGACATCTTAAACAGTTCTAGGTCCGGTGCCGAGATCACGCCCGCATCCACCATCGCATCGAAGTTAATGATTTTCTTCCAATAACTGCTGCCATAAATGACCACCACAATTTTCTTGGCTAGTTTTTCCGTTTGCGCAAGCGTAAGAATCTCAAAAAGTTCGTCCAGCGTCCCAAATCCGCCAGGAAAAATAACCAGCGCCTTTGCCAGATATGCGAACCAGAACTTGCGCATAAAAAAGTAGTGGAACTCAAAGTTGAGCGACGGCGTGATGTAGGAATTTGGATTCTGCTCGAACGGCAGATTGATGTTGAGTCCAATCGTCTTCCCCCCCGCCTCATGAGCTCCAAGATTGGCTGCTTCCATGATGCCAGGCCCGCCGCCGGTCGTGACTACGAACCGATGGCGCTTGGCGGGAATTTGAGTCGACCATTCCGTCAGCAGGCGGGCCAGTCGGCGCGCATCCTCGTAATACCTGGCCATATCGACGGCAGCCTCGGCTCTTTTCATCTCTTTGCCTAGCTGCGCGGCCGAAATCTCGCCCCCATTGCCGCGCGCCGCGCTAAGACGGTCGCTAGCTTGATCGCGGCTGTGAATGCGCGCCGATCCGAAAAAAACAACTGTGTCCTGAATCTGCTCGCGGCGGAAACGTGAGAGCGGTTCGCTGTACTCAGACAGGAGACGCAAAATTCTGCCATCCGGGCTGTTGAGAAAGGGCTCGTTCTGATATGCGAGCGGCGCGGGCTTGAGCTTTTCGGTCATGTTGGATCGATCGTTGGTCGTAGTCGCCAGTCGATATACTTAATCTTAGTTCAATTAATGGAGATGCTGCAGAAGGCTATCGTTCGCGAACGACCAACGACGAGCGACCATCGAACATCCTTCATTCCTCTTCCCTATATTGAATCGCTTCGTAGAACCCTACCCACACATTCAGCACGCCCAGGCCGGTCGAAACTCCACGCGCGAAGCCGCTAGCCACAAAAGCGCGCAGCGTGGGATACGGCACCAGCAAAGGATTGTCCGACCACTCCGGACGCCACGGAAGAATCATCAGCATTACTCCCAAGGTCGCGCACAGAAACACGAATAAGAGCACGCCAATGCGACGAAGCCACAGCCGAGCCGCCGAAGGCGATGTCTTAGAAGCGGAAGTGGGCGCAGGATCGGCGTCGTACGCAGGTTCAGCCGGAGGTTTCAGCTCCCCGACACTGCTGGAGTTGCTGGCAAAAGGTAGCTTCGGGTCGGAAATCATTGCACGCGTCTTTGTGGGGTAGGAAGCCGACTTGCCGCAGACTCGCGCTTCATCGTGATCCGCGGCCGAAAATTCTCCAGCCTGATTCCAAACCCACTTCGTGCATTCTACGACTTCAGAGCCTGTATGCGCTCGGCCACGTCGCGATAATCGATGTTTGATCCGTACACACTGGTAAAGTGGCGGAGCGCTGCGGGCTTGTCTTGTGCGGTTTCGCACGCCGAACCCAGTTCATAGTTGATCGCCACACGAGCTTCATCATCGAGCCCTGGAATATCCAGCGCCTTTTCATACCAGCGGATTGCAGCCTGTGGCACCCCCTTGTCGAGGAAGCACTGGGCCAACCATGTGTAGGTTTGGACCGGCTGCGCGAAGGTCTTGCCGCGATCGATGGATGTGCAGACTTTCTGCAACTCGGCGATGGCCTCGTCGAGCAATCCCATTTCACGGAAAGCCACGCCCAGGTTATAGTGCGTCTCCGGATCATCGTCGCCGGCAGCGACGTCTTCTTCCAATTCGTGCTTTAGCTCGCCAAACATCTCCGCAAGATCGATGCTCTCAGAAGGATGCATGGCTTCGGCACCTGCTCCCAAAGAGCGCGGCGACGATGGGGTGTAGGTCATAGCCGGACTGGCAGCGGCGTGTGCCGACGCGGCGATTGCCGGCGCGGGCGGAGTTTCGATTTTTGTCGTTGACGTCTTTGGTGGTGTGGCCTTGGCGGCAGGCGCGGCCTCCGGAGTCAAGGGCGCAGGTGTCGCTGGCGCTCGCTTCTTCGCTGGCGGAGCCGGCGTGGCTGGCGCGACCGGCCAGTTCGGTAACGATTGAGTCAACGGAGACGGCGGCGGCGCAGCCTGAACGGCTGACGCGTGGGCAGCAACCGGCGGCGCTTGCGGGAATGAATCGCCAAGTGAGGCTTCCAGATCTGCAACCAGCGCGCTCAGTTCGACCGCTTCAACGTGCGCAACTTCTGCCGGAGCAGCCTCGGCATAAGCCGGCTCCGGGGCGTGTTCCGGTGCGGCTGGCGCATGATGGATATGGTCCTCGATTCCATCGTTCGTCTGCTGGCCGGGCGCCGCAATCATCTCCGGCGCTGCGTCAATCGATGGTTCGGTTTGAACCGGAACCGCGAATTCGACGGGATCGTCGGCGTTGATCTCGGCGATCTCCTCCTCTGGCTCAGCCTGAGGCTGGCCGGCCGCAGCGACCGCGGCTCGCAAGGGATCGAGAATACCGGCATCGCTGGTCAGGGCTTCGAGCTTCTCGATTCCCGCGCGAGCCTGGTCCGTCATGAAGTGTTCAAGATAGAAGCGAACCTCTTCGACCGTCTCCGCGATCTCTGGATTGTTGGCGGCATCCGCTGGGGCGGCACCAGCCGCGACAGGCGGCGGTTCCGTGGCCGGAGAATGAGCCTCAGCCGTTTCTTCGACCGCAAGCGAATCTTCCCACTCGGAAGCCAGGTCGGCAGAGGGCTCAGAATGTGCGTCCGTGGGCGCGCCCACCGACATTTCCTCGACCGCGAACTCCGGATGCGCAGTCACCGCCATTTCGGGTTCGGCGGCCGTCGACGCGATTGGCCAAGGCGCGGGCGAGGGGGCAGCGCTCGGAAAAGTTCTCGCCGAGGCGATCGGTGAAGTGGCGGCGCCCGCCGACGCCGCCAACGCCGATAAAGCTGTCTCCGCCAATATTCCGGCCGACGCCGGTGCGCTTCCCGCCGCCTGCTCATAGCGAGCGGCCAATTCGCCATAGCGCACGGCTTCATCCGGATACCCCGCGTCGTGATACACGCTCTCCAGCGTGCGGCAGCAAACCGCCGCCTCGGTAAAGCGGTGGAAGCGGGTATGCAAAGCAGCGAGCCGCTGATTCAAGCGAGCATCCCGCGGGGCCTGCGGCAAAGCCCCCAGCAATGGCACGACTGCCTTGTCCGGTAAATTATAGGAAAGGAACAGGTCGGCATCTGTGACCGCCGAGCGCACCGCGATGGCGATATGATCCGGGTAGGACTGATCGATGACCGGCGCTGTCGCTTCCAGCTCTTCCACGATCACCGCCCCCTCTTCGGGCGTGATTCCTACCGCAGGCGCCGCTCCCTGCATGCGCTCGACCACTTGCTCGTAGTTCTGCAAATGCAACTGGTTCTGCGGCTCGGTGGTGCTCAACATCTGATACAGATCGCGAGCCCTGGCCAAATCGCCATTCTTGACCGAGGCGTGCGCCAGCAACTCCGTAACTTCGTTGACGTGCGTACTTTCGCCAGCTTTGTTCAGCAGCAGCAATAGCAGATCCAGTGCCCCAGCATCGTCGCGCACTTGTGCGATCATGGTATGCAGGCTGCCCAGCAGTTTGCTCGAGTCGGTCGCCAGCAGCCGATCGGCATGCCGCGTATAAACGTCCAGCGCTTCGTGATATTGCCCGAGGCGTGCACAACCCTCCGCCAGTAGAAACAATCCTTCGGGATCGTTGTGCACCGTCAGCAATTTCTCCGCAATCGGAGCGGCCTTGGGCAATGTTCCGATCTGCAGATAGGCCTTGAGCAGGTCCCGCAAAGCCTCAGGATGAGAGTCGAGGTCGGGCGCTTTCTCCAGATATTCAACTGCACCTTTCGGATCGTCGCTATCCAGAGCGGCTTTTCCGCGTAGCAGCAGAACGTAGCTGTTGCCAGGATCCAGCACCAGCATGCGCTTCAGAATGTCTTCGGCGCCGGCCAACGCGCCGCGCGCGCGCAACGCTTCGGCGGCGGCGCTGAAAATCTCCCAAGCTTCTTTCTTTTTCCCCAGCCGGACATAAACCTCGGCCAGCTTCACCCGCATGGGCACGTTTTCCGGATCCATTTCGAGGACCTTCTGGAAAAGCCGTACCGCTTGTTCGAGGTCGCCATTCTTCATGAAATCTTCGGCGACTTGCAGATACTGCGCCCGCGCGTCGTTAAATAAGCCCTGCTGCGTGTAGAGTTCCGCCAGTTTCAGAGATGCATCCAAGCTCGGCTGCAGCTTGGTGATCTTTTTGTACATGGCGATGCCCTTGACCGTGAAGCCTTGCGCGGCATAGGCATCGCCCACCGTCTTGAAGCACTCGATGGCTTTCGCGGGATCGCCCATGCGCGCGTATAGATCGCCAATGGTGTTGTTGACAGTAAGATCTTTGGGGTCGTTCTTGAGGACTTTGTCGTACTCAGCAATGGCGTTCTGCAGCTTGCCCTGCTGGACAAACTTCTCCGCGGCGCTGAGAACCTTCTGTTTGTTGAAGCCAAAACCAAACGCCATAAGGTGCGGACTCCAGCCTTTTTCCCGCTCGCCGCCCGCGCGACCAGGATCGCAGAGCATGATCGCAGAGTAGACCGCGGAGTAAGCTAATTGTAAGGCCGCATATCCGCAGTACGATGGTTACCGTCGATTACCGGAGGTTACCGAAGGGGAGTGTACGTTCGGTTTCGGAAAAATCTGCTCTTGATTTTCCAGAACGGGCCATGTTGGTCAGGATCGGAACTTGGATTGGAACTAGGATTGGAACTAGGGTCAGATCGAATCGGCGCTTTTCCAGCGTTCGCGAATCAGGGCCAGAAATTTCACTTTGTCCTTTTGCATTTGATCGACCAGCGCCTGATTGCCAGTATTTTCGTGCGCCGCCGCCCATAACGCCATCTCAGTCAGCACTGGCGCCAGGTCGATTCCCTTCGCGGTCAGCGCGTAAATCAATTTCCGCCCGTCCACTGGATCGGTCGCGGACGTGATGATGCCGTTCGCCATCAGCCGGCGCAAACGGTCGGCTAGGATGTTGGTTGCGATGCCCTCGTAGCACTCCGAGAATTCCTTATAGCTGCGAAATCCGCGCAGCATCATGTCCCGGATGATCAACAGAGACCAGCGATCACCCAGCATCTCCACCGAAGCGTTCAGCGGACACTCCGACCGTCGCTTCGGACCACACTCTTTCCGTGGCGTCTTTGACATCTCAAATCATCATAAATTATTGCTTGCAATTTGCAAGTGACTTTTGCTAACTTCGCCCAAGCGTCATTTCGAATCAATGGAGGAACCGCCATGCAAATGAACCCTTATCTTTTTTTTCGACGGACAATGCGAAGAGGCGTTCGAGTTTTACGCAAATCTGCTCGCCGGCGAGATTGTGGCCATGACTACCCACGAGCAAACGCCGGCCGCCGCTCACGTACCGGCCGAATGGCGCAGCAAAATCATTCATGCCCGCCTCATTCTCGGCAATCAGATCCTGATGGGCAGCGACGCACCGCCCGATCACCAACAGAAACCGCAAGGATTCTCGGTAAACATCAACGTCGACAATCCCGCCGAAGCGGAACGCATATTTGACGCCTTAAAAGAAAACGGCAAAGTAACCATGCCCTTCGGGGAAACCTTCTGGGCCGTGCGCTTCGGTATGCTCGTCGACCGTTTTGGCATACCCTGGATGGTGAATTGCGAAAAAGCCGCCGCGCAAGCCGCGTAGAACACGGCGCAAGAACTGCTCCCTAATCCGAGGAACGATATGCAGAAGATCACCCCTTTCCTGTGGTTCGACGGCAAAGCCGAAGAAGCCGCCAACTTCTATGTGTCCATTTTCAAAGACTCGAAAATCCTCAACCTTGCTCGTTACGGGGACGCCGGACCAGGGCCCAAAGGCACCGTTATGTTGGCGACCTTCCAAATCGAAGGCCAACAATTCATGGCGCTGAACGGCGGCCCGGAGTACATGATCTCTCCGGCCATCTCGTTCTTCGTAGACTGCGAAACCCAGGCAGAGGTCGACGCGTTGTGGGGAAAGCTCACCGCCGGCGGATCGGAAGTGCAATGCGGATGGCTGAGGGACAAATTTGGCGTGTCATGGCAGATCATCCCAAGAACCTTGATGGAGCTGATGCAGGACAAAGACCCGGTCAAATCGCAAAGGGTCTTCAAAGCTATGATGGGCATGATCAAGATCGACATTGAAGCCTTAAGGAGAGCCTATCGTGGGGAATGAAATCAGGAAAAACCTAAAGCGAAACATAGTCAGGACGATCACACGAATAAGCTTTGCCCTGGCCGTCGTCCAGATTTTCGTGCTGGGCGCAACGTGGCACGCCCAAGCCCAGACCGCCAAAGCACTTTATCCGAGCATGGCTCCGGTTGAGCAATACCTGATCGCCGATCGAAACGATGAGATCGCTCTAGCTCGGAGCGCGGCGCCTGAATCCATCTCGCGCGACGCCGAGGTTTGGGTTCTCCGACCGCATGGTTACGAAATCGCAGTCAAAGGCAAGAATGGTTTCGTGTGCATTGTGGAGCGAGGTTGGATGGGCCCATTCGATGGCGAGGAAGCGGCTAATTTTTGGAACCCTAAAATTCGAGGCCCGGTCTGCTACAATCCGCCGGCTGCCCGCTCCATCCTGCCGCTGACGTATAAAAGAACGGAGATGATATTGGCCGGTCAATCCAAAGCTGAGATCATCGACGGCATCAAGACCTTCATAAAGCAAAAGCTGCCGCCCCTGGAGCCGGGAGCCATGAGCTACATGATGTCGAAAGAACAGTATCTTACCGACAATGGCGACCACCGCTGGATAGCTCACCTGATGTTTTACACTCCGCTCATGGACGGCGCCGTTTGGGGCGCAGATCTGCCCCACTCCCCGGTCATGCTCAATCCGCAGTTCGATGGCAATCCGGAACCAATCGACGTATTCATGGTTCCCGCGACCAGATGGTCGGATGGAACGGCGGCCCCAGTCAGGTGACCGATCGCGTCGGGCACTGGCATTATCATCTAATGATTCCGGCAGCCAAGTGGTCGGATGGTACGTCTGATCTGACGAATATAAGGATAAGCACTGACGCTCGATCGCGGCGAGCTAGCGTGGAAACAAATCGGTGTGAACATATCAAACACTAAGGAGCACATGATGAGCCAGGTACGAGTTCTGGTCGGCACGCGCAAGGGCGCATTCATTCTGACTTCGGACGGCAAGCGCGAAAAATGGGATATCAGTGGTCCTCACTTCCCCGGCTGGGAGATGTATCACCTTAAAGGATCGCCGGCCGATCCCAACCGCATCTATGCCTCGCAGACCAGCGGATGGTACGGACAGGTGATTCAGCGCTCCGACGATGGCGGCAAAACCTGGCATCAGCCCGGAACACCGCCTGGTCCGCCGCCTGCCCCAGGCCCGCCGAAGGCGGCTAGCAACAAGTTCGTCTACGACGCGTCAGCCGCCCCTCTCACCACGCATCAATGGTATGACGGTACGCAGCATCCCTGGGAATTTAAGCGCGTGTGGCACCTCGAGCCGTCGCTCACCGATCCCGACGTGGTCTACGCGGGAGTGGAAGACGCCGCCCTGTTCCGCTCCACCGACGGCGGCGAGAACTGGAAGGAACTCCCGGGTTTGCGCGGCCACGGCACCGGCCCGAAATGGCAGCCTGGAGCGGGTGGCATGTGCCTGCACACTGTCATTCTCGATCCCAGTAATCCAGATCGCATCTTCATCGCCATCTCGGCCGCTGGCGCGTTTCGCACCGACGATGGAGGCAAGTCATGGAAGCCGATCAATCGCGGCCTCTATTCGCAATACATCCCCGATCCGCGAGCCGAGATCGGCCACTGCGTGCATCACGTTGCCATGAACCCCAAGCGCCCCGGAGTGCTCTTCATGCAGAAGCATTGGGACGTCATGCGCAGCGACGACGCTGGCGATTCATGGCGGGAGGTCAGCGGCAATCTCCCGACCGACTTCGGCTTCGTAATCGACGTCCACGCGCACGAAGCGGACACAATTTATGTCGTTCCCATCACCAGCGACTCGCATCACTTCGTGATGGACGGCAAACTCCGAGTCTTCCGTAGCCGCAGCGGCGGCAACGAATGGGAGCCGCTAACCAAAGGCCTGCCCCAGAGCAATTGCTACGTCAATGTGCTGCGCGATGCTATGGCAGTCGATTCGCTGGACGAATGCGGCATCTATTTCGGCACCAGCGGAGGCCAGGTCTACGCCTCCGCCAATGCCGGAGACAGCTGGAACCCAATAGTTCGCGACTTGCCGGCGGTCCTGAGTGTGGAGGTGCAGACGCTACCGTGAAAAGAAGTATCATTGTCGGTGTCTCGGGCGCGTTTTTATGAATCGATTGCTGACCATCGTATTCATCGCGGTTACCTCCTGTGCCGTTTGTCGCTCGGCGGCCGGTTGTTCAATGGCTGCCTGTCTCGACGACGGTATCGAGATGCAGCAGAATTTTGTGGTGGCAATAGCGCATGGCGGCAAACCTCTAACCGGAGTTGCTGTTCAAATCAAGGGAAACGCGAAAGAATTTACTGTGTTCACAGCATCCGACGGAAAAGCCCGGATAACTGATCTTCCGCCGGGCGTGTACTGGCTTGACGTCGAATTCCTTGGAATAGGCGCCGCCTATCGATGTTTTCACGTGTCGGATCGACCAACAAGCAGAGCCAAACGAAGACTGAGATACGAGTGGGGAGATGAGGCTCCCGCGACACGGCGCCTAGCTGGAAGCCTAATTGACTCGCAGCCCAACAAGACCGGCACGCCTTTGTGGAATCTCCTCCACCCGGTAGATGTACCGATCGTCGGGGCGAATCTGAAACTGCAAAATCCCACTACTGGTGCCATCTACACGACCCTATCCGATAGCCAAGGCGACTTCGCATTCGATACCGTACCTGCTGCGACCTACGTCCTACATATCGAAGGCGGACGCGTAGGTGATCGTAGTTATGACGCCACTGATCAATTGGTCGAACTCAGTCCTCAAGCCAGCCGAGACACACTTGTGTTCAAGCGAAGCGCCGGTGGCGGGGGAAGCTGTGGCGGAACGTCTCTAGAACTTCAGAGCACTCGATGAGTGTGATCCGCGTCATCCTCCCCCACCATCTCCGCACGCTGGCACATATCGCCACCGAAGTGCAGCTCGAAATCAACGGCCCCACCACGCAGCGTTCCGTCCTAGACGCACTCGAAGCCCGTTATCCCATGCTGCGCGGAACCATCCGCGACCAGGTTACTCTTGAGCGCCGAGCCTTCTTGCGCTTCTTCGCCTGTGAAGAAGATTTGTCCCACGAATCGCCGGACGCTCCACTGCCTGATGCGGTCGCATGCGGGAAAGAGCCTTTCATCGTAATCGGAGCGATCGCCGGCGGCTAGATGCCGATCCGCAAAATGAAAAGGATGGGCTGGATCGCCCATCCTTAAGACTTACCTATTCTCAAACTAAGTGTTGCGCAGTTCTTACTTCTGCAACACAGTCTCCGTCTTCCCGCGCTTCTCCATCGGCACAAATTCCCGCGTGTCATGCCCAATCCAAATCTGGCGCGGCCGCGCGATTTTCTGCTCAGGATCGACGATCATCTCCTGCCACTGCGCCAGCCAGCCGACAGTTCGCGGAATCGCGAAGAGCACGGTGAACATCTCCGGCCTAAAGCCCATCGCCTGGTACATGATGCCGGAGTAGAAATCCACATTCGGATAAAGCTTGCGCTGCACGAAATAGTCGTCTTCCAGCGCGATGCGCTCGAGTTCCAGAGCGATTTCAAGCTGCCGATTGCGTCCGGTAACCTCAAACACCTGATCCGCGGCCCATTTGATGATCTTGGCGCGCGGATCGTAGTTCTTATAGACCCGATGCCCGAAACCCATCAGCTTGCCCTTACCTTCCTTGATCTTTTTGATATAGGCGGGCACGTTGTTTTTCGAACCAATCTCGTCCAGCATGTGCAGCACTTCTTCATTGGCGCCGCCGTGCAATGGCCCGGAAAGAGCGGCTGCAGCCGAAGCCGTCGCCAGGTAGGGGTCGGCTTGCGCGCTGCCCACGGCGCGCATCGTATTCGTGCTGCAATTCTGCTCGTGATCGGCGTGCAAAACGAAAAGAACGTCGAGCGCCCGCGCTATCACCGGATTGGCGAGATACTTTGGCTCGACCATCTTCCACAGCATGTTCATGAAATTTTCCGTATAGGTCAGATCATTGTCGGGATAAACATACGGAAATCCCACCATGTGGCGATATGACATGGCCGCAATCGACGGCATTTTGCCGATCAGCCGCTTGATCTGTAAAAGTCGCGTATCAGGGTCGTGCACGTTCTTCGCATCCGGATAGACCGTCGACAGCGCCGCCACTGTGCTCACCAGCATCGCCATCGGATGCGCAAAATCGCGGAAACCCTCCATGAACTTCTTGGTCGTTTCGTGGAGCATGGTGTGATGCGTGATCTCATAGACCCACGTCTTCAGTTCACTCTGTGTGGGCAGTTCGCCGAACAGCAGCAGATAAGCGACTTCCAGATAGGTGCAGTGCTCGGCCAAAACTTCAATCGGATAGCCGCGATAGCGCAGGATTCCCTTGTCGCCGTCGATGTAAGTGATCGCGCTCTTGCACGAAGCAGTATTCGTGAATGCGGGATCGTAGGTCATTAACCCGAAATCTTCAGGGCTAGTCTTGATCTTGCGCAGGTCGAGCGCGCGAATCGTTCCATTTTCGATGGGAAGCGTGTAGCTCTGCCCTGTACGGTTATCGGTAATCGTCACGGTATCAACCGGCATTCAAACCCTCCGAAGAAACGGCTATCGGCAACCAAGATTATGGTACTGCATTTGGGCGCTGCTTGCGTAGCAGTAGCCTTTTTCTGCTATTGGCAGTGGCAGCAGCCAGCGTGTAGGGTGTGAAAGCAATCAGGAGGCGCCCGATTGACCTGGATCCGAACCATTCCACTCTCGGAAGCTGACGACGAACTGCGACAGGCGATGGAAGATCAAAAGTCTCTCTATCCGCAGGAATATGCCGTTCCAATTCATCCCTCAGCCGGAGGCGGCTCGCTGATCATGGCCTCGCACTCTCTCATCCCGCTGGCGCTGAAACATGCCTTTTCCACCTTCGGCGCCCTGATGTCTCCCGACCTGCCACTCCTGCGGCGTCAGCACGAGATGATCGCGACCATGGTCTCGGTGACTAACCGCTGCGTCTATTGAATCGAGTCTCACGCAGAGTTTCTGCGTCGCGTTACCTTGGATAAAGAACTGGTCGAAGCGCTGGAACGCGATTACACAACCGCACCGATCACGGCGCAAGAACGCGTCATGCTCGACTACGTCGTTAAGCTAACGAAAGATGCGACCAAAGTCTGGAAAGACGACCACGAAAAGCTACGCGCAGTCGGTTTCGACGATCAGGGCATTTTGCAGATTACGCTGATCGCATCCTGGTTCAACTACATCAATCGCGTTGCCGACGCGCTCGGCGTGGGAAGGGAACCATAGGGCCGGTTCTCACTCATTGGCCGCACGCCGGTGCGGCTTCACCATCAGGCAGCGCGCGAAGATCGCTGAAACCTGCGGTATCTCCTCTTCATTTAACTTAATGGCGCTGCCCAGCTTCTTCAATGCCGCATTCAGAGCGGGCGTCTCGTTCCCGGTGAGTTCCACGAGATGTTGCCATTCTCGCGCAACCGGAATGCGCTCGTCGCTTTCCGCATCCTCGCAGAATTGATCGGCCGCCTCCGGAGGCGTCCCATACTCGTCGGCCACATCCTCGTGAAAGTAACCCCGCAGGAACGTATGCAGCGCGGGAAAATTGGCGGCGGTGACTTCCGGTTTCAAGTTCATGAGCGGCACTCCGGATAGGATGTCAAAACATAGTAATGGTTTGGCCCGTTGTATTTCAGCACGACGATCGCATGCTCGCACACGCGCGACTGGTATTCACCACGATTCATGCTACGCCCGATCGGACCGTCGCTGTCATAGTCGAGCACCAGGTTCGGATGTCTCCCCGGCTGTCCGAGCCAGTTCTGGATTTCGCTCTGCGATTGCGCAATCGCCGCGCCCACAGCATGCTCTGCCGTCGAACGATCTGTATACGTTGACGCGCCCGTAATGTTGCGTTCCCGTTCCAGGCGCTCGCGCAGTTGCTCTTCGGTCTGCCCAACGTGCTTCCGCAAAATGTGTCCACCCTGGCCCTCATCGCGGCTGAGATCGCGCGTTGGCCCTCGCGTCGCATGGCTTTCTACCCGAAAGGCAGCAGAACCGCCGGCACTGGCGGAAGAAGACGTCGAACTCACGCCATTCGGTGAGGTGGCTGTCTGACACGCGACCACGCCAAGCGCTAAAGCGGCGCAAATCGCGAAGAGATGAACCGAATGGCGAGATATAGGCGATCGTTTCATACAGCCCCAACCACATCAGCGCGCAGCGTGATTTCGATCAATTTCAGCTGTCTGTTACTTCCGGCCTGTAAAGTCGTGGGAATTGTGCTACTAAACAGGGTGTGCGAGCAAGTCTACTGGATTCGCTGGACGATTTCGAGCGCTGGGGCAACCGCAACCTGGCCTACATTTTTCCCCGCGGCTACCGTCACGAGCGGTGGACTTACCAGCGCGTCGTCCAAATCGCCTATCAGTTTGCCCGCGAGCTCGAATCGCGCCACATCGCGAAAGGCGACGCAGTCCTATTGTGGAGCCCAAACTGCGCCGAATGGGTAGCTGCTTTTCTCGGCTGCGCTCTTTGCGGCGTCATCGCCGTTCCCATCGACGACGCCGCGATCCCCGATTTCGCGCGCCGAATCAGTACGCAGGTCCGCACGAAACTGATTCTCTGTCCGCGCGAGCGAGCCGCAGTTTTTGACGACCTGCCGGAGAAATACGCGGCCGCCAATGCCATCGATCCCGCTGATCTCGAAGCCGCCATCGCCAACCATCCTTCCCAGCGCTTTCGTCCCGTACAAATTCACCCATCCGACACTCTCGAAATCGTCTTCACCTCCGGCACCACCGCCGAACCCAAAGGGGTCGTGCTCACCCACGCCAACGTAGTCGGCAATCTGATACCCATCGAAACCGAGATGCAGAAATATCTCAAGTACGAGCGACTGGTCCATCCCGTCCGTTTCCTCAATCTTCTGCCGCTCAGCCACGTCTTCGGCCAGTTCCTCGGAATCTTCCTGCCTCCACTTCTCGGCGGCACAGTCATCTTCGAAAACACCTTCAATCCCACCGAAATCATGGCAACGATCTTCCGCGAACGCGTCTCTGTGCTGGTGGCCGTTCCGCGAATGCTCGATTCTCTTAAGCAGAAAATCGAGCGCGATCTCGCGGACGCCGACCGAAGCGAGAAATTTGCCGAGCGCTTCCGCGCCGCCGAAAGCCAGCATTTCCTGCGGCGCTGGTGGACCTTTCGCGACGTACGCCGACAGTTCGGATGGAAGTTCTGGGCTATGATCAGCGGCGGTGCAGCCCTCGACCGCGAGACGGAAAAATTCTGGCATCGGCTCGGCTACGCCGTCGTTCAAGGCTACGGATTGACCGAAACCACGTCGCTAGTCAGCCTGAATCATCCTTTCCACACCAGTCGCGGTTCGATCGGCAAGGTGCTTCCGGGGCGCGAGATCAAGCTCGCCGACGACGGCGAGATTCTCGTCCGCGGCAGTGGCGTGGCCAGCGGCTATTGGAGCGGCGGCGAGTTGCAACCAGTCACAGGCAGCTCCGCAGGCGAAGCCGAGGACCAGACTAAGGTCGGCTGGTATCGCACCGGCGATCTCGGCACGCTCGACGATCAGGGTAACCTCTTTTTCAAAGGTCGCAAGAAAGAAGTCATCGTCACACCCGCCGGAATGAACGTTTATCCGGAAGACCTGGAAGCGGTTCTGCGTCGACAACCGGATGTCAAAGACTGCGTCGTCGTCGGCCTCGAGCGCGGAGGAAACGCCGAACCTTGCGCCGTGTTGATTCTGCGTGATCGCAACCCCGATCCACGATTGGCCGATAGCAACGTACAGAATGACGCGCAGATCAATGCGCAGAATACCGTGTCAAAGATCATCGCTCGCGCCAACGAAACGCTCGCCGAATATCAACGCATGCGCACTTGGTTCGTCTGGCCTGAAGAAGATTTCCCGCGCAGCTCGACGCAGAAGCCGAAGCGCAACGTAATCCGCGAAGCCGTCGAGGCCGGCCTGCGCGGACAAGCGCCCGCAAACACAGCTAGTCCGCTCGCCGAATTGCTGACGCGTATCACCGGCCGCCCGGCACAGAACCTCACCTCGGATGCCGATTTAGAAACCGGTCTGGGCCTAAGTTCACTCGAACGGGTTGAATTGCTAAGCGCGCTTGAGGACCGCTATCAAATCGATCTCAGCGAAACGAAATTCGCGCATTCGGCCACCGTCGGCGATCTAGAGAAATTGTTGCGGCAAACCAGCGGCAAGGCCGACGGTCGTCAGTCGGAGGTCAGCAAACCCGCCGAACGACCATCGACCAACGACCAGCGACCGATCCCCTTTCACTATCCAAACTGGACGTTGCGTTGGCCGACCACCTGGTTGCGGATGGCGGCCCGTTATTTGCTAATGCGCCCGGCTATCTTGCTTCTCGGATGGCCGCGTGTTACCGGACGCGAAAACCTGCGCGGCGTTCGCGGACCACTGCTGGTCGTTTCAAACCACATCGACGACGTCGATGTCGCTTTTATTCAAGCCGCTCTTCCAGCGCGAATTCGCCACAAACTCGCAACCGCAACCGGAGGCGAAGCGCTCGAAGCGCTGCGTTCGCCCACTCCCGATCGTCCCTTTTTTAAGCGGATCTACAACCGCATCCAATGGACACTCGCCGTCGCGCTCCTCAACCTGTTCCCGCTGCCGCGCCAATCCGGCTTCCGCAAAAGCTTTGCCTACGCCGGAGAAGCCGTCGATCGCGGCTACAGTGTGCTTGTCTTTCCGGAGGGCAAACATACGACCGATGGCAAGCTCCAGCCGTTCCGCAGCGGAATCGGGCTTCTGGCCAACAATTTGCGCATCCCGATTCTCCCCATGCGCATCGACGGCCTCTTCGAAATCAAAAAGGCGGGGAAGAAATACGCTGCGCCAGGGAAAATTCATGTGCGCATCGGCAAGCCGATGCAATTTGCCCCCGAGACCAATCCGGAAGAGATTGCACGCGCGCTGCAGGCGGCTATTGAGAATCTTCCGGGACGATAATGCGCGATGTTACGCCAGCCTGTCCACTCATGTGGGCGACTCTCACTGCTCGATCTTCGTTCCCAACCCCGCATACAAATAATTCTCGCCATACGCCTTCTTCAATCGCGCAAACGCCGGTTCACCTGTGCAGTGTCCTGGGGCAATCCTCTCTACCTTCCACTTCGTCTTTAAATTTTCCACCAGGGCGTCAATCTCTTCCACCGGCGTCGTCACCAGGTGCAATCCTCCAAACACAATCTCCGTTCTCGGATCGACTGCGCTTGCCGCTTCGAGAATCGCTTCGATCCCTGCGTGCGAGCACCCATCCACGAGCAGCAATCCGTTCGGTCGCTTGATCGCCAGCGTCAATTCCGGCAGCTCCAGCGTTCCTTTCTTCTGCGAAACGGTCGGCACCAGGAAAATGCCTGGCGACACTTCCGTCAACTTATTCAGCAACACAAAATTCCCCGTGTCGTAGAGCTTGCCGGACGTGAGATGTTGCGGATCCGTTCCGCCGAAATACCGCATCTTCGCGGGCAAGCTCTCATCCGCGCGCAAAAACGCCGCTGGAATCGGCGCTCCTCCAAATCCATTCGCCCCATCTGCGGGCACGTACACAGTGACGTTCGGATTCACCTTCAGCACATATCTCAGCCCCGTCGTGTGGTCCGCGTGCCGATGTGAGATCACCACAAAATCCAGTCTCGTCAGGTCGACGCCCAGCGCCTTGACGTTGTGTTCAAAAATTGCGGCGTCATTCCCGGTGTCGAACAAAATCCGCTTTCCGTTGTGTTCCACCAAAGCGGAAAATCCCCAATCCTTAGTCAGTTCCTTCGATTCGCCGAACGCGTCGTAGAGGATCGTCACTTTATCCTGTGCCCGGCTGGGAACTACCGCCGCGTACACCAGCAGAAACGTCAAAATCCACAAAGCGCGGATTCGCAAGGAACACCTCCAACGGAATTTTTGGGGGGTAGTATAGCAGGTGGACAGCGGCAATAGCGGTCAGTGATTGTTCCGGCTGCCTTGAGTTGGCACTGACTTGCGGGAGGTTGGGTGGGATGACGGGACGGCCTGCTGGGCCTTTTTATCGTCCAAGTCCAGTCCAAAGGTCGGATGATCGTAATCCCCGCCGATTCGCACCGGCAACACCTCTCCCTTCTTTCGTTTCTTGAAGAACGGGTCCATCATCTTCAGGAGGACGGCCTTCGCCCCGCTTTCGGTATTCGAGATTTTCGTTTGTACTTTCATCTGGCCGCGCAGATCAATCTTGTAGTTGATCAGGTTGTAAGTCCCTTGCAGGCGCGCGCTTGCGCCGGGAACTCCGAAGGAGAGGTTGGCAAAATTGGCTACGCCGTTGTTGACGGTGACTCCGCCCGCCAGATCGGTAAGCGCAGTATTCGGATCGGAATCATTCTTCTCTCCCCGCGCGCCGGCGCTCAGCTTGTTCACGCTTTGTTGCGTAGAAGGCTGCGAGAATTCTCCGCCGCCGATTCCGAAATTGCCGCGTATGCTCAGTTTCTTCAGGAAAGGCCTATCGCCTGGAGGAATTTCCACCTTCGCGTGCAGCGTGGCCAGTCCTGACATTGGCGCCCGGCTGGCCTTGACGAAGAGCCCAACCATATCTTCGATGCGGCCATTGTCAGACTTGAGATCGATCAGCGCAGTCTTGCCTTTGCCATGGACGGTCCTCGCGATGCTCCCCGTCGCCACCACACGAGTCTTGCCAAAGTGGGCGTCGACCCGCTTGAGGAAAGTGTCGCCATGGGTGGCGTCGACATAGGCGCTGAAATCGGCGAGTAACTGCACCGGATGGCCGCCCGATGTGACTTTGAAGTCGGGAGTATCCGTCGAGCCTGAGATGTCGATGTGTCCGAGGGTGCCGGAAAACTTTCCGCCCGAGGAGAGCATCCCCGCGATGCCGTGGAATACGCTCAGGTTAGCGTGTTCAAACTTATATTCGCCGGAGACCGGTGTCTGCGCCGGGTTGTCCTGACTCCAGACGCCGAACTTCCCGCTGGCCGTGACCTCTCCGGGCGGCTCGGGATTGTGCACGCGCACGCGGTAGATAAGGGCGCCCTTCCAGCCGATATCCTGGAGCGTTGCTTCATGAATGTCGAACCGTAGAGGCGGTTTGTCCGGATCGTGGCCGGCAAATTCCAGCGTAGCGCCATTGGCTACGAGCTCGCCGATAGAAATCGTAGAACGCTGCGTGTGAAAAGGCTGGCTGGCCTGGGACGGAACGAAGATGCGCAGGCCTTCCGCGGTGATGCGGCTTACGTGGCGGGCGAGCATGCTGAGATACGAACCTTCAATAGTGACTTTTTGGATGGCGATGAGTGGATGCGCAGTGTCGGTTCCGTGGGTGAAAGTCAGCCCGTTGAGGGTGCAGCCAGGATGCGGGAAATATGTCGCGTGAAAAGACTGGACCTGAACGCGGCTATCGCTGGCCTCTTCGAGATCTTGGACGACGGAGTTTTGAGCAAAGGGCCAGAAGCGGACCCACAGCATCGCCACCCCTGCCGCGAGGATGACCGCTGCCACCACGACGAGGATGATGATTCTTTCACTTGATGGAGTCTTTGCGCCCCTTCCGACTGGCGTGATTATCGCGGAAGGAGTGGCCGTTGAGGAAGACATTGGGACTTGGAGGCCGATGTGCGTGGTCCGGTTGCTCCCGAACTCGGCAGGCTAAAGGACTGCTGAAAAAAATGAGAACTGGATTTGGGAATGCTTTATTTCTCTGCCCATAAAACACGAAGCGCCGGACGGTTGTGTCCAGCGCTCGTAAAGAACTGTCAATTGCTGATTTGAGCTAGATCAGTTCCCCCTCAAAATTGTGGGCGCGAAACTTCATCTGGCGCCGGAATTCCATGCAACTTACATAACCAGAGCAAGGCCTTCGAGCTCACGCTCTAACACCGGCAGCGAGCAACCGGCCATTTCGACCCGCCCAGCAGCATCGATCGCAGCCATCTGCGAAACTCCGTAGCCGCGGCCGGCTAGAAAAACCTGGAGCAGTTCCGCTGCTTCCCGGGAGTCAACCATTCCGCCCTGAATCAGGTCGTTTCGCAAGGCGCACAGCTCAGTCACCGTAAATCGCTCTTTGCTAGCCATTCTCACCTTTCGACCTCCTGCCGCTTAGTTAGATTCATCGGCAACGCTTTGGATATATGCAATCTGAATGCCGTAACTTTAGTACACCCTGAGGTACGGGGTGTCCGTCCCCTCACCCACTTAGAACCCAAGTTTTTACAAAAGGTTGCGGGGATTGTGACCGAGGGAGAGCCCGTACAGTAAGAGGGGTAGGTGTCGCCAGATTGACACTAAATGTCGTTCCGTAGTGGGTGGAAACACAAGTTGTCGTTTTTGCGGAGTCGTTTCTGGCGTCAGCGCTGCGGAAACGTGTTGACGGTAGGAATTCAGACGGCGTCAATTTTGGCGGCATCCACCAGCATGATCGGGATGTCGTCCTGAATCGGGTAAACGCGGCGGCACTCTCCACACTTCAGACTGTCACCGGCGGGACTGAGCACCACCGGCTTTTTACAGACAGGGCAAACCAATATGTCGAGCAGATCTTGAGCGATCATCGCAGCTACATTGTAGCGCGAAGCCATAAGACTCAGTCTGCGAAACTGGTTACCACCAAGACAACGAACGACAATTCGCCTTCAAAATCGCTTCGACATGGCTTTCCCTCGAGAGCCTCTCTAGGGCGGCAGTGTCATCCGCGATTCTTGTTGTGATCCACCGTATCACCAGCCACTGGATGCGTTAATCTGCCAAGGATGCGTCTTCTTCGCTTCTTTCGTCCGTCACACCAGCACACAGCGGGTTCAGCGACGCTGCTGCTGATGGCAGCAATCACGCTCTCGCGCGTGATTGGATACATTCGCGAGGCCTACATCGCCTATGCATTTGGCGCCGGGCAGCAGACCGACGCTTACGTCGCTGCTTTTACGTTGCCGGACTGGCTCAACTACATCGTTGCCGGGGGTACCGCTTCGATTACATTCATCTCGATCTATACGCGCTTTTTGGCGGAGAAGCGCGAGCAGGACGCGCAGAAAACCTTTTCGATCATCATCACGGTGATGACCACGGTGCTCATTGTGGGCACGGTGCTGGCTGAAATCTTTACGCCGCAATTTGCTGGCTGGATGTTCCATGGTTTTACGGCCGAGCAGATGCGGCTGTGCGTTCATCTCACGCGCATTCTGCTGCCGGCGCAGATTTTCTTTTACGTTGGGGGAGTGGTTTCGGCGGTGTTGTTGTCACATCGGCTGTTTTTGTTTCCGGCGCTTGGTCCGCTGATTTACAACGCGTTCATCATTCTGGGCGGAGTGGTTGCCGGGCGGCAGATGGGGATTTCTTCGTTGGCGTTTGGCGCACTTGCTGGGAGCATCGCCGGGCCGTTTCTGATTAATGCGATGGGAGCGGCGAAGATTGGCACGGGGTATCGGCCTTCGTTTGAGATTAAGAATCCTGCGTTTCGCGAGTGGGTGCGGATGTCGATCCCGCTGATGCTGGGGGTTTCTCTGGTTACGGCGGATGATTGGATTTTGCGTTATTTTGCCTCGAGCGGGATTGGCGACATTGCACGACTGAATTATGCCAAGCGGCTGTTTGCTGTCCCTATCGCGATTCTTGGGCAGGCTACGGGGCAGGCGTCGCTGCCGTTTTTTTCGCGATTGTTTGGCGAGAAGAAGTTTGAGGAATTTTCCGCCACCGTGAATACGTCGGTCTATCGGATTACGGCCGCTTCGCTGCTGATGACGGGATGGATGATGGCGATTGCGCTTCCGCTGATCGATCTGGTGTATCGGCGCGGGCATTTTACTTTTGCCGATTCGACGTCGACGGCTGTCTACTTTTTCTGGTTTTCGCTGTCGCTGGCTTTGTGGTCTTGTCAGGCGCTTTATGCGCGGGCGTTTTATGCTTCGGGGAACACGCTGACTCCGATGATCGCGACGAGTTTGATTACGGTCGCGTCGCTGCCCATTTATTCGCTGCTGTTTCGTACGCTGTCGGTTACGGGGTTGGCGATTGCGTCTGATCTGGGGATTGCCGCTAACGCGTTGTCGATTGCGTTGCTGCTACATATTCGAGGGATGGTTTCGCTTGGCGGATTGAAGTGGAGAGAATTAGGCAAGGCGGCGCTGGTGGGCGCAGTTTCTGGAGTATTGAGTTATGAAGTGATGCGCACGGTGGCGCTGAATGGCAGTCGACGCGGCGATCTTGTCGCGCTCGCGCTCGGCTCGCTGACTTGGGCGGCGGCCGTAGCGGCGGGCCTGTGGGTACTGCGTTCAGAGTTGCCGCGAGATTTGCGTGGGAGAAGATCGACGGCATTGGCAGGAGTGGCTGGCGGTCAGGCGGCGGAGACGATGGCTGCGGGGAAGGAACCGTGATTCGAAAACAGAACAGGCACTCGTGAGAGTGCCCGTTTGACCTAAGCTGTTAGCTGATTGCGAATTGCGCCTTACGCTCGGGCGGCGATCGCCGGTTCCGGCGTAGAGCTTGAAATACTCTTGGTCGTTTCTTCGGAACGGGAATCAGCCTTCGCTCCGGCGGATCCGGCTTTGCGGATGTCAATGCCGCCCTTGAAGAACGCGCCGTCTTCGATGGAGATGCGAGCTGCTACCACGTCGCCGGTCAGGGATCCGTCACTGCGGATATCGACACGATCGCTTGCGGTGAGGTTGCCGCGGACTTTGCCAAGCACCACGATTTCCCGAGCGTTAATGTTGGCCGCGACTACTCCATTGCGACCAATGGTCACGCGATTGCCCGAAAGGTTAATCGAACCCTCGACTCGACCATCAATGTATAAAGACTCAGAGCCGGTTACTTCACCTTTGATCACCAGCGACTTGCCGATTGTGGCTTGATCTGAAGTGGTAGTCGCAACTGGGCGGGGCGCAGGAGCGGGCTCGCTCGGGGTCATGCTGATGGGCGCCGTCGTTGCCGCAGAGGTTGGACGTTCCGGCTCAGCCGGGCGGCCAGGTGTCGCAGGTTGATTCGTGGGCTTCCACATTGTCGTCAAAATCCTTTCCTGGTAATTATTGGGAGACTTCAGACCACCGCCGCATTTCGGTGGCCAAATTGCATTGTACTCCTCAGTAAACGCCAGATGTTGTGGAAATCAAGCTTTTCTTATTACTTTTCATAGCACTCCGGGGAGTGCCCCCGCGAGTCGTGTCCCTTCAGCGACGCCAGCGACCGTGTAAGCCCTGCCCATCCTGCGGTAATTCTTCCATCGCGATAGTATGGTGCTGTCAGGCAGATTCAAGGCGCTCGCTGGCCTGATTCTGAAAGGACTAATCTTATGATTCCCACTGATACGACTTCGGCTTCGAGTTCGACCTCAGTAAGGCCTCAGCCGGGCGAATACGCTCCTTACTATGAGCGCTACATTTCACTGCTCCGGCGCGACGATGTTCTAGGTGAATTGGAAGAGCAACGCCGACAGACGCTTCTGCTGCTTTCGGGGCGCGCCGAGGCCGACGGCGATCTGCGCTATGCACCCGACAAGTGGAGCGTGAAAGAAGTGCTCGGGCACCTCAACGATACCGAGCGCATCATGAGCTATCGCGCCCTGCGCATCGCGCGGGGGGACGCGACTCCGATCGAGGGATATGAGCAGGATGACTATGTGCGCAACGGGCCGTTTGCTCGGCTCGCGCTGGAGGATTTGATCGAGGATTACATTGCGGTGCGGCGGGCGACGGTTTCGTTGTTTCGGAGTTTGGATGAGGCAGCTTGGACTCGGCGCGGCATAGCCAATAAGAATGAAGTGACGGTGCGCGCGCTAGCTTACATTATCGCGGGGCACGAACTACATCATCGGCGGATTTTGGAAGAGAAGTATTTGCGCTGATGCTTTCCGACTCAACGATCCTCCGCCACATTTCTCGCCAGCCTAAGAAGACGGCTAGCCATAAACAGCTCTTGCGCGAGCTTGGCGTTAAGGGAGAAGCTCGGCGCGAGTTGACCGATCGCCTGCACGCGCTGGTCGGCAAAGGCGAATTGCTGGCGGTTGATTCCGAGCGCTACGCGATTCCGCAGGCGGCCAAGGGACGCAACATGCTGGTCGGGCGGCTGACTATGCATCGCGATGGCTACGGCTTCGTGATTCCTGAAGCCACTTCACTTGACGAAAATCTTAAGGCGCGGCTGGCAGGGGATGTGTTTATTCCTCCGCATGCTGTGGGATCGTCGATGCACGGCGACCGTGTGCTGGTTGAAGTTTCCGCTGTTCGTAATGACGGGCGGGCCGAGGGGCGGATCATACGGTCGCTGGCGCGGGCGCATCCGACCGTGGTCGGAATCTTTCACTACGGGCGGCACAATAATTACGTCAAGCCCATCGATGAAAAAGTGACGTCCGAGATTGTGATTCCTCCGGGGATGGAGAGGCCTAAGTCTTTAACCGCGGAGGACGCTGAGGGCGCGGAGAAAAATAAGGCGGGAAAAGCAAAAGCTCAGCATCGCGTGATTGGCGATGAGGCTGCGGTGCATGCCGATTGGCAGGACCTTGACGGCGTTGTCGTCGATGTGGAGATTACCGACTGGCCCAGCGCTACACAGAATCCGCAGGGGCGCGTGATTGAAATTCTTGGCGAAGAAGATGATTTCGGCGTTGATGTCGAGATCATGATTCGCAAGTTCCATCTGCCGCATCGTTTTCCGCCTGAGGTGATCGAAGAGGCGCAGGACATCGAGAATATAATCCCGTTCGAGGCTCTGCGGCGGCGCCGCGATTATCGTGAGCTTCCGATCGTTACGATCGACGGCGAGACGGCGCGCGATTTTGATGATGCCGTGCACGTACGCCTCCTTGAAAACGGACATTACGAATTGCAGGTGCACATTGCCGATGTGGCGCAATATGTGACTCCACATTCTCCGCTCGATCAGGAGGCGCGGCTGCGCGGGACTAGCGTTTATTTTCCCGACCGCGCAGTTCCGATGCTGCCGCTCGAACTCTCGACGGATATTTGCAGCCTGCGTCCGAACGTCGATCGCCTGGTGCTTTCTTGCACTATGGAGATTGATCATCAGGGCGAAATTGCGGGCTATGAGATTAACGAGGGCGTAATTCGGTCGGCGGCGCGGATGACTTATACGGCGGTGAATGCCGTGATCGAAGGGGATGCTGGAGCTCGGCGCGAATATGCTGACCAGGTCGAGCATTTCGAACGGATGCGCGATCTGGCGATGATTCTGAATCGCAAGCGCAAGCGGCGCGGATCGATCGATTTCGATCTTCCCGAAGCAGTCATTGAATTTGATGAATTCGGCATGATGAAGAGCATCACGCGATCGGAGCGCAACATCGCCCACCGGTTGATTGAAGAATTCATGCTCTCGGCAAACGAATCTGTTGCGCACTATCTGGAAAATAAACGCATCGCCTCGCTTTACCGCATACACGAAAAGCCGGACGCCAAGCGCGTGTATGACTTCGAAGTGATTGCCGCGACGTTTGGATATTCGCTGGGAGTGGGCGCACTGCCAATTCAGCGGATGCAACTGAAGGCAGACCGGCGCGATGCGCGCGGGACGGGCAAACCCGTCCGCGAAATTGAAGTGCCGAAAGAAGTGCACATTACTCCGCGGATGTATCAGAAGCTTACGGAGAAAATTGCCGGCAAGCCGGAGGAAAGAATCTTGAGCTTCCTGATGCTGCGGTCGCTGAAGCAGGCGCGGTACTCGGAAGAAAATCGCGGACACTTCGCGTTGGCGGCGACTACGTATACGCATTTCACTTCACCGATTCGACGCTATCCCGATCTGATTGTGCATCGCATTTTGAAAGACGTGTTGCGCGACTCGCCCGAGAAACTCCACGGAGAAGTGCCGCTGGGCGTGTCCTCATCCTCCAACGATTGTCATCCTGAGCGGAGCGGAACGAAGAGCGAAGCAAATCGTTCCGCGCAGTCGAAGGACCCCTACCCCCTCCGAGATTCCAGCGTCGCACCGCCATCCCCCTGGTCGAAGCGCCGCGACCGCGACACTCATCAACACGCGATCGAACCTTCGGGTGGTCCGATCACGATTGAAGAATTGCACAACATTGCGGATGAGTCGAGCCAATCTGAGCGGCGTGCCGATGAAGCCGAGCGCGGGTTGATGGAATGGAAGAAAGTGAAATTCATGGAGCGGCGGGTTGGGGAAGATTTCGACGGGCTCATTATCAGCGTGACCAAGTTTGGATTTTTTGTGGAACTGACCGATCTTTTCGTCGAAGGCCTGGTGCCGCTCAACACATTAAACGACGACCGCTACACCTATCACGAAGACACGCGCCAGATTATTGGGCAGCGTTCGCGTAAGACTTACGGGCTGGGGGATCGAGTGCGGGTGCTGGTGGATCGGATCGATCCGGTGGAGAAGAAGATTCAGTTCGCGGTGCTGGAAGAGGAACCGAAAGCGTCGGGCAAAAAGCGGCGCTGATATTTTAGACGGCACTCCACTCCTCTCTACTTGTTGATCTGAAGGTAGAATGAAAAGTCACGAGGGATGGATGATTATGCCCACGCCAAGCGAACCGAAGCCCGAACAAAATTCAAGCCAGGCGGCTGAGCAAGTGGCCAGCGCTCATCGGATCCTCAAGGAACTGCAGAAGACGCTGGGGAATCATCCGGAGCTTGGCGAAGCGATTACCAAGCTGGAGATGGCGCTCGCCACCTTGGCGGTGAAGACAGGCGGGCTGCTGTAAGGGTGACCACGCTGAACGCGGTCGAGCAACATGGGTTTGCAATTCTTCCTGAGGTCATTTCCGCCGATGAAGCTCAGCGGCTGATTGATGAGATTGGTCGTTCGCCACTGACGAGAAGCAGAGCTGGCATCCGTCACGCAATGAGGCATCCGGCGATTGCGCATCTAGCTCATGAGCCTCGGCTGCAAGGACTGGCGCGGGAGATCCTCGGCGGCGAAGCGCTCCCGTTCCGCGCGACTCTTTTCGACAAATCGCCACAAGCAAACTGGCTGGTCGTGTGGCATCAGGACACAGCGTTGCCTCTTCGCGAACAAAGGGTGGTTCCCGGTTGGGGGCCTTGGTCAGTGAAAAACGGAATCATTTATGCGCACGCTCCGGCAAGTGCTCTCAGGCGCGTTGTGGCGCTTCGCATTCATCTCGATCATTGCACCGAGCACAATGGGCCGCTCAGGGTGTTGCCGGAAACGCACACTGAGGGCGTTCTGACCGACGACGCTATTGAAAAGTTTGCGGCTCGGGTAGCACCTGTCAACTGCATGGTACCGCAAGGTGGAGTCCTGGCGATGAGGCCCCTGCTCATTCATGCTTCTTCCAAGTCTCAAGTGGAAGCCCCCAGAAGAGTTTTACATGTTGAATATGCCGGTCTAATGACAATGGAATCGGGGCTTGAACTTGCCATTGCTTGAAGGTCGACGCGATGAAGTGTGACGCGTTCGTCTGATCTTTAGGGTCAACCTGCTAGAATTTCCCCTTCACCACTCTTGGCGCCTGCCTAGGAAATCAGCTGCATGTCCACAAATCTCAATTCCAGTTCCAGCGCTCCCAGTCTGCGGACGCGGGTCGTGCGTGAGCCGCAACGGGCGGTCTATGATCGCGAGGTTGTCTACCAGATTCTTGATGAGGCTTTTCTTTGCCATGTTGGTTTTGTCGCCGACGGACAGCCTTTTGTTATTCCTACTTCTTATGGACGCGACGGCGACTTGCTTTACATTCACGGTTCGGCCGCCAGCCGCATGCTGCGTAATCTTGATCAGGGCGTTCCGGTCTGCGTTACGGTGATGCTGCTGGATGGGCTGGTGCTGGCTCGGTCTGTGTTCAATCACTCGATGAATTACCGGTCGGTGGTGATTTTGGGAACGGCTACGCTGATCGATGATCCACTAGAAAAGCTGGCGGCATTGCGCGCCCTTAGCGAGCATATTATTCCGGGGCGGTGGGAGGATGCGCGGCAGCCGAACGAGAAGGAGTTGAAGGCCACTTCGGTGCTGCGGCTTCCGCTTAATGAGTTTTCGGCGAAGGTGCGAGTCGGGCCTGCGGTGGATGAGGAGGAGGACTATTCGTTTCCTGCGTGGGCGGGGGTGATTCCGCTGGAGATGACGGTGGGCGCGGCGATTCGCGACGAGCGCTGCGAGTTGGAGATACCGGGGTACTTGAGGGATTACTCGCGGAAAAAGCCGTAGTGGCGTCGCTTAAAGGCGGCGTAACAGTGCGCCATTATTACTCACCTCAAGCGCGTTGGTAGCGCACACAAAATACATAGGTCCTTCGCCTCGCTCAGGATGACAATCATGGTTCTGATGCGAATACAGTCGCACCCCTCATTCCGACGCCGGAACGTAAACTGCGTTTGCCGACACTAGATCGACGTTGTGCAGCTCCGTCTTTAATTTAATGGATCGCACGCCAGCCTTTTTCTGCGGCTGCGCTAAGAACGTCAACAGGTATTGATGCTCCAGACGGTTCGCTGCGTCTCTTAGATAGGGCGTGAAGTCTGGCGCGGCGCCAAAGAACCCTATGTAGTATCCCTCGCCGCCAGTTTCTTCGGTTAGCTTTGAAAGATAGATCTGGCCCCAGTAGTTCGACCAGTGGCTGTGCCCGAAGTGGCCCGCGCCTGGGGCGTAGATAGCGGAGACAACAACTCCGGCGCGCTGGCAATCTTCTATCGCCGCTGACAGGTAAGGATCGTCTGGATCGCCGCTTCCATAATAGGGGTCGGCTCCGCTGCTGATCATGAGGACTTCGTGGCGATTACCGTCTAGCTGCCAGTGCTTCGCCAGATCGCTTAGAGCGAAGTAGGGGCTGGCATCTGCACCGATATAGCCCAATGGCAGGCGAAGGGATTTCGCCGCCAGATCGTGGTCAGTGGTCAGCTTTTGCTCCATGCGTGCCGTGCCGTTTTGCATGTAAGCGACGCCGACCTGGGCGTTCGATGGCAGGGCCGTAATGAACTTCTTAATATCGCTGAGCTGCGTGTCGAGCGCGGAGCTGGAAGCGTCATCGATCAGAACGTAGAATTCCAGTCCGGCGCGGTCTCCTTGGGCCGGAATCCATTCGGTGACCTGATCACGGTTTTTGCCCTCGTAAACCATGACGTCTTCTCGGTTCACGACGGGTACTTCGGAGCCTTTGTGAGGTTCGACCGTGACGATCGTGTGTACGGGCGTCCCATGGGCATTCGAAGCCTGTTGCGCGACAGCGTCGGTGGCGAGCGCGGCCGCTATCAAACAGGCTATCGCTATGAAGTTGAATCGATATCGATGGCTGTTGAGAACACTATTCCAGAACGAAGCGTTCATAGACACCTCCGGGGAATTCGAGTCCCTCTTCCTCGCTTGGGCGGATTTGGGCACAACGTCCTAGTAATTTGGATGCAGCGAAGGCAGCGTCGCACCAGAACTTCGGCGATGTAGACTTTAGGGCAGCAGCAGCAGTTTCCCTGTCGTTTTCCGAGCTTCCAGATCGCGATGGGCTTTTTGAGCTTCAGCCAATGGGTAGACGTGCTCAATCCGGAGTTTGAGTTTGCCATCGCGAATCATGCCGAATATGGAAGCGGCTCGGCTCTGCAACTCTTGTGAAGTCGCTATGTAATTGTTTAACGATGGGCGGGTCAGGAAGAGCGATCCCTTTTGCGTGAGCACCAGCGGATCGAGTGGGGCGACGGCCCCGCTCGAGCCTCCGAAGAGCACCATCATGCCGCGCGGGCGCAACACGTTCAGGCCCTTCTCGAAAGTCGTTTTTCCAACGGAATCGTAGACGACGTCTACGCCCTTGCCGGCGGTGAGACGTTTGGTTTCTGCTTCAAAATCCGACTGCGTATAAAGGATGATTTCGTCGGCGCCTGCGTCTTTGGCTAGCTTGGCTTTTTCTTCGGTCGAGACCGTCCCAATCGCGCGCGCACCGATGTTGTGCGCTATCTGGACCAGGATGAGTCCAACGCCGCCGGCAGCCGCATGAATCAGAGCAGTCTCACCCTTTTTCAGCGGATAGGTGTCATGAGCAAGATAATGCGCGGTCGTACCTTGCAGCATGACGGCTGCTGCTTCGCGATCGCCTACACCATCCGGAATCTTTACCAGCCGGTCGATAGGCACGGCGGCATATTCGGCGTACGCTCCGAGGATGGAGGTGTAGGCCACGCGATCGCCTACGGCAGGGGCGGCAGGATGCCCCGGAGCGGCCTTACTCTCGTCAGCTCTGACTTCGGTGCCGAGCGCGATCACTATTCCGGCAGCTTCCTGGCCGAGAACCAGCGGGAGCGGGGCCTTGTAGCGGCCTTCGCGGTTATAAACGTCGATGAAGTTGACGCCCGCCGCTTTGATTTGCACGATAGCTTCATTCGGTTTCGGCTGTGGAACCGGCAAGTCCACTACTTGCATCACTTCCGGTCCACCTGTTTGGCTGATCTGAATGGCCTTCATAATTTTCTTCGATGAACGGGGCGCGGCAAAAGACTCGTTGCCAGCGACCGCGAACCTGGGGTAACATGCCCAACCGGTTTCCAAAGTAATCCGGGGCAGGTGTCTTCCGTGGCGTTGACCCAACGAATTTTGCGATAGTACCATCTCATAATAGACAAGAGCAGCTGGATCGACAGGGCAAATTGAGGTCGGGAGGGGTTTCAGTAAGTTTTTGAAAAATATGAGGTTTTCATCTCAACGGTATTTGGCGATGTCGGTTTCAGCGGTATTAGGGGCAACCCTCGGCTGCCAGAGCGCCCAGAAAACCTCTTTCCTGCCTCCAGCGCAAGCCCAGGCGCCGAACCTCGTCGCGGCTGGAAAGCCGCCCGATCCGCCCCAGCAGAAGTCTGTCGCTAGTGAGCCGCAATCAAAGCCGTCGGTACCGCTGGCTCTTGAAGTTGATCCCGTGGCTGATCTGATCGCCCGGGTCGAAAAGGAATATCAGGCTGGGCAAGACAACTATCAGGCTGGCCACCTCGAGGCCGCCAAGCAGAATTTTGACTCGGCATTCAACCTTCTGTTGGGCAGCGGATACGATCTTCGGTCGAGCACCAATTCGGACGACCGTCTGGAACGCGAACTCGACCGCATTCTCGACGGCATCAACGCACTAGAACTCGCCGCGCTGCAACAGGGAGATGGCTTCGCCGAGCAGAAGTCGGAGCCGGCGCCGATTGACGAAGCCAATGAACTGACCCCGGCGGTTGACCAAAGCGTAAAAGCGAAGGCGGAGGCAGAGATCAAGTCGACGCATTCCGATTTGCCGCTCGTGATGACCGACCAAGTCGCCGGCTACATCAATTATTTCTCCAATCGCGGACGAGGCACGCTCGAACACGCGCTAACCCGCTCTGGCCGCTACGAAGACATGATCCGGCGGGTATTGCGTGAGGAAGGTGTTCCGCAGGAACTGATTTATCTCGCCCAGGCTGAGTCGGGATTCCATCCGCTGGCAGTTTCGCGCGCTGGGGCTCGCGGCATGTGGCAGTTCATGGGCAGTCGCGCCAAGGGCTACGGACTGGAACGCAGCTGGTGGGTTGACGACCGCCAGGATCCGGAAAAGGCCACCCGTGCCGCCGCTCATCATTTGCATGATCTCTATAACGAGTTCGGAGACTGGTACTTGGCGATGGCCGCCTACAACTCCGGCCCGGGAACGGTTCAGAGGGCGGTCAAGCGTACAGGCTACGCGGATTTCTGGGAACTCTATCGCCGCAACGTGCTGCCCAAGGAGACTCGCAACTACGTCCCCATCATCGTGGCCGTCACCATCATGGCCAAGAATCCGGCGCAATATGGGCTCGATTCGGTAGTGAAAGAGAAGCCAGTTCCGTACGATACGGTCAAGATCAACTATCCTATCGATCTACGTTTAGCGGCCGAGTGCGTCGATGCGACGGCAGAAGATTTGCTCGATTTGAATCCCAGCCTGCTGCGGCTGACCACACCCAAAGACCGCGCGTTCGACCTCCACCTGCCCGCCGGAACGGCCGACAAATTTGAAACCGCCGTGGCTTCCATTCCGACCGACAAGCGCGTCTGGTGGCGTTATCACAAGGTACAGAGCGGCGAAACGCTGGCCTCGATTGCCCGTACCTATCACACGACACCGGTAGCCATTGCCGAGGCCAATGATTTAGAGGCAAGTCCGAACAATGGGCGAATTGCCGGCCGGAATCCCGGAATGAATTACGAGGCGCTGTCGCCCGAGGCGCGCCTGATCATTCCGATCGCCGCTGGCAAGCAAGCCGACACTAGCACCTACGCCCACGCCACCACACACTATAAAGTTCGCAAAGGCGATACCGTCGAATCGGTCGCCGAGAATTTTGGCGTCTCGGTGAAGATGTTGCGCAGCTGGAATCGGCTAAAGGGAAGCAGCCTGGAGGGAAGAAAGGTTTTGTATCTGCACCTGCCAGTCACGGCAGGTACGCGCGAATCGCAGGTTGCTGCGAAGCATTCTTCCGCATCCCACCGTCATAGCGGGAGCGAGACTGCGTCGGTTAAGCCAGCGGCGAAATCGGTTGCGGCGAATCGTGAGGCGGTCAAGCACCATACCGTCAAGCAAGGGGAGACGTTGTATTCGATCGCGAACTCGTACAACACGACCGTCTCTGCCCTGAAGCACGACAATCGAAATCTGGCAGCACTGCGGCCAGGAATGATCCTGATCGTCCGAGACGCGCACTAACCTTCCGCTCAACTCCTTAACTCAATTCCACTTCAATTTTCTTGGCTGCTGCATCGAGCTTTGCGATTCTAAATTCGCGAATCTGCCCGGCCCGCATGGCTTCCGGCTTGCCCTCGCCGGTTGGAGCCCCGCTCTTCCAGCGCGCCTGCAACATCGAACCGAGCGATGAGAGATCAGGTTTGGTTGACGAGGCTGGCGTGGCTTCGGTTTCTTTTTTCGCCGAATTCTCCACCGGAATTCGGCATGTCGCCTCGACGCCTTCGCCGAGTTCCACACGCGCGCGACCTCCCGAAACTTCGATAAAACGGCCAGTGACTACATCTCCTTCCTTGTGTTCGGCGAGATATTCGTCGAGACCGGTGGGCACGAGCTGTTTTATGCTCAGACGGATGAGCCGCTTCTCGGTGTCGAGCGCGAGCACCTGAGCTTTGACCACCTGACCGCTCCGCAGTACCTCCTGCGGGTGATTGATGCGTTTCTCGGCGCTGATTTCACTGATATGAATCATGCCCTCGACACCTTCGGTGAGTTGCACAAAGGCGCCGAATTTCGTGAGGCTGGTGACCGGTCCCTCGATCACCGTGCCTGGCGCAAATTTCTGATCCGCTCCGGCCCACGGATCGCCCAGCGCTTGCTTTAGGCCGAGCGAGATGCGCCGCTCGGCGGCGTTCACTCCGAGGATTACCGCTTCGACAGTGTCACCGACCTTCACTATGTCGCTCGGCGTACGCACGCGCTTCGCCCATGACATTTCGGAAATGTGAATCAGTCCTTCAATGCCTGGCTCGATCTCGACAAAGGCGCCGAAATCGGCGATGCGGCTGACCGTGCCCCGCACACGTTCGCCTGCGGCATACTTTCCCGCGACCGCATCCCACGGATGCGGCTGAAGCTGCTTCATGCTGATCGCGATGCGATGCTTTTCGTCATCGATCTTGATAATCCTGGCTTCTATCTGCTGGCCGACCGTCAGCACGTCAGCGGGCTTCCCAACGCGATGCCACGAAATTTCCCCGACATGCAGAAGCGCGTCCGCGCCGCCGATGTCGACGAATGCGCCGTAATCGGTAAGGCTGCGAATTTCTCCCTGCACAACGTCGCCTTCTTTGAGCTCGGAGAAGCGGCGCTCCTTCCCGGCGCGCTCCTCATCTTCCGCAATGGCGCGGCGATCGACGACTACGTCTTCGTCATCCACGTCGATCTTGATGATGCGGCAGCGGATTTCCTGCTCGACAAGCTTCTCTAATTCAGCGGCATCGTGCGTTCCGCTCCGCGAGGCGGGCATAAAGGCGCGGACACCAACATCGACGCTCACGCCACCTTTGACCACGCCGGTCACTGTACCGATAATGGTTGACTTCTCGGCGAACGCTTTTTCGAGCGAGGCCCAGTCAGTCGGGCGTTCGACTTTGCCGCGCGTCAGTTCGTAATAGCCTTCTGGGTCGCGGCCTTTGATGGTCACCTGCAATTTGTCGCCAGGCTTCGGCGGCTTTTCGGCGGGGAATGCCGTGAGCGGCAAAACGCCTTCTGTCTTGAGTCCGATATCGAGGACGATCGAGTCGGCGGTGATGGCAATTACCGTGCCCTCGCGGCGCTGAGAGCCGGGTTCAGCCTTACGGCGATGGCTCTGCTCATATTCGGAAAAAATATCTTTGAATGATTCGGTCGGCGAGGAGTCGGCTGGCGCGGATTCCGTGGCGCCCACATTAGGCTCGTTTGTAACGGTCGCGTTTGGATCGGAACTGTTCGGATTTGACATGAGGTTACGGCCGTGCGGTGTGTTTCAGGATAACACCGTCGCGCCGACGGGGAGGCAAAAGGAACTTGAAATCCGAGGTGTAAAATCCCGTTTCTCGCCAAAAATATACTTGGTGAAATTCAGACGACCGACGCTATAATGGCGACCGGGCTAAATCGTTAAATCGTTTCAACAAGCGTTTTTATGCGGATTCGCCGCTGGGCGATGCCGCGGGAGGGTTCGAGAATGCGCAATCCTCGACGGTCTATTTCTTTGGTTCTCGCATTTTTCCTTTTTGCGGCCGCGCTCGCCTCGGCGAGCATCACCGGCGGCATTTCGGGCGTCGTTACCGATCCGAGCGGCGCCGTGGTTTCCGGAGCCACCGTAGTGGCCGTCGATACGCAGACCGGAGTTAAGACGAAGGCGACCACCGACGCAAAAGGTTTCTATAGTCTGCCCGCGTTGGCCATCGGTACTTATGACCTGCAAGTGACCCATGCAGGCTTCAAAAGTTACACCGCAACCGGCCTCGCTATCGATGCCAACTCGGCTCTTAAAGTCGATGCGACTCTGCCTATCGGGGGGATTAACGAGCATATTGAGGTTAAGACCGACAGCGTCCACGTGGAGACGGAGAGCACACAGATGGGCGAAGTCATCAGCGGCAAAACGATGACTGCGGTGCCCTTGAACGGCCGGGCTTTCACTGACTTACTGGCGTTGCAACCGGGTGTATCTCCGTATAACTCGACCGATACTGGCATGACGGGGATTAACGATCGCCCTGTGGATGGCGGACTGAACGCCGGCAACCAGTCGGTGAACGGTCAACGGGAAGCGTCGAATGGCTTCATGGTGAATGGATCGAGTGTGGAGGAGGGGAAGAATAACGGCGCAGCGATTATTCCTAACCTCGACTCGATTGAAGAGTTTCGCATCATCACCAATAACTTCGACGCCGAGTATGGTAACTACAGTGGTGGGCAGATCAACGTAGTTACTAAGTCGGGCACGAATTCGTTTCACGGCAGTGCTTTTGAGTTCTTCCGCAACACGGCGCTCGATGCCAAGGGCTTCTTTGATACTTCCGTTCCCGTTTTCCGCCAAAACCAGTTTGGCGGAACGTTTGGTGGGCCGATCAAGAAGGATAAGACATTCTTTTTTGTCGACTATCAGGGGACGCGACAGTCGCAGGCGCCGACCGAGAATAATCAGGTGCCCTCGGTACAGAATTTTTCCGGGGATTTCTCGGATTCGACTAGTTCGCTAACCGGCGTCGTGGGTGGCCCCTCTTTTGCGAGCCTTCTATCCACGCGCCTCGGATATACGGTCGTGGATCAGGAGCCTTACTATTTTGCGGGATGCCCGAGTACCGACCCGACTCTCGGATGCGTGTTCCCCACCGCTATGATTCCGACGCAAGCGTGGTCGCCAGTTGCGACGGCCATGCTGAACCTTGGTCTCATCCCGCAGCCGAATTCTGCCAATAATTTTTACGAGACTTCAGCATATCCACGCAAATTGCGCGACGATAAAGGCGGCGTTCGGGTTGACCAGACTACGCATTTTGGCACGCTGTTCGGCTATTATTTCGCCGATGACTACACGTTAAACGATCCGTTTCCCAGTGCCGGGGCGACCGTCCCCGCCACCAATTTTGCCTACAATGCCATCACCGCCGGTCGCGCGCAGATGGCGAATCTCGGCGACACCAAGAACGTTGGGGCTTTCGCAGTCAACGAATTTCGCTTCAGTTATGTTCGCAACACGCTTGCCTTGACTACGCCACAGGGCGGGGTGGGACCGGATTATAGCCTGCAGAATTTGGGTTTCGTGACTCCGTGGAATGCGACTACCGGCGGAATTAGCCCGATTGCTCCTAGCTTGGAAGGTGTACCTAACTTCGTGTTCAATAACTTCACGGTTGGCGTTCCACAGGTGAGCACGCGGCAATACAATAATTCGTTTCAGTTGCTGGATAACTTCTCGCGGGTTATCGGCACACATTCGCTGCGCTTCGGTGGACAGTTCCACTACGACCAGATTAATGAAAGAAATCTCGCGGCGGAAAATGGCCAGTACTCATTTACCGGAGGCGAAACCGGTATCGATTTTGCCGACTTTCTGCTCGGCGCTCCCGATAGCTTGACGCAGGCCAGTCCGCAAATTTTGGATTCACGCAGCAAGTATTACGCGTTGTTTGCACAAGACAGCTGGCGAGTTACTTCTAACTTGGTGTTCAACTACGGACTGCGCTGGGAAGCGAGCATGCCGTGGTATGACACGCAGAATAAAATCGAGACGATCATTCCCGGCAAGCAATCAGTGAAGTTCCCCGGTGCTCCTTTGGGCTATGTAGTTGCTGGCGATCCCGGTGTGCCGCGGACCTTGGCCCCAACTCAATGGCATAATTTTTCTCCGCGTTTGGGTTTGGTGTATTCGCCGAGCGCGACCGATGGAATTCTCGGTAAGTTATTTGGCGGCCCGGGCCGCACTAGCATTCGGGTCGGCGCCGGTCTCTACTACACATCGGTTGAAGATCTTTCGCAGTTCCTCGAGGTCGGCGACCCACCCTATGGACTCTATTATGGCAGCGCGGCTCCGCCGCTGCTCGAAGCTCCATATCTCACTCGATCAAGCGGTGCCAGTGTGGGGCAGCGATTTCCGTTTCCTTATCCGCCAACCAACGTCTCGCCAACCAATCCCGATACAACTTTCCCGTGGGCCCAAGTCGAGCCTTTGTCTTACGACTTCTCCTTCGATTCGCGAAACAAGTTGCCTTACTCTGAGCACTATGAATTTTCGATCCAGCGGCAAGTCAAGGCTAATACGGTGGTTACTGTTAGCTATGTGGGGAACGAGGGGCACCGTTTAGTTACATCCATTGAAGCTAACCCCACTAACCAGGCGGAATGCCTTTTCCTGAATAACCCAAACAACCTCGCGTCGAATAGCGCAGGCCCATGCGGCCCGTTTAGCGAGACTCCGCCGTTTGATTCCAGCACTGGAATCAGCACACCCTGGGTCACAACTACCAACCAGGTTATCCCCGCGGTGCGGCCACTGGGCCCGCTGTTTGATACAAATCCCTTCGTCTCCACCATAGCTAACTCCCGTTATAACTCGTTGCAAGCTAGTGTCAGCCACAACAGCGCGTCGCTGAGCTTTCTCGCGGCCTACACCTTTAGCAAATGCATAGACAATGCTTCCGGTCTACAGGACTCGACTAATCCCTATAACCCGCACCTGAGCGAGGCGCTGTGCAATTTCGACGTGATGCACAACTTTGTCTTCACTTACAACTGGCTGATGCCGTTCGACAAGTTCCTCTCAGGCTGGCATAAGAGGGTGATTGGCGGATGGAGTCTGTCGGGGATCACTACTTTTGCCACCGGACTGCCAGTCACGCTGAGCGAAAATGACGACATGTCGCTGATCGGCGCCAATGCCGTTCCACTGGACGTGCCAAATTACACTCCCGGTCCGATCCTGCAAGACACAAATCCGAGACACGGGAACGCTTATTTCAATACATCCCTGTTCACGACGGAACAGCTTGGGGTGCTGGGAAACAGCCGGAAGCGGTTCTTCCACGGACCAGGAATCAACAACTGGAATATGGCGCTGCTGAAGTCAACGAAACTTACCGAATCAAAGGAACTACAGTTGCGCTTCGAAGCATTCAACCTCTTCAATCACGCTCAATTCACGAATCCCAACGGGCTCATCAATGCAGGTTACCCCTCGGATGGAGGCACATTCGGACTCGTGACCGCGACAAGGGACCCACGCATTATGCAGATCGGCGCCAAGATACTCTTTTAGTCGACATTTCGGACGGCGCGTCTTCGCAGCGATCAAGGCGAGAGAGCCGAACAGCATAGAAGGACAATGGTGTTTGCGTCGGCACCAAAGCTTCGATGACCGTGATTTGCGGAGCGATTGCAGATCAACCCCGGTGATCGGCGGCGCGTCCACCCGACTCGGCGCCGCAACGCGACGATACGAAAATACAGCGTTCGCAGTAGTAATCCACTCATTTCGAAAGGCATCTACATACTGCTCTGTGGTGTGTCCCGCTGGCCGCCACACTGGCTGCATAGGAGCGTGAATCATTTCTTATGGCCTCCTTCACAGCCGGGGATCCGGGCCGGCCACGGGAAGCTACACCCGTCAATTCGATTTGCATGAGATGGTCGACCCGAGAGGAGTTGAGATATGAATGAAGAAATTGCGCAGGAGATACTACAAGAGTTGATCTCCTCGCTCGAGGCCTTAGAGACACAAACCGGGGCGATTCTGCAATTCTTGAACGATAAGGAACTGGCGGAAAAGGAGGAGATTGCCTCCTACCTGGAACGGGCGGGACAGGCGAGCAGTGTCAGATGGCGAGCCGCGCGAGCGAGGATCGAGCGCCTCGTTTCTTCGTTGATGAAGAACGTCGAAGAGGGAAGCGAGAAAGAGGGAAGCAAGAAAGAACCGCCAAAATCCACGGAAAGCAAACGGAAAAACGAAACTGACCTAGAAAAGAAAACCAGCCTTGAGTCTGACAATGCGGGCCATGAAGAATTGCGGACAAAAGACAGTAAAGAACGCCAACGAGAATCTACAACACGAGAAATTACAACAGCTGACAATCCCGCTAGAAACGGGGAGCCTGTATTGGAGAACATCGATACCCGAGCCAATCAGGTCAGTGATGGTTCACACGGTGAAGGCAACGAAGAACATAAGGTTAGCGCGGACGCCAATATCAGCGGCACCGACACAAACGAGAAGGCAGCCTGAGCCGTCGCGAATTCTACAAAAGAAAAAAAGCCCAGCCGGAGCTGGGCGTTTCGAACGCGGAAGGCTTAATGGGACATGTTGTTGTTCTTGCAAGTTTTGGAAATGTGTTTGACGGAATTAACTTGGAGAGTCTGGGAAGTATTGTTGTTACCCATAGAACCGCTGGATCCGCTGGCGGATGCCGCACCGGTTGTTCCCATAATTTTTACTTCGTGGCCGACGTGTTCGCTCAACTTGGCGGTGTCGCCGGTTAGCTGATAGGTGGTGCCCTTGTCATCCGTCAACATGTAATTCCCATCAGTACCGCTTAGGCAGCCCTGCACGCTGGTGTTGCCGGTTCCGACGGTGGTCTGATCGCTGCTCGCTTCACTGGCGCTACTCTGATCCGGCGTAGTCGTTGATGGACTAGTTTGATCCCCGGCAGGACTAGTCTGGGTGGGAGTACTCGGGCTGGGCGAGCTAGGGCTAACTTGGTCCGTCTGGGCAACGGCCCAGGACGCTCCGAGAAGCAGGACGGAAAGCAATAATAAGTGTCGCATGGAAACCTCCAAGTTCATCTCTGATGGTCTGCACAACTCACGGGTGTGCTCACGAATTTAGCGCGATCAACAGAGGCTGGCTGGCGAAATCTCCGCCAGAGAGTCTCGACCAGGTTGGCATCGCACCGACGATCTTGGGCGCTTCAACAGGCTGGATTGTCGGCCTTAGGTATGCGCGTCGCAATACAGGTTTTGCCGGATATCGGTATCCGTTTTGGCCGGGTCCTCGCGACGCTTCGGTCGCGTGCGATGGGGATCGGACGGCGTATAAGATCGTGTGCGCCGAGCATCGTTGTATTACACAACCGCATCCTAAGAGATGCTTTTAGAGGAACGCCAAGACAAGCGTTCCCGAATAACGTGTTCGCGAAATCAAGAAAGCCCTAAACTGTGGTGGAAATCATTCTCCGATTCTTTGTCGGCGGCGCTGTTGTCTGCGTCTTCGCGGTGTTTGCGGATGCGCTCAAGCCGACGAGCTTCGCCGGCCTGCTCGGCGCCGCGCCGTCTGTAGCCTTAGCGACTCTGAGCCTTACGGTTTGGAAAAAAGGATCCGGCTACGCGGCCGCCGAGGCGGAATCGATGATCCTGGGTGCCGCGGCATTTTTCATCTACGCTACCGTGGTTTCGAAGATTCTGCGCAGCGCCCGGTGGTCGGCTTTGTCAGTAGCCGCGGCCTCGCTCGTTCTGTGGCTGGCTTGCGCTTTTGTTTTGCGGTACGCGGTTCTGGGATAAGACATGCTGCCGGTGAGGCGCGTTGCGCGTAAACAACGATGCTGGTGAAACTCGAACCCGGCGAAATTCGAGATACGCGATGGTACGAATATGCCACGAGATTTTTGTTCGGCGGTCTTATCACCGCGGCAGCGGGATTGATCGCGCAGCGATTCGGTCCCGCTATCGGCGGCCTGTTTCTAGCCTTCCCAGCGATTTTTCCAGCCAGTGCGTCGCTGATTGAGAAGCATGAAAAAGAGAAGAAAGCACGGTTCGGCTTCGATGGAACCAACCGAGGGCGCGTTGCCGCGGGCGTCGATGCAGCCGGAGCGGCGATGGGGACTCTTGGATTGATGGCTTTCGCAATCGTCTCGTGGAAACTGCTGCCCAAACTGCCTACTTGGCTAACGCTCTTTATCGCGACGCTTGCCTGGGCGGGAACGGCAGCGACCGCGTGGATGATTTGCCGACGCCGATGGCGCTACAGACATGGAGGAGTATCGACGCATAAACGTAGGGACTCGACACTGGAACATATTTCCAGGGAGTAAATACGAACGATAAGAACTGGAACTCAAGAATCATTTATTCGCGAAGGAGAACTCAATGGCTAAGAATGGCAAGAAAGCGCTGGCCGATCCTACGCGGCTGCGGCCGCACGATCTCAACGACAAAAAGTTGATCCAGGTGATCATTGAGACTCCGAAGGGCAGCCGCAATAAGTATGCATTTGATGCGAAACAAAAAGTGTTTCAGTTGAAGAAGGTCTTGCCGGCGGGCATGGCCTTTCCGTACGACTTTGGATTTGTGCCCTCAACCGAAGCCGATGATGGCGATCCCGTCGACGTGCTGGTGCTGATGGATGAGCCTGCGTTCCCGGGGTGCCTGTTGAAATGCCGCATCATTGGAGTGATTCAAGGCGAACAGGGAAGTAAAGACCGGAAAGAGCGCAATGACCGCATCGTGGCCATTGAACAGGACAATCACAGTTTCGCCGACATCAAGCACATCGATGACCTGGGACATAAATTTCTTCGTGAACTGGAGGAGTTTTTTGTTAACTATCATCGCTTGAGCGGGGAGCAATATCAGATTCTGGGAGTCAAAGGACCGGCTGGGGCGCGAAAGGATGTTAAGCAGGGGATGGCGGCAGCGTGATGGCGCGGACCGTTTCTCCGCGTCAGGCGATGCACTGGCCTATAAAGAAGGGCCCTCCTGAATCTGAGAGAGTTTGCCGGAGGCCGTCGTTTATCTCCCCTTCGTTATCACTCGACGCAGGGCGCAGAGGCTAGCTTGGCTTCCAGTGCGCGTTAAACTCTTGCGCCTCAAACTTGTGCGCGTCACGTTTTTGTGAATTAAACATCAGGCAACCTTGTGCGCTTTGTCGTTGGCCGTGTCCGCAATGTCGGTCAGGATTGCGTCGGCGTGCTTTTCTTCTTCGAGCGTCTGGTCGAGCAGGGCGGCATGCTCGGAGTTTCCCAGGATTTCGGCGAACGTGCGCAGCGTGCCATAGGCGGCCATTTCGTAGTGTTCGATTTTTTGCGCGGCGGCAATGATGCCCGCGTCGCGAACCGAATCGTCGGTGGCATCGTGGATGACGTCTTCGCCTTCGGTGATCAAAGCGGCCATGCCTTTGCACGGTTTCGGATCGACTACGCCTTTTGCCTCCATCAGAATTTTGTCGAGGCGGGCGGCGTGGGTTTGTGTTTCCTCGAGATGATTTTGAAGAGCGACTTTTAATTCCGGCTCAGTGGCGGCTTCGATCAATTTGGGCAATGCTTCCCGGATTTGCGTTTCGGCGGAGTGGATCTGATCAAGCTGATCGAAGTACAGCTTTAGAAGATTGTCGGACTTCAACAGGTCACCTCGCTGAAATTGTCGCTGTGTAAGAAAAAAATCGACTTCTGATTCGTCTTCGATTGCTCTGGATTAACTCGCTTTTTTCTGGGGAATCTTCGCGCCCTTCGCGTGTGCTTCCGAGAGGCCGATGGCGATTGCCTGTTTGCGGCTGGTTACCTTGCCGCCCTTGCCGCCTTTTCCCGAGCGTAGCGTGCCTTTTTTCTCGCGGCGCATTGCGCTCTCAACCGACTTGCCCGCCGCTTTGCCGTATTTGCGACCACCCGATTTTCTCCCTGAGCTCTTTTTCGCTGCCATAAATTCTCCTCACCTTGGATTCGAAAACTGTCGGACCAAGAAGCGCTCTTCTCAACCTAAATGATGATTCGAACAATAAAATCGGGTGCGTGGGGTAGCCGCGTGCTTGATCTGCTGTATCGCGTGCATGATCTGCTGTATCGCGCGCTCTTCAGCTACTTCGCGGCAGCTTTCACGCACGAAAAAAAAGGCATCCCAAAATTTGGGATGCCGATAAAAATCCTGGATAACACCTTCGCTGTTACGCCGACGGTGGTTTTTCTTTCTTCTCTTCTTCCTTCTTTGGCGGAGGCGCCGGTTTGGGCTGCTGATGCGGCGGAGGAGGCGTCGGCTTCGCAGCTGCTGGCGGAGGCGTGCGCTCTTGTTGGCGCTCGCTCGGCGGCGGCGTCGCCGGCCTCGCCGCCGGTTGGTTGCGGTTTGGCTCGGGACGATTCGTCTCGGCGGGGCGTTGCGTCTCCGGCCGCGTCGGTTCCGTGCGATTCGGCTGTGTCACGGGCGGACGGTTGTTGGGCGCCGGAGTCTCGGCCGGACGGTTGGTTGGACGAGCCGCTTCCGGCTGGTTATTCGGTCGCTGTTCAACCGGTGGCCGATTTGTCGCCGGAGCTGGCGTGGGCCGATTCGGTTGCGTCTGCGGCCGGTTTGTCTCCGGATTCGTTTCCGGTCGATTGGCCGGTGCTGCTGGCGCGGGACGATTCGGCTGCGACCCGACAGGACGATTCGCCTCAGCCGGTTGTACCGGGCGATTTGCCGGTTGCGTGGTTGGCGCAGCGGCGGGCTGTCCTGGCCGTGCAGCATTCGTGGCAGGCTGATTGCCGGGGCGGCCGACTGTTGGCGTCGCCGGTTTTCCTGGAGGGGCCTGCTTCACCATCGGATGCGGAGCCGCCGCGCCCGTTGGCCGTAAGGTTTGTACTTCCTGTCTTGCTAGTGGTTGTCCCGGATGGGCTGCCAGAGCCTGCTGCTGTTTTGCGAACGGCACCGGCGGAGGCGGAGGCGTCTTTTTCGCAATCACTTGGCGATTGATAACCGCCGCTGGCGGCGCGGTTACGTGACCAGCGGTGGAGGCTTTCGCTCCAAGGACGGCCTCTCGAGTCGGAGCCACTGCTGCTCCTCTCGCGCTGATCGGCGCGCTGGCGAGTTGCTGGGCGTTCACGGCCACCGCGGCGTGAGCCAGAGGCTGCGCGCTGGCGAAGGCGTGTTGGGGAACCACCATGACCGCGCCCTGAACGCTGCGGTTCGCATAGGTCACGTTAGTGATGGTCGTGGTCTTGTTGATGATCGTCGTGTTGTAAATATTCGTGACGTTCACGACATTCACGGTCGTGTTGCTGACATTGACCTGCGTCATGTAGCCGCGGCTCACCTGGTAGGGCGGCACATAAACTTCGCGCGGGCCAAGCGGAAACCATCCCACATTACCGCCCCAGCCGCCCGGACCTCCGCCGATAAAGACAACGAGCGCCGGCGCATAGACGGCGCGCACAGCGACTGGCCCCGCAATCCAACCCCATCGGCCGCCAACCGCTACCCAGCGGCCATAGTGGAAGGGCGCGTAACCCCACGGCGAATCATCGACCCAGGTGTAGCCCCAAGGCTCGATCCAATCCCAATGGCCAGTGTGATACGGCGCCCAGCCGGGTTCCGTGTGCGGGTACCAGACGTGCCCGTAGCTCGGATCGTCGCGCCAATCGCCGTTCGCGTCCAGGTCTTCGTAGCCGACGACGTCCGCCGACAGATAGTGCGCCGAGGGAGAAATATCGTAGCGATGATCGCGGCCATAGGCCCAGTTATCGAACGCATCAGGGTTGCCAAGCTGTTCGACGTCGGCGTTCAGCGAATCGGTTCCACTGAAAGTGGCTACCTGGCCGCCATGCAGGTTGTAGGTCTGGCCGTTGCCCGTGGCTTGGCCCTCGCCGTCGCGTATGCTCACAACGGTGTAGGTGCCGTCCTCGCTGGCTTGCGCGCGATAACTCCCCGGCTGAGAGATCGTGAATGCCAGGTTCGGCGTATCGATTTCGAAATCATCATCCTCGTCGAGACGCCGCACGCGAATGTTGAGTGTGCCGGAAGTGAGTTGAATTTGTACGGTGTGGTCATCGAGGTTGAGAAAAGAGAAACCGGTGTTCTCGCTGAGACGAATCACGGCTGAGCCCAGCTGCAACTCTGCGCGCGAATCGCGGTCAGCCCAAAGCTGATCGCCAGTCGTCAGAGGGCGATTGGGGACGGCTTGCACCCAATCCGTTTCGCCGGCCGGTTGAAATGAAACCGAACCTTCGATATAACCGAGCCGCGCCACTCGCGCGGGCGGATCATCTTGTTGTTGACCTTCATCTTGCGCGGGGACTCTTGTCGGCAGCATTGCCGTCGCGAGCGCCAGAGCAAGCAGTGCGCTCCACCAGCCTAATTTCTTGAATTTAGTTGTCATAGAAATTCTTCTCTCCAAGGGTTGTTTCTCTCTCAGGCTTCTCTTTATGGTTTGCAAACTCGGAAGCCAGGGAGTTTTCCGTCGAGCTTTGATGCGGTTACCGTGATTCTGGAACACTCGCTGAAACAGTATTCTGAAGGTCTCCGACAGCGCTTAAGGGTGAGTAGCGCGAATCGACACAAATACTACCGGACGAGACCGGCGCGAAACCGTCATGGAAATAGGTTTAATTAACGATACCATGTAGATCGGATATAAGAGCGAGCAGGATTGCTCAAACACGAAGGTTCATGTAAAAGAAAAATTGGAAAAGACCTATGACCTTGCTCGACGCCCAGCCGTATGACCCCACGAAAGCCCGGCGACGTAATATAAAGATCGCTACCACCGTGGTGATCGTGATCGTTTTAGCTGCGCTGGCGTGGTTCTACCGCAACTGGCCGGAAGAGCACGCCGTCGACAAATTTTTCACCGCGCTGCAACATCAGAAGTACGAAGACGCTTTCGGCATCTATTTCAACGACCCCAGTTGGCGCCAGCACCAGCAGAAATATTCGCAATACACCTACGCCGACTTCTATCGTGACTGGGGACCGGGCGGGGAATGGGGCTTGGTCAAATCGCACCGGATTTACGGTTCGGCCAACACCAGGAGTTTTGGCGGAGGCGGAGTGGTGGTGGAAGTGATCGTCAACGAGCGCACCGAACACGCAAGGATGTTCGTGCAGAAATCGGATAAAACGCTGACCGTCTATCCCTACTAACTCGCGTAGGGACAGAGCCCGCCCTGAGCTTGTCGAAGGGTGCCCTCACCTGTCCAGCCGAGCAACGCTCGGCATTTGTCGTGGGACGACAATTCAGCCCCAGTCCACCCCCGCTCTACACCGCCAGCGCCGCAATCCGCTCTAGCGTCTTCTGCAGCGATGCCGTATCACCCACGGTAACGCAAGTCTTCGAGCGATCGATTTGCCGCATCAATCCCCACAGAACCTTTCCCGGCCCAACTTCAATAAACAGTTCGACGCCTTGATTGATCAGCAACCGCACGGACGGCTCCCACTGCACCGTACCGGTTACCTGACGGATTAGCGCAGCGCGAGCGGCATCGCCAGAGGTCACCTCCGCCGCATCAACGTTGCAAACCACCGGGTACGCGGGATTCTGAAAATGAAGCGCAGCCAAATCCGTCGACAGGCGATCCTGTGCCGGCTGCATCAGCGAACAATGGAAGGGAGCGCTCACGGGCAAGCTGACTGCCTTCTTTGCTTCGCGGTCGGTGGCGAGTTTGACGGCGCGCTCCACGGCGCCGGCGTTGCCCGAAATCACAATCTGCTCTGGCGAATTGATGTTGGCCACCTGGCAGACTTCTCCCTGAGCCGCATCGGCTGCTACTTGCGCGACCTTGTCGACCGGCATTCCGAGAATTGCCGCCATCGCTCCAACTCCTACCGGCACCGCTTCCTGCATATAGCGGCCGCGATCGCGGACTGTGCGCACCGCATCGGTGAAAGCCAGCGTACCCGCCGCCACATGCGCCGAATACTCACCTAGGCTGTGTCCGGCGACAAAATCAGGCTTCAGGCCTTTTCCCTGAAGCACGCGCCACGCCGCCACCGAGACGGTCAGAATTGCTGGCTGCGTAATTTCGGTCAGTTTTAGTTTTTCTTCCGGCCCTTCGAAGCAAACCTCAGACAACTTGTAGCCGAGCGCCTCGTCCGCCTCCTCAAAAGTCTGACGAGCTACCGGATAGTTTTCCGCGAGATCTTTGCCCATGCCTACGGATTGAGAGCCTTGGCCGGGGAAGAGGAAAGCAGTTCGGGAAGAATTGTTTGTCATAGTGGTTGAGGTCAGAGGTCAGATGGCACAGGTTAAAACCCTTCGCCGAGAAAGCGATGGCGATCTCGAGATTTTCACCTCTGCAATCTGACCTCTGACCTTTTCTAAACCGCCGCGCTGAGTTGCGCCAACTCGCGCTCGATGGTTTCATTTACTTTGCCCTCGGCAAACTCCGCCGCCACGCGCACTGCATTCTTGATCGCGTTCGTATTCGACGATCCGTGGGTGATGATGCAGACGCCCTTCACTCCGAGCAGTGGAGCACCGCCATACTCGGTGTGATCGAGGCGCTTCTTGAAATCAGAAAACGCGTTGCGCGAAATATAGGCGCCTACCTGGCGCGTGATCGTCGCTTTCAGAGTATCTTTCAACACGGCTCGCACCAGCCGCGCCACGCCTTCGGAGGTCTTCAACGCGACGTTACCGACAAAACCGTCAGCTACGATTACATCCACGTGTCCGTTGTATAAATCGCGGCCTTCGACATTACCGATAAAATTTATCGGTAGCTGTTTGAGCAGTTGAAAGGCCTCCCGCGTCAGGTCGTTGCCCTTGCTCTCTTCTTCGCCAATCGAAAGCAAGCCCACCCGCGGATGCTTCATGCCGAAAATTGACCGGCAATAAATATCGCCCATCACCGCGAACTGCGCGAGATTGTTGGCAGTGCAATCCACGTTCGCCCCTACATCGAGCAGCACTGCCGCCGTATTCAGCACCGTAGGAAACGCCGCCGCCAGCGCCGGACGATCGACCCCGGGCAGTGCCCCCAGCACAACTTTCGCCGTGGCCATGGCAGCGCCCGTGTTGCCGGCTGTTACAAATCCAGCGGCGCGGCCTTCGCGGACCAGGCGCAATCCCACGCGAATCGACGAATCGCGTTTGCCGCGAATCGCGTCCACTTTGTCTTCCATGGTGATGACTTCGCTGGCGTGAACGATCTCGATTCCCAGGCGGCGGGCACCGGGATAGCGCGCCAAATCAGCCCTGAGACGTGCCTCCGGTCCGACAAGCAGTATGTGCACGCCGTGATGGCGCGCCGCTTGCAACGCGCCTTCCAATTCAGGCCTCGGCGCCTTGTCGGACCCCATCGCATCCAGCGCGATTACGGTTGGCATGTAGGAATTAGGAAGAAAGATATTACGACTTCTCGGCGACCTCTAATATTTCGCGGCCCTTGTAGGTTCCACACTTTGGGCAAGCCCGGTGCGGCATCTTCTGCTCGTGGCAGTTGGGGCACTCCGACAATGAGTGTTTCGAGAGCGAGTCGTGGGCCCGCCGTGTCGCCGTGCGCTTCTGCGAATGTCTGCGTTTTGGATTAGGCATGATGTCCTTTTTGTTCCAGTCGTCAGTTCTCAGTCAACCCGCATTCGCTGAAAACCGGGAACTTTCTCCTATTGATTCAACTTCGTTCGTATCTCTTTCAACCCCGCCCACCGCGGATCTTCAACCTCATCCACGCACGAGCATTTACTTTCGTTCAAATTCTTGCCGCAATGCGCACACAACCCTTTGCAGTCTTCGCGGCAAATCGTCTTCAAAGGCAGCGCCAACAGAACCTGCTCGCGGAGCGCATCTTCGAGCAACAACCCTTGGCCCTCGTAATATCCAATCTCGGCCTCGGCATCGGTCACCGAGAGCTCTTCGTGACCAGAGTCCGTGCCGAGCGGCCGATATAGCAGATCGAAACTGCGCTCCACCGGATGCACGACCGGGTCGAGGCAGCGCGCGCAAGCCACTTCCAGGCTCGTCTCCAGCTTGCCCTTCAGTCGTATGTCCTGCACCACCTGGTGCTTGCCGTGATGCTCTTCGACCAGGTCGGCGCGACCCTCCGCCCGCAAGGGCAAACGCTGCCGCACCTCGTCGCCGAGATCAATCACACCCGGGCTCAACTCCTCCCGGAATTCGACCGGGTGAAGCTCCAAATCCTTGAGTTCGATGAACATTGGAACCTCCGCCGCCCCCATTCCAAATGCCGCAAAGGCCTGCGGAAGTGCGCACAGAGACGAAAGTCTCTCAGGGAGCAATTACTAAGAATAAAGGGGTGAAAACATGGTGTCAAGGAGAGCGCGATGCTTTCCGAAACACTATTTCCGAATGCATCCAGTATTGTTGTTGGGATGGATTCTCATCCGAAATCCCCCATTGGCAGCCTGCCAGGTTGATTTTCGTTTTCCTCGCACTGTATCGTTCATCCCGAGCACAGTTCACGGAGGCAGATGAAGCCCGATACCTTGCCCAAGCCACCGGGCGCCGACTTCCAGCAGGCTACTCGCGTCCACGGAAGCTTCCTGGCCGCCGCCGAGAAGCGCGCCCTCATCTGGATGGCCGAGCGCATGCCGCCTTGGGTTAACTCCGACCATCTCACCCTTCTCGGTTTCGCCGGCCAGCTCGCCACCGGCGTCTGCTATGCCCTCGCCGGCCGCGATCGCCGCATGTTGCTGGTAGCGATTCTCTGCCTCATTCTGAATTGGTTCGGCGACAGCCTCGATGGCACGCTGGCCCGCGTCCGCCAGCAGCAGCGCCCGCGCTACGGTTTTTATGTCGATCACATGATCGATTCCATCGGCGCCGTCGCCATGATGGGAGGCCTCGCTCTCTCCGGCTACATGCATCCCGTGATCGCGATCGGATTACTCATCGCGTTTCTCTTACTCTCAGTCCAGTCCTATCTCGCGACCTACACCCTCGGCGAATTCCATCTCTCCATGTGGCACTTCGGCCCAACCGAGCTGCGCGTTTTGTTGATCATTGGCAACCTCGCCCTGTTCCGGTGGGCCTGGGTCATTCACGGACGCTACCGCCTGTTTGACATCGGCGGCACCATCGGATTGGTCGGCATGTCGCTGATGCTGATCGTCGCGACCGCAAAGAACACGGCTCGCCTCTACCGCGAAGAGAAAATTCGATGACGAGTTCACGCGGAGGTGACGGCTCTCGCGAAGCTGCACCACCGACTGAACTCTCAGGTGAAGCCGAAGGCGAAACAAAAAAGACCAAGCCTAAGCCCGCCCGCCCGATATTCCTCCGCTGGATAAAATTCAATGCCGTCGGCGGAATCGGCATAATCGTACAGCTGGCTGCGCTCGCGGTTCTTCGTTCATCGCTGAAACTCAATTATCTGCTGGCCACGGCGATCGCAGTTGAAGTCGCCGTCCTCCACAACTTCGTATGGCACGAGCGCTTCACCTGGTCCGACCGGCCGCCCTCGCGGCTCGCTCATTCCCTGATCAGGCTGGCGAAATTCAACGCCACGAACGGAGCCGTTTCCATCGGCGGGAACTTGCTGCTGATGCGTCTGCTAGTGGGCAGATTCAAGCTCAACTATATTTTCTCCAATTGCGTAGCCATTGCCATTTGCTCGCTCTTGAATTTCCTCCTCGGCGATCGCTTCGTCTTCGAAACATCTGCCAATTCCCTGCACTGAATTTCAATTTGTTTTGAACGGGCATGGCTTCACCGTTTGTTGAAAAACGCTCTTTATTGTTCTTGCCTTTAGGCGGCGCAGCGGTTCACCGCTGCGATAAAAGCCATATCCAATGATGGCCTTTTAGCCGCTGAGGGAATGCAATTTCAAACTAAGTCCACGCCTAACTCCCGGCACTCTTTCCCAGCTAACCGGCGCTATAATCCGCATAGATTTTCGACTCGGCGGAATCATGAGTCACTCCTTTCAATTGGCTGCGAGATTCATCGCAGGAGCCGCCGGCGTTCTCTTCCTCTACGCCGCGCTCTTCCTCTATGAAGACGAACAGGGAAGGCTGCAAAATAAGCTCGAAGAATGGTGGGTTAAGATCAGCGACCGCCAAAGTACCGCCGTCTCCCGCTATGCCGCCTTCATGCAGGAAATCGCCACGCTGGCGAACGCGGCTCTCGATCGATTGCTGGGCAAGAAAGTTGTTTCTTTCCGTACGATTCAAGTTTCAATCGTGTTCTCCGCGGGTTCTTATTGCTTGTTCCTGTTTTGTGATGGGCTCATTAAAGAGCACGAAGCCAATCTGATCTTTCTCATCGCGAGTGGAATCTTCTTCGCGTTAGGCAGTTTTACGCCGACTATCCGGAAGCCCGTGCGATTCCTGTTGAGCCTGCTTCTCCTGGCCTTCCTCATACTCCTGGGCATAGGACTCGCCGTCACGCTCGGCGGCGGAACCTACTATTCTCTTCTCGGGGGCCTCGTCTGCGATCTCGTATTCATTGCCCTTACTCGACAAACGCTCCGCTGGTGCGAGCATCTGGAACGCTTCTCCGCCGCTTTGTTTGTCATTCTGCTGAATCTTGCCGTGGCTGCAGTTTTTCTGTTTCTGCCTGCCCTGCTCTTCTACGTCCACTGGTATGACACCTCCGGACCTGGCGCGTACGAGAAGGCTATGTTGCTGAATCAAGTCGCCGTATTTGCCGCGGTCAACACAGTTGCTGGCTTTGCCGCATCACTATTCGTCCTGCTCGCCCTTTTGGCGATAGCCCACCGCATCTTTTGGCCTGTCTTGAGCAGAGCAATTTATGCCGTTCAGGGCGCCGGAATTGCCCGCCGCCGCCGTTTGATGGCCAGTCTCGGAATACTTTTTATGGCGCACGCCGGAATCGGCTTGCCTGAGACGATCAAGAAAATAATCGTCACCCTAGCAAGCTGAATCCGGCCTTAACCCACCTTCGCCAAAGCAAACCTTTGGACCGCGTCTTTTGGGGGTTACGCCGCAATCAACGGCAGGCTATAATGTTCTTAAGTTATGCGGTGCAACGGTTATAATTCGCCACTAAGGTCAAGCTGGATCGAAGGACGCGCCTGCCCTCGCCGCTACCTTTCCGTTCTGCCGTCCCACGTCCGCGCCAACCTCTTCGGCAGCGACTAATTTTCTTCCTCTGAGCTGCGCTGCTAATCGCTCCTAAGCTTTTCCAGCGATTCGCCTTTCGCTAAATCAATCACCGGTGGACTGCCAAGATTCCCGCATCACGCCACTGAGAACCGAGAACCATCTGGAGAACCCCATGACCACCAAGACCATGACCGTCCAAACCGCCACCGCCGGCCCCAAACTCAAAACCGCCCTTCCCGGCCCCAACGCCAAGCGCATTCTCGCGGGCGACGAAAAATATATTTCCCCTTCCTACACGCGCTCCTATCCTCTGGTTGCCAAGCGTGGCCGCGGGCTTTTGGTCGAAGATGTCGACGGCAACGAATTCTTCGATTTCTCCGCAGGCATCGCCGTGACTTCAACCGGCCATTGTCATCCCGAAGTCGTCGCCGCCATTCAAAAGCAGGCAGGCGAACTTATCCACATGTCGGGCACCGATTTTTACTATGAAGGCCTCGTGATCCTCGCCGAGCGCCTGTCGCAGATCGCACCCATGCCCGGCCCGCACAAGTTTTATTATGGCAACTCCGGCGCCGAGGCCATCGAGTGCGCCCTGAAGCTCGCGCGTTATCACACCAAGCGCCAGCAGGTCATCGCCTTCCTAGGAGCTTTCCACGGACGTACCATGGGCGCGCTCTCGCTCACCGCCTCCAAGCCGCAGCAGAAGCGCCGTTTCTCGCCGCTCGTCCCCGGAGTCACTCACATTCGCTATCCCGATGTCTATCGCGGCTGCGAAGGCGGCCCACAGGATGCCGAAAAATTTGCGCTCGGCTGCGCCCGCTACATCGAAGACAAACTCTTCAAGACCATCCTCGCGCCCGAAGAAGTCGCGGCCATTTTCGTCGAGCCCATCCAGGGCGAAGGTGGTTACGTAGTCGCGCCCATCGTCTTCATGCAGGAAATCCGCCGCATCTGCGATAAGCACGGCATCTTGCTCGTAGTCGACGAAGTGCAAAGCGGCATCGGCCGCACCGGCAAGTGGTTTGCTGTCGAACACACCGGCGTCCATCCCGACATCGTCTGCATGGCAAAAGGCATCGCCTCCGGCATGCCGTTAGGCATCACCATGAGCAAGGCCGATATCATGGATTGGGTTCCCGGCTCCCACGCTTCCACCTTCGGCGGAAACCCCGTCTGCATCGCCGCGGCCTTGGCCACGCTTGACGTGATCGAGAAAGAAGGCCTGCTGAGCAACTCGCAGCAGGTCGGCGATTACATGCTGAAGCGCATGGCCGACTGGCCAAAAAAGCATAAAATAGTCGGCGACGTTCGAGGACGCGGCCTCATGATCGGCGTCGACATCGTCAAAGATCAAAAGACGCGCGAATACGGAGCGGCCGAGCGTGATCGCATAGTAGAAGCGGCCTTCGAGCGGGGAATTCTTTTTCTAGGCTGCGGCCCCAGCACAATTCGCATAGCGCCGCCGCTCATTGTGACAAAAGAAGAAGCCGATATTGCACTCGACGCGTTGGAAGAGTCGATAGTAAGTGTTGAAGCGTAGCAGCTATCCCGTCATCAGTTCTCAGTCGAAGCGTGCTGAGAACTGACGACTGAGAACTGAGCCCCAACATGCAAAACGGAACCGTCGAATCGATCTACATAGCCCCCGACGCCCAAAAGCCCATGGAATCCGTCGCCCAAGCGGCGGCGATTCCAGGCGAGGGCCTCGAAGGTGACCGCTACGCGCTGAAGCGTGGCACCTTCTACAAGCATCTGCCCGATCGCGAACTCACACTCATCGAAGCGGAAGCGATCGAGGCCATCAAACGCGATTACGAGATCGACCTCCCCGCCGCCGACGCGCGCCGCAATATCGTTACGCGCAACCTGCCGTTGAATCACCTCGTAGGTCGCGAATTCACTATAGGCGATGTTCGCATACGCGGCCTCCGCCTCTGCGAACCCTGCGACCATTTGCAAAAGCTAACCGGTAAGCCCGTGATTAAGGGCCTGCTCCACCGCGGAGGCCTGCGTGCACAAATACTAACCCCGGGCATGATTCACGTAGGCGATACGATTGATTTCTAAACTCACTTAGCGTCATCAAACCTCAGCCGCATTTCGTTCGTGGGCGTGAACCCCAGCTTCTCATACAAAACTCGCCCTTCCGCGCTGGCATGCAAATTCGCCGAACGCAATCCCCGGGCCCGAATCCAATCAAGAATCGTTAGCATGATCCGCCGCGCCACTCCCTGCCTGCGAAATTCCGGTTCGGTATATACGTTCAAAATCATCGCCCGCTCCGTACAAGCATCCTTGGGATTCGCGGGCCACGGACAAAGCAGCACTCCCCCACCGCCAACCACCCGCCCCGAAGCGACCGCCAGCCAATGGCGGTAAGAACCATCGTCCAAAGCCCGCGCCAGAACCGGCTCAGCAGCCTCCGTCATCCGGGCAAGTTCGTCGGCCGTCCCCTGCCCCATATCGCGAAACATCGCCCACCGATGATGTAGAACAATCGCCACTTCGCTCGGCGTGGCCTCTCGAATTGTGAAATCAGTTGCCATGCTCACCCGTGACCGCACAAAGAAGAATCACGAAGGTTCTGAAGACTTTCCTCCGTGAACCTCGGTGCCCTCTGTGGTCAACGCCTTTCCCCGATGCCGCCTAAATGTGCAAACTGTGTCTCCCGCACTCCCAAAATGTACAATAAATGCAAGAGGCTAACCGCATTTCATGTACGAAGTTACCGTTGAAGACACATTCGCCGCGGGCCACTACCTGCGCAACTACAAAGGCAAGTGCGAAAATCCGCACGGCCACAACTACAAGATTCGTGTGACTCTGGCCGGCGCCGAACTCGACAAGGCCGGCCTGCTGCTCGATTTCAAAGACCTCAAAGATGTCATGAAACATGCCATCGACCGTCTCGATCACCAGATGATCAACGACGTCGAGCCCTTCACCGTCATCAACCCCTCCGCCGAAAATCTAGCAAAATATTTTTACGACGAAACCAACACGCGCCTCGGCAAAATAACCAATGGCAGGGTAAGAGTAAAAGACGTTACCGTCTTCGAAACCGACACAACTACGGCTCGCTACTCCGAATAGCGCGAGTCTGCCGTTACTGGCAACTGATAGCTGACAACTCCCCATGCAGATTACCGAAATCTACAAATCGCTCCAGGGTGAATCCACCCACGCCGGCCTGCCCTGTGTCTTCGTGCGGCTCACCGGATGCAATCTGCGCTGCTCCTGGTGCGACAGCGAATTCAGTTTCTACGGCGGGAAAAAGATGACACTCCAGGAAGTACTCACCGAGGTCGCGCGCCTGAGTCCCTCCGGCGGACTAGTCGAAATCACCGGCGGCGAACCCATGCTCCAGGAGCGCGAAGTCATCCCCCTAATGGAACAACTCCTCGACGCCGACTACCAAGTCCTGCTCGAAACTAGCGGAGAGCGCCCGCTAGCACGCGTTCCAAAACAAGTCATCAAAATCGTCGACGTAAAGTGTCCCCACTCCGGAGAACCCGGCACCTTCGCAATCGAAAATCTGAACGCGCTTCGGCCCCACGACGAACTGAAATTTGTCCTGACCGACCGCACCGACTACGAATTCGCCCGCGACTTCGTTCTGGAACGCGGCCTCGCCAAGCGCGTCCACGCCATCCTATTTTCCCCAGCCTTCGAAAAAACCGCCTCCGGTAGTCGCGACACCTCGCACTGCCGACTCGATCCGCAACAACTAGCGCAATGGATTCTCGAAGACAACGTCCCCGCCAGACTAAGCCTGCAAATCCACAAATTAATCTGGGATCCCGCCGCGAAGGGTGTCTGACCGCGGCGCGTAGCGAATAATCGGCTCAAATTTAGGCCTGTCATCCTGAGCGAAGCCGAGCCAGGAGCGCAGCGAATGGCACGGCGAAGTCGAAGGACCCCTACCTCAACCGAACCGCTGCCCCAACACCTCGCAGCGTAACGCTCAGCTACTAACGTTGGTGCCTCTCCAATGAGAATCAACTTTTAATTTGTCGTCCCGAGCGAAGCGAGGGACCTGCAGTCCCCCGCGAAACTGCGCTTGCCACTTACCTACGCCGTCTTCGCCGCGATCCGATTCTCCGCCCGCAGATGCGCCACCACCAGCCGTATATCCTCAAAGCTGATATAAGGCGGCAGCGCATCTTTAATATCTTTCAGCCGCTCCACTCCCTGCTTCAGGCAAGCCGCTTCAATCAGCGGCTGCGCATCCGGAGAAATCCACTTCGCATCCAGCTTGATCTGCCCGCTCTCGACCAGGCTCGCCACCGTGCACACCACCGTCGAAAGCTGCCGCGCCCGTATGCGCGCAATCTCTTCAAAGCTGCGCCCCTCATTCAAAAGCCGTAGGGTCTGCTCCGCCGGAGCCGGCTCCCGCGCCACCACCGGCGCCGCCCGCGCTCCGCCGCCAAAATTTCGCAGAGCCTGCAAAATCTCCGCCCCATAAACATCCGCCTTCTTCTCGCCGATTCCCGCTACCTGCTTCAACTCCGCAAAATTCGTCGGGCGCTGCTGGCACAACTCCTCCAGCGTGCTGTCGTGCAAAATTATGTACGCGGGCACCTTATTCTCCCGCGCCATATTGCGCCGCCACTCGCGCAAATATTCAGCCAGCGCCGGATCAGCCTCCCCCTTCGTCGCCTCGCGCCCGCTCGGCGTCTCTTCCTCAAACAACGGACCCTCAAGCGAAGCAGACGCAAAGGACGCCCGCGAAAAAGTCCGCTTCCGCGCCGCGGCCGGAGGCAACTCAGCCCGCTTCGCCTCTTGCTTCAGCCACTCCGGCCGCGCATTACAGTTGTCGCAATTCCCGCAGCTCTCCCACTTCGGAGTCTCGCCAAAATGCAAACAAATCTGCCGATGCCGGCACCCCGAAGAATCCGCAAAGCGGCTGATCACACGCTTCCGATCAGTCGCCCGCTCACGTTCCGTCTCATCTGAAATTTTGCTGATGAAATACCCCAACAGAACATGATCCTGTTTCTGCCACAGCAGCACGCAATCCGCCGGACGCCCGTCCCGCCCCGCGCGCCCCGCCTCCTGGTAATACTGCTCAATCGACTGTGGCAGCGACAGGTGAATCACCGCCCGCACCGCTGGCTTATTGATGCCAAGGCCAAACGCGATCGTCCCCACCAGCACTCGCACCTCGTCCGACATCCAGCGTTCCTGATTCTGCCGCCGCATCGGCGTCTCCATCTTCGCGTGATAAGGAATCGCCGCAATCCCGCTCTCCTCAAGGTATTCGACCGTCTCCTCCACGCGCCGAATCGTGGGCGAATACACAATCACGCTCTCGCCCGCATATTGCCGTAGTGCACGCCCCAACAATTCCATCTGCGTCCGGGCTTCGCACTCATGGACCACGTAGCACAAATTCTCGCGATGAAAACTCGCGATATAACAATCCGGCAGGCGCATCTGCAACTGCTTGATAATGTCGTGCCGCACCTGCCGCGTCGCGCTCGCCGTAAACGCCGCAATCGGAAGCGCCGCAAAACTTGCGCGCAGCCGGCTCAGCAGCCGATAGTCCGGACGAAACTCATGCCCCCACTCCGAAATACAGTGCGCCTCATCCACCGCGAAAAACCCAACCGGAACCTTCGCCAGCCACTCAAAAGTATTTCCTGCCGCCAGTCGCTCCGGCGAAAGATAAAGCAGCCGATATTCGCCCTGCGCCGCCTTCTCCATCACCTGCCGCCGCTCCGCCGGGCTCTGCGTACTATTAATCACCGCCGCCGGAATCCCCATCTGCGCCAGTTGCGCCGCCTGATCCTGCATCAGCGCAATCAGCGGAGACACCACCACCGCCGTCCGCCCAGAAATCACCGCCGGAAGCTGATAGCAAAGCGACTTCCCGCCTCCCGTAGGCATCACTACGCAAGTGTCATGCGCCGCCAGCAGGCTGCGTATAACATTCTCCTGCTTGGGACGAAACTCGTGATATCCCCAATAGCGCCGCAGCGCCTCCGCCAGGTTTGAAATATTTTCGGTCACGATTCGTGGGATGTTCTACGAGAAGTATAGTCGTAGCTCGACTGAGGAAGTCTGTGAGCGCGGAACGGCCAGTTTGTGATGAATCGCGTAGGTACGCCCGCTGGCGCTCAGTGCTTGAAAATCATGGACCGTCCGACGACTGAAAAGCTCGCGACCATCGGCGTAATCTCCGACACGCACGGCCTCTTGCGCCCGCAAGCCGTCGAAGCTCTCCGCGGATCCGACCGCATTCTCCACGCCGGAGACGTGGGCGCTCCCGACATCCTCGAAGCGCTAAAGCAAATCGCGCCGGTCACCGCAATCCGCGGAAACGTCGACACCGAACCATGGGCAAGCACTCTGGCGCTCACCGAGGTCGTCGAAGCCAGCCGCATATCGATCTACATGCTGCATGACCTAGCCCAACTCGACCTGAAGCCCGAAGCCGCCGGATTCCGCGTAATCGTCTACGGCCACAGCCACAAGCCCAAGATCGAAGAGAAAAACGGAGTCCTCTTTTTCAATCCCGGCAGCGCCGGCCCACGACGCTTTAGCTTGCCGGTGAGTGTAGGCAGGCTGATGATCGCGGGCGGAGGAGTGCGCGCAGAATTAATAGATTTGAAGATATAGTTTGGAGCGGGCTCGCGAAGTCGAGAACACCGAATGCTCAAGAAAATCAAACTCATGCGTGATCGAGTCGAGGATTGGAAGAGTTATCCTTTCTCCGTTCCCGCCATCAACAGCTTCGATGAGCTAGCACTACGCTCACGAATCTGTTTCTTCGCTGGCGAGAACGGCTCTGGCAAATCAACACTGCTCGAAGCCATCGCTGCGCACTATGGCTTCGGACGCGAAGGCGGCACGCGGAATTTTCGAAACGATAGTACCTCCAGCAATCACTCCATCGATCCGCTTGTCCGCGTTCTTCGGCTATCGTTCGACAAGCGCACCGGAGCGGGATACTTTCTGCGGGCAGAGAGTTTTTTCAACACCCTCTCTTTTATGGACGAACTCGACAAGGACGCTTCGGACTCCCCACCGATCAGTGCATTCTACGGTGGTCGCAGCCTCCACACCCGCTCACACGGTGAAACGTTTTTCAAACTTCTCGAACTCAAATTCCAGCGCAACGGTCTTTTTCTCCTGGACGAGCCCGAGGCCGCGCTCTCACCGCAGCGACAGTTGGCCTTTCTCGTCCTGCTCCACGATGTTCTGAAAAAATATAAGGACGCTCAATTCATCATTTCAACGCATTCGCCCGTGCTACTCGGCTATCCAAAAGCTCAAATCGTCTCCTTTGACGATGGGCCGCTTCATGAGATTGAGTACGAAGAGACCGCGCCCATGCAGATCGTGCGCCATTTTGTAAATCAGCGAGAGAGCTTTCTGGAGGAGCTTTTCAACGACCCGCCATCATTATTCAAAGACGAATCCTAGAAAAGAAAAAGGCCGACTCGAAAGCCGGCCTTCTTATTGATTCCAACTTTTCGCGGGCGAGGCGCCCACGCCACACCCACACAACGACTACTTCTTCGGCGCGATCGCGTCCTTCGCGGCCTTCGCCACGCGGAACTTCACCACCGTCTTCGCCTTGATCTGAATCGGTTCGCCGGTCTGCGGATTGCGTCCCATGCGCGCCTTGCGATGCGCCTTCACCAGGCGGCCCAGTCCGGGCACAACGAATACACCATTCTTCTTCGTCTCTTTGATTGCCGTGTCGGCCAGGTGCTCCAGAAAAGCGGCGGCCGTCTTGTTGTTGAGTTCGAGCTCCTCGGCCAGGTGCCGAGTCAGTTGCGTCTTAGTCATACCAGAAGCCATGAATTCCTCCTTCAGGAACTTACTTAATTTGCATGTATCGAACGAATACTAACGCACCCCACTGTGGAAAAGTAGCATTTTGTGCAGATTTTATGCGGTTCCCAGTAAGGTACCCCTCAAAAATGGCCGGAAAATGGACTTTGGACAGCCAAAAAACGCCGAAATGGCCAGTTTCGAGGCGAAATTAACGTTCGCTTCATCTGAATTGCACTCTCACAAACGCTGCCCTCGCATCACCGCCACCGCCGATCCTTCCGCCAAAAAAGCCGACTGTGGCTTGCCTGCAAGCACCGCCGCCATCTCTTTCCCATAAAACTTCTCCGCGTCGCCACCAAACACGCTCCGCTGCACCTGCCAAACTTTCCATGCCGGATGCGTCACGCGATATTCCATGCACCCGCCATCGCGCTGCGCCGCGTATCCCCAATAGTGCTCAGTAATGAACTGTTCGACCGAGCCCTCCGGCGGCAGTACGCAGTTACCCTCGGTTTCAAGCTCGATCGAGTCCCAGTTCTTCCCAGTACGCCATTTGTAGGCGACGCTCAAATCACGATCGCCCACAGGGCGAATCTCGTGTGCCATCGGCACAGCCACATAATTCTCGTTATAGAAAACGCGCGCAACGAACGCGATCGCGCGCCGAGGAACAGTTTCCTTTATGAACACCACTCCGCGTCGCACCTCATTCCCCACTCGCCGCCGCACATAAAATCGCAGATTCACTTCCTCAAAATCCAAGTGCATCGGAATCGCCAGCCACCCGAACATTCGGGTTCGCAGAAATCGAAAACCGACGAGGCTGACAAACACTTTTCCATTCCAGCAATCCAGCTCAGTTCCAGAAGGAACGAACGGAAGAAGCAGACCAGCGTCCACTTCATAATTCAGCATGACAAGATGCCGCCATTCCGCAGTAAGAAAGATTCTGTCCGAAGTCACCAATCTAGGATGGTCAGGCAGATCGCCCGACGCAAGAGAAATGATAAGGGTAGGTGTTTTGAAAACTGACGACCGACAACTGATAGCTGACAACTCCTTCTACGGATCGTAAACCGCGCTGCCCATACCCGCCTGCCGGGCGGCTTCCTGCATTTGCGCCAGGGTCTTCTTCTGCTCCTCTAGTTGCTGCTGCATTTGCGCAACCGACTCCTGCTTCTTCGCCTGGTTCTCGTTATGTTGAATGCCGTTGGTATACAGACTCGCGGTGACGCAACGAATCGATTCGTTGAGCTTGTCGATCTGCGCCTGCTGCGCCGCAATCGCGTTCTTCTGAGCCAATATCCGGCTCTTCCATTCCTCAGCGGATAAGCGCCCCGCCGATTGGCCGCCGGCAGTCGCCACCGGCTTTATATCTCTTTCTGTTTCGCTCGACGACGCCACCACACGCGCCGGCAGATTGTCGTCCGTAATCACCTTCGGCTTCGGCTTCGACGATCCCGAGGCCGACGCCGCATTCGCCTGCTTCTTCTCGCGATTCTCCCGCGCCACATCGCCCAGCGACTGACCATACGCAACTGACCCGATCAGCAGCACGCCGGAAAAAATCCTCAACCCCACTCGCCTCATAAAACACTCCATGCCAAACCATCCATATGTGAGGGCACCCTTCACGCGCTACGGATCGTACACGGCCGTGTGCATCCCCGCGCGCCGCGCCGCATCCTGCATCTGGTCAAGCTTGATCCTCTGCTCGTTCAACTGCTGCTGCATCAGCGCCACCTGTTGCACCTGCCGCGCCTGATAGTGATTGAACGGCTGTTCCGCCTGCACTTCGCCATTTGCCGCCCGAATCGACGCCTGCACCTGATCGATGCGCGCCTGCAAATTCGCCATCTTGGTTTTCTGCGCCAGAATCTGTCTCTTCCACTGTTCCGCCGCGCGCTCCTCCGACGCCCGCTGTTGCGTATAGCGTCGTTCTGCAGCACGGTTTGCCATACTGCCGTTCGGGGCTGTATTCGCCTCCGCACTCGGTGCGGCCTGCGCCACCGCTGCCCCTCCAGGCGTCGCATCACCGTCCGGATCCTTCGGCAGATCCTTATTCGTAATCACCTTCGGCTTGGGCGCCAGCGCCGACCCATCCTCGGCGTTCTGCTTCTCGCGATTCTCCCGCGCAACGTCGCCGAGCGATTGTCCAAACGCCATCGCCCCCATCAACCATACGACGGCCGCCACCATCAACATTCGCCGCATAGAAAAATGCCCCATATCCGTCTCCCGCACCTCGCGCAGTGCTCCTTCAATGCTAGCCCCGTTCCCTCCAATCCGTATCTACCCCCAGTAACTCGCGACCGAAACCAAAGTGCCGCGCGATCATGGCCAACCGGCCATCTCCAGAACCTGCTCTGGTGCCATGCCGCTCTCCCGCAAATGCCGCAGGCTAAGCGCGTCATGCCGCTTCGCCAGCCGCACTCCAGCCGCATCCCGCACCAGTTCACAATGAAAATAATCCGGCGCAGCCAGCCCCAGAGCCCGCATCAGCAAGAGTTGCCGCGCCGTCGACTTCAGCAGATCCGCGCCCCGCACCACTTCCGTAATCCGCATCGCCGCATCATCAACCACGACAGCCAGCTGATAAGCCGGAACATCATCCCTCCGCCACACCAGAAAATCTCCAAAGTCCCGCCCGGCAACATAGCGATGCACGCCCAGATTCAAATCCGCAAACTCAATCGCCTCGCCGTCCGGAACGCGAAACCGCCAGTTCACGCCCGCCGGCTCCAGCCACTCAGCAGCCGAGCGCCCGCGGCACGTCCCCACATACACCAGTTCATCATCAACATCGCCCTCGTTCGGCGCGCTAGCCGACTGCGCCAAATCCTTCCGCGAACAAACGCACGGATAAATAAATCCGCCCTCGCGCAGTCGCCGCCATGTCTGGAAATAGTGCGCACGGCGCTCGCTTTGGGCATACGGACCAAACGCCCCGCCACAATCCGGTCCCTCGCTCCACTGAATTCCCAGCCAGCGCAAATCTTCCACCATCGCCCGCACAAACTCCGCCCGCGAGCGCTGCGGATCCAAATCCTCATTTCGCAAAATCAAAACTCCCTCGCGCTCTTTCGCTCGCTCGGCCGCCATCCAAAAAGTCCGCGCATGCCCAACATGCAACAGCCCCGTGGGCGAAGGCGCTAACCTCCCGCGATAACTCTCAGTAGAATTTAGAGAACGATTGCGCACTCCTTCGTGCATCCAGCAATTCTAGTGCGGAGTCGTGAAGAGTAGCGCCGGCATCTTGCCGGCTGTCCCGAGCGCGTCTCGCGCTCGCGTGGCAAACTTTATTCCCGTCCAATCCTCTTTAATCCCGCGTGTTGCCCGCCACACGCCGTGTCTCGCCCGGCACACAACCCAGCCGAGCGCCAAGTCCTAAGTCCCGCCGCATCAACGTCCGCGGATTTGGCCGCTCTCCTGCCCTATCACTTCCGACTGCGCCAGCCGCAGAGGAGGTGACACCGTGACAACCGCTTGGAAATCTGAATCCGATAACAAGAAACCAACTAGCAACAACAGCCAACCCAACAAAACGATCTCCGCGACAACGCTCTCGTCCTGGTCGCGCCAACAAAAACTAGCCATGATCGCCGGCTTCGCTATCCTCGCCGTGCTGCTCGCCGCGAGCGCCTGCTCGAAGCAATCGTCCAAGCCCGCACTGGTAGGCGTTTCCAGCCCGTCGGTGAGTTCGCCAGCGTCCACCATTGCGGAAATGACGCAAGCCGCTCCAGTCGCCGCTGCACCAGCACCGGCAAAGAAAGCTGTCAGGAAACGTCCCGCGAACCTCACCTACGCCGATTCGAGCTCTGGCATTTCATTCCTCTATCCGCGCAAAGCCCTGCTGATTTCAGGCAATAAAGTGAAATCCGATCTCGCAAGCGCAGGCGACGCATCGACAAACATTCCTGCGAATGTTGCCATGAATTTTGTTCAGCCCGGCGGTATCACTGTCGCGACCGTAGCCCTGCCGGATAAGTCTTATCCGGGCACCGATTTCACCTCCGCCTTTTTCAACGTGAACGTCAATCGAAGCCTCTCGCAACAGGAGTGCGAACACTTCGCCTTCGTCGATACGCGCAACCCCGACGGCGAACCGGTCGACGCCGAGAAAGTAAAAATCGGCGAAACTGAAATGGAAACAACTTCGAACTTCTCCGCCAACGCCATCAAGCAGGACGAAACGCAGTACTACCACAGCTATGCAAACGGAGCCTGCTACGAATATGTCCTCGGCCTCGGCACCGAGGGTTTTGCGACCGAAGCTAACATCAAGCACGTCAATCGCGACGAAGTCTTCGCTAAGCTGGAGAAAATTCTAGCCACGGTAAAAATCAACCCCCCGGTCGAAGAGCGCACCGCCGAAGCGCCCACCAACGGCGTGACCAGCGGCAAAGAATAAATTCAAACGACAAGGCTGAGAGCGTAGGACCGCGAGCTGCGAGCAAAATCTTTATAGATTGCCCGCAGCTCGTGGCTCGTAGCATTCAGTCACCCGACGATTCAGGTTATGATCGAACGGTGGTGACTACCGGCGTCACAAGAAATAAAATTCAAATTCTGCGTTCTGAGAAGCTAGGCAAGCTGCCCTGGCTAATCCACGGCTTCTCCACACGCCTCGGCGGAGTCTCGCGCCCCTACGGCGGCAGAGCGTTGAATCTCGGCTTTACGAAAGAAGATTCCCGCTCCGCCGTCAACCGCAACCATGAACTTTTTCTCAAAGAACTCGGCGCGACGAACGGCGCCGCCAGACGCAACACTTGGCCGCTCGTTTCGCTTCGCCAGATTCATTCCGATCTCATCCATCGCGTCGATGAAAGCGAAGCAACGCGCGAACCCCTCGCCGGTGACGGTCTCCTCACCGACACGCCAGAAATCATCATCGCCGTGCAAACCGCCGATTGCCTCCCCATCATTCTCGTCGATCGCAAACGCGGTGCTGTCGGAGTGTTTCACGCCGGTTGGCGCGGCACCGTTCAGCGCATCGTCGAGAAAGGAGTCGGCGAAATGCGCAAACATTTCAAGAGCGATCCGCGAAATCTGCTTGCCGCAATAGGCCCCGGCATACAGTCCTGCTGCTACGAGGTAGGAGAAGAAGTGCGCATAAAATTCGAGGCGCAATTCGCCTACGCCAGCGCCTTATTTCGCGAAGTGAAAGAATCCGATCCGGTGCGGGAAAAATATCCGCTGCTCTTCCTCACCGCCCGCGCCCCCGGACACAGCGAATTACCGGTAAAGATCTTTTTAGATCTGGTTGAGGCAAATCGCCGGCAACTGATCGATGCGGGCGTGCCGGCGAAAAATATCGATATACCGGCGCCTTGCACGGGATGTCACAAAGAGATCCTCTTCAGTTACCGGGCCGAGAAAGGCGTTACAGGGAGAATGATGGCCGCGGCAGGAATCAAGCCAAGGTGAACGAGTCGGAGATTTGTAGCAAAACTAGAAATAATCGTTGCAACGACTATTATTGGTTTAAAAGTCGCGGAGAAAAAGATTTTCGATGACCCGATGGCCAGGTCACCCGATCGCTATGACCTACCACGTTGTCGCATTCACTATGTCGCAAGTCCGCCAGGGAGCGCTAGGATTTCAGCGCGACCTGAGCGCCGTCCTGCGCGAACAGCCAGAAATCAAAGTGTATTCGGCAAGTCCCTTCGACCTCGACGAACGCCGCCGCGCCAGAGATCGTTTCGGAGGAGACATAGTCTACTTTTTCAACGAGGCAGCCTATCAGGAGTGCGAGCGCCAGGGCCTCGATCTGCAATTCCAAACAGAAGTTTCCGAGGGTGAACTGCCGCGAAGACGAACAGTGGTGGTAGGCCTGCCCGAACGCAGCCCAAGTAGTTGACCATCCCGAATCGAAAGTCAGGGGGGCGATCACCCATGACCTGATCTCCAGATCGATGTCTACTCCTTCTTCTGTTTCTTGCTCGAACTGTCGGTCTTCGGCTTATCTTCTTTCTTGGTGTCCTTTGTTTCCTTAGAATCCTTCGCGCCTTTGTCTTTCGCGCGGCCCTCACCCTCGGAAGAGGAAGACGATTCCGTCGATGCCGCGCTCTTCTTGGCATAGTCGGTCACGTACCAGCCCGAGCCTTTGAACTGCACGGCTGGAGCCGAGATCACCTGCTCGATGACGCCTCCGCACTCGGGGCACTTCCGCAGCGGCTTGTCAGAGAATTTCCGGATTTGTTCGAAGCGATGTCCGCAATCCTTGCACAGGTATTCGTAGTTGGGCATGTGTGAGCTGATTCTAGAAGCGAAGATTCATTGCCGTCAATTTCGTAAGCGTAGACGCAATGTCGTTTCCTTCGTGAACCTTCGTGTCTTTGGTGGTGAAAGTACTGGTCAGCGCTTGAGCAGATCCACAGGCTCGCGTATATCGTGCACGCGAAAATATTTCGCCAGCGCCGGGTGCTTTGCCGCAACCGCTTCATACATCGCATAAGCCACGTTACGATAGGACGAGTGTCCTGCAGGCGTCGTCCGCAATTCGGAGATGTAAACGGCCTCGGCAAAATCCATCTTGAACAGCGTGCGCTTTCGAAAAGCGAGAGGAATTGCATATTGCGCGCTCTGCGCCGCTTCATCACCACCAGACGCAGCGAGCCTTTCGATCGCGCCAGCCGCGCGCTTCATCGCCGATTCATAATCGGAGCGCACCCCGGCGGCTTCAACTTCAGGCGGCGTATCGAAGCCGTGAATGGTCGTAAAATCCTGCATGATCTGAACGCAACGGCGGTGCCGATGCATATCGCGGAAGCCGCCAATGTCCATGAGAATGTCGAAGCGGAATTGTTGCCCGGCGGAAAAGGCGCGTAACAACTCGTCGTGTTTCCCACGATGCCGCAAGCCCAGGTCGACAATCTCGCGGCGCCGCACTTCGCCCGCCGCTGCGATCACACGGCGCAGCTGCCGGTAGGAATAATGACAGTGGCCGTAGATGAGCGTTGCGGCCAACTCGATCTCCAGTGAATCGCCTCCGGATAAATCGTTGTCGATCAAATCCACCAGCGGCGCGGGTTCAATGGCCGCGCCTCGCATCAACTCCTCGGCCGCTTGCTGCAACTCGAGACACGTCACGATTTCATAGCGATTGGGATCGGCGTACTTCACCAGCGTAGGCGCCACGCGAACCTCACGCAGCAGTTCGCGCTCAGCGCGCTCTGCGAGCTCCGGCGAAACGGCGCGGATCGCGACCACCAGCGCCCGCAGCGATTCTTCATTCGCGTTATACGCCGGTGAAAGGGCGGCCTGCTTCAGCAACCCTCCCAGGTCGCGGATTTCCTGATGGGGCTGTGAGAGCAGGTGGGCAACCTGGGTTTCGAGGGTGCGGGCGTTAACAATCTCCCCGAGCGAAGTATTGGTCGAAAGCGGCAGCAGATAGCGCGAGATGTCGAAGGCGCGGGCGCGCAAGGTGCGCTCATAAGCGTCCGGCTTCATTTCGGCGGGCCGCGGAGTGATGCTGGCGAGATATTCGAAAGTTCTCTGCGAGATTTTTTCGTAGGCCGCGAACAGCGACTCGATGGTATCGCGATAGAGCGCGTTTGCGGCAGCGTCGCCCTGAAAGCTCGGCGTGTAGTAACCGCTTTTTCTAAAATCCTGATAGCGGGTGGAGCGCTCCTGACCATCCCAGCGCTGCTCGTCGGCGACCACGATGGCCGCCAGAATAGAGAGACGCTCGATGGCAAGCGCGATATGAGCCAGATCGGCGATAGAGCGGTGGCCGTACTGAAAATAAAAAGTATTGAGAAATTTTTCCGCCTTCTGCGAGGTAATTTCCTTTAGTGACTCCTTCATCGAGAGGGAGGAGCGCGAGTATTTCGCCATGGCATAGGCCTGGATTTCGGGCTCGACGCCATAGACAGCAAAGACTTCGACGGACGGCTGGGAAGCGGGGGTGGCCGAGGCGGGCGCGGGATCGGTCGAAAGGACTTCGGACATGGGAGTAGGGAAATCTTAATTGGCCAAGGCAGGCGGCGCAACCCGGACAGCAAAGCGACAAAAAGGCGAAAATGTTCCACGTGGAACATTTGTAGTGGCAAATATATATGTATATTTACTAATTCGTACGTACAGCGGAAGGGAGCAAGCGGCCCAACGCCATGATTATTAGTGAGTTATGCTTCCGGGTTATCTGTTTCTGCCCAGCCGAAGCCGCGCTCTTGCAAAGCCTCGATTTTCGCGGGACGATGAGGGCATTGGTTTTAGAGGTTTCGATGAACCAGGCGCTTCCAATTCGTGACACTTGCGGCGCGATCGAGTTGTTTCAGGCTACGCTTCCCGCTCACATTGAAAAGGCTCGCGAGCTTTTCGTGGAATATGGTGCTTCGCTTGGCTTCAGCCTGTGTTTCCAGAGTTTCGATGAGGAGTTGCAAGGGCTTCCAGGAGCTTACTCGCCGCCAGCCGGACGACTCTTGCTGGCGCGCTCCAAAGACCTCGCTGCCGGTTGCATCGCCTTACGCAAAATCGAGTCCGGAATCTGCGAGATGAAGCGGCTTTATGTGCGGCCGGAGGCGCGTGGGCTTGGGCTGGGCCGAATGCTGGTGGAACGGTTGATTGCCGAAGCGCGGGCGATCGGCTACGAGCGCATGCGGCTGGATACGGTGGGCTCGGCGATGCAGGATGCGATCGCCCTTTACCGCAAAGTAGGTTTCCTAGAAATCCCCCCGTACACAAACATTCCGGTTGAAAGCGCACTGTGGATGGAATTAGGGCTGTAGCGGTTGGGCAAGACTCTTTCCCGCGATAGGCTTGAGCGTTGCGGGCGAAGGTGGGGGCGATGTCTTGTTGGCAGTTGGACCAGCATTCCGCTCTCGCGCCGGAGCCGGAGCTTGGCTGGCAGGTGAGGGAGCAGCCGGGTCCGAATCGCGGCTGAGAATGACGATATCCACCCGGCGATTCGAGCTGCGGCCCTCGGTCGTGAGATTGCTGGCGAGCGGATGATACTCGCCATAGCCAGCGGCGCTCAAGCGATCAGGACTGAAACCCTCGCGGACGATGAAGACCCGCACAATCTCTGTGGCGCGCGAAGTGGACAGCTCCCAGTTGGAGGGAAATTGCACGGTGTGGATGGGAGTGTTGTCGGTGTAGCCCTCAATGCGCAAGCGATAATTGTGCTTGCCCAACATTCCGGCAATGCGATCGAGGGCGGCTTCCGAGGCAGCCATCATGTGGGCTGAACCACTCTGAAAGTTGCCCGCAATCATGTTGCAGATTTCGCCGAGCGCGTCGCCTACCTCACTCTGTGAGGCGGCGGCATCGCCTAACATTTTCGTGGCCATCTGGCCCGCGCTCTTCGCGCTGCAACACACGGTTATCACTCCGCATAACGCGCCTGCTAGGCCAATCATGGCGGTGAATTCAGAATTGAGGGGATGTTCGGCCTGCGCCACCGGCTTCACCCGGCATCCCAACATGATTTCGAAAACTTCCTCGACCGCGAGTTCGAGTACAGGAAGCCAGTTCTCCTCGTGAGAGCGGGTGATAAACGAAGTATCTGTGCTCATGTTTTTTTCACCAGCACGGGCAATACGTGCTCTTTCACCTGATCGGGGGTGAAGGGCTTGCGGATATAGCCGCGAGCTCCCGCCGAGAGCGCCTGCACCACATGCGACTCACTGCCTTCGGTAGTGATCATCACGATCGGAACGCCCTTCGCGCATTCCAGTTTTACGGCCTCGCGAACGAATTCCAGCCCATCCATCACGGGCATGTTGATGTCGCACAGAATCAGGTCGACAGGGTTCTCGTGCAACGCGGCCAGGGCTTCGGCTCCGTTTCCCGCTTCGGTAACCTTCTCCAGTTCGACTCCGGCCTGACGCAGTGAGCGTTCTACTATTTTCCGCATCACCGAGGAGTCATCCACAATGAGGGCCCGTATCTTATCCATCGGTTTCCCACCACTCCGCGGCGTTGCGAGTTACGCAGCCCCACGCAGTTCCGCTGTTTTTCTGACTGACTCCATGTACATCGGCAGTTCGATTTCTCCCTTTAGGAGATGGGTGTCAATCCGCACACCTTCGACGAACCGATCTCGCGAAGAGAGGTCAGATGGCTGAGAGTTGAGTAGCGGCGGTGGGCTGATCTTCGGTAACAGCAGTAGGCAAAAAGGGGGATCGTCTATCGGCGAGCGACTCGCCATCCTATAAATGATCCATATCCGTCCGCCGTCACTTCCACTTACCCTGGCCCTCAACAATCGTAATATAGCGATCAATTGGAAGATCGGTGAAACGCTCGGTCACCTTGCCCGGTCCGGGCCACGTCACTTCGAGCAGGTCGACCTTTATGTGTGCACCGAGGCCAAGGACCAATCGCGGGTCATGGGATGACAGAAAGCTTCCGCCTCCGGTTTTCATCCTGCTGCGCTTGAGATTGCCAGCCTGGTAAGTAACTCGCGCCCCAACCGCATCGCGATTCGACTTAGTGCCCACCAATGTCAGGCCCAACCAGTGATTCAGCTTTGGCGCATTGTTGCGCAAGAGAAGCGGGGCGCCGCCATTCATGGAAACGAGCACGTCGACGGCACCATCGTTATTAAAATCTCCAACCGCAAGTCCGCGCGCCGAGAAATTCCTGTTAAAAACCGGACCGCTTTGTGCGCTCACATTCTCAAAGCTCTTACCCGTGCCGTGGAACAGCAGCAACGGCTCCTGATACTCGACATCTTTGTGATACACCTGAATCAGGTCATCCGGATTTCCATTCGACAAGAACAAATCGAGATTTCCATCGTTGTCGTAGTCAAGAAACTTCAGTCCCCACCCACTCATCAGCCGTGTAGCCGATGCGATGCCCGTCGCCCCAGCCCGGTCGTCGAATGTTTCGTCATGATTATTCTGATAGAGGGAATACATTTCGTGGTCGATGTTGGCCACGAACAGATCCATCCATCCGTCTTGATTGAAGTCGGCGGAATCGAGGCCCATGCCGGAGCGCGGCCGCCCGGCCTCACTATAGGCCACGCCCGCCGGCGCTCCTATCTCTTCGAAGCATCCATCCCCGCGATTGGCGAATAGAAAGTTCGCAGTGGTGTCATTGGCCACAAAAAGATCCATCCGCCCATCATTATTAATGTCGGTGGCCACAACTCCCCACGCCTTGCCAAGATGCTTACCGATCCCGCTCGACTTACTAACATCTGTAAATGTTCCGTCCCCGTTATTATGAAACAACCAATTGGGCATAGGCTTGTAAAGCCTGGGAATACAGTAACCCGGTTTATTGTCGGCTTCGCAGGGAAGGTGTTTCGACTTATCAAAGTCGACAAACTGACAAACGAAGAGATCAAGTCTCCCATCATTGTCATAATCGAACCAGACTGCGCTGGAGGACCAGCCGGGCGCGGCAACTCCCGCCTTCTCGGTTACGTCAGTAAAGGTGCCGTCGCCGTTGTTGTGATACAAAATGCTGCGCCCATATTGTGTGACATAAAGATCGGGGAATCCGTCTCCATCGTAATCGCCAACAGCCACGCCTTGTCCATAGCCTCCGGCAGCAACGCCGGCTTTCTCGGTAACATTGGTGAAGGTTCCGTCGCGATTATTACGATAGAGCGCGTTGCGTAGCGGCGGATCGGGATTGTAGAAATCACACTTGCCGCTATTCACAAAATAAATGTCCATCCAACCATCGCCGTCATAGTCGAGAAATGCGCAGCCGGCTCCAGTCGTCTCCGGGAGGTATTTCTGCGTCGACTTGCCGTTGGTATGCGTCCATGTAATGCCGCTCACCGCGGACGGGACTTCCTCGAATGGATAAAGCGGCGCTGGGGCTGTAGCGGCGAGACGAGAGAAAGCGGGAAGAAGGAGACCACTTCCACAGAGAAAAGTTTCCCGCAGAAATTGGCGGCGCGAGGATGGGAATGCGTTTCCGATTGAGGGCCCAGGCGTGGTCTTCACTTCGCTAATTCTCTAGTCGCTAATTCGGACTCTGCTGCGATCCAGCCGTCTCGCCCGCCGCGCCTTTCTGCGTGAGCTTCTGTTGAATGGCAAACTCGCGATCGCCCTCCTCTTTTCGCCCGGTTCTTGAGTAGGCAATGGCCAGCAAATAATGCGCAGCGGGATTCCCTGACTGCAATTTGACGGCGGTCTGGAGCGGCGGAATCGCTTCGGAAAATTTCTTCAGCGAAACCAGCGCCCCCCCCCAACCGACATACGCATCGCCAAAGCTGGCGTCGAGTTTCGCGGCGCGTGAGAAGTGCTGAATCGCGTCATCCCACAGTTGATTCTGCTTTGCCAGTTCTCCGAGCACGTACTCGGCACCCGCATTCGACGGGTCTATCGCCAGCTCGGCTTGCATTTCCTTCTTCGCTTCTTCCGCGTCGGCCGGGCTCGGACTTGGCTTCGAGAGTAGCAGGCGGCCGAGACGAAAATGAATGCCGGGCGCACGTGGATTCTGCTCCAGCACCAGCCGATATTCCTTGGCAGCCTCATCCCATTTTCCATTGGTCTCGAGCGATTCGGCGTGCAACTCATGCCCCTCGGCCGACTGCGGAGCAGTCATCGCCAGGTCCGCCGCCGCGCGATTCGCAAGATCGGAGTAAGTGTGCACCGACACGTAAAGCACCTCAGGATCGTGCGGAAATTCGCGATTGAGAAATAAGAGAAATTCGTTAGCCGCATCCGGCTGCCCGTCAAACATCGCGCAGCGGACGCCAGCCAGTCCGATATTGCGCTTGAGATCTTTATCCGTAGCGCGCGATCTGGATTGCTTCAAAAGCGGCAATGCTTCTTTGCAGTGCCCAGATTGCGCAAGGCGCAGAGCCCGTTCCGCGGAAGATGCGGCCCATGGGGCCGAGCCTGCCTCCCGCGTCTTTGAGGAGGTTTGCGCTACCGAAAATATCGCGAGCGCACCACCCGCGATCAAGAAAAACAGAAGAGTAGAGCGAGGGTTCCACATACAAACTCTAAACATAAAAAGAGGCAGGCGTGCGAAACGCCCGCCCCATTGTATAGCGCTTGACTCTAGAAAATGAATTTCAGAGCAAACTGCAACTGTCGCGCCGACTGCGTCGCACTGCTGATTCCCATTCCATTGCCGAGACTATGAGCCGGAGCCGCGAAGCTCGGGTGATTGGTCGCATTCAAGAAGTCGGCGCGGAATTGAAATTTCGTGTTCTCCGTTACCAGGAAGTTCTTTTGCATACTCAGGTCTGCGTCGAAGTATCCGGGCCCAACGACGGGGCCCTGAGCCGGACAATTCCCAAAAGTTCCAGGCGCGGGTTCTGAGAATGGACTCGGATTAAACCACTGTAGCCCCTGCCCCGCAACAGGTGTCTTGGGGTAGGAAACTGGGCCATTGCAATTGGGTCGAGGAGAAGGACTTCCAGTTCCTGAATTGTCCGAGGCATAAAGCGCGATGGGGAAGCCGCTATGCCAGGTAACAATCGGATTAATCGCCCAGTTGCCGACAACAGCGTCCACGGCCTTCGGCATGTCGTTCGCGAATTGCTTACCCCGGCCAAAGGGTAGATCGTATACCGCATATGCGCTGATCACGTTCTTCGCATCCCAGTAACATTGGGCATAATCGGCGTTTTGATCGTAAAGGTTGGCCCAGTAATTCTCCGCAGGCGCTGCCTGAGTAGTACTGCCCCAGGTGCCGAAGTAGCCGTCATTGTTGGTCATGCACTTTTCCCAAGTGTACGAGACCTGCGCCTCGAGCCCGTTCGAATATCGCTTCTGAAGCACAGCCTGCATGGCGTTATAGTTCATGTTGCCATTGGTGGCAGTATTCTTCAGAGTTCCGTATCCGTTAGGACCAATCGTCGGCAGGGTTGTCACGACGCCATCGATGACCGTTCCAGGTAGGTTGTGGCCACCCCCATAGGGATAGGTGATCTGGCCATTGGGTAATAAGTCCCCCTGCCCCAGCCACTCGGGAACCATTAAGTGAGTAGTTCGCTGGCCAACGTATCCGATCTGAAACGTGGTGTTGCGGAGGAGTTCGCGCTGAACGGTGAGGTTCCACTGATCGGCCACAGCCGGCTGAATCAGACCTGACCAGGCGTTTAGGGTGGCGTTAATGAAAGGGCTGCCCGACGGTGGCGCTGCAGCGGTAAAAGCCGTCTCCGTGTCATAGCCAGTGCCACTCGCCAGATTTGACGCTTCAACCTGCGGGGGCGTAAAGGGCGGATTCTGAGTAGCCCGCAAATTGGTCCCCGTGCCCTCCAGATATGACGAAATTGAGAAAGAACCACGAACGACGGTATTGCCTCCTAGAAAAGCGGGACTCCAAGCGAAGCCGAGGCGAGGTTGGAAGTCCGGATAACCATACTGGCTACTGTATAACCCCCTGCTGAATCCATTTGTGCCCAGCACACCGCTAGGGACGGCGTCGGTTCCTGGGAACTGCAGCCAGCCGGTTAGAATATTCACATTGTCCTGATTGTTGTTGGTCTCGATCCAAGGAGTACGGGCTTCATAGCGAAGACCTAGATTCACAGTTAACCTGTCAGTCAAACGCCAATCATCCTGGACGAAGCCCGCGAACAGCCAGTCGCGCTGACGCCATCCACCCGCACTTGTGCCGCGACCGACATCCTCAGGAAGTCCAAGGGCCCAATCCGCGGAGGGATCGCCGCCTGCGCCGTTCCCTGAATAATTACCACCGGGTCCGAGTCCAAAGATCTCAGCGCCGAGTTCGCCGCCATTTCCGCTGTAAAAAACATTGATGTTATAACGGTTCAACTGAAAGCCCGTCTTAATTACATGCCGCCCGTGGGTGTAAATAAGCACATCATCAAAAGTGGAGACAGTGGAGGAAAATTTCTCCGTAACGCTAGCAGCACCTAAAGTCGACAAAGTTCCCGTGTTGATGTCCGTAATCGTTCCACCGCCGAATGAGAACTGTGGTAGGCCAGTCACGCCATTGGGGTTGCCATCTGCGATACCGATCGTGTTACCTAAATTGCCGATAGAAAACGTGGTGAGGCCATGGGGTAGCTTGACATAGTTTTTTCCGAACCGGACTTCATTGAGCAAGGTCGGGGAGAACGTATGGCTCCAGTTGACGGAGCCATTCAGTAGGTACGCTTGATTGAGGGTGTCGCCAAGCAACGCCACAGAGTTGACGGTAGGATCATTTTGATCGCCCTTTGTAAAATGGGCGTTGATGTGGTCGCGATTCGACAAGTTGTAGTCCACCTTGATGTCGCCCTGGTCCGTATTGAACTGCTGGTACGTGGTATTGACCGCGTTCTGGAAGCCGTTCGATAGCGGAATGTTGGACAACGCCTTCGGGTACAGGGCATTCGTCACTAAAGCCGTGAATGCCGGATCCAGGTTGCCGGGCGGGATAATGTCGCCGGGGAACATCGTTCTGGCAGAAGGGGCGAGGATTGAGCAAGTCGTGCCGGATGTTCCGCCTGTTCCCGGAGCGCACGGATTATACAACTGTATCGGCGTCGTTAGGTTCAACAGAGCGCCGAAGTTGCCTGTGATTTCATCAGGAGTGAGAACGGTAATCGTAGAGCTGCTCGACGGGTGGTCGAGTCTCCCCCCTTGGTAGTCAGCAAAAAAGAACAGCTTGTTTTTAATGATCGGACCCCCAAAGGTAGCGCCGAACATATTCCAGCGCAGCTTCGGCGTCGGATGGCCCGCAGCGGTCCCCGAAATGTATGGGCTGTTCTCCCATTGATTGGCGTTGAAAACATCGTTACGAAAGAATTCGAAGACGTCGCCGTGGAATTTGTTGGTGCCCGACTTGAGTGTGAGGTTGACAACACCGCCGTTGTAGTTGCCAAACTCCGCCGAAGCGTTTTGGGTAATGAGGTTGAACTCGCCGATCGCATCAGGGGAGGGCGTGTAGCCAATGATGTTGTCCGAAGCCTGGTTGTTGTCGACGCCTTCGAGCAGGAAGTTGTTAGCCTGCTCACGATTTCCGTTGATGTACGGACGGCCACCCTCCTCGGCCGTGTTCGATCCCGTGTTAAAGCTAGCGGGGTCCACCGAGACTGAACCGGGAACGAGCAAGGTCAACTGCACATAATTGCGCGTCGTCAGCGCCAAATTGGTGATGGTGGTGGAATCAAGCACCGTACTGACCTGGGCATCCTCGGTCTGCAAAATCGGGGCGGATCCCGTCACTTCGATCGTCTCCGACACTTTTCCAACTTTCATTTTGAACGTCAAGCGCGCCGTCTGGTTCAGCACCAGCGTGAAGGGCGGATAGACGGTCTTTTCAAAGCCCGGAGCGGTCGCTTCTGCGATGTAGGTTCCTATCGGGAGGCGCTCAATGTCGAACGAACCGGTGTCGTTGCTAGTCGCGTTCCATACGACGCCGCGCTCGGTGTCGCGGGCGACCACGCTGGCGCCTTTGATCGGGGCTCCGCTTGAATCAGTCACGGATCCGACAATTGCGGCGGTCACTTCCTGACTCCACGCGGGCTGTGGCGTGCACAGGAGACCGAACAGCAGCATGATCGAAACCATCGAGTTTCGTAGCGCTGACATTTGAATTGCTGACGTTCGCATCGACTTTCGCATCGCAGAACCTCCGGGAGACGCGTTCATAAAACAGAATCACTAAACAAATAGTGCAATTAAGTCAGGATAATGCTATATAGTACTTTTGTTGGGGTCGTCAAGAAAAAAATGCAGGGATTTCAAATTTTCTTCCGAGCCAGGCTCTAGTACTTAGCTATAGCACAAGGCCGGCGTCGTCGCTTGAGCCGAAGTCGCTGTGAGTAAACTGTGGAAAACTGGGAATTTGCAGCTCAATACCAAGAACTGGATAATGCTATGAAGTCCCGTATTCCGCCGCTATTATCAAAGCAATCCTTTACAAGATTGACTAACCGAGATAAGGTTTCACCCATCGCAAGCACGGAGTCCGAGGACGAAGCTATATTACAGCTCTATAGCATATCAGTCGGCTGGCAGCCGTAGATTTAGAGTGAGAGAGAAGCGCACGTGTCAGGTAAATTTCTTTGGTTTGCTCTATAGCGCATTCGAAATTGCGATGCTGACGATTAACCTAACCGATGCACAGATAGTATGGAATTCGATAATTTGAATGATTGGGGAGTCCATGCCAAATAGCCGCCCAAATGGAATGCCCGCATATAAGAAGATCCAAGGTGCGATCATCAAGCGCATCGAAAGCGGGCAGTTGAAGCCGGGAGACACCGTCGATTCCGAACGGGAACTGGCGAAGATTCACAAGGTGAGCCTGATGACGGCGCGCCACGCTCTGACGGCGCTCGAACGCGAGGGCCTGGTGCAGCGGCGTCGCGGCGCTGGAACCTTCGTTGCGCCTCCCAAGATTCACTTCAACAAATTGACCAGCTTTACCGAGCAAATGGCGGGGCGAAGTTTGACGGCGTGCTCGAAGGTGTTGTCATTTGCCGTCGTCGACAACGAGCAGGAGGTCGCGGCCCGCCTGGCTCTGGCAACCGACACTCGCCTGCTCAAAGTGGAGCGACTGCGGATCGCGGCCGACGAGCCTTTCGCCGTCGAAACTTGTTATCTGCCGGCCGAAGAATTTTCTGGCCTCACGCGCGCTGCGGTGGCCCGCGGTTCGCTCTTTTCCATCATAGAAGGCACTTACGGTATCCAACTCGCCTATGCGGACGAAGAAATGGATGCAACTGCGGCAGCTCCCGCGACAGCCAATCTGCTGCAAGTGGCGCGCGACGAACCGCTGCTGCGGATCCGCCAGCTGATCTATTCGACGAAGGGGAAGGCTGCGCTGTACGTTCTCGGCTTGTATCGATCAGACCGGCACACGTTGCTCGTCCGCAGATTTCGCTAGAGGGTTAAAGCCGTTGCTAGTCGCCGAGTCCGCGCTTTGATGCGGCGCGGCTAGAATCTGATGGTTTCCATCTCGTCTATGCGTATCGTCATTCGTCTCGTCATTGTCGTCAGCCTGATTATTCTCACGCACCCGGCCATGACCGAGGCCAGGGAACACTATTCGCAACCCGGTTCGATCCATCTCGACCGGGAGGGCGAGAAGTGGGTGCAGCGTACGCTGAACAAAATGTCGACCGAAGAGAAGGTCGGCCAACTTTTCATGGTGTGGGCGCGCGCCGAATTTTTAAACGTAGACAGTCCCGAGTATCACGAGTTCACCAACCGCATCGACCGCTATCATATTGGGTCATTCGCGCTCACCGTGCCGGTCGACGGACCTTTTCTAATTAAAGGACAACCATACGAGGCGGCGATGCTGGTGAATCGTTTGCAGCAGCAATCGAAGTTGCCTTTGCTGATTGCGGCCGACTTCGAGAGCGGATTGTCATCACGGCTGAATGGAACCACAGTATTCCCTCAAGCCATGGCTTTTGGCGCGGCCGGCAAAGCTGACTATGCGGAAAGCTTTGGCAAAATCGTCGCGCTCGAAGCGCGCGCCATAGGCGTGCACTGGAATTTCTTTCCAGTAGCGGATGTTAATTCGAACCCGGCCAATCCCATCATTAATACACGTTCATTCGGGGAGAACCCGCAGCAGGTCGGCGAAATGGTGGCCGCCTACATTCGTGGCGCGCACTCTAACGGAATGCTGACCACGGCCAAACATTTTCCTGGGCACGGCGACACGGCGACCGATTCGCATCTGGGCGTCGCCCAGGTCAGCGGTGACCGTGCGCGTCTCGATTCCGTCGAACTTCCGCCGTTTCGCCAAGCGATTGCCGCGGGAGTGGATGCGGTGATGGTGGCTCACGTGGCGGTCCCGGCTCTTGAAAGTGATCCGAATAAGGTTGCCACGACCTCGCCGGCGATTGTTACTCAACTGCTTAAAAAACAGCTTGTTTTCCAGGGAATCGTCGTCAGCGACGCGCTCGATATGGCGGCTTTGACTAGTCTTTATGCTGCAAACATCGGCCGCGCCGCCGTCGATGCATTTAAAGCTGGCAACGACGTGCTGTTGATTCCACCCAATCTCGACGCCGCTTACCGCGCCATGTTGGCGGCAATCGCGAGTGGAGAGATTTCACTCGAGCGTCTGGACAGTTCGGTGCGAAAGATTCTTCAGGCGAAGGCCTCTTTAGGATTGCAGCGCGCGCGACTGGTGGATATAACCGCGATCGATCGAATCATCGGGCAGCCGGAAAATGTCGCGTTGGCTCAAGAAATTTCCGATGATGCGATCACTCTGGTCCGCGACAACGGCAAAATCCTGCCGATGAAGGCGGTGAAGAAATCGACGGTGCCGCTGCCCTATCAGGCTCCGGTTCCCATCACGAATCGCGTCGTCGCCGTTGTTTTTAGCGATGATGTACGATTGGAATCGGGACGAACTCTCGAACGGCAGCTTCACATCCGCGCGCCCGATGCTCACATTTTTTATGTCGACTCGCGTATCGCCGCCGCGACATCGCCAGACATATTGAGGGCTGTCGATGAGGCAGAGACCGTGCTGACGGCGGTATACGCGGTGCCCAGCCCGGGCGTGAGGGGCAGCGGAAACGCGCTCAGTCAGGCAGACGCGACTCACACTCTCTTGCAGACAATCCTCGACCATGCCGCCGCCAAGACCGCTCTGATCTCTGTAGGAAGTCCCTATTTGGCGCGGGATTTTCCCGCCGTTCAAAACTACGTGTGCACATTCTCATCGGCGCCCGTCTCCGAAACTAGCGTTGTAAAGGCGCTTTTCGGTGAAATCCCCATCCGCGGGCACTTGCCCGTCAGCATTCCAAATATTGCCGATCGCGGCGCGGGGATTGAGAAGTCGGCTAACTAGAAATTATTCCCGGAAGCAGAGCGAAGGATTCAGTGCACAGCCTGCGATCTCTGCGCAAGAAAGTCGTCGTGGCATTGTTTTGCGGCGCGCAGCAACTCGGCAAACTCGGGCGTGCCTCGGAGCTTGGTCCAGATGGAATCATTCTGCAGCCCGGCGTAAGCGCAAAAGTGTCCGGCGATGGAACTCCTTAGGAGTTGCAGAGCCGCCTCTTTCTGGCCGCAGAAGAGGAGGTCGCCCCCGACAATGTAACGGGGCTCGGGATCGGGATCGGTCAGTCTCGTCGCCACCACCTCCCGCGCGAGCCGCGCCACATCAGGAGACGACGGGTTTTCTAAACACACCCTCATCATCTGATAGCCGAATTGAGGGTCATCCTTGATATTGGCCGCCATTTCCCTCGCCTGGGCTAACTTTCCGTCGCGAATGTAGTGTCGGATCATATTGTTCGATGCCCATAACGACCCGGCATCGAGCTGAAGAAAATCCATCGCGCGCGCGTAGTTACCAAGTTGGTCGAAGGTAAACGAACATGAGCGCAAGCCGAAGTTTCCGGGATCGAGGGCCAACGCGGCTTCACATTCGTGGGCGGATTCCTCGATGGCTCCTCCATAACGAAGGACGTACGAGAGCGCGAAGTGGGCCTGTGCGCTCTCTGGATGACGCTCCACCAGCGCTTTCGCATCCTGGAAGGCCTTCACCACTTGACCTTGTTCGACTCGGTTGCTAATCAGCCACGCAATGGCGGGAATGTAGTTTGGATCAAGCGAAATGGCCCGTTCCAACGCGGCGTCCCCGCGGTTGCGGGCTGCATCCCCGCCATTTGAATAGGCCGAATCGTAGTGGTAGCGAACTCCGAGATAACCCCAGGCGGGCGCGTAGCTCGGATCGAGCCCGACCGCGCGTTCGAGCATGGCGATTGCATCCTTATTAGGCTGCGGATCATGCGGCAGCGCGATGCTGCGCAAATAGAGATCGTAGGCCTCTTCATTCTTGGGATGCGTAGCAGCGTCGCCCGCATCGGCACCCGCACCGAGAGCGGGAACCAATCCCTGGCGAACCTTGGCCGTGATCTGGCTACGCATAGAAATTAGGTCGGGTGCGGCAACCGTCATGGTGTCGCGCCACAATGTGCGGTTATCGGCAACGTCGACGGCCTCGAGCGTGATCTGAATCTGGTCGCCCTGCTTCATGTAGTGCCCCGTGACCACGTCCGTGACATGCATAGCCTTGCCCGCTTCCTGCAAGTCAATCGTCGGAGAATCGTACTTGCTGGTGGTGGCAAACGGGCGTATTGACAGAGAGCGAACGTAACTAAGCGCAGTAGCAATTTCGTCCGCAAGAGCAAGGCGGAGAAAATCTAAATCTTTGTCGGAGCCGAGGTTCTGCAATGGGAGAACGGCAATGGTCTTTTGACTGGCCGTGATTGCGCCAGGCGCAGAGTGCTGTCTGGCGAACCAGAAAAAAACGGCGAGGGCTATGATCGCAACCGCGGCGATTACTCCGGCGATCTTCGCGTGGAAACGGGCGCCGGTCGGCGCAACAGGCGCGGTGCTTAGGGGCGACGATGATGATGCCAGCACCGGCGATGACGCTGAAGGCGGCGTGGGAATCACAGCTTCCGTAGAAGCGGAGGGCGGCGCCGAAGTTGGAGTAACTTGAGATCCGCTTTCGTGAACCGCCGCAACTGACCCTGAGCTGCCTCGCGATCCGGGCCGCGACTCCGTCTCGCGTTTCAAGCGCTTGAGATCGGTGCGCATGTCGGCCGCATGCTGGTAGCGCAGTTCGCGATCTTTTTCCAGCGCTTTGTTAATGACGTCTTCGAGTTTGGAGGGAAGATCAGGATTCAGCCGCACCGCCGAAACCGGATCACGATCCAAAATTTCATGGGAAATGACTCCCGAACTTTCGCCACGGAACGGCAGCGTGCCCGTGGCCATTTCATAAAGGACCGCCCCGAAAGAAAATAAATCGCTGCGCGCATCCAGTTCTTTCGCGCGCACCTGCTCGGGCGACATATAAGCAACCGTGCCAAGTGTGGAGCCCGGATTGGTCAGGTGCTCCTCGGTCATTGATACTGCGGTCTCTTGCGCCGTAGCTGCAGCGACCTCCAGCCCTCGGGCGCCTCCCGGCATCACTTTCGCCAAACCAAAATCGAGAACCTTGGCGTGACCGCGCTTCGTAATAAAAATATTCGCCGGCTTGATGTCGCGATGAATAATCCCTTCTGTATGCGCAGCATCGAGAGCGTCGGCGATCTCGATCGCCAATCCGAGCAGCACATCGGTCTCGATCGGACGGCCGGCGATGCGATGCTTTAGCGTAACGCCGTCGAGGAACTCCATGACCAAAAAGGGATGGCCATCCTGCTGCCCGATCTCGTGGATAGTGCAGATATTAGGATGATTGAGCGCCGACGCGGCCTGTGCCTCGCGCTGAAAACGCGCCAGGGCTTGCGCGTCTTTGACAACCTCATCTGGCAGAAATTTCAGGGCTACGAAGCGGTGAAGAGCGATGTCCTCGGCCTTGTAGACCACACCCATGCCGCCCCCGCCCAGTTTCTCGACGACGCGGTAATGAGAGATGGTTTGGCCGATCATGAGACAAAAAAGAATTCGGAATTAGAAAAACTTACTGTCAGGTCGCTTCATATTACGGGCTTTTTATGCCAACGCGTAGAGATACTCTACGAAGGAGCGCACAGCTCCATCGATCCCGGCAACCTTTGCATTCGTTGAATCGATCAGATAGTACTCATTCGGAGCATGTGCCCCGGTGCCGTGTCCCAATCCAAAATGTCCCGCAGGCAGATTGAGAGGTTCGGAAGTGAAAATGTATCCCGGCCATGAACCGGCCGAGCGAGGCCACATCGCGGGATCCAACCCGAGCTTACGGTAAGTCGTAACTTGCGCCTGGATAAGTTTCGCATCCGGCGACGTCTGCGTCGGATCATATCCACCACTCATATTGACCTCTATATCGCCGAAGCCGTGTTTGGCTAGATGATCTTTGAGAAGTGCCAGCGTTCCCGCAGCGGTCATGTCAGGCACTAGCCGCATGTCGATCTTCGCGACGGCGCGATGCGGCAGAACTGTCTTTCCTCCGGGCCCCGTGTATCCACCGACCAGTCCCTCGATGTTGATCGTCGGTTTCGATTCAAGCAGCACGAGCGAGTCAAACCAGTTTGTGTCATGCACCCAATGTTCAACGCCAAGCTGCTGCTTCACCGTGGCTTCACTGCGGCGAGCGGCCACATCCTGAATCATCTTCATCTGTGCCGGAGTGAGCGGTTTGGCTTTGTCAAAAAAGCCTGCAACCGCAGGCGTGTGCCCGTCGGGCTCAATCAGAGTATTGAGCGCCTGCACCAGGTGCCATGAGGGACTGTCGACCTGCGCCTCAAGGCTGGAATGAACGTCATGTTTCGGTCCACGTCCCCACCGCTCACCGCTAGAAACCAACTCGAGTTCAACAACGCCCTTGGCGCCCAGCGATATCTGTATGCCTCCATCCATATCCTGACCCGCTTCCGGCATGAACACACCCATGCACTTCTTCAACGCAGCGGTTACTTTGGGTTGGCGGACGATCTCCGGAAAGTGGGTCGAACCAATCTCTTCTTCCCCTTCACAGACGAGCACCAGATTTACAGGAAGCTTTTTCCCCGCCGCCTTGAAGGCGTGAAGAGCGCCGAGAAAAGCTGTCTCAGGGCCCTTCTGGTTCACCGCGCCACGACCTACGCAGATCCTGCCCAACCCTTCCTTGTCGACGATCCGCCCTTCAAGCGGAGGCGATGACCACTCCGAAGGATCGAACTGTTTCACGTCGTACATGAAATAGATGCCGACGGTGGTTGCTGCACCTGCATCGAGAATGCCGAACACCCCAGGCTTGCCCGATGTTGGCAGAATCTCGACGTTCGCGAATCCAGCATCGCGAGCGAGCTGTGCCATATAGTCAGGTCCTTGAGGATAGTTGCGGTTCTCCGCGGCGATCGAGGGCAAAGCAATCCAGTCCTGCAGCCGCTTCACGTTCTCGTCATGCATCTTCGGTACTTGGCTCAGCACCGACTGCCGGTCGGAATTGTCTGCCGAGAAAGCAGCGATTGGCAACGCGGCAAAGGCGGCTCCCGCAAGCGCGCCGCGAACGAACTCCCGACGATTGAAAGCGTTGTGGATCGAGTCAGTCAATGCATCCCCCATGGCCGAATTCAATGCATCCCCCATGGCCGAATAAAGATGATTATCCTTAGGCTGGCCTCAGACACAATTCCAGAAAGAGAACCATCTGGCTTTTATCGAAGGTCATCATACCAGTGGTTCCCTACTGACCAGTGACTTTTTCTAATGGAGGCGGGAAGACGATTACTGAGCCGACGCCGCACGTTCAAGCCCGGAAATATTGCATATTCTCAAGATCGGCGATAAGGCCGGGCCCTGTTGGGTTCCATCCCAACTGTTTCCGTGTTTGCGCACTGGAAGCCGGCATGTCGAAGCCCGCGAACATCGCAAGCCAGCCAAAGTGAGCTTGCGCCTTCTCTGGAGCAAGGCTGACCACCGGCACCTTCAACCCTTTGCCAATTACTTCAGCAATTTCCCGCATCGGTATCCCCTCTTCAGCGACCGCGTTATACCTCCTTCCCGCTTCGCGCTTCTCCAACGCGAGCCGGTAGAGATGGGCAACATCCCGAACATGCGCCGCGGGCCAGCGGTTGCGTCCCTCACCTATGTAGGCCGACACTCCTTTCTCGCGGGCCACTTGGACCGCGTAGGTGATCAGGCCCTGCTTGACCGTGTCGTGGACCTGGGGAAGGCGCACCACCGACACGTTCACTCCGCGCTCCGCCACGGAAGCTCCTGCTACTTCCGAGCCTTTACGAGGATTTGGGTGGTTAGCATCGAAATGATCCTCGGTTGCGGGCTGACCTGGAACACCATTGCCCATTCCGGTTCCGGACGTAATGATCAACGGCCGGTCCGATCCCCTGTCCGACCCTATGAGCGCGGCGCCGAGAGCCTCGATTGCGCGCTTGTCTTTTTCACAGACCTCGGCGAACTTCGAGAAGTCCTGGCCGAAGGCGCTGTGATCGAAGGCGAGGTGAATCACGCCATCGGACTGGGCAGCGCCGCCGCGCAGGCTTTCCATATCTTCCAGGTTCCCTCGATGTACCTCGGCCCCTGCGGCGATCAAAGATTGAGCGCCAGCCTCGCTGCGAGCGAGGCCCCGTACCTGATGGCCAGCGTTAATCAGTTCCTGCACGACGTTATACCCGATAAAACCTGTAGCACCTGTAACAAATACCTTCATGAATTGTCCCTCCTTAATTGTTAATTGTTGGTGATATGAATGACAGCGCGCGAACGGCTACCGATCCCCTTGACCTCGACCGATTGCGTCGAGATCCGCCAGTACTTCAGCCGGGATCTGAAGCGTGGCGGCCTTCAAATTCTCGCGGAGATGTGCCACGGAAGATGTTCCCGGAATCAATAAGATGTTGGCCGAACGCTGGAGAAGCCAGGCTAACGCAACCTGCATAGGCGTGGCTTCGAGTGATGCCGCAGACGCGTCAAGCGCCGAAGAGTGTAACGGGGTAAAACCTCCGAGCGGGAAAAACGCAACGTAAGCGATCCCTTGAGCAGCCAGATCATCGATGAAGGCATCATCGTTCCTGCGGGCCACGTTGTAGAAATTCTGCACGCACACGATCTCGGTGATGGTTTGAGCCTCCGAGAACTGCTTAGGAGTTATGTTGCTTAGTCCGATATGGCGAATCAGGCCCTGACGCTTCAATTCTGCAAGCACGGTCAGCGGTTCTTCGATGGATCCCTCGCCGGGTTCCATGATTCCTCCAACCCGAAGGTTGACGACATCGAGCGCATCGAGACCAAGGTTTCTCAGGTTGTCATGAACGCCGTCGATGAGCTCCTGGCTGGAGAGAGCGTGAATCCAAGATTTGTCTGACCCGCGCCGAGCGCCCAATTTAGTGACGATTACGAGACCATCCTCATACGGATGGAGAGCTTGCTTGATGATCTGATTGGTCACGTGCGGACCGTAGTAGTCGCTAGTATCGATGTGGTTTACGCCGGACTCCGCTGCCTCGCGGAGAACAGCTATGGCGGCATCGACGTCCCGTGGTGGTCCCCAGACGCCGGGTCCGGCGAGCTGCATCGCACCGTATCCTACGCGGTTCAAAGTCATCGATGTACCAGGAAGAGTGAAGCTTCCGGCAAGATGAGCCTGTTCAATCATTACGTTCCTCCTTCTTGCTACAATCATTTGATGAAGGATTATTCAGATTTGGAGTTCGCATATGCCGATTGACGCCTTGGTTGCATTTGAGCCAAGAAAGACGCCCGTCCAAGCGAGGTCAACGGTCACGGTCGAGGCGATTTCTGAGGCGGCTATTCAGGTTTTACTGAGCCATGGGGCAGACCGATTGACGACGACACGGGTCGCCCAGCGTGCCGGCGTCTCGGTGGGCACACTGTATCAGTACTATCCCAATAAGCAGTCGCTGCTGTTTGCAGTGCTGGAAAATCATCTCACTCACGTAATGGCAACGGTTGAGGCCGCTTGTGAGAGCGCACGTCATAAGCCGTTAGCCGTCATGATTCGAGAAATGGTGGAGGCGTTCGTCGACGCCAAGATGGACCGCGCAGACATCTCTGTGGCCCTCTACCAGGTCGCTGTCGACGTGGGTGGCCCCTCCTTGATCAAAAAGATCAACCAACGTTCCCGGAAAACAATTGAAGCAATGCTGGAAACAGCGTCCGACATCAAGTCGCCACCCGACAAACTCGCCATCGACACAATGCTTTCAGCCATGGCGGGCGCGATGCGTTCCTTGCTGGAGGCTGGACCATCCCCCGGCACAGTCCGCAAAGCGCGAGAGCAACTCGTGCTTCTTTGTCAGTCATACATGACGGCCGCGACAGCGAAATGTGTTTAGAACGCTCAGCGAAGTTGTAGGCAACTCAACCTGATTGCTCAACGCCGCAGTCCCGAGCTACAGTAAACGGCGGATCGACTCAGGTGTGAGAATGACCGCTGGTTGTGCTCTAGGAGATGATCATTCGGGGGACGCGGGCGGTTGGTATCGTGGGATCGCAAAAAGCTCTTTCGAATTCTGGCAAACGAACGGCGCGGCTGGTCCCGCGAGGAAACGATAAGACACCGGACATGCCATGACGAACGCGGTCAAAGCGGAGAAGATGCTCTCGGCGCCGAAAATAGGTAGTACCTTGTTTCAAGCCTTTTGTAGAGCGTTTTTTGTCTATTATTGTCGTCTGACGGTCGCCGGGCGGAATTATCTTCCGGTTCCCCCGTTCATCATCTGCAGTAATCATGTGAGCCATATCGACAGTGCGGTTTTGATGACCGCTTCGGGCCTTCCGTTTAATGCGTTCGCGTTGCTCGGCGCCAGCGATTATTTCTTCGATTCCTGGAAGGCGAGGTTCCTGGTCTCCAGGTTTATGAATGTCATACCGATCGATCGGCAGGCGCGACCCAAGTTGCTGGGGAGGAGTTTGGCGATGTGTGCGGAGTTTCTACAGCGGACGCACGGCAATCTGATTCTCTATCCCGAAGGCACACGTTCTTGGAATGGCGAGATCCAGGCATTTAAGAGCGGCGCTGGGTTATTTGCGGTCAACCTTCGGGTGCCAATCGTTCCCGCGTATATCGATGGTGCTTATAAGATTCTGGCGAAGGGAAGTTTGATGCCACGGCCGAGGCCGGTCTTAGTTCGCTTCGGAGAGCCGATTACATTCGAAGCGAATCAGTTCGATGCTCTGCGGTGGCGTGTGCGTCGCAGGGCCGCTATTGACTTGCTTGAACAGCGCATTCGCGCCCTGAGCCAAAGGCCTCCCGCTGGAGAGTTGATCGGACTGCCGGAAGCGCATCAAGAAGCCGACCACGCGACAATCCCCATTCCCATTGGCCCGGCGAGGCCTCTACAGAAAAAGTCGCCGACGAGATGTACGTAAGCTGAACGGAGAGGCTTGGCAGTTTTCGATGCGCTTTCGTGCTCCGCTTAACGCAGTCCAAAGCTGTAACTACGGGAGGGTGCTATGTACACCGCCAGGCATATGAAATGGTGGGGATGGGGAGACGAAGAAGTCGGCTTCAACTCTAGAGCCCATCCAGGCTTGTGGCCCTATGCCAAAGAAGTACTCGGCGTGGAAGAGGAACAGATGGAGCCACCCGTGTCGATCGACGCCGTCCAGTTACGCGAGACAATTCGTCATGACCGTTTTTTGGCTGAGCTGCGGTTATGGATGCGCGCCGATCAAATCTGCGATAGCCGCTACGAGCGCATGGTTCATGCATACGGCAAGGGTCTGCGCGACCTGCTTCGCATGCGGCGTGGCGTGGCTGAGGGTGCTCCTGACCTCGTGCTTTATCCCGAAAATGAACACGATGTGCTCATGACGGTACGGGCAGCGGTGGACCACGACGTTGTGGTCATCCCCTTCGGCGGCGGTTCGAATATCGCTGGTTGCCTGGAGCGAACCGAGACCCGCCGTATGGTGGTATCGCTTGATATGCGACGCATGCGACGCGTGCTAGCGGTAGATACGGAGTCATGGACGGCGCGCATCGAGGCGGGTGCTTTTGGTCCCGATCTTGAAGAGCAATTAGAAATCTATGGCCTGACTCTCGGCCACTTTCCAGACTCATTCTTGCACTCCACGCTCGGCGGGTGGATCGCCACCCGGTCCGCCGGAATGCAGAGCGATAAGTACGGCAAGATCGAGGATATGGTAATTGCGCTTCGGATGGTTACCCCCGCAGGCGTATTAGTCACGCGAACAGTGCCCAAGTCCTCGAATGGTATCAATGTCAATCATCTCTGTATCGGCAGCGAAGGAACTCTGGGGGTCATAACTGAAGCTACCATGCGAGTTCATCCCCGGTCGGAGTCGCGCCGCACCCACGGCTATCTCTTTCTCGGTTTCGAGAGTGGTATTGAAGCCATGCATGAATGTGTACGGAAAGAGTGCGTGCCCTCAATGTTTCGACTCAACGACCCCGACAAGACGGCATTGTCGCTGGCATTCAAACCCCCATCCTCGCGGCTGTCGCGGGCAGTAAGCAATGTCATGAAGAGTTATCTCCGCATGAAGGGTTTTGATTTCGCGCAGGCTTGCCTTATGCTCACTACTTTTGAGGGGAGCAAAGCCGACGTCGCTCGCCAACATAATCAAATTAGCGCCATCTACCGTCGCTTCGGCGCGGTGGACCTCGGTCCCAGCTCAGGGAAGTCTTTTGAGTCAACCAAGTACGACTTTCCACACATCCGCGATTTTCTCCTGGACCGCGGCATCACCTCTGATGTAAGCGAGACCTCAACGGTCTGGAGCAATATCGTTCTTTTGTATCGGGCGTCCACCGCAGCCCTACGCACCGCGATCTTGGACAGTGAGCGCGGGGTAAAACCCTGGGTCGGATGTCACATCAGCCACACTTACCACTCTGGGGCAAGTCTCTATTTGACCTTCGCCTTCCGGCAGCAGAATGGGCACGAAATGCCACAGTATCTGCGCGCCAAACGAGTTGTGCAGCAGTCCTTCATCGATCACGGGGCCACTCTGTCACACCACCACGCGGTCGGAACCGAACACCTACCGTGGCTCGCCGATGATATTTCCCCCGTGGGTGTAATGGCCGTGGCCGCAATTAAAGGAGGACTCGACCCCAGGAATGTCATGAACCCCGGACGGCTGCAGCCATCCGCGACGCCCTTTGATGAGTGGTCGAGGCTTGGCGGCGAGACACGTCCCCGAACCCCACTAACTGCTCTCTAATATCCGAAATCTAACTGGGCAAGCTTCTTGTCCCTGCCCCGATTGTCAAACCTGTTCTCGCGACCGGCGTTGATCTCCGAAAAGGATGCCAGAAGCGTTGATCAAATACTGCTCGTCGCTAAGCCTCTCAACCAATTCGTCGGGAAATGGAGAGATTTCGCTCTGCAAATACGTGGCCAGTTCGCGATAGATTTCTCGCCGTGCGTAGGCGGCTAGTTCGTTGCGGCGGCGCAGCGCGTCCTGAATCAGAGTCGCGAGTTCCGGGGTCGCGGCTCGGCGAAGCTTCATCGCGATTGCAGGATAATCCATAAAGGAGTTGTACTTTTGTCGCATCCAGAATTCTTCGATGGGCGCAGCCAGTGGCGTTTGGCGTACGACGAGTGTCCCAGCCACGCGGTCGCCAAAGCGTTGCATCAGGGGACTGCTTAGTACGGAGAGTCCTCCCACCAGGTAGGCGAATGGCAACGCATCAACAACGCGCATCAGATTCCGCACCCAGGCTTGCTCTATCCGCAGTGGAAGGCCATCCTGGTCAATCACTCGCAAATGGAGGAGACGTTTTCCGATCGTCTGCCCGTTCCAGAAACCTTCCAACAAGGCGCTATACGCGAACCCGATCGCGAACTCCGCGAGCGTGATCACCATAACCCCAAAACCTGGTGCTTTGGAGAAAGCCCAATAAACTAGCAGTCCCACGCCGTTAACCGTGCCGAACACGATAACGGTATCGAGCAGCAATGCGTAAAGCCGGGAAGCGGGTCCGGCCAATGGCAAGCGAAATAGCACGCCTTCCGGCGTCGCGATGGTCAGTTCGGCCGATGTCGACGCGCGTATTAACCGACCATCCGTCATCTGTTCTCCGAAGGAACAAAGGAGCGCGCTTCCGAGCCGATTTCTCTTCGTCCGATCATTAGTAGATAGATCGTCAGCAAAACGAGTTCCGCTGCAGCAACCGCCACCTTGAACCCGTATGGCAGCACGGGCGCGTGATGCTGAGAAAAAAATGCTTCCATGAGTCCGGCCCATACGAGCATAATTGCCAGCCCGGCGACAAGTACCAACCATTCCTGCATCGATTGTCGAAGGTTGCGGTCCTCCCGCCGCCGCAAAAGCACGCGCGCCAGGAAAAAACCTGCCTGTCCGGCGATTAAAATGGAGGGAATCTCAAACACGCCGTGTGGCAACAGCCAAGCCGTCAGGAACAGCCCGAAGCCCTGCCGCGTGTAATGAACCGCTACTGCCCCGAGCAGTACGCCATTTTCGAAGAGCAGGAGTGCCGTTCCGATGCCGAACGTTACGCCGAGTGCCGCCGCAAGTAACGCTACCTCGATGTTGTGCCTGATCAGTTGCGCCGAGAATGCCGCTTCGGTCTGTGCGGAGTTCAACTGCCTCCCCTGCCGTTGCTCCTCTTCAAGCACGCGCTGGCCCGGATTACGCAGATAATCGGCCGGAAGCAACACATCCACAGCGGCAGGATCGTAGCGCACCGCTAGTCCGCCAAAGACGCAGCCTAGCAGCGTGATGAGCACTGCAAGCGCGAAATAGCGGACGTGACGCCGAAACGTTTCGGGGAACGACGTGAAGATCGTCAGCCACCGGTGCGGCTGCCAAATTTCAGAGCGCTTCGGTGGGGCATAGTACATTTCCGCATAAGCTCGCGCCACTAGCCGCTCAAGGTACTGTCTTAGCTCGTGCGCCAAGGCACCGTGCGTGACGCGATTCAAATCCGCGGCAGTTTGAGCGTAAAGCTCTTGCAGTTGTTCGACCTCCGCTGGATTCAGCCGGCGGTCCGGCCGGCTTTCCAATCCGGCGAGCAGCGACTCGAGATCGCGCCAGCGTGGCCGCGCCTGCGCCTGAAATCGTTCGAGATCCAAGATCACAGCCGTTGCTCCCGCTTGCCTTCCAGATATCCTTCCACGGCGGTTCGGAGGAACTTTTCCGCGGGAATGAATCGAAGCTTCACATCCAATTGACGCAGTTGCCGCGCCAACGCACCGAATCGCTGGTGTTCTCTATCGCCGGCGAGCGCGGCATATACATCTTGGTCGGTATTCAAATCCTGCCTCGGCGAGAACGCCGGCCGCACGTGGGGCGGCAAGACGCTTGTCATCAAGAGGGCATGTGAAGAGCGTACCAAGCCAACTCCGCGACGCAACGAGTCCGAGATTGAGCGTTCGGTCAGATCGGCCAGCAATACAAGATAGGCACGCCGCCGCAGGCGGATTCGAATGCCGCTGAACAATGCCTCGTAGTCCGCATTTGTTGGCAAAGGCTCGAGACTCAGCAGACAATCACGAAACCGGTGAAACTGGGATTGGCCGCTCCCCGCGCGTAACCAGGATTTCGCTCCATCCGCGTAAGTGACCAATCCAAATTCGTCGCCCAGTTCCAGCGCGACGGTCGCGCCCACCATTGCCGTTTCCACAGCGAGATCCAGCATCCGTCGCGCTGCGCGACCTTGCAAAGCGGCGCTTTCGGAGTCCGACGACTGATGCAAGGCAAGCCCGGACGCCCGCGATTGATCAACGACAAAATACACTTCCTGCTTTTGCTCCCATTGGAAGAGCCGTGTGACCGGAGCGCCCCGGCGTGCCGTGGATTTCCAGGCGATCTCGGAGTAGGTATCGCCGGGCTGATATTCCCGCAAGCGCTCGAACTCGCGCCCGTGTCCGGTCCACGGCGTCTGCTGAGACGCAACAAGCATGCGGTAAACCGGGCTGCGCAGAATCTCCTGTCGCCCGGACTGCAGATTCGCGTCGATGCGCAAGGGCGCCGGCACATCAAACCACCTCGGCAAGCGCCAGATTCGGAAGCGCGACTGCCGGTCGATTCCAACCCGCGGCCCAGGCCACAATCCGCGCCGGAGCAAAGCGATTTCCGCCGTCCATGGCCAAAGTTGCATCTGTGCGGCGCTGGTAGATGTTGATCCGGCTGCAACCGATTCTGGCCGCTCCAGCTTCAGTCGCTGCACGTCGCTCTTTACCCAGAACGCCGCTTCGCCAGCTTGTGTGGTCGGCATGATCGCCACGCGGACGTCGTTGCGCAGCCAGCCCCGGCCCGAGCCAGTAAGCGCAAACGAAATCTGGATGGTCTGCCCCTCGCTTCCTCGGAGTCCTTTCTCTGACTGCAGCAGAACTGGTGCACACTCTTCGCGAGTGAGCCATAGTGCGATCGCGTCATAACACGTCAGCAACGCTACCGCTGTGGCGATCAGCCCGAACCACAACCATCCGCGCGCAACCCATGGCACAATGCACGCCGCCGCACTCAGCAGTCCCAGGATCCACACCAGCGATTCTTGTGGACTGAACAGCAAACCCGCTGGATGAAGCGCGATTCGCGGCGAAGGCTTGCCCATCAAAAGCGGATTAGGGCGCATTGCTTCCGGAGAGGCTTCGACCGTGGAGGTGATAACCGCGTCCTGCTCGTCCACGCCTGTAGAAGTTTCGTTTCCAGCCGTCATGATTTCACTTACTTCGATGTTGTCACGCTACGGGTACGCTTGCGCTCTAGCGCGGCACTTCGACCGCCTCCAGCACGGCGTTGATTACCTCGCGAAGCTCGACACCTTCCATCTCGAAATCCGGCCGCAGCAGCATACGGTGTTCCAGTACAGGGCCCGCCAAGGTCTTTACGTCCTCCGGCGTCACAAAATCGCGCTCCTCGAGAGCCGCGAGCGCCCGCGACGCCGACAACAAGGCAAGTGTTGCTCGCGGCCCAGCGCCAACCCAGACTGCTGCGTGCTGCCGCGTCTGTCGAGCCAGGGTGACGATGTAACCGCTGATCGCCTCACTGACGCGCACTTGCGCCGCAGCGGCACGCAGCTGGTCGAGTTCGCCGGTTTGCAGGACCGGCACTCGCAGTTCTTCAGCCAACCTGCGCTCTGGCGCATCTCCTCCTGCCACCAGTCTCGCCAATTCGTTTTCTTCTTCCTCCGCCGGATAGTCCATCCGAATCTTTACGAGAAAGCGATCCTTCTGGGCCTCGGGGAGCGGATAAGTGCCCCGATGCTCGATTGGATTTTGGGTTGCAAAGACGACGAAAATCGGCGATAGGGCGTGGGTCTCGCGATCGATCGTTACCTGGCGCTCTTGCATGGCCTCCAGCAGTGCCGATTGCGTTTTTGCGGGCGCGCGATTGATTTCGTCTGCCAGTAAGAAATTTGTGAAAATGGGCCCGCGCACGAGCCGGAATTCTTGCGTTCTAATGTCGAAAACGCTTGTCCCCGTGACGTCTGCAGGCATCAGGTCTGGCGTGAACTGAATGCGCTGGAAGTCGCCCGCGACTGCTCGCGCTAGGGCTTTCACGAGCAGCGTTTTCCCCACGCCGGGCACACCTTCGATGAGCGCGTGTCCGCCAGCCAGCAGCGTTACCAGCGCGAGATCGATAGCTTGGTCTTGGCTGACGATCACGCGGCTCAGGGCTTCTCGAACGCGCCGCGCTCCGCTCGTGATCATCGCGACCGCATCTGACGATTGCATTGCCGCGCTCCCAGACTGTGCCTGCCCGTCCGAACCCAGTACCGGCTTCTCGTTCATGCGATCCGTGCCTCCAGGGAAATCATCATCGGTCAAGTGTGGAATTATCCGGCGCATCGCGGCCGACATGAGCCAGACGCATTGCGAACGCGCGGCGTTCGGCTATTAGTTGGCTCAGTTCTTTATATCCCGCTAGGGGAGGCCGCGCCAGCGCGGTTCGCAGCCGCGCGCCCCAATGTGGATCTGCGGAAATGGCTTGTGCATTTTGCGGCGAGCAGCGGCGGAACTGTTCCCAGCACTCTGTTACTACGCGTTCTTTCGCGATGCTCCGTTGCAGCAGCCGTCGCGCCGCCACCCCGGCGACTTCGCCATGACGTACGATCTGCGCACCGGGGTCGCATGCTGGGCGTCGCACTAAATCGCCACTCATACTCCACAGCAACGCCAGCAGCGTCGCCCAGAAGAGCAGCAGAGCAGTTTGAAGCCGATATCGCTGCACCAACCAAAGCACACCCTCATCCTGGCGGAGTCCGTGCAACGTTTCATCGACCCAGATTACTGGCCGTCCGCCCGCAAGAAAATCTAACAGCACCGGGTTAGGGTGCATTTTGATCGCTTCGTTTAATAAGAACGATTCTTGACTCGCGGCGATGAGTTCGCCATTCCCGGCTCGGCGCATCGCCATATAGACGCGTGCAGATGTGTCAGCCTGGGCATTGGCTCCCGCCGTCCCGCTGTACAGCACGGTCCACTGTGCGTCGGTTTGGAGCGACGCGCCATCGGCGGCGAGATACATCATCTCGCTGTCCGCCGGCATCGCACGAAGATCGGGCGAGACCCAGGGTGGAGTGTGCTCCTGCGCAACTCTCTCCCACTTGGTCCCGACTTCCCAGCTTTGAGACTGGGATTTCAGTTCCCAACGCGGCTCGACCAGAACTACGCGGCCACCTCGCGCAAGAAAATCTTCCAGCCTCCCACGAAGCTTCTCTCCGGCCTGAAGCGTTCCATCGTTCGTTGTCCAACCCTTAGGAGAGTAGCCCCCGATAAAAAACGCGGTCGTTCTCGAAGCGTCCTGATCGGACAGCGAGTCTTCATCCTGGCCGCGCTTCACTTGGTACCCAGCGCGCGCATAGGAATCGAACAATAGCCTGGCGCCGTATGGATCCTCGCGTAAGCTGGATCCCATGTCGCTCGTTTTCGACTCATTTTGGTGTGCCATGGTCAACAGAACCGCGAACACCGCCGCAAAAATGCCAGCGGCAAGCAGCGGACCTCGCCAATTAAGCACGATGCTCCTCCCCGGCGTTTCGTCAGACGTGGTTGAGTAACTCCCGCTGATCTTGACGGTACGAGGCCACTGCCTCTGGCGTCAGCACATGGTACCCGTACCAAACGCGGTCGAACTGCCGCAGGCTACCGCGCAGTTTCTCAGGAATTTCTACCCGCGCCTCAACGGCCGCTTGGGGACGCCTCCGCCATCGGCGCGTAAACTCATCGAGATATTCGCGATTTGTGCGATCGCGGCGGATCGTCAGCCATTCGCGCTGAGCCAATCCTGCCAGCAGACCGAAATACGCCGCTCGCAGCGCGAAGCGTAATTCTCCCTCCCCTTCCAGCCGTCCGGCCAGAGCAAACCATTCGTCCTCGGAACGGACGCTTGCTAACGCGCCCTCGCTTAGATCGGGCAGCGGCGCGATTGTCTGCGGTATGGAATGTGGCGCCGTCTCCCTACGTCGCCGTAGCCAAAGCAGAACCGTTCCTGCCGCAAGAGTCAAAATCGCGATTAGCCACAGCCACGCTCGAAGGTCCTTCAATTCCCAGTGGCGACCCCCGTCGTTACCGAGCGAGAGATTGAGCCCGTGGGGCCACAGTTTGCGGAGAAAATTCCAGAACGCCTTCCAAGCGCGCCCTATCCGGAGCCCAATCTTCGTCAGCAGCTTGTCAAACCAGTTGGGCGGACTCGGGTGTTCGGCATCGTGCCAGCGATAAATTGCGCGCCGCGACTCTACATCCAAGGCTTGGCGCAATTGTTGAATCCGTGCGTCGCGCGCGGAATCGGTGAGAGTCTCCGCGCTCCGTGGCGCTGGCGGCGTCTGCTCTGCGCGCGCGGCCTCGGAAACAGCTGCGAGAATCAGCGCCAGCACCACCAATGCGCCGATCACCCTGCTGCCAGCCGGGGTGGATACCATCATCTGAGCCTTTTTCTCTTGCTCGTGTGGCAGGTTCGCCAGCATACCACGCAAGTCGTCGCCTCCGCGCCTCGATCGCAAATGCTGATAAACAACGACAAACGAACACTTCACGATGGGATCAAGTGCCAGCCATGCACCCGCCAACAATGAAAGCCAGAATGCGGAACTGCGTACCAGGGCGAATATCCCTACGGGCGTGGAGAGGAGGGTATTTACGCCAAAGATCGAGTGCAGGAGCTGCGGAAACACCATCGCAAGGATCACACCATTCAGCCAAACGGCGGCCCAGAGAGGAAAGATCATCAAGAATAGGAGCACACTGCTCCCGAACCATTGGCTCGCAATTGCCATGCAACCACGCATCGAGTGCCTCTCGAATCTGTCCTCTCGCGCCTCAAGACTGGCAAATTGGCATGCACTATAAAACCACGGCGCCCCGGCGAAGGTTATCAGCGCAACTATCGCACTAGCACTCAGGGTAATCTTCCATGCCATCAGGCGCCCCAAAGCTGCGGCTCGCGCGCTTGCGCCCACCGGTTTCGATGTGGGTGTGCCAAACGCTCGCTCGCGAACACGTTGCATGTAGCTGGCAACCATGCAAACGCGCAGAACATACGCGGCCGCGAGCACTGCCGCCTCCATCAGCACAACGCCATTGGAAAGCCGTATCTGGCCATTGACTACCCACATCGGAATGAAACAAAAAACGAGAGGCGCGCTCCCTGCGTAATAACGCCACGCCTCCTCCGCAAGAGTTGACCGGAACAGCGCGAATCCGCGTTCCAGCGCTTCGAGCGGGTTCAGCCGGCTCCCGCGACCGCGCACGGCTAGCGCGCGCGGCGGTAGCGCAGCGGTCGGAGCGAGTATGGTTTCACTCATTGTCTTGCTCGGGCAGCCGGTCAGCGGCGACTCGGCCGAGATTCAGGTGCTCCTCCGGCGTATTCACCCGCCACCACAACATCGCGAAGAAGAGCGCCATGAGTATGGCGAGTGCAGTAAGTCCAGCAAGGATCTGCCGCAAGCGGCGGGTAAGCGACAAGCTTGGGGCGGGCGGACGTGCCATGCGGCGCAGACACGGCGGACAGGCAAGCTTGCCCTCTTCGTCCGTCACGCATTCCCGGCAGAATGTTCCTCCGCAATGCGGGCACCTCGCCGCCGCTTCACGTAGCGGATGAAATAGGCACCGCGCATGGCGCAAGCCCGTGGCAGACGGTTTAGCGAAGGGAGCAGTTGGCGTGTCAGGAACCATTCGTCTGTGTAGTTTCGGTTCGAGTCGCAGTCGCGGATGCTACCTCGGAGTTCGTTTGAGCGGGAGGCTCCGACGATTGGATTACGTTTGCGGGAACATCCGGTTGCTCATTAACGCTGCGAGTGACGCGGAGCGCCGAATCAATCTTGGCGAGGACCTTCCGAGCGCGACGCGTGCGGTTCACCAACCGCAGATCGAGGCTGACTCCCGTGGTACGAATCCGCGCCCTCGCAGTCGGCCCGAGCAACAGCTCAAGCCCCACCCACGCCAGGCCCATGCCGATGAAAATCCCGCCAGCGGTCGAATTCACCCACTGCCACAGCGAGGCACCGAGTATTAGGAGCAGGAGCGCAGGAATCGTCACCCGCCACAGCCAAAGACGGCTCGGCCACACCACAATGGACTCCAGGTCGTGCAAATAAAATCGCCGGTATTCAACTACGTACATTACGCGCTTCGCGGCAAGCAAGCAGTCGTCGCTCAAATACCACTTCGTCCCGCCGGTCAAGCTGCCAACGCTCGAGATTTTGCGGAGTTCACTGTGCAATCAGTGTCTCCTCGCCATCCAACCAACGAAGAACACGCTGGCAAGCAATAGCGGCGCCCAGGCAAGTCCCACATATGCTGCCCAAAAACGCCACCCGGACCGTGGGATTAAGTACGACCGAGGAGCTTTCCGATACTTCACGTGCAACACGATCGCAGCCGGGAGCGCGGCTACAAACACCGGCCAAAAGAGGATCCAACCCCAGCCGATTGTTGCCGCAATGGAGTCGTAAAGCACATCGCGATGCCGCCATTCCGCCTTGCCGGCTTCCACACCGGAATCGGAACGCCCGCGTTCGAAGCACGCGGGGCAAACGTGTTCCGCTCCCAACTGCAAATCACACAGCGCACACACGAACCTGCCACATCGGTGGCAACAAGCCTGAAACAATTTGTCCGGGTGAAAAAAACATGTTGCTTGGTCCGAAAGCGCAGCTGCTGCTCTATTGCTCTTCCGGCCAACGGGCCAAAGGCAAATCTGCAGCCGATTGGCGCAAGAGGGGCAGTACTGCCATTCTGTCTCCGTCTCAACTGGTATTACGTCTCCTCCGCAACTGGGACAGGAAATTGCCGCTGTAGGCGACGACGCCGGGCCATCGCTTGCGGAAGACCCAGCCCCGCCGGAGGCGGTAATGAAGGGATTGATACTGAGGTTCACGCTATGCTCGGTTTATATATCACCCTCGTGTCACAAACCCGGTCATGCAAAGCTCGCTTCTCGTCGTCCACTCCCAACATGATTGAGCTAACCAGCATGAGGACAGAATTTATGTAGGGAATGCCGCTGGTAACAACATTCCACATGAAGAAGCGCCCAAAACATGCGCCCCAACTCAAAGTGTTGCCGTCGGATCGGATGACCTTTAGCCCGCAGGCCATCTTCCCGAGAGTTCCACTGCGATACTTCAGCATTAGAATCTCGTAGCAGCCTCCCACGAGGAAAGAAACTAGAAAGAAAGTGATAAGAGTGAAGCCTGCAAACGCCGGGATGGGTGGGCTGGCCGGGTTGCGCGCTTGACTCCCCGCGCGGAGCAGATTTGGTATCAGCACAGCCGCGAAGATCAGGATGGGGACCATGAAAATAAGCCCATCAATGAAGCGCGCGCCAAAACGGATCCAGAATCCGCCGTAACGCCGGGCGAGTGGCGATGCGCCCGCGGCGCCGCTCGCCATCACCTGGCTCAGAAATGCGGGCTTGCAATCGGCACATACCCAGTTTCCGGCGATATGCACCAAGTCAGACTGCGCGAGTGCCCGTCCGCATTGGGAACAGGCCATAGCTGTCTGGACCGGGACCTCTTGAGTCATGGGGTATCCTCCCTCGTGTACAAAGTCGCACTAAGCCTACCGCAAGCGGTTTCCCGCGCCAAGTGCTACTATCTGGCCTGAGGACCACGACTCTCACGATGCCGGTGGATACCTTCCCGATGTAGCTCTAATGTCCCAACATCCTAGTTTGGAGACTTACGCTCCAGTTGTTACTACGGCGCATTCAAGCGAGACCTTCATTCCCAACCTCCGCCCAAAGCCTGATAGAGCTGAACCAGCGCGATGAGTTCGTTGCTTTGCGCTTGCGCCAGTGCTAGCTCTGCCGAGAACGAATTGGTTTCGTTCGTCAGCACCTCAAGATAATCCGTTGTTCCGGCGTTGAAGCGCACCTGCGATAACCTCGCTGCATCGCGCGCCGATTCCAGTAAGTGCTCCTGTTGAGCTCTGGTCTCCTGATCCTTGCGGTAAGCAACCAGCGCATTCGAGACGTCACGAAACGCGCCTTGAATCGTTTGCTGATAAGTCAGCACCATCTGATCGCGCTCGGCCTGCGCGAGCCGCACGTTATTCTTCAGACGACCACCCTGGAAAATCGGCTGCGTGAGCGATGCAGCCATATTCCAGATTCCAGCAGGACCAGTAAAAAGGTTGGTCAGCGCCGGACTTTGGTAGCCCGCGGTTGCGGTGAGCGCGATGTCGGGGAAGTACGCCGCGCGCGCAACACCAATCTGTGCGTTGGCCGCGATAAGGTTCGCTTCAGCCTGGTGGATGTCAGGACGACGCTCGAGCAGCGCCGATGGAATTCCCGCGGGAACTTCTGGAGAATGCGGTTGCTGGGTGAGCTTGAGTCCGCGCGGCACGTCTCCCGGATTTTTGCCGAGCAGAATGCTGATTGCGTTTTCCTCCTGCGCAATCTGGCGCTCGAGGTCGGGAACTTCGGTTGCTGCGGTGTAGACGAGTTGCTCGGATTGGCGCACGTCGAGGAGCGAGTTGATGCCGTGCTGCTCGAGGGTTTGCGTCAGCTTGAGCGAGTCGCGGCGCGAGCTGAGCGTGTTCTGCGAGATCTCGAGTTCGAGGTCATACTGGCGAAGCTGGAAGTACGCGGTCGCGAGGTTCGCGACCAGCGTTGACATAACTTCTTTCTGCGCCCACTGGTTGGCGAGCAGGTTGGCGCGCGCAGCTTCCGTAGCGCGGCGATACTTCCCCCAGAAGTCGAGGTCCCAAGCAGCCGAAGCCGCGACTTGTCCCTGCGTAAGTTCGTAGGCAGGAATCGGCCCGAGTTGCGGGCTCTGCTGGCTGGTAACGTTCCCGCCCGCGCTGAGCGTTGGGAGCTGATTGGCGCGTGTGATGCCGACTTGCGCCTGCGCCTGGAGCACGCGAGTCGCCGCAATGCGAACGTCATAGTTGTTCTTAAGCGCCGTGCGAATCAGGGATTGCAGTTCCGGGTCCTGGAAAACCTCCCACCACTTTTCATCGCCCAGAGATTGCGAGGAAGATCGAGAGGACGATGGAGACGAAGATCGAGCAGACGACTGCGGGGATAGTTGCGCGACTGGCGCATCGGATTCCGCCGGTTGCTGCGCGTCGCTACTCGCGGCTTGTTGCTCGGATTGCGCGCCGCGATATGTGCCCGGAACGTCTACTGTTGGACGCTTGTAGTTCGGGCCTACAGCGCAGCCGATCGTGCTGGCAATCGCGAGTGTAACTACCGCAAGTGTTAGGTGAAGGCGACTTACGACTCCGTTCATAGGATTAGTCTCCGTGTCCTTCCTGCAACGCGAAGCTCGGCGCAGTTACGCGCTCGCGTTCGCGAGGAGAACGGAAGAACGAAAAGCGGTCCAGCACCTTCTGCTGGAACTCTTCCAGGGATAGATAGATTGCCGGCGTCACGAAGAGTGTGATGAACTGCGAGACGATCAAGCCACCGACAACAACGAGGCCCAGCGGGCGACGCGACGAGCCATCAGCGCCATATCCGAGCGCGATCGGCATTGCGCCGAGCAGCGCCGCTGCGGTCGTCATCATGATGGGACGGAAGCGCTCCATGCTGGCGTCGTGAATGGCCTGGTCGTCAGCGATGCCTTGCCGCACGCGCTGTTCGGCGAAGTCGACGATCATGATTCCATTCTTCTTGACGATGCCCATCAGCATGAACATGCCGATGTAGGCGTAGAGAGAAGCTTCCTCGCCGAAGATCCACAGGGTAAGCAACCCTCCAAGCAACGCGACCGGCAACGACGAGAGCACCGTGATCGGATGCAGGTAGCTTTCATAGAGAATCGCCAGGATCACATACATGACAAACACCGCAACCAGCATGAGGATCGCCAGATCGCGAACCGTGTTCTGGAAGGTCAGAGCCTCGCCCTGCAGTGCGCCTTGCACTCCGGGAGGAAGAAGCTTCTTAGCCGTGTCTTCCACGAAGTTGGTGGCTGGACCTATGGCAAAGCCGGGTTTCAGGTTGAAGAACATGGTCACGCTAGTGAACTGGTTGATGTGGTTGACGGCCTGCGGCCCGATGACCGGATGCCAGCTGGTAACGGCATTGAGCGGAATCATGCGCTGGCCGTCATCGCTCTTGATGTAGAGCTTGCCGAGATCTTCGGGTCCCGAACGCTTATCGTCCGCGACCTCGAGGATCACTTGATACTGGTCGGTCGCCTTCTTGATCAGATAGCTGTAATTTTGCGAGTACGCATCGTGCAGCAGCGTGAGAATGCGCGTCTCCGAAACACCATACAACTTCGCTTGATCGCGCAGAATGTCGACCTGCAAGTTAGGCGTGTGATTGTAGAGATCGGAGTTCACGAACAGGAATCCCGGATACTCGTGCATCTTTGCCATCATCTTTCCCGCAGTGTCGTACACCTCATTCGGATCGATTCCCGAGAGCGCATAGGCAAACTGGCCCTGCGCATTGGCGGTCGCGCCGGTGGAGATTTCGAGCGCGGGATTCGGCTGCAAGAACGCGACGGTGCCAGGTATGGTGGTGGCGATTCCACCCATGAGCTGTCCGGCGACTTGAGCGATCGGCGCACGCTCGGACGGCGGTTTGAGGAAGGCGATCAGAAACGCCTGGTTCGAGCCGAGGAACGCCGCGTTCCCACTCATAGTGAAGGTGCTGCGGACAGCGGGATTCGCCCTCATGATCTTTTCGGCTTGCGTCTGGTAAGCGTGCATCTGGTCGGGCGAACTACCTTCCTGCGCGACCAGAATGCCGCGGATGAAGGAGCTGTCACCGACGGGGAGGAACGCCTTCGGAACGATATAGAAGAGGTAGCCAGTCCCGATCAGGCAGATGACCCAGATGGCGGCGGAGATCCAGCGCTGGCGGAGGAAGAACCAGAGTTGCCGTCCGTAGATATCGAGGACACGGCGCTCGATGGCACCGAAGACGCGCTCCATCCAGGTCTTCTTGGCGTTCTTGCCGCGTTCGCCGAGCAGCCGCGAGGTCATCAGCGGCGTGAGTGTGAGCGAGACGATGCCGCTGGCGAGAATCGAGATCACGATGGTGATCGAGAACTCGCGGAAGATGCGCCCCATCAGGCCGCTCATGAAGACGAGCGGAATGAATACAGCGGCGAGCGACAGGGTCATGGCCAAGATAGTGAAACTGATTTCTTTTGCCGATTCGATCGACGCGTCGAAGGCGTTCATGCCTTCCTGCTCCATGAGGCGCACCGTATTTTCAAGGAACACGATGGCGTCATCGACGAGGAAGCCGATGGCGAGCGTGAGTGCCATAAGCGAAAGGTTATCCAGGCTGTAGCCGAGGAGGTCCATGAAGATGAACGTCAGCAGCAGCGAGAGCGGCAAGGCGACGGCGGGGATCAAGGTGTCAGTGGCGCGACCGAGGAAGACGAAGATGACCATGACCACAAGCGCAAAAGCAAGGTAGAGCGTGGTTTTGACGTCGTTGATGCCCGTGACGATGGTCTGCGAACGGTCGTAGGCCGTAAAGAGCAGAACCGAACCGGGAAGTTGCGATTGAATCGACGGCAATAGCTCGCGCACTGACTTGGCGACCTCAACCGCGTTTACTCCCGCGCGGCGAAACACTCCGATGAAGACATTTGCGCCGGGTTGAGGGTAGCCACGGACCCAGACGCGCATGTCAATGCGTTCGTCCTGCACTCCCTGTTTGGAGGTCGCCACATCTTTCAAATAAACCGGGGCGCCATTCGTATTGCCGACGATGAGGTTGTCGTATTGCTCGGCGGTGGTCAACTGCCCTTGCGGTTGCAGCAGAAAGCTCCGATGTGGCCCATCGAACTGTCCAGCGCCGGTATAGGCAGTGCCGTTCTTGACCGCATTGGTGAGATCTTCCAGCGAGATATTGCGAGTCGCCATTGTCGAGGGGTCCGCTTTGATGCGCACCGCCGATTGCGTTCCGTAGATAGCAACCTGGCTGACTCCCGGCAGAATGCTGATGCGCTCACCGATCTGGGTGTTGGCGTAATCGTAAAGCTGGCCCTCGGTCGCTGTGTCGCTCACGATGGCGATGTACATAATCGGCTGGTCATTGGGGTTCGTCTTAGTGAACGTCGGCGGACTCGGAAGATCAACAGGCAGCTGTCCTTGTGCGCGCGTGATGGCCGCCTGCACGTCGGTAGCTGCGCCGTCGAGGCTCTTCGAGAGATCGAACTGCAGCACGAAGCTCGAGTGCCCCTGACCATTGTTTGAGGTCACTAGTTCGAGGCCGGGAATCTGCATGAACTGGCGCTCGAGCGGCGTGGCCACATTGTTGGCCATTGTCTCCGGCGTTGCCCCCGGATAATTCACCTGCACCTGAATCACCGGATAGTCGATTGCAGGCAGATCGCTCACCGGGAGCCGCGTAAACGCGAACAATCCGAAGAGCAACACCGAGATCGTCAGTGCGACGGTCATCACTGGACGACGAATAAAGAGTTCGGACAGATTCACGACTGGCCTCCCTGCTTGGCTTTGGCCTGGTTATCGGCGTTTGCTCCCGGCGCCGCGGAAGCCGCACCATCGACGCGCACTTTGCCGCCCGGTCGAACTAACATTTGACCGGCGAGCACGATGCGCTCATTCGCAGCGACGCCTTCGGTTACGACAACGTGGTCGCCCTGGCGCTGCCCAAGTTTCACTGGTCGGAGTTCGGCCGTGTCGTCCGGCTTCACCACATAGACAAACGGGCCTTGCTGGCTGATCTGCGCCGCCTGGTTGGGAATCAGGACCGCTGCTTTCTCTGTCGACAGAACGAGCTTCACGTCTACAAACTGGCCGGGCCAGAAGTGACGGTCGGCGTTGGCCACGGTGGCGCGAAGGCTTACCGTCCCGCTACCGTTCTGCACCGAGTTGTCGAGAAATTCGACGCGCCCAAATCGCGCCGCACTTTCAGGATCGGAAGGTAGACGAACAGCAGCTTTCAGGCTGCCGCTCGACATCTGCTTTTGCACCGTGGGGAGATCGCTTTCCGTGATTGTGAAATTCGCATAGATCGGGTCCAGACGCTGGATCGACAAAAGCGACGTCGTATTCGCCTGCACCACGTTGCCGACATCGACAAGACGCGCGCCGGCTCGGCCATTAATGGGCGAGCGGATGTAGCAGTACTCGAGATTGAGCCGAGCGGTTTCCAGGGCCGCCTCGGCGGATTCCACCAGCGCCTGATCGACGTCAACGGCGTTCTTCTTCGTGTCGTAATCCTGCTTCGAGATAGCGTGCTCACCGATCACTTCCTCGTCGCGGGCAAACTGAATCTTCGCCAGGTCAAGCGCCGCTTTGGCCTGAGCCAGCGTCGCCTTCGCTGCATCGACTTGGGCCTGGTAGGGGCGAGGATCGATCACGAAGAGAAGTTCGTCTTTGGAGAGATTGTCGCCATCCTGGAAATGGCGCTCGACGATGCGGCCTCCGACCTGCGGCGTCACCGTTACCGCCTCGAAGGCGGCATTGCGGCCGATCTCGTCGAGATATCGCGGCACGTCTTCCGCCGTGGCATTGACCACCGAAACTAAAGGTAACGGCATGGCCGGTGCCGCCTGCACATTGCCTTTGCTGCATGCGACCGTCGCTGCCAGCCCCAGCACAGCGGCCGCTAACATAAGACGTTTATTGCTGAACACGTTTATCCTTACCCTTTTTTGTTCTTTCATTGCAGTCCCCATTTTTGTGTTGCAGAGTCCGTCGTTCGTCTTTATGCCGGAGTCGCGAGAAGCGACATCACTCTAGTTACGTAAGCGGCGCCGGCATCGGCCAGCGAACTCCCCGTAGCATCAATGCCAGCAAGCTTGCGATGAAGCTCGGGGCGACCGCCGATCTGTTGGAGAGCGTGCGTCCGCGCCGCGACGAGTTCGGCGACCGAGCAGTCCAGCAGAAGCGAAGCTTCGCGATTGGAATAACCTTCCAGGACCGACATTACAAACGCAAACCGATGGAATGTCGGCAGCGCGATAATCGCAATCACCTCTTCCCTCAAAGTCTCCAGGTGAGCACCCGCCCTAGGTTCCGTGCCAGCATGCTTTCCAGGCCCAGATTGATTCCTGGATTGATGGTCCACCATTGCGAGTTGGGGGCGCGGATGGATCATGCGGATCGCATTTGCGATAACCGTGCGCCTGGCCCAAGATTGTGCCCAATCCTTGAAAACCAGATTGCCGTTCTTCGAATCCTCCAATCCCAAAACAAAACACTTCTCGGCGGTTGCGTGATCGCCGGTCAGCAGAAACGCGAGCAAATACAAGCGGTTCATATCGCTATCGAAAATTTGGCAGAAGTCTGCGCTGGTTGCATAGGCTGTGGAGTTGTGATGTGCGATGTGATTTGTACCAAGCGTCTTCAACTTTCCCCTCCAATTAGCTGTCGTTTGAACCAATGGAAAATCGACAATAAATTTTTATTTCCCCTTTTTCTCACTCAAATCGTCTTCGGTCGATTGTGCACTCGCTTTGCATCTGCATCGCCGCGCTAGCTGTTTTAAAACATGCCTCGTCAGAACGCCGTCGCAAGCGAACTTCGCGCCATCTTTCATCAGTTTGAACAGCGTGTTTTCGCCGTCTGCGCCGATGACCGTGACGTCCGTAAGGTCAATGACTAACTTGCGACCACTAAGCTGTTCTCCAGCGCTTCGCCAGGCACTCTCGACCTCGGCTGTCCATGGAGGAACCAGCTTGCCTTGCAAAATGAGCCTGCGCTGGCCATGAGTCTCGACAATTGAAATTTTGAACATTGCTGTGCTTCTTATGCATTGACACAATGCAATACCTATGCCAAAGCGGGATTGCCGGCATTTTCGCGATAAGTGATTGATTTGGATTGAATAGGCAGGAATGCAGAAGCAAGTAGTGTCGAAATGTGTCGAGCAGCATTTCGACTGTGTCGAAGAATGACGAAGGTGAACCTGCGAGCGAGCCTGCCGAACGGAAATCAGAAGAACTGAATTTAGACAGCAGGGACGAGACAGAACAAGTCAGACGAATCGGGTTAAACGATCTGGCGCGCGTCGATTCCGAGCTTTCTCATACGCGAAATCAGGGTCGTGCGTTTGAGGCCCATGCGCGCGGCAGCGCCATCGGGACCGGCGACGCGGCCTCTCGTCTCCTTGAGAACGCGTATGATCTCGCTGCGGTCATCGGCCGCGCGCGCATGCTGCATCGGAACGCCCTTATTATTCGTGCCGAGTTCTCCGACCGGCACCTGGAGCGCCGAGCCGTGTGTGAGAATCACCGACCGCTCGATGAAGTTTTCGAGTTCGCGGATATTTCCTGGCCAGTGCCAGCTCGAAATCTTTTTCATAGCCGCGGTGGGAATCGATTCGATCTTCTTCTCCATGCGGCGTCCGTACTTCTGCGCGAAGTAACGTACCAGCAGCGGAATATCCTCCGGGCGCTCACGCAGGGGCGGAATCCGAATGGGAAAGACGTTCAAGCGGTAATACAAGTCGCTGCGAAATTCACGGCTCTCAATCATCTTGTCGAGATCGCGATTGGTCGCCGCTACCAGCCGCACATTCACTTTTTTAGTGTGCGTGCTGCCCAGGCGTTCGAACTCACGCTCCTGAAGCGCGCGCAGAAGCTTGGGCTGAATCTCAATCGGAATATCGCCGACCTCGTCCAGGAACAATGAACCCTGGTCGGCGAGCTCAAGGCGTCCGATCTTTTGCGAAATCGCTCCCGTAAACGCCCCGCGCTCATGCCCGAAGAGTTCGCTCTCCAGCAAGCCGGTCGGGATCGCGGCGCAGTTGAGCTTCACAAATGTCCGGTCCTTGCGCTTGCTGCGATCGTGAATAGCGCGCGCGATCAGCTCTTTGCCTGTGCCCGTTTCGCCGAGCAGCAACACTGTCGAATCGCTCGGAGCCACCGTTTCGACCAGATTCAGAACGTGCCGAAGCCCTGAACTCTGACCAACGATGCCTTCAAAGTCCATCTCGCCGCGGATTTCCTCTTCGAGATAAACCTTCTCCTGCGCCAGACGATCCTTCAGCTCCGCGATCTCGGTATAGGCAAGCGCGTTTTCGACCCCGATGGCAACCTGACTCGCAACCTGAACCAGGAATGCGATTTCTTCTTCGTCGAACGTATTCTCCTCGTGGCGCGCAACCGCCAGAATCCCGAGCAGCCGGTTCTTGCTGATGAGCGGCACATCGCAGAACGAATTCAGCCCTTCCGCTGAAGCCTTCTGGTACATCTCAGGAGACATTTCAGCTGGATCAAGCCGATTTACGACCATCGGCTTTCCGCTCTTGAACGAATCGCCGGGCATTGTGCCTTCGATCGGAACCAACGCGCCTTCGACAAAAATTCCTCGGCTCTCCGGGTAGTCGAGCGCATGAACCCGCAGGTTCTTGGACTCGGCGTCGGCCAGCATAATCGCGGCTGCATCGCAGCGCATCACGCGCCGGACGCTTCCCGAGGCGGCCTGCAGCAGATCGTGGAACTCCAGATTCGAGACGACCTGGTTGTTCAGGTCCAGGATCAATTTCAACTGGTCCTGCACACGCTGGGAGATGAAGAAATTCACCGCAGCATCGATCGCAAGCCCGATCTGGTCGGCGGCCAAACTCAGAAAGCGAATTTCGTCTTCGTCGTAGGCGTTTGGATAACATCGTCCCAAACTCAAAACGCCCAGCCTGCGCGATCCTCGCTTTAACGGCAAGCTGCAAGTGGCGACAATCCCATACTGGCTCAGAAAGCGTCCGTAACTTTGAAATCGAGGCTCGAGACTCCAATCGAGCGTCACTACTGCCTCGCCAGAATCGTGGGCGTGTTGGATCGGGGAATCCGCGAGCGGAAGAACGTCGGCGGCGGGCGGCTCCAGCCTCCTGCCATTCGCGTCCAGCAATGAGAAGCACACTTGGTTTGTGTCTTTGTCAAAAGCGACCAGATGCAGGAAGTCGAAGTGCGTGACTTCGCGCAGCTTGCTGACCAACGCCTCGGACGTGGCGTCACAGTCGCTACAAGTGGCAATGGCATTGGCCGCTTGCAGCAATGCCACGTAGCGGTCTTCTTCTACTCGCGGAAAAATTGACGCCGTAACCGTAGACATCTGTCCATCCCAATTTCAGGTACGTAGTGGCGCCCGACTCTGCTCTCCGGGTAGGTCAACCCTAAAGAGAAAAACATACATTTGATCCGATGCTCGGCCCATCCAGAAAGCTTCGCAAAAGTGTCGAAACTTTCGACCGGTGCCGAGATATTTGCGATCCGTTGGCGATTGGCTCCAGTGACCTATTGATTGGCCAGCAACGGGCTTGGAGGAGATCGGAACCCGATCGGCATAGAAGCGGAATCCCATTTCTCCCAAGCCGACGTCTGGCCCGGAATAACTGCTGGTGCTGGCCGTTTTTCCGAAGACCGCCACTTTGCGTCAGCCCAGAAGGAACGCGTGTTTCCGACGACAACGAATGCGAGAAGAACGCAGTGGCGAGGAACCGGGAGCAGACTTCGACACCGCATTGACGTTATAGACTTTTGCGCTAAGCGTCCGCGATTCTGGAGCCGGCTTCGTCGCGCTCCCGTGCCTGTCCAGGCTCACTCTCGGGGATCGGTCGGATGTCCGGATTCTGCATGATCATGCGCGCACAGGTGTTCCATCGCAGAATGGCATCGTCGTTTCCTGGTACCGCAAGATTCATGGCTGTCTCGTAGTGACCCATTGCTCCCTGCAACGCGTGATACGCGGATGCACCGGCTCCAGCGCCGCCGTTGAGAATGCGCGCATTCCCGAGGCGCTCCCAGATGATTCCCTCGTAGTACGCTCGCTCGTAGCCACCCTTAATTTGTGCAAGAACCTCCCGCGCAGCTTTCACAGCTACATGAGAGTGGAATTGGTCGGTTCGCGCGAGGAGAAGTGAAATCAGCGCCTGCTGATGGTCGGGCATGACGGCCAGAATATCGAGGCAAATGCTCTCCGCAAGGCTGGGCTCATTCAAGAGTCTGTAGCGCTCCACCTTTGCCAGCGCTTCGGGAATACCCTGCTTGGAAATGGATTTCAGTTCGAAGTGCATAACATCTCCCTATTGTTTCGAATTGCTGAATACTCGAAACAGTTTGGACAGCGGATCGAAGAAGCGATCCACGACGCGCTCCTTGAGCGGGATAATCGCGTTGTCGGTGATCGTGATGCTTTCAGGACAAACCTTGGTACAGCACTTGGTGATGTTGCAGAGACCTATGCCGAATTGCGTTCTTAGATCTTTAAGACGATCGCCTGTGTCCAACGGATGCATTTCAAGAGCGGCCGCATACACCAGGAATCGCGGACCGATGAATTGTTCGTGCATGTGATGGTCGCGCAATACGTGGCAGACATCCTGACAGAGATAGCACTCGATGCACTTTCGAAATTCCTGCACCCGTTCGACATCTTCCTGGGCAATGTGCCACGTGCCATCGGGCGCATCGGGCTTTCGCGGCTGGAACTTCGGGATGCGCTTCTTTACCTCGTAATTCCACGATACGTCCGTAACCAGGTCCTTAATGTGCGGAAACGCTTTCATCGGTTCAACAGTCACAGGCCGATCCAGGGGAAGTGTGTTCAGCCGCGTCATGCACATCAATTTCGGCATGCCATTGACTTCAGCCGAGCACGAGCCGCACTTCCCCGCCTTGCAGTTCCAGCGAACCGCCATATCGCCGGCCTGTTCCGCCTGTATTTGATGCACGGCGTCGAGGACCACCATGCCCGCTGAGACTTCGGTGCTGAAGTCCTGGAAGCCTCCTTGACCTTTTTCACCGCGCCAGATGCGAAACGTGGCTGTCGCCATTACTTCATCTCCTGGATGATTTGCTTCAGATCCTCTCGCATAGGGGGGATCGGCTCGCGTGTGAGCTGCATTTCTCCGCCCGCGCCTTTTCGCAGCACGAGGTTGAAGCCGCCATACTTTTCGTCCTTGGCCGGAAAATCATCGCGGAAATGCGCCCCGCGGCTCTCTTTCCGCTCCAGCGCCGCTCGGGCAACAATTTCCGATACGGTCAGCAGGCTGTGCAGGTCGAGCGCCGTGTGCCATCCGGAATTGTATTCCCGGTTTCCGGGCACACTGACTCGCTCACTGGCAGCTTTCAACTCTCGAATGCGCTCGAGCGCTTGCAGCATCTCTTGTTCCTGACGCACGATCCCCACCAGTTCCTGCATGAGGTCCTGCAACGCATGTTGGACGGCATACGGATTGTCGGAACCCTTGTCCTCGAACGGTCGCAACGCCCATTTTTCCGCCGATCCGAGTTCATCTGTATTCACTGCGCCCAGCGAATTGTCTTTCGCATAGGACGCTGCATACTCTCCCGCTCGCTTGCCGAAAACTAATAAATCGGAAAGTGAATTCCCGCCGAGCCGGTTGGCGCCATGCAGGCCCGCCGCGCACTCTCCCGCTGCAAATAGGCCAGGCACGTTTGACATTTGTGAATCACCGTCTACCTTGATGCCTCCCATCATGTAGTGGGTCGTGGGACCCACTTCCATCGGCTCCTGAGTAATGTCAATGTCGGCAAGCTGTTTGAACTGGTGATACATGCTGGGCAACTTCTTCTTTATATGCTCCGACGCGTTCGGAATTCTCTCTTTGATCCACGCAATATCCAGAAACACGCCGCCATGAGGACTGCCGCGCCCTTCGCGCACCTCTCGCCGGATGCAGCGGGCCACGTGGTCGCGCGTTAGCAACTCCGGCGGACGCCTTGCGTCCTTATCTCCCTGCGTGTAGCGCCAGCCTTCTTCTTCTTTATCGGCCGTCTGGGTGGTATACAGCGGCGGAATATCCTTGAACATGAATCTTTCGTTATTGCGATTACGCAGCACTCCTCCCTCACCGCGCACTCCTTCGGTGACCAGAATGCCGCGCACACTGGGTGGCCAAATCATTCCCGTGGGATGGAACTGCACAAATTCCATGTCCATGAGCGCCGCACCTGCATCGTAGGCGAGCGAATGGCCATCGCCGGTGTACTCCCAACTGTTGCTGGTAATTTTGTAAGCCCTGCCAATTCCTCCCGTCGCCAGCACTACCGCTTTGGCGCGGAACAGGTGAAACCGGCCGCGTTCGCGATCGTATCCAAACGCGCCCGCGATGCGGCCGCCGTCCTTCAACAGCGTGACGACGGTGTGCTCCATGAAAACGTCGAGACCAAGATGGATTCCGTGATCTTGCAGAGTGCGGATCATCTCCAGTCCGGTACGGTCACCCACATGCGCGAGGCGAGGATAGCGATGGCCGCCAAAATTCCGCTGCAGAATTCGGCCATCGCTGGTGCGATCAAAAAGCGCGCCCCAAGCCTCGAGTTCACGCACGCGCGCCGGCGCTTCCTTGGCATGCAGTTCCGCCATCCGCCAGTTGTTCAAGTATTGACCGCCGCGCATGGTGTCGGCAAAGTGAACGCGCCAGCTGTCGCGGTCGTCCACATTTCCCATCGCCGCGGCTACGCCACCCTCGGCCATCACGGTGTGTGCTTTGCCGAGAAGAGATTTCGAAATGACCGCAACCTTTACACCCGCGGCGGAGGCCTCAATGGCAGCTCGCAGACCCGCGCCCCCGGCTCCAATGATCAGAACGTCGTGCTCATGCGTGATGTACTCGCTCACTAGACGATCCTCCAATCCGTCCAGATACCCATTGAGCACATCCGCACATACAAATCGGAGAACCCTACCGAGATGAGGCTGCACCAGGCAAACAGCATGTGGCGGCGGTTAAGGCAGCTCACGCAATCGTAAACTCGCTTGCGGGTCGGCGCCCCTGCCAGGCGATCGCGAAAACCGCCGACGAGATGGCGAAAGGAGTGGCATCCGAAAGTGTAGGAGCTTAGCAGCACCAGGTTCGTCAACAACACAAGCGTGCCGACGCCGATGCCAAAGTGTCCGTCGAACCAGAACGCATCCCACACGTCCCGCGCCAGAATTACGAGAAAAATCAGCGCCAGATAAAGAAAATAGCGGTGGACGTTTTGCAGGATCAAAGGAAACGAGCGCTCGCCGAGATATGTCTTGCGCGGCTCGCCCACGGTGCAAGACGGCGGGTCAGCCCAAAAAGCTTTGTAATAGGCGCCGCGATAGTAGTAGCACGTAAATCGAAAACCGCCCGGCGCCCACAGAATGAGCATCGCCCCTGTAACCCAAACCGGCATCCAGCTTGGGTTTGAACCAAACCAACCCTGAGGGCCAAACAATTCGGGTGAATAAAACGGGGAGAGATAAGGTCCAAATCTGAAATGATTCCCCTGCAACGCGGCCCATGTGGAGTAAACGATGAATGTCGATAAACCGAGAAACACAACCAGCGGCTGTACCCACCAATTGTCGGCTCGCTGCGTCTGTCCGAAACCCGTGCGCGACAATGGGACGTCAATCTGAGACATCAAGCCTCCTCCCGCGTTCGTGCTGATCCTGCATCCGCGATCAAGCACCCGCCTGATTGCGATTGAATACTGACGGTAGCCATAATACAGGGAAATTCATTCCTATTGTCTTCGGAAACGACGCCTCAGTGAACGGTGGAGAACCATTATTTACGCACCACCCTTCGGCGCCGTCGGGAACCATGAATGCGATCATGGGCCACCGCATTGCAGAGGTGTCGGGTGCATCGCTTCATTAGCGACGTGGCAGGATATGTCCGGCAAGCCCTTGCCTAGACAGCTGTGAGCGTGGAAACATTCGCGCCAGGCGATTTTATCGGAATAGCCCCGGAAGACAAACGCGCTCACGATTCTTTGTGGGATCCTCACCACCCCCAAGAGTGCCACTTGTACGAGATCGAACTGGATAAGTGCTGGTAAACGCCTTTGTGGCTACGGAACCGAAAGTTCGGTGAGAGTCAGAAACGGGCTTCGAGGAAGTTATATGTACTGCTCATCGCTGCCAGCACGCTTTGGAGTTCTTTTCTCCGGAAAGGCGTGCGAGCGGTGTGGGTTTCGGCCCGTTGGGTTTCGTCCCGAGGAGCCCCTATAGCATCTTCGCGGTTGCGCTGGTAATTCAGTCGCCGTCTGTCGTACTAATGCCAGGTGTAGGTTCGATGGCGCGGGCTGCCCGCTTGCGCCACGGCGCCGACTGTAACTCTGCCAGATACGAGTAGCCAACAGGCACCACCAGCAAGGTCAGGAGCAGGCAAAGAGTCTGGCCGCCGATGATGGTCACAGCAATCGAGGCGCGCTGTTCTGATCCCGCCCCGATTCCAATAGCAACCGGAATCAGCCCCGCGATAATGGAAAGGGTCGTCATCAGGATTGGGCGCAAGCGCACCCGATTCGCTTCCAGGATGGCCTCGCGTACCGCCATGCCAGAAGCTACCAATCGGTTCGTGTAGTCGACCTGCAGGATTCCGTTCTTTTTCACAATGCCAAGCAGCAGAAACATACCGAGCGCGCTCCACAGACTCAAGGCGCGTCCCGTGATCCAAAGTGATAACAGCGCGAAAGGAACGCTGAGCGGCAGTGTGAGCATAATAATGAAGGGATAGGAAAAGCTCTCAAACTGCGCCGCCAATACCATGTACATAAAAACCGAGGCGAGCAGCATGGCCAGCAGCAGGTTCCAGGTTGTTTCTTCGAGAACCTTTACCTGACCTGAGAAGAGATAGGAGTAGCCTGCGGGCAGTCCTACTTCCTTGATCGAACTGATGGTGTGCGCGGCAGCCAGATCGAGCGGGTATCCGGAGGCGATATTGGCATACACGCTGACCTCGAACTCGCGGTTATACCGCCACAAGGTGGACGGCCCAAAGCCGCGAGCGATGGTGGCCACGCTCTCCAGGCGCACCTGTCCCAGTTTGCTCGAGGGCACCATCATGCGGTTCAACACGTCGGGATTGTCACGCTGTTCGGGAAGCAACTGCATGGTCACCGGATACTGCTCCGAACCTTCCTTGAAGCGTGTGATCTCGTCTTCGCCGGAATAGAACAGGCGCACCGCATCGCTGATGTCGGTCATACGCACGCCGATATCGGCCGCACGCTGGCGGTCCACCTTGACCTGCAGTTCTGGCATGTTCAGGTTCAGGCTGGGGTTGATATCGACCAGGTCCGGATACTGATGCATACGGTCCGCGACCTTCTTGCTGATTTCTGCGAGTTGATTTAGATCGGGTCCGCGAATCACGGCGGAGATGGGAAAATAGATTTCGCCGCCCAGCACCGAAGGCAAGCGCACGTTGTAGGTCGCATTGTGATATTGCGCCAAAATTGCGCGCACCTTGGTCGCCATCTGCTGATGGGTGAACTTGCGCTGCCCGCGTGGCACCAGTCCGATGAACAAATGCGCATGGTTGGTCGGTCCGTGCGTATACGTCTGCACGAAGGACACCTCCGGCATGGCCGAGACACGGTGCGCCATGTCGGTAGCGATTTGTATTGTCTTTGCCAGGCTGGTGCCTTCGGGGAGCGTAAAGGAACTCTGCAACTCCGATTGATCGTCGGTGGGAATCCAATCGCGCCCGACCATGTGGTACAGACCAAACGTCGAGAGAAAGGTGACAACGCAAATCACCACGATGGTGCGGCGATGTGCCAGCGACCATTGCAGCATCTGCAAGTACCAGGTTTCCACGCGATGGAGAAATCCGTGGGCATGCGCTTCCTTCTCGCGACCGCCCAGTTTCAGCAACCGGGAACTCATCATCGGCGTCAGCGTGAACGCCACCAGCAGCGACACCAGTATGGCCATCGCCATCGTCCAGCCAAACGAGTTCACATATTTCCGGGCGTAGCCGGTCATGAACGCGATAGGCAGAAATATGATGATCAGCGAAAGCGTGGTCGCCATCACTGCCAAACCGATTTCTCGCGTCGCCTCGATCGCCGCGTGGAAACGGTCACGCCCCTTTTCCTCCATGAAGCGGAAGATGTTCTCGAGCACGATGATCGCATCGTCAATGACGATCCCCACCGCCAGGGTGAGCGCCAACAGCGTGATGTTGTTAAGCGAAAAATCCATCCCCTTCATCAAGGTGAAAGTGGAAATAATCGAGGCGGGGATCGCCACTGCCGCAATCAACACGGCTCGCAAGTTGCGAATGAAGATCCAAACCACGGCGCTGGCGAGAATGCTGCCCAGAACCAGGTGCTCGATCAAGGAGTGCACCGACGCCTTGATGAAATCGGAGATGTCGTGCACAACCAGCAGTTGCACACCTGTCGGCAACTGGGAGTTCAGATCGCCGATCATGGCGCGGACGTTGTCGGCAACCTTTACGGTATTAGCGCCCGACTGGCGCAGGACGTCGATCGCGACCACGTCTTTTCCCTGGCCTCCCTGCCGAAACAGGGCCGACCAGGTGCGCAGTTCAGCCGCACCGTCTTCCACCTGGGCTACATCCCGCATGCGGATGGGGACGCCGCCGCGGGTGCCGAGCATCACATCGCCAAACTGATCGGCGGAGGAAACGCGTCCTAAAGTTCGCAGCCCGAGTTCCTGCGGGCCGTTGATCATGCGGCCGCCGGGCGCCTCGATGTTCTCTCGCTGCAAAGCCTCACGCACATCGAGCACGGTGAAATTGTGGGAAGCCAGTTTTTGCGCGTCGAGCAGTACGCGAATCTGCCGCGCCTGCCCGCCATGCAGTTCAACGCTCCCTACCCCATCCACCCGCTGAATGGCGCGCCGCACTTGTTTGTCTGCAATCTCGGTCAGTTCCCGCAGGCTCATCGGACCGCTGACCAGAATCGTCATGATCGGGTCCGATTGCGGGTCTTCTTTCGTGATGACTGGAGGTAGCGTTTCCCGGGGCAGCCGGTTGACAGCCGCCGCAACTTTTTCGCGCACATCCTGGGCGGCGCCTTCGATCTCGCGCTCCAAAACGAAGGTGCAGGTAATGTCCGCCTTGCCTTCACTGGCGTACACGCTTATCTCATCAACGCCACTCACAGAGGAGATCGCGTCCTCCAGCGGCAGCACGACGCCCGTGATCATCTCGTCAGGAGTAGCGCCGGGCAGGGCAACCTCGACATTAATGGTCGCCGGATCCGCTTTGGGAAACAAATCGACCGCCAGCCCGCGGTAAGAAAACACACCCAGGGTCACCAGAAATGCAATGAGCATGACGGTGAATACGGGATGCCGTACGCAGATTTCAGCGAGCTTCATTACGAGGCTTTCAGTGACCGGCGAAACAGAGAGTCTCCCATGAGCTTGGGGTTTGAGCAAGTACCGGGGTTTTTGGGTGGTGATGGATTTCAGTGTTCACTGAGCCAACTTGGTGCCCCAGGTTCGTCCCGTCTGTAGCCCGGGTTTGTCCCAGGTTTAGTTACGATGATCAAACATCCGGATTCTGTAACGAATCGCCGCCTCGAATCACTATTAATGAACTGCAGATGGTAGAGTTCGAACGAGATTAAGGAAACGCCGCGAGCATATACAATCCTGAGCGGTCGAGGAAAACGAAGATGACAACGCAATTGTCGGGCACGGATTCACTGCGGGCACCTGATAGCACAAGGCTGCGGTTCGTCGTGGTGGCTGTCATCCTGCTGATATTTGGAATTGTTGGACCACACTTTGCACCGGCCCAAGTGGTCCGGCCGAATATCGGTGGTGATCCCGCCTTCCCGGATTGCGGACGACCGCCTGTCAATATGCCGGTTCAAGAGCGCTCGATCTCCCTCGCGGCAAGCACGACCCCGTTCCGTTGCGTTCCGCCTTATCAAACGCCGCAGTACACACCTCCAGGCAACGATAGTGTGGCCCTGTCAACTTTGCTTGAGGCGGCCGGTGTCTCTTGGATGGATACCGACTCTTGGATGGGTGTAGCCGCAGGGCATTTCTGCGACGCGACTCTACAGCAGGCCAAGCACCCTCAAAAACAGCTCGCGATCTTCGCGAATTCCCCGACCGCCGGTTCCAAGGAGTTTGGGCTACTCGGTTGGCCTACACCCTTTTACATCGCCGGAGAGGCACAGGGACTCTTTCCATCGAATTTCGATAGCGGCAATAGGATTGCCGATTGGCGTGCCGTTACCGTTGGCAGTTTGGACAACAACTCCGCCTACGACGAGATTATCGCCGTCCGGCATATCGACCAGCCGGGAGTCGGGGATCTGGCAATCGGCAGGATTGCGCCTAACTGCATCGGTACTAGCAGTGTCAGCACCGTGAGTGTCGCGGACATACCGAGGAATCCTGACTCGAAGAATTCTAACCCGAACGATTCTGACTGGAAGAATTCAGACTGGGTTGGAGTTGCCGTCGGGAGCTTTGATGGGAGCACGAAAAAGCGCGTCGCCATGCTTAGAACGGGAAATGGGGAAAAGAACACGCAATTGGTCCTGGTGAACCTGGATTCGAGCCCGCCTAGTATTTTTAGTAGACAAGACGTAGATCCCGATCCAACCCATCCTTCAGCCTGGAAGGGTCTGGCGGCGGGAACCCTTGACGGTAGCTCGGGCCCGGACACACTGATCGCGGTGCGCCAGGTCAGCGACCTTAAGAGTCCGACCGTGTTCGTTTACAAGCTGGCGAGCGACAATACCTTCCATGTTTACGCAACGTCTAACTTCGGCAACGATGGAAATTCCGACTGGGCCGGGGTCGCCGTCGGAGATTTCAACGCGGACGGACGCAAAGCCATCGTTCTGGTCAAGAATAAGGCACCGCACTTCGCTGTGTTCGACCTGCTGCCCTCAGCCATTGCGACGCCGGGCATCCATGAATTGACCACGCTGGCCCAGAAGGACCTTGATTCGGTTGACGGACAAAACTGGACCAGCATTTCCGCCGCAGACTGGCTCGGCGGAGACCGAGGGGCCGACGAGCTCATCGCCGTACGGTCCGTACACAGTCCCTATCGAACCAACGTTTTCGTCTACGGAGATCCGTTCCACCTAGCCACTCGTAACTCAGCTCTGGAAGGGACCAAAGCGCAATATGATCAACTCAGTCCGGGTGCACAAGGTCCATTGATCAGTGGCCAGCAAGTGGGACTGGCGAACTTCGATCGACTGAAGCAAATAATGAGGAACACGCACACCAATACGTTCATTTGGCAGTTGGTAGCCGATTTCGACTACACCAATTTAGTCATGTTCCTGAAGGCGACCAAGGACTTCGGCGTTGACGGAAAGCAAGTGCGTGTATGGGTTGACCTCCTCCATCCCTCTGCCGTCGCGAGCAACGAATGCTCTTTGCCGGAAGATACGCGGCCGACAACAACCTGGAATGCTTTGGATTATTTCGCCTCCGACTTCGCGAATGGAGAGTCCCCTTGCTTGGATATGGCCACCTGGGCGACCGTGCTCGGACGCCTCGCGCAGGATTTTCCTCACCTTGTTGGTGTCGGCATTGATGACTTTGCCGTAAGTCTAAATTTCGGTCCGAGCGGAGATTTTAGTCCGGATATTATTGCCAGGATAGAAGCGAACCTTCGATGGCAAGCGCCATGGATGAGCCTCATTCCGACAACTTATCACGATCTATCCTATTACCCAACTCCCACCCAGCCTTGGGCCGACATTGGACTCACTCTTGACACACAGCTGTTTTATTTCAGGGATCAGAGGGAATTCGACATACACAACAACACTCCATGTTCTTCGTCCCAATGTTGGATGGCAGCCAATGGCAATCCGAACGATCCGGGTTTGGGCCCCGATGCGGTGATCCATCCGAAAACATGGGGTTGCCTTGCCGGACCAATCGCCGGCAAGGTTACGGGCCCGTGCGCAGATTTAACTCCCCCCAATGCTCTCGCAGAGTTTGCAGATATGGCCAAGATGCTCCCCGCGGGCAGGAAAATGTTGGGCGGCGTGTACTTTCAGGGACATAGCGACTTGGGCCAGCCGAGTGCTAAGTATGACTACGAGCTTACGAAGTTGATTCTCAGCCAGCCCAACTTTGCGGGTGCCGTGGTCTATACCCTACGAATTCCACCGGGTTCCCAATCGTCGGAGCCGTGCGTCGACAACATCGCCTCGTATGAGAATCCTTGGGACAAGTACTGCACGGTTTGGAAAGTGTTCGGCGACAACCCGTAGCCGGTAGATCGAACAGGCAACCCTAACATTGCGAGGGGGCCGGCAGGGTGAGCCACTTGACTGTTGGGTGCGCTCCTTCTCGCGCTTTTCGAGAGGGGGGCTTCCGGAAAATCGAGGGACAAACGGGACGCTCACCAGTTTTTCTGGTGGACCAAAAAACTCTGCGGTGCAAAATGGACCGCATCTTCGGTCCGTAGCAGAAACGTTGAACCTACCGCGCGACCGGCTCGGACGCACCCGCTTCCTGAATGCGATCTCCATCGTGCAACTCCCCGGACGCAGCTGCCGCGACACGGTCCCCAGCCTTTAGCCCTTCCGCGACCTCGAATCGACGCCCCTTGTCATCCTCGCTCTGTCCCGCGGGCTTGATCTGACGCTCGTTGACGCGATCGCCATTGACCAGGAAAACCTTGTACACACCATAGCGGTAGTTCACCGCCGCCTCCGGAACGGAGATGGTTTTTTCTTCCTTTTCGCTGGGGATCGATGCCTGCACAAAAAATCCGGCTTTGAGACGCGCGTCCCGATTTTCTATGATGGCCTCGGCCTCAAACGTTCGCGAGTCCTGCGACACTGCGGGGTTGATGCGAGTGATTTTGCCCTGAAATAAATCTGTCGGAAGCGCCTCGACATGAAGCTCGACCAGGGCTCCATCCTTCACCCATCCCGCCCATCGCTCCGGGACCGCCAGCCGCGCTCGCAGGCGGTCCGTCCGCACCAGCACCATGACGGGGCTCTGTACTCTCAAATACTCACCGGGATGTACAGCACGCGACTGCACCGAACCGGGGTAAGGCGCCCTTATGGTTGCGTCCGTCAGTTTTTTTTCCGCCAGACGCTCGCTCGCTTCGCTCGAGAGCAGCAACGCCTTCAGACGCTCGATCTCCTGCAACGCAAGCTCGTAGCTGGCTTGCGTATTCTGATATCGGCTCGCTGCCTCATCGAATTGCTGCTGCGAAATCAGGTCGTCTTTGAACAGTGACTGAGCCCGTTCGTATTTTCGTTGGGCGTCGAAGCGGTCGGCCTCGGCTCTCCGCACCGATGCCAATTGGTGCGAATCCTGCGGTGGCGGGTCGTTCGGACCAAGATCAAGCTGGGCGCGCACCTGTCGCACCAAACCTCGTTGCCGTTCCACCTCGAATCGCAATTCCCGCTCGTCGAGCAGAATCAGGGCCTGACCTTCCGCGACCGTGTCGCCAACATCGGCTAGAACTTCCGAGACACGGCCATCCACCTGGGCGCTAAGAGTGCTTTCTTCGAGCGGGTAAAGAGACCCTACCGCCTGCACCCGGCGCCGCGTGGTTTCCTCCGTGACCGTGTACAGATGAGCCGGTACCGCGCTAGGGAGGGAGGCAGCCGCGCTGTTCGCTCGGAAATTGGAGCAGCCACAAGCGAGCAGCAGGGAGAGTCCGGCGACGGAGGCACTGGGCGCAGAAAACCAATGGCGTGAAGTAATGAGCATGTTGCGGATAATAGTGATGCGGATAACAGTGTATCCCACGCCGCAGAGTTGTTGAGGTAGCACGGCCTCTCAGGCAGAAGCGATCGGCGAATGAGGATGGGTTGCAGCCTCGAACGGCTGTACTCCTCTTTATGTTGTGGTTCGATAGCTCTAGTTGACAAGGCATCTGGTTTTTCCATCACCCTGTTGTGGTCGATTTTGTCGATGGCCCTGCGCTGTTCGCTACCCAAATGTGGTATTTATGCCGTTCCGAAGGCTAGCGCACCTGTGCAAAAACCAAGTGGGCCGGTTTCGAAGTCCGTGCGGCTGCTGTGAGTGATTGGAAACAATTGGTCGGGGAGAGAGGATTTGAACCTCCGACCCCCTGGTCCCGAACCAGGTGCTCTACCAGGCTGAGCCACTCCCCGACTGATGGATGGTTCCGCAATTTTACTACACTCTCCGCTGGCTGGCTTCGATCGAAATTTTTGGTGTGCGCAAGCGCCCTTGCTCAAGATGGCGGGCCGTTGGCTCTTGATAGATTATGCGATCAAAACCGCCCCGCGATTTTTCCCCCGCCGTGGCTGCTACAATCTTGATGCCCAACGTCTTCTGCGCTGACATTCAAACGCTTCTATGCTGGCTTTCACTGCTGCACGGCTCTTGACTCCGGCTGCCGCCATCGAGCATCCGGTGTTGCTCGTCGATAACGGACGCGTGGTCGAAATCGCCGCCCAGAGCCAGCTTGCGGTTCCCCCCGGCGTTTCCGCGGTCGACTTCGGAACGAGCATGGTTGCGCCCGGATATATCGATCTTCACATTCACGGCAGCGCCGGATACGACGTGATGGACGCGGATCGCGACGCCCTTCCTGCGATCGAACGCTTGCTGGCGAGTCACGGAGTGACAAGTTATTTTCCAACCACTGTCAGCGCTCCGATGGATCAGACTTTGCGCGCGGTCGAGCGCCTGAGCGATGCGATCGAGAAACGAGAGAGCAATAACAACAATAATAATGATGATCAGGGTAGGCCCCGCGCCCTCCCGCTCGGCATCCATCTTGAAGGGCCGTTCATCAGTCATGCGCGGCGCGGCGTGCATCCTCCGCAGGACTTGTTGGCTCCAACACTTGCGCTGTTTGACAAACTATGGCAGGCGGCTCGCGGCCGGATTCGCATGATGACCATTGCTCCCGAACTCGAGGGCGCAACCGAGGTGATCGCCGAGGCTGCGCGGCGGGAAGTTTGCGTGAGCCTGGGGCATTCCGACGCCGATTTTGCCGCTGCTGAACGCGGCATCGAGGCGGGCGCGCGACATGCCACGCATACTTTTAACGCGATGCGTCCACTCGATCACCGCGATCCCGGAATTCTTGGCGCGGTCCTCGCCGATGATCGTGTCAGTGCGGATATCATCGCTGACGCCGTCCATATCGACCCTGCAATTATGAAATTAGTTGCCCGAGCTAAAGGCCCGAAGCAAACTGTGCTCATCACGGATGCGATCTCAGCGACCGGCATGCCCAATGGCCGTTATCGGCTGGGTTCTTTTGAAGTCGATGTTTGCGACGGCAAATGTACGATGAATGGAAAACTTGCCGGAAGCGTATTGACTCTTGACCGCGCCGTGCGCAATCTGGCCCATTTTGCGGAATGGGATCTGGCGCAGGCAGTCGCAGCCGCTACCCGAAACCCGGCGCGGGTGGCGAAGATCGCGAACAAAGGTATTCTTGCCGCCGGGGCCGACGCGGATTTCGTGGTCCTCGATCCCAAAGGCGAGGTGCTGCGGACTTTTGTCGGCGGCGTGGAATGTACTTCATAGAGACAATATTAAGGAGAACTGTGGCCTCGACGCGTAAATTTCCCCATCATCTGATTCGCGAGATATTTGAACAGCCCGACGCCCTGCGGCGTGCAATCGAGCCGCGCGTCTCTCTGGCCGACGGATTAGTTCGGCTGCACGAAATCCATATCTCGCGCGAAGAACTGCGCGCCCTGCGGCGAATCAACATCGTCGCCTCCGGTACCAGCCGCCACGCCGGAATGACCGGCCAGTACATGATGCAGGAGTTGGCCGCCGTACCCGTGGATGTCGATTACGCGAGCGAATTCGAATATAGCAACCCGATGATCGGCCGCGGCGAACTCAGCATCTTTATTACTCAATCAGGAGAAACCGCCGACACCACCGCATCGCAGCGCGAGGCGCGACAGAAGGGCTCGCGCACCATCGCGATCTCGAATGTCGAAGGTTCGACTATTGCGCGCGAGGCCGACGGCTTCATCTACACCCACGCCGGGCCAGAGATCAGCATCGCCTCGACCAAGGCGTTCACCGCGCAGATGGCGTGCCTATTCCTCTTCGCCCTCTACCTCGGCGAAATCAAAGAGACCGTCGCAGAAGAGCTGGCCAAGCATTACATCCGCGAGCTTCTCGCGCTGCCGCTGAAAACAGAGACGGTTCTCGCCGCCGCCGACCAGGTCGAAAAACTCGCCGAGCTTTATTACCGCGTCGATGATTTCATGTTCCTTGGCCGCGCCATCCACTACCCCATCGCCATGGATGGCGCTCTCAAGCTGAAAGAAGTTTCCTACATTCACGCCGAGGGCTATCCCACCGGAGAAGCCAAGCACGGCCCCAACGCGCTGATCGACTTCCGGCTGCCCCTGGTCATGATCGCGACCTGCGACCGCAAGAACGAAGGTTCGGTGATGCGTTACGAAAAAAATGTCAGCAACATGGAAGGCTTCAAAAAACAAGGAGCGACGGTGATCGCGCTAGCAGCGGAAGGCGACACAACCATCCCGCAAATCGCGAATCACACTCTCTTTATTCCAGATGCGCCGGAACTGTTGTCGCCGATTCTGGAGATCGTTCCGCTACAGTTATTTGCCTATTACGTAGCCGCTAAGCGCGGGCTCGATGTTGACCGTCCGCGCAATCTAGTCAAGGCGGTAACGTTGGAGTAGTCCGGTGGTTCGCCGATAGTCGTTAGTCGCTACCGGACGCTGCGGCCGGTCCGTTCCGAACGACCATCGACAACCGACCATCCTTCCAGCAAAATTCTTCCCAATTGCTTATGATGAAAGAATCGTTTTCTAAATCGTGGGGGCAGTGTGGCTGAGACGCTCGAAGAGCAGACCGATAACGTGCAGCAGACGGACAACGCGCAACAGACGCAGCAGGCGCATCAATCCCAGCAAACCAACGGAATTGAAGTCCTGGAAACGCGCGAGTGGCTGGATTCGCTCGACTATGTGCTTTCGAAAGGCGGGCCGGAGCGCGCTGGCCGGCTCCTACAACAACTCGCCCTGCACGCCCGCCGCGAAGCCGGTATCAACCTGCCTTTCACCGCGACCACTCCCTATCAGAATACGATTCCTTTCCGTCATCAACCGCCGTTCCCCGGCAGCCAGGAGATGGAGCGCCGCATCAAGAGCCTCGTGCGCTGGAACGCTATGGCGATGGTCGTGCGCGCCAACAAGATTCAGGAAGGCATTGGCGGTCACATTTCTACCTTTGCATCCGCGGCCACGCTCTACGAAGTTGCCTTCAATCACTTTTTTCAGGCAGCAACCGAGTCTGGCGACCGCGACGTCGTCTATTTTCAGGGACACGCCGCGCCTGGCATTTACGCACGCGCCTATCTCGAAGGCCGCATCCCCAAGGAAAAGTTAGAAAACTTTCGGCGCGAGCTGAAACCGGGCGGCGGACTCTCCTCGTATCCGCATCCCTGGCTCATGCCCGAGTTCTGGGAATTTCCCACTGTGTCGATGGGGCTCGGTCCGATTCAGGCCATCTATCACGCCCGCTTCATCAAATATCTTGAAAATCGTGGCCTCAAGACTTCGACTGGCGGCAAAGTCTGGGCCTTCCTCGGCGACGGCGAAATGGACGAGCCCGAATCTCTCGGCTCCATCACCCTGGCCTCGCGCGAGCGCCTCGACAACCTGATTTTCGTCGTCAACTGCAACCTCCAGCGCCTCGACGGCCCGGTGCGCGGCAACGGCAAAATCATTCAGGAACTGGAAGCGATTTTCCGCGGCGCAGGATGGAACGTCATTAAAGTAATCTGGGGCGGCGACTGGGATCGCCTGATTCTGGCGGATCGCGATGGCCTGCTCGTACGCCGCATGGGCGAGATCACCGACGGCCAATATCAAAAATACTTCGTCGAGAGCGGCGAATACTTCCGCCAGAATTTTTTTGGTACCGATCCGCGGCTCCTCAAGATGGTCGAGCATCTCTCGGACGAGCAACTCGCCCGCATGCGCCTCGGCGGCCACGATCCCATCAAAGTCCACGCCGCCTACAAGGCCGCGGTCGAGCACACCGGCTCGCCCACCATTATCCTCGCCAAGACCATCAAAGGCTACGGGCTCGGCGAAGCTGGTGAGGGCAAGAACATCACCCACCAGCAGAAAAAGCTCAACGACGACGAGCTGCAAATCTTCCGTTCGCGCTTCGGCATTCCCATTCCCGACGGCGAGCTTCACAACGCGCCCTTCTATCGCCCCTCCGACGACAGCGCCGAAATCAAATACATGCAGGAGCGCCGCAAACAACTCGGCGGTTACATGCCAGTGCGCAAGCTGCGCGCAGCACCGCTGAAACCGATATCGGAAGCCATTTTTGAAGAGTTCTACAAAGGCACTGAAGGCCGCGAAGCTTCGACCACCATGGTCTTCGTACGCATCCTCTCCAAGCTGCTGCGCGATCCGGAAGTCGGGAAGCTGATCGTGCCTGTCGTCCCCGACGAAGCCCGCACCTTCGGCATGGAAGCGCTCTTCCGCCAGGTCGGTATCTATTCGAACGTCGGCCAGCTCTATGAGCCGGTCGATATGGATACTCTCCTTTATTACAAGGAGGCGAAGAACGGCCAGATTCTCGAAGAAGGCATTACCGAGGCGGGATCGATGTGTTCCTTCATTGCCGCCGGCACCGCATATGCCAATCACGGCATCAACACGATTCCATTCTTTATTTATTACTCGATGTTCGGACTCCAGCGCATCGGCGACCTGATCTGGGCTGCGGCCGACATGCGCTGCCGTGGTTTCCTTATCGGAGGCACAGCCGGACGCACCACGCTCGCTGGCGAAGGCTTGCAACACCAGGATGGCCACAGCCATGTGCTAGCGCTCCCGGTGCCAAACCTGCTCGCCTATGATCCGGCATTTGCATACGAGATCGCCATCATCATTCAGGATGGCATTAAGCGCATGTATGTCGATGGCGAATCTATCTTCTATTACTTGACGGTCGGCAACGAACCGTTGCCCATGCCTGAAATGCCCAGCCAGCCCGGCATTCGCGAGGGAATCCTCAAGGGCTTGTATCGCTACCGCACTTCCGACAAAAAAAACGCGAAGCAGCGCGTGCAGTTGCTGGGCAGCGGCGCGATCATGTTCGAAGTGCTCAAGGCGCAGGCAATTCTGGAAAAAGACTACGGTGTAGCCGCCGACGTCTGGAGCGTGACCAGCTACAAGGAACTCTATCGCGACGCCAACGACTGCGCCCGATGGAACATGTTGCATCCCACGCAGAAGCCTAAGGTTCCGTACGTTACCGAGACACTGAAAGGCGCATCCGGCCCGTTCATCGCGGCATCCGATTACATGAAGGTTCTCCCAGAGAGCATCGCCCAGTGGGTTCCGGGCAAGCTGGTTTCGCTCGGCACCGACGGTTTCGGCCGCAGCGAAAATCGCGCATCGCTCCGCGATTTTTTCGAAGTCGATGCGAAACACATCGTCCTCGCTACGCTGCATACTCTGGGAGTCGAGGCGAAACTCCTGGAGAAAGCCATTCGCGATCTAGGCATCGATCCGGAAAAACGCAACCCAGCCACCAGCTAGTCAAAGGGACAACGCAAGCATGCCGACAGAATTTAAGCTGCCCGAGCTAGGCGAGAATATCGAAAGCGGCGACCTCGTCCGCCTCATGATCAAGCCGGGCGCGCCCATTGCCGAAGGCGAGCCGGTCATGGAGCTAGAGACCGACAAGGCCGTCGTCGAGGTGCCGTCGTCCGTAACCGGCACCGTCGGCGAGATCCGCGTAAAAGAAGGCGACAAGCTAAAGGTCGGCCAAGTCATCTTCACGGTCGAAAACGGAGCCAGCGCAAAGCCTGCCAAAGCCGAGAAAGCAGCCGCCGCATCCAGTTCGAATACTGTGCCTCGCGATTCGGAAGCGCAGGCCAAGGCAGTTTCTGCTCCGCCGCAATCGGAGCGGCGAAAAACCGTCGAGCCGCAAGCCGCCAAAGCCGGCGAATTCAAACTCCCCGAACTCGGCGAGAACATCGACTCCGGCGATCTGGTGCGCTTGCTGATCTCACCCGGCACCACCGTCTCCGAAGGCCAGCCCATCATGGAACTCGAAACCGACAAAGCCGTCGTCGAAGTTCCATCCTCCGTCAGCGGCGTGGTGGGCGAGATCAAAGTCAAAGAAGGACAGAAGGTCAAGGTAGGCGACGTCATCTTTACCCTCGAAGGCGGAGAAGTCGCCCCAACCGAAGCGCCGCGCAAGCACGAGCCCGTCGAACACAGTTCCGAGCAGCACGGAGCGCGACTCTCGTTCCAACTCGCCATGCGCGCCGAGGGCAAGACGGAAGAACAGGCCCTGCCGCCCGATCAACCGCAATCTACCGCGCCCGAGTTCAGCATGCCCGTGCAACTGGGCAAAGTAGCGGGCACTGAGCATCGCGATCCTGCGCCAGCCGCGCCACATGTGCGCCGCCTGGCGCGCGAAATCGGCGTCGATATTTACAGCGTGCAGGGCAGTGGCCCCGGTGGTCGCATCAGCGAAGACGACGTAAAACTTTGTGCGAAGAATGCTTTGTTAGCGGCGGCCGCCGCAGCGCAATCTCCGCGCGGAGCCCTTGTCGAACCTGACCTGCCGGATTTCGCCAAGTGGGGCAAGATTGAGCGCGTCTCGATCCGCGGCATACGCCGCAAAACCGCCGAGCACCTTCGCCAGGCCTGGAATACAATTCCGCATGTCACGCAGCAAGACCGCGCCGACATCACCGAACTCGAACAGCTCCGCGCAAAGTTCGCGCCCCGCGCCGAAGAAGCCGGCGGCAAGATGACCGTCACTGCCATCGCGCTCAAAGTCTGCGCCTCGGCTCTGAAAGTCTTTCCCCAGTTCAATGCATCTATAGACATGGCGAAAGAGGAAATCGTCTACAAGCAATACATCCACATCGGAGTCGCGGTCGATACCGATCGCGGCCTGCTGGTGCCCGTGATTCGCGACGTAGACAAGAAAAATATCGTCGAGCTGGCGGCCGAGTTGACGCAGCTCTCGAAAAAAGCCAAAGAGCGCAAGCTCACGCCCGACGAAATGGCAGGCGGCACCTTCACCATCACCAATCTGGGAGGGATCGGCGGCACGGGATTTTCGCCGATCGTGAATCACCCCGAGGTCGCGATTCTCGGCCTCTCGCGTTCGCGCATGGAGCCGGAGTGGGTGAGCGGTAATAGTAAATTCGAGCCGCGCTTGATTCTGCCACTCTCCCTCTCGTACGATCACCGGTTGATCGACGGAGCCGACGCCGCCCGCTTTCTGCGTTGGATCGCCGAAGCGTTTGAGCAGCCGTTCTTGTTGTCGGTGCAGGGATGATGGATTTGTCACCGCCGAGACGCAGAGAGCGCCGAGAAACGGCCCTCTTGTCGAGCGCAAGAGCAGTATGAACGATGATGAAGCATAAGATCATTTCTGCGACCATATACGGTATTACGGCTGGGGATCTTGCGGTTTTTTTCAAACACTTCTATGGAGCGAGTCAATTTTCGCCAACTTACTTTGGGCTCGTCAATGTCGCACTTATCGGAGTGATCCTTTTTGTGCTCGCTTTGGTTTTCTCCTTATTTACGCCGCGACTAGGGACCGTATGCGCACTAGTTGCCTGTGTTCTGTCATGGCCGTTCTTCTCGGTCGGATTGTCGCCCACTCTTCGTTCATGGCAAACCGTGGTTTCAGTTATGCGCTACTCTTATGGCGCAGCCAGATTGATATCGCTCTATATGCTGATCGTTTCAACCGTCTATTCGTTAAGTGAATTAAGGCTATTCCTGCAAACAAAACAGAGGCTAGGATAAGAAATGACGAACTCATCAAATCTTCATGTCGCAGTGATCGGCGGTGGCCCCGGCGGATACGCGGCCGCATTTCTGGCGGCCGACCTGGGCATGAAAGTTACGCTGATCGATCCGGAAGTGAACCCCGGTGGCGTCTGCCTCTATCGCGGCTGCATCCCGTCGAAAGCCCTGCTGCACGTGGCCAAGCTGCTCGAAGAGGCCGAGCAGGCCAAGAATTGGGGCATCGAATTCGCCGAGCCTAAAGTTGACCTGAACAAGCTCCGCGGATGGAAAGAAGGCGTAGTCAAAAAGCTGACTGGCGGATTGGGACAGATCGCAAAAGTACGCTCCGTACAGTTCATCCAGGGCAAAGCTGCATTCGTGAATTCCACCACCGTCAAAGTTACCAAAACTGCTGGCGGTGAAGAAAATCTAACCTTCGACCGCATCATCATCGCCACCGGATCGCGCCCGACCGTTGTGCCCAGCCTGAAACTCGACAGCCCGCGCCTCATGGATTCAACCAGCGCCCTCGACCTTCCCGACATTCCCAAAACGCTGTTAGTCATCGGCGGCGGCTACATCGGACTGGAACTAGGCTCCGTCTACGCCACGCTCGGCACCAAAGTGACCTGCGTTGAAATGTTGTCGGGCCTGCTCCCCGGAGCCGACCGCGATCTGGTTCTCCCTCTGCACAAGCGGCTCGAAAAACTTTTCGACACGATCCTCCTGAACACCACCGTCAAGTCGCTCAAAGAAGAAAAGACCGGCATTCGCGTAACTCTCGACGGTCCGAACGTAAAAGAAAAAGAGCAAGTATTCGACCGCGTGCTGATGTCCGTCGGACGCCGCCCCAACTCCGAAATCCCCGGCCTCGACAAAACCAAAGTCAAAGTCAATCAAAAGGGATTTATCGAAATCAACGGCCAGCGCCAGACCGACGACCCCACGATCTACGCCATCGGCGATGTTGCCGGCGAACCGATGCTCGCGCACAAAGCGATGCACGAAGGCCGCACTGCTGTCGAAGCCATCGCCGGCCACAAAGTCGCTTTCGAGCCAAACGCGATTCCAGCAGTCGTCTTCACCGATCCTGAAATTGCCTGGGCTGGCCTCACCGAAACGCAAGCCAAAGAACAAGGACGCGAAATTACGGTCGCCAAATTTCCCTGGGCCGCATCCGGCCGCGCCGTCACCATCGATCGCCCCGAAGGCCTCACCAAGCTGCTCGTCGATCCGAAGACAGAGCGCGTGCTCGGCGTAGGCATCGTCGGCGCAGGCGCGGGCGAACTGATCGCTGAAGGCGTCCTCGCCATCGAAATGTGCGCGCTGGCGGCCGACGTCGGCATGACCATCCATCCGCATCCAACATTGTCGGAGACGATGATGGAGTCGGCGGAAGTTTTCTACGGCCAGGCCACCGATATCTATCGTCCGAAAAGATAGCCGTGTAGCGCCGCCGTCCCGACGGGCGTCCTGGCCCGCCGTGCAGAAGGCGAGAAGCCTTCGCGACGGCCAGCACGACTTGTTTAGCACCGGAGCACACAAAGTTTGCAATGAAAAAACTGGTACTCCTGCTTCTCTCCATTTCGCTGTCCGCCCCGGACTTGGCGGCTCAGACCTTGGTGGCTCAGCTGAACAACCTGCTGAAGCCGAGCGCTCCAGCCGTGTCAACGGCCTCATCCTCGGATCCGCTAGGCCGCACCACACCCTCCGGCACCGTCCTCGGATTCCTGCAAGTCGCGCAAGATGGAAATGAAAAACTCGCCGCCGAGTATCTACAAATGAGCGCGGCCCGCCGCCAGTCGCAAGGTCCCGACATGGCGGGCAAACTAAAAATTCTGATGGACCGCGCCTTCGTCGGCAGCATCCGCCACATCAGCACGCGTACCGACGGCGATCCCGAATTCGGCACCGCCGATCAGCAAACCGTCGGAAATTTTTCTACCCGCGACACCGAAGTCCCCGTCGTTCTGGTTCGCGTGACCGATCCAACCGCGGGCAAGATCTGGCTATTTTCCGCCGACACGCTCAGCAAGGTTCCCGAGTTATACGACAACGTCGAAGCTCACCAGGTCGAGAACAAGCTTCCCCAAAGCCTGGTGCGAAATGTTCTTCTCGGCATGCCACTGTGGCAGTGGCTGGCGCTGCTCGCCGCAATTCCAGTAGCGATCGCGATCGGATGGGCAATGGTTTTGCTGCTGGCGATTCCGCGCCTGCTTTGGCTCAAGTTCAGGAATCGGCCGAATCTCCATTCTTACAGCCACGTATCGAAGCCGCTGCTTCTCTCTTTCAGCGCGCTCGCTCATCGCGTGATGGCCGCTTACCTCGGCTTGCCCTTGCTGCCGCGTGTCTATTACTACCGCACCATCGCCGTAGTCATCAGCATCGGCTTCTTCTGGTTTGTGCTGCGCGTCGCCAGCCTCACCATGCGGCGCCTGCGCATTCACGCCATCAGCTCAGGCCGCATCGGCACTGGGACGCTCATGGTCTTGGCTGACCGTCTGCTCCGGGCGCTCGTGATCATCGCCGCCCTCCTTTCCATACTCGCCATTGTGGGCTTCAACCTCACCACCGTCCTCGCCGGCCTCGGCATTGGCGGCATCGCCATCGCTTTCGCCGCGCAGAAGACGCTCGAAAATCTTTTTGGCGGCATCTCCGTGCTCGCCGATGACGTCATCCGCGTAGGCGACTATTGCCGCTTTGCCGACCGTACCGGAAGCGTCGAAGACATCGGCCTGCGCTCGACGCGCGTTCGCACCGACGCACGCACCCAGCTCTCCATTCCCAACGGCACCCTCGCCACCATGAACATTGAGAATTTCACCCGCCGCGACAAGATTCAGTTTGCGCCCGTGCTCGCGATCCGCTGTGAAACCTCGGCCGACCAGTTGCGTTATCTGCTGGCCGAGATTCGACGCATGTTATACGCCCATCCGAAAGTTGAAAGCGGCACCGCCACCATCCGTTTTGCCAATTTCGACGTCAGTTCCCTGCGGATTGAAATTTCCAGCTACGTTCTGACCCGCGATTCCAACGAATTCATCGCTATCCGCGAAGACCTCTTGCTGCGCATCATGGATATTGTCGAGGGCGCCGGCACCGCTATCGCCGTTCCCTCGCAGACTCTCTATTTCTCGCGCGATTCCGGCCTCGACAAAGAGAAAGCAGCTGCCGCCGAACAGCAGGTCAAGCACTGGCGCGATCAACATCAGTTGCCGTTCCCTGATTTCGCGCCCGCCGATATGTCCACCTTCCGCGACACCATTACCTATCCTCCACCGGACTCCGCGATCGCCGGCGACCCGCGCCGCTCCTGAGCACGCCTTTAAAACTATAGGGAGCGTCACGCCCTTACCCCCGTAACTTGCGGCTTCCGACCGCCGTTCCTAGCATAAGAGAGTTATGCCTCTAGCTCTGCTCTTGTCGCCCGACGATCAGGCGGTCAGCGCCATTACCGGCGTTCTTGAAGAAATGTCCGTAACCTGCGAGCGTCCGCTCGACGGAGTCTCCGCCGCTCAGCTGCTGAATTCGCACGCCTTCGATCTGGTCCTGGTCGATTGCGAAAATCTGCCGGCAGCCAAATTAATTTTCGACGTCTGCCGCCGCGGAAAAAATGGCAACAATCCCGTGCCCATCGCCATCGTCGATGGCCGCGCCGGCCTGCCCACCGCATTTCGACTGGGCGCTGAATTGATTCTGACCAAGCCGGTGGCGAAAGATCAGGCAAGAACAACCATCCGCACCGCCGTCAGCCGCGTGCGAAAAGATGTCCCCGCCGGCGACCATAGCAATGTTTCTGCCCAGGCGGCCGCCGCTGCCGCCGGTTCTTCACAGGCGACTGAATTTACGAGCTCGCCTTCGAATCTAGTTTCAACCGCTGCGGCGGGCGCTCATTTAGCTACTGCCACTGCGAGCATGCGTTCCCCCGCCGTTGTGAAAGAAGACGAGATCTTTGCTCCAGTCCATTCGAAACCCGTCATACCTCTGACACCGTCCGACGATCCCGTTCTTGCCGAACTGGAAAGAACCGAACTGGAGGAATCAGAGAGCGCGAAGCCTCAACCAGCGCAAGACGGGAAATTGTCATCGCAGAAGGTCGATTCGCAAAATGCCGAGTCACAAAATCTCGACTACAAAAAAGAAAGCTCGAGACGCACGCAGGTGCACGATGACGATGCGGCTGTGAAATCAGATGGCACACCAGTTTTCGCGTCCGTCGGAGCCCACCAGCAAAAGCGCGGTCCACTGGTCGCGCTGATGACGCTAGCGATCGCAGGCGGCGGCCTCTATGGCGCGTGGATGTATGAGCCTGGATTCCGCGCCATCGCGCAACCGCAGATTGATCGAGTGCTGGCGCTTGCGGGCGTAGCAACGCCGGCGGCCCACTTGCCAAATTCAGTGAAACCTCCGGCGCAGCCAGATCCCACAGCAGCGCCATCCGCAACATCCACGCCAGCGCCGTCCGATTCGGCCACCGCGCAGTCAACGCCGTCGGATTCCGCAACCGGTGCGCCGTCCGCGCCGCTAACCGCCTCACCTGCGCCCTCGATTGCCGGCGCATCGACTGCCGCGACCGGACCCGCTGCCGCCGTTCCAGTTCCATCGTCGCCATCTTCTGTCGCAGTAGCTGGTCCTAAGGCTTCTGGCAACACGACAACCGCTTCCACGGTCATCGGCAAACCAGCCGATATAAAGATAGACGCGGCGCCGGCAACTTCAAATTTGTCTCCATCAAGCACGCCGCTGCCCGCCGAAAATACCTCCATCATTCTCTCTTCGCAGGGTGCGCAGAAACGCCTGATCACGGGCGCCGCGCCGAAGTATCCTGCCGAGGCGCGGACTGAGGCAGCTGAAGGAACTGTGGTCCTGAAAGCGGTAATCGATGTGGCGGGAAAAGTCGCTGGTCTCCGCCTGGTGGAAGGAAATGCCACGCTCGCACCGGCCGCTATTCAAGCCGTGAAGCAGTGGCGCTACCGCCCCTACGTCCGCGATGGAAAATCGCAGCCCTTTCAAACGATCGTGATCGTAGATTTTCAAAAGCCGTAGAAAATACGTCGTTGGTCGTTAGTCTTTGGCCGTTGGGATTATACGTTTCAACCATTTCGCGGACGACGAACGACCGTCGACTATCGACCTTTCCACAATTACCGCCGTAACTTGCTGGTACCCACTACATTACCTACGATGACTTTATTATGGGTTACCAAGCTCTCCTTTTTTGCCCCGATGAAAAGCTGGCTGGCGTTGTAAGCCAGGTGTTCAGCGAACTCGACTTCACCATCGAGGCCGTACACGAACCCTTTGCGGCGGTCAAAAGGCTAATGTCGCAACGGTACGACGCCATCGTCGTGGACAGCGAAAACGAACAGAACGCTTCTTTGCTTTTTAAAAGCGCTCGCAACTCTGGCTCCAATCAAAGCTCTTTGGCCATCGCCCTGGTCGAAGGGCAAATGGGTGTGGCCAAGGCCTACCGCATCGGCGCCAATCTCGTTTTGACCAAGCCGATTAATGTCGAACAGGCCAAGGGAACGCTCCGCGTTGCACGTGGTCTCTTGCGGAAAACTTCAGATGCGGCAGGCGCCAGCGCGGCGACACCGGCGGTTCCGGCGACTCCGGCTACCCTGGCAAGACCAGCGGCGACGCCTAGCAGTTCATTCCAGACCCCAAGTCGGCAGACAGCCCCACTAGCTCCGCCGGCACGGCAGCAGGCGCCTGAAGTCGAAAAAGATCTGCCGGCGATGGCAGCAATGGTTGCTGAAGTTGAGACAACCCAAATTCCGGAGCCAGCGGCCCCGCTTCAGATTGCGGTTGCGGACGAACCAGCAGTCGAAGCTGCAACCCCAGCGTCCCCGAGTCTCTTCGCGGCGCAGAATACAAATCGTCGTTTCGCGACGGCGCTCGGATCCGCCGCAGCTCCCGCGCCAGCGAAGGACGTAACCGCAGCGACCCCAGCCAACCGGATCGTTGAATCCGAGCCGCTTGAGCCGGCAACAGGCGAATCCAAAGTTTCCGACCCGAAAGTGGCCCTGGCGAAGACCGCTGAAGCTAAGACCGCCGAAGCTAAGACCGCCGAACCACCAATCGCTACTGTGCACGCGAAAGACGCGGACGAAGTTTTCGCTACATCGGCTTTCAGCTCAGCGAGTGTCTCCGACGCGCCATCGTTCGCCGCATTAGGCGATGAAGATTCCGCAGAATCGGGCGGCAAAAAGAAAATAATGATCGCTGCAGTGGTCGTTCTTGCCCTGGCCGCACTGGGTTATGTCGGATACCAGACATTCAGCAAACCCGCTCCCAGCACGGCGACACCACTAAGCGTGCCGCAAGATTCCGGGCAGCCCGCGCTCCACCCGATGTCTACTCCCGCCGCGCCTGTGCCTTCTTCTTCACCTTTGTCTCCGACCACAGCGCCGGAGCACGCGAGTGCAGCCAGCCCGACCTCGACTCCCAAAATAGCGGCCTCGTCGCCGCACGAAAAGCCTTCAGCCGGAAGCGTCAATTCTCCGCCCATTCGAATCGCATCTGACGCAACCGCAAATTCCTCAGCTGATTTTGCCGCCGCACCCAACAAGACCAATGCGTCGCCCTTACTCGTCAAATCAGCCACACCGCGGAAACAAACCGCGACCGACGAGGCGGCGCCACAGCTTCCCGGCGAACTCGCCTCGGCCTCAGCCTCAGCCGCCGAAAACAAACTAACGGGACTCATCTCTTCCTCGGGGCCGGCTATACCCAAGGCCCCACTAACTACAATCAGAGTTTCGCAAGGGGTTTCTCAGGGACTACTCATCAAGCGCGTGAACCCCGTTTATCCTCGCGCCGCGCTTGCAATTCACGCCCAGGGCGCGGTGCAGATTGAAGCCACCGTGAACAAAGAAGGCGTTGTGGTCAATCCCAAAGTTTTGAGCGGAGATGCCGTCCTCGCCCGGGCTGCACTTGATGCGGTTCGGCAGTGGAGATACAAGCCCTACTACCTCGATGGCGAGCCCGTAGAAATCAAAACGCAAATCACAGTTAACTTCAAAACGGACTGAGAACTGGGAAGAACACGTAAGAGGAAAAGCACGTGCTAGCGAAGGCGAGGCTGCGGCAACGGCAGTCGATAGCAAAAGCGCTTGTCGATCCGCTGGCAGCCTGGCTTGCTGTTCCTGTCATTTGGCCTTTCCTGATTTTCCCGCCTTTCTGATTTTCCCCGGCTTAGTTGAGTTGTTCGTCCAAATCCCGATGCCGCGGACGTCCGGGGTGGGCGCAGATGCTGCGGAATTTGCGGTAAAGCCCGTGCAAGTCGTCGCTCAAGAGCTTCAACACCTGCACGCAAAAATCGCCATGCGTGCGCAAGAATTCAAGCAAATCTTGCCGCGGAATAAACGCTGCTGAAGTTTCCTCGCCCGCTTCCGCAGTCACCCTATAATCTTCGCCGGTCATGCTCTCGCTCAGGCCCAGTATGGTGCCGGGTCCGGCAACTTCCAGAAGTTGGTGTTGTCGCGGGCCGGTCGGCAGCAGTATGCGGACCTCGCCACTCTCCACCAGATAGACGCCTGTCACCGCCGAGCCTTGCTGAAAAAGCAGTGCGCCCTTGTTGTATTGCTGAATTGTTTTGATCCCGCGCAACGCCTGCAATAGTTCTGGACTCAACTTGCCCGGTGTTGGCTGCGACGGCATGACATGCCCCACGTGCTGGCATCATCTTGCACGATCCCAGTCAGCAGAGATGTGACCCCCGTCACCCAATCCCATGTCCGCAAACCAGCCCCGCAGAGGCGCGCGCGCCTGGGGCAGTGCTACGGCCACAGGGAAACCGGAGAAATATGCTTGCAAGCGGATAAAGTGGGAGGGGCGCAGCAAACCGGGAGGCGACGATAGGGATCAATGAGTGAAGTTGCGATGTTACGCCAACCATCGCCGACCTGAGTGATTGCCGGGCGGGTCATGGAGTCCTACAATCGGTCTGGGAGGGTTTCCGCTATGTTTAAGAACTGGGAAGTGTCGCCTCCTGTTCTCTGGAAGATATCTCCTCGCGCTGCGATATGGGGTGCCTTAGTGTGGGCGTTCGGAGCAGGAATACTGGCTGGTGTGCTCTGGGCCGGAAGGCTCCCGTTGGACCTGCTTAGACTCGTGAGTCTCGCAGTTCTAGTTGCTGGCGCAGTCCTGTTGGTGCCCCGATTTTCCGTGCCACGATAGCACGCTTTGACCGCTGGTCAATGAGTGATAACGGGATGTTACAGCAACTATCTTGCGAAGCGTTCCATTCGCAACTATCTTGTGAGCGTGAAATGCTTGGCCGTGGTCCTACTCACAGTGGCTTTCTGCCCTCCCCCCTCATCAATGGGGGCGGACAGGCCGAGAAAGATACCCTGCAAAACCGAAGCGAACGCGAACTCTTGCTATTGGACGCACGGGCGGTTGATGCTCCACGATGGGACACCCGCATTTCGACTTTGGAAGATCGGGACACATCGGATGCTTGCCATCTACAGCGGCCCCTCCGTCGACTTCGCAGTAGACGACCTAGGAGACAACGAACACCCCGAATTTCCTGCGAACATTCAGCGCGTCTTCAGACCCCCGGATAGACCGCAGATATTTGCAGACTTCGAAGTGTGTCCGCTAGAGCCTGAGAAGCCCAACGTCATGCAAGCAGCTTGCATCGAGAGCGCAAAGAATATCTTCGTCGAAGACTACGAGAAGTGACGAGTGCCTGACATACAACGGGCGATAGCGCTCATTGAGAATGCGGATTTCGGTGATGCGTTTTTTCCAGCTTTCGCAGATTGCGTCGCGTAGCCCAGACAATTAGGCCGATTATTGGACCAAAAACCAGCAATGTAAATAATGCTCCAGCCAATACCTCAGCCCACGTGCCACCTCCCTTAATGATGATAACTAGAAAAATACCGATGGTTCCGAAGACGAAGAGACCGAGGACTGCGAGACCGGCCCACGTCAAGGCGGTAGCCGGTCTCGTTCCAACGTTTCGCCAAAGCCGAGTTTCGTTCACCAGCGTTTGCGGGAAAACGATATTATTCTGGCGGTCTCTGACATCCTGTAGCCATTGATCGCGTTTTTTCCGTTCGCTCATAAGTGAACACGGGCAAAGAAACTTTACGCCGAATCCATGCCGACTTCCACCCAACTTCGGGCTAACTGTTGTTAACAGGCGTTAGCACCAATTAAGATTTCAGCCCGGTAGCTGGTGCTACTGCGATGTTTCGCCAATTAGCGTCGTCCAGAAGCTGGGCGTGGCGGGACGCGGATGGTCTACAAAACCAAGGGCACCGAACTAGGAAGCTTCGTCGCCCTCAAGTTCCTTGGCGGACGAGATAGCGCGACTCACTACGAGCCGACAGCCGGAATAACTTTCGCTGCAACCGAGCGAGTTGGCCGTAAGTCCTGCCACTGGATAGCGACGTCCGCGAACAGGAGCGCGAGGGCCACGCACACCCAGACGATGGTTTCCGTGATGGCAGAATTGCCGTCCCATCCCCCGAGTCCACTGATCACTCGCACTTCGAGAAACACGATGGCAACGGCGTAACTGCGGGTCATCCACTGGCGGTGCTGCGGGATTTTGCGTTTCATGGCGAACGCCAGGCCAATGGCCGTAGTTAGCATCCACAGAGAGGCATCCACTACCGTAGCGATGCTGAAGGACCGGGTGCCACCCAAATGTTCATTGAAGCGATACTGAATAAAAGCGCCCGCCGGAGCGCCAATCAGCGCGCCGGCTACATAGAATCTTCCGACAACGCGGTGCAGCTTGGCGTAGCGGCGGCGAAGGCGGTCGGAAAACTGCATGGGGCCAAGCAGGAGCGCGCAGGCTGCGGCCATGCCGTGCGGCAGAAGCCACCACTTGAACGTCCGATAGTGGTTCCAAACAGGATCGGCCGCATTGATCAGGAACCGCTCGTTGTGGTTGAGGACGTAGGCCATCATCACGAAGATGAAGCCAAAGACAACATACTTCGAGCGCAGCGGCGACGCTGCTTGCAGGGACGCGGGACGCGTAGACATAGAACGGTATAAGGCCCTCGGAATCGCCCTCACTATACATCAGGGCGAACTGATTTGAGCCGCGAATCGCCGCGAATCTCGGTACTCATTTTCGCCGCCGATCCACTGGGCAGCTATTGGCGATCCGCGAAGCCAGCGCTGAGTACGTAAAGGTGCAGCCTCCCGCCAAATTGCTCGCTCCTGGGTTGCCGCCTGGCTGTAAATTCTGTTACCAGCGTTAGCGCGAATTGAGATTCGCAGCTTGGTAGTTGGTGATATCGCTATATTTCCTAAATGCGGCCGAAAGGCGAAGGAAACAACCCACCGGATCCAGTCCAGCGCGTCGCCTATTGTCTTTCGAGAACTTCGTCGATCGCGGCCTTGCCGCCTTTTTCGAGAGTAATCACTTTGTGGATCGGCTTGAAACCGGTCAACGTAACGTCCACGATGTAGTTTCCCGGCTCGACCGCCACGCCCGTCGGCGAAGTCTTGTCCAGCACGCGCTGGTTGATCGCCACCTGCGCACCCTTCGGCTGCGTGCGGATGACAATCGAGCCCATGCCGGCCGCACCGTCTCCGCCGTGCCCAAAGAGCTTGTTAAACTTGCCGATCGCCTTCATGTCTTCCGTGTTGCCGAGGGCCCTGAGGGTCGGCGCATACTGGAAATTCTGGGCTGGGCCGAGATCCGCAACCGTTGTCTCGTCGAGATATCCCTGCTTACGCAGGAAAATTGTGTGTGACCCCTTCTCAACCGCAAATTGTGCCGGCGTCACTCGTCCCGTCGGTTTGCCATCGATGATCACTTCCGCCCCCGGCGGCGTGCTGTTCACTGCCACCAGCGCGTTGATCGGAGACAAATGCAGCACCAGCGACGCTTTGCCGCCAGCCGTCACGTCCACCGCTCGTATGTCAGATGAATAGCCCGCCTTGCTGAGCGAGATAATGTGCTTGCCCGGCGCCAGATTGGCCAAGCTAAATGGCGTAACCCACGACGGGTCGCTCTTTCCGTCGACCTGAAATTGCGCCCCTTGCGGGGTCGAGTCGATCAGTGCTTGTCCTGGGATGACAACTGGTACGGGCGCTGGCGCTGGAGCGCGCCGTGTGACCTTTGGAGCCCGCTTTTCTACCTGGCGCACATTTAAGTCCGGTTGCGGTTCCGCGATCGGCGCAACTGGCGTCTCCACTTGCGGTGCGGCCGGAGCCTGGGCTACTGACTTCTCCGCTCTCGCTTCCGCGGCCTTGGTCGGCCGAGGAGCAGCCGTCGAACCGTCGTCTTCGGATCGCACATGGAAAAAGACTGCGATCGCGACCACCAGAATCACTGCCACCGCGCCCAGAATCGAATAGATCATCAATCGAGGCGGGACGGTCGCGATCTCTCGCATCGCCTTTTGCGCAACTTCGCGCGCTTCGATCTTCGGTTTCTCTTCTTTTTGCTTTTGCTTCGATGTGACCGGCAACTCGGTCGGCAAGGGCGCTTCAGGTTCAGCAAACGACGTCGAAATCACCTTTTCTTTTAGCGGGGGTAACTCCTCAAGATCAGAAAAGCTCACGCTCGATGACGCAACTGCCGGCGCGGACATCATCGGATCCCCAGCCACGCGCGGCGTTTCCTCCATCGCCTCAGGCTCAACCACCGCCGAAGACATGGTGGCGCTTGGCGCGACCTCAGATCCAGCCCCACTCACTTCAAAATCGCTGATAAGTTCCGCGCCTGAGTTCAAATTCTTGGAGCTCGAACCACTCGGTTTCGCGTTGACATTGATTTGCGATACGCCGTAGGCGCCGCCTGCTCCCGCGGCTGCCGCAGCCGCCTTCGTTCCAGCCGCAGACCGAGCAGTAGGCGAGACCACCGGCGAATTAGCTCGCGCAGAGGCTGGTCTGGATGACGCTGGCATAGATGGGGCCGGACTGGCCGAAACTGGTTTCGGTGTGACTTGAGAAGCTGGCTTTGGCGGAGCCACTGGCGCGGTAGCTCCCGCACTTGAAGAGACAAATTTGCTCGCCGCAGCTGCCCGGGCCGCGGCGTCCACATTAACCTTCGCAGCTACCGTAGCTTTCTTCGGTTCGGCCGCTTTCTTGCCATTTTCTTTGCACGTCTCGAGGTCCTCAAGCAGCGCGCGCGCGCTTTGATAACGCTCCGCCGGATCTTTCGCCAGCGCTTTCATAATCAGCGCGCTCACCGCAGGCTGAATCTTGCCATTCACCTCCGACGGACTGGGCGGCATCTCATTCTCGATCCGCGTCAGCAGCGTAACCGGATCGGCCGCATCGAACGCTTTGCGCCCCACCACCATCTCGTAAAGGATCGTTCCCAGCGTAAACAGATTCGATCGTAGATCGATAGCTTCTCCGCGAATTTGTTCCGGAGAACAATACGGCATCAGCTTCCCCAGCCCTTTGCCTGACTCCGCTTCGATCAGGCTCATGTTGGAAATTCCATAGCCGAGAATTTTTACCATCCCATCCCACTGCACCAGAATCTTGTCGGGCTCAAGCGAACAGTGCGCCACATTCTTCGCCGCCGCATGCTCCAACCCGGCGCAAATCTGGCGCGTGATATCGAGCAGGTCCCAGATGGAAAAACCTTCTTTGCGCGCCAGCATGGTGGCGATGCTATTGCCCTGTATGTATTCCATCGCAGCGCAGAACTGGCCATCGATTTCGCCCGCTCCATAGAGCAGCGCGATGTTCTGGCCGACCAGATCGCGCGTCTTCTCGCCCTCGGCAACCAGCGTCTCCACAAACGCAGCAGCGCGCTCGCCGAGCGGCTCCAGGCTCTGCGTCTTGAGCGCCACAACCTGGTTGGTTTCCGTGTCCAGCGCTTTATAAATGTCGGCGCTCTCGGACTTCGAAAGTTCACTCTGAATTTCAAACCGCCCAAACATCGTCGCCATTACCATCGCCTCGCGGTGATAAGCCGCACTACACCCTGAAGATTAAGTTGGTGAAACACAGGGGGAGAATCACGGCTAGAATACCGTCATCAACGGCCCAGCCGAGAGTTACGAAAGTACCGAAAAACCGATGAAGGGCTGTTCGAGACGAGCACGTGTGGCGCGGACATTCCTGTCTTCCGGGCTGTTGCGGTTGGTGTTGCAGTTGCGGTTAGGGATTGCGTTTACTGTCGCTGCCGTTTGCGGTTGTTGCCAACCTTACCCTGATCTTGTGCCCTCAGGCCGTCCGCCGCGCAGTCATCACCTCTGGGGCCTCAACCTCACTGACCCACTCCCACACCCGCCGCCCGCGATCGTTGCTCAAGCTGCGGGCTTCGCCATAATCCACGAGGCGATTTAAAACTGTGGTTACCGAAGCCAGAGGATCTTTGTGCCGCGCCAGGATCGCAGGCGCATTTCGTTCGAGTTCCAGGCAAACCTCACGCGCTCCAACCGGACGCCGCACTTCCATCAGCACTCTCCGGCACGCCTTCGTAAAACCCGGCTGGCGCCCATTCGGCTTGCGGTCAATCAGTTCGAGAAGATCATCATCGAGCACTTGGTCGCCAAAAATGTCAGCCAATCCGGCGATCGTCTGCTTCACCGTGCCAATGCGCTTCATAATCTCGGCCCGTTGTCTCATCAACTGAAGGAGTTCCTCGTGCGCGGCCTTCACCACCTGCTGCGCCGAAATACTACTTGCTTGCGCATGGATCAATTCCGAACCAGCGCCAGTACCTTTCACCACTTCCATATCTCCTCCTCCGGACACACCAACCACAAGAACCCCGTTGCTTCCTATACGGGAAACAGTCGTACGAAGTTCCTTTAACAGTTGGACTACCGAAGAGAAGAAAGGTTACCGAAAAAAGTGGGGCAAATAAGGCGTTGCGCGCACACTCCCGTCCGCGGCAACTTCAGTTAGCGTTGCTTTTCCGTCGTTGCTTTTCGTGCCGTTGTTCTTTCCCCTTCACCCGTTCCTATCCCATCACCGTCGTGTGCTCGGGCCGGATTTTATAAATCACGCGCACCTCGCCCGGCTGCCCATAGGGATACTTGTCAACTCCCAGATACTTTTTCGCCATCTTGTCGATATGCTGATCGGCGCCGTCTTCGGTGATCTCAACCACCGTACCCCGAATCTCCAGATAACGATAAGGATTGTCGGGATCAATGATCGCCATTGCTACATGAGGATCGCGCCGCACATTGCGATCCTTCTGGCGTCCGCGCGCCGAATTGAAGATCACGTGTTGGCCGTCGAAGTCGCACCACACCGGCGTGACCTGGGGACGTCCGTCGGGCATTAGCGTGCCCAGACTGGCGAAGGCTTTCTTGTGAAAGAGATCGGCGTATTTTTCGGGAATTGCGCTGGACATCGCTGTCTCCTATATCCTATCCATTTTCGATGCATCTAAAGCGGTCTTGATTATAGATGCTCGAAGCATAAACCGGACGCAGTGCTTTTTGCTCTACCGCTAGATACTAGTAAACTGGAAGCCCTTTTGGAGAATACGAGATGCGTGAGACATCGATCCCCACAAGAACATCCGACGTTGCGGCCTATCTGTGGCCTGCTCGATTTTTGCTGATCGTCGTGCTCTTGGCCAGCAGCCCTCTGCTGGCGCAGACACCAACTCCGCAACCGCCGCCCACCGTCGTCTTCATGACCGATTTCGGCATCGTCGATGACTCCGTCGCTCTCTGCAAAGGAGTCATGTATGGCATCGCGCCCAATCTCCGCATCGTCGATCTCACACACGAAGTAACTCCATTTTCCATCCGCGACGGCGCCCGCTTCCTCTTCGGCGCCACGCCCTACTTTCCCGCCGGCACAGTATTCGTCGTAGTCATCGATCCCACCGTCGGCAGCACGCGCAAAGCCGTTGTCGTGAAATCCAAGCGCGGCCAGTTCTTCGTCCTCCCCGACAACGGCCTCATGACCATGGTCGAGGATCGCGATGGCATCGATAGCATTCGCGAAATCACCAATCCCGCGTGGATGGTCGGAGCCAAGATATCCTCTACCTTCCATGGCCGCGATATCTTCTCTCCCGTCGGCGCGCATGTTGCACGCGGCGATGACTGGACTCAGGTCGGCCCTCCAGTCAATCAGCTCGTCCGCCTCGATCTCAAACCCGCAACCGTCGGCGACAAAGGCCTGTCCGGCGAAGTCATCGCCCTCGACGGTCCCTTCGGCAACCTCGTAACCAATATCAGCGCTGAAGATTTCTTCAAGCTCGGCTATCAACGCGGCGACAAATTGAAAGTGACCGTCGCAGGACGCGAAGTTGAAATGCCCTTCGTAAAAACCTTCAGCGACGTTCCTCTAAAACAGCCGTTGCTTTACATAGACTCGCGTGGACGAGCCAGCTTCGCGCTCAATCAAGCCAGCTTCGCGGCGGAATACAAAATAGATCCGCCGCAATCAGTATTTATCCCGCGCAAAAGCCGTTGAATCGAAGCAGGACTCAAGAAACCTACTTCGCCCTATAAATCTCCGTCAGCAAATCCGGCTTCGACTCGTCGCGCACAAGGTGCGGAAACTTTTCGCCGCCGTGATAATCAAGTGTAATCACGCGGAAATATTCCGTGTTTTCGACGATCAGTTCAATCGGAGACCGGCTGCTCTTAGCCGCTAGAATGGCGTCGTGCCAGATGTCAGGCGAAAAGCTGCGGCCGTTCACGGCGATAATCTTCATCCCCGGCCCGATGCCGGCTTTTGCGCCAATCATTCCTTCGACCGTGTCTCGAACCACGCCATCGGCTGCGACCATCAACCCCACCGAATAGTGGGCGTGGATAGTTTTCCCGCTGGGATCCTGCGCGCGATCGGCTTCCGAAGGATTTTCGTCATACACAAGTTTCCACCCGCTGGCCTCGATACCTCCAAGCGGAGCGCCCGGGCCATGATTGGAAAGCCGCTCGTTCCAGAATCCGCGCCAGTCGTAAGGCGCAATCTGGTTCAGCGCGTTGACAATGTCGTCAAACGTGTAAGTCTTCACCACAGGCGGTCCGCTGGGCGCGCCATAGAACAGCTTGCAGAAGTCATCCAACGATTTAGCGCCCTTGCTTTGCTGCCGGATAATGACATCGACCCATAGCCAATTGAGCACGTCTTCATCGTAGTAATCGACGGGCCGGCGATAGTCTTCCCAAGCCTTGGGAGCGGTCTGCATCGTCGGAACTCCGTCGGCAGTGTCCTGCAAATTGCGCCAGGTGCGGCCCGAGCGATGATCTAATTCTGCGGCCATCATCGCCAGTTCATCGCGCGCAAATGAGGGAGTGCGCTCGCCGCTGCGGGCAGAGAGCATGTCTCCCAAATACGACGTGAGGCCCTCATATACCCACAGCAAGTCGGTCTGCATAGGCTGTTCATAATCGGGCGTTGTCAGATCGGCAGGCCGCCGATACTTCCCATTCCACGAATGCACGTATTCATGCGGCAGGAGGCCAGACGCCAGTTTTCGTCCATCTTCTTCGATTAGCGAACGCTCCTCGACGCGGCTGTCATTCGATTCGTGATGCTCCAACCCGAAGTGCGCGACGTGATCGCTGAGCGTGAGGAGGAAGTGATAATCGGAGTAATGATGCGCGCCAAAAAGAATCCCCGCTTGCTTCACCAGACTTCGGTAATGTTCCCAGACTTCTTGGGGGGCATCGAGCGCCGCCGCGCTGTCCGCCGCCACGTCAAGTTCGGCCGGAGGATTCTCGCCGGCCGCCGTCAGCGGCACCACTTTCATATATTCGCCCGCGAGCACCGGACCATCGACCAGCATCGTCAGCGAAACCGGCGCAAACTTAATCTCGTTATTTGCCTGCGCGACCACATGCAGCGACGTCCCAAACTTCCATCCCGTGGGCAGCCGCAGGCTCGCGCTATAGGTCAACTGATCGGAGGCGTAGCCGGCGGGATAAAGCAGTAGCGTGTTCCAGCTGACGATGTACAACTTTTCGGTCGCGGAGACCGACGAGCTGTATCCCGGCTCATCCGACGTGGCAGAGGCATAGTCAAGATTGGCGACAACTTCGTTTTCGCCCGCCGGAACCTCGACGTGAAACGTAAACCCGTCCAACAGATCGCGCCGCCAGGCCAGCTGCCTTCCGCTCGCCGTAAATTTCAGCCCCGTCAAATCCGTGATCGGACCAGTGGGCCCGTGCTCGCCCGGAATCCATTTCGGATAGTAAAGAGTAAGCGTTCCCGGCTTGGCCGGAATGCGCAGCTGCGCGTGAATCATTTTGCGCGGCGCATCCGATGCATCCACAGAAAGCGTTATGGTCGGAGCGCTTGCTGCGAAACCTGAAATTGATATCAACAGGAAAATTGCGAGACAGAAAAGCTTCCTATTACTACAACCTGGGCCCATTCTTCCTCCACTTACCGGTTTTCGACCGCAGCTATTCAGGAAACTGCAAATTGAATATATCAGCCCACACCTGCAGCGTTTCGCGGCAGCGGAGACCCGCTCGCTTTGATATCCTTATCGGAATCTTCCGGAGGCAAAGACTTCCGCTTTACGGACTAGGCATGTCGACTGGGATTCGAACTAGCGAATTACGCAAGACCTACACCTCGCCGCCGCCGCTCGCTTCCGGTGGAGGCTTTGGTTTCAGCCCGGCACGCAACAAACGCAACAAACAACCCAAGCCGCAGATCGTTGCCCTTGACGGCATTTCTCTCGAAGTCTTGCCCGGAGAAATCTTCGGCCTGCTCGGCCCGAATGGCGCTGGCAAATCGACAACCGTAGGAATTCTCACCACGCGCGTGCGGCCTACAGGCGGGCAGGCATGGATTGGCGAGCACGACGTGTGGGCGGAGCAAGTCGCGGTCAAGCGTCTGATCGGCGTGGTGCAGCAGCGCCCCAATCTTGACTTCACGCTCACCGCTCGCGAAATCCTGCTCTTTCACGGCGCTTATTTTGGCATCGACTCGCGCGAGCGCACCGAACGCGCGAAGACGTTGCTCGAGCGCTTCAAACTCACCGATCGCGCTGATCAGATGGTCCGCGGATTTTCCGGCGGTATGATGCAGCGTCTGGCGATTGCGCGCGCCATGATGCACGACCCGCAAGTGCTCTTTCTCGATGAACCGAGCGCCGGCCTCGACCCGCAGACGCGATTGTTGCTCTGGGAGATCATTCGCGAATACAACGAAAACGGCAAAACAATTCTTCTCACCACCCACAACATGGAAGAGGCCGACGCCTTGTGCCAGCGTCTGGCCATCATCGACCATGGAAAAAACATCGCTCTGGGCACGCCGGCAGAATTGAAGGCCTCGGTTCCAGGTGGGTATCTGCTGCGGCTGCGTTTCGGCCAGAACTCCCCGGAGATGCTGCAGCGGCTGCAGAGTCTGGCGGGTGTGAGAGAAGTTCGCCCTACCGCGAATAACAACAACTCCGCCGACGTTTACGCCGATCGCGGAGGCTCTCTGGTCGGCGAGATTGCAAATCTCGCCTCCGCGGCAGCGGTCGAATTGTGCGACGTGCACATCTCTGAGCCGAGCCTCGAGAATCTTTTCTTGCACCACACGGGAAGGAGCTTGCGCGATTGAACTGGACTACTTTCCTCGCACTGCTCGGGCGCGATGCTCACGTCGCCCGCCGCAACTTTGTTCCGTTGATACTGCAAACCTTCCTGCAGCCGATGATGTTCGTATTCATTTTTGGCCGCGTCATGGTCTCAAGCGGCTACATGCCCGCTGCCTATAAAAGCTTGCTCCTGCCTGGAATCATGGCGATTAGCATGGTGTTCACCGGCGTTTGGGCTGTTGCGATGCCTCTGATCGCCGAGTTTCAATTCACCCGCGAGATTGAAGACCGCCTGCTGGCGCCGATCAATATCTCGTGGCTGGCGATCGAAAAAGTATTTTTCGGAGCGCTGCAGGCGCTGGCCGCAGGCTTGGCGGTCATTCCGATGGCGTGGTTGTTGCTGCGTCCGGGAGTGGAGTTTAACTTGAGTTCTCCGCTACGCTTCGCGTGCGTGACGGTGCTGGTGGCGCTGTTTTCGGCTTGCGGCGGACTCGCGCTCGGCTGCAGTGTCAATCAAACCCACATTGGTCTAATGTTCAGCATGGTTCTGACGCCGATGATCTTCTTTGGCTGCACCTACTATCCGTGGAGCGCGCTCGCGCATTTTCCCATCCTGCAAAAAGTCGTTCTCATCAACCCACTCGTCTACGCGAGCGAAGGATTGCGCGGAACGCTCGTCCCGCAATTTCCGCACCTGCCGGTGCTTGCCGTGCTGATCGTGCTGGCTGCCTTTGATGTGCTGTTTCTGGCGGTAGGATTGCGCCAGTTTCACGCTAAGTCTGTCAGCTAGCTTTCTCGAGTATTTCAGAAACCATCTCGTAACTCGGTTTTGGGTAAGGCACGGCTTTAACCGTGCTGCAAAGAGCCAGTAAGGAAAAGGCTTTAGCCCCGAGGGAGCAGCTAATCTACTTTCTAGATTCATTATCAAAGGCCTTTTTAATATCGCAAATACCCAATTCCCACTCGCATGTGGTGTAACAGGCTGTCGGGTACGGTGAGGCCGATGGCCAATCCGAGCATGGCGTGGACCAGGGCAATCGGATAGAGGCTGCGATAGCGTCGAAACATTTCACAGAAAAAAAGCGCGCCGATCAGAGTCGCGGTCGTGAGCACCGGGCTCGGCAGATGCACGGCGGCAAAGAGCGCTGATGCGATCCAGACGGCGGGCTCGCTTCCATAGAGTTCTTCAAAGCGGTTGAAGAAAAACGATTGCAGAATGAATTCCTGCATCAGGGCCCAGAAGGTGTAGCCCCATACCGATGGCAAATTGGGAAACCATGCGGGGTTGGCTGGAATCTGGCCACCGATCCAGCGCACCGGAATCACCATCAAAACCAGCGCCGCGCCGCCGAGCCCAAGCACCACGCCAGCACCCGATGCTTTGGGGAACCCGAGGCCGAGTCGAGCGAACGACGACCGTGGCGACGGGTCGATCAGCACATCGGCCGCGACCAGTACAATCAACGCGGTTGCCGCAATGGCCGCCCAGCGGTTTCGCAGGTGCGTGGTCGGCGCCCACAGAGCCAACTCAAGTAATACGAAGACGATTACGATCTGGGCCCAGATAAAGAAGCGGCGTGAGGCTGTGAGCTCGGCGGGAAAAGGTTTTGACTTCAGGGCCATCGTGACTATCTTTACATTTTCGTCCACGCCGCCGCGAGTCAAAACCAGAATGTCCAGATAGCATCGACGCTGGCATGAGTGATTGCCGAAGCCGGCAAGCGGCGCTGTTCGCGCCAAGCGCGGCCGTAGAAAATTCCGGCGATGCTCGCCAGGAAAACGTACGTCCAGTTAAAGTGCGTCGAGCGTTTATTGAAATGCGAGAGGCCAAACAAGACTGCAGTGATGCAAAGCGCGGCCCGGCGGCCAATCCGTCGTTCGAGAAGATTCTGCACCCACGCGCGAAAGTAAAGTTCTTCCGGAACGGCGACAAACACAAAAATATAAATCCATTTGTAAATCATCGAGAACTGAAGCCTGCCACCATGAGGATGGAGAAATCCCAGCGCCAATCCCAACCCGATCACTATCGGCGTAAAGAAGAGAAGTTCGCGCAGTCCAGTTTTCCAGTCGCCCCAGCGGAAGTGAAAATCAAAGCCGGTGCCGGTGAGTCGCCGGATCGCCACGAATCCGTACAGCGCCGCATCGACCACAAGCAGTTTTCCGAGCCCTGCGAGACCACCCGGCCACGCCGGCTCAAGCCAACGCAAATCGATTGCCAGCCCCAGCGGAAGAAGAACGAGAGCGTCTCGCCAATTGGCGCGCTGCTCAGGGTCGGCGGCCGCAGCCTGCCCCAGCAACCACGCAATCGCCACCGGCAGAACGGCATAGAAAGCGCACCACTTCCAGGAAAACATCTGGTGCGCCGCTGAAATCAAGACGTAAGGCAAAGCGCAGACCGCCGGCAATAAAGTGCGGAGTGTCACCGGCCAACCCCCGCACGCCCGTCCAGCCCGCTCTCCAGCAAACCCGAACAGAACCGCGGGCGCGAGTTCCAGCGCAAGCACCGCGAAGTCTATCGGGGCCGCATTCTGCATACGCTTATTTTAATTCGGACGAAAGTTTGGCTGCTTAGCGCTGCAAGCCCCTCGTGGCCGCGAACGTATACACTTGGACCGCACCATATCTTGACTCTTTCCTGTTGAGAAATTGGGCCTGCTGGATTTATTGTGTACGTCTCTGGAGGAGCTAACATTGCGAACCATTACTGTCGCCCTTTTGCTTGCCTGTCTTGTCACCCTCGCGCCTGCGCAGAAAAAATCAAACAAGAAAGCTGACGACTCCAACCAGACGGCAGCCGCCGACCAGCAGGCGAAAACTGCGCAGGCCGGCGATAGTCAAAGCGATAAGGACAAAGATAAAAACGATGATGAAGACAAGGGCCCGTGGAAAGGCCTGCAATATCGCCTCGTAGGCCCGTTTCGCGGCGGGCGCGTAGTCGCCGTGTCTGGCGTCGTCGGCAAGGATTACGAGAACGTCTACTACTTTGGCTCGACCGCTGGCGGCGTTTGGAAGACGACGGATGGCGGCCTCAACTGGCATCCGATTTTCGATAAGATGAAAGACGCATCGCCCGCGATTGGAGCGATCGCTGTTGCCGAATCCGATCCCAACGTAATTTACGTGGGAACCGGAGAAGCCTGCATTCGCGGCAACATCGTTGGCGGCAACGGCGTTTACAAATCCATCGACGCCGGCAAGACCTGGAAGTTCATCGGCCTCGCCGATACGCATGCCATCGGCCGCCTTGCCGTCAATCCCAAAAATCCCGACATCGCTTTCGTCGCGGCGCTCGGCCATCCCTTCGGCGACAACGAAGAGCGCGGAATCTTCCGCACCCAGGATGGAGGCAAGACTTGGCAGAAAGTGCTCTACAAAGACGCCAAGAGCGGCGGCATCGATGTAGTCTTCGATCCCAGCAATTCCAATATCCTCTTTGCGGCGCTCTGGCAGGCGCGGCGCACCCCATGGGGGATGGACAGCGGCGGCCCTGGCAGCGGCCTCTATCGTTCTATCGATGGCGGATCAACCTGGAAAGAACTCAAGGGCCATGGGTTGCCTGAAGGAATTCTCGGTCGCATTGGCGTGACGGTTTCTGGCGCGAATCCCAATCGTGTGTGGGCAGTCGTCGAGGCCGAAAAAGGCGGAATCTATCGTTCAGAAGATGGCGGCGACTCCTGGCACCTGATGAACGACAACCACCTCTTTCGCCAGCGCGCCTGGTATTACTCGCACATTTTCGCCGATCCCAAATCGGCGGACACGGTCTACATTCTCAACACCGGCGCCTATCGCTCGAATGACGGCGGCAAAACTTTCAGCCGGCTGCGAGCACCCCACGGCGATAACCACGGCCTGTGGATTGATCCCACGAACCCTCAGCGTCTGATGAACGGCAACGATGGCGGCGCGACGATCTCCACCGATGGCGGCAACACATGGAGCACAGTCTATAACCAGCCGACGGCGCAGTTTTATCACGTCATCACCGACGACCGATTTCCTTACACCATTTATGGGGCGCAGCAGGACAACTCGACCGTGGCCATCGCGAGCGCAAGCGCCGAAGGCGGGATCGATCGTTCCGATTGGTATGACGTAGGCGGCGGCGAAAGTGGCTACATCGCGCCCGATCCGACCGATCCGGAAATTGTCTATGCGGGCTCCTATGGCGGAGAGATCACGCGCCTCGATCACCACACCCACCAATTGCAGTCGATCAATCCCTGGCCGGTGAATCCGATCGGATGGGCCGCGGCCGACGTCAAGCACCGCTTCCAATGGACCGAGCCAATCGTATTTTCTCCGCACGATCCGAAGACCATGTACTTCGCCGGCGAAGTGCTTTTCAAGACGACTAACGCCGGAATGAGTTGGACGATTATCAGCCCCGACCTTACCCGCAATGACAAATCGAAGCAGGTGGCCTCGGGAGGTCCCATCACCAAGGACAATACGGGCGTCGAAGTGTACGACACGATTTTTTCCGTCGTCGAATCGCCCGTACAGAAAGACTTGATCTGGGCGGGCACCGACGACGGATTGGTTCATCTCACCCGCGACGGCGGCCAGCACTGGGAAAACATCACGCCCAAGGCCATGCCGGAGTGGGGCACCGTCAGCATGATCGAAGTCTCCGCGCATGATGCGGGCACTGCGATTCTGGCCGTCGAACGTCACAAGTCGGACGACTTCGCTCCGTACATTTTTAAGACAACGGATTTTGGCAAAACCTGGACGAAACTCGTGGCCGGAATTCCGGCGAACAATTATGTCCATGCTGTCAGAATCGATCCGCGGCATCCGAGTTTGCTGTTTGCCGGAACCGAGCAGGGTGTTTATGTTTCCTTCAACGATGGCGCGCTCTGGAAGCCGTTGCAACTCAATCTGCCCACGGTGCCGGTCAACGATCTGGTCATCAAGAACAACGATCTGGTGCTGGCGACGCACGGCCGCAGTTTCTGGGTGCTCGACGATTTCACTCCACTCGAGCAATACGACGAATCGATTGCGCAGCAAGACGCGCACCTGTTCACGCCCAGCACGACGAGCCACACTGTCTTTCGCGGAGGGTTTTTCGCTCCCAGCGGTAACGTCGGCAAAAATCCACCGGCAGGCGCGGTAATCAGCTATTGGCTGAAGACTTCACTCAAAAAGCCGGAGGACGGCAAGGCTAAAGCCGGGGGTACCGAGGGCGCGGCGAAGTCCGACGCCTCCGCAACCGCCGCCTCGGCCGAAACCAAGAAACCCGACGCCGATGCTGAAGCTCCGAAGATCACGCTCGAGATCCTCGACTCCTCGGGCAAAGTAATCCGTAAGTTTCCGAAGAAAAAAGACGACGCTGGCGGCGGCGAAGAAGAAGAAGATTTCTTCAGCCGCGGCGGCAGTGCCAACGACCTCCCAGCCGATGCCGGCCTGAATCGCTTCGTCTGGGATCTGCGTTATGAAGGAGCAACCAAGGTTCCGAAGGCTCCGCTCTGGGGCGGAAACACCGACGGTCCAGTGGCGCTGCCCGGTACCTATCAGGTGCGTTTGACCGTGCTAGGCAAGAGTTACATCGCGCCGCTCGATATCAAAGCCGATCCCCGTCTGAAAGTCACCTCAGACGATCTGACGAAGCAATTTGATCTGCTGCTGAAGATTCGTGAAAAAATCACGGAGACGGATGATGCCATCATCCAGATGCGCGACGTGCGCGAGCAGATCACCGCAATCAACACACGACTAAAGAACGATCCGCGCGCCAAAGTCATTGCCGACGCCGGTAAGGAGTTGGACAAGAAGATGACAGTAGTGGAAGAGGCGCTGATCCAGACCAAGGCCAAGAGCGGACAGGATGTGCTGAATTTTCCTGTGCGCCTGAACAACGATCTCGTGGCTTTGGGCGGTGTGGTCGAGAGCGCGGACTCGGCTCCCACCAAACAGTCATACGAGGTCTTCGACATGGTCTCGAAAGAGGTCGACGAACAACTTGCAAAATGGAAGGCGATTCTCTCGACCGACGTCGCGAGCTATAACAACCTGGTAAAACAGCAAGAGGTCCCGGCGCTCATGGTGAAGCAGGTGGATGCAGGGAAATAAAGTTGCCGGAAAAAGTGGGGCGGTGAAGAGCGGCCGATTTCGCGGCCTAAGGCCGCTATGTATAGCTAAAATCGGGACTTCACAAAAAGGATGAGATTAAGGCGCCGTTTGTGACGCTTGCACGGCGCATCCGCCGGTGCCAGTTCCCGGGCCGGTCGTGCCGCCGGTGCCCGTGCAAGCCTGTGATCCTAGGATTCCAAAGTAAAGCTGAAGCGTTCCCGCCACGCTGGTGTTTTGCGTATCGACAATCATTCCGCTGGCCCCGCCGGTAAACCCTCCGGCCCCTTTTAGCGTGGCAGTCGCGCCGCTGACCGTATAGCTGATCACGCATCCTTTGCTGGCCGTGCATCCCGCGACTTGCCCTGTAGCCGGCTCGTTCTGCGGGCTGGCAAAGATGAAGTCGGTGCCCTGTGTGGCCGTGCATGCCGCTCCACTGTTCGTGCAGAACTCTGTAACCGGAGAGCATGGCGTGGCAACAGCCGCCACCGTGGTCGCTACGGTGATTGCCCCCGTGGTCATCACGTTGGAATTAATCGGCACAGGATACAGCCCAGGATTTCCGCCGCTGTTGCCGCAAACCCACAGATGCCCCGTCGGGCTCGATGATGAAGTACTGGTGAAATAGGCATTGTCCAACGATCCGCTATACAAACTGCCGGCGGCGCTCCCCGTGCCGACCGTCGCCTCTGTGGCGGAGATCAGTGTCTCCGGAAGTTGCCACACGCCGGCATTGCCACCCGGGTCGTCGTTGACAAAAACATAGACCATACCAGCCGAGGGATCGACGATCGGTCCGTCAACGGAGCCAGTGGAGCCTGAATTAAAAAGATTGTTGTAAGTGGTGATATTGGCGGAACCGCCAACCCCCGCGATACTGTGGAAATTAGGCCCGCCGCCAGAACCGGTGGGGCCGATGAAGACCGTTCCGCCCGAGCAGTTAGTTTGACCACACTTAAAATTAACGTCAAACACTGGGCTAGCCAAGGGATTCGACGCGCTAATCAGCTGCGGCCAGCCGGAGTTAGTGCCTCCGCCAGTGATTTCGCCCGGCGTTCCGCTGAACACTCCTGTGAATTTGTGCAGATAGCCTTTGCTGTCGCCCACGTAAATTGCGTCGTTCGCATAGTCGTAGAAGGGCGACGACGTGGTGTCGGGGTTGGCTTCAGTTTGGAAGGCTACGCTGATCAGGCAGGATTTGCCGGTGGGACACGTTGACCAAGGCGTATTGGCGGCGTTCCCCGCGACTGTGTTCGTATAAAGATTGGCGGGCACGGCCGGAGCTTTGTAGTCGGTGCCTTCACCCGCAGCGAATTTCAGAATACGCAGCACCGCCGCCCCTGTGGCCGGGCTCTCCATGAACGCCACCTTTGTGCCGTCCTCGGACAACACGGCGCTGGTCACGGCCGAACCGGTGCCAGTGTAATAGGACCAGTAAACGCTCGGCACGGTTCCCGTGCATCCGCTATAGATGTTGTCGTAGGCGACGATATTCGCCTGCTTCGTAGTGCCATTGGAGCCCGCGACGCCTGTGTTGTAGACGACATAATCCGGCTCAGCCGCGCCGCTGCAGTTGCCAACACCCGTGGTGGTGAAAGCATATTTTGCGGGAAAGATCGCCGCTCCTACTTTGCCTGTGCCGAGATCCATACTCCAGTCGCGGCCGATCTTGCTTCTGGCGCGTGGCCGCACCGGGGGCAACCTTGAATTGTCCAGATCATTGGCAGAGTTATCCGGAAAGGATCCCGCGGTTCTCATCATGTTCCGGCGCAATGGCTGCTGCCGGTAGCGGGGATCTTGCTGCACTCTGGCCAGATCGTCGGGCGTTGCCGGCGGCGAAAAAACTAAGTGGTGATGGCTCCAGTCTTCAGGAATGCCGGCGCGAACGCCGGCGGACGGATCGGCCGTGCTTTGGCCGAATAGCGGGCTCGCAAGAATCGCCAGAGCGCACAGCAATGCAGCCAGGCGCAAACCTCTCTCAATCGCCATGAGAAATTCGACAAGCGCGGAATTTGGGCGAACCAGCATGGTCCTGCTTCTCCGCATCATAGTTCGGGTGGCCGCAACCCGGAACAAGAATTTACTTTCCCGTAGAATTTCTGGAACAGTTTCTGGATAACTCGTAAAATCAAGAGCGATTTGAAATTCTCCCCTTTTTCACAGTCCCGCCCCCATCCTCGCGGGGTTGCTCAGAAGCTACTCTGGCGGAACCTGTTACGACGTGTGCCGATTGAATCGGCACTGCGATTGCGTTGCGCTCACTTTTCCGCAGGCCAGCGCCATCGTCTCGAACACTCGCTCAAAGCGAAACGCGGGTTTCTGATAAGGCTTCCGCCTTCGCGCCGGCTCGCACGGCGCATTTGCGCCGATTGCATCCCGAGGTGGTTCCCCACCCTTCCCCCGGATCACACTCATGCACTGCTCCTCGGCTGTAATTATGCGGGGGTTACTCTGAATTCACTAGTATTAAGCCCTATTCCCGGAGGCCCAGAAGTGCAGGGTTAAATGAAAACTGTTAAATCAGAACGAAGGACGAATCAAGGCGCCCGGCGGCTGATCGAGATGACCGAGCCACCGGGGAAGATGGGTGTTCCGCCAATCAGACTCGTCGCACTTGTCGTCCATTGACACCCTTTTCTTGCACCAGGCTGAGCAATTGAACTTCCTAACGCGCTGTTTCTCAACCCAATTCCGATTACTAATGGGCACTATTAAGAGGTCGTACCCCTTCGTATAATTTCACCAAACGTACCCGAAGGGGAGAGGTTATGGGCTGGATGCTTCGTTCTGCAAAAGCCGGCGTGTCAGGTTTCGCGGTAGTGTTTGCGATCTCACTTGCGATGTCCGCACAGGAGAACTCTTCTGCCGCTTCGCCATCCGCTCTCGGTGGCCCGCAGGATTGGAGCCATCGCCACGTCATCTACACCCGCAACGGCTCCATTGCAGAGATGATGCTTCTTCGCGACGATCCCCGCTTTATCGGCAGCCTCTACCGCCATTATTCGCAGGAACACCGCAAGGAACTGGCGGCTGCCGTCGGCCTAAAGCTCGCCGAATCGGATCAGGGTCAGCTCGAAGAACCAGAGTGGGACATTGTCCTTAGTGACGGGCCTGACAATGACGCGCTTGGCAATGAAGAGCGCCTCGATCGCGGTTTCCGCCCCCCGGTGATCTGGGATCCGATGCGCCCGATCTCACGGCTCAAGAACAAGCGCTCCAAAGTCGACTGGTCCATCTCTCTCGGTCCGACGGGGGGCACTGCGTACGGCGAAACTCCGGCAATCTACACCGCCAGTTATTCCACGCCCAGTTGCGCGGCCGACTTCGCCGTCTACACCATTAACGCCACTCCAGGCGTGGCTATGCAGGCTAATTTGATCGGATTGAACAATCTTTATAGCGATGGCGCTGGCGCCGGATTCTGCTCCGGTATTACCGCTCCTACTTTTCTTTTCTCTTACGCCATCGGCACCGGCGGATCAGCTCTATCGCCCGTGCTCTCCCTCGACGGGACAAAAATTGCCTGGATTGAAAACCGCACCGCCGTAACTTCCTACTTACACGTAACAAAATGGGTTGCTAACCAGGGTGGATCTGCGACCGCTCCCGTGGCCGTAACCGGCACCTTCGCGAATGGAACCTGTACCGTAAGCACTGCGTCCTGCGACTTTTCCGTCGAATACACGGCTTCGAGTCATCCCGGATGCACAACTGCCCACACCGCTGGCAACAGCCATTCCGATCTCTACGTCGACTATCCCAGCAATACCGGCTTCATTAGCGCGAACAACGGCCTTCTTTATCACATTTCGAATATCTTCAGTAATACGGTTTCTCCCACAGTGGATTTCTGTATCCCTGTAAATGCGACCTTCGAAACCAAGCCCTCCGGAGCCATGAGCGGTCCAGTTTACGATCCGATCCTGAACGAGGTCTTCCTCACCGACTCGGAAAAAATCTACGCATATACCGTGAACGCCGCCAGCTTCTCAGCTGCTGCTACGCCGTCGTACACTTTTGGGAGCATCGGTAGCAAGTACAACTACCAGACCGGCCCGGGACCGCTGCTCGATATGTTCAACGGCTATCTCTACGTCTTCTCCACCTACGACGCGGCGGGGAAAACTTCCGTGACTCAAATCCCAACCAGCCTCGCTTCGGGCACTCCCGTTGAATTAGGACCAGAAAGTACCAACGCTGACCCACTCCTGTTCTATGGGGCCTTCGACAACAACTATTTCACCTACGGCCCCAAGAGCGCGCTCTCGACTCTCTACAGTTGCGGTACTGACCAGACGAATACGAATTGGCAGGATCTGTTCTCCATCAGTTTCAACGCCGCAACTGGGATCGTTAACACCACGCCTGCCATGTCCTACAACACCAACGTCAATCCCGGTGCAGCAGCAGGGCTGTGCTCTCCGATCACCGAGTTTTACGATGGCACCCACGACCGTATCTTCGTCGGCATGGGGCAGCCCGCCAGTGCCACCGGGTCCAATGTCGTCACCATGTGGAACGTGAAAACCCAGCTGACCAACACCAGCGGCACCGGCGGCACCATGCCCACATACACTGCCGAGGCCACCGGTTACCTCGGAGGCAGCGGTGGCTTCGCTGCCGACAACAACAGTACAGACACCGATGCAGAAAGCATCTATTTCTCCACCCAACAAGTTGGCTCCGCTGCTACGGGCGCTGCCGAAAGCGGCTACTCCTTCAACGGCATCGCAGTGGACGGCACAACATTCTCGTGCACCGGCGGGTTGGACAATGACGGCAATTCTTATTCCGCTACTTTGCTCGGCACGACGGTGACCTGGAACGGCACAACGTTCAACATTGGACCGACGAACAACGCAGATACCGACAACAACGTCTGGTCGAACACCACTGTTACGCTCCCATCCGGCCAGTGGAACACTTTGATCATTCTGGCTGCGGCGGTGAACGTCACAAGTTCGGGCATTACAGAGTCGTTTACTGTCAATTACACCGACGGCACCTCCACGACGCTCAGCCAGAGTTTCAGCGACTGGTTCAATCCGCTGGGTTTTGGCGGAGAATCGATCGCAAAGAGCATGGCCTATCGCGACACCTGCAGCGGCGGGGAGGGGACTGGGCCATTCGACGTCTATGGTTACTCGTTCGCCATCAATCCCAAAAAGACGGTGACCACGCTCACCCTGCCCGCCACACGCGATGTCGTTGTTCTCGCTGCCGCTGTAGCAAATAACTGTGGCGGCGCCGACTACTGCGCCGTCAAGCTCACGCAGGGAGCCCTGCAATAAAGCGGTGGCCCTTGATTTTTGCGATGAGAACCCGATCGCGGGGAGCGAAGCGGCTAGGAGGTTTTAGGGTTCAGTTTACACGACGTGCCATGGCTAAAAATCTTCCCACAAGATAGAGCCTGCGTCTCGAACACGCGTTCGAAGCGAAAAGCGGGCTTTTGGTAGCGTTTTCTCTTGCCTGTTGGCTCGGATTGCGCATTCGCGCCGATTTCACCCCTAGGCGGTTCCCCACCCTTCCCCTGGCTCAGACTCATGCGGTGCTCCCTGGCTGTGATTATGCCGTGATTACTTTCTACTAACTAGTGTTAAGTCCTATTCCCAGGGGGCGTTACGGGGAGTCCTCGGAGGGGAGAGGTTTTGACGGACGGCTGATAAATTTGACGGGCGATTATCAAATTACTCGGAGCGAAGGAATGAGAAATTGAGAGCTAGTACCTTATCCGCCGATCGAGATGACCAAGCCGCCGGCACAAATGAGCGCTCCACCGATCAAGATGGAAGGCGTGGGGGTCTGTCCGAACTTCACTCGCGCCACAATCTGCGCCCACAGGAAAAATAGCACCACGTAGACGCCCAGCAGTTTGCCAAACTCCCAGCGTGGAGCGTTGACCACCAGTCCGTAAGCGGCGAGCGATACGGCCCCACCGACGAACGCAAGCGCACGGCTCATTCCCGACGAACGATAGAGCGCCGATTGGAAACAGGAGTCTCCATAAGCTTCGAGAAAAGCGGCGATGGCGAGAAGAAAGAGTGCGCCGGCACGATGCGCGACAAGTTGATTGAGCAGGTCTCTCATATAGTCCCTCGAAGGTCTCCCAATGTTGGCGCCATCGTAACAGGGACGGCGGGATCGTCTGATCTTTTCCAGTTCTAGGTACAATAAAAAAAATCGATTGGACGCTGCGCTGGAGCGGCATTAGCGTTGGCGACACTTGTACCCGGATTTTACCGGGCACTGAGAACCGGGAACTGAGAACCATGAAGATGGCCGGCTTCATATTGCTGACCTCGGGCTGGGCGATCGTCGCCGCCGCCGTTGCGCTGCTGCCCTCGCCCGGCGCGCGCGACGCTTTCGTGCTAGCCGGAGTAGCGGTCGAATTATTTGGCCTCGCGCTCGCCATCCGCGCGCATCTAGTCCTGCCGGCGGAGGGAGAGTGACACCCGCCACGGCCCTTTCCGTTCCGTCCCTCTCAGAAATATCCGCAATCACGCTGTTCTGCTTAACCCTGATCCTGCTGGTTCCGCTGGCCAACGTCGGTCTCGCGCTCGTCAACACCGGGCTCGGCCGAGCGCGGAGCGCGGCTCATGCCATGCTAGCGGCGCTTTCCGTGACCGCCGTGGCTGCGTTGGTCTACGCGATCGTCGGTTTCGCCTCGCAAGGCACCGCCGGACATCCCGATCACGCCCTCATCCTCGCCGGCAAATCCTGGGGATGGATTGCGGCCCAGCCATTTTTCTTGCGCGGCGTACGCCTTGATCTCTCGCCTGACGCGCTGGTGATCCTCCTGCAAATGTTTAGCGTGGGATTGGCTGGCCTGATTCCGCTAAGCTCCGGCGCAGACCGTTGGCGTCTCGGTGCCGTCTGCGCATCGACCGCTCTGCTGGCCGGATTCACCTATCCGCTCTTTGCCCATTGGGTCTGGGGCGGAGGCTGGCTGGCGCAACTCGGCATCAATCGCGACTTAGGGCGCGGCTTCATCGATGGCGGGGGCTCGAGCACAATTCAAGTCGTAGGCGGGCTCACCGCACTTTCTATCACCTGGGTTCTCGGCCCGCGTCGCGGCAAGTTTTCAGCGGAAGGCATTCCGGCAGCTCTTCCAGGCCACAACGCCGTCCTGGCTCTTCTCGGATGCCTGCTCGCGTGGATCGGCTGGATCGGGCTGAATTCCGCAAGCGCAATGGTTTTTCTCGGTGCGGAGACCGGGCGCGCAGCTCTCATTGCGATCAATACAACCCTGTGCGCCGCCGCTTCCGCGTTGAGCGGAGCGATCGTGACGCGAGTCCGTTTCGGCCGCCCCGACGCATCTCTGATCGCCAACGGATGGATCGCCGGTCTCGTGGCAAGCAGCGCCTCCGCCGCATTCTTAAAACCGGCGGCCGCCATCATAGTAGGCGGCGTGGCTGGAATTCTCGTAGTGTCGGCAGCCGATTTTCTAGAATTCCAACTCGCCATCGACGATCCGGGTGGCGCAGTCTCCGTTCACGCGGTAAGCGGACTATGGGGAGTGCTCGCCGTCGCGTTGCTGTCGGATGCTGGCCCCAGCGGACAGTGGCTCGCGCAGTTAGTGGGCATAGCAACCTTGCTGGGCGTCGTGCTGCCGCTGACGTATGCATTGAATTGGCTGCTCGATCGCATCTACCACCAGCGTGTAGACCGGGAAGGCGAGCTGCAAGGAATGGATCTGTTCGAACTAGGCGCCGGAGCCTATCCCGAATTTGACATTCACGGCGATGAATTTTTGCAGCGGTAGGAGATTGCAGAAGTGAGAATCTCAGGGTCCAACCTCTGCAATCTGACCTCTTACCTCTGACCCTAACTGTGCCGAGCTACATATAGCAGCAGCCCAAAGATCACAATCGGAATCAGCGCAATCAGCACATAGAAGAGAACCTTTTTCGCCCATGGCGTGCGCCGATCCCTCCAGTTGCGAAACTCGGCCCGATCCGTTACTCCGACCTGCTCCGGATGTTCGAGATCATGCGCAAAGTCCCGCGCACTGGCATACCGATTCTTTGGATCGCGCTCCAGTGCCCGATAAATAATCTCCTGCAACTGCGGCGTGACTGCCGGATCGACTTCCCGCGGCGGCACCGGATTATTCAACAAACGGTCGTTCATGATGAGAAAAGGATTTGTGCCCGAAAAAGGCACTTTGCCCGTCAGCATCTCGTAAAACATCACGCCCAACGCATAAAGATCGCTGCGCGCATCGCCACGCTGCCCCTTCACCTGCTCTGGTGAAATGTAATCGGGCGTGCCCATGGTCGGAGAGAACTTCGCGAACGTGAGGCGGCGCGCGCCAGTGCTGCCGGCAATGCCAAAGTCGATGAGCTTGATGTTGTCCTGCTCGTCAACCATGACGTTCTCCGGCTTCAAATCGCGATGCACAACGCCGCGGGTGTGAATGTAGTCGAGCGCATCGAGAATACGCTGCGTGATGCGAATGGCGCGCTCCGGCGGCAGTTTCGGCTGTTCAGCAAGAACCTTCCGCAGCAACCGCCCATCCACCCACTCCATCACCATATAGACATGGCTGCGGTCGTCATCGGAGAGCACCTTCATCACGCCGGGATGATCCATCAGCTTGCCGATTTCTTCCTCGCGGCGAAAACGATCGAACAGAGCAGGCTCGCATTCGACCTCAGGATGAGGAATTTTGATCGCGACGGCGCGGCCATTGTCGAGGTCGGTGGCACGGAAGATCGATGCCATGCCGCTGCGGGCAACGAGCTCTTCAATCCGATAGTGATCGAGCTGATCGCCGGTGTGGAGGACGGTCATCGTGAGTACATCTGTACAAAAAGGCTCTACAAGCGGACCCAACTAAAATCGACATCGTATGTCGCCATCGTGCCAGAACTTTCGTAAAAAAGGCGTAAGGGCACCCGACAAACGCCGCACTCTTTCTGACAACGGGCAACTGACCACTGACAACTATTTCCTAGCGTAGCTTATAAGGACGCCCACGGTACATCCCCATGCGTTCGACGCTGCGAATCCGAATCAGCTGCAAGCTGACATTGTCGCTGCCATCCTGTTCGTTGGCGCGGTCGACCAGTTCCCGCGCAGCAGCGGCAAGATCGCGGTGGCGGCGCGTGCCTTCCGCCATTTCGGCGGCGCTGACGGCGCCATGTAGCCCGTCGGAGCAGAGTAGCAGCACATCACCCGCTAGCAGGGTAACCTCGTCGATATCGATATGTACAAAGAGGTTCATTCCAAGCGAGCGGCTCAACACGTGCCGCTGCGAAGACTCGGCAGCCTCTTCGGCCGAAATAACGCCGAGGCGAACCTGGTCGACTACAACAGTGTGGTCGCGCGTAAGGGGCTTGGCATCGCCGCTTCTTATGAGATAGCAGCGCGAATCGCCAACATGTGCAATGGTGGCACGGTCAAATCGTAGCGCGACGACGACGATGGTCGAAGCCATTCCGTGGCCCAGGCCGCCGGAGAGCGCTTCCGCCTCGCACACACGCGCATTCGCCGATTGCACGATCTGCATGACCACGTCTTTATGAAGAGCTCCCTCTTTCGCGCGGCGGAATCCCGCCAGCGCTTCCTGCACGGCGGCGCGCGACGCGACCTCACCCTGGCGCTGTCCGCCAACACCATCAGCCAACGCGAACAGCCATCCATGCGATCGCGCCTGCGAGGGAGAGCCGGGAGCAACGTGCCCGAGATAATCCTCATTGCGCGTGCGTACGCGCCCCGGGTCGGAGAGCTCCGCGAATTCAATATCCAACATAAATATCCAACATGGAAGAAAATCTAATTCTCACTGACATGCGAAAGCCTGGCAACCCTATGATTGCCAGGCTCGGTTTTCGTCAGCGCTCGCGAGGTCAGAGGCTAGCTACGCGGCTGGCATGGAACGTCGTTCGCCCCATAGCCTTGCTCGCGCGCAGAAAATAGATTCCACCGTAAATGCCCCACACCAGCGCAATCCCCAGGGCGATCAACGGCTCCATCTTCGTCCCGAAGCCCATAAACGGGCCAACCACATAGAAGATCATGCATGCCAGGTTGGCGACCAACCCAAACGCTGGAATGATTAGATGACGCACCACCTTAAATTGCGGATGCTTATGGTAGCAGACGATGCAGGTCACGCAACTCAGCATGTAGAGCAGGAACGTCCCAAAGTTCGAGGCCAGCGTAGTAGTCAGGAAAGTATTCGGCAGCGCCGCCATTTTGTCGTGCGTGGTATATCCGAAGCTCGACCAGAAGCCGTGCGGCAGGGCCTGAATCGCCGCATCCGTAGGCGCAGCGCCGTCTCCGAAAAACATAACCACCGTGATGCAGCCGACCACCGCGGAAATCCCGGCCAGCGTCCAGATCGCGCGATGCGGCGTGAGATTCTTGTCATGCAACATACCGAAGTGTTGAGGCACCTCCTTATCTTTTCCCATCGCATAGGTCACGCGCGCCCCTGTATTAATGCAAGAGAGCGTCGTCCCGATCAGCGCGAGAAATACCGTAGCCGCTTCGATCAGCATGAAAGTCCGCCCGTTGCCCGCCCCGAACAGCGCATCACCGACAATCGTCATCATGTCGCCGATCGGCGCGGCCGACGTCCCGGCAAAGCTCATCGGATATCCGCTGTTAAGAAAATAATTAGCGGCAAAATACTCGAACAGATAGCAGAAGCAGGCCTGCACCAGCAGCGAGACAATCACCGCAATCGGCACATCGCGTTTAGCGTTCCTCGCCTCGCCTCCCATCGAGGTAACCGATTCGAATCCGACGAGAATCAGAATCGCAATCGTCGCCTGCACAAACATCCAGCCAAAATTGTGCATGCTCACGACCGAGCGCGCGTTGGAATGAGAGACAAAAGCCCCGCTCGCATCTTTCTCCGGATAGCTGATGCGATACGGCACCGCCTTCCCCGCCGCATCCTTGGCGCACTGCGGCGTTCCGTCTGCGGAGCGCACGATGGTGTCGGTACTCTGACCGTTCACCATTGTCTTCATTGTGGCGAATTCGCAGCTGAATGCCGCGCTGGTCTGCTCGTCAAACTGAAAAGCCACGCTGCCGGGCGGATGATTCATGCGATAGCCGAGAGCGATCACTGCAAAGACGATAAGAGCGCTGATCTGAATAAAGTTGATAACGACGTTGACTACTGTCGATCCGGTTATGCCGCGGTGGGCGATGTAGGACACACCAAACGCAAACGCAATCGCAACCGCCATCATGAACATCGGCCCGGGATTCGAGGCGTTCATAAAATTCGGCCAGAGCGTCCCCACCAGATAGCCGGAGATGACTCCAATAACGCCAACCATCACGCCCGGGTAGATCCAGTAATAAAGATGCGAGCCCCATCCAACCACAAACTTCGCCAGCCTCGCATAGGGCCAAGCTTTATCGTGGTTGAGAAACGATTGCTCGGCAAAATAATACGAACTGCCAGTGCCTGGATAGAGCTTCGCCATTTCCGCGTAACAGACGGCTGTGGCGAGGCACAACAGAGTAGCAAACACAATGCCCATCCACATCGATGGCGCCGTCGCGCCTGCCGCCGCCTGCCCCGCAAAAGTCAGCCACAAGAATGCTCCCGGGGCGATCAGCGCCATGGCATTCATCGTCAGTCCGGTCAGGCCGAGAGTCGGTTTCATAGTCACAGGTTGATCTGCCATGGCTTTGTTCTCCTCATCTCCCTAAGGTGCGGACAGCGGCGTGCAAAGGGCACACTAAGGCTTCGGTCATCAGAACTAGAACCTGACCTTATCGACACCCGCAGTCCAAGTCCAATCGGTATTTCTTCTACCTCGCATAAGTCTTTTCGCTAGAAAAGCGGTTCATTCGGGCCACGAGCGTCATTATTTTGTGGCCGCTATTGGCGTGATCGCTCCAAGCGCGTTACCCTGTTCCCCGGGCCTGATTTATATGTCCCGAATTGCCCACAAGGAGATGCATGTCCACAGAACTGAGAAATTTTCTCGCCATCCCCTATGACGAGCTTGAAGAGATGAATCTGAAGGCCAAGGAGCAACGCAAAAACCGAGTCGCCTTTCACAAGATTCAGGAAGACCGTCTCAAATATCTGACCGACGAAAAGCGCATCAAGGCCCTGACCGTGCTCTTCAGCGATCTGGAAGGCCGCCTCCACATGCTCGATTACGACAAAAAGTTCCTGCTGAAGAGCTTCGATAATCTGACCTTCGACGGCTCCTCGATCCGCGGCTTCACCGCGCAGCGCGAAAGCGACTTGCGTCTCGGCATCGATTGGAGCGCTTTCTACTGGGGTCCCGCCGACGTATTCGGCCCCGGTAAAGTGCTCGTCTTCGGCAACGTTATCGACAAAGGCGGAGAGCCCTACGCCGCCGACATTCGCGGCATCCTGAAAACTTTCGCCGATGAGTTGCACGCCAGGAAGGGATACACGCTCAACGCCGCCAACGAAATCGAGGGTTTCATCTTCCAGGGCAAAGACGCCGAGCGGACCTACAACCAAACCGGCAAATTCGAATACGTCAACACCGGCGGATATTACCACTCGCTACCCGGCGATCCATTGCGCGAGTTCATCGACACCAGCGCCGAAGTGCAGCGCGCGATGGGTTTCCAGAACGAAAAAGATCATCCCGAGGTCGCGCCCTCGCAATTTGAAATCAACTACAGTTATGGCGAGGTAGTCGCCGCGGCTGATCAAATCCAACTTTATAAGTTGATCTGCCGGCAAGTCGCAACCAACATGGGATTGACCGCGTCTTTCCTGCCCAAGCCGGTCGTCGGCGTGAACGGCAGCGGCATGCACACCAACGTTTCAATCAGCAAAGGTGGAAAAAATCTTTTCTGGGATCCGAAAGGCGAAGAGATGCTGAGCAAATTCGGATGGGAATTTCTCGATCGCATCCTCACCCACGGCAACGATATTTGCCTGATGCTCAATGCCAGCGTGAATGCCTACCGCCGCCTCGATCCACACTTCGAGGCTCCGAATCAGTTGAAGGCCTCGGCCGTCGATCGCGGATCGATGATTCGCATTCCCATCGGCAACGAAAAAAGTATGCGCGTCGAGATCCGTTCGGTCAGCCCTGACGCGAATCCATATATGGTCATGTATTCCATTTTCAAGACTGGCCTCAATGGCGAAACCGCGAAGATCAAGAATCTCCGCCAGGCGGAACGCTACCTGCCCGATAACATTTACGACGCAATCGACAATTTCCGCAAGGCCAAGTGGACGTCCGAGATTTTGGGGGAAGACGTAAAAGGCCGCTACGCCGACCTGAAGCAGGCCTCCGCCGACCGCTGTCCGCGCCTGCTCGGAACTTTTGTTAAAGCCCAGGAAGTGCAATACCATCACGACGTGTACAACCAGTTCTTGTGGAATTTGTTCTAGAGGCGAGGCGGCGGCCTCCCGTTTTCCGCGGCTGGTACTTCGTTGACGGAAGTTCGCCTCGCCCTTAAGATGGAGCGACTCGAAAGCGGCATGCTTGCCTTGGCATGCCGGCTTTCAGCGACAAGCATTTAATCCCGCATTTCATGAGCTGAATGATCGGCCAGACCATATCGCATTACCGCATTGTCGAAAAGCTTGGTGGTGGCGGCATGGGCGTGGTTTACAAGGCCGAAGACACGCGTCTTCGCCGTTTCGTCGCGCTCAAATTTCTCCCCGACGACGTAGCTAAAGACACTCAAGCGTTGAGCCGCTTTCAGCGTGAGGCGCAGGCCGCTTCCGCCCTCAACCATCCCAATATCTGCACCATCTACGACATCGGCCAGGAAGATGGCAAAGCTTTCATTGCCATGGAATACCTCGACGGAACGACCCTGAAGCACATGATCGAGGGCCGTCCGCTCAAGACTGGACAACTCCTCGATTTGGGCATTCAAATTTCCGACGCTCTCGATGCCGCCCACTCCGGCGGAATCGTGCATCGCGACATCAAGCCGGCCAATATTTTTGTCACGCAACGAGGTCAAGCCAAGGTTCTTGATTTTGGTTTGGCGAAACTCACGCCCCAGTCGCACACTCTAGTCGACGGATCGGTTCCAACCGTAGGAGCCGCAACCGCTGTCAGCGCCGATCAACTCACTTCCCCCGGCACGGCAATGGGGACAATCGGGTACATGTCGCCCGAGCAGGCGCGGGGCGAGACGCTCGACCAGCGCAGCGACTTGTTTTCTTTCGGCGTAGTGCTCTACGAAATGGCCACCGGCAGGCAGCCCTTCTCGGGAGCGACCTCGGCGGTGATCTTTGAAGCCATCCTCAACAAAATACCAGCCCCGCCGGTTCAATTGAATCCTTCCCTTCCGGCAGGAATGGAAATTATTCTCAACAAGACGCTCGAAAAAGACAGGGAGTTGCGCTGCCAGAGCGCCGCCGAACTTCGCGCCGACCTCAAACGTCTGAAACGCGACAGCGAATCTTCTCGTGCTGCGGCTAGCGGAGTTGTCGCGACAGTGGGAACCAGCGGCGCAACGGAAGTTCGCAGCATCGCTCCCGAGAGCGCGCAACAAAAACCGAAAACGACCCGCCGATTGTTGCCGCTGCTAATCGCCTGTGGCTTTCTCGTGACCCTGGCGATCGGCTTGATCGTCGGCAAACGCCTATGGGGATCCTCCGCCGCCAGCGCCCCTCTCTACCACGAGATTACTTTCCGTCGCGGAGAAATTCGCTCCGCCCGATTCGCGCCCGACGGCCAAACCATCCTCTATAGCGCCGCCTGGCAAGGCAATCCAGTCGAGACATTCTCCGCGCGCCAGGGCATGGTCGAGTCGCGCTCTTTGGGATTGGGCCGCGCCGAGCTGCTCGGCATTTCATCGAAGGGTGAAATGGCTCTCTCGTTAGGCAGCCATCCCGTCGGAACCTGGATCAACGTGGGCACGCTGGCCCGAGCGCCCATCGCCGGCGGTGCGCCGCGCCCCATTCTCGAAGATGTCGAGTGGGCCGATTGGTCGCCCGACGGAAATAACCTCGCCGTGGTTCGCAACGTCGATGGCCGCGACCGTCTCGAGTTTCCCATCGGCAAGGTTCTCTACGAAACCAGCGGCGGATGGATCAGCTATCCGCGTGTTTCGCCTAAGGGCGATTACGTCGCCTTCATGGATCATCCCAATCAGGGAGATGATGGCGGTTCGATTGCCGTCGTCGATACATCCGGCCACACGAAAGAGTTGACGCGGGAGTGGTACGGCACCCAAGGCCTGGCCTGGGCGCCCGATGGCCGGGAGATTTGGTTCACAGCCAGTGAATTAGGACTATTCCACTACATCACCGCCGTCGACCTCACTGGTAAGCAGCGCCTGGTGACGCGCGTTCCCGGATCTCTAGTGATGTTCGACATCTGGCGCGACGGACGCGTTCTGCTCGCGCGCGCCGACCGCCGCCGTGAAGTGATGTCTCTCTACGCGGGTGAGAGCAAAGAGCGCGATCTTTCCTGGCTCGATTACTCCTACCCCGCCGACCTCTCCGCCGACGGCAAAACGCTTCTCTTCGACGAAGAAGGAATCGGTGGCGGAGTGCAATACGGCGACGCACAAGAACTCACCTACGCCGTCTATATTCGAAACACCGACGGCACGCCCGCCATTCGACTCGGCGAAGGCGGAGCCTCCGCCCTCTCGCCCGATCAGAAATGGGTGTTGGTGGTAACGCCGATTGCGCCCGGGCAACTCCGATTGCTGCCCACCGGCCCCGGCGAAACGCAGCCCCTTACCAACGATCCAATCAATCATCAATGGGCGCGCTGGTTCCCTGACGGCAAGCACTTCGTTTTCTCCGGTAACGAACCGGGCCGCGGTGTGCGCTTTTATATCCAGGATATCTCCGGAGGCAAACCCAGGCCGATTTCTCCCGAAGGCGTCGACGCACAGAACTTCGCCGTCTCGCCCGATAGCCAGTTCGTCGCCGGCATCGGCCCCGACCAAAAAGGCTATCTATTTCCTTCCGCCGGAGGCGATCCACGCATCGTGAAGGGCATGGAACTCGGCGACATCCCCATCAATTGGAGTCAGGACGCCCGCTCCCTTTACCTTTGCAAAACCGGCGAAGTCCCAGCCAAGGTCTATCGCCTGGAGTTGGCCACGGGGAAGAAAACTGTCTGGAAGCAGATCGCCCCGCTCGATCCCACCGGCGTCTCGACCATCGGGCCAATCCTGATGACACCTGACGGTAAAACGTATGTATATGGTTTCCATCGCACCCTCGGAGATCTCTACCTGGTCGAAGGCCTGAAGTAGGAATTTTTTTCTTCGCGATTGCGATCGGACGGCGCCAATCCACTTCGCTCGATGTTGATCCGTGAATATAGATTCGTGACATGAAATCTTCCGACAACATGCTCATCCGGCTGATTGCCGTGTTTAAGTTCGCAAAGTCAGCTCTCCTTATCGCGTTCGGCATGAGCGCTCTCCATTTACTCCACCAAGATGTTGCCGGCCTGGCGCAGCATTGGGTCGCAAGGCTGGGCCTGGATCCGGGCAACCACTATGTCGCCAGAGCGCTTGAGAAGGCCGCCGACCTCACTCCAAATAAGATCAGAGATCTCGGAATTGTCAGTTTTATTTACGCCGCGTTATTTCTAACCGAGGGCACCGGCCTGTGGCTGGTGAAGCGTTGGGGAGAGTGGTTCAGCGTCATCATCACCACGTCGCTGGTTCCCGTTGAAATTTACGAGATCGGCCGCCATCCCAGCGTGATCAAGTACCTGTTCCTGATTCTGAATATTGCGGTGGTGGGATACCTCGTTTATCGAATTCGCAACGAACCCGCCGACAAATGAACGCTGGTGCCTTCTCACTATCTAAGGCGTGAAATCCTGCACCCGCCCGCCGACCAACTTTCCTCTGTGCCAAACCGCTTCGATGTTATGAATGCCCTTGATCTGCGCCGCCGGGTTCCCATCGACCACAATCATGTCCGCCAATTTCCCCGGCGCCAAAACTCCTCGATCATCCAGATGGAGTAACGCCGCCGCCTTCGCCGTGGCGAGACTGATCGCCTCCAAGGGTGTCAAACCCGCGTCCACCATCAATTCCAATTCGCGATGTTCAGCAAAGCCCGGAATGCGCAGCGCGTTTGCTCCCGAATCAGTGCCAAATCCAATATTCACCCCAGCGTCATAAAGAGCCTTCAAATTGCGTTCGTTCATGAGCACCGAAGCCTTGGAATCCTCGATCTGCTTCTGATTACCCAAAGTTTTAGCACGCCAGTCAGGATCGTTGAACTGAGCCAGCAGCGCCGGTTGCAGCGCGTGGAGAAGAAATTGATTCTTGAGCCACTCCGGCTTCTCCGCATAAATGTAAAACGACTCGTCCAGATCAATCGTCGAAATGTACCAGGCGGAGTGGGACTTCATCAGACTGACAAATTCCGCATCCACCGGTCGATCCCGCACCCCGTGCGCGATGATGTCGACACCGCTGTTCACCAGCGATTTGGCATCCGCGAGATAGTAGATGTGAGCCGCCACGCGCAGCCCAAGTTTGTGCGCCTCTTTAATAGCCGCCGCATACACCTCGGGCGGCATCTTCACCCGCAGGCTGCCTCGGAAGTCGTCGATCCAAATCTTGATCAGGTCCGGTTTGCGAGCCACCATTTCGTCAACCGCCTTCATCGCCTCCTCCGGTGTCGACACGCGGTAAAGTCGGCTTTCGGGCAAATTGAAAATGGGCGGCGCACCATTCGGAATCCCAATCCCGCGGTCCGCGCCAAGTAAATCAGCTCCAGGCAGAGCCCCCGCATGCAACTGCGGCCGCAGTTCGTAAAACAAATCGCCATTCAAACCAAGAGCCACCACCGTCGTAACGCCATACACCTCGTATTGCTGCAGCTGCCGCAAAATATTTGCGCGGTTATAATTTTGCGGAGCAGTGCCGGCTCCATCGACCTGCCCGACATGCGAATGGTCCGAAATCAACCCTGGCACAACCGTCTTACCGCCATAATCGATCACCCGCGCCGACTTCGGCCAAGACACTTTTTCGATGGTGCCAATAGCCACAATGCGGTCACCCTTAATCAGGATCACAGACTGTTCCAGCGGCGGTCCGCCCAAACCATCGATCACGCGCACATCTTTCAGGACGACGGCCTCGTCCGACGCTGATGATTGCGCCCTCCCGGAGATCACTAAGAACGCCACGACAGCGATAAAGCTGAAAATCCAAACAAGGCACCGACCAACTTTTCTCATTCTTATTTCACGCGTCTCGCGATTCTTGATTTCGGCGATCATCAGCGCACCTTTGAGCGACGAGCCAACTTGGCTCACGATTTCTTTCCAGTAGAGTCTATCCCCCTAAGAATCGCATATTGCTAGATGTTCGTTAATTCTTTACCGTTGCCAGATTTTCTAATGCGCGATCGATCCATCCCAAACTTCTGGAATAATCGTCTCTTTGAGTGCCCACTATGAATTGTCCACGCTCATTTTCCTGCATTCTCCTGTTCGCCTCGCTCTCAGCCGCCGTTCTATTAGCCGCGACCAACTCCCACGCCGCTGAGACTCCAACCTTTACCACTCCGTTGTCCACTGGAGCGCGCCTCGACCCGATCGGGGACGCAATCGATTTAGGCAGCATGCCCCTGGCAATGGCCCTCGCGCCCGGCGGCAGCAAACTCGCTGTCATTCTCAGCGGTTGGCGCGAGCAAGGCGTCCAGATCATCGATCTGAAATCGCGCCAGGTCACGCAGACACTAACTCAAGCGTCAGCATTTTTCGGCATCGCTTTCTCTCGCGATGGTCGCGAACTCTTTGTCTCGGGTGGAAATGACGACACCATTTTCTGCTACTCGTGGCACGACGGCACCGCCGCATTCGAGCATAAGATCGCTCTCGCCGAGAAAGCTCAGGATAAGCCTGGAGATAAGCCAGCAACCCGTTATCCCGCCGGCCTAGCCGTCTCGCGCGTTGGCAACTATCTCTACGTTGCCGAGAACGTAGCCGACAGTCTGGCAGTCATTGATCTCGCAACCTCACAAGTCGTGCAGAGATTTCCCACCGATCATTATCCTTACGCCGTCGAAGCCGCGCCCAACGATAAAGTCTATGTCTCAGCGTGGGCAGCCGGCACCGTCGCCCAATTGCAAGTGAAGTCCGATGGCCTGCTCTCTCTTCTCGACAACTTGAAGGTCGGCCCTCGGCCTTCAGCTCTGCTCTCGAATCGTACCGGATCTCGCTTGTTCGCCGCCCTTGCAGGCACGGATCAGATCGCCATCATCGATACCGCTCGCGGAACTGTCCTACGTTACCTAAGCGACGCCGCGCCCGCCGGCCCCGCTGAAGGAAGTACACCGAATGCTCTCGCACTATCCGACGATCAATCGCTGCTTTATGTCGCCGAGGCCGACAACAACGCCATCGCAGTTTTCAAAGTTTCTGATGAATCGGTTTCGGAAAACAATTCGCCTGCCACAAGCCCGCCATTGCAAGGCCGCATACCCACAGACTGGTATCCAACCGCTATTCTCGATGCCGGTGGTCAAATTCTCGTACTTAACGGCAAGGGTCACGGGAGCCACGCCAATCCCGACGGCCCTATCCCCGGCGAAGGTATCAAGCGCCCAATCGGTTATGCCCTCGGCCAGCTCAACGGAACCCTGCGGTCACTTCCCGATCATATCTCTCCGTCCTCGCTGGCCGAATATTCGCAGAGAGTCGCCGCAGCGAATAATTGGCAGGCCGAGCGTGTTAGCAAGCCCTACCCGCCATTCCATCACGTCGTCTATATCATCAAAGAGAATCGAACTTATGACCAAGTGCTGGGCGACTTGAAAGAAGGCGACGGCGATCCCTCGCTCGTCTTCTTCGGACAGACCATCTCGCCCAATCATCACGCGCTCGCCTTGCGCTTCGGATTATTCGATCGCTTCTTCACCAATGCCGAAGTCAGCTCCCAGGGCCACATTTGGTCGACCGCCGCCTACGTCACCGATTTCGGAGAAAAGACGATCCCCTCTGCCTACTCCGGCAAGCGCGAAGGCGTCGATGGCGAGGAAATAGACGAGCCTCTCAACGGCTTTCTCTGGACGCTCGCAAAAAACAAGGGAATCACTTTTCGCGATTACGGCGAAATGGTCAAGGTGCCGGAGGGCTGGCCGGTAACGCAGAAAGAAGTTCTCTCCTACGTCAGCCCGACCTACCCTGCCTTCGATCTGAAAACTCCCGACCAGGCGCGCGCCGATGCCTGGATCGCCGAACTCGAAAAATTTTCCCGCGACGGAGACATGCCGAAACTCGAAATCATGCATCTCCCCAGCGACCACACCGCCGGAGGACGCGCCGGCTTTCACACTCCGCGCGCCTTCATGGCCGACAACGATCTCGCCCTGGGCCGAATCGTCGAAGCACTCAGCAAGTCTCGCTTCTGGAAAGATACCGTGATCTTCGTTCTTGAGGATGATTCGCAGGCCGGCCCCGACCACATCGACTCTCATCGTTCCTGCTTCTTCGCTATTTCGGCTTACAACCGTCCCGGCACCATCCACCGGTTCGCCAACACCACCGACGTCGTGGCCGCGATCGAAGACATCCTCGGTCTAGGCCGCCTTTCGAAGTTCGATTATTTCAGCCGGTCATTGTCTGACATCTTCGCTGACACACCCGATCTTTCGCCATATCCGTCGATCGTTCCTGAGGCTGACAGGAATGAAATCAATCCTCCCGCCACACCGGCGGCCAAGGCATCAGCTAAGTTAGATTTCAGCGCGCCCGATCGAGTCGATGACGCGACGTTCAATCAGATTCTCTGGAGCATGATCAAGGGATCGCAACCGTTGCCGGCGACTGCAGCACAAGCCCCGCTGCACGCCTATCAAGTTAGTCGCTGAACGCGAGGCTAATCAGCGCGACGACCTAAGCGTAGGCCCTTCGCACCCGCCGCCCGCAGTAAGCCAATGACCGGCCGGCTGGGGGCGGGCACGCTGCCACGACATCAAATCTACAGGGCGTCAACAAAAAAGGGAGCCTCGCGGCTCCCTTGAAGTTGATGCCTATCGCGAGATTTAGAAGCTGAGGCGAAGCGAGAACTGTCCGAAGCGGCGTTCGTCGTTATTACCACCCTCGGCGATAGTATTCAGACCGCCCTTGAGTCCCGTCACGGTGAGCGGTGAGTAAGCCGTGGCGGGCGGTGTCGGCGGGAAGTACGCCAGAACCAGGGTGTTTGTATACATGTTGTGATGATTGAAAATGTTGAACCCTTCTGCGCGGAAGGTCAAGCCAAACCGCTCGCCCAGCTTGAACTCCTTATTGACGGCCGTGTCGAGGTTCCACGCACCCGGACCGCGAAATGCGTTACGGCCTGTCATGTTTGCCGGGAATGGTCCAAAATCGGAAATTCCCAAGGCTGGGTTAAGCGGCGCTTCCGTAATGCCTACGGTATTCGCTGGAATCGGCAACGTCAGCAGATTGAATGTGTTGGGTCCAGAGGCCACAGGATTTGAGCTGACGTGGTAGTTCGTAATGGGCGTCACCGGCGTCAGCCGCGGAAGAGTGTAGAAGTTCAATTCGTTGCTGACGTCGTAGACGGTAAAAGGAACGCCCGTACGCGCTGTAAAGACACCTACCAGGGACCAGCCTCCCAACGCTTCGCCCATTCCCCTGCCACTCTTGTACCAGGGAGTTTGCCAAATTGGGGAAACTACAAAACGGTTGCGAACATCATAGTCCGAGCTGCCCCAATCCAGTCCAGGGTTGGCTGCACTGGTATAGCCTAGGCTTCCATACCCGTTTCCAGATCCTCCCTGAATGCTGTCGGAGAAGGTCGAGCTGGTGTCGTCCAATGAATGCGACCAAGTGTAGTTCGCAACCAATGTCAGACCGGTATGGTGAAGGTCTTGAGTCTGAAACTTCACATTCAGCGCATTGTAGCTGCTCGATCCACCGCTGCCGCGCTCGTTGATGGCCGCGTATTGGCTATTCGGCCGAGTAAGGCATACGCCAGTTGGCGATACAAGTGAGGGGTTACATTGCTCAGCAGGAGGCGGTCCGGGAATCGTAGCAGGGTCTCCCAAGAACACCTGCCCCTGGCCAGGTAGGTTGACGTTGTTGAGATCATAGAGGTGAACGCCGTGGGCACCGCTGTAACCCACATCCACAATCGTGTTGCGCGCCACCTCCCGTTGGACGTCCAGGCTCCAGAATTGCGTCTGCGCGGTACGAATGTTGTTGTCTACAAAACGTAGCTCAACCGGAGGAAGATTGGAGGAGGGACCCGGCAGTCCGAGAGGGCCAAGGTTGTTGTTGGTCACTACTGTCCCGCACCCGGCGTAGGCAACTCCGATCACTTCTGCCGGACAGGAGTCTTGCAACACGGCGCTGGCCGGGACGTTAAAGCTGGAGTTGTAAGTCACGTTGCCGAAGTTGCGTTCGTAGCTGATTCCGAAACCGCCCCGTACGCTGCTTTTGCCGTCACCGAAGGGATCATAGGCAAAACCCACGCGTGGCGCGAGTGTACCCCAACTCGGGTTCCAGAATTGCCCATCCGGACTTTGACCCGTGATGTACACCTGGCCGTTTCGCGCTTGTTCGAAAGCGTTCGAACCGGCGCCGAAATAGAAGTTCGAATCGAGGCTTTGGTTGTTGTTGTGCTGCACGCCATAGTGCTCGTAGCGCAAACCATAATTCAATGTCAGCCGCGGCGAAAACTTAAAGCTATCTTGTGCATACAAGGCCCAATCTTTGTAGCGATAGCTTCGTCCATAGCTGGCTGAGGTCAATGGCGGAGTTACTATGCTGTTCGAGGGGCATGGATTGACGGGGTTACCGAGAGCATCCAACGGACAAGGAAGAGCCCCTTGCGGATTCACTCGTGCGGAGAACCCGGAGCTACCCGAAAGCACGCTGCCAGTGGAATTGCCGCCAACGTTGAGAAGGTCGTTCATGCTGTCCTGCGCCGAACCGCCAAGCTGCTCCACAGCCTGTGCGTATGCCCCATAGGCCACGTTCAACTGAATGTAGGTAAACTGTCCTCCGAAGCGCATGCTGTGCTTACCCTTCGTCCAGGACAGGTCGTCTTCGAGCTGAATCGTGTTCTGTGGTCCCCCGAAGGGCAAACCACCTGTTCCCGGCGCGGAAGAATTCTCCAATCCAGGCATTTGGATGGTTTTACCTGTAACTGGGTCCAGCGGCGCAACGAACATTAGATTGGGACTGTTGGTCAGCGACTGGTCGAAGGAGGTCATCGAATTGAAACGCGTGAAACTGGCTTTCGCATTATCGACCAGGTAGCTGTTAAATGTGTGGGTCGCCGAAAGCAGATAACTCTGATTTTGGTTAAGGGTGCCGCTATTATATTGCGGATAAGTGGAAAAGCTATTTGTGCCTTGGAAAAGATCTTCCCTCTCTTTGCCAAGCCGGAAAAACAGTTGGGTTTTGTCGTTCACGTTGTAATCTACGCGGCCCACGAGGGCATAAGTATTCTGGGGCGGGCCTCCGCCGTCATTGAAGGGTACGACGAAGTTAACCGTGTCGAACACCGGCTGCGTCGGGGAAAGCGGCGTAACGCCGTTGACGCTACCGATTTGAAAACTGTTAGGACAAGTCTGAGGCGTGCACGCATTTATCTGTGCCACCGTGGCGGCTACGCCCGCCGAAGGCAACACCCCTGTGCCGTAGGTGTTGAAATAGGCCTGGGCATTTGCGGGCAACAAAGCAATAAACGATGGATCGAATACCTCTTCCGTCTGAACCGAATTACTCCGAACGCGCGTGAACTCGGTAGTCTCGGAAAAGAACAACTTGTTCTTGATGACTGGACCGCCGATGTTAAAGCCAAACTGATTGCGAGTGTACTTACCCTTAGGAAGATCGTTCGCCACGTTGTTATAAGTGTTGGCCGTATAGGCTGACAGCCGGTTGAACTCCCACGCGGAGCCGTGGAAACCGTTACTGCCCGCTTTCGTGGTTACATTGACCACACCACCCGAGGCGCGGCCATACTCAGCCGAAAAATTGTTAGTCACGATGCTGTATTCTTGTACGCCGTCAACAGGAATGTCTTCACCGATTCCAACGCTAAAGACGGAAATATTTTCGACGCCGTCGAGCAGAATCTCAGTCCCCGATTCCCGCTGGCCATTGATTGAATAGCCAACGCCGCGGCTCGAGAGTTCCTGGCCACCGCCACCAGAGGACATAGTCGCGCCATTCGACGTCGTATCGCCGTTGCTGACGTTGCCAGAAATCGCAACAAAGTCATACGGGTTACGAGTTAGACTTGGCAGTTGTGCCAGTTGCGTGCCGTTAATGAGCTGCGAAAGTTCTTGCGTCTCCGTATTGACCTGCGTCCCGGCTTCCCCAATCACCTCGACCACCGTCGAGCTCGAGCCCACGATCAACTTTGCATCGACCGTTGAGGCGTTGCCGACCGTAACCTCAATCGTCGTACGGTAGGTTTGGAACGTTTGGCTTGCTACCGTCACCTGGTAGCTCCCTGGCTCCAGGGCTGGAATGGAATATTGACCCAGTGTTCCTGTTACTGCGCTGCGCTCCGACCCCTTGGCAATATTTTTTGCCGTTACCGTTGCGCCTGACACCACCGCACCTGTCGCATCCCTTACCGTCCCGGAGATCGATCCTGCTTCGGCTTGGCCGAACACCAAAGTTGAACTTAGCAACAAGCTAAGCATAAGACTGGCTATTGTCTTTGCTGCCTTAACCATGGGAGATTCTCCTTAACGAAATATAGCGTTAGCTATATCAGGCTCCGCTTGTCCTTCGTCGCGATGCGACTCTAAGGACGCCAAAAGGAGTGCGTGATACAGAAACTGCTGTAACGACCGTTAATGCAACTGATATTCCAAAGAATGTGTCAAGCTGTTCCTTGCAGTATGTATGACTTAAGACAAAACATAACTGTTGTCAACTCCAGAAAATCGTAGGTTTACGGAGTTTTAAATATAGGATTGCGGATCATGCGAGGGTCAGAATCACCTCACCGATTGGCCAACTTGGACTTAGCAACTAAAAAGTTGGATTTAGCAACCAACAACGAGGGAGTGGTGTAGAAAGTACTACAACAACCGTTGACACAACTTGTTATTTCAAAGAATGTGCTGAACATTCCTTGGGCAGTTCCAAACCTTCGTTCACCATCCGTTCTTTTACTACTAGAGCCTGCTACTGGTGCGCATCAGCACACTGGCACAGATGGATTCACAAGTTCACATTGGCGCAACCGAGTTGGTTCGCCCGCTGCGTAGAACGATCCGCAGCCCGCGCTGCGCGTTGAGCCGCAGCGTCGCGCTCCAGTCAACTTCGTCGGACATGATCACGCCACCACCGCCACCGGCGAGGGTATAAGTAATGCGACCATCCTCGAAGGTATAGTTGTTCAGCGCACGCAGGGTTCCGGTGTTCATCACGAGCAGAGGAACTCCCTGTGGAACATTCACTTCAGTTATGGTCGTGGGCTGCGGAGAGTAAGTCGCGTAAGAAGCCGTTTGAGTCTCGGCTCTAACCTGATCATTGGGTGAGGTATCGTGAATGATGCGGCAGGGTACGTCATTCACCGAGTCGCGCAGCGATTCACTCTTGGAGCGACCAAAGAAGTGCCACTCTGGGCCGAGCGTCTGGCCACCATTGGACATTTGTGCACCGGTTGAGCGGACTCTTCGAACTACGTTGTCGGGGAGGTCGTCGACCGAGTTATGGAACGATTCCCGCTGTAGTTGACCACCGAAATTCGACTCTCGCCCGGAGACTTGAGAGAGTTGGGGGATTTGCACATCATCCATCAGTCGCAAGCTGAGCGTTGTCTCGCCCTTCAGTTTGGGCCGCGGCCCTCGCGCCGGTAGCATGATTACTTTCCAGGGCCAGAGGGGCGGCAGCATCCACTCTGCGACGTCGCGCTTGGCATGTCCTTTGCCATCGATCTTACCCTCGCGGTCAACCTTGTAACCACGAGTCGCGATGACCTTTGCATCCAAAGGCAAGTCGCCGCTGGGCAGCCCGATACGATCAAACTGCAGCTTCAAATATCCTTTGCCAAAGAAGTGGCCGGGATCTTTTGCCGACTCGAGATGGCCGACCAGGTAACTGCCCCGAGGAAAAACTTGCTCACCAAATTCAGTCATGCCTCGAAGGTGACAAAGTACGGGATCCCCGATTTCGGCCGTGGCTGCGGAAAAGTTCGGTTCATTGAGGGTGCATTGCAAAATCGTACCGGCGGGCAGGACTTGGTCTCGCGCACTCGCCGCTGGGCTCAAACTGATACTAATGACGAGACCTAACGCGACTAGCGCCAGGTTGTTCGAAAATCTGGACTTCATGGCTCACCTCGGATCGCACTGTCCCAAAACCAACGCTCGACGGAGAACTGTTAAAAGCGCCAGCAGTGGGGCTGGTGGTTTTGCATCTCGTAAGTAGTACTTTTTCTAGGTTGGGCTGACCACTGTCAAAAGTGATAGTGCACGCAATGGTGCACGCGGCTTACAGAATTCCGCAGGTCTGTCAAAGCAAAGAGGCGTGAGCGGGCAAACATTTGGAAAATCCCTGCCCGGGGGTTTCTCAGGCTGTGGCATTCGGGTTATTCGCCGCAGTAAACTACGGAAGGTCCAGACCATACAAAAACGTAGTCTCTAAGGTTGACGGTCACGTAGTAACGCACCTTGCCCTTCAGCCGACAACCGTCCACAGAACAAAGGACCGCGGAAGTGCGAGTATCTTTGGTTACAAAAGAGATCGTGATGGAAGTCTTCGGGCGAACTGTGAAGATTTGGGTCGATGTCTGGCTCGACGATGAGGATGAGAAAACACTCCCTTTCGAAGCAAAACCACTCTGAAAGCAGTGCATCTTGGTTAGGTCCCATGTATCCCTGCGGTCGCGCTTGCTGAGCCCCTTGCTGTTCGCAGCGACCTGAAGCGGCATAGCTAAACGGTCGTCAACACTAACACCGCCGTATCGCACCGAAGCGTCAGAGTCAGTATTGTTTGCGACGGTTGTGGTGTAGTTGATAAGCTTGTCCTCTTTGCTAGGACTGACTCTCTCATATCCCACACGAGAACTGACCTCGATTCCGTCGTAAGTCAATCTGTGAATCTCATTTCCTGACAACGGGTCGCGGATGGAGGAGGCCGTGCTCTCGAGCAAGTTCTCGTCCCATACCAATGCGCTCTTAGTCTCGGCTTTAAAGGTTGGGTTGTCGTCCTGAGCAGATGTGCTCAGAGTAAGTAATAGAAAGGCAAGCGCAACTATCTGTTTTTTGTTCACTCCGTGAGCCACAGCTGCCTCCACGATGCATGGGAAGGCCAGCCTCCATTCTTGCCTCGGCGGCATGAACACTCCACGGCCAATGGTTATGAAATCGTATTTCCTAGGATGAAGAAGTACGACTGCCAAAAAACGTAGTTTCCGGACTAGATTCGCGATAGTATCCGACCATCCGACCGTCGGCGGATAGGTTACCGCTCCTAAGTTCAAAGGTATTCGCCTAATTAAATCACGGAATCACTCTGCATTTGCTTCACCACCAATTTCACAAGGCGATCAATCGCTTTCTTCATGTTGGAGGGGTTGAACGTGTCAGTGATGCAGGTCCAGACGAGGTCTCCTTCTCCTGACGTGATGATGTAGAGATTTGTCTCTATGCGTATTTGTTTTTCTTCTTTCAAGTAGCCGGGACCGTAGACCACTGGATTAACCGCGCCATAGTAACCGTACAATGTGCCGTAATAAGGATAGGGAGGAAAGTAAGGAGCGCCGGGAACGTACGTGGTGGTGTTCTCCACATTGATAAGGCGCGCCACCACAACCGCGTCGATTTTGTGTTCCCGGATCTGCGTCCTGAGGTAGTCCAGCTCAAACTCTGTATCCTCGGGTCTGAGTAGGATGGTGTGGCCGGGAATGGCTTCCATTCCGATTTTGTTCAATTGCGCGGCCAACACATCCTCGAATTCGGCACGGATCACCGTCTTATCACTGAGGCCCAGCGCAAGAACTCGGTGTGGCCTATCCGCGGCGATGTGAGTCGGGCTCTTCCAGCTGTTTACTAGCTTGCTCGACTTTCCCGATGACGATGGGACCGTCAAGAGCGACAAGAGAACGACAAGAATTGTGCAACTCAAATAGCGCATCAAGTTTGTCTCTGAGGATGTCAGCTCGCGTGAGCCGTCGGTTTGTCGTGGTTCCTCCAGCACCAGATTCGATTGGAAAACGCCCGCGACAACCCATAAGGCACCGCGATCAGTACCGGGCCTACGACCAGCGCCGCTGCGGGGTGGATCTCGTGAAAGATGAGAAACTGCGAGACAAGATCGAGGAGAATTGCGATCGCTAACAGGTTACGTGTGGCCGAGAGCGAGCTTCGCAACAACTCTCGGCGGTGTTCGCTTGCATGAACGAGTCCCCAAAGAAACGGGGGCAGGCCAGCGCTTGCGTCTCTTATCCCACCCCGCGTTCCCAAGATGATTGCCACCGCTGGCTGAAGAATGAAGCGTAATCGACCCGGCCCTGAGAGACGAGCCAGGATGTCCCGAAAAAAATGATCTGTGAAAAGATACAAATCACCTGTTCGAATAACTCTCGCAATGGCACCTGGTAATGCGGCCACGAATATTACAATGACGACTCCGCTCAAGATCCAACTGCCAGAAATGCGAGACATAGCGGCACAATAATTGCACACTGAAGCACGCAAACTTTGCTAGCTCACGTTGTTGCTCGTTTTTTTGCCTTGTGGACGAAATACAAATATGCTCCGACGGTCAGAAAATTTATCAACACAGCGATTACGTTCCATGCGATTACTGGCCGCGACAAAATCAACAAACCATAATAGATCCACAAGATCTGAAAGATACCCATGATCGCCGCCATTCGAGGATTGATGCCCACGCCGGAGCGATGCCGGAGCATGGTGAGCAAGTCGGGTAGGGAGGCAAAAGTCGTTCCGAGACCAGCTAGAAACCCGAAGATTTCTGAGCGCTGAAACTTAGGGATGAATAGGCTCTGCGTATCTCGCGGCGCGAGATCCTGACAGCCCTGGACAACCAGGCTCAGAAATAATGCGAGCAACAGATAGTTCAACCTGAGCATTTCAGCCTCCGCACTTCCACTGATGGGTCCATTGAAGCTCACCCTTTGCTTCAAAATGCACGGCACGTTATGGGATACAGAATCTCTACTGACCTTTACCCCGCTACCTGCTCACGGGTCATCCGAGCGACAAGATCGGCCTTGCCGATGTGAAGAAGGTCGACAGGATCGATACGGGCAAAGATGTCCAGCGATCGAGCTATAATGCCCGTCCACCCAGTCTGGTGACTGGCTCCGAGCCCCGCGCCATTGTCCCCGTGGAAGTACTCGTAGAACAAAATGTAATCTTTCCAGTACGGGTCCTCCTGAAACTTCATGGCTCCGCCATAGACGGGCCGTTTGCCGTTAGCATCGCGGAGAAAGATGCTTGATAGCCGGCGAGCAATCTCCTTCGCTACCTCGAACAGGGTCATGTATTTTCCCGAACCAGTAGGACATTCAACTTTGAAAGCATCGCCGTAGAACTGGTAGAGATTCACCAAAGACCGTATTAATAAAACGTTCGCCGGCATCCAGACCGGGCCGCGCCAATTCGAGTTTCCGCCAAACATGCCGTTGTTCGACTCCGCCGGCAGATATCCGACTTTGTACTCCGACCCGCTCAGATTGAAGACGAACGGGTGTTCGAGGTGGTAACGGGAGAGAGACCTTATCCCGTAGGGGCCGAAGAACTCCTTCTCGTCCAACATGTATGCCAGAATCCGCTCCAGCTTTTGCTTGTTGCACACCGACAGAAGCCGGCGGTCGGCATATCCTATGAAAGAGTTATCCGCTGGAGCAATGTGATTCAACAAATCGGGGTGGCGTTTCTTGAAGATCTCCACGAATTCCATTATTCGGGGATTGCGAAACATGGTGCCAGGTTCGAATACCGTCGAAGCGCATAATGGCAGCAGGCCTACCAAGGACCGGACCCTCAGGCGCATGGCGTCACCATTCGGAAAGTGGAGCAGATCGTAAAAGAAACCGTCATGGCTGTCCCACATTTCGTCGTGGTTCTGGCCGATTCGATCCATGGCGTATGTAATCCAGAGAAACTGCTCCAGAAATCGAAAGGCGACATCCTCGTAGACGGAGTCGTACTCGGTCAGAATAAACGCAATCTCCAGCATGTTCTGGCAGTAGAAGGCCATCCATGCCGTCCCATCCGCCTGGTCGAGATGGCCACCCGTCGGCAACGGTGCACTGCGATCGAAGACGCCAATGTTGTCTAGGCCAAGAAATCCTCCGGCGAAGACATTCTTCCCATCCGGATCCTTGCGGTTGACCCACCAGTTGAAATTTTGCATCAGGCCCTGAAACGATCTTTCCAGGAAACGGAGATCCGAGCGACCGAGCTCTTTCTCGACGTTGAACAGGAATAATGTCGCCCAGGCGTGCACTGGCGGGTTCACGTCGCTGAAGTTCCACTCGTAAGCAGGAATCTGACCGTTAGGATGGGCATATAGATTCCGAAGCATGAGCAGGAGTTGGTCCTTGGCAAAATCAAAGTCCACCAGCGAAAGCGCAATGGTGTGGAAAGCCAGATCCCACGAGGCATACCATGGATACTCCCATTTATCGGGCATCGAGATAATGTCCTTGTTCAACATGTGGAACCACTCGCTGTTGCGGACATTGCGAGGATTGGTGCCTGTCATGGGATGAGCGTCATGCTCTTCCAGCCACCTATCCAAATCGAAGTAGTAGTACTGCTTGCTCCACAGCATACCGGCCAGCGCCTGGCGATGTACCCGGCGTTCATCCTCGGTCAGCGAATGCGGGGTGATGCGATCGTAGAACTCATTTGCATCGGCCACGCGGCTGGCAAATGTCTCATCGAAAGTGTCGAACGGTTTCGCCAGCCCCTTCATGCTCAAGCGTAACCGGACGACCTCGCTTCCGCCGGCGGGCACGTCCAGCCGATAATGCGCAGCCGCTTTTGTTCCGGTCAATGACGGATTCACAGCTGCTTGCTTACCTGAAGTAACGTACTCATGAAAAGCGTCTTTTACATACTGCGACTGGTTTGGCTGTCCCCACAGCCGGTGGGCATTCGAGTCATTCTCGGTAAACAGCAACTCTGGATTTCCTTCGCAGTCAAACGCGCGGTCGCCAAGTTCAGCATGCGAAGCCATGATCCTTCCTGCTTCAACCTGGCGCATCGCTGGCCTGGTCCCGCCCTTATCCCACGACCAGGTGTTGCGAAACCAAAGTGTCGGAAGCAAGTGCAACTCTGCCGGCTCCGGCCCGCGGTTGTGCACTGTTATTCGGATCAGGATGTCTTCCGGATTTGCCTTTGCGTACTCGACGAACACATCGAAATACCGGTCCGAATCAAACACCCCGGTATCGAGAAGTTCGTACTCGAAATCTTCACGGGACCGGCCCCGATTCGTTTCCACCAGCTTGCGGTACGGAAACTCCTGCTGCGGATACTTGTACAGATACTTCATGTAGGAGTGTGTGGGCGTGCTGTCGAGATAGAAGTAGTATTCCTTTACGTCTTCGCCGTGGTTGCCCTCGCTGTTGGTAAGACCGAACAACCGTTCCTTCAAAATTGGGTCTCGGCCATTCCACAAAGCGATTGCGAAACAAAGTTGTTGCTTGTCGTCGCAAATTCCAGCCAGACCGTCTTCTCCCCATCGATATGCTCGCGAGCGGGCGTGGTCATGGCTGAAATAGTCCCAGGCGTTTCCGTCCTGGCTATAGTCTTCTCGAACAGTTCCCCACTGTCGTTCGCTGAGATAAGGCCCCCACTTCTTCCACGGGACTGCTTTTTCCCGAGTCTCGTTCAAGCGGCGTTGTTCGGCGGTTTCCGCATAGGCAATTTTAGGCCACTTCGATTTCACTGTTGTGGTTTCGGGTGTGCTCTCACGGCTGGCTTGTCTTGCGCTCATATTTTAAAGACCTTGACATCTTCGAGATCGTATAGCGAGGTGCCGGTCTACTGCGGGGAATCGAGGCGCCACGAAGACAGCGTAAAGTTCCATTCTCGGCTCCCCAAGAGTTGTATTCATAGAATTCTTAATTCGTGAAGGGCGACACCGCACCCTCAGAGTTCAACTTCGGGGGCTCGGGGAACCACAGCCTTTCCAGCGTGAGCTGTGCCTGATCACTTTTCTCACCGGAGCGTCTGGGTCGTGAACTGTTGTTTTTGCCAGTACGTCGCGGATATCAGCATGCCGATACGAGCTTATTCGACTTTAGTGAAAGTAGGTGCTACATGGAGCTAGACGAAAGCTAAACGTTGGACGAGGGCTGTGGCTGGCAGAAACTGTCACTTCTGTCAGTCGTCCTTTCCGACAGTGTCAATGATTATTAGTCTTGAACTCAATCTGAAGGACGACTGTGTTCCCCGGTTCCCGCCAAGAACGGGATTCTGCCCGCCGCGGCTGATCTAAAGGGGATATCTCGTATGAAAGTGGCACTGTTCAACTCAAGGTTACCGATTGGTCTTGCGCGACGCTTCGTGGTTTTCGCTTGTGCCTTGGCGTTGTTGCCGGGAGACCAGAATCTGTTCGCATTCCACAGCTCACTACAGAGTTCCGCACCCGCTGAAGAGCAAGCGGCCACTATTCCGCCGGGAGAACTCGACTCCCTAGTTGCTCCCATCGCGCTCTATCCCGACCCACTCCTGAGCCAGACACTGGTGGCTGCCACCTATCCCCTCGAAATCATCCAGCTTCAGCAATGGCTCGGAAAGAACAGCAATCTGAAGGACCAAGCCCTAGCGGACGCGGTGAAAAAGCAGGATTGGGATCCAAGCATTCAGTCCATGGCAGCACTTCCCGATCTGGTCAAACAACTGGCCGATAACATCAAATGGACGACTGACCTGGGCAATGCGTTTCTGGCACAGCAGAGCGATGTAATGGATGCAGTGCAACGCATGCGAAAAAAAGCTAAGGATGGCGGCAACCTAAAGTCTTCCGAGCAGCAGAAGGTAGAAACGAAGGTAGTCGAGAGCAAGCAGGTTATCGTCATTGAGCAGGCCAGTCCCGAAGTTATTTATGTTCCGAGTTACAACCCGACCGTGGTGTACGGCGCGCCGGTTTACCCTTACCCCCCGATTGCTTATCCCCCACCTGGTTATTACGCCGCAGGTATGGCGATCTCGTTTGGCATCGGAATCGCAATGGGGGCTGCCTGGGGCGGCGGCGGATGGGGCTATAACTGCGGATGGGGGGGCAACAACAATATCACCATCAATAACAATAATAATTTCGTAAGAAACTCCAACCGGCAGAACGTATCCAATCGAAATGGCGGCACCTGGCAGCACAATCCTCAACATCGCGGCGGAGCTCCGTATTCCAACAGGGCGACAGCGGGAAAGTACGGTGGCACGGCGCGTGGTGATTCCATGAGCACGAGGCAGGCAAATGCACGTCAGAACCAGGGTCAGCGCGGAGGGCTGCAACAAGCGGCTGATCGCAGTTCGATGGGAAATAGCCGCGACCGCAGCGCGAACGGGAGGGACACCGGCAACCGAGGTGGGAACGGCGCAGGGAGCAACGCGGGTTCGAATCGTGGAGCTGGAGACCGTGTAGGCAATCGCAGCACTTCTGGCTCTGGCGGTTCCCGAAACTCCGGTGCCTTCGGCGGAGCTTCCGGAGGATCGAGCGGAAAGAGTGCTCGTGCCAGCAGTTCGCGCGGTTCCTCAAGCATGGGCGGCGGGGGCGGACGCAGTGGCGGCGGGCGCAGTGGCGGCGGGGGCAGACGGAGATAAGGCTCGCGGGGAACGGGGAATTAAGGAGGAACACATGGGATCGCGAAAACCTGGCACAGATATGCGTTTCCTGTTTTTGGTTGTTGGCGTCTTAGGCCTTGCTCTTGCGGTTCCTTGCCACGCACAGACGACGCCAGAGAAATCTGCATCCTCGCCAAAGGCTTTTAATACACCGAAACAAGCGGCCGACGCATTGATCCAGGCGGCAGGAAATTACGATGTGGCGGCCTTGCTGGAGATTTTCGGGCCAGATGGCAAGGACTTCGTTTCCTCATCCGACCCTGTTCATGACAAAAGCATCGCTGCCGACTTTGTTGCAAAGGCGCAGCAAAAACAGGTTGTGGCCATAGACCCTGGAAACAGCGCGAAAGCCATTCTGTCTGTGGGCAATGACGACTGGCCATTCCCCGTACCGCTCATCAAAGTAGGTTCGAAGTGGCATTTCGATGCCAAGCAAGGGCATAAGGAAATTCTCTTTCGCCGCATTGGATCGAACGAACTGGACGCTATTCAAATTTGCCGGGGCTTCGTCGAGGCTCAGAAGCAATACGCCACGGAGATTCACGACAATTCGGGGATCAATCAGTACGCACAGAAAATCATCAGCACTCCAGGTAAACAAGACGGCCTATATTGGCGGAATGCCGATGGCTCTGTGGGTGGTCCGGTCAGTGAGTCTGTTGCGCGCGCTATCGAGGAAGGCTACTCGCCGGAGAAAACATCGGTATACCACGGCTACCACTTCAGAGTGTTGAAAGGTCAGGGTCCCGCAGCTAGATTGGGGCAACTCGACTATGTGGTCGAGGGCGTCATGATTGGCGGCTTTGCGTTGGTGGCATTCCCCGCAGACTACCGGGTTACCGGAGTCAAGACTTTCATGGTCAGCTACGACGGCGTCGTTTATGAAAAAGATCTGGGCCCTGACACTGTAAATATTGCTCAGAAATTGGAGCGATACAACCCAGATAAAACCTGGCGTCGCACCAACGCCGAGTGGCCGGCAGATGCACTTGCCGCCGTAAACTGACGGACTATTCAAACCAATTTGTTGCTAAACAATCGGGCTCTCTCACTTCCATCAAATGGCAGGCTTGGCATCCTCATGTTGCCGCCGATGGTGTCCCCAGCCTAGTCTCAGCGCACTGCGACGGTACACACACTGCTCGTTTCACGAATCGAATGAAATGCTTGGCGCGCTGTTGGGCATCCCACACTTGCATAACACGTCACCGCATGCCGGACAAAACGCCTCGCCCAGCACTTGGGCGGAATGTATCGAAATAAATTCGGTGCACCGATCGCAATACCACAGTGTCGCGCCGCACCCGACCGAAAAAGTGTTGGGACCTGTAATGTCCGCGTTGAGCATCGAAAACTCCTTGTCTAATCCAGCGGAGCGTACCCGGTCGTATACAGATCTGAACACTGTCACTTCTCACAGCACGGAAGAGCGTTCTTACGCTAAGCTCATCGGTGGCAAAGGCGTCAAGGGCGGGCGGGGAAAAGCTGTTCAGGGGAGCGAAGCAGCAGCTGACCTCTGGTTTTGACCAAAACGCCGTTTCGCTGCCAACCACTTAATATCCGGCTGGCGGTGAATGGAGTGACGTTCGCTGCATTGGCAAGCTGTTCATTTGTCAATTCAATGCGTGTCCCACCCGAAACTTTATGGCCCAAACCGTGAGCCAGAGTCACCAGAACCTGGGCGACCCTTTGTTCTGCGCTGTGGGTAACGAGGCTTGTGTGCGCAGCGACATACCAGGTCAAATAGTCACTTGCCACAGACAGCGCATTATCCAACAATCTGGGGATTCGCAACGCAAGCGCCCGGATCCTGTCGCGATGCCAGACCAGAAGACAGCCGTCCTTCAGAATTTCTGTGCCCACCAGATATTCGGTGGGTGCTGGTAACAAGGCAGCAGCGCCAAATATTTGACCTGGCATCAACCAGAACAAGACGATCTTTTTCCCATCTGGAGTGATGTAAAAGTATCTCGCACAGCCCTTGACGATGAGAAACAAGTAGTCGGCTTCTCCGCCCTGGGTAATAATCACAGAATCGGATTGGACACGCCGCTCCGATGCTGCCGCGAAGACGGTAGCGCGATCCGCTTGCGTCAGTCCATCCAGAAACGGCGACACCAACTGGTCGGCCACAGACACGATGATTGATGATGAAGCCATACCTGCTCACACCCATGGTCGGCTCCCTGATCTGGATGCGCAGCAAGGAACCTGCAATGCGCCGCCAAAGCCGGGACGAAGTCGGTCCGCAACTCCTCACCACTTCAAGCTTAATGGACTGTATAAGTTGCCGTGCACTGGTAAAGGTAACAGCATCGAGACACGACGTTAGCACTCCGGCAGGCTTAGCCCAGCCGGAGGAAATTTTGAAGGCAGCAGAGAAAGTTCTTTGGGCCCCGGCGCTTTTTGGCGCAAAGCAGATCCGGTATTCCTAGAAGTTGTTCTCTTGGCGGAGGTCTGCAAACTGATGACTGAGGAACCTTTCACCTTTAGCAACTGAGTAAATCGCAGGTACCAACTCCGTCGCTGCATCGGTTTTCGCAACATAGCCAGATCCAACGTGGAGTGCGGCCTGGACAACATCCAGGTCTGTCTGCAGACTAAGAAACACTATTCTGGTGTGTGGAGCGAGCTTTCGTATACCTATGGCTGCGTCAATTCCGTTGAGCCCCGGCAAACCAACATCCAGTAAAGCAATTTTTGGTTGAAGTCGTTCTGCCATTACGACTGCCTGCTGTCCGTCCACAGCCACCCAAATAATTTCAAACGATGGCTCCCTACCAATCACAGAACAGGCGAACTCCCGCCAAAAAGCAATATCGTCTGCCACCAGAATACTCACCTTTGACACTTATGCAGCTCCTCCCCAGTCAGACGGCCTATACCACGATCATGAGTTTTGATGCGATCTTCCCTTCACGAGGGTCGACACAGGGAGCAACCGATCGTTGCTCCAGAGCACCTGAGCCTCCGACGCGTCACACAAGCAAGCGATACGCTGAATCGTTACGATCCAGTAAGTTACTAAGTAGTACAAAAACAACAAATTTTGTATTAGCTAGACGGACGGTTTCGGACTAAAACAATACAAGTGGTCGCAAGAGATATATTCGGGGAGACAATACAGTTCCTTCACGCATATGGGCCATAGAGCTCATGATCGCGCCGATGGCAAGGGGATTGGAGGCGAGGAACGCCGTAAGTCAAGAGTGCGCACAATTATCACCGCCGAAGAGCGGTGATAGCTGGGTCAATGTCGTCTATTGGCTGGACATTCTGAGCTGAAATCATCTTGTGCAACCGGCCTCCATCTTCCGGCTGCTCAGGCAGTTTTGCGGTGCCCACCCAGACCCTGAGAGTCCGGCAGATCGGCACGCATTCTATCTTGGAGCATTACGAAGCCCTGGTCGACCGTTGACTTAAGTAGCCCCAATTCCTGTAGCAGGACCGAAGAGCGATCGGGAGGTAGCAATGGAATTAGATTTTCTAACATAGCCCGCATGCGTCGAACCACCTGAGTACTGTTCGCACCAAACTGACGTATTTCGGTCACCGCAAGCCCTACGAAGTCTTCCCAGTTCGGGGTGCGATAGATCAGCCGAGGGTGCCCCGTCCAGTCAAGCACCAACCCGGTGTCCAGTCGCCGCCGTCCTACTTCTCGCAGCAACTTGTGGATCTGATCAAGCGCAAGTACGGCCGTCGTTGGGTCGTTGATCGCCGGCGAGAGTGCCTTCGAGGCAATATCAACGATAATTCGAAAGGCAAAAGCGGGATCCTGGTCAAGGGTGCGTTCTTGCTCCAGGACTATGTGTCCCAAGAGTTCCTTAGAATTGACGGCGACGCCATTACCATACAGCCGAAACACTGGATCATTGCTTGCAACACTATCCCCAACCTGGGGAACAACTTCAATGGTGCAAGAGGTTCGGATCGCGAGGTCGACTAACTTTTCGATGTCAACAGCTTCAACGACCCCAGTCCTACCATCGAGCAGTATGGTGCGGGACGGTGTTCCGAGGAAACCTTCATCGAGGTTGTCTAGAGAGTCCTGCGCGATCATTTTAGGATACACCGCTTTAATCACCTCGACTCCTTCCGCGGCCACAGCCGCCATTACTGTTGCTGGGCGAAGCTCTTTGCTGACATGCTCAACCACATACAAGAAAACGCAAATGCTGATAATAGTCAGCACCATGACGATCGCTGTCGGCAGTTGTCCGATATTTCCTTCAACTCCACGAGCGACCACTGCCATACTGTAGATGAGAGTAAATACAAACAGTCCCAGGGATGCTTTGAGAGCGCGAGAACGAAAAGGCCGGGCTATAATGCGTGGCGAGAGGGTGCTGCTGGCAATCTGGACTGTCAAAAGCAAAACGGAAAAAAACAAGACGACGAACGATAGCATGGCCGCCGACACAATACCGGCAGCCGCACGGGCACCCTCAGGGGAAAAGCGAAACAATTGAAAGCCTAGCCTTCTGTCGAGAATTCTTAACAGAGGGACAGAAAGAAATGCTGTGACAGTGGCAATTGCAGGCACCACCCATAGTGACGATCGCAAAAAGCTACGCAGACGTCTTCGAAAAGCCCATGACATGGTGGATTGGGACGCTTCAAAAGATCGGCAATTGCCGTAGATACACGATCAGGTTCGCGTGAAGCAGGGAACCGGTACTCTAAATGGCAGCGAGCGGGGACTTTAGACAGTACAACCGAGTTTGCTTGGACCGCATTACTGGTACTGTCCCTCGACGCACTGCCCAACTGCCAACCGGACCGACTCTGTCGTCAAGGCAAAATGACGAATTCCGCTTTGCCTCCGCCGCTCATCCCATAAATGGTTCCTGAACGGAACGCGCCCGCATCATACTTGTAGCAGCCCGGGGTGACGGCTTGCGTTTTCACCTGCTTCTTGCCGCCGCCCATGATCGGGCTATCGGGCTCAAACGGCGAGTCAGTGCCGAACGACACCACGAACCCATTGTTCTCCTTCGAACTCATCCACACCACAGTCGTGCCAGCCTTGACGCAGAAAAATTGATTGTTTTTGGCATTGGGAATGCCGGGCTTTACGTTAGCGGAGCTGCCAGACCTCGTTATGTCGACCTTACATGCCGAGGAACTCGAACCGCAGGTATTGGCAGCATTACACATACTCTCGGGTTGACTTTCATCACACGCGTATTTGCTTTTGGCTTCCGCCCGGGCGGACATGTCACAAATCAAAACAACACAAGAAAATAAAAACAGTGCAGTCGATACAACAACGCGTCGTCGATGTTTCACGCTCGTCGCCATGCGGGTATCCCCGAATTAATTTCAATCCCATTCGATGATGTTACTTAGCTTCCAAGCATTCTGGTTAAGCTCCCACTGCAACTCTCCTTCGTTATTAACGATAAGCTGCGCCGCCGGGAAAAGTACCCCTTCACTTTTACTCTTGTCTTTATCGTTTAATCTGATTTCTCCGGCAGTCAGGTTGAAACTTTTGGTTTGAGTATCCCAGTAGGATTCTCCAAAAGCGATTTTGCGGTTTGTAACAAAACGGATGGTCCTGCCAGTGGGCGTCACGATCTCCCGGATGAAGCTGAGATCGTATCCAAGCGTGCCGGGAATAGCAATCCGCCCAACACTCTTCATCTTTTCAAGTGCATTTACTAGTCCGTCGTTTTGACCCTTTTGAAACGCTTGTACCAGAACGTCCCTGTCTTCGGGACTCGAGAACTCGTAAATAGTAATTTTCACGCCGAAGATTCTTCCGAGCTGAGTACTTGAGCCCATAGCCGTGGCGTCAATGGTCTCGGTTTTTCCTCGTTGCCCAATACCCGGCGCGTTGGTGATTATAAGCAAGCCGAGCAGAAAAAAGATTCTGGTTACGAAGCGTGGGGCCGTGAAGTGAAAACGCATTGCGATCGTCTCCAATCGAGCAGCATGGCGGGCCGCCAATGAAGGAATCAGATTCGTTGAATAGCTTAAGAGGCTTGGAGACAAACCGACACTGGCAGAAGTTACAGTGGATACCTGATCTGAAAATCAATGCGTCTACCCCAATAAGCGCTTCCAGGTGAGTAATGTGCGGAACCTAGCTGAAACGGAAACCACTACGGCGAGGTGTTTAGTATCGGATCCCCACTGTGACCACCATCAGTTGAGTATTAACCTTACCCGGCACATAGTGATAGCGCGATTCGAGGTACATCCGGTAGGGTGCGTTGCCAACTCTAGCAGTTAAGCCGATGCCCCCATTTACACCGAGAGAGTGCGACGACGAGTTCTTTATTGTCTGGTCCGAAGTTACAAGTCCGTGGTCACAGGAGAATCCCCACCAGGGCCACACTGGCGTACATGTAATATTTGACCCAGTTACAACCTGTTGTGAAAGGTGGGCGTTACGATAATACCAGCCTCCGCCGCCTATCAGGTATGCGCCCACAACTCTACCTCTTAATTCATAGCGGTAGTTTCCTGTAAACGCAAACAAATTACCACCGGCAGCGAGACTAGGATTTTGAAGGGCCACTCGAATCGGAGAGAGAGCGCTATCGTTCACGAGCAGACTATTCCATATAAACTCACCAACAACGGCATGGCTTCGGGTGAAATTGTAACCCGCGCCAATATTGACACCCAATCCCAAATTCACAAATCGTCCCGCTTGTCCAAGGGGGGCAGATATCGGGAAGCCGAGATTTGTGTTAACTCTTGGGTTGTCGTCGGAATCATCATCTTGTGCAAACGCACCATGCGAGCTTAACGCCAAGAGTGTAATCGCGATTATTGCTGTTGTTGCACGATTCATGGCGCTTCCCCTAAGAACACCGCCGCGTCAGTTGAGACCCTTGCCAACTACTTGAGATCCGAAAGTAGCTGCGTGCGCGGTATTAATCGACATTTCTACCTATACTGCGTACTAGAAATGCCGTAAGGAACAGGCCCACCGTAGACTAGCTATTACATGAACACGACTGTCAAAATAACTAGGTCGCGATCGCGAATAGGACCGATTCAGTAGGAGCGCCGCAGAAAAGTCACAAATGGCCGCGACGAAAGACTTAAGAACTGCACGTTTTGACAGCTGACGTTGGAAGACAACCTTACTATTGTGCGATTTTGGAGTGCTTCACATTGCGGAGCCGTGCTTGCAAAGTTGTGTATAGCTACTGGCGAGGTCCCGGCGCAATTGAAGTAAGCGCCTTTGCGGAGCCAAGAGGAGACTCATGAATACAAAAACACAGAGTGCAATCTTGCGACCTCTAGTGGCGATTCTCTGTGCCATTGCCCTCTTACCGGGCGACACTTTGGCAGGTCCGTTGTTCGCTTCGCAGGAGCCAGCTTCCTCTCCGCAAAACCAGGCTACCAAAATTCCACCGGATCAACTGGATTCTCTCGTCGCGCCAATTGCCCTTTATCCAGACCCGTTATTGGCCCAGACTCTGGCAGCGTCTACATATCCACTCGAGATCATCCAGCTCCAGCAGTGGCTGGAACAAAACAAGAATCTGAAAGATAAGGCTCTCGCCGATGCGGTGGCGAAACAGCCGTGGGACCCAAGCATCCAGGCCTTGGCCGCCTTGCCCGATGTGGTAAAGCGCTTGGCGGATGATATTCAGTGGACCACCGATCTAGGGAACGCTTTCCTGGCGCAGCAAAGCGACGTCATGGAGGCCGTTCAGCGGATGCGCAAGAAGGCTCAGGATAAGGGCAACTTGAAGTCGACTGAGCAACAGACCGTGGAAACCAAGATCATCGAAACCCAACCCGTGATCGTAATCCAGCAAGCTAACCCGCAAATCGTGTACGTGCCTTCATATGATCCCTTGTTGGTATACGGCGCTCCGCTCTATCCCTACCCACCTATTTACTATCCGCCGCCTGGGTACTACGCCGCGGGCATGGCAATCTCTTTTGGCATCGGCATAGCCATGGGGGCATTCTGGGGAGGAGGCTGGGGGTGGGGTTGCGGATGGGGCGGCAACAACGTTTACATCAACCACAATAACAATTTCAATCGCAACACGAACATCAATGGAGGCAATCGCAACAACATCGGTGGAGGCGACCGCGGCGGAAATTTAGGCAACCGCCCGTCCACTCTACCAGCTGGCGGAGGCAACCGCGGCGACATCGGTGGAGGCAACCGTGGCGGAAATTTAGGCAACCGCCCGTCCAACCTACCAGCTGGCGGAGGCAACGCAGGCGATCGATGGCAGCACAACCCGGCACATCGCGGCGGAGCCCCTTATCGCGACCGGGCGACTGCGGACAGGTTTGGGGGGACGACGCGCGGTGATTCCCTCGCTAACCGGCAAAGCAGTGCGCGGCAACAGCTCGGTCGACAGGGTGGCAATCTGGCCAGCAATCGCGCCGGGGGAGGCGGCATGGGAAACCGGGGCGGCGGCGCAGGCGCGGCTAACAGAGCCGGAGCAGGCGGCGGGAACAGGACAGCCGGAGGCGGAGCCGACCGTATAGGAGGTCGCGACCTCTCGCGCACCGGTGGCGGAAATCGGGACGCATTCGGGGGAGGTTCCCGTGGGTATGACGGATCTCGCGCTCGCTCCAGCGGCAGTCGCGGCGCCTCCAGCATGGGATCTCGAGGCGGAGGCTCCAGTCGAGGTGGAGGAAGTCGTGGTGGCGGCGGTGGGCGGCGCAGGTAGAGCGCTTGCAGTGCTGAACGCAAAACGCAAAAGCAGGGCGGGAGCAGAAATGAAATTAAATTGTGCGAATGAACATCTTTCACGTCCTCTCTGGATTGTTGGCGCATTAGCCCTGGCGTGTTTATCCGCCTCTGTTTTTTCTACTGCGCAGCAATCGACAACGAAAGAAGCTCCGGCTGCTACTACTGCCCCTGCCGCGGTGGCCAAGAGATTTGACACTGCGCAACAGGCTGCTGACGTGCTCATCGCGGCTGCCGCGAAGTTCGATGTCAGCGAACTTTTTCAGATTTTTGGACCCGGTGGAGAGGATATTGTATTCAGCGGGGAATACGCTCAAGACCGGCAACACGCCGCCAATTTTGTTGCCGAGGCGCGCGAAAAACACAGCATCACAGTGGATCCAAAAAGTGGGAATCGCGCATTCCTCCTCGTTGGCAATGAGGACTGGCCTTTTCCAGTGCCACTGGTAAAGAGCGGTGAAAAGTGGTCGTTTGATGCCAAAGCGGGCCGGCAGGAACTCCTCTATCGCCGCATCGGTGCCAATGAATTGGACGCCATTCAAGTCTGCCTTGGCTATGTCGACGCCCAGCACGAATACGCCCTTCAACCCCAACAAGGTTATGACGTCAACCAGTATGCTCAGAACATCATCAGTACGCCCGGCAAGCAGGATGGACTGGCCTGGCAAAATCCCGATGGCACCTGGGGTGGTCCCATCGGCGAAAAGATTGCACATGCGATCGAACAGGGCTATACCATCGGTGCTGACCCGTACCATGGTTACTTTTTTAAGATCCTAAAAGGACAGGGGCCCGCGGCGCCACTGGGCCAAATGGATTTTGTGGTGAAGGGTGTGATGATCGGTGGATTCGCGTTGGTAGCCGCGCCCGCCGAGTACGGCGTAACCGGAGTGAGAACCTTCATCGTCAGCCATGACGGCATTGTCTACGACAAAGATTTTGGGGGCCAAACCCTCGACACGTTTGAAAAGATGGAGCGTTTCAATCCCGACCAATCTTGGACGCCCGTCGCCGAAGATGACGAATGAAGATGACGAATAGAGAACAGCCGAAACAATAGTCTCACTTAGTTGTGTGATTCAACTTACGCGGTACGACTCAACACCTCGGGGCTGCGAATTCCATCCGCAGGTTAAGCGGCGCCAGATGAGAACGGTCCAACAACAATTCCCGGCCTAGCTGAGCAGGTGGTTGTCGATTATGTTTCTGCACACTGGTAGTTTCGACAGTGTCTTTTTTGGGTCTGTCGCTCGATTATTTTATCTAGCAATGCGTCTGCCTACGTTGTCCGTGGCGCTCGCCTTGTTATCGATAAGAAGTAGGGTAACTGTCGTTTGAACCAACAAATTTAACCAAGAGAGGGAGCTATGCACCGCAAACAGGTTGTAGTAAGTCTGATGACGTTGTTCTTTCTGACATCGGTATTCGCATTTGCCGGCGACAAAGTCAAAGGAATGATTATCACCAGGACCGGAGACACATTGGTTGTGAAGTCCGGCGATGGAAACACTACCGTTGTTCTGACCGATGACACAAAAACTAAAGATGACACCGGGCTCTTTGGACTTGGCAAGAACTACATGTCCGATGTGGTACTTATACCGGGGCTCAAGGTTTCCGTTGACGGCGGCTCCGACGACCAGGGCCGGTTCGTGGCGAAGACGATCACTGTCGATGGCGATGACTTGGAGACCGCCGAGATGATTCAGTCCGGTTTGCATCCGACTGCTCAGCAAGTCGCGGCCAACGTGCAGCAGCTCGAAGCGCACAGCGGGCAGCTCGCTTCCCACGATGTGCAACTGGCAGCCCAGAAGGAGACTCTCGAGGCCCACGGGATGAGTGTCGCGGACCACGAACAAAGAATTTCGCAGAATATCAAGGACATCGAGGAAAACAGCAATCGCTTTAGTCTGTTGGCCGATTATGACGTGAAGGGCCAAACAACCGTGAAATTCGGTGTTGGCCGCTCCGATCTCGACGCGGGCGACAAGCAAGCCCTCCAGCAAATCGCGCAAACCGCCGCCAGTCTCAACGGGTACATCGTCGAGGTGACGGGCTATGCCGATTCGACCGGCAGTGCTGCGATGAACACCAAGCTGAGCGAAGACCGCGCTAAAGCCGTGATCGCTTTCCTGATGCAGCAGGGTGGTGTGCCAGTGCGGCATATCGTTGCACCGGGTGCAATGGGAGAATACGGAGCGGCGGCACCGAACGAAACCAAGGCTGGGCGAGCTGAGAACCGTCGTGTCGAGGTCAAGATCCTGGTCAATAAGGGCATCGCAGGCAGCTAGCACGCTCTCCGCCGTGAAGCGGGTCTCATGCGACCCGGCGGAGAAGCTGTAGGTTTGTTTGGTTCAAACGCATGCTTACTGCCTCTCTCGCGGCCTGGGCGTTTCCTGCTAGCCCTTCTCCCCAGGCCGCATTTTCAAATTGCGGCAAGAAATTGCCGCCTTCAACGGTCGCCGGTGTCGAGCACGTTCGGAATAGCCTCTGCACGCCGCCCTTCGGCGTCCCCTAAAGAGCATTGTGGTTGACTCTCCAATTCTGATTCGCCCCGAGCGCTGACATGTCTTGCGGAAAACAACTGACATCCCTGATAGATCAAGCTCAAGTGGAGCTCTGATGACTCGACAATGCAAAGTTCCACAAGAAAGAGGAAAGCGATGATGAAATTCAAATTAATCGCTTCGGCCCTTACTTTCGTTTTGCTGGCCGCCGGTTTGGCGAGCGCGGGGGATTCACCCGACAAAAAACGGGAGAAGGCTCGCAAGATGGCTGCGGCAACCCTGAAGGATCTGTACAAGCTTCAACCCGCTTCAAGGGATCTTGTCCAGAAGTCGGCCGGATACGCAGTTTTTAGCAATATGGGGGCGAACTTATTTCTGTTAAGCACAGCGCGTGGCGCGGGGATGGCGGTCAACTCGAAAACCAACCGGGATACTTTCATGAAGATGATCTCAGCCGGCGCCGGCTTGGGCTTGGGAGTGAAAGATTATCGAGTGGTTTTTGTATTCGAGAGTGAGTCGGCGCTGGCACGGTTTCTCAATTCTGGTTGGTCGGGTTCAGGGCAAGCGGATGCTGCGGCGAAGACCGGTAACTCGGGTGGAGCATATTCGGGGGCAGTTATGGTTGAGCCGGAAGTGTGGGTGTACCAGATCACGAAGAAGGGACTCGCGCTCCAGTTAACTCTGCAGGGTACGAAGTACTACAAGGATGACGATCTGAACAAATCATAACTCTTGTTGCCAACTGTTCTCTTGTGGCGCGGATATGGCCACCGAATCTATTTTCACTGGAGGATGCCCATGAACTTATCGAAACGTGTCAGCGCGGAATTCCTTGGCACCTTTTGGCTGGTGTTCGGTGGCTGCGGCAGCGCCGTGCTGGCTGCGGCGTTTCCGCAATTAGGTATCGGATTTTACGGCGTCGCCTTGGCATTTGGATTAACCGTGCTGACGATGGCCTATGCGATCGGGCACATTTCGGGCTGCCATCTCAATCCAGCAGTTTCCTTCGGGCTTGTGACAGGCAAGCGATTCCCAATTGCCGAGTTGTTGCCTTACGTCATCGCCCAAGTGCTCGGAGGAATCGCGGGAGCGGGGGTGCTGTACGTGATCGCCAGCGGCAAAGCCGGTTTTGATCTAAGTGGTGGTTTCGCATCAAACGGTTACGCCGTCCACTCGCCTGGCGGCTATTCCCTACTCTCATGCTTTGTCGCGGAAGTGGTGCTAACATGCTTCTTCCTGCTGATCATTATGGGCGCGACCGACCGGCGCGCTCCCTCGGGCTTTGCACCGATCGCGATCGGGCTGGGGTTAACGCTGATTCATCTGATCGGAATCCCGGTTACAAATCTCTCGGTGAACCCCGCAAGAAGTACAGGACCGGCTGTCTTCGTTGGAGGGTGGGCGCTCGCGCAACTCTGGCTATTCTGGACAGCGCCGATCATCGGCGGCGCGCTGGGAGGTGCAATGTACGCTCAGATCTTCGAATCAGGATTGAAAGTGTCTCAGACGCCAGTAGCCGCCACAATCGGAACAGCAGCTGCGACTTCGAGCTTGGGCGACTAGTAGACCCAAAGCAATCAAATTCCACCTGGGATATTAGTCATACAATCGCGTTGATTTGGAGTTTTTTATGAGAATGCGGAGGTTCTCTGCACTCATTTACTGCACGCTTCTCCTGGCAACGGCCATCACGGCTCAGGAGCATCATCCTGCGCATGCGTGGGACTACGGGGATGCGCTCGGGCCCAGCCACTGGGGTGACCTCAAACCGGAGTTTGCCCCATGCAAGAGTGGACATCATCAATCACCCATCGACATCCGCAACCCTCAGAAGGCGGACCTGCCGCCGATCCAGTTCGATTACAAGCCTTCACCGCTACATATCATCGATAACGGCCACACCGTCATGATCAATTACGCGCCGGGGAGCTTCATCTCAGTCGCCGGGAAAAGGTATGCGCTCAAACAATTCCACTTTCATAGGCCGAGCGAGGAAAAGATCAACGGCAAGGGCTACGAAATGGTGGTTCATCTGGTGCATGCAGACGAGGAAGGCAAACTGGCAGTAGTCGCAGTTCTGCTTCAGCAAGGGGAGGATAACGCGCTGGTGCGCAGAATGTGGGTTAACCTGCCTAAGGAAAAAGAAAAAGAAGAAGATTTGGATAGTGTCCAGATCGATGTGAACGAACTATTGCCCGCCGATCGTGGTTACTACAGCTTCACTGGATCCCTGACTACTCCGCCGTGCAGCGAGAATGTCACCTGGTTCGTGCTTAAACATCCGATGACCGTTTCTAGCGCGGAAATCGAGCGATTCTCGAGACTGTACCGACACGACGCGCGTCCGACTCAACCCCTGTACGACCGGATTGTGCTGGAAAGCCAGTGAATTTCCGGCGCATAAACACTCCTAAGTGTGCCTTATACCTCGCCGTCGCGGCTCCTTAGAAGAAAACACGATTGGGCACTGTTCAACGCTCTAATCAGCGCAGAACACGAGTTCATTAATCGCCCTTTTCTTTTTGTCGAGACGACTTCGCGATCAACACCATCCACGCAGCTCGATCAGGAACCGCATCCGAACTTGCAGCTGAGCTAGCAAAACCAAACGAGATTGATTGTCCAGGTAAAGCGCGAAATTCGAGCTCTAGGTCCTCATTGTATGTGTGATGCAGATACACTTTAAAATACCGCGTCTCGAAGATCATCCAACGACGAGGATAGGTGGGAAAACAGGCAAGTGGCTCAACTTTTTCAGGAGGGCCAAGAAGTCGCGTTACCAGGCTTGTCATTTCCAAGATAGGACACCGTCAATCGGTTGGTATTTCAACTTTGCTAGCTGGAGCTTTGTTTCGAGATGAGTTTCTTCAAATCTGATTTTTGTTGTTTGCGAAGCTCTACAAGCTTGTCCACCTGCGTTTGCAATAGGTTGGGTTTTATCTTCGCATCTGAGTCCGCTAAGACCTTTTCGTATCGTTTTAGCTTGTCCTTGCGCGACAGTGTCGGGTCCTGCAGAATCACTTCTGCCTCAGCAGACTCCTGTTCGAGCGTCGGTTTGATTCTGACCTGCTGATCCTCAGTGAGGCCCAAGGCTTCGGAAAGATGTTGCTGTTTCATCGTGAAATACTGGCTTGGGACTTTCGACCAATCAACTCCGCTTGGGGCGGGCAGCACCTCTTTGCGCAAGATGGGAACCTGGGTAGTTCCCGAAAGCTTGCTATTGAAGGTCAGCGTGTCCCCTCCAACCGAAAACAACATTTGAATGCCAGGCGAATATTCCACACTATTGGCGCCGTGAAGAGGCGTGTACAAAACGACGTACAAAACATTGTCGATCTTGACCGAGACGTCGTAACGAGCGACATCCGTGGCAGTATCGCCCGCCGCGTTCTGATGCTTTGTGACAGCAGTGATCGTTCCGGGTTGATATTTGGCTGAAGGCGTTTGCCCGAACGCCAATAGTGCCGAGACATAGATCAGGACCAGACTGAATTGTTTTAGCACCGACAACTCCTGCGCGGAAACGAAAGACGTAGAGAACGATTGAGGCTTGATCCTCACCTTCTGAGTCACCCTATGGGGTAGGAGCCTCGGAGGACACTGTCAACAGTGACAGACGAGGGCCTAGGCAATGTGACAGACCATGCCGGTGGAGCGTAGCCGATGTCCTGTCAGATTGAGCCGACCGTCTCTAAGAAGGGTTGCTCCACTTGGTTGGCCCCTGCCGCGAATCCATACATACAGATTTCACAGCCGCACAGAATTTTGGCGGGACACGGAAATCGCTTAGGTCACAGCTTAGATCACACAGAATTTTCAGCGAGAGTAAACAGCCGTATGCTCAGCACAAATTCGTTGGAAGGTGTGGCTGTCCATGCCGCCTCGAACGCCACCCACGGAATACCCGCACAGTATGTCCACGTTCTGTGTCTTGATTAGCTGATTCCCGAGTTTTTCGACTTGAATGGCTGCATCTGCGTTACCTTGTGCCCAGAGGAGATGGCACATGTCTCCAAAAATTGCGACTCGGGCTTGCTCTCCGTTCGCAGACTTTGCCGCTGTAACAACCAGATCACCCAAGAGCTTTAAAAATAGAACTGGATCAGGCATCCCGTTGATCATGAATGTCGAGAGGGTATCCGCAGCATCTAACGTGATATATCTGCCCTGCTCAATAGCGATGCTCATCTCCAAGCCGCAGGCCTGCAACCGTGGAAGAAGACTGTCCCGGCGTGACTTGGTCGCGACAACGATCGCTGCGTTCCCGGTTTCAAGGGCAGCCCCGATGAACTGCGTAAGGCTATCTAGGACAAATCGATCATCAGAATAAAACCCTGCCTCGTGTCGGGGGACGCTGCGCACTTTCTGTTCAGGGAACGGCAAGACGATCTTCCAGCTATTGTGATCCGCTGTATCTTCCTCCTTGGGCTCACTGAAATCGTTACCCGCCAAGCTGGCGCTGAGATAGCGCCTGCCCCTGATAACGGCTTCCACAGCAGGCAACAGTTCGCCTGCAGCATCTGACTTGACCACGTAGCCGCGAGCGCCCGTGCGCAAAGCCTCTTCTGCGATGTCCCACGAGCTATTTTCACTGAGGAAGAGAATTTTGGACTTGGGGGAGAGCTCTCGGATTCGCTGGGCGGCTTCGATCCCATTCAGATTGGGAAGTCCGATATCCAGCAAAACCAAATCTGGTTGCAGTTCCGCAGCCTTCTGAACTGATTCTAACCCGTCTGAGACCTCACAGATAATCTGCAATTCTGGCTGCTGCTGAAACATCGACGCAACGAAACGTCGGAACGGGTCGAAATCTTCCACTACCAGCACCCGGATTGAACGGGCAGGCATGTAGTCTCCTTTTTAAGACTCCTCAGCGCAATCTGCTATCAGCTTTCGGACTTTCGGAATCCCTTGCAAGGATGGCACAACAGAGTTGCCGGTTCGTTGCTCAAAAGCAAACTCCCGGCGCTTCCCGAACAGTGCTTCGGTTGCTTTACAAGCTTCTGGTTTTTTCCCGAAGCGATTCAAGTTAACCTAAATCATTTCAATTAAATGTGGAACGACACGGACGGGCCATTTCCTTTCGGATCAGGAGCGAAGGCAGGGAGGTTATGAATCGAGATTGGACCGACCCTGCCTCGACCCAGGTTGCGGTCCCCTGCTCCTGATGGGGAAGGGTACTTTTTTGAGTCATTTAGTTTGTACATCAACTTCGTGCTTGCGCCGCAGTGCTCACTCAAATTCTTCGCAAAGCGATACCTAGGGGATATCGTCCGGCTGTCTATTTGCTCCCTTCACTGCTCTTTGGCAACGACACGCCGATTGTACGGTTGTACAAATTAAGGGTTATGAGGAATGAGAGACTCAAGTCTACGACGGTTCGCTTTACGGAATCAGACCTGCATCTGATTGACTGCCTGCAAGAAAAGCTTGGGCTGGGTATGATTCACATCATTCGGCTCGCCATCAGGCGGTTGGCCGAAAGCGAGAATGTAGTGGTTTCACCCGCTACCCCTAAGAAGCGTTAGGAAGATGCACTTCGTTCCAATAACAGCCTGTTTCCAATAACAACCTGCCACTCGAAGACAGCTACATGCTCCCAGTTCGAACACCCGCAGGCCATCGAGCGGGAGAGCGTGGCCTCCCATCACAGAAAACTACGGACAATGGCAAAACTCTCCTGACGTGCTGGCAGCACAAAGGGGCTCGCGATTATAGTTCCCCGCTGGTTCTTGGCAGGCTAGGCGGGCTCTAAGACTGTCCTGCGGAACACTTGGCAGGCTGTCGCGTCCGACGCACCGACGAAATCATGACCAGCAAACCTTCTACCGACAAACTGCTCTCCTCGCAGAATGGCACTCACCGCGTCCAGTAGCTCGCTTCCGGCATCAGTCTTAACGATGTAACCGCGTGCACCGGCCCCAAGCGCCTCCTGCACCACGTCGGCGGAAGATTCCTGGCTTACAAACAGTATTTTGGATTGCGGTGAGAGCTTGCCGATTCGGCGAGCAGCTTCGATTCCGTTCAGAGACGGAAGGCCAATGTCGAGCACAATCAAATCCGGTTGCAGTTCGTCCGCTTTCCGGACCGCTCGTAGTCCGTCTGAGACTTCAGCGACGAGTTGCAATTCCGGTCTTTCCTTAAGAGTCGAACAAATAAAATTCCGATAGGGCTCTGAATCCTCGACCACAAGAACGCGGCTTGACGTCATTTCCAAATATCCTCCCTAATACAAACAACCCAACTCCAAGAATTTAGTTGCTGGTTGTATTCAGCATCCAACACAGCGCGATACACGTCGTTGCGCAAGCGCACTGATAAATCACGGCATTCTGGCTGGGGAGTAGTACCGAGAAGTCATCCGATATTACACTCTTTCGAGTAGTCATACAATAATTCGATGGACCGTCACTCGCCCTGCTCCTAGCGCCAACAATGAACATTGTTCCGAAACCAAAGGCTTCACGCAATACAGCGAGGACTTCACTCACCCCTGTCCAAAATAACAGGGGGGAAAGCGACGAAAATGTGCTTGTTAAACCGTTGTACGGGTTTATGCGTGTAGCCAATAGCCAAGTTGTACCTTGCTTGCAGTCGCTCCGGGGTCGGGGAGTTCTCCACGAGCCCGGCGCGAACAACTTACACAGACGCGCCTTCGAGGCTAGAACATAAGCCTGATGGCCAACTGTCCTACTCGGGCATTTATAGCCGTGCTACTAATCACACCGAACGTAGGCGAACTGAAGTTTGTGTCGGGGTTCGCAAACTGGGAATGGTTCAATGCATTGAACAACTCCACCCGAACTTGAAAAACACTTTTCTCGATGGGCCAATTCACAACCACAGTTCTTAAAAGTGCGAGATCCAGATTCGCCTGTCCAGGACCGCTCACGATTCCAGTGGCGCTGTTCCCAAACGCGGTTCCGACACCATCCGCCCCGATAATTGGGGGAGTTGCAAAACACGTGGCAGTGAAATAGCCTCTTAATTTCGATTCCACCGAACCGGCCTTGACTAGCTGGTTTCTCGAGCATGTTCCACTCAGCTGTGCCCGGTCTTCGCTGATCCCAAAAACGTTGTTGGCGTTGGTGTCGGAGATGGTGAGAGCATTGCCGGATTGGATCGTAACGACACCAGCCAGGCCCCAGCCTCCCAAAACCAGGCGTGTGAGCCCAGCTGACGGACTCGGGAGACTCCATGTTCCGCTAAGAATGAATCGATGAGTGCGGTCGAAACTCGCTCGTCCCCATCGCTGTCTAGGAGAGTTTTGGTCTCCGAGTGTTAATGCGTTTCCTGACGAGGTTGAGTTAATGTCTGCGCCATCGGTGTCTAGAGTCTTCGAGAAGGTGTAAGAGGCGAGGCATTGAACACCGTGCCCCATACGCTTCGTCAAGCTTGCTTCAAGCCCGTTGTACCAGGAACTGCCCTCGGATTCCATCTCCACAAGAGAGTCCGAAGGCACCCCGAGAATCGGGACTCGCGACGGAATATTCGCGACGGAATTTGTGGTTACTCCCCTGATCGGGCTGCTGGCGGAGGCGCTGAGCGCCTGATTGAGAGAACGTTGGCGAACCAGGTGTGTACCACGAGTGCCCACGTATCCTATTTCCCACAGCCAGCCCTCGTGTGGCTCACCCTGAACATTCAGTGAATACTGCTGGATCGTGGCTGGCCGAAAACCGGGCGCAACGGAATAAATAGTCGTCGTGCCGGTGGGAGAATACGCGGGAAACGAAGGGAAGGACTCCGGCGTAGGGAATGGCTGGGGGAAGGGCGCTTGAAATGTCGCGGCTGCATTCGCCATGCCAGCATTTAAGCGAAACACTGAGAATGGAGCGCCTAAGATGTTTTGATAAAACGCTTGGCCCGTGGGTCGGGAATAATATGTTCCGTATCCCCCTCTCAATACTAGCTGAGTTATCGTGGGGAAGATCTGCCACTCGAATCCAACTCGCGGCGCGATCGTGTTCTGTCCAGCGCCGTCATTTCCGAAGGTGTTATTTGCTCGAAGTACGCCGGGCGGAACAACCCGCGGAAAGTTGGAAGCAACAACATAGCCTGCGACGCTCCCGCTTGGCGGAGGGTTGGGGTTAGCTTCGCCGATATCGAAGCTTGCGTTTCTGCCCAGACGGTCTCCAAATTGCCCGAGACGCTCGTAACGCAAGCCAATATTTAATGTAAGTGAACTGCGGATTCTATAATCATCCTGCGCGAATGCTGCGCCCTCCCACACTCTGAATTCGCGATTGGTCAGGCCGAAGTCATCAAATGAGGCAAAAACATTGCTGAATCCAGTGCCGTTGTCCTCTGCGCTGAGGCCAAGTAGAAAATCGGGCCAGCTCAGAAACTGAAGAAATGATCCTAGACCCACAAGATTGACGTTGTCCTGCAACCTCGTCAGAGAACCTCCCAATCGTATCGTGTGGGCGCCACGAACGAAGCTGAGATTATCCGCGAACACAAAGCTATTTTGGACAATCGCTCGCGGAAATCCGGAGGCAATACTGACGGAACCGAGAATTTTCAAGCTCGGCAGTTCGTTATTGTCGCTCATTGCTCCTTCGGCAACTCCAACGTCCGACCAATCGAACGGAGTCCGCGCCTCTGTGGTGGTTCTCGTGCGGACAAACCCAATCCGCGCCTCGTTGAGCCATGCGTTATGGAAAATGTAAGTATGAGCTAAAGAAAAAACTCTGAATCCAGAATCACTAGGACTCGGAAACCCAGGGATATTACCTGCTGGATTGAGGCCATTACCGGGAAACGTGACGGTCTCATCATCATCTGCCAGGAAAAAGCGGGCCGCGATTTTGCTGTTCGGTCGATTCAGGTAGTCAACGTTCGTGGAAAACTGGTTTTCACTAAAATAGCAGGGATCGCTGAGGACTGAGAAGCCTTGCTGCGCAAGCGGTTTTGCCGCGTCTACAGTTTGCGGAGTAGGAATCAGGAAAGTTCCGTCAGGTAGCTTGAAATTCAGTAGGGCCAGAGCCACGGGATTAACATTGGAGCCATCGGATTTGATCGCCGTGCCTCCCTGAGCACCAGTCATGCCGGCAAAGATTTTCCCGAGTTCAGCGGGTGTACGGTCATTCGTGAGAGGCGGCTCGCTTAAGCTGGCGGTGCAGGCAGTCCTCGACTGACCAGCAGCAATGCCATTAACTTGGTATGTCCCCTGATACGAACCAAAGAAAAGTAGTTTGTCCTTCTTGATAGGTCCACCCAACGCGAAACCAAATTGGTTCTGCTTGAGCACAGGGCGTGGCTGGCCCGTCTGGTTCAGAAAGAAATCGTTCGCGTTAAGCAGCTCATTGCGAAGAAACTCGAAAACCGTTCCATGGAAAGCATTACTACCGGTTTTCGTAACAACGCTGACGTTGGCGCCTCCATATCGCCCATAGCCTGCATCGTAGAGTCCTGTCTGGACTTTGAACTCCTGTATGCTATCTGGGTTCGGGATCGGAATGCCGCCGCTCCCTGCTGCACTGCCCTGCACATCGCTCACGCTTATTCCGTCCAACTGGAAGTTATTGTCATAGGAACGCGCCCCGTGCACGTAAATCCCATCGTTCGATGCGGCAATCTGCGAGAGAGCGGTCCCACCAAGTCCAAGTTCTCCTGCATTGTGCACTCCGGTTATAACCCCCGGAGCGAGGCTCGCAATTTGGGCAAAATTCCTCGTCACCAGGGGCAAACCGCCGACCGCGGTTTCGTTGACCACCTTGCCCAGAGCGGAGCTGTCGGTCTGGATCGTCGCCGCCTCTGCATACACCCTGATGCTGTGGAACACGGTTGCCAGTCGGAGACGCAGTTCGAGGTGTACCACTTCGGTGACGCTGACATTGACAGTTGCGCTGGCGATGAGGGTGGCAGAGTCAGTTTTGCTGGCTTGTAGCTCGTACTCGCCAGGAGCTAGCAATAAGAAATTGAATCTGCCATCTTTGTCAGAAGTTGCAGTTTGAATCGCGCCGGTGTCCTCGTTCGTGAGTCGTACACTGACCCCCGTTAAGACGGCTCCGGTGGGGTCGACAGCCACTCCGGTCAGGGCGCCGGTTGAAGCTGTCTGACTTCGTACACGGGCGGAAAAAATCAGAACAATACTTAGAATCAGCAGCACCGGCGACCAGCGGCAGCGCGATCGATCACGGTATTCATGTGAGGTATTGCCCGCAAATGACCCACCGCAACATGAGCCGGTTGCGGCCCACGGATTTCTCGTACGCATAGCGTAGTTGAGCTTCCTCAATGGTCGAAACAAGAGTGCAACTGCGCGGCGGCTCGATACAAGGTGCCGTTACCTTCTGTCGCGATTCGGGCGTTGCGCCCCTTGGACGGGAAATACTAGCTCGTCATTGTATAGCGAGGGACTGTAAGTTCTGACAGTAATCGGACGCTAGCACTATTGCTAGAAATGACACTCGGAACTTTGCTCACTCGGAAGTGCGGCTCTTCACATGAGGGCCCTGGTGGATTACCTCACTCACGGTGGTAAATTTCTTGGGAATAGGACGAGGCGTTCCTAAGCAACGAGGCTGAGAAGTGCGTAGACGAGCAGCACGGCTGATCTGCCTTCTGGTTGTGGCAGCCTTCCTCCTCGGGCTGCAGTCGAGCGCCGCAACATCTCAAAGGGAAGTCCGGCGAGTCCTCATTCTTAACGACCTTAGCATTATCTCGTCACCAGGCTTCGCTGAAGTCGTTCAGGCAATTCTCACTGGTCTACAAAAATCTCCGTACCGGATCGAACTCTATGACGAGAACCTGGATCTTACCTTATTCCCTGACCGAATTTCGCAAGACAACTTTCGAGACGAGATTATTCAAAAATACTCAGCTCGTAAGCCCGACGTGATCATTGCCGCCGGGCCAGTGTCCCTGAAGTTCATCGCCAAGCTGTACGACAAGTTCCAAGGCACTCCAACTATTTTCTGCACAATTTGGGGCGGAATTCCGGACGAGGTAAGCCAAGGCATGCCCTTCACCGGTGTTTTGGCCCAGCTAGACGCCGAAGGAACTCTGAATGCGGCATTGCACTTGCTGCCCAACACCAAGCACGTTGTCGTCGTCGGTGGAATGGGTAAGTTTGACGAAGGATTCGAAGCCATCGCTAAGCAGAGTTTCCACAACTACGAATCGAAGCTTGAATTCACGTATCTTTTCGACTTGACCATGCCCGCACTGCTTGAGAGGCTCAAGCATCTACCCAACGATACGATTGTTTATCACACTGCATTGTCGCAAGATGCAGCGGGAGACCGCTTTATTGATTCGGCTCAATCGATACCGATGGTGACTAGCGCAGCGAATGCCCCTATCTTTGTAATGGACGATGTGGATCTTCGGTCGGGAACAGTGGGTGGCGATCTCGTGAACTGGACCAACGACGGCCGCATCGCCGCAGAGATGGCAGTGAGGGTTCTCAACGGCGAGAAGCCGCAGGACATCCCTATCGCCAGGAGCACCAATGCCTATATGTTCGATTGGCGCGCGCTCAAGCGCTGGGGGCTCAAAGAAAGCAATCTACCTCCCGGCAGCATCGTTCTCAACCGGCAGCTCACCGTGTGGGAATCCTACAAGTGGTTGATCGTTGGCGGGATTGCTCTGATCTTGTTGGAGGCGCTGTTGATTGGCGGGCTTTTATGGCAGCGGTCCGAGCTCCGTAAATCTGAGAAAGCCGTGCGCGAGAGCGAGGAGCGTTTCCGCCTGGTCGCAAACACCGCACCCGTTATGATCTGGATGGCCGGGCCCGACAGGCTATGCAACTACGTCAACAAGACCTGGCTGGACTTCACGGGACGCCCACTTGAGGCAGAGCTCGGCGACGACTGGGCCGGGGGGCTTCATCCGGACGATTCAGGCCGCAGTCTGCAAACCTACACAGAAGCATTCGATCGCAGAGAGTCGTTTGAAATGCAGTATCGTCTGCGGCGGCACGATGGCGAGTATCGTTGGGTTCTGGACAAAGGCGCCCCGAGGTTTAATTCGGACGGTACCTTTGCTGGCTATATCGGCTCTTGCATCGACATCACTGATCGGAAACTCGCCGAGGAAGCGATGTCAACTATAGGGCGCAGGTTGATCGAAGCACAGGAAGAGGAACGTACCTGGATTGGCAGAGAGCTTCACGACGATATTAATCAGCGCCTCGCGCTCCTGGCGGTAGAGCTTGGTCGATGCGAACAGCATATCCCTCCCGCTAACGAGTTCATTGCTCAAATTCTCGGTGCCCAGCACCGTATCATGCAGATCGCCCAGGATGTGCAACGTCTATCCCACAGGCTGCATTCCTCGAAGCTGGAATATCTGGGTCTCGCCACCGCCTCCAACAGCTTCTGCAGAGAGATGTCGGAACAGAGTAAAGTCGAGGTCCAGTTCACTCAAACGGGTATACCGCGCAGTCTGCCCAAGGAAATCTCTCTTTGCTTGTTCCGGGTTTTGCAGGAGGCGCTGCAGAACGCTGTGAAGCACAGCGGAGATCGAAGGTTCACTGTCGATCTCCGTGGCACGGAGGAAGCAGTCGAGCTCACAGTGGGGGATACCGGAAGAGGTTTTGAAGAACAAGAAGCCTTCACTCGCTCCGGCCTGGGATTAATCAGCATGCGTGAGAGGATTCAGATGGTACGCGGCGAATTTGAGGTCAAATCAAAACCTGGAGCCGGAACTAAGATCTGGGCGCGCGTTCCCATTCAAGCGCAAAGCTTTCGTGCCATGGCTAGCTGAGCGATTGGTCAACGATCATTCCTCGCGGCTTTAGCGCAATTTCCAGCATGGCTTCAACTCCATTCCGCGTAATCTGTACGCGATGCACAGCAAGACGAATGCGATCACGCGAAGGATGCCGTTTACCAGCGGCACCAGCGCGCTGAAAGCAAGCCCGAAAAACTTAGTCAACTCGGTCACAACCCAAAACAATAGCAGGTAAAGCTGGCACTAGAGAACCGTTTCTCACGACCTGAACTTGCCAATAATGACCGGTGTGCCAACACATCGGTCAAAACAAGCAACAAAGCTGCGCGCATTCCGATTGTGGAACAAAGCGGATTCTTTCCTTGACGATTTAGACGGCCTCGGTATGATTCAGGGCAATAGCCGTAGACAACCAGCACCCCGGGGAGGTGGCTGTGATTCGCACAATGTTGCCCTTGACATTCTCAACAAGGAGAATGACGCGTGTTTACACATCCGTAAGTGGCGAGTCTCCGTCTCTGGCTAACCGAATCCTGCCGGTCGTGGGCGCTGCGCTCCTCGTTGGAATCAGCTACTACGTTGGAACGCGGATAGGCTTTGCGTGGACGCCAGCCGGTCGGCCGAATTCGACGTTTTGGCCTCCCAATGCCATTCTTCTGGCTGCCTTACTGGTGGTCCGGCGCAAAGAATGGTGGACGCTCCTCCTGGCGGTACTTGCGGCTCATATGGCCGCTCAACTACAGACCGGAGTCCCGGTATGGACAGCGGTGGGCTGGTTCGTAACCAATACCAGCGAGGCGCTAGTGGGAGCCTATTGCATTACACGATTCACCGATTCCACAAGAAGACTCGACGCCGTGGGCGGCGTGCTCATCTTTGTGTTTTTTGGTGTCCTGTTTGCCCCGTTGGCAACCTCATTCCTCGACGCTTTTGCCGTGGTAATCACTCATTGGGGCCGCGGCTATTGGCCACTCAGTATCGAGCGATTTTGGACGAATGCGTTGGCCGAGTTGACGATTGTGCCACCGATCGTGCTCTGCCTATCAAAGCCCGTTTCTGCGACCCGGAGGACCAGTGTAGCTCGACTAACCGAGGCTGCGCTGCTGACGGCCGGGACAACGCTGGTTGCCGTGATGGTGTTCGGCTCGCAAACGATATCGCCTGCGACCAGTCCCGCCTTGCTCTATGTTCCTCTTCCGTTCTTGTTGTGGGCTGCCGCCCGATTTGGTTTGAGTGGATTGAGCATGTCTCTGCTGTCCCTTACTCTGATCTCGACGTGGTACACAATGCACGGACGATCACCGTTCCCGGAGGCGTCCATGTCGCAGAACATTCTGTCCCTGCAAATCTTATTTTGTGTTGTCGCTGTTCCGCTCATGTTTTTATCGGCGGTCATGGCCGAGGCGCGACGCGCCCGGGAGTCGCTGCGCAGGACCAGCGGCAGCCTGATTGAGGCGCAGGAGAAAGAACGTCATCGGATCGCACGTGAGCTTCACGACGACCTGGGGCAGGCGCTGGCGTTGAGTAGGGTAACGCTCGATAGCTTGATACAGGAATGCGATGAGCCCTTGAAATCCGCTTTGACGGATTTATCAAATCAGCTTTCGGCCATTGCCGATACGGCCCGTGAGATTTCGCACGGTCTCTATCCACCACAGCTGGAATATTTGGGCCTGGCAAAAGCTTTAAAGAAACTCTGTGACGAATCAAGAGGTGTGAAAAACATCGCGATTCATTTGGCGACGGGCAATTTGCCTGACCGATTACAGCCCTCGATCTCACTCTCTCTATACCGTATCGCACAGGAAACGATGCATAACATCATTACCCATAGCCAAGCCAAGAACGTGCAGGTAGAACTGGATGCCGATGACACGCGAATATCGCTTCGGATTATCGACGACGGAGTGGGTTTCGATCCCGGTCAAGAAACGGCAGGTCTCGGGCTCGAAAGCATGCGGCAACGAGTGCGCGCAGCACAGGGATTCATTGACATCTCCTCCTCCCACAATTCAGGAACTCGAATTGAGGTCCAGATCCCGTTTCGCGAAGATGGTTTAGAGGATGTTCCGGGTGCGGCTTGACCAGAGGGCCCCGAATCGTCTCAATAAGAGGTAATGCCCACCATCGCAGCTTTGTGTGGGTGCTACTTCTTTCGCGATGGATCTGAGCTGGATTGACCTTTCTGCAACAGTCGACGGAGTGATTCGACCGAAACGCCGATGCTGCCACCCGAGAACCCGTCAATATACGCGGAATTGACGCCGATGACTTCGCCGTTGATATTGAACACCGGACCGCCGCTCCCGCCGTGGGCTGTGGCCGCATCGTAGATCAGCATGTCCCCGATCACATCCCCGAGATGTCCGCAGGTGCTCAAGGGACGAATCAGAGATCGTGCGGCTAACTCGCTGACCATGGTGATGTCGTTGGGCCGGCCGGCAAGAGGTTCGTTAATCGAAGCGGGAGATTTCGCAATCATACCGGCAACGCCCATGGGATAGCCCATAACATCGATGAATTGTCCGGCAGAAGCAGGCGATTTTGCGAGAGGCAGTGTAGGGAGCCGACGGAGGACCTCGGAGTCTTCTGCTCCCAGGACTGCAAGGTCGGAAGTCTTCGAAACGGACACTTGCGACAAGTGGACTGGCGCGGACCAGCCGGGGAAAAAAATTACGAGATTCTCTACCATTGGGATGGCGCCGCGCCTGATCAGTTTTTCAGCCGCCAGATCTCCATACCAGGGCTCCGCTATGTGACGGTTGGTAGCCACCAAATGGTCGCCGACCAGGAAGCCTGTGCCTGAAACCCGTGCCCTGATTTCCGGGCGCTGATTTGCGAAGCCGACATGATAGACGCCATAGACGTAGCCGATCGAACTGCGATAGCGGTTCATCACGAGGGCCGGCATTGACTGTTCTTGCTGGAGTTGTTTGACTTGTGCAGTCAATTCATGAACCTGAGTTCGCAGATCGTCCTGAGCGGCTCCTGGCGAAGCCGGTGTTGGGGCTGAATGAACCATGACGATCGCCCCCACCAGCATAAGAGCTCCTAGAGCGATTTGCACCTTACCCCATCGATTGCCGCGGACAACGATGGTGGAGTTCTCGGTCTGATCTTCACTCATGAAAGAGGTTCGTTGGTGTCCCAGGGTTGCTCCATTACAGTTTCTGCCCCGCGTTTTGAAGCGCAAGTCAATTTGGCTGTGTTAGTTACGAAGGCACTCCACACATATCTCCTGACTCACGACAATATCACGCCAGCAGTTCGTTTCTGGAATCCATTCCCTTCGGTAAATCAAGTGATAGAGAACTTCCTTCCACTCTCCGCTGGGTGTTCGCCATACCATCACCGAATATTCCACCGACTCTGAAGTCCTCGTCTCGGAATTTAAGAACCATCTCGGTCCCGTGCTGCAGTCGTTGCCTGCCGTCTAACACGCCACTCAGCGGGTAAGGAAGGACCGAGCCTAGAGGAGAATATGTTTTGTGTCGCTGGATGTCGTTGCTCCGCAGCAATGACAGAGCCTTCGAGATTCGATATGTACGAGAGCCGGCCGTCGCGTCAATCGCGATTTATCGCTCCAACACCATTGGCGATCGTTTCGAGAAGAGGCAGGGATCGCAGCACGATCTTGCCGCGGCGCTTTTTGAGGATACCCAGATCTTGCCATTTGCTTAACTTACGGCTGGCAGTAAACAGGCTCACGTGCGACGTCATGGCCAAGCCTTCATTCGTGAGGTCAAGTTCGATGCCCTCATACACAGTACGACCTATCTGGTTAGCGCTCACGAACAACATCCTGGCAAGCCGTTGTTCAGCAGATTGGAAAGAACTCGCTCCCAGCGCGTCTATGAGGCCATCTAGATAGTTGGCTACTACCGAATTGATTGCTTGGCATAGACTCGGGCATCGCAAAACGAGAGCTTGGCATGACGGTAGATCCCACGCCAAGAGAGAGCCCTCTTGCGCAGATTCCACCGTGACGAGATACCGCGCAGGTTCCCTGGCGATCGTTGCCAGGCCAAATGTGTCGCCCGGCACTCCCCACCGAAGAAACAGTTTCCGGCCCCCGCGTTCGAGCCTGTAGGCCGTAGCGCGTCCCGTCACCAGCACCCACAGCCGGGTTGCGGGGTCACCTTCCTGCTGTAGGATCTGATGAGGGGAAATCCTTTCCTGTCTCGCGGCCGCAAGAACAGTCTTAATTTCAGGGGCCGTCAACCCCTCGAAAAATCTTGATTGAAAACCCGGTGGCAGCGTCACGACAGACGCCTTTTTCATGAGTCTTGGCGTGTCAATCACCCCAGAGCTCTCCCACGTCCGCGGCTATCGACCACGTTTTAAACCACATCCCTTGAAGAATCCTCCGATTTAGACGAGAATCCGACTCAAGAGTGCTGTCTGAAGGTGGGGAAGGTTGCCCTCCAAACGGTTACGTCTCCCTCCTTGAGTCGGACCCCGAATAGAAGACTAGTATCTCGGCGGCTCAAAGTCGTTGCTCGCGAGCAATGACCTCGTTCGGCACGTAACGCGACCGTACCGCTATAGGTCGATCACGTTTTCATCGCGGCTATGAAAGGCGGTAGCCCATAGCGGGACGATAGCCTAGCCCGCGACCAGTGGTGTATCGCCCCTCCAGCCCTCGTCGCACTATTTCTTTCTTCGTTGCGCTGGCGCAAAGACAGAACGTTGGTTCGTGTCTATTCTTGCAGTCAGGCGTCCTCCCACCAGCCCTCCCCCGGGGCTTGCTTTTTCAACGCCCGCTGTCGATCTTGGCCTGTGCTCCGGGATCGGGCGCTAGCGAAGCGAGGGTGAACTGTTTGGTGGATCGCAAAATGCAACATCCTGAGCTTCGTTGGAATCCATCGCTTCGAGAATGGTTTTGCGTGAAGTGCGGTCGAACATCAGACCACATCGATCAAGAGGACGCCAAAGCTGCGCTGGAGTTCGTCGAGTGCCAGCTTCCGACCACCCGGATCCCTGACAAGATACGGTTGTAACACTAATGCGGAGGAGGAGCTCCTGACTAATTGCACGCGCAGTCAAGCATCGTTGCGAGCAGCCAACCTTCTAAAGCGTTCTGCCTAAGCGTTCTGTCGGAGCCTTCGATAGCGGCGAATCAGTTCGTTGGTTGAACTATCGTGTTCGAGTTTGGGTTCCTCTTCGCTCTCAAGCTCAGGAATAATCCTTTGGGCTAAGGTTTTTCCGAGTTCGACACCCCATTGATCGAACGAGTTAATATTCCAAATCACGCCCTGCACGAACACCGAGTGTTCATAAAGAGCAATCAACTTACCCAGCGTCTCCGGATCTAACCGCCCCGCCAGAATCGTGTTCGAAGGTCGGTTACCATCAAACAGACGGTGTGGCAGCAGCCAATCCGGCGTGCCGTCAGCTTTGATTTCCTCAAGCCCATTGCCAAAGGCTAGCGCCTCAGTCTGCCCGAAAACATTTGCTGTGAGCATACTGTGGTGGCGCCCGCCCGGGCAGAGTGACTTTCCGAACCCGATAAAGTCGCACGGTATGAGTCTCGTTCCCTGATGAAGCAATTGGTAGAACGAATGCTGTCCGTTGGTTCCAGGTTCGCCCCAATATATCGGCCCGGTTGCCCGCGTAACCTCGGTCCCTATAAGCGTGATTCGTTTCCCATTGCTTTCCATGGTCAATTGTTGCAGGTACGCCGGGAATCGCTTGAGGTGCTGTTCGTAGGGCAACACAGCGATCGCTTGAACGCCGAAGAAATTGACGTACCAAACCGCCAGCAGACCCATCAGGACGGGGAGATTTCGTTCGAAAGGAGTGGCTAAGAAATGCCTGTCCATCTCATGAAAACCATCCAACATGCTGCGAAACAATTCCGGACCGATGGCCAGCATGGTAGACAATCCAACCGCTGAATCGATAGAGTACCGGCTACCAACCCAGTCCCAGATAAGAAACATACTCGTCGTGTCGATACCAAACTTCGCGACCTCGGCGGCGTTGGCGGAGACCGCACTGAAATGTCTGGCGATGGACCTTTCATCTTCCCCGAAACCTGCCAGTGACCAGGCGCGGGCAGCAAGGGCGTTCGTCATTGTTTCCGACGTGGTAAACGTTTCGGAACAAATAATGAAAAGTGTCTCGGTTGGATCCAGATCTCGTACCGCTTCCCTGAAGTCGCTTTCATCAACGTTCGAAACAAATCGAAATGTCAGCGACCGATCGCTATAGTCTTTTAGCGCTTCGTACGCCATGACGGGGCCCAGATCAGAGCCTCCAGTCCCGATGTTAACGATGTTGCGAATGCGCTTTCCGGTGTAGCCTTTCCGATCGCCGCGACGGACACTGTTGCAGAAATGGGTCATCCTGTCGAGTGCTGCTTGCACCTGAGGAACTACATTCATGCCATCGACGAAGATAGACACTCCTCGTGGCGCACGCAGCGCAACATGTAGAGCCGGGCGGTTTTCCGTAATGTTGATTTTTTCCCCTCGAAACATCGCGTCGATTCGTGGGTGAAGCCCGGACTGCTCCGCCAGTTCCAGGAGAAGCCTGACCGTTTGATCGGTAATCCGGTTCTTCGAATAGTCAAAATAGATGCCCACTGCTTCCGCTGCCATACGTTGGCCACGTGTTGGATCACTGGCAAACAAGTTGCGGAGATGGAGATTGCGAGTTTTTCTGCTGTGGTTTTCGAGAGCTTTCCAGGCAAGGGGTTTTTCACGGGGCCGCGGAGCAATCGCATTTTCGCGCACTGCCATATCCATTTTTCCTTCGTCTCGCGGGGTTGTCTCGAACGACCCTGCGCGAGACGAGTTTGTCCAAGTCTCCCTCCGCATAAGAATCAGCTCCTTAAGAGTGGCTACTGGGCCTGCTGACGGGAGGGGGTTTCGAGAGCTGTCCCGACAAACAAATGCGCGTTGACGGCCATCCGCAATCGCACCAATAATCGCCCATCTGCAACAACAAACAAAGGTTAGGAGCGCGATAATTCTGACGCTACTGCCAGAAGTGACAGTCCATTAATGAAGCTAATACTGGCGTCGCATCGCGGACCTTCAGAAACCTGGCCGACCCACGAATTCCTCTCACCAAGGCAATCGCGAGGTTCAATTCTGTGGCAAACCCGCGAGCTCTCACCCGCCGATTGGGACCCCAACCATGACGCCACCGAAAAGATCCTGTCCATGGGTTCGAGTATGCGTCTGGGCCGAGTCGTCGGAATGTCGAATATCATCGCCAAGAACTATTGTTGCGGCCACCCGCCGCCCAGTGCGTTGTAGAGTTGGACTAACGCAAGGCGCTCGTTAAGCTGAGCCTGTGCCAAGCCTAGTTGGGCGTCAAAGTAACGTGTGTCGCTGTCGAGGACTTCAAGGTAACTCGATACTCCGCCTTCGTAGCGCATGTTTGCTAACCGAACGGTATCCTGTGCCGAGTTCGTAAGTAATTGTTCCTGCGCGCGGAATTCCTGATTCTTGCGATAGGCGACGAGCGAGTCCGATGTTTCACGAAAAGCCTGCTGAATAAACTGCTGATAAACGAGGACGGCTTCTTGCTGCTGCGCTTCGGTTAATCTGACATTCGAACGAATTCTTCCGGCGGTGAAGATGGGTTGAAGTAATTGACCGCCAAAACTCCACAAGCCGGCAGGGCCAGTGAATAGATTCGTCAATGCCGGGCTTTGGTAGCCCGCGATCGCGGTCAGCGTGATGTCGGGAAAGTAGGCTGCCTTCGCTACCCCTATCCGCGCATTGGCCGCCACCAACTGCTGCTCTGCCGACTGGATGTCAGGGCGCCTCTCCAGCAGCGAAGATGGAAGGCCTGCGGGGACTACCGGCAGTATCGGGTTCTCGACCAACGGCTTGCCCCTGCCGACGGGCGCAGGATTCTTACCCAGGAGAACGCTGATGAGGTTTTCTTGCTGTTCGATGCGCCTCTCCAGATCAGGAATGTTGGCTGCCGCCCCATACACCAATTGCTCGGACTGGCGAACGTCAATCAGTGACGTTGTGCCGCCTTTCGCTCGAACTTCTACCAGCCGCAAAGATTCCTTGCGCGAATCCAACGTGCGACGCGAGATCTCCATTTCCAAATCCAGTTCGAGCAACTGGAAATACGCCGAAGCCACATTGCTGACAAGACTGGAGGTGACTGCACGCTGCCCCCACTCTGTGGCAAGCAGAGTCGCCCGTGCCGCCTCCGTAGCGCGCCGGTACTTCCCCCAGAAGTCCAGTTCCCAAAACAGCGAAAGGTTGACCTGAAAAGGACTGTTCTCGTATTCCTTTGTAACCGTCGTGGCCGGAATGCGGTCGTTGCTGGTGGACGCGCCTCCGGTAATGGTCGGGAATTGGTCGGCTCGAATAATTCCCAGCTGGGCTTGCGCCTCGAGCACGTGCATCGCTGCGATGCGCAGATCGTAGTTTTGCAACAGTGCTTCCCGGATTAGCGCTTGCAGCTGCGAATCCTGGAAGACCGTCCACCATTTCTCATCGCCGAAAGATAAGGCGGTTTGAGGGCCAGCATCTGGGGCGAGCCCCCGATAAACGTCAGGGACAGTGACAGGCGGACGCTTGTACTTGGGGCCTAGCGTGCAGCCAGTCAGCAGTAGAAACGCGATTCCTGCCAGCCATTGTCTGCGAAAAATATATCTGCGGAACATGGCTAATCCCCTTCCGACGGCAAAATAGCCGGCGCGGCCGCTGGCGGAGCATCTTTCTTTTTCCGGTGAGCGATGCGTTCAACTACATCAAAGCTGACCGGTATAAGGAAGATAGCCAGGACGGATGCTGCGAGCATGCCGCCAATTACGGCCGTGCCGAGCACGCGTCGAGAAATGGCTCCAGCGCCAGATGCCGTCCAGAGGGGCACGCATCCCAGGATGAATGCGAACGCCGTCATCAAAATCGGCCGCAACCGCAGCTTGGCCGCAATTAACGCCGCCTCTTCCGCAGACTTACCTTTGTCGAATTCCATCTTGGCAAACTCGACGATGAGGATGGCATTCTTTGCGGCTAAGCCGATCAGCATAACCAACCCAATCTGCGCATAGACGTTGTTTTCCAGGTTTCGCATCCAGAGAAACCAAAATGCGCCGAATACCGCAATCGGTGTTCCCAGGAGAACGCTGAACGGCAACGACCAACTCTCGTATTGCGCCGCCAGAATAAGGAATACAAAGAGCAGAGACATGCCGAAGATCACCGCCGGAGATACACCTTCGGCCGCCTTCTTCTCCTGGTACGACATACCCATGTAGTCGTAACCCATCTCGGATGGCATGGTGCTCGCGAAAGTTTCTTCCAGTGCTTTAAGGGCCTGACTCGAACTGTACCCTGGCGCAGCGCCGCCATTGATCTGAACACATCGGTAGAGGTTGTAGCGCAATGTAAATTCCGGGCCGGTGCGGGGCTTGATTGACGTCAATGCACTCAAAGGAACAGGTTGCCCGCCGTCATTCATTACGTAAAATTGACCCAGGTTCTCTGCCCGAGTCCGGTAGTCGCCCTCCGCCTGAACGTAGACCTGCCATTGCCTCCCAAAGCGGTTAAAGTAATTGACTAACAAGCCGCCCATGAAAGTCTGCATGGTTTTGTAAACATCCGAGAGCTGCACGCCCTGCGCGATCACTTTCGGACGATCCACATCGACATACACCTGCGGCACCGCGGGCAGCGCAGTTGTGTAGATCGTTGCCAGTTCGGGGCGCTTGCGTGCTGCCGCAAGAAACTTCTCCAGGTTTTGACTTAGGAATTGCGGATCCTTCCCCGCGCGATCTTCCAACATAAAAGTGAAGCCGCCAGAAGCCCCTACACCGGGAATCGCCGGGGGTGGAAAAGAGAAGGCAACTCCTTCCGTGATCTTTGAAAGCTCACGATTCAAGTGCTGTTTGATAGCCTCGTATTGTTCCTCCGGGGCTTTGCGTTCTCCCCACTCCTTCAGAGTGATCCAGTAAAAAGAACTGTACGTATTCTGAGCGCCGCTCAACATGCTGAACCCAAGCACAGCGGTCACCGCGTGAACGCCCGGAGTCTTCATGATCATCTCTTCGATCTTCTTCGACGCGTCATCATTCCGCTGAAGTGAAGCAGCGTTCGGTAGTTGCAGCCCAGCGAATACATATCCCTGATCCTCGTCGGGCAGGAAGGCGCGAGGAAGGAGTGACCCGAACCAGCCCGCCAGTACAGCAACGCCCAGCAGCAGCAACATGCTGAGCCCTGCCTTACGAATCAAAAAGCCGCACGTGCTGACGTACCCGTCTGTAGTGCGGCCAAATACCCGGTTAAACCAGCGGAAAAATGCTCCCAGCAGACCACGACTTTCCTTGCGCGGACGCAACAACAGCGCCGAGAGAGCTGGGCTTAACGACAACGCATTAAAAGCGGAGAAGATCACGGAAATTGCGATTGTGATCGCGAACTGCTGATACAGGCGTCCGGTGATGCCAGGGATAAAGGCCGTTGGGACGAACACTGCAGAAAGGATCAGAGCAATGGCGATGACCGGCCCGGAAACTTCTTCCATGGCCCTGAACGCGGCATCCTTGGGTGACATGCCGTGCTCGATGTGGTGCTCCACCGCCTCCACGACAACAATGGCGTCATCTACCACAAGTCCTATCGCCAACACCAGCCCGAAGAGAGAGAGCGTGTTGATGGAAAATCCGAGAGAGGGGAACACCACGAACGTACCGACTAGTGAAACCGGCACCGCGAGTAGTGGAATTAAGGTCGCGCGCCACCCTTGTAAAAAGATGTAAACGACCAGAATAACCAATAGGATCGCTTCGAAAAGCGTATGCTTGATTTCGCGAATCCCCTCGGTGACCGCCAAGGTTGTATCCAGCGCAATGTCGTAGTCCAGATCCTGTGGGAAGCGCTGCTTAACCTCCTTCATGAGCTTGCGAACTCCCGCCGCCGTCTGCACCGCATTCGAGCCGGGGAGTTGGTACACGGCCACCACGGCCGCCGACTTACCGTTGTAACGACCGACGAGGTTGTAGGTTTGCGCTCCAAGGTCAAGCCGCGCCACATCTTTTAAACGGAGGATAGACCCATCCGGATTGGCTCTTATGACAATCTGGCCAAACTCTTCGGAAGACGGGAGACGTCCTTGGGCCAGTACAGCATAAGTGAATTCCTGTCCCTTCGGGACTGGCTCGGCGCCGATTTGTCCCGCCGGGTTTACCGTGTTCTGCGTCTGGATTGCTTTCACGATCTCGGGGACCGAGACACTCATTTTTGCCAGTTTGTCCGGCTGCACCCAGCAGCGCATGGCGTACTGGCCAGCTCCGAAGACGGTGACGCTCGCAACCCCTGGTACTCGTGTGAGCTGATCGTTCAGATTGATGTAAGAGAAGTTCGCGAGGAAGATGTTGTCGTAAGTCCCTTTGGGCGAATACAGATTGACTAGCATTAGAGGCGCCGCGGTGGATTTCTGAACGGTGACGCCGTAATTAACCACGTCAGTAGGCAACTGTGAATTTGCCTGATTGGTGCGCATCTGCGCCAAAATCTGGTCGGTGTTCGGATCCGTCTTGATGTCGAAGTTGACCGTCAGGGTCATCTGCCCATTGTTCGCATTGTTGGAGTACATGTAGTTCATGTTGTCCACGCCGCTCATTTGCTGCTCGATAGGCGTGGCTACGGACTGCTCCACGGTTACGGCATCCGCTCCCGGGTAGGTGGCTTTCACTTGAATCTCCGGGGGCGCAATGTTTGGAAACTGGGCCGTGGGCAGCCGCCGCATGGCGACAACTCCAAGTAGGACCATGAGAATGGCAATCACCATGGCGACGATAGGCCGCCTGATGAAAAAACTGGCCATGAGTCACTCTCCTTGACCGGTGGAATTGAACGGCTTAGGTCGCACAGTCGCGCCTTCCTTCGCCTTCTGCATGCCTTCGGCAATCACTTGCTCTCCAGCTTTCAATCCATCCGTAATCACCCACATCTGCCCGACGCGCTCGCCAGTTTTCACCGGCCGGATACTGGCTTGATTGTTCGCATCGACCACAACAACGCTATAGCTCCCCTGAGCCTCAATTACGGAACGCTGCGGCACCAAAAGGGCGTTCTTATCTACTCCGGTGACCGCGCGAACTCGACCGAACATTCCAGGACGCAAGATTCCGCCCGGATTTTCAAAGTCCCCGGCGATACGAATGGTTCCCGTCCTGACATCAACCTGCCTGTCAGCAACTACAACCCATCCTTTTCGCGGATAGATAGATCCATCTGAGAGAATGAGTTCAAGATTCTTCCTTTCTCCCAATCGTTTTCTACCTTCGCTTATCGCACTGATTCTCTGGGCAAATTGCATATATTGTTGCTCGCTGATGGCAAAGTAGGCTTTGATCGGTTCCACCTGCGACACCGTGGTCAGAAGCGTCGCAGGCCCCACCAAATCGCCGATTTGTCCTTTTGCCAGTCCCGCGACGCCCGTGATCAACGAGCGCACCTTGGTGAAGCCCAGATTCAGCTCCGCTTGCTCTACTTGTGCTTTTGCAGACGTAACCATTGCCTGGGCCGCCTCGTATGCTTGAATGTCGTTATCCAATTGGGCTTGAGGAATGGCGCTCGCTTTCGCGAGCGGAGTGTCTCGTGCGACGTCAAGCTTCGTCTTGCCAAGTTGTGCCTGAACTCCCGCCAATTGCCCTTGGGCGTGTTGCAGAGCAACTTCGAACGGGCGTGGATCAATCTCGAAAAGCACATCACCCTTGTGGACGACACTACCCTCACCGTAGTTCTGCTTCGTCAGGTATCCAGTTACTTGGGGTTGAATTTGCGCGTTCACATAGCCATCGAGGATCGCGATGCATTCCGTGTAGAGGGGAACGTCCTGTTGCGTCACCAGCGTAGTCTCCACCTCTGGTGGCGCTGCTGCAGGCGCCTCTTTCTTTGCGCATCCAGGCAAAAGGACTGCTGCTGACATCAGAAGCGCACATCCTCGGGTTCGCCAAAGAGCTGCCAGCAGTTGTTCGCAGGTCATCTTTTTTTTCCTGTCGCTACCGAGTTGAAGACGGCACAGCGCAAGTCCGATTCGCATAGTAAGACTCCTCGGGACGGGAACAAGTAAGAAATGAAAGCCTCGTTCCGGAACGATTAGCTAGGCAACAGGAGTAGGGGCGGGGCAGTTCGCTATTTGACTCAATGGAGTAAACCCTGCCTATCTCTTTGATTCACAGGACGAATTGTTGCGCAGCTCGATCCTGTGCCGAGAAAAGAGTAGAGAAAGCATCCGGCAACGAAAACTGGCAGAAGTTACAGCCGATCTGGTTGACGTCGGGTCTTAAAGCTGAAGCTTCTCGACTCATGCAGCTTAGCGTCGTTGCATGCATCCCATCACATCTTTGAACAGGGCCGAAGCTGAGGAAGAAAAAGAGAAGTGCTGGGAACATTACTGGCAGACATTGATTTCAGCGCGACATATGATTTCTTTGGGTCGGACAACTTGGCAAAACAAGTCTTAGCCTCGAATCACGCCGGATGGAGAGCTATCAATAGAACGGCGCTCACAGCACCCCGGGTCGTATTAGCTGACGATCAAGCAGAGATGCTGCAAATAATAGCTTTTACGGTCAGCGACGAATTTGAAGTTGTCGGTTTGGCCGAAGATGGCAGCCGTGCCATTGAGCTTGCCACGCAGTTGTCCCCAGACGTCTTGATACTGGACATTGCGATGCCAGTGGTGAATGGCATCGAAGCTGCCTGTCGCCTGAAGGAACTGGGCTCCCGCACAAGGGTGATTTTTCTCACCGTACACTCGGACCCCGAGTTTGTTGAAGCTGCACTCTCTGCGGAGGCTCTCGGCTACGTTCTGAAAGCATTTCTGTCAACGGATCTGATCCCGGCAATCTGGGCCGTTACGCGAGGTAATATCTTTATCTCCCCCTCAATGCGATTGCATTGAGCGCGGATCTCAACATTATCAGGTGGCACGGCGATCGTTCGTTTCTGCACTGACAGAGCACTGCGCGACCGGAACCCAACCGTCAGACGCTCCGAGCGTTCGCCCAACGATCATCGCGCCAAGTCGAATCCTGACAGTCCCTCCCAAATCAAGACGCAGGTCTTGACTATTTCATGCGGTCAATGTCACCCTTCATGCTCAAACTGAAAGAACTGACAGTTACTCCGGAATGCGTTGACGCCTAATGTCAATCGGCAGCATCGCCCGGCTCTTTGCTCATGCGGTTAGCGAGAGAAGCAATTTGCTACGATGTAATCGGAATGTTTTTATGGAACATCGTCATAGGGCCAGGCTGCTCATTGCCGATGACCACACGCTGCTGGCGGAGGCTTGTAAGAGTCTTCTCGAGCCCGAGTTCGAGGTTGTCGGAATCGTAGATAACGGTCGAGCCCTTCTTCGGCTCGCGTGCGAACTAAAGCCCGACGTGGTCGTCCTTGATGTCGCGATGCCGCAGCTCAACGGGCTTGACGCAGGGGATCAGATCAAGCGTCTCTTGCCCGCCACAAAGCTGGTTTTTTTGACGATGAATATGTCACCGGAGGTGGCAGCGGAAGCTTTTCGGCGCGGCGCTTCCGGGTACATTGTGAAGAGTTCCGCAGCTGAGGAATTGGTCCGGGCCATTCGGCGAGCCTTGCGATCGGAGTCGTACATGTCTACCGCCATCACCAAGGAGACGGTCGACTTCCTTTTGAGGAGCGGCGGTTCCTATACAGAAGAACAGCGCATCACGCCTCGCCAGAGCGAGGTCCTGCAACTGCTTGCCGAAGGCAAGTCGATGAAAGAGATTGCCGGCATTTTGAACCTGAAGCCAGGAACCGTAGCTTTTCACAAATACAAGATGATGGAAACCCTCGGCTTTAAATCCAACGCGGAATTGCTACAGTATGCAATCAAACGCCACCTTGTAGGTTGAAGAAGACGCCGTTCGAGCCAAGTCACAAGGGTTTCAAACGTGATTGAAGATGGTTGTTGCTCAAAGCTTTCAACGCTGCCGTCCTGCCGCGCGAGGGGGTTTCCCAATGCCCGCTAGGGCTGGACCGCCGTCGCATAGCTATCCAGTTCTTTCGTCTCGTCTTTCCGGGCGGCAAGCGTTGGGTTGGGGTGGTGGGACAACCAATCTGAAATCCCAGTCTCGCCGTCGCGCACCTGAGTTGTTGTCATGATTTGCTTTAGAGCCTCCAGAGAACGCTTGACGTAAATGTGACGCTTTACGTCAATGTGGTCGCTTCTTGCAGCCAACGCAAACCACTTGTAGGCCTCGGTATAACTCAAGGGAACACCGAGACCATGCTCGTAAAGGACGCCCAGATTCAATTGCGCCAGCGCATGGCCCTGCTCTGCCGCTCTCTCGAACCAAGCGGCTGCTTCGCGATAATCGCGACCGACACCTTCACCAGCCCAGTACATATAACCGATACTGTTCTGTGCGATTGCATCCCCTTGTTCGGCCGCTCGCCGAAACCACTTTGCCGCTTCGAAATTATCCTGCAGGCTCTTCTCGGACTGATACAGACCCGCCAATTCGATTTGTGCTGCCACAACACCATGCTCCGCCGCCTGGCTATAGAATCCCGCCGCCTTCACGGGATCTCGGCGAACACCGTTTCCGGCCTCGTACATGTGTCCCAAGGCGCGATACGCCTCCATGATTCCAGCATCTGCAGCCTCACTGAACAACTTCAGTGCCTCAGGATAATTCTGCGATGTACCCACCCCCTCCAGATACATCATTCCTAGATTATGTTTCGCGGACGGATGCCCCTGATCCACGGCAAGACGCAAAAGCTTAAAGGCTTCAACCGCATTTTTTGGAATGCCTCTGCCATGCAGATACGCCTCCGCTAACTCGTTTCGAGCTGCGGCCAGACCTTGGTCGGCAGCTCGGCGGTAGAAGTCTGCCGCGCGAGCGTAGTCAAGCTTCACACCCTGGCCGTATCGATACATATGAGCGAGGTTGAACTGTGCCTCTGGAAGTTTTTGTTCTACAGCGCTACTAAACCAACGTACCGCCTCCCCATAATCCTGAGGCACTCCAATTCCACGCGCGTAAGAATACCCTATGCAATTCTGCGCTTTGGCGAACCCGCCCCGGGCCGCTTGCAGGCACCACTTCGCGGCTTCGGCATCGTTTTTCGGCACGCCAAGGCCATGTGCGTAGGATTCGGCCACGCTGTATTGGGCATATATATCGCCCGCTTCGGCCTGTCGTAGAACCGCGACGAACGGCCCGGATTCAGTCGGTGGGCCAGTTCCCACATTCTTAGAAGATATCCGGTGCACGTCCTGTGCGTTGAGTAACATCGCAACCAGGAGGACGAACCCGTAAGCTGAGACCGCTTTATTCATCGCAACCACTTTCTGTTTCCGTTTCCTTTTTGACAGCGCCATCCATTGCATCGCGCATTTCTGGGCTATCTTTGATACATCTCGCGAAACACTCGCCCCGTGCGGCAACAACGGTTGGAACGTAGCCAAAAAGACCAATCAACAAAACTGCCAACACTAACAGTTCCCTTGGTTTTAGTTGGAAGGCGTGATGACAAGCGGCTCTGTCCAGGGTGCGACAGTGACGCAACGATTGACGTCCACTTGCGACGGGCGCCCCTGACCACTTTCAGATCCTTGATTGGTTAACACGAACTAAAGTTGGATAGGTCGGTAATCCGGCGAGAGCCGGCGACCCTTAGGAATTGCCTATTATTCAGTCAGTTTTGGACTGACAAAGTTAGCAGTTGCCGCACTGCGAAATGTTGCGTAGCCTAGATCCCTATTAAACGTCTGCCCGCGCAATGCGACTGGAGTAAAAAAGGTTTCGTTGTTTTCTTTCCCGCGTTAGTGAGGAGGAACTGCATGATACGGTTATTCTTTGTTTTCCTGCTGTTGATCAACTTTCTAGTGGCGCAACAAACCGCTACCGACACCCCGGGCCAGCAGAATTCCAAGTCATTCAACGGTGAGACGAAAGTAGAGGGCTGCGTCAGCAAATCTGCCGGCGACTTTATATTGATGAAGCACGATCCAGGCATGAGTTATCAGCTTCATGCAACGGGTAAAATACACTTGAGTCATTATCTGGGACAACAAGTAGAAGTGATCGGAAAGGAATCGCCGTCGATGAGCACAAGTTCTAGCTCGTCAGCAAGACTCGGATCGCCGTCCGTGGCGTTAACGATAACCTCGATAAAAACCATCGAAAAACGATGTTCCGCCCAATAGCATCAGACCATTACCTCCACCATCACGACATAGCCGGTCTTTTCATTTCGCCTTCTCAAATCCCCTGGGCGCTCTAGCCTCTCTTGGGTGCGTGACAAACTCTGTCACAATTAACAGTTTAGAACCACTAGCCCGGTGCCTTAAATTGCTCCTTCAGGTGGATGGAACTTGTATTTCGATACGACAGGCCCGTCTCGGCACTTGTGGGGATACCGTAAAATTGGTGCCTTCGCCTTCCGGTTTTGTTGATGCGAAAGCCGCGGTTCGGCTTTAAACGTTGCCGCACTCGCTTTTTTCGGGAGTTCCGTGACTAGCAATACTACTAGGAGGTCAGATGCGTGAATATGTGATACCGTGGCTTCGCTCCGTTAGTGACCCAGCGGCGCTGTGTGGCCTTATCAAAGGTGTGGCGAGACCATTTGTTTCAGGAGTACGCCGATGATCGTAAGAAGAAATCTCCCACGTGTTCTAATCGCCGATGATCATACGCTGGTGGCTGAGGCGTGCAAGAAACTGCTGGAGTCTGATTACGATATCGTCGCCACCGTTGGAGACGGGCGCTCGCTCGTAAGGGCGGCCGCAGAATTAAGACCCCACCTCATCATTGTTGACGTCTCCATGCCTTTACTGAACGGTCTGGATGCCGGCCAGCAAATAAAGGAGTTGTTGCCTAGCGTGAAGTTGGTTTATTTGACGATGAACCATGATGCCGATCTGGCGGCTGAGGCATTCCGTCGGGGAGCATCTGGCTATTTGCTCAAAACCTGCGCGGCTTCGGAACTGGCGATTGCCGTGAGGGAAGTGCTGCGAGGTAAGTCTTATCTGTCGCCCATGATCGCCAAGGATACAGTCGATTTTCTGCTGCGCCAGGACAAAAAGCTCATCGAAGAGGGCGAGCGGCTGACTGAGAGACAACGCGAGGTGCTGCAGCTCTTAGCGGAAGGAAAGTGCATGAAGGAAGTGGCCGGTGTGCTGAACGTTACAACGCGCACCGTCGCCTTTCACAAATACCGCATCATGGAAGTCCTTAATGCCAAGAGCAATGCCGAACTGGTTCAGTATGCGATTCGGCACCACTTGATTGCCGCCTGACCGGTTGATCCGATCTTTCACGCAATTATTCCCTCAGTGAACGCCGCCGCAAGCCCTCGCCTGCTTCCACTGCCTCATCATTCCCGCGGGACTTCACGTACCCGCACATCCGCTCGATGCAACCAAGAGCCAAGAAACAGCAAGGGTTCAGAGATAACCAAACTTCGAATTATCTGGTCGTCCCGGACCCTCGCATGATCAAGCGCTCTTGCGAATGACTCTCAAGCCGGTGGCGCACACCAAACAGAAGCTGCCGACCAAGCCGATCAAGGGCAGCAAGCTGCCAGTCTTTGGCAGTTCGCTGGGAGAAGCGGCCGGGGCCGGCAGCGGTGCGGGTGCTGCGGCGGCGATCAAAACTGGTTCATCAGCAGGAGGCGCCGGTGGCGGAGGCGGCATCGAGCCGGTCAGCTGGCGCCGATGTTCTGCCACAACCACCGGTTCCTCCACGATCTTTGTGGCCGAGACCCTCATTCCTTTCTTCAGACCGAAAGCGTCCGTCTGCTGGCCATCAACCATAAATTTCTGGCCTTTGGGGATCTTGAAACTCTGGTTGGTGCCATCTTCGAGAGTAAGTATTACGGAGTTTGGCGGCGAAACGTGCCACACCTTTCCCGTGACACTCATCACCGTAGTGACAGTCTGGGGAGTCGTGATTACGGTAAGCGTTCTCTCCAGCTTCATCCCCGGTTTCAAATCGTGAATCCCGAGTTGCTGACCGCCAACCGTAACCCGCGTGCTTTCCGGCACATTGTGAAAATCGCGAAGCGAACCGTCTTCCATCTTCACCATCAAGTCATTGCCGGAAACGTAGACGACTTCGCCACGCTCGACTGTAACCTTCTGAACTGCCTGCCCACTGCTCGTAGAAGTCTCCGTTTTCACCTGAGCGCTCATGCTCACAGCCAAAGCGAAGCACATCACCGCCACGCTAAACCCTACCCACACTCGTGTCGTTCCAGTTGTTGAGTTCATCGATTTTCTCCTCGTTGATTCATGAAATTCAGGATTCATGCAATCTTGGTCTTGAGACCTATGCCCCGCAAACGAATAATGGTGCTGTCGCCCGCAGTTCAATGTTGTAAAGCCTGTGCGCTCTCCGAATCTGAGCTAGACGCCTGAACGATAAATCGTTGCGGCGCGCTTCCGATAACGTAGAACGGATAGCAGGTCACCAGGGTAAGCGACCGCGTCGCTCGCGGTTGCAAAACAGAAACGTTGTCGGGACGCACGATTAGGATCTTATCCACCGTGTATCTATCGATCCGACCTGGCGTTAGGAGTTCGATCACATCCCCCGGACCTAAGTCCTTAAGCACTCTAAAAAATCCATCTCGATGGCCGGCAATCGCAGTGTTGCCTTTCTCACCAGGTCCAACGGTACCGACAATGTGGCCAACGCCCCGGTTCAGGGTCAAATCATCCGTTCCTTCAAACACCGGTACCTCAAGATGAACTTTCGAAACACGTAGCACCGCCAGTGGCGGATCGAAATGCTGCGTCAAGCTTTCTTCATACTGCGCAATTCGCTTCTTTGACCACAGGCCAAAATCAAACTTGAGCCGGGCTTCCAGCGGCAAAGTCTCCGCTGTTTCGACGCGCTTTTCCGCTTGCAGATTCTCGAAGCGGTTAAGCTCCACGCGCGACATGACTTTCCCATGGATATACGCAGCCAGATAAATGCCGATCAGCAACCACCCGCAAATGAATAACAGTTGCCGGATCCGGCTCACGATCCTCATTTCCACGGCATCCTGGTGACGGGCGGTATCCAGTATCCATAGCCGCCGACGCATTAACCCAACACTGAATGTGGCCTCGTCGGTACTGATTCGAAGTCTAGATAACAGAGTGATGAGCGGTAACTGTTAATAGTGACAGCACAAAGTATCGAGTTCAAAAGAGTGTCAGATAGTGATTGCGAAAGTAGAAAGTGCTTGCCTCTGTCAACAGTACCAGTGGGAAGCTGCTCCAACGACTCGTAAAAGAAACACATTAGCGAAAAATCACATCTGGACTGGCTGTTATGCACAATTTCAAGAAGGAAACCGCCGGGAACGCTTTTTATGTTAGCGACTGTTACGTATGGTCAGCGATTTATTATTTGGACTCACCAACAAACTATCGCGAATATATTCCTCATTATGGCGTATCGCCTGCTATTCTCCGCGACAACCTCGTGATGCTGGATTCTTCGACGAAACGAATCAGCCTGCCGGCGAGCTTTCACATATTCTCAATATCGCTATTGGTCTTTCTTATCGGCATTCTCCTTTTGTACCTCGGATGCTAGAGAGCCGAATCCAGCAACGGAAACTTTGCGGCACATTCGGTGTCAACAATTCTTCAAAGAAAGCGGCGGGCGGCACATCAAGTCGTTGCCCACGGTCGGCTCCGTGAACGAATCCACAGACTTTTGACTCGGAGTCGATTTGTGATCAAGGCCGGCCTGAACCGGTTAGGGTCCAGACCGTGTGGGTGGCGGGCAGATAAAATCAGGGGCGTTGTCTTGCGGATTGTTGAACCAGTGTTTGTTGAAGCTTTGTGCAGTTATGATTGTTATCAAAGAACAGTGTTGTTCGTCACCTGTCATAACAGACAGAAAACTGCGTGCTCCAATTCAACCTGGAATGTTTTGAATAGCAGTGCAGATGAAATACACAAGAAATCTCGTTTCAGTACTTCTGTGGAATCCAACGATAGTTCCAGTCCGGAGCTTTATATCCTTTCGGTTTCTGTCGTTTTGGAAGGGTGATTTTTTCCATCGGTATCCTCTTCCATGGCACAGCACTGAGGAGGTGGGCGATGCAGTTCAGTCGAGCCCGCTCCTTATTGTCAGTCTGCACAACGTGCCAAGGGGACTGTGGCGTATCAGTCGCCGCAAACATGGCATCTCGCGCGCGGGAGTAGTCGTACCAGCGGCGATGTGATTCGAGATCCATCGGGCTCAGTTTCCACCTTCGCATCGGATCCTCAATACGTTTCAGAAAACGCTCGTGCTGCTCCGATTCGCCGACCTCAAACCAGTACTTGACTAGGAAAATACCGTTGTTTTTTACGAGCGACTCGAATACGGGGCACATACGGAGGAAATCAGCATATTGTTTGTGAGTGCAAAAGCCCATTACGTGTTCGACCAGGGCGCGGTTATACCAGCTTCTGTCAAAAATAACCACTTCACCAGCCGCTGGCAGCTCCTTCATGTATCGCTGTGCGTACAACTGTGACTTTTCTCGCTCGGTCGGAGCCGGCAAAGCCACGTGACGGAACACCCGAGGACTAACGCGCTCCATGATACGGTGAATGACTCCACCCTTGCCTGCAGCATCGCGACCTTCGAACACAACCACGATCTTGGCGCCGGTGGCAGTTACCCACTGTTGCATTTCCACCAATTTAGTTTGAAGCTTGCGGAGTTCGCGCTCGTATTCTTTGCCCTTGAGGCCGATTTTTTTTTGAATCGACCTTTCTACATGCTGATTATGCGGCAATCTCCCCTCCAGTGATCGACGGCAAAATCCACAACAATGTCAGTAGCTTGCAGGTGCCCAGACTATTGTGTTAACTGGCAGTTCTGTCAGTTCTTTAAGGTTGTGTTCGCGAAGAAGATTCGGCGGGTGCGCCCTCAAACCATACTGGGGTCCAAGCGACAGGCGTAGATCGCCTGGAATTCTATTTCATGAACACACCAGACAAATGCGCGAAAACTCTGGGCCGTGCCGCCATCGCCACTTTGATGGTGCTGCTTTCTCCAACTCTATGGGCTCAGCTCGGTGCGGCCAAGAACGCAACCCCGGAAGTGCAGCCTGAGGTGCGGTCTGAAGTGCAGCCTGAACCGCCGAAGGATCCCCTCAACCGGAGCACCCCGCGGAAGGCAGTGCTGGGGTTTCTCAATACCGTCCACAGGGGCAACATCGAAGTCGCCGCCCTGTATTTGAATACCCCCTTGCGCGGCCCAGATGCCCAGACCCTGGCAAAAGAACTTGCTGTGGTCCTGGATCGCCGCCTTCCTGCCCGGCTCAACGAAATCAGCGATGAGCCGGAGGGCTCTATGCCGGACCCGCTCAACCCCGACGAAGATTTAGTCGGAACAATCAGCACATCGGAAGGCGATCTCGACATTCTGGTCGAACGTATTGATCGCGGGAAGTTAGGAAAAGCCTGGCTCTTTTCTCGAAAAACCCTCAAATCGATACCCGGTGTTTATGACGAATTGAGCACCCCGGCGGTAGAGAAATTTCTTCCGGAATTCCTGGTCAAGAAGCGACTCGCGAGTATTCCTCTCTTCGAGTGGCTGGCGCTCTTGGGGGTGCTCCTCTTATTCGTGTTGTTCGGGCTGCTGGGCCGTCTGATCGGTTTGGTTGTCAGTGCATGCCGGCGCTATCTCTTGCGAAACGCCGACCTCAAGAACCCCCAAGTTTTGTCGTCGCCGATCCGCCTCTTGCTTGTCGCTTTTTCTATCTATTGGCTGCTATCTAGGGTCGGCCTGCCGCTGCTGGCAAGACAATTCTGGTCAACCATTGCCCTCATCATTGTCGTAATTGCCTGCATCTGGCTACTCGTGCTTTTTAACCGGTGGGGAGAGCGTTTTCTGGTCGCACGTCGTCCCAGCCTGAGCGGATCAGCTGCCATGTTGCGCCTGGTCCGTAGGGGAACGAACGGCCTCATTTTTTTTGCGGGCTTGCTCTTCGCTCTTCACCATTTTGGGGTTGACCCCACGGCTGCATTAGCCGGGCTCGGCGTAGGTGGAATTGCCGTCGCGCTCGCCGCCCAGAAGACACTCGAAAACCTTATCGCTGGCATTTCACTCATCACGGACCAGGCTGTTCGTGTAGGAGATACTTTGAAGCTGGGCGATGTCTTGGGCACGGTGGAGGATGTTGGTCTCCGCTCAACTCGTATCCGCACGCTCGATCGTTCCCTGGTTTGTGTCCCGAACGGACAGATTGCAAATATGAGCCTCGAAACTCTCTCGGCGCGCGACAAATTTTGGTTTCATCCAGTCGTCGGATTGCGCTATGAAACTACTCCAGTGCAACTCCGCTCCATCATCACTAGCGTCCGCAAGCTTCTCACCGGACACTCCAGTATTGATTCATCGACAGTGCGTGTCTGCTTTCTTCGCGTCGGCGCGTGCTCGCTTGATGTGGATATTTTTGCCTACGTGTTCGCCCGCAACTGGGACGGTTTTCTCAAGATCCAGGAAGAACTGTTGTTCAACATCATAAATATCGTCAGCGAGGCAGGAACCGAGATTGCCTTCCCATCGCAGACGCTATATCTCGCCGCGGGCGCGTCTGACAAGGCTCTTCCCTTCATGCCCGAAATCGCAGGGAAACGCAGCATAAAGGCGAATGAAGGCGAACCGGGTATGCGCTACTAAAGCGAGCCAGGCGTTGGCCTAGACCTAGGAGATGTCAAACTTCAGAATTCTCCTCGCGAGTGTCTCGGCCATCCTGCTGTTTCTGATGGTCCGCTACTGATTTTAGAACAGCAGCTAAAATGCCTCGCCGACACCCATACTCCATGTCCAAGTGTCCTTGCCGCGTGCCACATCGGCACGAAGATTGACACCGTAGGGCTTACTTAATTGGAACCTTGCTCCCGCACCACCGCCAGGAAGAATCTCGCGGATCCTTAACAGTTGGCTCCCGCCCGGTAGTACTTCACCGATGCCTGCAAATGCCACAACTCCGAATCGTTTGGGCAACGTCAAACGGTACTCCAGTTGGGTCGCATACATGTAACGATCGAGATATCGGCCCGCCGTGTATCCCCGCAATTCATTATTAGTTCCGTAAATGCAATTACCGTAAAAAGGAGGCTTCCCGCCTGTCCCACAAACAAACAGATTGTAAGCAAGAACTTGCTTCTTGCTCAGACTGCCGTATTTATTGAAAGTGAACCGATAGGCCTGAAAGGAGTATTTACTGCCTAGATCTTGGGAGAAAAAATCCGACGTGAAATTGAGGGACATGCCCCTGGTCGGATAAAAGCGATTGGGAGTAGTGTCGCGGTTCACTCGCAAACCTAAGGCTCTTAGCTCCGTTTGCAGGCCGATATCGGGCGGGATATAGCTTGCGTCGCTTGTTCCGTTTCGCAAGATCTCCGAACTTCCGGTCCAGAATCGCGCTCCCAGAAAAAAACCCCATGCTACCCGACGCAACAGTTCACCTCGGAATACCTGGCCTGTTTGTTTGAGGGGCAACTTGCGTCCTTCATTTCCAGCGATCAGTCCGATGCCGTACAAATCGTAGTTGAGATTTCCGCGAGCATAAACAGCGGTGATTCGAAACGTATCCTCTTTCATGAACAAATCTGAATAGGCGCCGAACGAGCGGCTCCCGTTATTGGTCACCAGGCCCGCCATTCCAATCACCGAAGGTGGAGACACCGTATCGTTCTTGCTGAAGGGGAATATATAGCCCAGGACCGGCACGATCCCCGTGCCCACGGCCGGGCTGGAAATGGGAAGAGGAGCCACGATCCAGGAACTTTTTTTGTCGGATTTTTTTTTATCTCGACTCGTGATTTGAGTTTCGGGTCTTTTCTCCGTCTCTCCCGAGGGAATACCAGGTTGTTGTGAATCCCCTGCGCCCTTGGTGGCCTTCTCAATTACGCTCGGCTGTTGTTGACCGCTAGTCGTGGAAGTCAGTACGACACAAGCCGCCAGAGCGACCCACAGGACCAAGAGCTTCTGCGTGGAAGCGTTGTTCTGTGTTTGGCGACTCACTCCCGGCTTCATAGGTTCAGCTTCCCGCGCTTTGTGCCTACCGAATCGTTCCCGCCTGGGTGACAACTTCATTCAGGCGAGTCAAACGCTGCGCGCCCGGATTCGGCTGGGCAGAGCCGAGGAATGCCGCAACCGCAACATCGACTCCGCGGAACAAACGCCGGTTCGAATCGTCAGAAAACCGCGATGCTCGAACAGATCACTAACCGGATGGGCAACCCGTGCGAAGTAAAAAGAAACACCCGAATCTCGCAGCTCATTTCTTACGGCCCGGTATTTCAAGACAAGGCGACACCAATTTCCGGACTAGCCTGAAGATTGACAATGATCCCAAACGATGACCCCAAACTAAGACCGCTTCATTCTGTCAGCCACTGCAACTTTTGCCAGTCCTCGCGCGCAAGCGGCGTTGTACCTCCGCTTGTGTGAGGCTGGCCACGGTGGATTGCTGGAGTCTGTCGCACCGCGATTTCTGACTGTCGATTCTGCCAGTATGCAGACTGCAATCCGCTGAATACTCTGTCCCCGATGATTTTTCCTACTGTCCGAGCAGTAATGTCAAATCCCGGTCGACATTGTTAGGTGACCGGACAGTAAAGCACCGGCTACCAATGCAGGAGGATGCGTGCGTGCCATCAGACTAGTTCAACATCTCAGAGCGAACGCGGATAGCATGTCCGACCGATTGCTCGAGAAGATCCGCAATTCGAGCAGTTGTCGCGATCTATTGGTGAGAGTCCCGGCAGCCGAACACAAGCGCTTTTCACTGAACATCTGCCTCAACCTGGCGGAGTGGCTCGCGTCTGAGACCAACTCAGCGATTGAGTACCGTTACGTGGCATTAGGCACCCGACGGTGGGAGCAGGGCGTTCCCGTCAGCCAGTTGTTTTGGGCCGTCTGCATTACCCGCGAGCATCTGTTGGAGTACATCCAGCAGGAATGCTTGCTCGACGAACCGGTTGAGTCTTGGGGAGGTGTGATGCTACTGCGTTCGGTCAATCAATTCTTTGATCGAGCTCTTTACGCCACACTCGTTGCCTATCAAAGAGCTGGCGTCGATGACCTCGCAGCTTCGCATGCTGTATTCCGACAGGCGGCCTCGTGAAGGTGGCTCATATCAGCGCGGCGTGGAGTAGGTTCGGCGTTCAGCATCGTTCGCCAGCGATGGCCAACGCCGTCGCGTCGGCAACCGACCGGCTTCGCTCGGATTTAATGAAGTTTCTGACCTCTCGACGCAGCACGAATCAGATTCGTCAATAGTCCGTGTTCTACGCGCTGTTCCTGGTCAAGTAGTGGCAAAACCGGGCGCTGAGTCGAACCTGGCCGGTGCCCGGTACGCGTGAAGACTACGAGGAAAGACAAAAACGATGATCGCTGTGACGTTCTTTATCGATTCGAACCGCCGCGGGCAAATCACAAATCAATAGATGTCCTCGTTAGCCCGTTTTCTGGCTCAATTGCACGTTAAGCGATGACATCGTCAACGTCACTATGTCATCGATTCGGGCCAGAGCCTGTGCCGAGAAAAGTCTGCAAAATCTCTCTTAAGTCTCTGAATTCGCTGGGTTTCTAGCCCAGTCAACTCCATCGGAATAGTTCCCTCCTCATTCGCTCCGCGAAATTCCATTTGACAGAACCGCCCTTCCGTAGATGATGTTCATCACCGCGATCCGCGGTGAGGGACCTTGCCTTCCGAACCCATGAAAACTACTAGCCTCGAACTGACACGAAATATCAGTTTTCGCTCCTTTGGTTTGTGGGCAGGGATGCTCCTCCTGATCTGCTCTGCACGCGGACAATCTAGCGGCGACGGGCCAATACTGCCACGAGACGGCTCAAGCTCCGTCAGGTTAGCGGCGGATTCCCTCCCGACAGGCCGCACACCTGCCTCGCGTGGCATTCAACCGCTGCGCGTGGACGTGAACCTTGTTCTGGTACCCGTGACCGTCAGTGATTCCATGAACCACACTGTCGCTACCTTGAAGAAAGAAGACTTCGCACTTTACGAGGACAACAAACGCCAGGAGATTCGATCTTTCTCGACGGAGGACGTTCCAATTTCTGTAGCAATATTGGTAGACGTGAGCAAGAGTATGAGCGACAAGATTGATGCGGAGCGAGCGGGGATTGTCGAATTTTTCAACAATGCAAACCCTGACGACGAGTATTTCGCCATCGCATTTTCGGATCGCCCTCGGCTATTGTCGGATTCCACACAGTCCGTTGATGAGATCCAAGGGCGGTTGCTTGCGGAGGAACCTGGCGGCCCGACGGCAATGCTGGATGCTGTTTACCTGGCCGTCTCGAAATTGCGATCCGCGCGCTATGAACGGAAAGCGATTCTCATCCTCTCCGATGGTGGAGATAATGCAAGCCAATACACGCTGCGAGAAATAAAGAGCTTGGTCCAGGAATCCGACGTACAGATCTTTGCTGTTGGATTGTTCGAAACATCTTTCTTTAACACCTTCGAAGAAAAACTAGGGAAGATATGGCTGAGTGAGATCACCGATGCGACCGGCGGCCATACTATTACTGTAGAGAACCGCGATAGGATCTCCGAAGCCGCCGCTACCATCAGTCGCGCAATGCGAAACGAATATGTGCTCGGCTATCGGCCCGGTAACCTCGCCAAGACCAAATGGCGAAAAATCAAGGTGCGGCTCACATCGCCCGATGAGCCTCCCTTACACGCGTACTATAGGCAGGGCTATTCAACGATGCACTAGCGCCGCTCTAATCAATACTCATACTTCGAGAAACCTGTTTTCTTCACCCCAATCATTCGCGAGAGGATTGGTGTCTATCTGGAGTCTCCCGTGGCAGAGAGTCCGAGGGGATGGGCGGTTCCCCTCGGTCAGAGACAGCCTCTAGTAGTGGGTGTGGCCGAACGAGAAAACAACTCCAGCAGAATAGCGGAAATTGTTTTGGTTGTTCGTCCCACTAAATGGATTGCTGAATCGAGTGAGAAGGTAATCAAACTCGGCCGGGCGAATTGCAATATGCTTGCCGACCGGGATGTCTACACCACCGCCAACCTCCATTGAGAACGCTTCGGCGGAGGGCGCTTTCGAGACAGCACATCCGCTAGCGATTGGCTGGCAAATCGTATGATATGCATTGCCATATAGGTTGGTGTGCGCCCCCCCAAACAATATTTGGCCATAGGGCTGGACGCGATGTGCACGCACTTTAATCTGCGGCCCGAAAAGATAAGTAAACAGGTTGCCTTGAACATTTCCATGTAGCCCCGATGGAAAAGTCGAATTGGGAGGAATGTTAAATTGGGTCGTATTGCTCCCATATCCCTGCAAGTCCGCCTTGATGCCCAGGAATTCGTTGATGTTGTAGTTGAACTCTCCACCGCCGCCGTTCAGGCTGTGTCCCTGCGCGTAGGGAGCGCTCGGGCCGTAGCGGGCGTAGTCGTAATTCGCTCCTACCTCAGCTCTGGGAAACTCTTGAGCCCACGCAGACATGCCTAATATCAAGATAGCTCCAAGAACACTTACCGTTTTGAGCTTCATTTCGCGTTTTCCTCCGTTTTGAGTACGAACTCGATCCAGCTTGGCCTCTGCAAGTCGCAACCGACAAGCAATTGCGTACTCCCGGCGCTTAAAGACATCAGAGGCTTGACTTCACTTGGTCGAGGTTACGCAGCAGGCTCGACTATACAAACTGGCAAAAGTGACAGCCTTTTACGAGTTACTTGAAATTGAGTCCGGCTCGCCCCCTACTTCACAGAACCGTTTCCAGTAGCCCGTGGCTGGCTACACTCTTAAGTTTGGCTGTTTCACTAACAAAGCTTTGGTAGCCCACTGTTACTTGAAGCAGTGCATTTGTTCGCATCGCATAACTAGTATGCATTGCACTCAGTCGCGACCTCGATTTGCTTCAGAAAGAGGAATCACAGACGAATACATTTGTGCAATCTCTAGCCGACATCACAAGGCGAAGACAGTCCCGATGGGCCCTATTAATCCCCTTGCTGATAGCAGCATCCACCATAGGAGCATTGGCCGGATTGGCCCTGGTGTATTCGGCCGATCTTCCTCCAATCGGCGCCCTCGGCCACTATCGCCCAATTTCAAACACAGTTCTTTACGATGATGAGGGCCGCGCATTTGGATCGTTCGCCCTCCAGCGTCGCACGATCGCGGAGTATGAAGATTATCCGAAAGTACTTTACGACGCGGTCCTCTCGATCGAGGACAAGAACTTTGAGAAGCATTCGGGATTCGAAGTGTGGCGCATGCTGGTCGCAGCCTGCCACAATCTCCGGCCCCACGGAAACGTTCAGGGCGCTTCCACTTTAACGATGCAACTGGCGCGTAACTTATTTCTTTCGCCGGAAAAAACTTTTCAGCGCAAATTTCGCGAAATCGCGTTGGCCGTTAAGATTGAGCGCCACTTTACAAAACCTCAGATTTTCACACTTTACGCAAACCAGATTTACCTGGGCCATGGAGTCTATGGATTCGCCACGGGCGCCGAGTATTACTTCGGAAAAAAGGTAAGGGATCTGACTATCGAGGAGGCGGCTATGCTTGCCGCGCTCCCCAAGGCGCCAAACAACTACTCTCCGATCAGATACCCGGCACGAGCGTTAGGCAGGCGTAATCTGGTCATCGATGCGATGGTAGGAACCGGCAAAATCACCAAGAGTGAGGGTGCTGAGGCCAAGAAAATCCCAATATGTCTGCACATACACGACGATCCAAACTTGCTGGCGCCGTATTTTGTCGAAGAGATCAGGCAGTATTTGGAGAAGAAGTACGGCACCGAGCAAGTTCATGAAGCCGGCCTGAGGGTTTATACCACTCTCAATGTGGACCTGCAAAAAGCCGCAAATGCCGCATTGCTGGATGGACTTGCCGATTACGAACGACGTCATGGATGGCGCAGTCGCCTTCAAAACAACTCTAGTGGCGCAGGTACGATACCTTACAGTAGTCTCGAACCGAGCGAGGCGATTGCAGCCGGCAACTATGTTCATGCCGAGGTGATGTCGGTCTCTCCAGCATTGGCGTTGTTAAGAATTGGTCAATACACCGCGAGCATCGGAGCCAGCGATGTCTCCTGGACTGGCCGCACTCTTCCGCATCTGCTATCGGTAGGTGATCTTGCCTACGTGAAGATTCTTTCCGTCGATTCCGACTTCAAAGCGCGGGTTCGCTTCGAAGAAGACTCCGGAGCCCAGGGCGCATTGCTCGCGATTGACAATGCGAGCGGTGAAGTTAAGGCCATGGTGGGAGGTCGTGATTTTAACGAATCCAAATTCAACCGCTCGACGCAAGCGCTGCGCCAGGTCGGATCTTCTTTTAAGCCGTACGTCTACACCGCCGCCATCGATCAAGGTGCGACGCCTGAGGACACAATATTGGATGCCCCGGTGACGTTTACGACAGCTTCCGGTCCTTACAGCCCTCACAATTACGATGAGAAATTTGAAGGGGAGATTACCCTGAGACATGCATTAGCGGAGTCCAGGAACATTCCAGCGGTAAAACTGGCGCAAAATTTGGGCATCAAGACGGTCATTGGGTACACGCGCCGTTTCGGTATCGCCGAACGCATACCGGCTTATCTGCCTATCGCCTTGGGAGCCGCTGAACTGACTTTGCTGGAACACACGTCCGCATACAGTGCGTTCCCGAACGACGGTATGCGCGCGGTCCCGCACTACATTCTGAAGGTAACCGAATACGATGGCCGCATACTTGAGCAGAATTACCCTGCCGTTCAGGAGGCTGTCAACGTGCGCACCGCCCGCATCATGACATCAATGCTCCGCGAAGTCGTACTGCACGGCACTGGAATTGCGGCTGCTCAAATGAAATATCCCTTAGCCGGTAAAACAGGTACCACCAACAATTTCACGGACGCCTGGTTCATTGGCTTTTCACCTTCCATAACGTGTGGTGTGTGGGTGGGATTTGATGAGAAGAAAACCCTAGGCAACAAAGAAACAGGCGCCAGAGCTGCTCTGCCCATCTGGATGAACTTTATGGCAACAGCGCTGCCCCGAGAGAGATCCCCTCGCGATTTCCTTCCCATTCCTGAAGAAACGAATCAGGAGTTGGCGACAACGAGCAAATGGGGACAAGCAAACGACGTTGCTCCTCGCCTTGTGCTGGGGAAGGAAAAACCCTGATGAGTGCAGATCAGAGCCCGCGCAGCGGACTCCATAACTAAAACTAAGTGGGCGCGCCGGGATCCGGGTTTTTGGAAGGAGACGCTGATATTTCTAACAGTTGCTGTCCTTCCAGAACTCTTTAATCCTTACTTCACCGCCGCACAACGCAAGTGTCGGAACAAATTCTGCTCTAGGGTCTGCAGCGAACCGCTGCGACCGTAGATGTCTTGCAATTGCGCGTTTCAGAAGTGTTACTCGGCTCTGCTATGAATGCCCTTTCCCAGATCGAACTCGGCCCCATTCCGGTTCGCACCGCACTTGTGGTAGGCCAGGATGCTGAGATCGAAGAACAGTTGCGCGGAATTCTAGATCCCGACCTATGGGTTCTGGGGAAAGTCTCCGACAACGCCGCGGCGCTGGTTGTGGCCCGCAATAGAAATTTTGATCTGATCTTGACCGACGCGAAGACCTCCGGCAGAGAAGACGTGGAACTGCTTCGCAAGCTGCGACGCGCGCGGCCGCACTCACGCCTGATCATTGTGGCTGAAGAAAGTACCCCTGCAGATGTAATTGCGTCGATGCGCGAACACGCCTTCGCCTATTTTTCCAAGCCTTTCTCGCCGAACGCTCTGGCCGTAATGATTCGTCACGCGATCAATGAACCTTGCTGGGACGATGGCATCGACGTGATCTCGGCAACACCGGAATGGATTCGCATTTCCGCCCGCTGCGACCTCGGAACAGCTGACCGTGTGTTGCAGTTCTTCGATGAGATTGCCGAGTTGCCGAATCCGGAGCGTTGTGCAGTGGGAATGGCGTTCCGTGAAATGCTGATGAATGCGATCGAACACGGCGGACGTCTCGATCCCGACCAGCAAGTTGAGATCTCTTATTTGCGGGTCCGCCATATGGTGACGTGCCGGATCAGCGACCCGGGAGAAGGGTTCACGCTCGATGAGATCCCACACGCCGCGATAGCTAATCCAGCGGACGATCCGTTGCACCACATCGAATATCGCGAAGCGGCAGGCATGCGTCCAGGCGGGTTTGGCGTTTTACTTACCCAGAAACTTGTTGATGAACTGGTCTACAACGAGCAAGGCAATGAAGTGCTACTCGTCAAGTATCTCAACTTTGAGCCGCGAAGTGCGAGCCCCCTTCCCGAAACCAATGACGGATCGTCAGCCTCCCGCTGAGCGCCGTGCCTTGGCAAATGTGGAACCATCAACGCGGTTGCCGCGAACAGCGCTCCTCATCGACGTGAACCGTACTCCCTTCTTCCACTCTTAACGCGCGCAGTCCTTCACCGCGCGGTTAAAACTACGCGGCTCTCTCTGTGGATGCACGACGCCGCTGAATCTCCTGGCAGAGCTGCCAGAATTTCTGGGTTTCAGTGTGGTTCAGCACCTCTGCACGAGCGTGTGCGAGCACATGAGCCATCGCCTCTTCCAACTGCTCGTCCGTGCAGGTGTGCAGGTTTGCAATTGCGTCTTTCATTTGCTTTCTCCAAGGCGGCATCGAACTGATAGATCACGACCGAGAATTTTGAAGTCGCTTCTCCGGGCAAACATCAGGGCAAAGATCAGCGCACCTCGGACATGCTTCCCAAAAGACGCTCCAATCATTCCTTGACGGGCGACACACTTTCACGTCCTAACACCGCGAATCTGCAAGCTTCTGCAGCGCGCTGTCACGTCAGCGAGAGAACTCTCAATTGGTTTAAATACCAAACTAAAGCTGCACTACGCACGCCGATGCCAAAACTGTCAGTTCTTACAGTCGACTACTGCGAAATCGGTAAGAATCTGTCTGCTGGCCGATGAATTGTTGGGGGGTGTCTCCAGCCGACAAGCCAGCAAAATGATAATCGAGGGACACTTTAAGACGCGCCAGTTATCCGACAGTAGGGTTACGACGCCTGCAAAAGTTAAGCCTCCGAAAAACTAGCGCCCACTGCGCTTCGTCCTCATAAAGCATTTATTTTGTGTAACTTACTAATTTACCTAGTGTTCGGTGTACGATCGAGTCTTGTTGTCGTCTTGGAGCCCGCCCTCGCTTTCTTTGAATCTTTTCGTGTCCAAATTCGGAGCCCAATCGGGGTGGTGGGCTGTTTTGAACTTCAATCAGCGTTGTACATGCTTCGGTTATGACGTTACGAGTCAGCGATTCTCCTGCACGCAATACGTATTCAACTGTATTCTTTAACGCGATTTTTGTTGGATACTAAGCGCTCCATGTCGTGCCGCGGACAAGCGAATCAGTTTGCAAGCCACGGCAGCCAAAGCTCAGGAAGATGTCGAAGATGCATAGCGAATTTCACGTGAACTTCACAAGGCTTGCATGTTTACCGTTGTATTCGGGGACGAGTCAGGGATAAACTTGCGTTAATTGTTTACCCCGGAACGATAGATTTGACGATTCCGCAAGGAATTTGACGCTCTGTTTTCCGCGATTAGGGTGTGAACCACCTGCAAAGTGCTTTTCGAAATCGGGGGTTTCTATGAGTTCTGGCCACCCCGTTCTGACAGTACACAGCCGCCGAAACTCCTGCGACTAAAGCCAGTTCCAAGGCACACACGCCTAATGCCGCGAGCGTGTCCGTGCAATACGTTTAACCCTTCGGGAGTCGCCATGTCGTCGCAACCGCTGCCAGCGCCAGCTAATCGATTATTTCGCTATCTTTTCGAGCAAGCTTCCCTGGGAATCGCAGTGGAGGATCTCGAGGGGAGAATCTTGCTTGCAAACCCAGCGCTTTGCTCCATCCTGGGATATACGGAGCAGGAACTGCGCACGATGAGCTGTTCGGAATTTGCTAATCCCGAGGATTCCCAGGACGATTGGGCACTCTTTCAACAGCTTCGCGACGGCGTCATTGACCACTACTCAATCGAAAAACGCTACATAAAGAAAGATGGCGCTCGGATTTGGGGACGCCTGAATGTCTCGCTTTTGAAGGAAAGCGATGGAGGGTCGCCGCTGGTTTTTGCCTTTGTCGAGGAGATCACGGAACGCAAGCTCTCCGGAGATGAGCTAGCACGAAGCAACGAGCGGTTTCGTTTGGCGATGGAGGCGGGCAAGACAGTCGCGTGGGAATGGGACCTTACCACTGGGCGAGATTCCTGGTACGGGGATCTCCAGACGATGTTCGGAATTCCGTCCGATACATTCGTCGGGCGGTCGGAGGATTTTTATCGTTACGTCCATCCGGACGACCGCCAATCGGTGTCGAAGGCGGTCGCCGATGCCCGGCAAACACGGAAGCCATACGCAGCGGAGTTCCGCGTCGTTAGGCGTGACGGGATAGTGCGTTGGGTCTTCGCTACGGGAAAATTCTATTACGGAACCAGTGCTGATGCCGAGCGGATGCTTGGCATCGCGACAGATATTACCGAGCGCAAGCAGGTCGAGGAAGCGCTTCGCGAGAGCAACGAGCGGTTTCGTCTCGCGGCTCAGGCGGGAAAAATGTACGCATACCATTGGGACGCTGCAAGCGACCTGGTTACGCAATCCGAGGAGTGCGCGAACGTCCTCGGTCTCATCGATTCGGGAGACCACCTCACCCGTCAACAATTGGTGGCCAGAGTCCATCCCGACGACCGCGCACGTTTTATCAGTGCGGTTGAACATCTTACTCCAGAAAACCCAACGCTCCATCTGAGCTATCGCTTCTTGCGCTCCGATGGCGCGTTCACTTGGGTGGAAAAGAGCGGCCGTGCATTTTTTGACACACAAGGCAGACTTTTGCGCGTAATGGGAATGGTAGCGGATATTACCGAGCGCAAGCAGGCGGAGGAAGCGCTGCATCAGAAAGATAACGAACTTGCAGAAGCTCAGCATTTGACGGGAATGGGGAGCTGGGAGTGGGACGCTCGCACGGATGAAATGACTTGGTCGAAGGAGGTTTATCTCCGCGTCGGACGCGATCCCGGCTTGCCCGCACCCCGACTCAGGGAGCAAGCGAGCCTCTTCACTGCTGAAAGCTGGGACCGGCTCCAGCGCGCGATTGAAAAAGCCGTGCAGGCTGGAACGCCCTATGAACTGGACCTGGAAATAGTGAGCCCAGAGTCCACCGTAAGATGGGCAATCACCCGTGGCGAACCGGTGCGCAACGCGGACGGCCAAATCATCGGGCTCCGCGGCACCGTCCAGGACATCACCGATAAAAAGCAAGCCGAACAGGCACGGCGTGAAAGTGAAGATAAACTCCGGCTACTTCTCGACTCCACTGCCGAGGCAATCTACGGGGTTGATCGCGAACACCGATGTACATTCTGCAACCCGGCCTGCCTTCGCGCTTTGGGCTACGAGCGCGTTGATCAAGTCCTCGGCAAGAACATGCATGACCTGATCCATCACACTCGTGCGGATGGCACGAGGTTCCCCGTGGAGGAGTGTCGAGTTCATCGGGTAACCGAGACCGGGGAGCGGGTTCGCGCGGCGGAAGAGGTGCTTTGGAGAGCGAACGGAACAAGTTTCCCCGCGGAATACTGGTCCTACCCGCAGAGAAAAGAGAACGAAGTGGTCGGGGCTGTGGTGGCATTTATCGACATAACCGACCGGAAACTGGCGGAGGCCGCAATTGCAAACGTGAGCCGCAAGTTGATTGAGGCACAGGAACAGGAGCGTATGCGGATTGGCAGAGAGCTTCACGACGATATTGGTCAACGCCTCGCCCTGCTGGCCGTGCAGTTGCAGCAACTGCGCCAACACCCTCTCGTTTTGCCCGGAGTCCGCGGTCGTGTAAGCAAACTCCAGAAGCTGATTACGGAGTTAGCCAGCGATACTCAATCGTTGTCGCACGAACTGCATTCGGCAAAGCTCCAATTCTTGGGTATTGCCGCAGCCATGAGAGGTTTCTGTCGAGAGTTTGGCGAGCAGCAGAAAGTAGGGGTTGACTTCAGAGCCCACGATCTCCCCAGCACCTTGTCGCCGGACATTTCTCTAAGCCTCTTCAGAGTTCTGCAAGAAGCCCTCCACAATTCAGCGAAACATAGCGGAGTGCGGCACTTCGAAGTACGCTTGTGGGGAACCTCGGATGAGATTCATCTCACCGTTAAGGATTCCGGCGTGGGCTTCGATCGCGAAGCGGCAAAGCACAGCCGTGGTCTCGGTCTGATCAGCATGGAGGAGCGACTGAAGATGGTGAATGGAACGCTATCTATCGAATCACGGCCCAAACGGGGTGCCACGATTCATGCTCACGTGCCGTTGCGTGCCCAGGACGATTCGATGCGCGCCGCCGGGTAAGAACAATCTAGGGCAATGAGCCCCGGATCTGACTTTGGCTCAAAATCTGGCCTGTAGAAACTAAACGGGATTGAAGCTGCCCATCAGATGTCCCGATTCGTCCCGAACGGCAGAGTGTTCGGCAGAGATTCTGTCGCTGATATGTTTTCCCCGCTCGCGTTGAAACCTTGTTAACACATACCCACAAAGAGTATCCACAGCATGTTTCCTGGCGATTTCATCCCAGAGGTGTTCGACTTGAATAGCCGCATCCGCTTGACCTTGCGCCCACAAAAAAGGTGCACATTCCCCGCACGCCACAACACACGGGGGCTCTCCTTTCGCCGCTTTCCTGGCTTCCATCACGAGATCGTCCGCTACTTTCGTGAATCGACCTCGATCAGGCATACCATTCACCATAAACGTCGAGAGCATATCGACAAGATCCAGAGCTAGATAGCGCCTCTCGCCAATGGCGGCGTCAATATTAAATCGCTGAGCCTTGAGCCTCTCAAGAATACAATTGTGGTGCGATTTGGTCGCAAGCACGATAACGGCCTTCCCAGCCATCAAGGCGGTCTCGATAAAGCGCGAGAAGCCAATTAGGAAGGACGAATCATCACGATAGAATTGAACCTCGTGCTTGCGCGCATTTTCCCCATTTCCCGATGCAAGCGTCGGGACAGCCTCTTCATCAGGTAAGGAGCCGCGGCCCTGCACCTCTGCATCGCTAGTAAAAGCGAGGCCTCTCAATCCTGCACTGATAAAGCGCTTCCCCTGCCGAACCGCCTCTACTGCGGGTAACAGTTCGCTGCCGGCATATGCTTTAACTATGTAGCCCGCTAGCCCAACGCTGAGAGCTTCTTCGACGATCTCTGCAGAGGATTCTTGGCTGACAAAAAGGATTCTGGACTTAGGGGCAACTTTACGGATTTGTCGAGCGGCCTCGATCCCGTTCAGTGTAGGAAGCCCAAGATCCATCATAATCAGGTCTGGTTGCAGTTCTTCGGCTTTGCGAACTGCTTCCAGTCCGTCTGCAATCTCCGCGACAACCTGTAATTCGGAATTCTTTCTCAGCGTGGAGCTAAGGAATCGTCGGAAGGGCTCGTAATCTTCCACGACAACAACACGCATGACACTGGCACTAACGTTTCGCCGTTCGAATTGCATTTTTTCTGTTCCCGTGTGGGCACGCCTTAGCAAGGTGACCATCATCCACGGATTATGTCAATTCCACCAAAGTGGTGCTGTGCGAGCCTCAACGCCCACTATCCCTATATTTATTTCTAGTCGCGATGCTAGCGGTCTGTCAGTCCGGCAGCGCACAGTTGTTTTTTCTTCGGCTGGTATTTCTTACAGTTGCGTTGCCCGTCATTTGCATTTAAGCGTCAACGACGCTGGACAGGAGTTATCTCGACACTCCAGCCTTGGTTCTATTACGAATTTCGCAAAGATTGTATTGATTGAGAGGGCGAAGGCTTTGGTCCACACTGCGGTAGGGCCACGCAAGGACTCCGCAGAGCGAGAGCTCAGCACTACTCCTGTTGCGGTGGAGTATCTTCCGTCAAACAAAAAAGGCGCACTCTTCGTGCGCCTGAGCTAATTATTTCCCCGAAGGCTTCCGGATCAGGTTATGCGAGTGCAGGGACAGACCGAAGCCCGTCCCTGCTCCCTTGGTTAGTTCTGGAATAAGGTGTAGAACGTCCCTAATTGCACGTTGTCTGTTTCAACGCCGAACGCGCGATTGGCATCAATAACGTAGATGTCGAACGTGTCCGAGGTTGGTGTGCCGGAAGCGTCGCTGTCTGCGCCGAGGCCGGTGATCGTCAGAGGGCTACTGGTGCCAAACCCCGAGAGACTGACATCGGCTATTGGGGGTGTTGGTTTTAAATAGTTGGAGTCGGTGATACCGCTTCCGCTGGTGGCAACTTGGCCGACGGCGCTCCAGGCGTTAAAAGTCGTGGCCGAGATTCCGAAAGCGTTCAAGGCATAGTTACCGGCCAGAGCCGAACTAGTAGTCTGCTGGAACGCAGGCCCGGCGAACGAGTCGTTGTTGTCCATCGAGGCGGAAACGGCGTTACCGGCTCCGTCAAGATAGAGCTGAAGAGTTATTGGTCCATATAGATTGCTCGTGGCCGTGTCCTTCAGGATCAATCCCGTCAGAGTGACGCGGCCGGTTGCATCCACGGTATAGCTGGCGCTCGGAGACGCGGCAGTGCCGGAGAACTGGTCGACAATGTCGTTGAAGTCAGCCGTGCCTGACGTTGAGCCATCGGAGTTAAAAGTGAGAGCGGCGGCGAAGGTGAGTGACCCATTGGCATCGCTACCTTGGCCGGTGACTACGTAGCTATTACCTGTTAAAGACGCACTGGTAAAGCCTCCAGTCAAGCTGCCCTGTGAGTAAGCAGTTCCGCCGGTATTGGCGTTCAGTTCGTCGGCAGTTTCGACCAGAACGATCTTGCTCGAACTGACAACGTAACCTGCGTAATTGACCTCGAGGGATGCCGGGTTGAAGTTGACAAGGACACGTCCCAGCGAATCGGGGCCAGTGAAGGTACTCCCCGGGAGAAGTGTTTGCTTCTGGCTAACGGTGCCGCATATATTTGTGTCGATGACGCTGCCGGCGCCCGAGATGCTCCCTGGTCCCGGATTGTTATCGACGTTAATAACGCCTCCAAACGCCCCCGCGCAGCCATTAATAGCACCGCCAGAAGCGACGAAGGCATACCCGCCGCCTGGAGCGGCTTTCGTAGCCGCTGCATTCTGAAAGCTGAGTTGTCCGGCGCCTGTGGCGAAGGCATCGAACCAGTTCACCAAGCCACCCGTTGTAAGCGTCCCGCTGGTGATAGAGGTCATTGCGAGATTAAGGGTCTCAAGACCGTTGCCGCCAACCCCGATCTTGGTGCTGTTGGTAGCGAGAACAATCTGAAGGTTGCCGTCCGTCGTAGCGGTAATGGTGCTGGCACTGCTAATGGTGACATCCACGAGGACGAAGAGCGAGTCTGTGAAATCCTCTTCCCCTGTCGTGATTGCGCCAGCCGCAAGCGTAAACGCGCCCGCGACGTTAAAGGTGCCGTTTGTGTCCTGGCCAGACAACTGGAAGACATAGTTGCCGTCGGGCAATGTAATCGCGGATGGAGCGCCAACTGCGAAGCTGGCGACTGCCGACTTGGTGACGTCGTCGACAGAGGTTGCAGTGAGGGTGACGGTGCCGGTCAAAACGCTAACCGGAGCCTGATAGGTCACAGTAAGAGCCGCTGGGCTCACTAAGGTTCCACACTGGGGAGTCGGATTGGTGGAAGTAGTACAAGACAACGACCACGTGACACCCTTCGAGCCGTTTGCGACGGTGACAGTGAAACCGGCGGTGGCAGCCGCGCTGACCGTAGTTGGCGGCGACACATAGGCTACGGAAACGGGGTGGGACGAACTGCCACAAGCAATTAAGAAGCTGCAGGCCGCGGCAGCGATCAGCAAGAAGAATAGGCGTAGTTTCATCGCACACCTCCGTTTGCACCGCTGCCGTAATGGACTTCAGGGCGGGAAGCGGCGCCTACGACGAATCCGCGCTCATTGCGGACCGTAACCTGGCGGCCACCATAGATCAGCTGCCGGGCGAGTAGAACGTCTTTGCCGTGGACGTTTTCGTGAACGCCAACGACCTGGACTAACTCGCCAACTTGCATAGTCTCCTGAACCTGTTTGGAGAGCACGGGGCCGATATGAGCATCGACAGTCTTCCCGGAAGTGGAGATCAGTACGTGCAGCCCCATCGGACTGCCCGCGACGTGGTGGGTGACGAACGCCTTGACAGTGCCGACGAGAGTCACCTCGTGGGCGGGATCATAAACGAAGCCGAATCCCCGGCCGGCGGAGGTGGTCTCTTCTGAGGCAGAGGCTTGTGCGAACAAAACGGCGAGTAACATGCACGACGCCACACAAGCAAGCGCACGAGCAGTTCTGTGGGTGGTACGAGTCATTGTGGCACTCCTTTTGTTACAAGATTTTGGTGAGTGGAAGGTGGAGTCACACACGCACTGGTGCATCGCCTCCTCGCGGGAAGAGACGCAGACGCGCTCTCTTCACACACAAAACGCAATAGGTGCACGATCATAGGTAGAAGCGTAATGCTGAAGAATAAAAGAGAGGAACTGTCAATTGTTACGGGTAAGGAAGCGTACGTGTCTGAACTTTCCCCCGAGATGATCCAGTCTGAACTTAACGGAGATGTCTCCCCAGTTGCAGCGCCGCAGAAACCCCTCAGCCTGATATCCGGATAATGCCAATGCTAAGGACCGATTCAAAGAGTGTAATAACTGTTCCTTACAATTCAGCATGCAAAACACGACTAGTCGTGCGTGAGTGCCACGACGCACGCATCGGCGCTATCTCGACACCACCGACCAGTGATAGGTCCCCTAGTATTTCTTATAGTTGTGCTTTACCCACTTCTGACGAGACGCTAGGTGGGGAACCCTCGGCGGACTATGACGTGGCGGGCACTTGATGCCAAACGTTGCTGGTCCACCGTGCGATCGAAGCTAGGGACGATTGAAACGAAGGAGGCTGTTTTTGCAAGAAGTTCGAGTACTCCTGGCAGACGATTACGAGCCTTGGCGTCGTTGTGTATCTTCGTTGTTTCTGAAGCATCCAGGATTGCGGATCATCAGTGAAGTGTCGGATGGACTCGAAGCCGTCAAACAAGCCCAGGAGTTAAAACCGGACTTGGTCCTGCTGGATATTAGCCTGCCAAAGCTCAACGGGGTTGAAGCTGCGCGTCGGATCCGCGAAGCCGTCCCGATGACGAAGATCGTTTTCATAAGCGCCTATCAAGATTCCGATGCGGTGCAGACGGTTTTGAGCAACGGGGCAGACGGCTACATACTTAAATGGGAAGCGACGAGGCAGCTTTTGCCCGCCATTGAAGCGGCTCTGGGGGACGCAAGTCACTCACCAACTACAATTCATCTCTAGTTCAACCTGGATACTTACCCCCGATTCGGCATTCTCAATGACTATAATCGCACATCAGCTAAGCTCTAACTGTAACTCTTCACAGTTACCAATACCCCAAACACGCTCCTAGACTCGGCGTTCAATCCAAATTCCAAGATATCGGAGGGAATTACCGTGAGACAGTTGGCAGCTTTGGCGTTACTGGCTCTGGCGGTTCCGACTGCAGCTTGGGCGGACGGAATTAACATCACCAACCAGACCGGCACAGTTTCGATCTCGGGTATGACGGGAACCGGTGGCTGGGGGACGATCGGCGTGTCAACTATTACTTCGAAGGGTTCGCAAATGACTGCGTGGAACAATGGCGCAGGTCACCTTGGCTATTTCAAATACACTACCGGCGCGCTGCAGAGCGGATCAATCTCGGGGGGCGGAACGTTTGCGTCGGGCGGATCACTTGACATAATTGGCTATGGCAAATGGGCAAAGGAGCTAACTGGAAGGGGATGCGGCAAAGGCTGCGATATGTTCACCGGCAGCTTCAGCAGCCCGGTTACCTGGATGCTGGTTAGTAAGTCCAACCAGTCAGAAACGTTTGCCCTGACCGGCAATTTCGAAGGGACTCTGTACACCGGTCGTACAGTGTATGGAACAACGACGCAGGACATCAAGTTCGACGATCAGGCACAGCTCGGAAACGGGATCGGCTATATCGGCACACGCACTTCGCACCTCAGCACGCCGGAACCCGAAACTTTGGGACTGCTCGGAATCGGACTTCTGGGAGTAGCCGGGATGTTCCGCCGCAAGCTGATCAAGGGATAATCTACATTGTTTCTTGGTTTGCCTGGAACTAACGTCCCCGCCACGAGGCGGGGTTTTTCTTGGATTCTCAGGCGATCTGCTTTCTTTGCCCGACAACGGCTCGTTCGCTCAAACGGGGGCGCCGATAAGCCGCCCGTAACTCGTCGATGTCCAATTCCAACAGGCGAAGTTGGCGCCGCAAGGTGTTGCGGTGCATACGCAGCCTCTGCGCAGCCTTCACTTGGTTAGCATTTTGCTCCCGCAAAGCTGTAGCCAGGAACGACCTTTGAAATTCCCTTACCGCCTCGGAGTATCGAAGGCCACTTCGGTGCATCTGCAAGACGAGTTGTTCGAGCTTTTCCTTCACGGCGTTTATCTGGCGCTTGCTGTGAACCGGGCTTCCGCTCGGAATAATGCGATAGCTGGCAAAAGCTGAGTGAGCATGACTCACCGGCAAAGACTCAATAGTGTTAACTCTCGTGGCTACCGGGAGATTAGAAAACGGTGCGTCAGTAGGTGCAAACTGGCAATAGTGACAGAACTCTGTTCCTTCGCTTTGGAGTTCCTCCTCCATATCACGTAAGCAGTCGGAGGGCCATTTCGTAGATGTTGACAAGTCGCGATCGCACTCGATCAATGGAGTTTTTAGACGTGATGGCCTGGATTACCGCCCAAGAACAGCACCAGAGAGCGGGCGGGAAATAGCAAGCTCCACTTGGTTCCCACAGCCTGCCCTAACAAAGTTAATCGTAACCTGATTGATCTCGCGCAACGACGTGGCTATCCAGCCTTAGTAGTCTCAGTGCAAGACCACAGATGAACCGAAGATACTGTGCAGCCTGGGTTGTTTCTTGCTTGCTTTGTCTAACTCTGAAAAGCACTGCTGTCGAGCGTGACATCCAGCCGAGCATCCGTTCTACCGGACCGTTCGATCTTCTTTTGCATTTCGCCGGACGAATACACCACACAAATCTGGATTGCTCGCACTTTGTCCACGCGCTGTATGAACGCGTGGGACTACATTATGATTACGCAACATCCCGCAAACTATATTTTGGGCGGCAAGAGTTTCGACGCGTTAGCGCCCCCCAACCGGGTGATTTAATCGTGTGGCGTGGCCATGTGGGGATCGTCGTCCAACCCGAACAACACACATTCCTGAGCGCTATCGCTAAAGGTGTGAGCCTGTCCTCTTATACGTCGCAATACTGGGCGAAAAGAGGAGAGCTACGTTTTTTCCGCTACATCGAAAAGAGTACACCGGGCTGAGCATTGTGATGCCACTGGACACTCGTGGCGGGCCATACACACGTGCTGAAACTTATAGGCGGATTCTGAATAAGACGGTGATTGAATCGAAGCTCAAAGCGCAGGGCAGGTTCTTGGAAGTACTGCTCGGAGACAAAGCTCATCTGCTCACGGACACAATTCGGTGACATATCTTGACCGAACCTTGTGCTGGAGAAAGTCGGCGAAAAAACCAAGTTCTTTAGAATGATGGTGGCCAGGGACGGAGTTGAACCGCCGACGCCAGCCTTTTCAGGGCTGTATTCTTTGAGCCTAAACCCTTTTTCAATCAACAACTTAATTCATCAAGGTGGCCCCTTTATTGTGACCACTCTGTGACCAGCGCCGATGTTCGCCTAAGCGTCGGCAAGAGACTGGAAATCGTGAACATGTTTAAGCAAGACCAAGTAATATCGGTTCGAACAACCGAAACTACTCGGCATCTGGCGATTGCCTGAGATACGTGATTCGGCACCTCCCACGCGCGGACCAAAATGGCTTTAAGTCTGGGAGGCTGAACTCACATCGCGCCAATGGACTTCCGAGATCTAAGCTTTCTCGGGATGCCTTTCGCGCGATTAAGCCGAAGCCTTTGGAACCGGCTGCCTTCTGCAGAGCACGCAACTCCATTTGGGCCTGGGAAATGTGCTTTGTTTTGTTCGCAAATTCTGCCAGCGCAAGGTTGTCCGCAAACTCGATACCGACGAATCCATAGCGGTGTGCGTTACCCGCTACTCCCTGAAATAGTGGACGGGACGCGTCCGGATGATCAGACGCCAGGAGAACTCGGCCCGAGGCCAACTCGAACTGTAAACGAAGAAAGCGGTTCTGGCTCTTGTTTCCAAGCCGTTGAGCTGCTTCCACTTCTTTTTTGAGCTTCGCTTAGTTTGGCCTGAGCAAGTAACGCGTCGATGAGCACAATTCTGGCAGTGAGTTCATCGTCAGCTTGTTGCTCCTTCTGAAATTGTTCTATGCACGCACGCACCGATGCTTCGGCATCCGGAGCGTGACCTTCCTCGATGGCGAGTTTCGCTAAAGAGACACGGCTCTCAGCAGTATTCTGCTTCTCCCCGGCTTGATTCCGAAGCGCAAAAGCTTCTTCGTATCGCTTCCGGGCCAAGGGGAGATCACCTCGATCCAACGCTACATCCCACATCCCGCTGAGCACATAGGCGGTAGCATTCTTGTCTTCAATTTTCCGCGCAATCACTTCGGCCTGCCGGTAGGCTGCCTCCGCTTTGTCGAGCTCGCCATCCTGTCTCCAGATGTCTCCCAAGCTGTCAAGATTAAGGGCTACACCTTCCTTGTCATCGACAGCTTGATACTCCGGAATGGACTCTTCCAGCAACTTCCTGGCTTCCATCAGATCGCCTTGAGAAAGACGAGCGTCAGCAAAATTGCTGAGCGCGGTGGCGACACCGTCTCTCAATCAACGGACCTTCCGTGCCGAGGTGAACTTCGAAAGTACGCAATTGGCTGAAAGACGATGTCTGTGCCGAGCGGTCGAATCAACGTTGAGCTTGGTCAAGTTGTACGGCTTTCTGTGTTTCGGCATCGGCCTCGGTTGCGCGGCCTGCCCTTGCCAGAGCGGTGGCAAGTCCTCGGTGAGCTTCGATGTATGTCGGGTCGCTTGAAACCGCTTCCTGGTAGCGCTCGATGGCGTCTGTGATTTGATTTTTCAAAAGAAGCATGTTGCCGGTGTTGGTTGCAAAAGTGGCACGTTGCCGGTTGACAGCCATGCGAGTGAGTTCACCTGCCTTCGTGCGCTCCTTGGCCGCCTCTGCAGTTTGGCCTTGTTGGGCGAGAACACTAGCGAGCGTGACGTGGGGTCCAGGCTGATCTGGCATTACTTCGATGGCTTTTTGGAGCGCATCTGACGCTTCTGCGAGTTTATTCTGCTGTTTGTAGACACTTCCCAAGATGGCCCAGCCGTCACCGTTTTTTGGTCGCAGGCTCAACGCGGTTTTGAGGTGTGCCTCCGCGTCGTCGAAACGTCCCCTCTGCATTTCCAAAATGCCGAGCGTATAGGGCGGATCAGGGGAATGCGGGTTGGAGCGCGCAGCCAATTCCAGTTCTTCGGTCGCTGCGGCGAGATCGTCCTTCAGTTTAAGAGCGAGACCGAGATCGTAGTGCAGCTCATAAGCGTCGGGAGCAAATCGCAAGCCTGCGCGGAACTCGCTCATCGCGTCCTCGAGGTCACTGACTTGAAGGTAAGCGACTCCCAACCCCTGGTGCACCAAAGGATCGGCTGGGTTTTCTTTGACGGCCCGTTGATAGAGCGGAATAGCATCCTTCGATTTACCTGTCTGGACAAGCGCGAGGCCAAGATTGGTCAGTGCTGGCACGTTATGCGGATCGGCGGAGACGACTTCCTGAAATAACGGCATAGCCTGCTGCTCCTGTCCACTGGCCTGAAGGGCGAGAGCAAGCTGATACTTGGCGTCGAGGGAAGAAGGGTCGAGTTCGAGAGCCCTCCGCAGGACTGAGGCGGCTTTCTCGTTCTCTTCATTGGCAAGCAGTGCCTTAGCAAACTCCACTTGAGTCAGGGCGCTTTGCGGCGACAGCCTGGCGGCGGTCGCCAGCTCTTGCACTGCCTCGGATATTTGCCGCTGCACCACGAGCGTGACGCCGAAATGCAAGTGCGCGTCCGCGAAATCTGGATCGAGGCGAATGGCTTCTTTGAACTGGCTTACCGCGTCATTCCAGTCTTGTCGCTGGGCATCAAGCGAGCCAAGAGCATCGTGCAATGTCGGATTTTCGGGAGCGGCTGCGACTGCAGCCTGTGCCTTCTTTATCGCAAGTTCGCTTTGCTGCGTTGCCGCAAGCGCTTGTATATAGAAAATCACCACGTTCGCTGCCAGCGGAGTAACTGCATTTCGGTCGAGAGATCGAAACAGGGCTAACGATTTTTCGTGAGCCCCCGATTGTTCGTAGGCGACCGCGAGATTGATTTGCGCGCTGCGGTCGTCGGCCTTGAGCGCGAGAGCGCGTGTGAGCACGGGAATCGCCAGCGAATATTGCCCGAGTTGCACGAGCACGGACCCGAGAGCACTGTGCCCCTCGGCTATATCTGGTGCGAGCTGGACGACTTTCTCGAATTGCTGTCTGGCCCTCGGAAGATCGCCATTCTTTTCCGCGGCGTAGCCTGCATGAAATGCCGCATCGGCTGATTTAAGTCGCTCTTGCCGGCTGTCCGTGGCCGACAAACCGGCAACCAAGGTACCGCAGACAAGAGCAGTCCTGATGAATCCGTGTACCCGGGATTGGTGCAGAAATCGCATCGTCGCAGGCTATTGAGTAGCTTCGAAGTGTGGCGCGCTGGCGGTATGAATCTGCTCCGCGGCGTGGTATTCACGGGCGGCATCATCGGTTCGTCCAAGAGCACGATAGGCCTGCCCTAGCAGATAATGTGCCATATAGTTTTTCGGATCCATTTCCAACGCGTGTTCAAGATACATCTTGGCCATCGACGGGTTCTGTTGCTTCAGCAAAACCTTACCAAGCAGAATAAAAGGGATATTCACGGCTGGTTCAAGGAGCACTGCCTGATTCAGAGCCTGCTGCGCTCGGTCAAAGTCGCCGGCACGGATGTAAGTATCTCCCAATCGTTCGTAAACAGTGCCATTTAGGGGATCGAGATCGCGTTCTTGTTGAAAGTCAGCGATGGCACCGTCCAATTGTCCGCGAGCGAGCGCGATCTCACCAAGCAGAAAGTGTGCCCCCGGAAGGCTGGGATTGAGTGCGAGCGCCTTGCGTGCGGACGCCTCCGCGATGGGAAGATACTCGCGGCGCAAGAGCATACGGGCCGCGAGTAGATAAGCTGGCGCGGAGTCGGGAGCAAAACTATATTGGCTGGCGAATGCCCTGCGAGCATCGTCATACCGGCCCGTGTCCATATAGCACAGGCCTAATACGTAGTTGGGCTCGACATTGGCATTCGGAACGGGACGATGTGCTTGTTCGAGCAGTGGAACGGCTTGGGCGGGTTTCCCCAGGCGAAACAGAGTCACGCCCTCCATTTGCATGGCTTCGAGGTTCTTTGGGTCCTGCGTGACAGCTTTTGCGAACGCTGCCGCGGCTTCGACCATCTTGCTCTGCTGATAGAACACCATCCCTCGGAGATATTCGACACCCGCCGGTTCCGGCAGTTCTGCAGCTAAGGTATCCAGTTTCCGCAGTGCCTGATCCAGTTGGCCGCCGTTCAGTAACTCTTCTGCTTGGCGCAAAGGTGCAGCCGGGCCTTGCAGTTGACCGCAAGTTGGCAGAGCCAAGCCCGCTACTGCGCAGAAGAGGCAGAGCAATCGCATATAAGGAAACGAAGCCGTCCCAAGTCTTGGAGGGTCCCTGCTATCCAAACACGGTCCAACATGATGATAAACGCTCATGTGCAATCGGTGCCTATGGCACACGTGGACTATTGCCCCATCCCGGTTGCCTGAACTAGGGTTCTGTTGCTTCGGGGCGGACAGCGTGGGTGCCCGCTACTCAGGTAAACGTTTCCTACTTGTTTCAGCCACTATGGGCTGCGGATTTGCCATGCCGCTCCCGTAGAGCCAAGCCTTGCAGTTTGCACTCGCGCCGCGATGAATCCAGAGGGGGACGAATGTACTCAACAACCAGGATGCCCTACAGATGCCTTATGGTGTTGGTCGCTGTTTTCATGGGCGGCTTATCAGTCGCGAGTCTTCACGGCCAAGCTATTTATGGATCGATCTATGGGCAGGTCACCGACAGTTCGGGAGCAGCCGTTGCCAACGCGACGGTTACCGTCAAAGATGTCGCGAAGGGCACCTCGGTGCAAGCGACAACCAACTCAGTTGGCGAGTACACGGTCGAGCATCTGATTCCGGATGTTTATGATGTGGCGGTCGCGGCACCCGGATTCCGTGGAACGGCGAGCGAGGGCATTCGCGTATCTGCCGACACGTCTCCCAAGGTGGATTTTAAAATGGAGGTGGGTTCGGCCACGGAAACCGTGACCGTCACCGCTGAGGTTCCCCAACTTAAGACCGACCGTGCGGACGTCGCCCTGGTGCTGAACGAAAAAACGGTTTCCGACCTGCCAAATTCCGGGCGCAACTTTGCCAGCCTCGAATTGTTGATTCCTGGAACGCAGGTCATGGGGTGGTCGCAAAATACCGCGGAAAACCCCCAAGGCAGCCCCACTGTCCAGGTTAATGGGCAGCATTTTTCGGGAGTTGCATACGAGCTTGACGGAGCCGCCAATCAGGATCCCATTCTTGGGCAGATCGTTATTAACCCACCGCTGGACGCCGTCACCGAAGCCAAGATCACCACGCAAAACTACGACGCTCAGTTCGGTCAAGCAGTAGCCGCCGTAGTGACAGCCCAGACGAAGTCCGGAACGAACAGTTTCCACGGTGACATCTTCGACTACCGGAAAACCGATGCCACCCAGGCCCGGAACCCCTACAATCAATTTGCGCCCGACCCGGTAACTGGTCGCCTTCTCCCGCCTGCGAAGTACAACCAGTTCGGCGCTTCCATCGGTGGCCCCATCCGGAAGAACAAGGCCTTCTTCTTTGCGGATTATCAGGGCACCCGGCAGGTTCTGGGGTCTTCCGCAATCGTGACCGTGCCGACTGCATTAACCCGGAGTTCCTGCCTTTCCGGCAACGGGTGCGACCTTAGCGATTACCTGACCGCGAACGGACCTGCAAAGGGACAGATCTACAACCCTCGCGTCATGACCGCGACCGGCCCTGCGCCTTTCGTGAACGACTTCATTCCCACCCAGTACGTTTCGTCCCAGGCGTTGGCGCTTCTGGCCTTGATACCGGCTCCGAATGCGCCGGGAACGACCAATAACTACTCCGGCAGCGGCAGTGGCAGCCTGCACAATGATTCGGTTGACGTCAAAATTGACGACCAACTCAGCGAGCGCACTCATGCCTTTGCCCGTTACAGCTATTTCGGCAACGGAACCTCCTCTTCCACGATTTTTGGCAAGGGCGGAGGGCAAGGTTTCTCCTCTCCTACGAACAGCTTCGGCGGTACCGCTGCCGGGCGCAGCCAGAGTGCAGTCTTTGGCATGGACATTGCGCTCAATCCAAAACTGCTCACTGATTTCCGGCTGGGCTATCTCCGCTATCACGTCAAAACACAAAAGTATGACGGCACGGAAAATCTTGCCAGCATCGTGGGAATCCCCGGCCTCAATCTGGGGGATTCGTTTACCGCAGGCGCTCCCGCGTTCTTCGTCGAAAACTCGAGTGGAACCGGCGGGGATGGATTGTCAAACTTTGGCTCCGCGTTGGGCGTGAACGCGTGCAACTGCCCTCTGCTCGAGACCGAAGATCAGTATCAGATCGTTAACAATTGGACGAAAATCCTGGGGACACATAGCTTGAAGTTTGGCGTGGATCTGCGTTACGCCAGGAACTTGCGCGTACCCAGCGACAGCAACCGGGCGGGTGAGTTGCACTTCAGTGCTACCGACACCGAAAACACTACAGACGCGACACTGTCGGCGCCCGGTGGTATGGGGCTCGCGACCTTCCTCATCGGAGATGTTACCAATATGTCCCGGTACGTGTCGGTTTCGACCAATGCCAAAGAATCGCAGAAAAGGATGTTTACGTACTTGCAGGATAGTTGGCGTGTTACGCCCAAGCTAACTGTGAACTACGGCCTGCGCTGGGAGCTCTACTTCCCGGAAACTGTAAATGGCAAGGGACAGGGCGGCTTCCCCGATTTGAAGACTGGCGAAATCAGAGTTGCCGGTTATGGGCCGTTTAACACCGCGATGAATGTTTCGAAGACTTGGAAGACCCTGGCTCCGCGGCTCGGAATTGCTTACCAGTTGAATTCCAAAACTGTGATTCGGACGGGCTATGGCCGGAGCTTTGATATCGGAGTCTTCGGATCAATTTTCGGGCATATGTTGACCCAGAATCTTCCTGTGCTGGTCAACCAAAATCTAACCAACAGCGGCGCCAATACGGCTGCGTTCAATCTCGCGGTTGGCCCAACGCCATTCGTCTTTCCTTCCGTTCCGTCGAGCGGCGTGATTCCCATTGGCGTGGGTAACAATGCGAAGATTCGTAGCGACCCTAACGTCTTTCCTACGATCGATGCCTGGAACTTTGCAGTTCAGCGGCAGCTTACCAATACCTCTTCCGTGACGGTTGCGTATGTAGGAAACAAAGGAACTCACACCTTCATGGGCGACGATAAGTCGACCAACCCGAATGAGGCAGCCCCGTGCTTACCCGCGTCGCAAAGCGTCACGGGACAGCAGCTTTGCTACAACCCGACAGCTCCCGCGGGAAGCCTGACCGAAACCAGTGACACCAGCAAGTTGCGTCCGTATTTCTCGAAATTTGGATTCACGCAGGACCTCACCTTCTATCACAACGGCTTTGACACCAACTACAACGCGCTCCAGGTGAGCTACGAAAAGCGCTTCTCCCAAGGATTGCAGCTGAATGCAAACTTCGCCCTTCAGCGCGGCTACAACTATGGCAACGATGAAGAGGTCTACAAGAAATCTCTCTGGGGACGTCTTGACGATCTGCGCGCGAAACAGCTCACGCTGTTCGGCAACTACGAACTCCCCTTCGGCAGGAGCCGTCAGTTTGGGGCTAACGTGCCCACGTGGCTCAATTACGTAATCGGAGGGTACGAAGTGAGCACGTCGATTGACTGGGCCAGTGGTTTGCCTTTCTCTGCCAACTTGAGCAATTGCAGCCCCTTCACTCCGGCAGGCCCTTGCAGGCCGAACAAAGGAAGCGGGAGCTTTCCTCTGAAGCTTACGAGCTTCGATCCAGTCACGCATTCCCGGACCTACTTCATTCCGCCTGGGCTCGGGGGCGCTTTTACCAGCCCAAGCCTGCTTCAGACTGGCACGTCTCCGAGAAACGCCTTCACCGGGCCGGGTCTTTTCAACGCTGATCTGTCATTGATGAAGAACTTCCCGATCCGCGAGAGCGTGGCAGTCGAATTCCGTATGGATGCATTCAATGTCTTCAACATCATCAACCCTGCAAATCCGGGAAACACTTGCATTGATTGCACTGTCGGGAGCGGTGCGGGCACCATCCACGGTATGGCCCTGGGTACTGCCCCGAGGCAGCTGCAGTTCGCACTCACGGTTAAATTCTGAGACTGCTGAGGCTGGGTGGTGCATGAGCGCCATCCAGCCTGCTTCTTTTCCTCCGCCCGATTATTCAGAAATACGGAATTCACTGGTAGGGTGCATTTCAATGATTTTGCGAATCAGGCCGCGCTGCGCCTTGCAGAAAACAACAAAGGAACTCAACAGGTGAAAGCAAGAATATCCACTGGCATTCGTCCTTTCCGATCGACCCGGCTTGGGTTGGTTGTGATCTCGGCGCTCTCCTTCCTGGTTAGTTCCACGCCCTTGACCGCTCAACTTCTCGGAGCCATACCACCTTTACCCCCGGTGGTCGTGACCCGGACCACCGATGGACTGACGGCTAAAATCGGCGATGAGACGCTTCGGGTTTCCGTTTGTAGCGCGTCCGTAATTCATGTCGTGGCCACACCAAAACCGCCCGAATCGGTTCACGATGACCAAATCTGGATACTCGATCCAAAGGAATCCTGCTCCGGCGCCCCGTTCCAATTTTCGCAGGCCGAAGACACTGCAGTCCTGACGACCGCGACCTTGAAGGTAGAGCTTTCGCTGAAACGTGGAAACTTGAAATACAGCAGCAACGCGGGACAGGATCTCCTGCGCGAAGGCGATTCCATCCCTCGTACTTATGAGCCTGCTCAAGTGAATGGGGAAAGTACCTTCCATGTCGCGGATCGTTTTCGGCCAGATCCCACGGAGGGCTTTTATGGTCTCGGCCAGCACCAGAGCGGGATGTTCAATTACCGCGGCAGCACGGTCGAACTGGGACAGAACAATACCGATGTTGCAATTCCACTTCTGGTCTCGAGCAAGGGCTACGCCCTTTTGTGGAACACTGCGTCATTCACCTATGCAGACAACAGATTTCCTCTGGAATCCACATTCACCTCGCTGGCGGGTGACTCGGTGGATTACTACATGATCTACGGCCCGGAGATGGACCAGATCATCCACGAATATCGGGGCCTGACCGGTCACGCCCCGATGCTGCCAAAATGGGCCTATGGTTTCTTCCAATCGAAAGACCGTTATGTTTCTCAGGACGAGATTCTAGGAATTGCACATCGCTATCGCCAAGAGCACATTCCACTGGATGCAATCGTGCAGGATTGGTTTTGGTGGAAGACAGAAGGCGATCCTATCTTCAATTCCAATTTCACCGACATTCCCGGCGAACTCAAGATGCTGCATGAGGAACACGTTCACGCAATGCTTTCAGTGTGGGGGCTGTTCAATTCAGAGTCCGAAAATTTAAAGAAGCTTGATGCCCAAAATCTTATGGTGCCGAACGCCCATGTCTACGACGCGACCAATGCGAAGGCCCGGGATTTTTATTGGGAGAATCTGGCGGGCAAGCTCTTCTCTCAGGGATGGGACGCCTTCTGGTTGGACAGCGCGGAGCCCGAAGAATACTGGCCGCATATGGGAGACGCGATCCTCCGCAACAAGCAACTCGCAATCGGCAGTGGTGCGCGTTATACCAACATCTTTCCCCTCGTGCACACCAATGGCATTCAGGAACACTGGAAGGCGACGAACGATCAGAAACGGGTGTTTCTGCTCACGCGGTCGGCTTTCATCGGCCAGCAGCGCGTAGGGGCAACGGTCTGGTCGGGCGATGTTTACAGCACTTATTGGGGGCTCAGCCACCAGGTGGCCGGGGGACTGAACTTCGCCCTCTCTGGTTACCCTTACTGGACGACGGACATTGGCGGGTATTGGCAACCCCATGATCGGCCGCCAACCGATCCAGAGTATCAAGAGCTCTACACGCGCTGGTTTCAGTTTGGAGTTTTCTGTCCAATCTTCCGCACGCATGGTCATCGAGCCCACAACGAGATATGGACGTACGACAAAGTTGGACCAATCCTTCTTACCTACGACAAGCTACGTTATCGCTTGATGCCCTACATTTATTCGCTCGCGTGGAAGGTGACCGACGAGGACTACACCATTCAGCGGCCGCTGGTCATGGACTGGCGCACGGACCCGAAGACCTGGAACATCGGGGATCAGTTCATGTTCGGGCCCGCCATCCTGGTCAATCCCGTGCTGAAGCAGGACGCGACCCATCGCACCGTGTATTTGCCGGATGCTCCGGCCTGGTATGACTTTTGGTCCGGAGCGTCTTTGAAAGGCGGGGAGGAAGTTGAAGCGCAGGCACCCTTGGAGCGCATCCCGTTATACGTTCGCGCAGGTTCGATCATTCCATTCGGGCCGGAGATTGAATATGCAAGCCAGGCGCCGACTGGCCCCATCGAGTTGCGCATTTTCCGCGGCGCGGATGGCAAGTTTACCCTATATGAAGATGAGGGAGACAGCTACCACTACCAAAAGGGAGCACGCGCGTTGATCCCGTTGCACTGGTCCGAGAAAGAGAAAACTCTGACCATAGGAGACCGCGAAGGCGAATACCCAGGAATGCCGAGCGAACTCACATTGAACATTGTCTGGGTATCCTCGAACCACGGTGTCGGAGAGACGGTCGAGGCCAAACCCGATAGAGCGATGCTCTACCGTGGAAAAGCAATTACCGTAAAAGCACCTTGATCGACACGGCACTCTCGTTAAACCAATTCGATCTCGAGTGCAGAGACCGAAGCGGGCGGAAACTCATGGACGAGGCTCGCGCCTTTTACGTCTATGTTGTCTTTTCTCGGAATCAGAATATTGGGCTGATCGAAGGTATTGTGAGCATAATATCCGAACTGGTCAGAAGGCTGATTGTTCCTGCCTTCCCGGCTGCGCCGCGGATACCTATTTCCGTGAGGCGCGCTTCACCGACATGCGGATTCACCACCGTGAGTATCAGCCTCTTGTTCGCCAGTGACGCTGAACCTTGCAACCCCCAGAAGGTTGCAGGTTTGCCATCACGATCGTAGTGCACTTGCGGGGCTGAGATGATCGTCCTGAGGCCGTGATTGCCCTGATGGGCTGCATACATTTCAAACACGCGCCCAACTGGCGTGACCACAAAACGATCTTCATGCGCCAGATAGAGACTATTGAGGCAGTTGATGAGCTGGGCGCAGTTAGCCATGGCGACTTTCTCCGGATGCCGGTTGAAAGTGTCAAGAGTCATGCCGCGAAGATAGCGTCGCGCAACGTGGGTGTCTGTTCCAGAAGGTCACCCGGCGTGGCTTCGCTCCCCGCCTTGTACGACGGGCCCCATTCATCCACGATCAACTTGATTGCGTGATTCTTGTCGAACTCTCCCATGACCTGCCAATGGCCTTCGATGAGACCTTCCATGAGATTGCCCTGGTGCAGCAGCTCATACCAGTCCACGGGGTCGAACTTGATGGCATCTCCGTTTCCCGTGGTTCCAATCTGGGGGATGCCGCGGCTGAGATCCCAGGCATAGTGATGCAGAGCGAGACCATAAATGCCGGATCGATCAGCGGAGCGCTTCCGACTGATTTCTTCGAGAAACCCACGGGTCCAATTCCAGTCGTCGTCGTTTGGCCCGGAAGGGATCAGATGCAGTTCCGGGCCATAGGAGGGCAGCCAGGAACTGAAGCGGCGAAACTCCACTGCGTACTCCTGCGCGGTGAACTCGCCTCCACCTCCCCAGGACTCGTTTCCGACGCCCCAGTACTGCACGTTAAATGACTGGGGTGAGCCGCCGGCCTTGCGCAGGTCGGCCAGCGTAGTGCTTCCTTCGGGAGAATTGCAGTATTCAACCCAACGATCGAACTCTCCGGCGGGGAGGCTGCGTAAATTCGCCGCCAGGTAGGGCTCCGCACCGGCAAGACGACAGAAGCGCACAAAATCATCGGTGCCGAATTGATTGGGATCATATTTGTGGATCGCCGGGATTGCGGAGATCCACTCCAGAAATTCATTCGCCGGGGACGCTTCTCGCGCGGCCCGACGCCATCACGCCAGTTATAGCTGTCGGCGAAACAGCCCCCTGGCCAACGAATGACCGGCGCTTTGATTCTTCGCAGGTGCTCAATCAGGGCGCTTCGAATCCCATACTGATTGGGGACTTTGGAGTTTTCACCGACCCACACTCCGTCGTAAATGACACCGCCGAGATTTTCCGTGAAGTGTCCGTAGATGTTGGGCGAGATTGTGCCGAGCGGCTCTGTGCTCAGAACATCAATGCGGGAGTCGGCTAGGCGCGACGACGTCAATTGGGCCGACGATGATGGCCATTTGAAAAGCAGCGCTGCCAGTCCGGCAGTACTTCCAAGCAGAAATTCTCGTCTTCCCATCATGTGTTCCTTTGCTGGTACGGCTTGGACTTCCAGGCTTCTCTGCTCAAACGACAACAACGGAAAAGACCACTGCTAAGCAAGTGATGGCCAAGGTAATCTCGACCCTCGCAACTCCTCCTTCGTCTACACATCTTTGTGCGACCTTCAACTCGATCCATCCCCGGTCCTTAGATCATTGTTGTTCAATGTTTTACGGACCTAGTGCGATCGGGGTGGGTTCGCCACTGCGTCCCGTGGGTTTGGAAGGTGCTTGACAACCATTTTTGGTTAGCGGTAACGTTTGCTCCCACAAGACCGTCGATGGTTCCAGAATTCTGAAGTTCTATTCCTCATAGTAGAGCCCATGATCAATGGCCACGAAGCCGAGGAGTAAGCGCCATGGGAACAACCGCTGAACCGATTATCGCGGGGCATCCGACTGATACCTGCTTGACCGACGCTCAAAAAGCGGCAATCCTTCGTGAATTGCACAATGTTCTCGAAAGCCGGCCTTTCCGGAACAGTGCGCGCAGCAAGCAATTCCTCTCCTATGTCGTTGAACACAAACTAGAAGGACGCGAGGAGTTCCTTAAGGAGCGAAACATCGGGACCGAAATCTTCCAGCGCAAAGCGGGCTACGCGACTGGAGATGACCCGGTGGTTCGAGTGCAAGCCGGCGAAGTTCGCAGGCGGCTGGAACAGTACCACCACACCAGGCCGAGTGCGTCGCCGGTTCGCATTGAGCTTCCGCTTGGTTCCTATTCTCCTGAATTTCATTGGGACGTAGTCGCTTCTCCGGTGGAAGAAAAGCCGGCAACCGTATCTCAAAAGCGTCGGCTGCCATGGATTATTGGCACTGTTTGTCTCGCTTTGGTAGCGCTGGTGGCGCTTACGCTCCGATTGTCAAACACCCACCGAACGGCTGAGTCTGCGCTCGATAAATTCTGGTCCCCGATCTTTACCAGCTCCCAGCCGGTACTCATCTGCCTGGCCAAACCGGTGTTATACCGGCCATCGCTGGCCCTTTATCAGAGGTATTCAAAGCGTCATCCGGGTACGTTCCAGACCGAAGTAGAAAGATATGAACAACCACTTCTCCTGGACCCGAACGACAAGATCGCATGGCGTGAAATGGTTCCTTACGGCGACTACGGCGTAGCGATGGGCGACGTATACGTGGCGGTCAGGCTTTCGGCGCTGTTCGACCATATCAATAAGCCCAGTCAGGTCCGGATCGGCACCAACTACTCGTTCGAGGATCTTCGCAACTCTCCCGCCGTGGTAATAGGAGCCTTCAACAATCACTGGACGCTGCAAATGACTTCAAACCTCCGTTTCGCCTTTGTAGAACAGGATGGAAATTTTAAGATTCGGGAACAAAGCCCTTCCGGACGAGTCAGGTCCTGGGTGCTGGGACCTCAAGGACAGATCGTGGAAGACTTTGCTGTTGTCACCCGGCTGCTCGACTCTAAGACTGGCCAAGTGATAATTGCCGCAGCCGGTTTGGGAGCGAATGGGACGCAGGCCGCCGGCGAATTTATTTCAAGGCAAGACTATCTGGAAGAAGCCTTCCGTACGGCGCCATCGGACTGGCCAAAGAAAAATGTGCAAGTAGTCGTGCAGACCACGGTAACCGATTCAGTGGCCGGTCCCCCTCGCGTCATTGCGACCTACTTCTGGTAACCTCCGTGCCATTTCCGTGGACGGCGGCTCTCATTTTGTCCTGTTTTGTCGGGCGGAGACATCGGGCCTAGGCCATCAGAATCCCTTGCTGGATCGCAACGCTAGTCGCCTCTGTCCGGTCACCTACTTCCAGCTTGGCAATAATGTGCCTGACGTGGTTGCGCACAGTGAAATGGCTGACTTGGATTGCCCGCCCAATTTCCTTGTTAGTCAATCCCTTTGCAACCATTTCCAGAATTTCAAGTTCGCGCCGACTAAGGCTCGGCTGAAATTTTCGCTCCGAGACTCGGTCCTTGATGCATTGAGGGAAGTGGCTCTTCCCCGAATGCACCTCGTACACTGCCTCTACGATCTCGGTGTCGGAGATGTCTTTACGAAGATAGCCCTTGGCTCCCGCCTCGACTGCCCTGTAAATTTCTTCATCGGGCTCAAGACTGGATAGAACGATTACCTTCGGCGGGCAAGGGAGTCCTTGTAATGCCAGCAGGGTCTCGATGCCACTCATTCCCGGCATGTGAAGGTCAAGCAACAATACGTCGACCGGGCAACCCACCAGAAAGGTCAAGGCCCCCTCGCCGCTTTCCGCCGAGCCGACGACATTTAGACCCGCCTGACGGCGAAGAACGCTGCTGAATCCTGCTCGCACCACAGAGTGGTCATCCACAATGAGAAGTCTGACGGGCCCGCTTAGTGTTAAATCTGTCATCAAATTCCGTCCGCGAGTTTAGACCGGGTGGTTCGCCATTTCGTGTCGACAATTCCTGGTTCTGAAATTCATCGTTCTGAAACGACAGGTGAATGGCTAAACTTGACAGAACGACTGCCATCCGAAGATGACGAAAGTCCTTGTCAACGTTGTTAACAAGACCAACTCCACACGGTTCCGGCTGCTCCAAGCGTTACACCCCGATTCTTTCGTTTCAAGTAGTTCACGGTATAACACAGGTAGGTAACAGGATCAGAAACCACCTCCCGACCTCGGAAAGAAGGTTCAGGAAAGGGCGATTGCCGCAGAGGAGCGGTGAGCGCGTCTTCAGCATGTCGTTGAGGACTTTGCCACGAATGCTTCACTAAGCGGAGGAGCGAAAGATGATCGCGTCTTCGGTGTCTCGCGTGCACGGCTACTGCACAAGAATCGAGGGCTGCGTGTCTCCCGTCGAATCGTTCTTTTTCGGGTCATCGATGCTCCATCGATCGCCTGTTTCGAGAAGCACGGACATTGATGAAATGCAGCAACAGCGAAAACGGCTTGAGGCACTTTTTGTGGCACACCCGAAAAATACCAACCGCGGCAAGTGATTGACGATTTGGCGAATTCGGATGAGAACAAATCGCAGGCGGTCTAACCGGCCGTTAGTCGCCGGCATTTCGATTTCCTTTGTTGTATTCGTATTTTCAACCACCTGCCGAATTATCGTTTTCGGCTGTGTCTTAGAACGTGCCGCAGATTGTCTATGTAGTCGTCTGCAAGGACAAACCGTTTGTTCGATTCAGGGCGGCTCGGACAGTCTCCAGATCTGGATGCTGATACTGCATGGCAGCTCTGACATCCCTATGCCCCATCGTCCTCATCACCGCCGCGAGATTGCCGGTGTTGCTCAGGACCCTTGTCCCCGTAATCGTGACGTGCGCAATACAAGACGAGATCCTCAGAGAGTTGCGCCTTCCTTCGTGCGATGCGGAATTGCTTCCCCATGTCCGTCAAATGACCACACCGTGAACGAGCGGAAGGAAACAGCCATCCCTCAGCCTTACCTGCGGCGCGGACCCGAAGCACTTCGTATGCCCGATCACTCATCGGGATTATTCTTCGCCCGTCGAGGGTCTTGCTGTCTGGCACGAAGATGATCCGATTGTTCCAGTCCAGCTTTTCCGTACGGATTCGATAAAGCTCTCTCCTGTTCCTCATTCCGGTATCCCTGGCAAGGATGATGACATCCCGAAACAACTCGAACATCGAAGGTTTCCAGTTCGCCTTGTAACGGCGGTGGCCTTCAGGAAGTCTTGGAAATCTGTGGTTGCGGTAAGCAACTCGCGTCAATCAGTTAGTCTTGGAACACTAATATAAGGATGTAGGGTAGGCTGAACTCTCGTTAAATGGCAGACGCCAAGCCCTGCAAGTCTGCTCTCTACCACTCGCTAACCCTAACGGACAGAGAGGATTATGAATATTGAAGAGGATCGATTTACAAAAATATCAGCGCGATGTATCGGATTAAGGATGATGGGTAACTTATTGAAAGTGAATGATCTTGGTGGCCAAGGAGGGAGTTGAACCCCCGACGCCAGCCTTTTCAGTGTATTCTTTGGGCCTAAACCCCTTTTCAATCAACAACTTAATTCGTCAAGATGGCCGCTTTATTGTGACCACTCTTTGACCAGCGCCGATGTTCGCCTAAGCGTCGGTGTAGAAATCTTCAGGATTGAAAGACAATAGAAAAGGGGTTAACGGAACTGAGGCCTTTGCTGTGACAGCGAAATCTTCAACCGTAGCTAGCTGAAAACACGCGGCACGGATGGCGCTACAGAAACGTTTTAATGACCCTCGGAAATAGTTCGTGGACCCTTATTGGACCATAATTTCTGGTGTGCTTTCACACGGCAGAGGCCGGTAGAAACTGACTCTTGACCGGCGCGAAATGCGTCGAACTTGGAGCGGCCAGCCAGCCGCAGGCGGTGTCAGTGGCTGGTTCTTGGGTGCCATGGTGCGACATCCTTCTGTTCTTCCTTCGAGTAGGGCTCACCAAAATATGGGAACTCGCTACGGATCCGATTGCGATCAGGCGCAACTCCGGTGGGGAGAGGTCTGTTTGACGCCAATGTAAGCATCACATCCACAACATTATCCCCCAGTGCCCTCCCATTGAATCCCGCAAGATCAAATGCGGCTGGCGTTCCTAGTTCGTAGGGCAAGGTGATCGGGCATAGTCGAGCGACCATTTGCTTTCCGTATTCTTCCGGGTTCACGGCAGAACCTGCGTAGGTAGCCATCTTTCGGGTAAAGTCTGCGATGTGTCCCGATAATAAAGCGATGTCTTCTGATGGCCCTGACTTGTTGTAGGTTTCTTTTGGCTCTTGATTGCTGGGGTCGTTGAGAAAGAGGTGCGTGATGAGCGGAAGGCCCCAACGTGACACCTGCAGCTCGGGAGCATGGCCGTAAAGTGACACCGTGGCCCAGGCATGAACCGATCCTTTGCCGATCAGATGGTTTGGGACTTCGAGGACAATCGCAGTGATATTTCGGCCGTTGAAGAAGTTCTGGCGAAGGCGCAGGAACGAATCGCCGTCATACCTATGTTCTTTGAAGAAGGCATTGTGAAGATTGTGGAATGCGTCAGCGCTGACGGCGAACATATCGGGAGCGGTTCCGACGAAGGCGCGAATCCCAGACTTGCTATGGACTTTGCCCGTATCGCCTTCTATTAGAAGCTCGCCCTTGTCGCCGGCGACAGCCTCGCCAGTGGCTCTACGGACATGAAACTTCTGAACATGGACATGTTCGTCCCCGTTCACATGTCTCGGTTCGTTGAACCTGAACTTGAAGACAACGTCTTCGCGAGCGTCGCCATTCAGGTCCAAGCGAAAGGCATACAAACCCTCAACGTGAAGGGTATCCGGTGCAGAGAGAACAAGATCAGGATTGACAGTCATCGCCATCACCGTTGTGTCGGGAGCGCCCTGAAACAGATAGAGATCACACACGTTCAAACTTGGATCCTCTTTCGCAAGTTTGGTATCGAAATGATGGGACATAGGTTTCCTCTCTGCCAATCGTTACTCGCCAACGAGCGGAGATCGATACCGAACTAAGGAACAGTCTTATAAAGCGGCGGCGATACAATCCACTTCAATATCAAACCCGCCGTTCCAAGCAGGAACATTGATAAAGATGCGCGCGGGCGGATTTTCCGGGAAATAACGCCTGTAGACGGTATTCACCGCAGGGAACATGTCTACTGAGATGACATAGACATTCAGCTTCAGAATGTTTTCCAGAGAAGAGCCCGCCGTTTCGACACAGAGCTTGAGTTGATCCAATACGATCTCGGTCTGACGCTCAATCGGTCCCTTGAAGATTTCTCCTGTTTTGGGGTCGAACGGCGGACTACCTGAGACGTAGATTGTGTCGCCGTGCTTCGTCACGGTTGAAGCTGGGGCCTTGTATTTTTCGAGGTAGGTCGCCAGCGGCTCGACGCGAATGATTTCCCGTTTCATAGATTTCCTCCGATCAAAATCTCGGCCGCGCCAGCCTCGATGCGAAATGCGGAATGGCCGTGCCATGTTAGTTTCATAGGAATTATCTCCTTGGTAATTTGTCTCTCTGCTGGAAATGTAAGCTATCTTCCCAGCTGTCTACCTGCACTTTTCATCAGCTAGGATTGCTAACCCTGCAACGATGCCTGAGAATTCGTGCCCTGGGACCGCCTTGGATCGTGTCGAGCCATCCGCATAACCGAACGACACAACCTTCGAGTAGACCCCCTCTGTTGTCTATTCCGCTTTCACCCACGTATCCGACCCTCTCAGCTTGACTGACACATCGGAGAAGAAGAGGTGTAGGGGCTTGCCATCGATGGTCCCGCGGTGCTCGGTTGAGAACAGGAGGGGACCTGCTTTTTTGTAGCCTGTCCAAGTTGCGCTGACGACCGCCGGCTTCAAGTTCCCGCCGTGGTGGAAGAGAAGGTACTCAACGCGGTTGTCTTTGCCGACATAGAGGTTCCACGTGTCGCCGGGCGTATAACCGCCGCCTTCGGCGGGATACTTCACTGAGACCAACTCGGCCGATCCCTGGCCCACGGGCAGTTTATGCGTACCCTGATCGGTCACAGTAGCGCTGGTGTCCCAGAAAGCATGGAAGGGGAACAGAAGCCAATAATTACCGTTGGTGAATTCTGGGTCGATTTTCTTTTTCACGTCGTCGGGCTGGCTGCTGAGCTCAGAGCGCACATAAATGCCCTTTTGGAATCCATAGAATGGAGTCCACAAAGAGATCTTGCCGGTCTTCGGCTCCCACTCCCACGATTGGGAGAGATTCACTCCTGGGAACTGTAGATTAAAGGTAAAGCGGATCGCTTCGACTTGCCCCCACGAGTCGAGACCATACGTTTTGGCGATCTGTTCGAGAATTGGCGGGCGGGTCTGCGCCCCGGAAGTTGTAGCTAGGATCAATAACCCAAAAACTGGCAGAAGACGAATCGCTGTACGAAACCACGAATTTGTCATGGAAGTTCTCCTGGGTGACTTTAACCTGATCTCTTTGTCGAACTTTAGATTTGTCATGTTTTTCCTCCTGCGTTCACCCAAGTTCTGTGAGTGGCCGGCGTGCTTTCCCGATGTAGAAGTTGCAGCGCCCGGTGAACCACATTGTCGACATTGAATCCCAGCTTTTCCATAACCACTTCGCCGGGCGCAGACGCCCCGAAATGATCCAGCCCGATGATGTCGCCCGTTCGACCTACCCATTTGTACCAGCCAAGAGTCGCGCCAGCCTCAATTGCCAGCGCGGGGACGTTGAGGGGTAGAACTGAATCTCGATACTGGGGAGGCTGTTTTGCAAACAGCTCCCACGATGGCATAGATACGACACGGGCTCTTCTGCCGGATTTGGCAAGGGCCTGTGCGGCCTGAAGCGCCAAGTGGACTTCCGACCCGGTCGCGACGAGTACAAGGTCGGGGTCGGGCTCATCGAGCAGAACATAAGCGCCCTTCGCGACCCCGGCGCTCACGGAGAACTGTTTCGTATCCAGCACAGGCAAGGCTTGACGAGTCAAGACCAGTGCGACTGGACCGGGGAGCCCGATCGCCACGCGCCACGCTGCTCCCGTCTCATTCGCGTCTGCCGGACGGAAGACGGTGAGGTCCGGCATTGCTCGTAAACTGGTCAACTGCTCGATGGGTTGATGTGTCGGCCCATCCTGCCCGAGACCTATGCTGTCGTGGGTAAAGACGAAAATACTGTGAGCCCCCATCATCGCCGCAAGGCGCAGAGAAGGCCGCATGTAGTCGGAGAAGTTCAAGAATGTCGCGCCGAATGGGATCAGGCCACCGTGTAAAGCCATTCCGTTCACCATGGCTGCCATGGCATGCTCGCGAACACCGAAGTGAATATTTCTGCCCTGATTGTCGCCGAAGCCAAAATCCCCCAGACCCTTCAGTATCGTGCGGTTTGAGCCGGCAAGATCGGCAGAGCCGCCAACAAAGCCCGGCAGCGCGGCGGCGATAGCATTCATTGCCTTGCCTGAAGCGTCACGGGTCGCTAGCGACCCTTCACTGGGCGAGAAGACAGGAAGGCCGGAATCCCAGTTCTTAGGGAAGACTCCGTCCATCATGTTCTTGAGTTGATGACTCAAATCGGGGTACTTCTCAGAGTAACGTTTGAAGATGCCGTTCCATTCTGTTTCGAGCGCGGTCCCGCGCGGAATGGCTTGACGATAATGAATCTGGACGTCAGCGGGGACGCTGAAAGGTGGCAAGTCCGGCCATCCGAGGTTTTTTCTCGTCGCGCGGGCGTTCTCATGTCCCATGGGTTCGCCATGAACTTTTGGCGAGTCGTGCAGCGGGCTCCCATATCCAATGTGAGTTCGCACAGCGATCAGAGACGGCTTCTGCTTCTCAGCCATAGCCTCCCGAATGGCAAGGCCAATTGCTTCGATGTCATTTCCGTCGGGAACAGAAATCACATGCCATCCGAATGACCGGAAGCGTCCGCATCTGTCTTCGGTGAAAACGTGGTCGGTGGTCGCGTCCAGCGACACGTGATTGTTGTCGTAAAGACAAATGAGTTTTCCGAGCTGCAGCGTCCCTGCGAGAGATGCAGCTTCAGACGAGATTCCTTCCATAAGATCCCCATCGCCGGCCAGCACGAACGTAAAGTGATCGACTATCGGGAACCCGTCCCGGTTAAAACGAGCGGCGAGATGGGCTTCTGCCGCGGCCATTCCAACTGCCATGGCGATGCCTTGTCCTAAAGGACCGGTGGTTGCCTCCACCCCAAGATCCGGGGCATATTCCGGATGCCCGGTTGTCTTGCTGCCCCACTGGCGAAAATTCCGAAGGTCTTCCATGCTGATGTTGTATCCGGTCAGATGAAGCAATGAGTAAAGCAACTCAGCTCCATGACCAGCGGAGAGGACGAAACGGTCGCGATTGGCCCAGCGAGGGTTTGCGGGATTGTGTCGCAAAAACCGGTCCCATAAGGTGTAGGCCATTGGGGCAGCCCCGAGGGGCAATCCTGGGTGACCCGAGTGGGCCTTCTCGCTCATGTCGACCGAGAGAACCCGGGCTGCATTGATGCAAAGCTGATCAAAATCATGGCTGCCTGCGAACAGAACGCCTTCCTTATGTGCAGAGATCATTTCAAGACCTGCTTGCTGTATCGGTGTGGAAGCTGTCGTGTTCATATAACTAACCTCCTCGCTAACGTGTCTGTGTGCTCTCGAGTAAAAAGCTCAGAGACCAACCTTCGCACGATTTCTATCGGTCCAAAGGGGCGCTGGCTGACGTCGATCGTCGCTGCCGACTTCAGAAATCCAGGGCGACGATCAGCTCGCCTGCGCCTCCGTGTCATCGTCGTCCGCCTGCCCGAACCTAGGCAGGTACCTTCCGAAGTTCAATTCGAAGTCGCTCGGAACGCCGTAACCGACGTTGCGGACCTTGGCACGGCGCGCCTGTGCACCGGGCAAGGCCAGCAATGGGAAGAACAAGTCGTTGCTCGACTGAAGCTCGGCAGCTGTCGGCGTCCCGAATCGATTGATCTGGGCTTTCGCTGCGGCCAGCGTTTCACGGTCGAACGAAGCCAGACGCCGGGCGAGCGCATCGACGAACGAGTCGAGGGCGTCATCGTCCAGCGTGCGGTTCACCCAGCCATAGCGCTCGGCGATATCAGCGTCGAAGTCGTCACCGCTGAGCATGATCTCAAGTGCCCGCGAGCGGCCGACCAAGCGCGGCAGCCATTCCAGCGCTCCGCCGCCGGGGACCAGTCCGACGCCGACCTCGGGGTCGCCGAACAGGGCGTTTTGCCGGCTGGCGAAGCGCATGTCACAGGCCAGCACGAACTCGTTCCCGATGCCGCGGGTGCGGCCGCGAATCTTCGCGACGCTCACGACGGGCGTGGAAGAGAGGCGCAGCACAAAGTCGCGCCAAAGGCTCAGCGTCTCGGGCCGTTCAGCTGCCTTGGCCTGGCCCGTCATGTCAGTAACCGTGTCCCGCTTTAATCCCGTGTTTTGATTGACGATCGCAACCTGGGCTGAGGGAATGACGGCGCCACTGGAGTCGGTGACAGTGCCGAAAACGGTTGCGAGTTCGCTCTGGGACCACGCGCATGCTGGGAGCAAGGCAAATGACAGGACCAAGAGCAAGCACGCCCTCGGACTGAAAAACGCAGCGGACCAGGTAGGCGCTAGAATGTGATCGAGAAAAGAACGCAGTTCCACGGGCATGGGACTTTGGCGCTCGCTCGTACTCACAGCGTCAATCCTTCGAGTTGAAAAGTTTTCGGCGAGCCCCACGCGCCAGTGCCGAAAATTATACCGCCAGCCAATGACGAACGCACCCCAGCGACAGACGGTATATCGCCCGAGTAAGGGCTTCCATGCGACTGCGTCGGCTGCCCCGGCTCCTCTTCCTCCGCTCTTCGCGAAGCATCCATTCCCTCACATAGTGAGTGCATTCGGCGAGTTCAATGCCCTCGTCTTCGCAGCGAATCAGGAACCAAATCACCCCGAGATCCACCAGGGTGACTTCGCTCAGTATCCAGAATTTTTTGTCCGCTGCAATCACTTATTGCCGATCGAAGGATGGCGATAAGGTCCGACTCCGTTCGACCGATCAAGCGCAAGTTGGTCACGCTTCCATCGGAGTCTCTCTCAACCCTCAACATTTCGTGTTTACTCCGCGGTGCGCAGATGGTGGGTTGTCTCGCCGCGCCGATCTTTGAACCCTTCAGTCGGGGCTGCAGTGAATCTAGTTCGGTACGAAGTGTCGTGGCTTCAAAGCTCGGCATCGTCCTTGGAGCCTTCATGTTTCTGGGCGTACTGCTGGGAAGGCCGCACGCCCCGATTTCTGGGTACGGTATGGCTGGTCGAGTCGAATTCGACAGCCCATCACAGGGAGCCGATGTCGGTTGCGTCCCCTGGTGCAGAGGTCGGCCTGTTTTGGCTCAAAACCTGTACCATAAATGGACCATCGTTGGACCATGAACACGAGTCTCGTGTGTTTGCATCGAAATCCAACCGCCAGCAACTGACTGATGGGTCAAGTCTTGTTGCGGAATCAACGCGGCCGCTCAAAATCACACACGGCCTTCACACGGCAGAGGCCCGGAGAAATAGACCTCACTCCTGCAATACCCAACCTTATTAATGTTAATGGCAGAGGCCAAGCCCTTCTGGTCTGCTCTCTACCACTCGTTAACCCCAACGGACAGAGAGGATTATGAATATCGAAG
>DATHQD010000030.1:0-161113 GCA_035483045.1 Terriglobales bacterium
CGTACGTAACATTATTCTGCGGCGGCATCTGGAGAACATTCCGTCCGAACAACTTCGGGCGGAATTTATGGAGGAGCTCACGGACCGAGCTTCGGAGGATAACCCGCCCTTTTCCTTAGACTACTGGCGTCTCAACCTGCGCGGTCGCGCAGGCTAAGACGAACGCGAGGCTGAGTTCCTGCTGTGTACCCTTGGAATCCATGCCCACGATGCCACGTATCGCAACAGAGGCTAGCAGTGGGCGCCCGGTTTATCACTGGTCCAACTCGATCCCGCGAGCATGCCTTCTGACCTCTCGCTCGAAACGCGACTGGCCAATCAGCAGCGGCGAAAACGACACCGGTCGACCTCCGTTTCGGCTCTTGACGTAGGTGGTCCCGGTGTTGCGGCCCCTCCTCATCCAAGCGATCTCGTTCCATGGGATGACGCGATCTCCGCGAAGCCAGCGGTGCTGGCGAATGCCTTCGTCGTTGATCAGGACTGTTCTGGGTTCGGCAAGAAGAATTGCGACCAGCACCGAGATGGGGATCAGCGCCGCATACAATCCCTCCCCCTTGCGAACGGTCTCCCACACGGTCAGAGCGGTGAAAGCCACCAGCGACACGGTGACTATCTCGATAAGAACATGCATTCGGGGAGCAAGTGAGAACTCAACCGAGGCGCCATTTTCACGCGGACGAAGCTTCTTCGTAGAACGGCGAATCCACCAGAACAAAAGCATGAATGGAGACACGAACAAGAATCTCAAGAGAACCGCGCCAAATACTAAGGCGATTGCCTTCACTTGATACCTCGTGCATGCCCCGGGAGGGCGGTCCTCAAGAGCACCTACTTCAGCGACACCAGCCTCTCCACCAGCTCCGAATAATCTTTCTTCTCGATGCCATGCACCTGCTTGTTGTACTCGTCCACCTTTGAGGAATAATTCATCGAGCAGAATTTCGGGCCGCACATGGAGCAGAAGGCTGCCTCTTTGTAGAAGTCGTCGGGCAGGGTTTCGTCATGCATCGAACGCGCGGTCTCAGGATCGAGTGAGAGCGCGAACTGCTTTTCCCAATCGAATTTGTAGCGGGCATAACTTAGTGCGTCGTCGCGGTCACGGGCGCCGGGGCGTCCGCGGGCGATGTCCGCGGCGTGGGCGGAAATCTTGTAGGCAATGATGCCGTCTTTCACGTCTTTTTCATTCGGTAACCCTAAATGCTCTTTGGGCGTGACGTAGCAGAGCATCGCCGCGCCGTACCATCCGATCATGGCAGCGCCGATAGCTGACGTGATGTGGTCATAGCCGGGAGCTATGTCGGTGACCAGCGGTCCCAGCGTGTAGAACGGAGCCTCGTCGCACCACTCGTTTTCTTTTTCTACCTGCTCCTTAATCTTGTGCATCGGAATGTGGCCGGGCCCTTCGATCATTACCTGCACGTCGTGCTTCCAGGCGATGCGCGTGAGGTCGCCGAGAGTTTTTAGTTCGGCGAATTGCGCTTCGTCGCTGGCATCGGCCAGGCAACCGGGACGCAGCCCGTCTCCGAGCGAAAAGCTTACGTCGTACTTGGCGAAAATCTTGCAGATGTCTTCGAAGCATTCGTAGAGGAAATTTTGCTTGTGGTGGTGCGTCATCCATTGCGCCAGAATCGCGCCGCCTCGGCTGACGATGCCGGTGATGCGCTTCGAAACCATCGGCACATACTGAATGAGCACGCCGGCGTGGATGGTCATGTAATCGACGCCTTGCTGCGCCTGCTCTTCAATCACTTCCAGCATCACGTTCTTGTTGAGATCTTCGACGCGCTTGACGCGCGAGATCGCTTCGTAAATTGGAACGGTGCCGATGGGCACGGGCGAGTGGCGGATGATGGCTTCGCGAATCGTCGGAATATCGCCACCGGTGGAGAGGTCCATGACCGTGTCGGCTCCATAGTGGACGGCGGTGTGCAGCTTCTTGAGTTCTTCGTCGACGTTCGAGGTGACGGCGGAGTTGCCGATATTGGCGTTGATTTTGCACAGCGACTCCACCCCGATGGCCATGGGCTCGAGTTCGGGATGGTTGATGTTGGCCGGGATGATCATGCGTCCGCGCGCGACTTCGTCGCGCACCAGTTCGGGTGTGACCTTTTCGCGGAGAGCGATGTATTCCATCTCTTCTGTAATGACGCCCTGGCGCGCGTAGTGCATCTGCGAGAAGTTGCCGTCTTTATTTTCGGCCTTCCGCTTGGCCAGCCATTCCGCTCGCGGTTTCAGAACCTCATTCACACCGTTGCCATTCACGCCATGCGTCGAACCGCCATTGTCTGGGGACATTTTCGCCTGTACCATCCTTCACGAAGTCTAGTGGGGAAATTATACCCCGGTTGCGCGACGCGCCTCGGTCCGCCATGATGAGCGCGGGTGGGGTACGTGGTTGCCTGCGGAAAAACTGAATCGCTTATTGTGAAAAGAGAATCGAAGGAGATAGTCGTTATAACGACAATTCCGGCAAATGACGGTTCTGGCGAACTCTTGCCAAGGAGAAAAAGCGAATGCTAAAACGGCTGATGAGTACGAACAACGACGTGGCCTTCACCACTCTGCGGCTGGTGATGGGCGTGGTGTACTTTGCCCACGGGGCGCAAAAGATGCTGGGGTGGTTTGGAGGCTATGGCTTTCACGGCACGATGGGGTTCTTTGAGCACATGGGCATGCCCGCACCGGTGGCGCTGCTGGTTATCTGTACCGAATTTTTTGGCGGCCTCGGGCTGATTGTCGGACTGTTGACGCGCATCGCCGCTCTCGGCATCGGCGTCGAGATGATCGTGGCGGTCTTCATGGTTCACCTGCCAAATGGATTCTTTATGAACTGGATGGGTACGCAGAAGGGCGAAGGATTCGAATATCATTTGCTCGCAATTGCCGCCGCCGCAGCGCTGTTGTTGCGCGGCGCGGGCCCGTTTTCGGTGGATCGGGCGCTGTCAAAGTAAAGTTGGCAATACGCGCGTAGGGGCAGGTGCCCTCACCTGCCCAGCCGAGCGAAGCTCGGCACTTGTTAGCGTCAACAAACAGACAATCGCCGCTCAGGCCTCACCTCAACGCAGCCTTTAATTTCTCAGCGTCTTGCCAGTCTTTAGTGTGAACTGAATTCTCTCCTGCGTCTTCTTCTCCCCGCACAGGGACTTGAAAGCCTCGCGCTCCAGGTCGAGCAGATATTGTTCGCTCACCGGCGTGCCCGGAGTAACATCTCCTCCGCAGAGAACCTCGGCAATCTTCGTTCCGAGCTTGTGCTCGTGATCGCTGATGAAGCCGCCTTGCCGCATCAGATAGACGCCCATTTTGAGTGCAGCGAAGATATTTTCGCCGGGGGCGGGAATATCGGTGCGCATGATGGGAGGCTCGTAGCCGGCGCGCGCCAGTTCAAGCGCGCGGGCTTTGGCGTCGGAGAGAACGCGCTCGCGATTCATGGTGATTCGATCAGAGGTTGAGACAAATCCCATGTCGCGAGCTTCCTCGGCCGAGGTCGAAACTTTGCCGGTCGCGACGATTTCGAAAATTTTCTTCATCGCCTCCATCAATTCGACGGATTCGCCGCGGCCATCGGGACGAATCGATGCCGCGCTGTCAACCGCCCGCAACAACATCTCTTTGCAGCCGCCTCCGCCCGGAAGCAGGCCGACGCCGACTTCGACTAATCCCATGTAGAGTTCGGCGTGCGGCTGGCGGGAGGCGGAGTGCAACGAGATTTCGCAACCTCCTCCAAGCGCCATTCCGAAAGGCGCGCTCACCACCGGCTTTGGCGAAAATTTTATCGCTTGCGTCATTCCTTGAAACTGGCGAATGGCCATGTCGACATCGTCCCACTCCTCTTCTTGCACCGACATCAGCAGGAGCATCAGGTTGGCGCCTACGGAGAAATTCTGCGCGTCATTGGTGATGACGAAGCAGTCGAAATTGTCGCCCGGGCCGCCCGGCTTCAGTGTTTGCACTATCAGCGAAATAATATCGGCACCGAGTGCGTTCATTTTGGAGTGGAACTCGATGCAGCCAACGCCGTCGCCCAAGTCGATGAGCGAAGCTCCAGAATTTTTCTTGACCACGCTGTTGGGCGTGGCTTTTTTGGCGACTGCGACCGACCAGACTCCGTCGGGGACCCGTATCGGCTGCCAATTGCCCGTTGCCAGGTCGAAATACTTGCGGCCTGACGGCGTCCTTGGATCGTCGGCATACCACAATTTATTTCCTGACGCGAGCAGCTTTTCGACATTGGCCGCGATCGGTCGTCCTTCTTTTTTCATGCGGGCCACAGTTGGTTCGACGCCAGCAGCATCCCAGAGTTCAAACGGGCCAAGTTCCCAGGCGAAGCCCAGGCGCATGGCTTGGTCGATCTCGACCACGGAATCGGAAATTTCGGGAATGCGATTGGCGGAGTAAGTCCATAGATCAGCGAGGGCCGTCCAGATAAAGGTGGTGGCTTTGTCGGGCTTTTGCGGCGCGCCGGCGTTGTCCGTGCCCAGCAACATGCGGAGACGGGCTCCGACGTCGTCGACATTTTTCGCCATATCCAGTGCGGCGAATTTTGGCTTCTGGCGCGGATGATATTCGAGCGTCTTCCAGTCGATGGCCATGCGCTCGTCTTCCTTGCCTGCACTCTTGGCTTTCTTGTAAAAGCCGCCCTTGGTTTTATCGCCGAGCAACTTGCGCTCGACCATCTGGCGGAAGAATGCTGGGATCTGCAATTCGCTGCGCTCATCGCGCACGTTTTGCAACATGTTCGTGACCACGTGATTGAGCACGTCGAGGCCAACGAGATCGATGGTGCGAAAAGTAGCGGAGCGCGGCCAGCCGACGGCTTGGCCCGTGAGCGCGTCGACTTCTTCGATGGAAAGATCCATCTCCTGCATGAGTCGCATCACGTTGAGAACGGAAAATGTGCCGATGCGATTGCCGATGAAGTTAGGAGTGTCTTTCGCGCGCACCACCCCCTTGCCGAGTTGCGCATCGCAGAAGTGAGTAACGGCGTCGATCAGCGCCGGATCGGCGTCTGCTGTGGGAATCAGCTCCAGTAGTCGCATATAGCGCGGCGGATTGAAAAAGTGCGTGCCAAACCACGAACGACGAAAGTCGTCGGAAAATCCTTCGGCAATTTTTGCGACGGGCAGCCCGCTGGTGTTGGTGGTAACAATCGTTCCCGGCTTGCGGATAGCTTCAACCTTTCTCAACAATGACCGTTTGATGTCAAGATTTTCGACAATGGCTTCGATGACCCAATCGACATCGGCAAGCTTTTTCAAGTCGTCGTCGAAATTGCCAACGGTGACAAGGCGAGCGAGCGAAGGCTCAAAAAAGGCGGCGGGCTTGGATTTGCGGGCTCCGTCAAGTCCGGCGGCGGCGATTTTATTGCGCGCCGGGCCGTCGGCGTCTGGAGGAACTATGTCGAGCAGCAGGGAAGGCACTCCTGCGTTGGCAAAGTGGGCGGCGATGCGGGCGCCCATGGTGCCCGCGCCGAGGACTGCAACTTTATGGATGTGCTTCATTAAGTGCGACTCCTATAAAAGGAAAAGTGGAGACAGAGAATTGTTCTAGGGAAGTTTATCTACCACCCAGTCATTCTTGCCAGTGTCGATCAGAACGATTTCGGAAAATTTGCGCATGATGTGAGTCGATGATGACCCTCGCGGCGTCACCAATACTACGGGAAAAGTGTAGCGGCCCGAATGGCCTTTACCGCGGGTGATCTCGAAGGCGCGGTTGGTTGCATTCGAGAAAAACTCTTCGACGCGATCGGCATCCTGCGAATGGCGCAAGGTGTCGCTGAGCATGACCATGCCATTTTCTGCGTCTCCGGTTTGCCAATCGTGGAGGAAATGGTTGGCCGCGGCGAGCGCGAACACATAGCCGGGATCGAGCGTATCCGCGTGCTTGGCAGGATGGCTGTGCGTTCCGGCCCAGATGGCGTTCGTCAGAAGGAAGAGACATACTGCTAACCGTATCTTCACGCTAAAGCTGTTCGTCATTTAGTTTGCCAGCGTTTGTTGGCGGCGTATCGATAACTTCTTAACTCTACTGGAAAACGAGAGGAACGTGCGCGAGGTTCGGCCGGTCGCGAGGCTGACTGTTTGTCGAACTTAGTGATGTGATCCGACGAGTCAGGATGATTCGTCTTTGATGTTACCTGCCGAGGATATCAATAGGAGTTACCCGTACGCGCATAGGATGGAGCCGTTTCCTTTGGCTGGCCATTGGGTGGCTGACCATTAGGCGAAAAGCCGTGAATTTCGGCGCGTGCTTTCGGCAAGCTATTCGGGTATTTCTCCTGTTGAAACTGGATCAATTTCTCGCGCACCAGACAGCGCAGATCCCAGGCCTTAGAGGAATCCGGCGCGCTCGCCAGGGCGCGTATCTGCATAGTCTGTTCGGTGGCATCACTGACCTGGAGCACGCAGACCTTTTGGTCCCACAGTGGAGTGGACTCAAGGATACGGCGAAATTCCTGGCGCAGTTCTTCGACAGGAACTGTGTAGTCGGCGTAAATATAAACGTAGGCGAGAAGGTCGGAGGTGTTACGCGTCCAGTTCTGGAAGACGTTCTCGATGAAGTAGGACAGCGGCACCACCAGGCGGCGAAGGTCCCATGTGCGCACCACTACGTAGGTGGTGAGAATTTCTTCAATCCACCCCCACTCTCCCGCGACAATCACGACATCATCAATGCGAATGGGTTCGGTGAGCGCAATCTGTAAACCGGCGATCAGGCTGGAGAGAGTCGACTTCATGGCCATGCCAACGATGATGCCAGCGATGCCGGCGGACGCGAGCAGGCTGGTTCCCAGCTGGTGAATCGCCGGAAAGGTCATCAGGATGATGGCCGCGGTGACGACGATAACCAATAGGGTGAAGATCCTTCTGAGCACGGCAATCTGAGTGCGAATGCGGCGCGCCGTGAGGTTATCGGCGATATCGATGCGGTAGCGGGCGTAGACTGAATCGCCGAAAACGTCCGCCAGAAGAATAATCACCCACGCTATCGCAGCGATGGTGCCGAGGCCCACAACGTGCCGAACGATCTGCACCAGTTCATCACGGACAGGCAGGATCGGGAGGGCGAGAATAATCGCCAGCAGAGGAAAAATCCAGCGGGTGGGTCCTTCGGCGTGCCGAACCAGAGAGTTTCCGATCGGTCCGCCAGTACGTTTTGTCACACGCTTGGCCACGGCGAAAAGGGCAGCGTGGATAATCAACGCCACGAAAACCGAACCGGACAGGATGATCGCCGGCCATAACCACGCTTGCCATTTTTGCCAGAGATGCGGCATCGGTTTGCCCCTCATTCCCGGAGTCAAAACTTCACGGGGACAAAATTAGATGCCGGCGCGTGTGAATGCGTTGAGTTGAAGATGCGATTGAAAAGGTCTGACGAAGACGGGAAACGCTTTTCTTTCGCTGATATCCTAATTTTGTTAGCGATCCACACTTCATGACATCTGGTCCTCTTCTTTCTTCTGCACGAAAAATTGCGGCGGCGATTCGGCGCAAAGAAGTTTCGCCGGTCGAGGTAGCGCAGGCTCACCTCGATCGCATCGAGCAACTGAATCCCAAGCTGAATGCGTTTGTCGATGTTCAGCCGGAGGCTGTGCTGGCGCAGGCGCGCGCCGCTGAAACGGCAATTGTACGTGGAGAAGACGTAGGGCCATTGCATGGCGTGCCGCTATCCATCAAGTCGGCGATCGATGTTGCCGGGCACCGATGCGAGGCTGGCTCACGTTTGCGCGCGGGATATGTCGCTGCCGAGGATGCTCCGCTGGTAGCGCGTTTGCGCGCCGCGGGAGCGGTGATTCTCGGGGTTACTAACACTCCTGAACTGCTGATGGCATGGGAGACGGACAATCTGCTTTATGGACGAACCAACAATCCCTGGGACTTGACGCGCACGGCAGGTGGATCGAGCGGCGGCGAGGCGGCCGCGATTGCCGCGGGGCTTTCGGCGGGCGGAGTAGGCAGCGACGGAGGCGGATCAATCCGCGTTCCCGCGCATTTTTGTGGCATCTGCGGATTGAAGCCCACTCCGGGACGCGTTCCTTCAACCGGGCATTATCCGAAGGCGGGCGGCCCGTTCGCTTTGATTGGAGTGGTCGGGCCGATGGCTCGCACGGTTGAAGACTTGCGCGCTCTGTTTGCGGTGACGGCGGGCTGGGACGACGCCGATCCTTGCGCCGCGCCGGTTGAGGTGCGCGAGCTTCATGAGAAGACAGTCGACGCCGTTCCCATTGGATTTTTCGCAGACGATGGGCGAACTCCGGTGACGGAGGAAACTAGGTCGGCGGTCGAACACGCGGCCGTTACTCTGATGGACTGCGGATTTCGCGTCGAGCCATTTCGTCCCGAGGGACTCGAAGAAGCACGGCAGCGCTGGTGGGAATTCTTCGGCGTGGCCGGCGGGATGATTCTGGAACCGATGTTGCGCGGCCGCGAGTCGGAGCTGAGCCCGCCTCTGCGCGAGTTCATGCGATGGACTCAGGACGCAAGAGCGCACACGGGCGAGTCGCTGCTCGCTGCCTGGATGGGGCGCGATGCAGTGCGGGAAAAGATTCTGGTGCAGATGCGGAGATATCCGGTACTGATTTGTCCGACCGCAGCCGTTCCCGCGTTTCGTCACGGCGAACGGCAGTGGCAAATAGAAGGGAAGACGGTGAAATATCTGGACACCTGGAGCTATTGCGAGTGGTGGAATCTCCTCGGCTTTCCCGCCGTCGTCATTCCAATGGGTTATTCCAAAGAAGGATTGCCGATCGGAGTGCAGATCGTCGGGCGTCCATGGGAAGAAGAATTGGTGTTAGCCGTTGCCGCCCTGCTGGAGAAGGAACGCGGCGCGTGGCAGGCGCCTCCGCCGCTGGATTGATGTGCAAACAAATTCACCTTTGGTGCAGGCGCACGCCGTCCGCCGATTTCGCTTTGTCATTTGCCGAAATCAATGTATAACCTACGAGCGCTCGTAGCCTACTCGTAAAGTCCCGCCCACGTCCCAGAGGGTCTTAACAGGCAGCGAATCAGGAACGCAGAAATCACAGCCATCGCTGTGCTTTTTGCCCGAACCGCAACTTACTGCTGTGAAAATCAGCAGGGAGGTTGAATTTAGCGAATGCCTGATGTGAGAACGTTCCGGCCCAGACTTTCAAAGCGCGAGCAACGGCCGGACTTCGCCACGCTGGCCCGATTCCCAAGCAAGTTTCACCAGGAGAGAGCAATGGTTCGTCCAGGAACGGTGGTTCGATTTCTTATCCTTTGTGGGCTGGCGTTGACCACGTTGGCCTTTGCGAAAAATAACAGCAACAAAACCATCGTGACCTACCCTTCTGGCTTTGCGGTTTCGCAGCGGGTGGCCGAATTGCCGATCGACGTGCCGGTCGCAGGCACGGAAATACACGAACCTGGCCCCGGCCCGCTGCGCTTCAAAACCGATGCCGGTCCCTTGCAGCAGGAAGACCCGGTGCTTCAGAAGAAAGCCCTGCCTGCCGTCGCGGCGACCGAAGGTATTGATTTCGACGGCATACCTTCTCCTGGCTATGTGCCTTCGGATTCCAATCTGGCAGTCGGTCCCAACGATATCGTCGAGGTCGTCAACGTGCAATTCGCGGTTTACAACAAGAGCGGCGCGACGCTCGCGGGTCCGACTAACATCCAGACCCTGTTTACTCCGCTCGGCGGAGAGTGTTTGAGCACATATGGTGATCCGGTAGTGCTCTATGACCGCCAGGCTGACCGCTGGCTCATCAGCGATATCGGGACCAATGGTGGAAACACGGCTGCGGAATGCGTTGCGGTGTCCAAGACCAACGATCCGACGGGCGCCTACTTTCTGTACTCCTACTCTTTCGGCGCGAATCTGAATGACTACCCCAAATTGAGCACCTGGGCCACGGCGAGCAACAGCGCCTATCTCGCGACTTACAACATTTTCCAAAACTTCTCAAATTTCATTGGCTCAGACATCTGCGGATTCGATCGCACCAAGATGCTGGCCGGCGACTCGACGGCAGCCCAGCTCTGCAAGATGTCTCCGAGTAGCGAATTCGGTTATCTTCCCTCCGATATGGATGGGCCGACGCCCCCAGTCGATGGCACTCCGGGTCTTTACATTACCTGGCAGAACAACAATCCGGGCCAGTTGTACCTGCGCACGCTCACGCTGGACTTCTCGTCGGCCACGGCCACTCTCTCTTCGCCGACCACCATCAGTGTGGCGAACGATACCCTTGCCTGCGGCAACGGTGGTCAATGTGTTCCTCAGCTGGGAACGACTCAGACGCTGGATACGCTCGGCGACCGAATGATGTATCGCTTTGCGATCCGTCATTTCGCCGATCACGATCGTGCAGTGGTTAACCACGCCGTCGGTAACGGCAGTTCGGTCGCGGTGCGGTGGTATGAGCTTTATGACCCCGCCGGCAGCGTAACTCTGAATCAGCAGGGAACCTTCGCCCCGGATAGCACCTTTCGCTGGATGGCAAGCCTGGCGGAGGATCAGAACGGCGATATCGGGCTTGGTTACAGCGCGTCCAGCAGCAGCATTTATCCCGGCATTCGTTTTACCGGCCGCGTGCCGAGCGATGCCTTAGGCACGATGGAATCGGAAGCCACGATCCTGACAGGGTCTGGTTCGCAGGTTGGCTCCTCCGCCTATCGTTGGGGCGACTACACCGCCATGCAAGTCGACCCGAGCGACGACTGCACCTTCTGGTACGTGGACCAGTATCAGGCCGTTAATGGCACGTTCGACTGGCATACAAACATCGCATCGTTCGCTTTCAGCGCTTGCAGCGGCAATCCGAATTTCACTCTCTCGCCATCGCCGAACAGCGTGTCTGTCACACAGGGCAGCAGCGGCACGAGCACAATCATAGTCAATCCCCTCAACGGCTTCACTGGTAGCGTTACGTTGGCTGCCTCGGGCCTGCCCAGCGGCGTGACGGCGGGATTCTCTGCGAATCCAACCACGACTACTAGCACATTGACGCTGACCGCCAGCGCGACGGCCGCGCTCGGAACCTCAACCGTAACCATTACAGGGACATCAGGCAGTCTGACGGCGACCACGACCATTAGCCTTACCGTGGCCAGCAATGGTCCGGTGGTCTCGCTGGCACCCACTTCGCTGACGTTCGGGAAAGTTGTAGTGGGCGAAAAGAGCGCGGCGAAGACAGTCACACTCACCAACAGCGGCAGCGCAACGCTGAACATCAGCAACGTCACCGCCAGTGGTGATTTCGCCTTGACCAACGTGGCGAAATCCTGCATCGCTGGCAGCAATGTGGCTCCAGGAAAGACCTGCCTGATTAAGGTTACTTTTGCTCCGACACAGGTGGGAACGCGCAGCGGAAGCGTCACCATCACCGACAATGCTTCGAACAGTCCACAAACAGTGCCACTGACGGGCACCGGTGCGCCGCAGGCCACGCTAACCCCAGCCAGCAAAACGTTTGGGATGGTGAAGGTGGGGAGCAGCAGTCCACCCGTGGTATTCACGCTGACGAACAAACAGAACGTAGCGCTGAACAGTATCGCGATCACGACGAGTGGCGACTTTAGTGTTTCCACAACGACGTGTACGGCGACCCTGGCTGCCAACTCCCCTTGCACAATCAGCGTCGTGTTCACGCCCACTCTGACCGGGACGAGGACGGGTACGTTAGAGGTGAGTGATAGCGCCGATAATAGCCCGCAGACCTCGAAACTTACCGGGACCGGCAAGTGACACGGTTGCTGCCCTGAACAAACCCCGCAGAGATGCGGGGTTTGTTCTTGCGCGTGGCGCGTGCGTTCTCGGAGATTAAGGTCCGCCTCACGCGCCACGAATTCGTGTAAGATTCTAGAGGCGAGTAGGGCGTGCCGCTTTGGCGCGTGTTGAACCGTCCGGGGCGATTACGGACCACGATCCCGGACGACGATTACCCAACGAAAATACTCCCAAATAACCAGGTAGAACCGCAGCCTGCGGGCTCGCGGCACATTCCTGTCAGGAGAAGTGAATGCCGAAAATTGCCAAGACAGCCGACCGCAAAAAGGTCATGGATACTACGAAATCAACCGCATGCCCCAAATGCGGCAAAGAGACCCGCATTGTGAAGCGGATGAAAGACCGCGAGCGCGGAGTGCCGGGAGGAATTTATATTTCGTGCTCGGGCTGCGAGTTTTTTGAAAAGTTGTAAAACAGTACTCAGTTGCCAGTAACCCAGCGAAAACCGGCAAGTGATAGATTCCCGGCGGATGGCGCGACGCAAAAGGCGCGACAATGATCGCGCCTTTTGCTTCTACTGGGTACTGGTTACCAGGTAACTGGGTAGTGATCTTCGGCCTAGCTCACCTGCCCGAGGATGGCCCTAGCTTCGGCGGCCGGATCGGAAGCCTCGGTGATAGGACGGCCTACTACGATGTGCGAGGCTCCCGCCGCGATAGCCTCGGCCGGAGTTACGACGCGCGCCTGGTCGTGGGGGCCGCTACCCGCGGGGCGTACTCCAGGGGTCACGATCGTAAAGTCTTGACCAAATTCTTCGCGAAGAGCGGCGGCTTCGAGTGCGGAAGCCACGATGCCTTTGCATCCATTCGAAAGAGCCAGCGCGGTCAGTCTCAGGACTTGTTCGAGCACTCCTCCGCGCAGGCCGATCTTGCCGAGTTCTGTCTCGTCGAGGCTGGTCAGGACGGTGACGGCGAGCACCAGTGGTTCGGGCTTGCCATTTGAACTCGCGCGGGCGGCTTCGACTGCGGCGCGCAGCATTTTGCCGCCGCCGGAGGCGTGCACGGTCAGCATAGTGACGCCGAGGTGAGCCGCTTCACGGACAGCCGTGCCAACGGTGTTCGGAATGTCGTGATACTTCAGGTCAAGAAATACGCGGCGTCCCGAACCAACTAATTCGCGGACGATAGATGGACCTTCGGCGGTGTAAAGCTGCATCCCGACCTTGTAAGCATGCGCGGAGTCACCGACGGCCGCCACGATCTTCCGGGCGGCCACGGCCGTAGATACATCCAGGGCAACGATGAGACGCTGGCGCGGATCAGTCATCGTTGCCGAGTGTATCGGGTTTAATTGAAGTTGGCTACAGGATGCAGGAGCGCCACATCGGTAGGCCGACGATTCGGCCGATTCGTGGGCTGGAGGTCCAGGCGGACCCTCTGCAAGCCGCGCTTTTCGAAGCCCAGTGCGCACGCAGCGTTATAGGACAGGTCGATGATCCGGCCATCCACTACGGGACCCCGGTCATTGATTCGCACCACCACTGCCCTGCCATTCTTCAGGTTCGTGACCTTGACCAGGGTGCCCAGGGGCAAGCTGGGATGAGCGGCGGTGAGATCGCCCATGTCGTATGGTTCTCCGCTGGCGGTCGGCTTGCCTTGAAACTGCTCGCCATACCAGGAAGCAGTTCCAACCTGGTAGCCCTTGGACTTCGACTTCGAGTTGATCGTTCGTGATGTCTGCCCGCTGGTCGTCATGACCTGCGGATGTGTGACCTTGGCGGCTTCCAGGCTGCTTGGCCCGGATGCGGCTCCGGCCCCCAGACTGGCAACGGCTAAAACCACTGCCAGGCCTTCGGCTAAACGTCGCATTCAGTTACCTCCGTCGTGGAAAGTCGTTTTCTGGTCGTATGCTCCTTTCGTCATTACGATTCATCGATGCTACGGGGCGGGGGCGGGAGTGTCAATGAGAAAAAACCATTAAGTAATTACTAAGTGGTAATTAATCAATAACATAGCCCTATGATACGTATGGCGTTTGCCGCGTATGTCATTGAAAGCAGTCGAAGCTGCAGGTTAACTTTATAGTTAGCTCTACCAAAGTGGTGCGGACCAAGATTTTTGCAACCGCAATGGAATGTTGCAGTTACGTCAATATGGCTCTAAATACAGTATTATCAGTAAGGTACAGTGCTTCCGAACACCAACTCTACAGGGATCGAGATTACCAATGTTCCAAAAATGGCGGCCAGCGCTAGTTTTGTGAAGTCGAAGACTTGGCAGGCGTTGTGGGCGCGGGAGGCTGGGGTCCCGGAATGTGTGACCCAGGAGCTCTGGGCGCTGCGCCGCAATCCTTTGGCTTAAGGAACAGAGCGGGGTCAGGCGGACCTATGTGAACGTCGGTATAGAGTACTTCGCGCTCCTTCGACCCAACGACCTTGGTAGCGGCGCGCCGCATCTTGATGGGGAAACCCTGAAGATCTTTTGCTTCCCAGATGGTGAGTTTGACCTCAAATCGGCCTTCCTGAGTAATAGTTACTTCCTTAACTTTGGCGGGATGGTTATCGACGGTTTCTTCTCCGCGACCGACCAGATCGATCTTCGCGCCACGGGCCAGCGAAAAGGGGTAGGTGCGGCCGGCGGGAACCGAACCCTCCAGGCAAAGGCCAGTGGAGTAGAGAACCGCAAAGGTGGCGTTGGTGGCGAGATCGGTAACCATGTATTCGGTGGCCAGATCGACGCGCATGAGATCGCCGGAGCGATAGACTTTTCCGTCGGAGGAGGTACCGATGAGCCCGCCATTCATGGTGGCGGAAAATTCTCTGACCGCCTCGAATGGGTTCTGCGGTTTTGGGCTCTCGGCGATGGCAGGAAGGGCGAGGCACAAGGCCAACAGCAGGGAGGCGACGCGAAATGTCTTCAACGTCTTCATTGTTTAGTCGACCATGATCGATCAAGACATTCAGGCCCTTGGCAGAACCGGCTTCGCGATCGGGATGGCCGGCACGATGCCGGCGCCATCGGGCAAAAAGAGAGCCACATCGAATTGTGTGGCTCCCGATTCAAAGCAAGTCGCTTTAGTTCAACTTGCGGACAGTTTGTTTCGATGCACCGTCGCCGAGCCGCGGCAGGCCGCCGGGCCTTGCGGCGGCTTTGAACTTTTCCGCCGCGACAGCCGAGTAGGCATCGATCTCAATCGGACCTTCGAAGAAAACGTAGACATTACCATCGCCGGTTTCCTCGTAAACCGCGAAGGCATTGGGACGATGTTTGGTGCCGGCGGTCACGTCGAACACATACGTGACGGCATTAGTATCACCGAACTCGTAATATTGTTCGATGTCCGTTCCGCTCACGTCGTAGGCGTTAGCGTTCGATTCGCTGGCATCATTGGGCGGGTTGATTTTCTCGAACGGCACTTCGAAGCCACCCCATGCGAAGTAAAGACCTAAATCGCAGAAGGTTTGAAGATCGTGAAGTCCCGAGGTGCCATTGAAGGTTCCGGCAGCCGTGTTGGAAGGGCCGTAGGTGATGAACTCCCACGCATCACAATACCCCGAGGGAGTCAGATCGATCATGTAGTACGAACCGTTCACAGGTGTTCCGGCATTAGCCGTGCCGATAGCGAAGACGAGCACGCTACTCAAAAGCAAAACAGTTTTCAGTTTCATGGGTGCAATTCCCTCCTTTAAGTTTTGGGTTCAAGAATTGAAGCTTGCAGGGCCCCAAGCTCAGTGCGGTTCAAAGGGGGAGTGGGTTGGACTACACTGTCGGCGCGACTTTATCGCATCTCGGCAAGATGTCAAGCAAAACTTGCCTTGCCAAAGTTTTTTCAAGGAAAACTTTTGCGATATAGCCGCAATAAAAATGCACCTGATTTCATGTCGGGAACAGCGCAGGAATATGCAAGGGGAAGGACAGCTTTTCGCGAGGAGAAGCCCGGAAGTGCTGTTCCGCCGCGCCCGCTTTGGGTTTACAGTGAGCCCATGGCTGTGAGACCTCCCGTGGTGTTGACGATTGCCGGGTTCGATCCTTCTTCAGGCGCCGGCATTACTGCCGATATCAAGACGATTGCCGCTCACGACTGCTACGGCGTGTCGTGCATTACGGCTTTGACGGTGCAGTCGACTCAAGGAGTGCGTCGCGTCGAGGTGGTTAACGCGAAGATCGTTGCCGACAGTTTGCACGGGCTGGTCGCAGACCTGGCGGTGGAAGCAGTCCACATCGGCCTGCTGGGAAATGAGCAGGTGGTGACAGCGGTTGCGGATTTTCTGGCCGAGATGCGCTTGCCCCACGTGGTGCTCGATCCGATCTTGAAATCCAGTTCGGGAGCGGACCTGTTGGATGCGGCGGGCACACGATTACTGATCGAACGCCTGCTTCCGCTGGCTGAGTTGGTAACGCCCAATCTTGACGAGGCGGGCTCCCTGACTGGCATGCCCGTGTCGAATCTCGAAGAGATGCACTCCGCTGCCGTCCGCCTGCACGCTCTAGGGGCGGCAAACGTAGTTGTTACGGGCGGACATTTAGACAAAGCAATCGATCTCCTCAGCTTCACCACAGCCCATGGGGCGGAGACTGAAACCTTCAAAGCGGAGCGTCTGCGCTCGAACTCCACGCACGGCACCGGGTGCGCGTTTTCCACTGCGCTGGCCTGCCATCTGGCGCACGGCCGCGGATTGCCTGAGGCGGTTCTTTTGGCGAAAGTGTATGTGTCCGCGGCCATTGCGAACGCATATCCGCTGGGCAAAGGAGTGGGGCCGCTAAATCATCTGTACCGCATGACGCAGCAACGGCGGTCGAGCGGCAGTGTGGCCGAAGCCGAACACGCGCAATCGCGCAACTGAAACTAAGTCTTTGTGGAATCTGCTCCGCTACTTCTTGAGCAGGCAGCCAGCTACGAAGGAGGCTACTGCCGCTAGCAACCACTCGATGCGCCAGAGCTGAATGGCCTGCCAGTCGAGCATCGTGCGGACACTGAAGAAAAGGCTGACTGCCAGGGCCCCCACAATGCAGAAGATACCCAGAACAAAAGCGGCGACCGCAGGAGTCGTGAGACCAAGGCGCTCGCCGAGCGACGCGAGTTCGGCCCGGCCGGGGATTTCGAACGCTGGGGTGGCACGCATCCCGGGACGCTTAGCGCCGCAGGCATGGCAATAAAGAGAACTGACGATGAATTCCGAGCCGCAGCGGCAGGTAGAATTGGGTTCCGGGTGCACAATCAGCTCCGACGCCGACACCGGAGGACGCCAGAAATCATGCCCCGCCTGATTCGCTGCCTCTGCCATAAGGAAACCTTTTCCGCCCCGTTTTCGAATCGCAAGCCAATTACCAAAACAACCTTATTGCAAGCACGCATATTTACGACTGAGCAAGGGGAAGGCGGCCGCGCCGCAGAGCAAGAATTACGCATCCGAGTATGAATTTTCCATTGTGCACTGACAGGGGTAGTTACGGACGTACCCGGCTTGGTTCGCTCGAAGGAGTGAAAATTACCCTGGATGGGGAAGACCTCGACCATCCTCGACCATCAAGGACATGAAGGATCACGAAGATGTTATGTCTCAAGTTAGTCGAAGAAATCCTAAGTCCTGACCTAGGTTTCTTCTAGCCCTTGGCTTCGGCGATGGCTCGCCGCAGTTCGTCGACATTCGGGTAATTTGGCTTGATTTTCACTACCCGATCGAGTTGTTGGCGGGCCAGGGCTCCCTGTCCGCTCTTGGCGTACGCGAGTCCGAGGTGGTAGTTGAACAGCGCATTGTCCGGCTCTTTTTTCACCGCTTCTTTGAATAGTGTAATCGCCGATCCGTAGACAGCCTTGTGGTAGAAGGCCCAACCGAGAGTGTCGGCGGAATTAGGATTATCGGGGAGCTGACGTCGAGCGGTTTGCGCCATGGCGAAGGCTACATCTACATTCCCGCCCTGCTCCAGTATGACGTAGGCGAGGTTATTGGACGCCAGTGGATTATCGGGCTGTACTTCCAGCGCCTTCTGGTACTGCTGCTTGGCGTGGTCCCAATCCCGTTTGCTCTCGTAGATGCCGCCGGCGAGAAGATAGAAGGCAATCTCTTTCGGATTCGTCTTTGAGCCGTCGAGATAAACCTGCAGCGCCTGATCGGGCTGCCCACTCATGTTCAAAACGACGCCGAGCTGAACCAGTGCCTGGCTGTTGTTTTTATCCAGGTCGGCCGCTTGCTTGAACTCGGCTTCGGCAGCGGGTAAATCTTTCTTCTGGTTGAGCAGAAGTTGGCCGAGCATGACGTGGAAAACGCCATTCTTCGGATATTTTGAGACTTGCTCTCTAGCCGTCGCCAGGGCTCGATCCAAATCCTTCTGGACCAGATAGACGTTGAGCACGCCACCCAAAGCGTCGGACGAATTCGGATCATGATCCAGGCCTTGCTGGAAGGCTTTTTGTGCTTCTGCGTATTGGCTTTGCGCCATGTGCAGGTTGCCGAGCTGGACATAGGCGGCGGCATTGCCGGGCGCTCTTTCAATCGATTTGTGAATATACTCATCGGCGACTGCGTACTGTTTGCGATCGATCTCAGCGACTCCGCGCAAGAGATATCCGTCGGGAGCATTTGGCTGTAGGGCTATGATCTGGTCGGCCTCTTGAGCCAGACCGGACGGATCGCGGCGGTGAATCGCAACGCCCGCCAGGGCGCGGTGGGCTTCGACAATGTCGGGGCGGGTGCGAACGGCGTCGCGCCACTCCCGCTCGGCTCGACTGGTATTGCCGATTTCATCATAGGCGAGGCCTTGCTGGTAATGCGCCACGCCATTGTCAGGATTGTTCTTCAGCACCGCCTGGAGCGTATTGATGGCGTCGTTCAGTTTGTTGCTGCGAATCTCAATCTCGCCCTTGTAAATCTGCGCGTCTTCATCGTCCGGCTTCGCCTTTAAGACTTCGTCATTGAGCTTGCGGGCTTCGTCGAGGCGATCTTTCAGGATCAGCAACTGAATGTAATTCCTCTTGACCACCATATCCTTCGCGTGGTCGCGATAGAGCCCGGCGTATTCGTCTGTCGCTTTGTCGAGCTGGTTATTGGCGTAGTAGAAATCGCCAAGCAGGCGGTAGCCGATGGAGTTGTTGGGAAAATCTTTTTTAGATTGGCGGAGGAATTCCTCAGCTTCGCCAGGCTTATTCTCGGCCATTAAGAGGCTGGCGAGAGAGATGCGGGGGCTGGGGTCGTCAGGCGCGCTGGCTATGGCCCGCCGGAAAAGCTGCTCGGCCTCGGGATAGCGTCCGCGGCTTTGATAAAAGTTGCCGAGCGAAAGCAGGGCATTGGTGGATTTGGGGCTGAGCTCGACTGCTTTCTTGAAACTCACTTCGGCAGCATCCCACTGCTGGCCGCCCATCTGAAGCATGGCTAGATTCAGGTAAGAATCGGAACGGTTGGGGTCTTTTTGCAGAGCGGTGCGCATGTCGGCTAGCGCCGATGAAATGTCACGGGTGCCGACGTAGTAGTTGGACCGTGCGATATAGACCTCGGGATTGTCAGGCTCCTTTTGCGCCAGCAGGTCGAGATGCTGTTTCGCCTCACTGTACTGGCGGCCGAGAATGAGCAGGTTGGCAAGGTCGAGGCGCGCCGCGTATTGGTCGGGCTGTTGTTGAATCGTAGTCGTGAGTTCCTGATAGGCTGTCGGCCATTGCTCCAGCTTCATAGCGGCCTGCGCCAGCTTGTAATGGGCGTCGACGAAATGGCTATCGACCTGGATGGCGTTCTCGAACTGTATTTCTGCCTCGCGGTATTGGCCTTTGTCGAAATAGCGCTGGCCGCTTTCGAGATATTTCTGCTTGCGGACATTGGGATCGCGCGAGCAGCCTGTGCAGAGCGCTGCGAGCAAGCAAATAGCCGCTACTGCGTAACGACACCTGAAGCCTTTAGCCAAACGCATAGGTATAACCGCCTTCAAACCGCACAAACTTTCTCTTATCAGTGCTCTCTTGCACCAAGGTACTCTCTTGAGCACCCACTCGAAAAGTTACTGCGGTTATTATCGCAAAGTCGGGCCAAATAGCGTCAATTGTTCAGCATACGCCTCGTGTACAGGCGCTTTCGTAATCTGCCCTAGCCCCGGAGGAGGTGGCATACTTCATTCGGTATGACTCACTTCCCCCTGAACAATGCCAACCAGCGTTCCCCTCGAGTACAACTCAACGGATCGGTTGCGGCTGCCGTAATGGCCGAAGGCGGTCAACGGGCGCGCGCGAAAATACAGTCCATTTCGGTCAACGGCGGATTGCTCCAGTTGCAGCATGAGCTTTCGATTGGAGACTTCGTCGAGATCGCCTTCCACACGCGAGCCGGAGCTATCCACGGCATGGCGGAGATGCTGCAGCCGACGCGCAAGTTTCAGAGCGCTTGCCTGCAGCCGTTTCGCTTCATTGCCCTGGGTGATGACGATCATCGCAAACTGCGCATGGCGCTCGATACCGCGCTGGATCGCAGTTTCCTCGATCCCGTCTCGGAACAATTGCAAACGCCGCCCGGATTCTGAAGAGCAGGAAAAGCAAAGAGCAGGAAAAGCAAAGAGCAGGGAAGGCCAATCTACGTCGCTTTTCCTGCCTTTTTCTTTTCCTGTCTTTCCCGTCTTTTCCTGCTTTTCCCACCTCTGTCCTATACTGATCCTCGGGCATGGGCACCCAGACCACCACGCACTCGGCCGAGGAAACCATCGCTTTTGGGCGGACCCTTGCCGCGAAGCTCTCTCCTCCGCTTATCGTGCTGTTGCGCGGCGACCTTGGGGCGGGCAAGACCACCCTGGTCAAAGGAATCGCCGAGGGATTCGACGCCGCCCGCGCCGAAGATGTGACCAGTCCTACATTTACACTTGTCCATGAATATCGCGGTCCGCACGCTACGCTTTTCCACATTGATCTTTATCGCATCGATACCGAGCGTGAACTGGAGACGCTGGGCCTGGACGACCTGTTCGCGCCAAACAGCATCCTACTGATAGAGTGGGGAGAGAAGTTCGCTCGCCTGCAGCGCGACAAGAATGAGGAAATCATCCTGGAGCAGATGAGCGAAACTGACCGCAGAATCTCGCGGATCAGCCGCTGAATCTTAAGGGTTTACCAAGGCCTGGCATACCGCCGAATTGCGGAGCCTGTTTGCCGAGAGTCAACTGCCAACATTAGACTGCCAACACCGCCTCGGCGCATCTCAATTAACTGACCCGGAGCCATAATCAACTTGAGACTCGGCTATTCCGCATTCATAGGCCTACTGATCGTATCAATGTTGTTGTTTGCGACTCTTTGCCCAGGACAAAGCCAAAACGCCCCACCACTCCCGGCATCGGACGGTTCGCAGTCCGCCCAATCCCCAGCGACCACTCCTCCGGAGCAGAGCAAGCCCGCAGACCAACCGTCCGCCCAAGGCAATGGCAAAGACAAAGACAAAGATCCAGCCAGCCCGGTCCAGCAAGACGCAGAGAAGAAAAAGGACGACCGGATGTTTTACGTGATGCCGAACTACTTGACCGTAGGCAGTCAGTCGCAGGTGAAACCGATCTCCTGGAAAGAGAAGTTTGCCATCTCGGCGAAGGGCTCTTTCGATCCTTACGAATTCACGGTCGTGGGAATTGTGGCGGGCATCCGCCAGGCGGAAAATTCCTCCCCCGGTTTCGGACAGGGAGCCGAGGGATATGCCAAGCGGTATGGGGCAGCTTTTGCCGATCAGGTGGATGGCAATGTCATGGTCGGTGGCGTTTACCCCAGCATCCTGAGAGTCGATCCTCGCTATTTTCAACTGGGCAAGAGTTCGCGCTTGCGCCGCTTTGGCTATGCCTTCAGTCGCATTTTCGTCGCTCGGACAGATTCTGGGCGCCAGATTTTCAACGTTCCTGAGTTTGCTGGCAACGCCACGGCGATTGCTATTTCCAACTTCTATTATCCCGCCGCCGATCGCAGTTGGTCGTCGAGTCTCTCAGGCTGGGGAACGCAGATGGGCATCGACGCCTTCGGAAATGAGCTGAAAGAGTTTTGGCCAGATATTCACGGCTATTTGCAGAAGAGACACGCCCGCCACTTGGAGAAGGAGCAAGAAAAACAAAATAATTGACCCTTTCATCGCGAGTCCCACCTATGCGTTTTCTATCGCAGGGTGCATCCAAACCCCGTTTTGAACAATCCAACCGCTTGAGTGTCAATTGGTCTTGCCGTGAAAAGGTCAGCAGAAACAGGCCGAAAGGGAAACTACGAATGTGGGGGAAGATTTGAAAGCGATTCGATCGTTTTTCATCGCGATAGCGCTGGCGGGAATGGTGGGAGCTCCATCAATGCAAGCTCAGGAAGCAACGAGCGCGAAACAACCGACAGAAGAAACCGCTCAGTGGGCATCTCAACGGGTATCGAACGACGTTTCGCAACCTGCCTCCGATTCTGAGCAGTCAACCACACCAACCGACAGAAACTCTTCCGTGCCAGACGCGTCAACATCCCCGGTCAATCCCACAAACAATCCCTCGGCCAAGCCCTCAGATCCCGTTAGCTTTGACGATCAGTATGGTAAACAGCCCAAGAGAATTCTGGGGATTGTCCCCAATTACCGCGCGGTCAGCGCCAACACGCAGTTGCCGCCGCTGACTTTCAAGAGTGCAATGTGGCTCGCGACGCAGGATACCTTCGACTATTCCGATTTTATTTTTGTGGGAGCGCTCGCGGGAGTTGACATGGCCGGCAAGTCGGAGCCTGCCTTTGGGCAAGGCGCCGAGGGCTACGGTAAATACTACTGGCACGTTTTTGTCGACGGCGCCATAGAGAACTACATGACGGAAGCGATCGTCCCAGCGGCAACCAGAGAAGACCCGAGATACTACACCCTGGGCAGAGGCGGTTTCGTTAAGCGGACCAGCTATGCCGTAACCCGGCTATTCGTCACCAGGACTAACTCCGGGAATACCACTGTCAATCTGTCAGAGATCGTCGGAGCTGGAGCGGCCGCCGGCATCGGCAATGCGTATTACCCGGCAACATATAACCCCTGGGTGAAAACCTATCAACGTTGGGGAACCCAGGTGGGTTTGGACGGCGTGTTCAATGTACTAAAAGAGTTCTGGCCAGACATCGATCATGCAATATTTCATGGAAAATACTAATCCCTGCCTTGGCGATGCTGCGGGTCATCGCGCGTTAAGTTCCACCCGCAGGCAACCGCAGCCTTGATAGAATCCCCAGGTTGCTGAAAAATTAATCTTCGCGATTTCGCGTGAGTCGACTTCATACGGGGAGCTTCCTTCATGTTTGATGACCTGAAAGGCCGCACAGCGGTCGTTTTCGGAGTGGCAAACAAGCGCTCGATCGCCTGGGCAATCGCGCAAGGGCTACACGCTGCCGGCGCCAATCTAGCCATCACCTATCAGAACGAGCGCATGGAGATGGAGGCGAGAGACCTGATTCTTTCCCTGCCCGGCGCCGAAGCCTTCATGTGCGACGTTTCGAAGGATGAGGATATCACCGCGCTCTTCGAAAAACTGAAAGCTCGCTATGGCAAGCTGAATGTGCTGGTGCACAGCGTGGCTTTCGCTCCAGCCGACGAATTAAAGGGAGACTTCGTGAACACTACTCGCGAAGGCTTTCGCGTGGCGCACGATGTAAGCGTGTATTCGCTGATCGCGGTGTGCCGGGCCGCCGCTCCGCTGATGGAAGACGGCGGCAGCGTCATTACCATGACCTATTACGGCGCAGAAAAAGTTGTGCCGCACTATAACGTGATGGGCGTAGCCAAGGCGGCGTTGGAATGCACAGTGCGCTATCTGGCACAGGACCTCGGCCGCAAGAAAATCCGCGTCAACGCGATTTCGGCGGGGCCAATTAAGACGCTGGCCGCGCGCGGTATATCCGGCTTGGGAGACATGCTCCGTTCGCACGCCGCGCGCGCTCCTCTGCAGCGTAACGTCGAAGTCGGCGAGGTGGGCAGCGCTGGCGTGTTTCTTGCTTCAGACGCAAGCTCTGGCATCACCGGTGAGGTCATGCACGTGGATTGCGGCTACAACATTATGGGCTTCTAAGAAATTGCAGAGATGAGAGGTCAGATTGCGATTTTCGATTCTTACCTCCGCAATCTGACCCCTCACCTCTCGCCTTGAGCATTACCATCCTGATTACTCCCGTCACCTTGTTGACAATTATTTGACAAAGCTGCTCCCAGCTTCGGCGTTAACCTAGAATCCTATGAAGTACCAGCGGATTTTCTGCCTCTGTGTGTGGATGACGTTGTCGGTGGTGCCGTGCTTTGCGCACCACATGGCGGTCGTGGTCAATAAAGAAAACGTCGCGCAGAACGTCACCTCCGCGCATCTCGCCAAGATTTTTAGAGGGGAAGTGAAGAAGTGGCCGGACGGCAGAAGCGTCGTCTTGGTGCTGCACAGCTCATCGTCGGGTGAGATCGGCACGCTCGAGCATCTCACCAAGATGAGCGAAGCGAACGTCAGAGCGATGTTGGCCGCAGAGCAAAATTCGATCCGAACCGTAGGGTCGGACGCGGAAGTAATCGACGCAGTGGCAACCACTCCGGGCGCGATCGGCTTTGTCGAAGAGCATTCTATTACCGACCGTGTCACCGTTGTCAGAGTAGATGGCAAGCTCCCCATGGAATCCGGCTATTTGCCGCATTAAACTGATTTCGGTCTACAGCGATTTTCCGGCGCCCGCCATATACCAGCCTTCCGCCAAGAAGTTTTCGATTGAGCGCTCCTGAATTCCTTCCTGCACTCGTAGTTCATCGTTCAAATAATGATAGGAGAGTTTTCCTGAGTCGCGATCGATGTGGTCGATGCGTATGCGATTGCCATCGCGATCGGCGCAGATCAGGCCTACCTCGAGCGATGGCTCGGTTGCTTTGGTGACGGTGGCGTGGCTTTTCGTAATCATCGATAGATTAGATGTAGCCGGAGCCGATTCGATGGCGAGACTAGCCCTATTGCATCAGCCGCCACGCCCCCCACGCCCACACCACCGGAACCGCGAACAGCATGGCGTCGATGCGATCGAGCATCCCTCCATGGCCCGGGAGAATGGTGCCGGAATCTTTCACTCCAGCCCCACGCTTGATCAGCGACTCGACCAGATCGCCCAGCTGGGCAGCGACATTGACTACCGCCGACAAAATAATTATTGGCCAGAGTTGCGGCTGTTCCAGGCCAAACATGCCGTCGCGGCGGTCGATCAAGCCGATCCGCAGCAGCGTGGAGCTGATGGCGGGTGCGTGCTGTATCCACAGCGTGCCGACGATAACGCTCGCTGCAACGGAGGCCGCCGCTCCCTCCCACGTCTTCTTGGGACTGATCTCCGGCGACATGAGATTACGGCCCAGCGATTTGCCGACGAAGTAGGCGAAGATGTCTCCAGCCCAGACGGCAAGCAGCGTGTAGATGGTCCAGATGGCGCCGGCCGGCTGTTGGCGGATGGCGACGAGCAGCACCATCGGAATCGCGATGTATCCGAAGGCGAACGTCGAAGCGGCGGCCGCAGGATAACCGCTGCCCAGGTTGCTGCGCCGCATGGCTACGGTTAAAAAAACAAACGGTGCCAGGCCGGCGGCAATAGCGAGTCCGTAAAGTATGGCGGTAGTCTCAACCAGCGGAGTGCGATTGGTGGTCGCGACGATTACAAATACAAAGAAAAGCACGACAAAGATATATGTCGCGAGGTTCAGCGGCTGGACTCCATAGTGAGTTACTAACTTGAGGAACTCGGCGATCGCTAATAATCCAACGGCGCCGGCTACGAGGGCTAGCACATAAAGCGGAGCTTTCAGCACCAACAACAGAACGAGTGGAATTAGAACGACGGCGGTTGCGACACGCTTGATCATCGAATTGATTTCATCGGCGCTTCGCCTCAGCGTGGGTACGGGTTGTGCGCTGTGGTTGGCCGTCGGGTGCCAGGCCGCCATAGCGGCGGTCGCGCTTCTGATATTCTTCGATGCCTTCGAGTAACTGCGCGCCGCGAAAATCGGGCCACAGCGTTTGAGTTACATAGATCTCGGCATAAGCCAACTGCCAAAGTAAGAAGTTACTCAGCCGCATCTCCCCGCTGGTGCGAATTACTAAGTCGGGATCAGGCAGGCCGCGCGTGTAGAGATGATCACTAATAAGCTGCTCGTCAACTTGCATGTGGTCGAGTCCGCCGTTGCGCGAAGCAGCTTCGGCAAGCGAGCGAAAGGTGTCGACGATTTCGCTGCGGGCGCTGTAATTCAGCGCCAGAGTCAGCCGCATCCCGGTGTTTTTCGACGTGGCGCAACTCGCCTCGGCCATTTCACGCTGCACCGATTCAGGTAACTCGTGCTGCCGTCCAATGTATTGCAGGCGAATATTGTTTTCATTGAGCGTCTTGATCTCCGCCTGCAGATACCGGCAGAGAAGACGCATCAGAAAATCGACTTCGGACTTCGGCCGTTTCTTCCAGTTTTCTTCAGAAAAAGCGTAGAGCGTCAGCGCGGGAATTCCAATGCGTGCCGCCGTCTCCACCGTCGATCGCACCGCGGCGACTCCGGCGCGATGCCCCGCCACGCGCGGCATGTGGCGACGGCGCGCCCAACGCCCGTTTCCGTCCATGATGATGGCAATGTGCTGGGGAAGGCGCGATGGATCGAGCCGTAAATAAATCTCAGTTTCCTTGCGATCCATCTTCATCCCAGCCGGAATTGTATGTCGCAAGCGGAACTCTCCGAGTCGAAGCTAACACAGGAAATCTAATGTGTGCAATGGGATAGGGGGAGTGACAGATTACAGAAGTTCGTCTATCACGAAGGGCACTACAATTCACGAACGAACAGCGATCGTCACCTTCGCGCCGCCTCGACGTCAGATATCCTACTGCGCTTCTTCCGGAAGAATCGGCAGCGTCAGCCTGTCCGTGTGGCGAATCACCGTCAACACGCAGCGTGCGCCGACTTGCGCGTCAGTCAATAGGCGATGCAAGTCATCGACCCCAGCCACCGGCTTGTCGTCGAGCGCCACGATCACGTCTCCTTCGCGCAAGCCGGCAGTTCGTGCCGGGCTGTGGTCTTCAGTACCGACGACGACCCCTCCAGTTTCGCGAGGCAGAGAATAGAAGCGCACCACCCGGCGATGAATGGGGACGGTCTGCGCCGAGACGCCGATGTAACTGCGGCGAATCCGTCCATCGCGAAGCAGACGGCTGGCGACGAACTTCGCGGTGTTGATTCCGATGGCGAAGCAGATTCCTTGGGCTGGCAGAATGGTCGCGGTGTTGACGCCGATCACCTGCCCACGCGAGTCAACCAACGGTCCGCCGGAATTCCCCGGATTCAACGCCGCATCGGTTTGAATCACATCTTCGATTAGCCGCCCTGAATAAGAGCGCAGCGATCGCCCAAGCGCGCTGATCACGCCTGCGGTTACCGTCGATTGAAAGCCGTAAGGATTGCCGATGGCAATCGCCATCTGGCCGGGCCGTAACTGCTGGGAATCTCCCAGGGCGACGGCCTGCAATCCTGAAGCATCAATGCGAATGACGGCTAGATCGGTCGCCGGATCATCGCCGATCGTATGAGCCGGAGCACGCCGTCCGTCGGCCAGCGTGACCTCGATGCGCGTGGAATCATGTACGACGTGGCTGTTAGTGAGAATCAATCCATCGGGAGTGAAGACGAACCCAGACCCGCCTCCGCGGCGCTCGCGAGGATCGCCCGGACGGTCGCCGGAGCGTTCACTCGACCGGCGGCGGCCATCTGCTTTTACAGCGTGATGCACTTCGACGTTGACCACAGATGGGCTGATTCTCTCTACCGCAGCAGTCACTGCCCGTGAATAGGAGTCGAGCAAGGCAGCATCCGGAGATTCGCCAGCGGCGCGAAGCGGTTCATCGGGCAAAACTTCTCTGAGCGATTGCGGGTCAGAGAGTGGTTCCAAATAGAGACTTTCAACGTTCATGATGGATAGATGAAGATCGGTGCAGGTTGGATTCGGCGTGCCGGCGAGCTTGACCGGCCATCACTTGGCGCGGCTCACGCGCGATTCACGCCGTACGCGTTGAGCACGTCGTGCAGCGTAACTATGCCTTCCAATTTGTGAACATTGCCGCGGTTTACCACGGGCAGGATTTCAAGTTGATTCGCTCCCATCCGCTCGAGGGCCACATCCAACCCCTGGTCGGCGTGGACATGCGGAAATATCAGCGGATCGACCAGTTCGCAGACTTTCTTATCCGCACCCTCCGCCTCTGCCTTCTCCAGTTGCACCGAGTTGATTACGCCAACCACGCCTCGCTGATCGGTAAGCAGCCATGTTCGGACAGGACTTGAGCGAACCTTCTCCAATGCTTCCCGAACCGTGATATCGGCGGGCAACAACTGGCTGGCAACTTGCATCACTCTGACGACCTGATACTCACCCGAGCGTTGACGCGCTCCCGCGGAAGGTAGATGAATGCCGTCCTGCATCGCCAACCCTTCATAGATAGGTTCGTGCTGCAAGCGCGAAGCGACGAAAAGGCTCACCAGATTCGCAATCATCAGCGGAACGATCACGGCGTAATCCTGCGTCATCTCGAAAATCATCAGCACAGAGGTCATGGGAGTGCGCACCACGCCGGCAAACACCGCGCCCATCCCGACGAGCGCGTAGGCTCCCGCGCTTGCAGTGTAGGCGGGGAATAGATGATGGGCCACGGTCCCGACCACTCCGCCTAACATCGCGCCGATAAATAGCGAGGGGCCGAAGATGCCTCCGGCATTGCCCGTGGCATAACTGGTGGTGACGGCAATCAGCTTCAAAACCACTAGCAACAACATCAACTGGAAAGCCATTCTTCCGTTTAGCGCGTCGCCTACAAATCCGTAACCGACGCCGAGAACCTGAGGAACGAACCATCCCATGACGCCGACCAGCAAGCCTCCCGCCGCCGGTTGCAGCCAGACTGTGCTCTGCGGAAAGCGGAGGAAGCGTGCCCGAATCGTGAGCAGCATTTTGGTGAAGGCGGCCGAAACCACGCCGCCGGCCACGCCGAGCACGGCATAAACCGCGAATTCCGCGGGATGAATCAGCTGATATTGTGGAACTTTGAAGAGCGGATGATCGCCGAGAAAGACGCGCAACACCATCCATGCGGTCGCTGAAGCCAGCACCACCGCACCCATCACGGGTGCGTAAAGATCGCCCGTGATTTCTTCAAGCGCAAACAGCACAGCAGCAAGCGGAGTATTGAATGCAGCAGCAATCGCGGCTGCCGCGCCCACGGGGATAAGTCTTTTTACCTGCGCGGTAGACAGCCCGAGGGAGCGACCAAGGACCGAGCCGATGCCCGCGCCGACTTGAACCGACGGGCCTTCGCGGCCAAGCGGGATGCCGCTGGCGAGCGTGGCCGAGGTGCAGAAGAATTTTCCGAACACGGTGCGCAGGGTGATGCGGCCTTCGCTGGCGAATAATGCGGCCTTGGTCTGCGGCACGCCACTGCCGCGGGCGTTGGGAAAATAGCGGTAGAGCAGATAGCCAATGCCGAGCGAGCCCACGACGGGGAACAGCAGGCGCCGCCATGGCGCGCCGCCTACGGGATAAAGGCGCATGCCTAGGCGCTCGGTCACCACGATAAAGGCGACCACCGCGAGGCCCGTCAGCGCTCCGATCACCAAAGCCAGAACGAGGAAGACCTGCCCTTCGCGTTGCCGGAGTTCGGAGATGTAGCGAAGCAGCTTGTTTCTCCAGCTATCGCTGTTCGGGGTGCCGACGCTTTCGGTCATGACTTCAGAATTACAGGTTCGACAGTCTTAATTTTTGCCGGGGGTCATCGGCGTTTATGACTCCGCGAGTCATACTTTTCGATGCTCATACTTTCGAAAAGCATGTTTCGAAGATTGCTTCTCAAAGGATAAAGCAATGAAGTGGAAGGCGGCTCGAAACGAGCCGCCCCCCGGAAGAGCTGGTTAGCGGTCAAACGCGAAGTGGTCAACCCGATTTTGTTGCCAGCACTGTTCGTTGTCCTGAGTACAGAATGGTTTTTCCTTGCCGTAGCTTACCGTTCGAATGCGTTCGGCGGAAACGCCCTGCTGAATCAGCGCCTGCTTTGCCGATTCGGCGCGGCTGGCACCGAGTGCGATGTTGTACTCCTCCGATCCGCGATCGTCACAATGACCTTCAACCAGCACTTTGATGCTGGAATGCTGTACCAGGAAAGCTTCGTCATTTTGCACGATGGGCGCATCGTCGGAGCGCAGGTTGGCTCTGTCGTAGTCGAAGTAAATATCCTTGACGTTTCTGGCGAACAAGTCCTCATCCGACGGCTGCGTCGAACTGGCTACCGGCGTGTTTACGGTAATGCGGGCTGAGGCATCGTTGGCTCCCCCCGGACCTTTGGCGACCAGGGTGTACGTAACTGACGTCCCTGGCGTGACCGTCCGCGTCCCAGAGGCCGGAAGCGTGCCCAGTCCCGCAATCGTTATCTCATTGGCATTGCGGGTTTGCCACGTCAGCGTTGACGCTTGTCCCGGTTGAATAACGGTGGGGTTAGCGGCGAGAGTGGCGGTTGGCGCAGCGGGAGCCGGCGCTGGCGGAGCCGGCGGCGTAACCTGTGCGGCCTTCTTGGCGCATCCGGCGAGCGATAACGCTCCCGCCAACAAAGCCGGCAGAACGAGTTTGCCGATTTTTTCTTGAGTCATAGAGTTAGCCCTCCTCATTAGGGACGAAATGGTTGAGTCGCTGAGAAGCGAGATCGTTTGAAATAAGCTCTGGCGCAGCGCGAGAGAAAGGACGGAATGAAGCTCTTTCGCGATTACGTCAAGCAAGAGATTTTCAAAGCGGATGAATCAGGGCTAGCAGCGGAGAATGGCGCTACGCTCGGGCACACTGAAACTGTGGTCGGCTGCCTCTGCGACGAAAATTCCACCGAGAGCGACGAGAGGCAGAGTCAATGCGCCAAGGGATCTCAGTGCCGCTTGCACGATAGCGGTCTGCACTTTCGCGGCTGCTCTCACAGCCAGCAGCGCAGAGGCAGGCCCGTGCACAACGGAATAAGGACCTTGCATCGCTGGAAACAGAAAGATGGTTAGAACGCAGACTACGGTTAGGGTGGCGACTGCGTCTCCCATGCGGCCAGAAATCATTGACGTGAAACTATTATAACGCTGGATTCGAGATAGACAACGATCGGTCCGTCCCTTCGGGCACGCAGGATGTTGGCCGTGCGAGTGGCGAAGAAAGAGCGAATCGCCTCAATCGCCGAATCGTTCCGCGGCGCGAGCCTTTGCCCGAGCCGCTTCTTCTTCGCGATTCTTAGGCGGAGCATTGGTGTCGAGCGAATGTAGCAGCCGCGCCGATACGTTTGCGATTTCATCGATGGCCCTAAGGAATGCGGCTTCATTGGCCTTCGAAGGTTTATTAAAGCCCGTAATCTTCCTCACAAACTGAAGCGCAGATGCTCGCACTTCATCGTCGGTGACCGGCGGATCGAAGTTGAAAAGAGTTTTGATATTGCGGCACATACGTTGCGTACCTCCTTATCAAAAGATCTCGATAAATTCACTCTATTTTCTCACGGTGGACCGAGGGCCAGGTCCGCAACTTTACTTCTGGCCGCGGCCCCAAATATTTGTTTCTGGTATTGAAGTACCGTGGTATATTGATACCATGGTAACCAACAAACCACAGTTTCTCGTAGAGCGTGTGCAAACCGGCGTGCGCATGGAAAAACGCCTTCTCAAAGTCCTCAAGGCCCTGGCCGAATACCACGATATGTCGCTCGGCGACCTGCTCGAAGGCATTGTGCTCCACGCCTTCGACGGCAAGAGTCCTTTCGGCGCGGAATCGCTGAAGCGCATTCAGGATTTGAAGAAGTTTTACAGTCTCGACCTCGACTCCAGCGCCAGCCACCGTCTCACCGAGATTAAGCGGCGGGCCGGAAGCAGCGCCGCCCCGAAACAGAAAATCCACGACAGGAAAATCTCGGAGAAGAAGAAGTCGTCGTTCGGTTCTGATCAACAGCTAAACGGACAACGAACATGACAGGTGACGAGTTGATCGAACAATTCGAGAATGGCGTGACTCCCGCAGCTACCTTTCACCACGCTGATCACGTCCGGCTGGCCTTTGAATATTTGCGCCGATATTCAGCGCTCGAGGCGCTGCAACGATTTTCGGCGGCCTTGCAACGGTTTGCCGCGGCGCAGGGCAAAGTGCAGCTCTATCATGAGACGATCACATGGGCCTACCTGCTGCTGATTCGCGAACGCATTGCCCGCGCTGGCGCCGAGCCAAACTGGCCGGAATTCGCTGCGCGCAACACCGATTTGCTCGTCTGGAAGGGCGGGGTACTGACGACGCTCTATCGTCAGGAGACACTGGACTCCGATCTCGCCCGTCATACTTTTGTGCTTCCCGATCGGGGAACAGCAGTCTAGCCAGACTTGGCATCTCGCAACGCCACCTGAACCACTGGCACCTTCCTCCTTGAAGCGGCGCTTGTTCGGGGTTAGTATTTCGAGTTCCCCTGATTTAATTTTCGAGGGCTGATGCCGCAGAATTACGTACCCATTTTTCTCTTTGTTGCGGTCGTCGGAATTCTGATTCCGCTTACACTGCTGGCGGCCAGAATCATCCGCACGCAGAGCCCCAACCGCGTCAAACTGATGCCCTATGAATGCGGCATCGATCCTTACGACAACGCGCGCGGACGCTACACCATCCGCTTTTACATCATTGCCATCTTGTTTGTGATCTTCGACGTGGAGACGGTCTTCCTGTTTCCGTGGGCGGTGAAGTTCAAGGCGCTCGGCGTCTTCGGGCTGATCGAGATGCTGGTTTTTCTGGGCATTTTGATCGTCGGCTATCTGTGGGTGTGGAAGAAGGGCGCGCTCGAATGGGTGTAGGTTCAGCGACTCCGAGTCCGGGCAGTCTAAATCCGGCAGCCGGCGATGAGGTCTTCAGCGCCAGCCGATGGACGCGTGGAAATTTCTGGTTCCCGACGCGCATCATCGTTAATTCACTCCGCGTGAGCCGTTTGAAGCGCCGTTTGTTTGGCAGCAGCGAGGAAAGCATATCGATCTCGCAGGTGGCGTCGGTGAAGATTTCAACCGGAATTTTCTGGTCCGACATTGTGATTGAGTCGACGGGCGGCACCGAGCCGATCACGAGTCACGGTCACCGCAAAGCCGACGCGTTGCGCATCCGCGACTTGGTTGAGGGCTTTCAAGCGGCGCGGCGATAGCGCTAAGACGACTTGTGCCGGATCCTCGGTTAGAGGAATTCATTTAACAAAATTTTCTGTAGGGTTCGAGACTGAATGGCTGAGGACGTCAAAGCTCCCGTTCCACCATCGCCGCCAGAAGGCGAGAAGAAGCCGGCAGCGGAACAGCGTCCTGCCGCGGCTGCGAAGGCGCCTGCTCCGACGAAAGACGAGGGCCCTGTGCCTGTGCCGTGGGCTTCTCCGTTGGTTGAAAAATATCGTAGCCGATACGGATCGGGCCTCGAAGCGCTGACTTACCTGGGACAACATTACCTCATCGCTGATCGTTCGCTGATTCCCGACATTCTCCGTCTGCTCCGCGATGAAGAGCAGTTTGATTATTGCGTCGACGTCACCGCGGTGCATTATCCGAAGCGCGAAAGGCAATTCGATGTGCTCTGGAATCTCTATTCCTTCCCGCGCAACGAGCGCATGCGCGTCAAGACACAAATTGCCGACGGCGATTCGATTCCCTCCTGCGTCTCGATTTGGCCGACTGCCAACTGGCTGGAGCGCGAAGTCTACGACATGTTCGGCATTCAATTCGACGGCCATCCCGACCTCAAACGCATTCTTCTGCCCGACGGTTGGAAGGGCCACCCGTTGCGCAAAGATTACGGCATCTTGCAGCAGGATAAAGAGTGGGTGCAGATCAACCTCGGAATCGAAAGCGGACAATGAGGATGCGAACCAGGGCCGCGCTGGTCGTTATCCTTTGGGCGATGAGTTTGGCTTGCGCTCAGCCCCAGACTACCGAAGCTGCGATATCTCGCGACCTGGTTGCACCGCGCGGATGTGTTTTCATGACGGAGGTAAATCTCTTCTCGAACATTACTGCGCCCAAGGAATTCAATCGGACCCCGAAGATCTTACCGGCACCCATGAACCTAGAGAACCGTTTTGCGACTCCAGTGAAAACATCTTCAGTCCCCGCTGGCACAGGTTCATCTGGGTCTTCTTTGTTTAACGAAAGGGGATACTTCCACTATGTGGAATATGTTCTTAAGAGCCAAACCATTGTGATAGACGGATCTCCCTATGTCCTGGCCTGCGGACTTCATATGAGGGACTTGGAACACCAAGCAATCAAATGACTGATCCGCGCGCACTCTCGCCGCTCGATCTCGAAACTCCCGAGAAGCCCTATCTCGACTCGAACGAACTCATCATCAACATGGGGCCGCAGCATCCCGCGACGCATGGCGTATTGCGCGTCATCCTGAAACTGGACGGCGAAAAGGTACTGGGCACCGAATGCGTCATCGGATACCTGCATCGCGGCGTGGAAAAAATTGCCGAGAACCGCACTTACGCGATGTTCAATCCTTACGTCGATCGCATGGATTACGTCGCTGCGGTGTCGAATGGCCTGGGCTATTGCGAAGCGGTGGAGAAGTTGTTGAATGTGGAGGCGCCGCCGCGCGCGGACTATATTCGCGTGATTCTGACCGAGTTGAATCGCATGGCCAGCCACCAGCTTTGGCTGGGCACGCACGCGCTCGATATTGGGGCGATGACGCCGCTCTTTTATACCTTCCGCGATCGCGAAGAAATCCTGAAGATTTTCGAAAAGTATTGCGGCGCGCGGCTCACCACACATGCTTTTCGTATCGGCGGCTGCCTATATGAAACTTATGCCGGCTTCGAAAAAGACGTAAAGAATTTTCTGATGTTCGTGGCGCCGAAGATCGATGAATACGAAGAACTGCTGACCACCAACCGCATCTGGCTCGAGCGCACGAAGAATGTTGGCGTGATCTCCGGCGAGGATTGCGTTGCGCTAGGCGTGACCGGCCCCGTGCTGCGCGCCAGCGGCGTGGAGTGGGATTTGCGCAAAGCCCAGCCCTATGCGGCGTATTCCAAATTCGATTTCGAAATTCCGACGGGCGAAAACGGTGATACCTACGATCGTTATCTGGTTCGCATGGAAGAAATGCGCCAGTCGTTGCGCATCATCGAGCAGGCGGTCAACTCGATTCCGGAAGGCCCGATCATGGCCAAAGTGCCCAAGGTGATCAAGCCGCCGGTCGGCGAAATCTATCACTCCATTGAAGCGCCAAAAGGCGAACTCGGATATTTCATCGTTAGCGACGGCTCGACGCAACCTTATCGCGTGCGCGTGCGGCCACCGTCGTTCGTCAATTTGCAGGCGCTCGACCGGATGGTGCGCGGCTTGCTCGTCGCCGACGTGATCGCCGTGATTGGGACGATCGACATTGTGCTCGGCGAGGTTGACCGCTGATGCCCAACTTCATCATGTCGTACCTCGGCAGCACGGTGACTCCCGGCGAAGCGGGAAATCAGTTCTGGGCGCTGATTTACGTGCTCATTATCTTCGCGGGCGTCTCCCTGGCGGTGGTGGCAATGAACTGGTTCGAGCGCAAGGCGCTGGCTCACTTCCAGATTCGCCTCGGCCCCATGCGCGTAGGCCCGCACGGATTGTTGCAACCCATCGCCGACGCAATCAAGCTCATGCTCAAAGAAGACATCATTCCCGCCGAAGCCGATCAGTTCGTTTTCTGGATTGCGCCGCTGATCGGGCTACTGGCGGCCTTCACCGTCTATATCGTGATTCCGTTCGGCCCGTCGCAGGCAGTAAGCGACATGAATATCGGTGTCCTTTTTATGCTAGGAGTCTCGTCGCTCGGAGTCCTCGGCATCGTTGTCGCGGGCTGGGCCTCGAACTCACATTACCCGCTGATTGGCGCGCTCAGGTCGAGTGCGCAGATGGTCTCCTACGAAGTCGCTATGGGCCTCGCCGTCGTGTCCGCGGTTCTCATGACCAGCATGAAGACAGGCACCGGCACGCTGAGCATGATCGGGATCGTCGAATCGCAACAGCAGCAAGGCATCTGGTTTATCTTCAAATTCTTTCCGCTTGGATTTATAGCGTTCGTGTGCTTCGTTATCGCGATGATCGCCGAGACCAATCGCGCGCCGTTCGACATGGCCGAAGCGGAATCGGAACTAACCGCCGGCTATCACACCGAATATAGTGGCCTGCGCTGGTCGCTCTTCATGCTCGCCGAGTATGCGGCCATGATCGCTGTCTCTTCGATTGCTGTCACGCTCTGGCTAGGCGGATGGTTGCGTCCGTTTCCGAACCTGCTGCAAGCGCCGACGTGGGATTTTATTTTTTCGTTGTTTCCAGGGCTCACTTTTGGCGCGCTCACGGCGATCGCCGTAATTGGAGTTGTGCGCATGCCGGTGCACTCCTACTTCAAGGTTCAGCGCATCGGTCTTGCGGTTTTCGCCGCGCTACTCGGCTTCATTGCGCTAGTCCTGTTGGTGATCGCGATTGCCGGCCGCTCCTCGGACTCAACCGTTGCCGCAAGGCTCCGCGAAGGTATCGACTACGTGTATTGGTTCCTGCTCAAGGTGGCGTTCTTCATGTACCTCTTCATTTGGCTTCGCGCGACCTGGCCGCGTTATCGCTTCGACCAGTTGATGCGCGTGGGATGGAAGGTACTTTTGCCGATTACGCTTGTCGTGCTCATCCTTACCGCCATCGTGGGGGTAATCGTTTCATGAGCGGAGTCTTGAATCCAGCTTCGATCGCGGCATTCACCACCAGCACCGATCCGGGCATGGCGCCGGTGGCGACTCCATTTTTCTTTTATCTATTATCGGGGCTAGCCATCCTCGGCGGTTTCCTGGTCATCACCCGCCGGAATCCCGTCCACTGCGCCCTCGCGCTAATCCTCACGCTGATCGCGATAGCGAACCTCTACTTGATGTTGTACGCGCCATTTGTCGCCGCCGTGCAGATCATCGTCTATGCCGGCGGAATCATGGTGCTGTTTCTCTTCGTAATCATGTTGGTGAGCGTCGAGCGCGCGTCGAAAGACCGAAGGTTCAATCGCGTTTGGCCGGTTGGATTGGCGGCAGCATGCGCATTGATGGCTTTGTTCGTTTCGGCATTTGTGAAAGGCAGGGCACTGTTTCCCGATCGTATGATCGCGATACCCGAAGGATCGAACACGCAGCAGGTCGCGAGCATGCTTTATGGGGAGGCTGGCAGGATCGGTCAATATACGTTCGCTTTCGAAATCGCCTCACTGTTGTTGTTGGTCGCGATTCTCGGGGCGGTAATTATGACGAAGAAGAAAATCTAGTCGTTGGTCGTTGGTCGTTCGGAGTATTGAATCGGGCGACGCATCGCGAATGACCAGCGACCAACGACCAGCGACCAACGACTAACGACGTTTTTATGGTTCCTATCACCACATTTCACTATCTCGTAGTTGCCGCAGCACTCTTTGTGCTGGGAGTCATAGGCATGCTCACACGCCGCAACGTCGTAATCATGCTGATGTCGATCGAGCTCATTTTGAATGCCGTCAACCTCAACCTGGTGGCCTTCTCGCGCATGTGGGGAAGGTTGGACGGACAGGTATTTGCAATCTTTATCGTAGTGGATGCCGCCGCCGAAGCCGCCGTAGGCCTCGGAATTTTGATCGCCTTCTTTCGCAACAAAGAGACGACTAACGTGGATGAGATTGATTTGTTGAAATGGTAGGGCGGTTAAGGCTTGAGCCGCGCACTGTGAAAGCAGTCACTGACAACTGATAACTGACGACTGACAACTGACAACGAAATGCTATTCCTAAACCACATCTACCTGCTCCCGCTCTTCCCGGCCTTCGGGGCCGCGATCATGCTCTTTTTCGGGCGGCGGCTGCAGAAGACTACGGTCAGCGCAGTCTGCGTCGGCGTGATCGTGCTCGCCTTTGTCTTCGCCTGTTTCACGGTCGTCGACTACACTCATTTCGCGCATGGCACGGGACGGCCATTCGAGAAAATTGTCTATACCTGGCTCGGCAGCGGCGATGGACATTTAAATTTCACCAAGCGTGACGGTACTCTCGCCGCACTCAATGCCGACGCCGGATTTCTCCTCGATCCGCTCTCCTCTATCTGGCTTCTCTTCGTGACCGGCGTGGGTATGTTGATCCACATCTACTCCACCGGATACATGGCGCACGAAGGCGGCTATTACCGATTTTTCGGATACATGAACCTCTTCATGTTTTCCATGCTCACCCTAATCCTGGCGAATAACTACATTCTCTTATTCGTAGGGTGGGAGGGTGTCGGCCTGTGCTCGTATCTGCTAATAGGCTTTTACTTTCATCGCCACTCCGCTTCCACGGCCGCCAATAAAGCATTCATCGTAAATCGTATTGGCGACGCCGGTTTCATACTTGGAGCGCTGACCCTGGTCTGGTATCTCGGCTCGTTCCGCTTCGTTGAAATTAACGCGCTGGCCCGTAGTGGGCAATTTGCGATTGGCGATCATGTTCTCACCGCCGCCGCGCTGCTGCTCTTCCTAGGAGCCTGCGGCAAGTCCGCCCAGGTTCCTCTTTACGTTTGGCTGCCCGACGCCATGGAAGGCCCCACCCCGGTTTCAGCGCTGATCCACGCTGCAACGATGGTCACGGCAGGCGTGTATATGGTGGCGCGTTCGAATGCCGTGTTTATGCTTGCGCCAACCGCGATGAAAACGGTAGCCATCGTGGGCGCGCTCACGGCCGTCTTCGCTGCCTCGATCGGATTGGTACAGAACGACATCAAGCGTGTGCTGGCCTACTCCACCGTTTCGCAGTTGGGATACATGTTTCTGGCGCTCGGAGTAGGCGCTTTTGCGGCTGGAGTCTTCCACGTATTCACACACGCCTTCTTCAAGGCGCTGCTCTTCCTAGGTTCCGGCTCGGTGATTCACGCCATGAGCGGCGAGCAGGATATGCGCCACATGGGCGACCTGAGACGGCGCATTCCTACCACACACTGGACGATGTTGATCGCTACGCTCGCCATCGCCGGAATATTTCCTTTCGCCGGTTTCTTTTCCAAAGACGAAATCCTGTGGCAGACATGGACTTCCGAGGGCGGAGCCTATCGCATCCTCTGGTTTGTCGGCTATGGCACAGCGCTGATGACCACGTTCTATATGTTCCGCCTGATGTATCTGACCTTTTACAGCCCATCGCGGATGACCCATGAGGTCGAGCATCATGTGCATGAGTCGCCGAAGTCGATGACCGTTCCGCTGGTGATTCTCGCGATCTGCTCGATTGGCGCAGGATGGCTGAGCTGGCCGCACAGCCTGGGCGGATCTGCCCGCTTCGAAAAGTTCTTGGAGCCAGTGTTTGCGCGTCAGGCCGTTGTCTTAGTCGAGGAAGGGAAGTCGGCGCAGTTAGCGGCGGGCGAGAAAGAGGCTGAGCACACGGATAAGACTGAGTACTTCTTGATGTTCTTATCGCTGGCTGCCGCGGCTGTCGGGTACGGAATGGCACGCTCGTCCTATAACAAGGCCGCCAAAGATTACACCGAGCCCATTGCCGTGAAAGCTCCGCCCCTCTACACCGTGCTCTACAACAAATGGTTTGTCGACGAAGGCTATGACTACGTTTTCACCGGACGCCGAAAGGTTGGTGATATTCGTCTGGGCGCATTGGGAGCGGGTGAAGCGGCGTCCTGGTTCGATGCCAAGGTCATCGACGGAGTGGTCAACGATGCCGGCTGGGTAACTCGCACTGTGGCGACGATTTCGACTTGGTGGGATAAGTGGATCATCGACGGCTTGGGAGTAAATGGCCCGGCGATTCTGGCCCGCATGATTTCTTATCCGGCCCGCCTCTTCGAATGGGGACTGGTGCAGTGGTACGCACTAGTTATGATCGCCGGATTGCTCGGATTTGGTATGTACTACGTGTGGAAGTGAGCAATTGGCATTTAGCAATCAGCACTTAGTCTTTGCAGCAGATGAAGCAGGGCTAAATGCTAAGTGCTAATTGCTAACTGCTGGATTTCGAGAACTGCTCTTATGCAGAACCACATACTATCGATCATTCTCTTCACTCCGCTGATCGGCGCGCTTTTTCTCCTGTTCGTCCCCAAAGAGAATAAAGACGCCATTCGCTGGATCGCGAATATTTTTGCGCTAGGCGGATTTCTCATCTCGCTGCCGCTCGTGCCCATGTTCTGGGCGCAGCGCTATGACACCACGCACCAATTCAAGTTTCTCGAAGGCACAGCCAATAACTGGATCCCCTCAATCGGCGCGGGTTACAACCTCGGCATCGACGGCATTTCGTTCCTGCTGATCATGCTGACTACGCTCCTCGGCTGGATCTCGATTCTCTCCTCCTGGACCGCCATCGAGACCCGAGTCAAAGAATATTACGTCTGGTTTCTGGTGCTGCAGACGGGAATGCTCGGCGTCTTTATGGCGCTCGACTTCTTCCTCTTCTTCGTTTTCTGGGAGGCGATGCTCGTGCCGATGTATCTCCTGATCGGCATCTGGGGCGGCCCGCGCAAGCTCTACGCGGCCATCAAATTTTTTCTGTACACCTTGCTCGGCTCCGTGCTGATGCTCCTCGGCATCCTGTTCCTCTACTTCCATCACCACACACTTACCGGCGTGTTCACCTTTAGCATTCCCGAACTTTACAAGACCGCGCCGCTCATTCCCTTCAACATCGCCATCTGGCTCTTCGTGGCCTTCTTCATCGGGTTCGCCATCAAGGTTCCGATGTTTCCCTTCCACACCTGGCTGCCCGATGCGCACGTGGAAGCGCCAACGGCCGGCTCCGTCATTCTGGCAGGCGTTTTGCTGAAGATGGGGACGTACGGCTTCGTGCGCTTTTCGTTGCCCTTCTTTCCTTCCGTCGTGTCCCATCCCAAGGTGCAAAGCTGGGTGATCGGCCTGTCGCTGGTGGGCATTATCTACGGCGCGCTGGTTTCGCTGATGCAGAAAGACATGAAAAAGCTGGTGGCGTACTCGTCCGTCAGCCACCTCGGTTTCTGCACGCTGGGAATTTTCGCGCTGAATTCAACGGGATTAACTGGGTCGGTGCTACAGCAGATCAATCACGGCATCTCGACCGGCGCGCTCTTCTTGATCGTCGGCATTTTGTATGAGCGCCGGCACACACGCGAGATCGCCGAATATGGCGGCATCTCGACCGTAATGCCCGTCTACGCGACCATCACCATGATCATGTTTCTCTCGTCGATGGGCCTGCCGCTGCTGAATGGATTTATGGGAGAGTTGTGGATCATGATGGGCGCATTCACAGCCAACTGGAGGTGGGCGGCATGGGCTGCGCCGGGCGTTGTTCTATCGGCGGCGTATCTGCTGTGGCTTTATCAGCGTGTTTTTTTCGGGGCGGTGACCAATCCTAAGAACGAAAAGCTGCACGATCTTACACCGCGCGAAATCCTGACCTTTGCGCCGCTGATCATCATGGCGTTATGGATCGGCCTTTATCCCAAGCCGTTTTTTCAGATTCTTGAACAGCCAGTCAATCAGATCGTCCAAACCATTCATGACAACTCGAACCCAAATGCTCCAGTGAACGCGGAGATTGGGCCGACTTCCTTTCCTCCATCGCCCAGCACTGCTCCAGGCGCCAGCGCGCCGAAAGCGAGTAACTAAGTGCGAGGCCTTACCCCCACGGATTACCGCTCAATGCTGCCGATGCTGGAGTTATGCATCTTTGCGCTCGGCATTTTGCTGATCGATCTAATGGTTCCGAAGTCGTGGAAATGGATCAATGCCGCCGCTGCGCTAGTGGGAGTGTTCTTTGCGGCCCTATGCGTTTGGCAGCTTCAGTCGACGCTCCCACCAAGAGTATTACCCGCCTTTTATAACTCCTTGTTAGTCGATCGCTTCGCCATTTATTTCTGGTGTCTCTTTCTCGCAGCAGCCGCTATCTCGATTCTGATGTCGGTGCACTATCTCGACCTCGAAGACGAACATCATGGCGAGTATTACGCTTTGCTCTTGCTTTCAGTAGTAGGCATGATGTGCATCGCGGCGGGAATCGACGTAGTGCTGATCTTCATCGGGCTTGAGCTGATGGCGATTTCCACCTACGTGTTGGTCGGTTTCCTCCGCCGTGATCGGCGCTCGAATGAAGCAGCGTTGAAGTACATGCTGCTAGGGGCATTTTCGTCAGGCATCTTTGCCTACGGCCTCTCATTGTTTTATGGAATCGCCGGCAGCACGAATCTGGTCGTCATCGAGCGCGCCGTCTCCGGGCAGAATACGCACAATCCTGTAGTCATTATTGCGCTCCTGACGACCATGGTTGGATTGTTGTTCAAGATTGCCGCCATCCCGTTTCATCAGTGGGCGCCCGACGCCTACGAAGGCGCACCCACCAGCATTACCGGCTTCATGTCAGTGGCTGTGAAAGCGGCCGCTTGGGCCATGCTGCTGCGGATACTAGGTTACCCCATTTTAAATTTACCGCGCGGAATGGTTGCCCTGGGACTGTATCCGTTGCGCACGATCTACACGCCATTGATTATTTTTGTCTCGATCGCGACCATGACCGGAGCTAACTTCGCCGCGCTCACGCAGTCGAATACCAAGCGCCTGCTGGCTTACTCGTCAATCGCCCACGTTGGTTACATGCTGCTGGCGTTTGTGGCGATGGGAACTTCGCAGCCCGGCACTCCCGGCTTTCTCGACGGCTTCAAGGGAATCCTGATCTATTTGATGGTTTACACATTCATGAACCTGGGTGCGTTCGCCGTAATTACATCGCTGCGGCAGCGTAATGTGATTGGCGACGAACTCGACGACATGGCCGGACTCTACCAGCGCGCTCCGGTCGAAGCTGTGCTGATGTTGCTTTTTCTGCTCTCGCTTGCCGGCATTCCGCCCGCGGCGGGCTTTCTCGGCAAGTACTATATCTTTCTCAGCTTGATCGAGAGCCAACATTATGCGCTGGCCGCGTTGGGGGTGGTTTATTCGCTTTTCGGACTTTATTACTATCTCAAGATTGCGAACTCTATGCTGGTGCGCGCGCCAATGGAGAGGGAGCGACTGCCCGTCAGCTTTGGGATGCGCTGCGCGGTAGGGATCACGGCGCTGGCCACTCTCTTTATCGGAATTTATCCCGAGCCAGCGATCCGCAGCGTCAACTGGTCGCTCGGGATTCGGCAGCCCAGGCCAGTAGCAGTTATCAAGAAATAGGCTGCGAGCTAACCAGACGTGGCTGATTTACAATTTGTGCGCATGCCTGAACCCTCAGATTCCCCGAAGAAAAAAGCTCCCTTGGTCTCGCTAGCTCGCTATTCCGAGATGGGATTCATCATTCCGGCGGCTGTTTTGTTGGGCTTTTTCCTTGGCAAACTGGCCGACTATTGGCTGCACACCAAGTGGCTCTATCTGGTCGGACTTTTATTTGGCGCGGTGGTGGGATTTGGACAGATGATCCGCATGGCGATTGGCGCTTCCAAAGAAAAATGAAAAACGCAAAATGAGCGAGCGTGAGAATTCTGATCGCTCCGCTGACGCCCCACCCGCAGAAATTGCGGCGGAAATCACAGCGTTTGAGCGCATCATTCCCCGCCTGCTGCGCAATATATTGGTGTTCAGCGTTCTGCTGATGGCGCCGGTTTTCTGGTTTTACCACTGGATGGGAGCCCTCGGTTTTGTTCTCGGTGCGTCCGTTTCCTACGTTAATTTCCGCTCGCTGACGCGCGGCGTAGAAGGACTTGCCGATCGCATAGTCAATCAAAACAGCGGGGAAAAAGGGGGCCGAATCGTCTTCCGCTTTGTGGTGCGTTACCTGTTGGTGGCGGTCGTTGCCTATGCTATATTCAAAGGTTCTTCAGTGGCGTTTTACGGCTTTCTGTGGGGCTTATGCGTGCCTGTCGCCGCGCTAATGGCAGAGGCGGTTTGGCAAGGATTCGCGGCCTTCCGGAAGACGTCGTAGAAGCAGCCTGCGGCTTGCAATCGGGCAGGGAATATCAGTTCCGTCGCTTCGCTCGGAGCGACAAATTCTAACTGGCAATCGAACTCTGACAAATGGACCAACTGGCTCTTACCGCATTCTTGAATCGTCTGTTCGGCCCGGCAGTTCTAGCCTTGCTGCACGCGCTGAATATTCATCCCAAGCACGCCGCGACTCCTATTTCGAACAGCTTTGCGATGGAGTTGCTTGTCGCGCTGCTACTGACGATATTCTTTATCGCCGTGCGCTCACGGCTTTCGGTGGAGCGTCCCGGCGGCTTGCAGCATACGATGGAAGGGATCAACGGATTTATCTCTGACATGGCCGATGAGGTGGTCGGGCATCATGGGCAGAAGTACGTTCCTTATCTGGTTACGCTGGGCCTGTTCATCCTGATTTGCAATCTGATCGGATTGGTGCCCGGACTGGAATCGCCGACGGCCGTGCCAATCGTGCCGCTGGGATGCGCGCTGCTGACCTGGTTCTACTATCACTATCAGGGAATCAAGACGAACGGGCCGATCGGCTATTTGAAGCATTTTATTGGCCCGCAGGATAAGGAAATGCCGCTGGTTATGCGGCTGTTCTTGCCGATCCTGCTGTTTCCAATTGAAGTGTTCAGTCACCTTGCTCGCATCATGTCGCTGACCATTCGTCTTTTTGCCAACATGTTTGCCGGAGAAATGGTCACGCTGGTGTTCTTTTCGTTGATACCGTTGGGTATTCCGGTTGTGTTCGAGGGCCTGCATATCGGCGTGTCGTTTATTCAGACTTATATTTTCGTGCTGCTCGCCTGTGTGTACCTGGGTGAAGCAACCGGGCAAGAACACTGAGTAGAGTTCTCAGTTCCCAGTTCTCAATTCTCAGAAGAAACGGAGAGTTGAGAATTGACAGCTGAGCGCTGTTAACTGCCTTCAGCGTGAGGGCGTCGGCCATAGAGCGCGGCGTCAACCACCCACTGGCGGCAATTCATACAAGGAGAAACACAAATGCGGAAATTCCTGATGTTGATGTTCATGATGATGATGGCGTCCGTGATGGCGGTGCCGGCGTTTGCGCAAGGCTCGGCTGGAGCGGCAGGCGGCACCAATTGGGTGGCGCTGACCTCCGGCTTTGCGATTGCACTCGCGGCTGGCTTGGCTGCACTTGGCCAGGGCAAAGTTGCGGGTGCGGCCTGCGATTCGCTGGGACGCAATCCCGCGGCGCGACCTGGAATTATGGTAGCGCTCATTCTTGGACTCGCATTCATCGAGTCGCTGGTGCTGTTCACGCTGGTTATTATTTTCGTAAAGGTCGCGTAACAAGAATTTGCGGGTTGTCGATGCGAAAGGCTCGTGGTCAACACGAGCCTTTTCTTTGCGCCGGTGACGCGCTATGAAACGTCTTAAATGTTTTCCCGGATCTGCAACTCAAGACCTGCGACCTGGCCACCCGTCTCTAGACTTTTCTTTCCCCATCCCAGTTAGACGAGCGATTGTCGGGAACTTTTTGCAGAGCCTCGACCAACACGCGGCGTAGGCGATAACGGCTATCGAGATCCATGCTGACGAATTCGAAGCCGATTTCGTTGACGCGGGCGCGGCGCAGGAGAACTTCGCCGCGGATTTTCTTGACTCCGAGCGAGATTTCGACGTGTGCTTCGGATCCGACGCGGAGATTGTCATTGCGCGTGCCCATGCCGCCGCCAAGACTCATCTCACGCATCACGATATTCGACTTTCCCCACGAACTGGAAAGCGTGGCCGAGAGCGTGCGCGGCAGAATGATGCGCTCATAGCGGCGCTGGCGTACCCACGGGCATCCCGGCCCGGAATCGAGTGGCGCAATGGCAAGTTCGCCGGCCTCGAGGCCGCTTTCTGCGAGCGCTTGCGTGCCATAGCGTGGATCGATCTTCGATAGTGCTTGAATCGCGGCAATTCGCAACTCGCGGTGCTGGCTGTAGCCGAAGAGCTTCTTGTCTTCAACGATGCTGCGCAGCACGGGAACCGCTTCGGCATCGCGCAAGCGTCCTAGCGACTCGATAGCTTTCAATTGCACAAAGGGCGGCCGATTGTGAGCTTCGCCGGCTGTTGCCAGCGCGATCAGACTGGCGCTGGCGCTGTGATCCTGGCTCATGCCGATCTCGTCAATAGCTTCGGGCAGAATGAGCGAGTCAAGCAGTTCGAGCAACTCAAGGAGGGTGCGCCCGCGATCGGGAGCGGCGCCGTAGGCGATCTGGCGGACGATCACGTCCTGATAAAAACGATTGAACTCGCCCATGCGCGACGGCAACAACTCGAGCAGCGCGGTGACAGCAAGTCGGCTCATCAGGCCGACGGTCGAGGCCGCCTGGCGAGCCTGGCCGGTCCGGAGAATGTCGCGCAGATCGTCGAGCGCAGGCTGTCCGAGTTCGCCAACGAGTTCGACGATGCGATCGCATTCGACGCGCCGGTGGGCGCGGAAGAAGCGATCGGCAAGGTGTTCGACGGAATGCCGGGGAAGCTGCTGCAAGACCTCGACAAGATCTTCTGAAATATGATCGGCGTTGATCGCTTCTTCGATCATCTCGGGCAGGCGATTTTCGATGCCGACGCGCGAACGGAGATCCTGCACCAGCGCGGGACGTTCGCGGCCGATATTTTCGAGCGACAAGCACAGTTCGGCGACCGCTTTATATTTCTTTCGGGTGCAGGCTTCCTGTCCAAAGCGCGCGAAGGCGGCGCTCAGCAGGCTCTGTACTTCCGCGTCGCTTTCCTTGCTCAGCTTCTCGGCGATCATGGCGAGAGCATTGGGCATGACTTCATCGGGCGCGGTGGCAAAGAGGTCGGCGAGTTGAGCGAGGCCGATCGCAGTCTTGCGGCGAGGATCGGGATCTTTGGCGTTGAGGCCGGCGCAATAGTTGGAAAGAATCTTAGCGGCGAGCTCATTGTCATCGCGATCGAAAAGAATTTCGACGAACTGGCGAATGTTGCGCGGCGGCACGCAGGCCGCTTCAGCGGAGAGCAGAACGCTTTTCTTGCCGGCCTCCGGAATCTCGGCCCAGAACATGCGATCGAGAATGTCGGCATGCGACTCAATCAGGATACCCGCCTTCGACATCTTATCTTCCTGAACGCGCAGGATCTGGCGGAGCGTGTCCATCTGCCGGCTCATGTGCTCCATCATGTCGTGCACGGCGTTGACCTTGACGTCGCCGCGCTGATAGCGGTCCAGTGCGAACTTGATCGCCATGCTTTCGGCGGCCTTCATCAGAAGCGGCGTGTCGTTGCTCTCACCGCCTTTCTGCGAAGTCTGCGCGGCCAGGCTCTCCAGCAACTGCGCGAGATTCACCTTTGCGCCTTCCGGCGCTTTGCCCAGTTCAACCTTCAGATTTTCGGGCGAGGCATTCGGCTCCTGCATCGCCTGACCGAAATGAGTGAGCAGGCGAATGGTCTGGATGACTTCTTCTTCTTGCAAGGGAACGACGCCACCGGCCCACGCACCGCCCGCGGCCGCGCCTGTCGCCGTACCGCCCGCGGCAACGCCAACGGGAATCGGCACGGAAGGAACGCTGCCCAACGGCGCGCCACCTTCGCCACCGGAGCCGCCCGAACTTGCGCCCTGTGCGGCGGCGATTAACTGTAAAAGTTTTTGCGGATCGTTGAGCCACTGCTTCGCTTCCGGGCCGAGCGCCTGCGCGGCGAGCTGCGCCGCCATGGAAATTTCTCCGGTGGCTGGGTCGGCGGCGACAAACTTAACCTCGTTAATGCGAATGGAAGAGTCTTTATTCTCGCCAAAGATTTCTTTTAGCTGCTTGGCAAAGTCCTGCGCTTTCGAACCTCCCATCGCGAATGCGCGCACCAGGCGAGTAAAGTCGTCAAGCGTGACTTTGTTCGAAAACATTATGCTGGAGAGGCCGGCAGCGGTCAGCAATTGCGCGAAGCTGCGTTCGGCCTGTCCCGCTTCCAGCGGAATGCCATCGAGAAGAAGTTTGTTGTCTGACACACCGAGCAAGAAGCCGGTGTCGCGACCCTTGGGCAACGCCTGTTGCAGTTCGCTCCAAGCCGTCTCGAACTGGCCTTCGGTGCGCTTATGATTCACCCCATAAAGCCGCGTGTACTTCACCAGAATATTTAGGCTGTGGAGGAACGACCGCGCGGACGCGCTGCGGCTGGCATCGGTTTGGGCGGCGGTATCGATAACAGCCTCCTCTCGCGAAGGGAAACGTTCCTCATCAGACTAAGCGGGAAGGTGACCTAATGCACCATTACGGAGGTAACGCAAACAATCGCGGCCATGCAAGGTCATTCGCACCGACGGACAAGCCCCTCGGGACGGTCCGCGATACACTGGTCCTGCGAGCCGTAGACGCGAAAGGCGACGATGGCCGGGCTCGCATCAACTAACCAAATGAAAATTAGCGTGCTTTTTTTCGGAGGGTTGAAAGAGCTGATTGGACGGTCGAGTGAGAGTCTCGATCTTCCCGATGGGGCCTCCCTGAAGGAACTGCTTTTCTTTTACGCGCGAACGGCGCCACGATTCGAAGCCCTAATCCCGTCGCTGGCGATCGCGGTGAATCAGGAATATTCAGGAGTGGAGCGCAAGCTGCGTGACGGCGATGAAGTTGGTTTGTTGCCGCCGGTGAGCGGCGGCTCATCGCTCGAAAGCTCGCCGGAAAGCTCGGCAAAAAGCCCGGCAGAAGCGGCATTCGGCGAAGTCCGCATTGTTCGCGAGCCGATTGATGTGGCGGCCGTGGCCGAGCGGCTGAAACGTCCAGAGGATGGCGCAGCCGTGATCTTCGACGGCGTGGTGCGCGACAACACCCGCGGCCGGCGCACGCTCTATCTCGATTATGAGGCCTATGAGCCGATGGCGTTGCAGCAGATGAAATCTCTGGCCGCGCAAGCGCGGGAACGCTTTGCGGTGCGGGCAGCGTCGATCGTGCATAGGCTGGGACGGCTGGGGATCGGCGAGACGAGTGTCTTGATCGTGGTCGCCGCCGCTCACCGAGGCGCAGCCTTCGAGGCCTGCCGCTGGATCATCGACACGTTAAAAAAGACGGTGCCGATCTGGAAGAAAGAATATTTTGAAGACGGAGCAGTCTGGGCGGACGGTGAGCCTTTTCCCGAAGAAATTCAACGCCCGGGAGGCACAGCCGGGGGCACGCCGCATCATAATGAGTAACTCCTGAATGAAGCGAATTCCTGGCAGGTTGCGACAAAACCCGATTCTAGCTTTGCTTTTCGGTGGCGCAGCGCCAGGGTCCCCAGTACGCCCGGTTTTGGCGTGGTGGGGTAGAGCGGTTCACCGCTGCGATAACAGCCCCATTTTCGCTGCGCCTTTAGGGGCTGAGGTCGCACATGCCGCTGGCAAACAACTTTCCCCCCGGCTCGCCGTGTATCTCATCGCCAGCGCCGTCCTCGCCACCGCAACTCCTGCGCTGACCGCGCAAGATCCCGGTACCCTCAAAGTTGACGTCAAGCTGGTCAACGTATTCGTCACCGTGACGGATGCGCGCGGCGCTCCCATAGCGAATCTGCAGAAAGAGAATTTTGTGCTCAAGGAAGATGGCAAAGAGCAGAAGATCGCCATCTTCGACAAAGAATCGGCTCTGCCCCTTTCGATCGTCCTCGGAGTCGACACCAGCCTGAGTACAAGAAAAGATCTGCCGCTCGAACTCACCTCGGCGAAGAAGTTTGCCCATACCATCGTGCGCCCACAGGATGGCCTGGCCGTCTACAAATTCAGCGAAGAAGTAAACGAGGTCGTCCCCTTCACCTCTGACCTGAAAAGAATCGATGCCGGAATCGATCGCGTGCGGAACGGTTCAGCCACCGCACTCTATGACGCAATCTTTCTGGGCTCGCACGCACTGAGCCGCCGCCAGGGAAGAAAAGTGATGGTCGTAATCACCGACGGCGGCGACACCATGAGCCAGGTCGACTACAAAGAAGCGCTGCGCGCCGCGCAGGAGGCCGAGGCGATTATCTACAGCATCATTATCGTCCCCATCGAGGCGAGCGCGGGACGCGACACCGGTGGCGAGCACGCGCTGATCCAGATCTCCGCCGACACCGGCGGAAAATATTACTACGCCACCGGCTTGGCGCAACTGGACGATGCCTTCCGCCAGATCAGCGACGAATTGCGTACACAATATCTGCTCGCCTACTATCCCTCGCAGCGCTATTCCAGATCAGACTTCCGCCAGCTAAAAGTCGACCTGGCGAATCCACCAGCTGGCGGCCCTTACCAATCTCACTACCGCGCCGGCTACTACACGCACAAAAACACGTTCTAGTTCCACCTCACCGAAATAATAATCCTCCCCAAAAATAAATCGAGGCGCCACTGAGTGGCGCCTCGAAGGTTGAAGTTAGAACCGTTTGCGTTAGAAGCGGACGCGAGCACCCATCTCGATGTTGCGCGGAGTGGCCGCATTCTCGCCCGGTATAGCGCCGAAACCACTCACCCCGCTGAAGAGACCAATCGAGAAATCCGGGTCTTCCCACTGATTGTGGTTCAGGACGTTGGTGAAGACGCCTTGAAATTCCAGGCTGACGCCCTCCGTGATTAGAATATTCTTCCGGACGCTGAAATCCATATTCCAGTATCGAAGGCCGTTAATAATCCCATAACCCCCATCCCTTTGGTCTACACCCAGGATCGGGTTGCGGAAGTCGTTAATCGCGTTGCCCCCGTCTTGGAAAATATTTGGCGTTCCCGCTCCCGCGCCGTAGACGTGACCGCTCTTGTAGGGTTTAATCGGCACGGCGTTCTCATTGCCGAAATAGTTGACGTTGTCGCCTGCCCCGAATTCCTGACCGCCGCCGGTGGTGGTGTAGAGTTCGAACGGCTGGCCGGTGCCGGCAACGAAGATCGTGGAGAACGTCCAGCCACCCAGTGCCCGTCCCATGAGTCCGGACTGTCCCTTATAGAAGGGTGGCTGGTAGACCAGAAACGTGTTGTATACGAACTTGCGGTCAAAGGCCTGTCTGCCGTACATCTCCTTCAAATCAAAGGGATCGTCCGGAGTGTATTCGCTGCTGGCCTGGACGACAGCTCCAGTACCCAGAGCCTTGGACCAGGTGAAGTTCGACTGCGCAGTCAACCCGCGCCAGTCGGCCATCTTGAGGGAGGCGAAGCCACCGTTGTAATTTCCGTAGCCTACGCTGGCGTTAACCGCCACGCCCGACGACATCTGGCCATTGGCGCCCACACCGGGCCCGATGGGAGTGTTCATCATCGAACGCGGGAAGTTGAATCCGCCGTTGTCCAATTGACTCCACATAGTCCAGACCTGCGCGTTGGCCAAGTTACCGGCTTGGTTCGCCACCACTGCCGCTGTACAACTGCTGAAGCCGACGCAGTATGCCGGATTCATCGCCGCCTCAAAAAATGGCTGCGGTGTAACTGCTGCCGTGTTACCGGCGCAGCCACCACCAGCAAGGCCAGCGTTGCCACCGCAGTATTCATTCACCACTTGCGCATAGGCTTGCGAGAATTTCTGCCCGCCCATGGTCATCATGTAAGGAACGGCGTTGAGGTTGATGGGTTGGTACTCGTGTGTGATTCTGCGCCCAATGTAGCCGAGTTCCAGAGTCACCTTGCGGGACAACTGGCGTTGCAAGGTGAGATCGAACGAGTCAATTTGGTTGGGTCTGAAATTCGGATCCAATGCCTCGCCAGCGCCGGCCGCTCCCCCGTTGTAGCCAGGGAAATAGGGTTGAGGCAGCGTAGTACTTGGCTGAATGCTCGGATCAGTTTGCAGCGGGGCCTTCAGACCGTCGGTACCGACGCGAAAAGCGTTGGACGCCGTGGCCGAACCTGTACCGCCGCAGAGTCCGGTAGTAAGGTTCTGCGTACACTGCACGGGTTGGATTAGACCAGAGCCGAGCAACGGCACCAGGACGAGATCGACTCCGTTCAGGCGCCCGAATTGGCGGCCGTACCCGCCGCGGAGCACGGTAGCCTCGTGGCCGAAAATCTTGCCTGCCAGCGTATCCGTGTCGAAGTGGGGACTCCAGGCCGCAGCGATGCGCGGGCTGAATTCACCGTAGAACGGGTTGTAGGGGTATTTCAATCCGTTTGAGGTGTTGGCTACCAAGGCAAAACCGAGTTCGGGGTTGTAGACCTGGCCCAGCAGTGCAGCGCGCTGGCGTTGCGCCAGATAGGACTCAGCCCCTACTGGATCGCCCCCCTGATTTACCAGTTCAACTTGCTTGCCCTGCTCTTCAACTGGCGGCATTTCCAGCGTCCAGCCCAAGCCGTAGGTCAGGGTGAAGGTTGGCTTCATGTGCCAGGTGTCGCTGAAATAAACGTTCCAATAAGGAATCTTAACTTGGTCTTCCGCCGGCATCGGTGTGGTATTCAAAGTAAGGTCCGCCCCAGTACGAGTATAGGCGGTCTGAGAGATGGAAACGATGCCCAGAACCGCCGCCGTCACCGCGGGGCAGTTAGTGATGGTTGCGGCCGCGCAAACCGGTGAGTCTGCAGCGAGTCCGGATCCACTAGCGCCGAGGCCTAGTTCGTACACGGGTTGGTAGTTGATTCCGCCACCGTTGTCGGTTCGCTGATGCCAGTTAAAGTTGTGCTGATAGGTTCCGCCGAACTGGAACAGGTGGTTGCCATGCAGCGTCGAGATATCGTCGCGAACCATCTGATCGTGTCCATCCCAGAAACGAGTACGAGTCTGCTGCGTATTTACGTTGTAAGGGCCCAGATCCTGTGTCGCCGACTGGCCGCTCATCACTTCAAGCGCTCCGGCCAACGCAGGCTCACCGGGGATGTTCTGTATCACGTCGCCAGCCCTAGCCCACTGCCACCAGTTGCGCAGCCAGCTGTAGTGGAAGTCATTGGTGGTGTTGGTGGTAATGTTGGTGGTCAGGCCCACCACGCCGAACCATGCCTGCTGCGGATCGCTTGACACAGAAGTCGGGTTGCCGCTGGTGTCGCCAGTCAGGCCGCCGCCGATGTCAATCTGGTCAGTCGTGGCATTCTTGAGATTGAAATAACGATAGCTGGCCATGAGGTGCCACTTGGCGCCGAAATCATGGTCAAGCCTAGTCACCGCGAACTTGCTCTTAAATGGAATATTCACATTGGCCGAATACGCAAAAATGTTGGCTTGATCGCAGAGACTCTGCCCCAGGCAGGAGGTCGGCGAATTACTCTGCGGTAAGGTGCTCCATAATGCTGAAACCCAGGGATTGATTCCGATCCCGCGCGGGTCGTAGGTAGTCCCAGTCCCAGGGTAATTCGTTCCGTTGTACGTCACTGCGTAAGGGTTCATGTTGTAGAAGTTGCCACTGGTGTCCTCTACTAATCCCAGTCGAAGAGCGGGCGAGGGCACGTTCCTGTCAATGGTCGAAGAATTGGGCCAGCGAAACCCTTCATAGTTGAAGAAAACATACGTCTTGCCGCCAAAAACTTCTTTGGGAATCACCGGACCGCCAATGGCGCCACCAAAACGGCTGTAGTGGTAGCTTGGCAGCGCAACACCGTTGAGGTTGTTCTGCCAGGTATTCGCCGAGAAGTTATTGTCCTTGTAGTATTCGTATCCCGTTCCATGCCAGGCGTTGGTTCCACGCTTGGTCACCACCTTGACTTCGGCGCCAGCGGAACTATTGAAATCGGCGGTTTGTCCAGCCGTGTTCACCTTAAATTCCTCGACGCTATCCTGCGGAGTCGGGATCACGCCCGTTGGGCCGCCGCCTCCGGCTCCAAGCGAATTCTGTGCGGCGATGCCGCCCGTCGGATCACCGGCATAGCTGCCGGTATAGACGTTCATGCTCCCGTCCATATCGTTGGTGTTATTGCCGCCGTCCAGCGAGAAATAATTCTGGTCGAGAACCGCTCCCGCAACGCTGCCATCAGGACTGACGCCGGGCTGCAATTCGACGAAGGTGCTTACGTCGCGGCCCAAGCTCGGCAAGTTGTCGATGGTCAGGTTCGTGATGGTGTTACCTACCGTGGCATTCATCGTTTGCAGCTCATTGCCAACGGCGGTTACTTCCACAACCGTATTGCCACCGCCTACCTGCAGAGACAGGTCGAGAGTGATCGAGGCGCCAACCTTCACTTCCACATGCTCGGTCTTGGTCGTGGAAAATCCCGCTTTGGTCACCGCAAGGTTGTAGATGCCAGGGTTCACGTCGACGTAGATATAACGTCCGGAGGTGTTGGTGGTGGTAACTCTCGGCGTATTGGTCGAGACATCAGTCATCGTGACTGTTGCCCCCGATACCACGGCACCGGTCGGGTCATTCACCTGACCGGCAAGCGTACCAGTCGAGGTTGACTGCGCATAGGCAGGTAGAATACTGCCTACACAAATCACCAACACAAGAACCAAAGCAAACTTCAAGATGCGGGAGTGCATTTGTTTCCTCCAAAGAACCGAGAGATTGAATCGGGATCTCGACGACGACTTGCACCAATCACATTTTGTGCAGGAGTGTGATTAGCCAGAACTGGGTAAGCATTTCGTAACCCAAACTTAAGTAACCATATTTTTCATCTGTTTACGGATAAGATTCCTGTTTTTGTATGGATTATGGAATATTTGAATATCGATAAACTACTAAAATGCGTAGATTGCCTCTCGCCTCGCCTCGCGTAATAATCTTGTGATTCACACCCTAAACAAGCACTGTTCGGGAACTGTGATCGACCAGTTCGTGAACTGTGATTGACCACCTCGTCTCGTCCACTTCGGCTTCAGCGCGACCAAGATCTTTGGCAAAATTTGGATCAGATTCGCAGACATATTTTTTCCCATGCCACCGGTCTTGATTTACACTTCTGCGGCACATGTTGAATCCCGCTTCGACTTGCAGCCCGATCTCTGTCCTTTAGAAAATACTCGTACATCGTCACGGCGAAGTGCGCGCATCTAGTAAACTGTTCTATTCGATTTCAGTCGAATCTTAAAAACCCTCAGACATGGAATCATTTCCAGGTTCTATTTGAGGTTCTGCTCCCAGGAGAATCACTTTGTTCGAATGGTTTGCCTTGCGTGTCCGCCGTTCCCTGTCTATTGGCATCTTGCTGAGCGTGGTTGTCGCTGCCCTTGCAGTTTCACTGTGGGCTCAGGAAGAGACTGTTGAGAATCCCACGACCGGAACCATTCAAGGTACGGTGCGCGATGACGATGGCAAGCCCCTCGAAGGCGCGAAGGTTTTTTATAACTCATCGGCGACCGATGCCAAAGGCTTCGCCGTCGCGGGCAAGGATGGAGTTTACGTAACTGAGCCGCTGCCTGCGGGCCTCTATGTCGTGCGAGCACAAGCCCGCGACAAGGTGCCCGTCGATCGCAACGTAACCGTTGTGATAGCGACGGCGGTCACCGCCGACTTCAGGCTGGAGTGGATTAATCCCGGCCCCATGCATCTGCAGAGCACCTTCAGCGGCGACGCTCCGAACACTTTGCCGATCGATGGCCGCAACTATCTGGCGGCGGGAGAGCTGGAGCCGGGCGTGCAGTCGGTTGACGGCCGAGCGCTCGATCCGGGGAAAGGCGGATTCCAGACGCTTTCGATCAACAGTCAGACGGGACGAACAACCCACTACGACGCCGATGAAGTCGAAGTGATGGATGAAACCAAGGGTCTCGCGACGGAGAACTTTCCGGCGGAGGCGGTGCGCGAAGTCGTCGTGTCGCGAGCCACGCCGGAAGTATTTCAATCGCTGAACGCAGTTGGCGCGGTGCGAATTGCGACCCGCTCGGCCGGAGAGAACTGGCACGGCAATCTGTTTGGAAATCTGCAAGACAAGAGTCTGGGACTGGCGGGATTCCCCTCCGGCGGTGATGGCTACAGCCGACAGCAGTTTGGCTTCGGCGCGGGCGGCGCGGTCATTAAAGACAAGGCCTTTTTGTTCGTCGCCGGCGAACGCAGCAAGCAAGACGGCGGCCTACCGATCTTTCTCGGCTTCCCTTGCTCGGGGATTTACCTGTCAGGATTGTGCGGCACCACTTCGGCTGACCAGATTAGTCTGCGCTCGGCATTTTTTCGCGAGAACATGCTGACTGCGCGCTTCGATTACAACGTTAGCGAAAACATGAAGTGGTTCGCGCGGCTCAGCTACGACAATGCGAATCAGATCGGGCCGCCGGATAGCCAGTCCAATTTTCGCAATCAGTTGAATGTTCCGGCCGCAGTCGGAGGTGTGGATTGGAACCACGGCGAGTATACGAATAGCGCGCGCTTCGGTTATCAGAAGATGGTGAACTCAGTCACGCCCGCTCTCGGCGATTCGTTGATCGTACCTGGCGCGCCCTTTCACATGACGATCGGATCGTATCAACTGGGGCCGACCGTGGCCGGTCCGCGGCAGACCATTCAGCGCGACATTTTCGGGCGCTATGACAGCAGCACCGTTTACAAGATTTATCACACCATACGTTTTGGAGGAGTGATTCACCGCATCACGCAAGGCGATTTTTTTGCGCCAGGCAATTATGGCCCTTCGGTCACCAGTTCGAATGGAATCGACGAGATCAACGCCATCAACAGCGATGCAAGTTTAGCGCCGCTCATTCCCAACGATCCGCGAGGCGCAGCCGACAATCCCCTGAATTATCCGGTCGGCACGATCACGATTTTCAACGGCCTCGGAAATTTCAGCGAGAACTCAGCCTTCAACCGTTCGACCGGAGGCCACGCCGATACGCGCATCGAGGGATACTTTGGTGACACTTACAACGTGATTCCCAATCTCAACGTCTACATAGGCCTCAATTACGTTCGCGATTCGGGACGCACCGACAGCGATCTCGGCGCGATTCCATGTTCGGCAATCAACACCACCATCGTGACCGCGCCGCCGTGCACAACGGGTTACATTCTCGATCAATTCGCCCTCTTTCCAAACCCGGTCGTGCCCGGAAACCACCAGGTCGTGAGTCCCAGCATCAAGCAGCCGAATTTCAATCTCGCCCCGCAATTCGGATTTGCCTGGGATCCCGGCCATAACGGCCACACCGTAATTCGCGTAAGCACGGGAATGTTCTACGACAACTTCCTGCTCCAAAATACCTATCAGGATCGCATCAACCGCCTGTCAAACGGTCAATACAATCGCAGCCTGCAATTGTGCCCCGCCGGATCGGTTCTTTTCCCGAATGGATCTCTTCTGAGCTCGGTGACAGTGCCTTCTTCTGGGCAAACGCTGGACATCGCCTCGCAGATCTGTGGCCAGCCGATCGGGCAAGTGGCATCGGCGATTCAGGCATTACAAAACGACTTTCTATCGGCCCAGTCAGGCGTGACCGGCGGTCCCAACGTCTACTCGCTAGCCAACAGCGTCTCGAATTTCGGTGGTCTGCTGGCGCCCAATTTCAGAACTCCGCGCGTCATCCACATCGCCGCCGGAATTCAGCATCAGATGGGCGAGCGCGGCATGTTCTCCGCCGACTATGTCCGCGAGATCGGTACCCAGTTTCCAATAGGAATCGACACTAACCACGTCGGCGACTCGCGCTACCTCACCGACGGCTACAACCTCAATCCTTTGCAAAATACCTTTGCGGCGGAGCTGTCGGCGATTTCTAACACGGTGGCATCCGTGGGATGCGGACCTGCGCTTTCCACGGGCGGCAGTTCGCAAGCGGCGGTGACCTGCTATCTGAATGCCGTGCCCACCGCAACCATCGCCGACTTCGCACGCAACGGTCTTGATTCCGCGAACGCGTTCTGCGGACCGTTCCCCTGTTCGGTATTAGGCAAACAGCAAGCCGCCTTCGGCGGAATCAATCCCACGGTCGGATCGAACCTCATGTACTTTCCCGGTGGCCGCTCGCGCTACAGCGGCTTGCATCTGGCCTACCACGTGACCACCGCAGACAACCCATGGCGCGACGTCAAGCACTTAGAGGTTTCGGTCGCCTACACCCTCTCGCGCTATCGCACTAACGTCGCCGAGCCCAACGGAAGCGGCGGCGATTATTCAACCTTGACCCCCGCCGAGGATTACAACAAGCCGCACCTCGGCCATTGGGGAGCCTCCGGCTTCGACCGCACTCATCAGTTCACGCTTACCCCGACGGCTGACTTGGCCTACAAGTTTCGCCTTTCGATGATTGCGCACGTGGCCTCGCCTCTCCCGTTGAGCGCATACATCCCCCAGCAGGATGGCGGGGGCGTCCCGGGAGAAATTTTCCGCAGCGATATCAGCGGTGATGGCACGGTCGGCGATCTCTTGCCGTCGACCATCATTGGAAGCACGGGAAAATATTCCAACAGCAATCTGACGAAGGCCATCAAGTACTACGACACCAACTATGCCGGGCAGTTGACACCAGCCGGCAACACCCTGGTGACCAATCAGCTATTCAGCGCGCTTCAATTGCACCAACTGGGAGCCTACGCCCCCGTAATTCAGCCGATACCCGGCCGCGCTGCGCAGGCAACCTGGCTCAAGACCATGGATTTGCGCTTAAGCCGTCCGCTCCAGGTAACCGAGCGGGTCGTGCTGGAGCCGAACATCTCGGTCTTCAATATTTTCAACTGGGCCAATTTTGGAGGCCCCGGCGGACAACTGAACGGCATACTCGATGGCGCGCCCGGCACATCGCTGAACAATGCGACCTCTGGCGGCTACTGCGGCCCCTCTAATAATCTATGCACGCAGCGACTGGATCGCGTTCTGCCCGGCTCGGGCACCTTCTCATACGGAGCACCGCGGCAACTCGAGTTCGGGCTGCGAGTTAACTTTTAGGTCGCTGGTGCTCAGTCTGGACAGAAACAACATCGCGGTTTCAACAGTAGGGCGCTAACCCGGTGGCCGGTACTGGCTCACTCTCACTCGTTTTGAAAGGGCACGCCTTCAGCCGTGCCGCAGCCTCGCATTTTCATCGCGGCTTTAGCCGCTGAGGAATGCATTTTCTAAACTGAGCCGCTAACCCGTAGGCTACTGGCTGGAAAACAGCTGCCAAGTGTGTTCCAATGTCGGAGCATTCATTTAAGCAGCCTTCGATCGATCAGGTCGAAAGGAGCATGATTTGAGACTATTCAAAGAAATCCGCCACGCTGCCAGCTTAGTTCTCATGATGGCGGCTAGCGTCAATATGCCAGCTGCCCAGGAACCAGCGAAGCCCGCGGATACTCCGCCGCCACAGAAATCCGAAGCGGCTTTTAATTTTCCCGATTTTACCGCCATTCAAAAGATCGGCCCCGGTGGCGGCCGGAGGCCCCTGGTGATGAAGGTTTATTTTTCGGGATCGACTGTGCGAGTCGATTTGTCGCCGAAGATCACCAATTTGTTCGTGACCTCGACCGGGAAAGTCTACAGAATCGAGACCTATCCCGACAAAGTCACAGCGTGCATCTCCATGCGAAGAAACCAGTCGGGGTTCATGGCGAGTCCGCTCGAAATGTTGCAGGGTGCAAAGGTGGAACGGACGCCGGCAGGCACTGATGATGTGGATGGTCACAAGACCAAGGTCGAGGATGTCGTGGTCACACGAGCCGACGGCAAAATTATGAAATCGAAGGTCTGGGAATCCGACGAATTTCAAGGCGTGCCGATCAAGATCATATCGGAGGTCATTCCAGACCCCAAAGCCAGGCCCGACGCCAAGCCGGTTAAAATCGGGGCGTTATACGGTGACATTAAATTTGAAAAGGTAGATCCCGCGCTGCTGACGCCGCCTGATAACTGCAAGCCGGTCGAACAAACCTACAAGGTAGTTGAGCACGAGGAAGTTAAGTAGTTTGCTTCATTGCGGCGCGTTTCGCTTCCGGCAGAGTCAAATTGAGCCACTACCTTTAATCAGGATCACAAAAAAAGGGCCCCGATAAACCGGGGCCTTTTGAGTTTCGCTGTCGAAACAGCGAGAGGATTTACTTTCCGAGAATGCCGCGTGGGCTGCCGACACCCGTGCAGTAATCCCAGCCATAACCGACCGAGCAACCGTTGCCGCCAGCGTCAGGGCTGTAGAAGTTCTGCGAGTAAGCCTTGGCCGTGGGCAGTTGCGAGTAGAGGAGCGTATCTTGCTGGTTGGTGAAGTAGCAAGTGCCAGTGATGGAATAAACGTAGCAGTTCCCCAGGAAATTGCCGGCCCGGTTGACGATGGCAGCCAGGGATGGAGAAGCTTCGCTCGTGCCACCCCAGCAGCAAGACCAGCCGCCAAAGGCGTAGGAGCCGTAAAGGAGAACGCCAGAGCTCGGGTCAGAGTTCAGAGCGAAATCCGGCGTGGCGCGATTGCCTTCGCCAAACATCGGGTACTGAAAGTCAGCCCATGGTCCAGTATTCCCGTCGGTGAAGCTATTAGACCAAGTCTCTTGCGCGCTTACGCCGCCGCCAGAGCCGGCCCAGCAACCTTCATACGAGAATGTTTGCGTCCCGGAGTTGCTGTAGATGGAAGTGCCTCCCGATGAAACCACCCACGGATTCGTGCTCGGATAAGCCGCGCCGCAGCCGCTGTCACCAGCGGAAGCAAACGCAGTAATCGGATTCAAATAGACTCCATTGCCCCACGCGCTGAAGTCGGGATCGTAGCTGACTTGGCCAGAGAATTCTCCGCCACCCCAGCTGTTTGAGACTTCACCGTAACCGTAATTGTCGGCGATGTATTGGAATGCTTCAGTCTCGGCAGCAAACAGATCCGAGTAGGAACTGGAGCATGCCTCGACCAGAATGATCGCGGCCTTGGGGGCATAGACGTGCGCGTATTCGATATCGAGCGTTTCTTCGCCGGCCCAACCTTGATTCGCCGGCGGGCTGCTGCAGGAATTGGACATTTTAATTTTGGTGAAGCTCACCGCCGCCAAGCCCCAATACGCGTCGAAAGTCTTGAGGTCTGTGGCCGCGGTGGGGTCATCGTACGCGTCGACTAAAGCGATCGCGCCCGATCCGCCCGCGCCCGGACCGTGAGATTTGCCATAATTTGGCACGCATCCCGCGCTCTTCGGGCTGCCGAGGTAAAGGCAACCCAACGATTGAGGAGTCTGCTCCACCTGATCGACTGTGAGTGGGCTGAAGTTCGAAACTTCCGCCGGCGACGACAGGTGTGTCGGCTTGTTGGTACCGTCCAGGCTGCGGAACACAATGTCTGTGTGCGCGCGCACGCCGAGATCTTCAGGCCGCTCAACGCTGCTGTCAGGGACGCTCCAGTTAGGCTGCGGCCGTGAAGCGGCTTGCGGCACCGGGCGGCCGGTGCTTGCCGAGCCCTGCTTCCGGTCTACATCCTGAGCCATGGCTGCAAAGGCGAAAAGGACTACCATTCCTACCACGATACTGAGTTTCCACTTCATTTTTTTTCTCCTACCCCTTGGAAGGGTTTTTGTGTGCCAAGCAGACTTCCCCATTTCGCACGGAGGCCGTTAACGCCTAAAAATCCCGGCATGCCGTTCGAAGGAATTCCTCCTGGACATTTGGACTCAAATTGTTTGAATTTTTACGACTCGAGCTCGATGCGGTTCTACTGGGGAAGCGTAGAGGACCCTGCACCGACGAGTGCAGCTTAGCGCATTCCTAAACTAAGTCAAGTTAATAATCAGGTTCTCGTAAAAGATTTCGAGAAAGATAAAAACTTTGCGCTCTTGTCGCAAAAATTCATGCACTCCGGAATCGTAGTCGGGAGACGGTCGAGACGGGTCGAGACGCGACGAGCGCACTAGAGCGCGAGATGCGAAGCGCTAGCACGCGCTTTCGATAATGGAGGGCGCGTGCAGAGTGGGATTGATCTGACCCCAGAGTGGCTGCATGCCATAAGTTTCGCGCCACTGCTTTTAGATCTTGTCTGGATCAGGGCTTGCCAATCTGGCGGTCAATGCAACACCGTCCGGTGTTGCAGCGCAATGCGGGAGAACTATGAGCTCCTCGTGTCGGGGGCATGGCAGGCACGGCTTCTGCCTTGTCGAGTAAGACGCGCGGATATCTTGCGATAAGAGCGCAAAGTTTTTATCTTCATCCAGATTTTCTGCAAAAACTCCCAAAATTTAGCTTGACTTAGTTTCGGGATGCGCTAAGCTGCATTCGTCGGTGCTGGGCCTCTACGCTTCCCCAGTAGAACGGCATCGAGCTCGGGTCGTAAAAATTCAAAAAACTTGAAAACCGAAAATGTCCAAGGAGGAATTCCTTCGAGCGGCATGCTGGGACAATGGGGCGTCTACTGCGTCCGCGCAAAATGGGGGAAGTCTGCTTGGCTTCAAAAAAATCCCTTCCAGGGGTAGGAGAGGAAACTTCAATGCAAAACCAGAATTGGCAATTCATGAGTAAAGTAGTCGCAGTAGTTGCTGTAACTCTGCTGGTGGTGAGCGTCTCCACCATCGCCGGGGCGCAAAAGCTACCCGGCAACAAGGATGCGGCGGCGGCCGCTCCGGCAGGACCGCACAACTGGATCACACCGGCGAGCAGCATTGAGCGACCGGCCGACGCGGGTCGTCGCGCCCACACGAATTGGGTTTTCGGCGGCACCAATGGTCGCGTAGTCGAAGGGCAGGCGCAGTCCCAGGGTCTGACGACGCATTATGAGACGCCCAGTTCGATGGGCTGTCTGTACAAGATACCGGGCAACACCGGTCCATGTGTCCCGAACATCAACAGTCCGGGCGGACCGCAAAAAGGTGGTTGGGGAGCGATCGCTGTCGTCGACGCCTACGACAACCCGTATGCGGCTGGCGAATTGCAGACCTTCGACGCCCAGTTTGGTTTGCCGGCGGCTAACTTCGTTCAGGTTTATGCCAACGGCAACGGTGACTGCTCCACGCCTCCCTTCGATCCTGGTTGGGGTTTGGAAGAGTCCCTCGATATCGAGTGGGCGCATACTATGGCACCCAAGGCTACCATTGTTCTCGTAGAGGCTTGCTCGAATTCGTTCACCGACCTGCTCTATGCAGAGTATGTAGCCGCAGGAATCGTATCCAGCTACGGTGGTGGCGACGTTACGAATAGTTGGGACAGCGGCGAATTCTCGGGTGAGAATAGCTATGACGCCTACTTCGGATACTACTACCCGTTTAACACCGTTTATTTCGCTTCGGCTGGCGACTCGGGCTGCGGCGCGTCGTATCCCAGCTCTTCACCCTGGATCGTTTCGGCGGGCGGCACCACCGTCAACCGCAACGCAGCCAACCTGGCGTTTAAGTCAGAGTCCTGCTGGGCAGGCTCCGGCGGCGGCACCAGTTCACAGGAAGTCTATACCAGCGCCTTCCCCTATCCTACCAACGGAGATATGGGCCCGTGGGCGAACTACCAGTACGGGATCTTCGGGCAGTCCAACCGCTCCACACCCGACATGTCGTTCAATGCCGATCCTAACAGCGGTGTGGTTGTCTACGATTGCGCCTACGACGACGGCACATGCTTCTTCTACGAGGTTGGTGGAACCAGCGTTTCGTCGCCCTCGCTTGCCGGCATAGTCAATAATGCCGCGAATAAGCTGGGCGTAGGGCACATCAATCCGGCGACCAGCAGTGGATACTACACGGCCGAGGAGAACAACCTGCTTTACTCGCAGCTCGGAGGAGCGGCGGCGTACAGCAAGAACTTCTACGACGTGTCGACCGGCTCGAACGGCTGCACAGTAGGTAAGGGGTGGGATTATTGCACCGGTGTCGGAAGTCCGCGCGCCTTGCTAGGCAAGTAGACGTGATTTCCGCAAAACTGAACGAGGCCTTGGTCAACAGGGCCTCGTTTTTATTGTGCCACGGTTTTATTGCGCTCCACATCGCAAGCCTGTTGCTGCCTGCATTGAGTTGCGAAAATTGAGCTGTGAAAGCAGACGAACCGCACAAGATTGTTCGTGTCCGGCCGACGGGTTGGCCGACTTCACGTCACGGAAAACTACCGCGCAAACCGCTACTGTGGTTTGTCATCGGGAGCTTTCTGACCGGTAGGCGGCTTAGCTGGAACTGGAAGCTGATTACTCTTAGGCGCGATCTGATATGTCTTCTCCTGCGGGGTGCACTTCCCCGGCAGTTTGAACAATGCCGGGTCGGGAGTGCCGAGTACCACATCGCGATAGGCAGTCGTCACAACCCCCGGTTCGGAGTACACATCAATTCGCAATGGAACGCCCTTGAGATCGTCGGCCGCCCAAATTTTGGACCTGAACGTATTGCCGTTCGCCAAGGTGGTGACTCCATCCAGCACGGTACAGGTGTGGCCGTCTACCACCTCTTTCGCTGCTGCCGGTGCTTTCGTGGTATTCGATCCGTAGACCAACTGCAAGGGACTCCGCACCATCTGAGCTTGTGCTGTCTTCATAACGACGCACGTAGTCTTCTCGGGAAGAATGAGAAGGTTGTACACGTTATCTTCGTCTGGCGCCCAGATGGTAGCGGCCGCCGAACTGGGCTCGACTCGCAGTCTGGAACCAGAGTGATATATCTTCCACTTTAAGCTTCCCCTGATTTCCGTGGCTGAGAAATCAGGCAACTTGGCCGATGCAGTGGCCTTCTTATCCTTCTCCTGCTCCTGCGCGAAGAAGGGCAGACTGCAGGCCAGCAGGAGGCAAGCGACGACCACGGATCGTAGAGCTGCTTTGAATTTCATAGAGTCTCCGACAATGAGATTGCGGTAGCCAACTGCGCAGAGGCAGTGTAACGCAGTGCAAGAAGCGATTGTAGGCATATCGTAGTCGATAGACGGTGGAGACGCCAGGAGCGAACGAGATGCGAAGTGCTGCCGCGCCCGAAGTTGGTGCACGCCGCAATGTCGCAATCGTCCTCTAACTTTTAACTTTAATTTGCACGTAAAGGCCTGCCATTTTGGCAGACCATTTTTTTCCGCGCGGCAAATGCAAGAAGAATCTGCGTGACAGCGCGGGCCGCGACTGTACCATCACCGCCGAACTTACGCGCGCTCAAGGGCAAGACAGGCGCGACTTTCGGCTCGTCGATTACTAAGCGTGGGTAAATTTTGCGACAAGAGCGCAAACTTTTTATCTTCTGCAAAAATTATTTCGCACATCGGAATTATTGCCTTGACTTGCTGTTGCAATCCGCTAAGCTTCCCGAGTCGGTGAATGGTTGCTACAATCCGGGGCGTTTCCCCAATTGACCGTTAGGTTCGGGGAGGATTGTTCGAGCTTTCACGATGGTAGACACAACTTCCAGGAGGGGACATCTGTGAAAATAAAGAGTTTGGCTGTGATTGCGATTCTGGTTCTTGGTTGTAGCGCTGCTTTGGCACAGACCAGCTACAGCTTCGGTTTTCTTTCCGCCAGCGGCGTAGGTGAGTATTGCAACTACGAGGCCTTCACGACCGGTGGACATGACAATTTCTTTCTCCAGGGATATGACGTTCTCAGCGCATGCCCCTACGAACCGAACGCCGGCGTGAACGCCTCGATCGAAGGATTGGCAATCTCAGTTCCGACCGCCGCGTTTACTCCGCTCCACGGCAAAGCCTATGTTTACGCCGATCAGGAAATCGACGCATACTATGGCGCCTATACCGGTGAGCAGTGGATGGTGGTTACCAAGACTGCGGTCAACGCCTCCAACAACTTTGACAACCGCAACTGGGTTGGCTATATCGGAGTCGTCGGTTACGAGTTCCTCGGCAACTACGGCTTCCTGACGACAACCATCCCAGCAGTTAGCAAGGCTAACGTTATGCGCAAGAGCACAAGCTCCGCCTTTAGCCCCGCGAACAAGGCTCAAATCAACAAAGGTCTGAAGACGATTCAGTAACCAAATTGGTGGGTTAAGGCCACGCTATTTAACGGCGTGGCCTTTTTTTTGTAATCTCCTTTTTTGTATTCTTGTTTTGTATTCGTAAAGATCGTCTGGAGAGAAAATAATAATGGTTCGATGGCTGGCCTTCCTGTTCTTTTCATGCGCCCTCACGGCAGGGATAAACGCACAGGCGTCGCAAGCGCAAAAGCCGGCGACGCAAACTACAACGGCAGAGCCGACGCCGGCGGTGCAAGCGGGCGCGGCCCCGCCTGCAAAAACCAGCTATCCCCTCGACCAGTTCACCGATTTTTCCGCCATAATGGTAGGCAGCGTGATGGCCATGGACGAACGGGAAGGGCACATTTACCGTTGGGGCGACCTCCTGAGAATGCAGGGTACAGAAGGACGCGGCTACTTCATCACCGACCTTGGAACCTCCGAGACGTACGGGATCACGATGTTGGGGTGCGTCGAGGATAAGCACCCATATTTCCGCACTTTCCCCTTTCTTGTTTCCAAGCCTGACCGCAAGATCGAACGTGTACCCGCCGGAACAGAAACCGTGGACGGTCACGTCTGTCAGGTCGAGGACGTTACCGTCTCTTCTAAAGATCTTCTGAAGCCCATGAAGTTGCGCTTTTGGGAGTCGGAAGATTTGCACGGTTTTCCGATCAAAGTAGAAGTCTTCACCGCTAACGGCGGATCCAGTATTATTCGATACAAAGATGTAGTTCTGGGCCCAGTGGACCCCACCCTTTTCACGCATTCGAACAAATGCGCGGGGCTTCCGAAAGCACCGGCGAAAGCGCCTTCAAAGGGCAACCCGCATCCCACTAAGCCGCCCGGTTAAAATTCAAGTGATCCGGTGGTTCTCACGGTCGGGCTTTCAATATTCTTCTAGGAACGAGTCCAGGAACGAGTCTTTAAAAATGCGTCTGTTGTGGCAGTGGTTGTGCGTGGCAGGGCTGGCAGTTAGCGCGTTGGCGGTGGACACGCCGCCCAGCATCGTGCTCATCACGTTAGATACTACCCGTGCGGATCGCATGGGTTTCCTCGGTTCCGCACGCGGGCTTACACCAAACCTCGATGCGCTGGCCCGGCAGTCGGCGATTTTCACGCGCGCCTACTCTCAGGTTCCCCTCACCTCGGCCTCGCACGCGACGATTCTCACCGGCACCTATCCGCAATTTCACCAGGTGCTCGATTTTCCGATGCCGCTGCCGAAGACTGTCCCTTATGCTCCCGAGATCCTGCACGCTCGCGGATATAAGACTGCCGCATTTATAGGTTCGCTGGCTCTTGACCCGACCGCCGGCGCTCCCGGTTTTGACCGTGGGTTCGACATCTACGATGCTGGTTTTCAGAGCAAAGGTATTCAGAACAAATCCCGCTATCAGACGGTCGAGCGCCGTGGTGGCGAGGTGGTGGCGCGAGCCCTGGCATGGTTGGATAAACACCCCAAGGGCCCCTATTTCCTGTGGGTGCATCTGTACGACGCGCACGATCCCTACGATCCCCCGGAACCTTACAAGACTCGGTATGCCGCGGAGCCATACGATGGCGAGATTGCCTATGCCGATTCGGCCGTCGGGAAATTGCTGCGGCAGTTGAAAGCGCGCGGCATTTACGATCAATCGGTCATTGCTGTCATGGCGGATCACGGAGAGTCCCTCGGCGCGCACGGGGAGGATACCCACGGAATCTTTCTCTACGATGAAACTATCCACGTGCCCCTGCTGATCAAGCTGCCCCGAGAGAGTGGAAGAGGGAATCAAAAACGAATCGAGAATCGGGTGGAACTCGTGGACGTATTGCCGACGCTGTTGCAGGCCGTCGGGGCTGAGATTCCCCACGAAGTTCAAGGCGAGTCGCTCCTGGAATTAATGACGCCAACATCAACGAAGCCGGGAGCGCCGAAAACCGACGGCCCGGATGCCTGGCGCGACCGCGCCGCCTATGCCGAGTCGGATTACCCGTTCCTGGCTTATGGATGGAACGCGTTGCAATCGCTGCGCACGGGAAAATATTTGTACATCCAGGCGCCCCATCGCGAACTCTACGATCAAACCGCGGATGCGAAGGCCGAGCACAACCTCGCGTCGGCATCGGTCGCAGTCGCTGACACGCTGTCGAGTCGCGCCGAAACCTTTCGTCAAAAGACCAGCAGCAAAGTAGAAGCCCCCGCGATGATGGTGGACATGTCGACGCGGGATAAACTGGCCGCGCTGGGATACGTCGCGTCCAGCAATGCGTCGAAGGCTGGTCCCTTCGGACAAGGTCCCGATCCAAAGGACAAGATTGAGACCGCCAATGTGATCCGCCGCGTCAATACTCTGTTTGAGAATGGGCGCTTCGACCAGGCGATTCCGATCTTACAAGAGCTGATTGTCAAAGAACCCAGTATGGCCATCGTCTATGCCAAACTCGGCGGGTCCTATATGAAATTGCACGAATACGACAAAGCGGTGCCGGTGCTGCGCAGGGCTGTCGAATTTGACCCGGGCCTTAATATGGCGCAGCTCGACCTGGGGAGGTCGTTGCTCCGCACCGGAGATTTGAACGGCGCAGCCGCCGTGTTCGAGGGCCTCGTAGCCAGAATACCCAACCTCCTCGACGCGCATCTTTTCCTGGAAATAACCTACGCCCGGCAGAACCGCGTGCCGGAAACCATCAAGGAGTGTGAAGCAGTACTCAAATTCCTGCCCGATCAATACGGCTCAACTCTATTGCTGGGGCAATTTCTCTTGCGCTCGGGAGATGCGGAGGCGGCTCTGCTCAAGTTGCAGAGAGCCGCTGAGATTCGCCCGCAGGCACCTCAGCCCCATATGTCTCTGGCGGACACGTATGCAAAGTTGGGGCGGCAAGCGGATGCGGAACGAGAACGCAGCGAAGCTATGCGGTTGCGATCGAATCCACAAGATCTCGCGCCCGACGGAATTCCCTCCAACGCCGCACCCCAGGAGTGAGTCAGCGAGTCATGACTGCGATTCGTGGGTTGTTTTGTCTCATGAGTCTGGTTGCAAGTGTGCTGGCGAGCCCCCCGCCCGGGAAGCCGCCTCAGAAGCTGCCGCAGAAGTCGCCAAACATTCTCCTCATCACGCTCGACACGACGCGCGCCGATCGCATGGGATTCCTCGGCTCGAAGCGTGGCCTCACGCCCAATCTCGACGCTCTGGCGCGCGATTCAGCCGTCTTCACCCATGCCTACTCTCAGGCTCCGCTGACGCCAACCTCCCACGCCACGATTCTCACGGGCACATATCCGCAGTTCCACCAGGTAAATGATTTTCGCCTGCCCCTCGCGAAAGATCTGCCCTACGCCCCCGACGTTCTCCACGCTCATGGCTATCGCACGGCGGCATTCGTCGGGTCCGTGGTCCTCGACCCGGCAACCAACTATGCTCCGGGTTTTGACCGCGGATTTGATACTTACAATGCAGGCTTCGATCCTGAAGCAATCCGCCAGAAGGGCCGTTTCGAAACCATCGAACGCCGCGGCAATGTGGTGGTGACGCGTGCGCGGGCTTGGCTGACGCACCATCCGAAAGGACCCTTCTTTTTGTGGGTGCATTTGTATGATGCCCACGACCCTTACGATCCTCCGGAACCGTATAAGAGCCGCTACGCGTCCGAACCCTACGACGGAGAGATTGCCTATGAGGACGCGGCGGTAGGGAGGTTATTGGCGCAGTTCAAAGCGCGCGGCCTGTACGAGGACGCCGTAATTGCCGTGATGTCCGATCACGGAGAGTCGCTCGGGACCCATGGCGAAGATACGCACGGGATTTTTCTCTATGACGAGACCATCCAGGTTCCGCTCGTGATCAAGTTGCCGCGGAAAAACGCAGGCGACAAATCTACTACGAAACAGACAACTAAGCGGATTGACGACAAGGTGGAATTGGTCGACGTAATGCCGACATTGTTACAGGCTGCGGGCGTCGCAGTGCCGACCGAAGTGCAAGGCCAGTCGCTCATGGGATTATTAACGACAGCGACGACTCCGGCTGACAGCGGTACCGCTGTGGAAGCGTGGCATGACCGTCCCGCCTATGCGGAAACAGATTATCCGCGCACTGCCTTCGGATGGAGCGCGCTACGCTCGCTGCGAACCGGGAAATATCTCTACGTCCAGGCACCCCGCCAGGAATTGTATGACGAGGTAGCCGATGCGAAGGCGGAGCACAATCTGGCTGGCGAATCGACTGCAGTCGCAGACACGCTGAAGGCAAGACTCGACAGCATCCGGCAACAGACCGCCAATAACCGCGAAGCGCCCAAGGCGACAGTCGATCCGACGGCCCAGGAAAAGTTGGCCGCGCTCGGATACGTTTCGGGAGGCAGCAATGCTTCAAACGCTGGGTCCGCTGCACAGGGAGCCGACCCCAAAGACAAAATTGAAATCAGCAACTTGAATCATCAAGCCAACGCCCTGCGCCAAAGTGGGCGCCCCGCCGACGCTGTTCCTCTACTGCAACAGCTTCTGGCCAAAGACCCGAACATGCCGAACATCTATGGGGAGCTGGGCGAATGCTATCTCGATCTGACCGAGTTTCAAAAAGCCTTGCCAGTGCTACGCAAGGCGAAGGAATTAGATCCGGAATCGTCTGCGGCGCGCTTACGGCTGGCCAAAGCGTTGATGGGTGTGGGAGATTTCGCCGCCGCCGTGCCCGAGTTGGAGTTCGCCGTGGCCAGGATCCCGAGCTATGCCGAGGCGCACCTTTTTCTGGAGATGGCCTATGCGCGCACCAACCGCATTCCCGAAACCATCAAAGAATGCCAGACGGTGCTCGAGTTCTTCCCCGACCATTTCGGCAGCTACCTGATTCTCGGCCGATTTCTCGAACTCTCGGGCGATTTTGCGGGCGCAGTTCCAAAATTGAAGAAGGCGTCCGCGCTCAACCCCAATGCTCCCGAGCCACACCTGTTTCTCGCCGACGCTTACACTCAGTTAGGTAAGCAATCGGAAGCCGCGCGAGAAAAGGCTGCAGCCAAACGGCTCGCCGCAAACCACAAAGAGTGACCAAGAACGCCGACGGCGTTTTGGATGGGGACATCCCCAATACACCCTCTTTCAGCGCCTATGCTTGCGCATTGAGAAGTGCACCCGGATTGTTTGCATCCTGGGTCGTGGCATTCAACAGATTCAGAATGACCTCGTAGTTGGTCTGCGGATTAAGGTCGACCGTAACCGGCTGTGGCGAGTTGCCGTTTGTTCCCGGAGAATTGATCGACAACTGTGCCCCCGGACTATTGGCGCCCAGGTTGATCGTTACTTCCTCGGCAGAGCTTCCATTTTGCTCCTGGATCGGTGCGATCGAAACCTGTGCTCCCGAATTGCCAGCGAGATTAATCCTGACATCTTCGGCGTTCGCGGAAAAAGAGCCGCCCTGATCAAGGTTGATCACGAGCTCGGGAGTTGCCGAGCCGGTAGAAGCCGCAGTTGAGGACGCTCCTCCAACGTTAATAACGATTTCCGGCAAATTAGAACCTGTAGAGGTCGTAGTCGTCGGTGTGACCGCGGGCGTCGTGCTGTTATGCGATTGGATCGGAAACGGCACAGCCGTTGTGCCGGTGGAGGGTGGGCCAATATTCGAGCTTATATTCGAGCTTATATTGATGACAATCTCTTCGGCATTCGAACTGTAGGCCGAGATTGCGTTCGCCGCCTGCTTGTTTTGTCCGCCAAAGGAACCGGCCAGACTGGAGTAGGCTGACTGCGCCAGCGAGACGTTGCCCGTTTGCAGCGCTTGACCGATGGTTTGGAAATCCTGATTACGATCGCTACGTTGAAAGGTCTGCCCACTCTTATAGGGGCCGCTCTGGCCGAGCGCGGTCAATGTGTTGAAATCGGTTTGCGCGGCAGTCAGATTGCCGGCTTGCAGATCCTGCCCCAGCTGCGCGAGATCGGCTGTACGTTGCTGCCGATAGGCCTGGAGTTGCTGATAGATCGAACCCGTCGCAGTGGTGCTGCTCAGGGTTACCTGACTAGGTGGCGTAAGCTGCGGTGTGTCCAGATTTACCGTGCTGGGCGGAGTGAGCTGCGGAGTCCCTTTGGCGGTAAGCGTGGCAAACGCAGCCTGCGCTCCTGCCAGGTCGCCCGCTTGCAGATCCTGACCAATGGTATTGAACGCCTGATCGCGAGTCGATTTTGCGAACGGCTCGGAATTGGCGAACGGCCCGCTTTGGCCGAGCGCCGTAAGTTCAGCGAAGGCTGTCTGCGCGCCGCTCAAATCTCCATTTTGAAGAGCGCTTCCCAGTTGCTTAACGTCGCTCTGACGCGTCTGATAAAAGCTCTGGATCTCCTGATAAATCGATGCGCCGGAAACCGCGCTGCTTGACATAATTTTCTCCCAACTTGGCAAGTTGCCCATAACCAATCAGGACTTAATTCTCTCGCCACACACTTCATCGGTTGTTCCGGGAGATGACTTTAGAGGAAAACGAGGCATTACCGAAGTTCGCTTACGACGCCGCTTGGACGAAACCAGACTGCAATCTGGAAACGTCCGATTGGTCATACCCGGAACGCGTAGCCGCGTTCCGGGTCTTCACGTTGTCTATTCTTGTAGGGTGCCGCTGACAATGGTGTTCGCGTCGGTTTCAATGAACATCAGTTCCTTACCCGCGTTGACGATCACGACAGCGAGGTTAACCGCCGACTGCCCTTGCGGTGTAAAAGTTAGCGTGCCCGTGCAATTGGAATTGATCTGATACGTTCCGGTGACCGGGAGTGTTGAGACCGAACCGTCCAAGCTGAATGTCGCGGTGCCGGTAAGCTTTCCCGTTCCGTTCAGCACGAACTGCCCGCCGGCTGCGATCTGACCAACCGAGATGTCGATACCTGTCGCCTGGAAGGAATAGGTGTGCTTGACTCCGAGGTTTGTGCAAGTCGCCGTTCCCTGCTCATACGCAACACTGGTTACAGTGTGATTCGGGTCAGTTTGGATCAGGTAGGCACCCTTGTTTCCGTTGTTCAAATAGATATTGCTATTCTCGGACTGGTCATCCTGATTGGTAAGGGTGCCCGTGCCGGTACAGTTTTTCGCAATCGAATACGTGCCGGTAGTCGTGAAAGTCACAATTGTCCCGTCAATGCTTTTTGTTGTGGTTCCTGTGAGGTTCCCGTTTCCATCGGAGGTAATTTGGGTGACACTGGCCGCCGGCTGTCCCGAACCGTTGAGTCCTGAACCAAGGATGCCATAAACACCCTTGACGCTGGCAATCGTGCATGTGGCTCCCAGCGAACTGGTGGCCGCCAAAGTGACAAACATCAATGCTGCAATTGAGATCTTTGTGAAATTCATGGTCCCTTCCAATTTGGTTTTTGTAGCGCAGTTTAGGGTCGTAAGCGCAGAGGCGTTAGCATCGCGCCACTGGGCTCCTGTGTTTTCCGAATGCCTGGCTTGGGGGATTAGACGGAGGCAGCTACGGTCACGTTATTTTGCTACGAGCCGTACGGAATTTCAAGCCCTTCTAGCAGTGAAGGGGCAACTAATGGGAACGTCCGCCGCATCTCCTGCCTAGTGACTGGCCGAATCCGGATGCCGGGCAGAGCCGCTCGCGTTTTCCTTTTTTCAGTGGGGCAATTATAATCGCCAATCACCGCAATCCTGTCCCAGAGTTGATGCAAGACAAAACCCCACTGGGAAGTTTCTGTCGATCCTGGTAGGCTGGCACGCCCGCAAATGGTGCCAGAGTGTTTTTGTGTGCGATCAGTTGTGTTGTTGTTGGTGCATTCCCTGGAGGCGTGTTTAGGAAAATGAAAAAACTTGTCCACTTCGCTCTGGCAGTTCTCTTTATTCAAGGCCTTGCCGCCGCTCAGCATGTGCCGCTAATCACCGCATTCGGAGGCTATTCCTATCTCAACTTTAACGTTCCTTCGAACCAGGTGACGCAGTTCGCCTCGCAGCAGCTGGCCTTCAACGGCTACGAGTTTGGCGGTTCGGTCTCCGTGCTGCATGGCTTGGGGGCGGAGTTCAACGTCTCCGGTCACAGCCTCAGCAATTGCGGCGATACCGGGGAAAATTGCACTAATTTCCAATACTTCGTCGGGCCGCGCTACGACGTCAGCATACCCTCCAGCAAGGTCACTGTATTCGTGCACGCTCTGATTGGGCAAGACCGCATGACGCTTCCGGTCGCGGCCGGCGGCACGCAGTCCGACACGACGGTCGCGTTTGGCGGGGGCGGTGGTGTTGATTATTGGTTCTATCGCCACATCGGCGTGCAACTCGGGCCCTTCGACTATATTTATACCCACCACTTCAACCCCGAAAACGTGCCCAGCCAAACCGCCTATCGCATCGCCGTCGGAGTCGCATTTCGATTCGGCGGTGACTTGAACGAACAAACGCCTAAGCCTGGCCCCGAGTCGAAAGCCCACCACGGCAAGAATCAACAACCCGCAACCGTTGTCTATCAGCCGCCACCGGCGACGATGACAGCTCGCGGTATGTCGATCCCCGCCCTCGGCGTTATCGTCGCTCCCCAGGAATTCGACGGAGCCAAGATCGTCGACGTCACCTCTGGAGGCGTAGCTCAGATGGCATCGTTGAAGCCGGGCGACTTGATCCGGTCAGTCGATGGCAAAGTCGTCAAGACGCCAATGGAGTTGGCCGCCGAACTCTCCGATAAAACCGGCAAGGTCCGTCTAGGCATTCTGCGCGGCGACGTCGCCGCGGAGACGGTCGTTCTGATCGGCCGCTAAGCTTGAGTATGCTGTCCGAAATTTCGCAGAATAAGTCTGCCCTGTCACCCTGAGCGGAGCCAGGCCACGCGCGAAGCGACTGGCCTGGCGTAGTCGAAGGGCCCCTATACCTGCAATACTCTTCAACTTATGTCGCGATTTGCCGGGACACGACACGAGCCGAAAGAGGGGACATCAGCCATGAATCTCTCTCGCGAAAGCGAAGGCCCTTACAACCATTGAGCGGCTGCTCACCCAGGATGTACACTTGCACTACGCGCCCGTAGCTCAGTCTGGATAGAGCGGCAGCCTCCGGAGCTGTAGGTCGGGAGTTCGAATCTCTCCGGGCGCACCACTTCCCCCCCGCAACGCTATCGCACTCGCTCAGCTATCGATTCGAAATAGAGAGGAACGCGGCTGGCACCCAATACGTACTGTCTGCTCCTATGTGGCGACGCTGAGAGGAATCGTCAACTCCCGAGTCGCGTGCTTGTCGATGCGCACCCGAAGCTCGTAGATATCCATGCCCGGTGCGGACACCCGGATGTAAAACAGCTTTCCCGTCGCAGGAGGCTCAAGCGAGAAATGCCCCTTCTCATCCGTCTTCGTGGACGTGAGCACTGTCTTCCAGTCGGAGCTACAGAGTTCAACCGTTACTCCGCTTGCCGGTTCGTCTGTTCCTCGAACAAGAACATGACCAGCCAGTGCGCGACTCACGGAGATTTTTTCCTGCGTGACACGCATGGTCGAGTATCCGGTTTCTACAGCGAGGAGGAGAACCAGCGCCAACAGTACAAACCGATGGGGGATTCTCATGGCCATTTCTTGATGATGATGGAGACGATCCCTGCGCATTTGGAGACTTCGCGGCCCTCCAGCGCCGGTGTTGTACTCCTTGAGGTAGGGACGCTTAGCAGCCGCCCACCTTCCAAAACCGCTCATCCTGATAATCAAGCTTCAGCAGTCGATTGCGCGGATCGTGGCGCTTGCCGCACTTCGGACATGGAATGAAACTGCGAATGTGCATTCCGCGCCGATCGTAATCCTCAGCGACCGCAAAGCTGGCGCCGCAACTGCACGGAATGAGAAACATGCGAAAGCTTTTCTTGTCTGACCGCTGCATCATTCCTCGCGTCGTTGTTCCTCGTCAGAAACATGAAGTATGCCAATAATCGCCGCCGAGCGAAAGAGCACTGCATAGTACACTAAACGGGTGTCATGGGATTCGGCAAAGGCGATCGTCCAGGTGGCCTCGTCGCTTGCTGGAATTGTGGCAGCCTTTTGGGCTTTACGGGTCTACCACAGCAATTCCAGACGAGAACGGGCGCGCTGGGCGGAGTCTCTTTACTCGCGCTTTTACGAAAGAGCCGAGCTGAAAATGACCCGCGACAAACTTGATTGCGCGTCTGGCGATCCGCTCGTCGCCAAACTGGTAAGTGAAGAAGCGTCGGAGCTGACGGACTATCTTAATTTCTTCGAGTTTGTCGCTTATCTTGAATCGTCGCGGCAACTTGATGAGGCGGACGTGCGAGCGTTATTCAGCTATTACCTCGACTGCCTGAAGAAACACAAGGAAGTCGCCGCCTACATTCAGAATCAAGAGAAGGGCTTCGAATACTTGAGGCGGAATCTATTTCATGCGTAAATCTCGTAACGGCCGCGCCGCGAAACGCTACCTTTTTTCCTACGGGACGCTCTCGCCTCGTCTCGCTCCTCCCGAGATTGAGCCAACCGTGCGGCGCTTCAGGCGCGTAGGGAGAGGCTTCGTGCACGGACAACTCTTCGATCTCGGAGAATATCCCGGAGCGATTCTCAGTCGCAACGGCTCGCGCATCGTTGGACAGATCTTCGAGTTGCCCGACGATCCTGAAGTTTTGAATCGGCTCGATGAATACGAAGGATTCAACCGCTCAGATCCAAAGGCGAGTCTTTTCGTGCGTAAGCGGCGTTACGTCCAATTGCAGGACGGAAGGAAAATTTTTTGTTGGATCTATAGCTACAACCGCCCGGTGAAGTCAGCTCAGCGCCTCGGCGAAGTTTACAAGAAAGGCCGCAGTCGGTCCGCTTCGTGACTCAATCCTGATTTTATCGGCGACTGAGAGCAGCAAAATTAGCCTTCCACCGTTGCCATCGAACCTCGTTTGCGCTTGTTCGACTGCAGAACTTTCTTGCGCAGCCGCAACGCTTTCGGCGTGACCTCCACGAACTCATCCTCGGCAATAAATTCGATCGCCTGCTCGAGATTGAGATTGCGATAGGGCACCAGCCGGATCGCTATGTCGGAAGTCGAAGCGCGCATATTGGTCAGCTTCTTCTCGCGCACGATATTGACATCGAGGTCGGCATCTTTGGCATTCTCGCCAATGACCATGCCTTCATAAACGTCAATACCGGGGCCGACGAAGAGTATGCCGCGCTCCTGCAGATTGTAGAGAGCGTGCGAAGTCGTAAGCCCCGGCCGATCCGCGATCAGCGCGCCGGTTGGGCGATGCGGAATCTCGCCCTGCCACTCAATGTATCCATCAAAAAGCGCATTCATCACGATGGTGCCGCGCGTGTCGGTGAGCAGCGTGCTACGCAGTCCAATCAATCCGCGGCTCGGCACGCGGAACTCCACGCGCACGCGGCCATAGCCGTGATTGTGCATATTGGCTACCTCACCTTTGCGCGAACCCACGTGTTCCATAACCACGCCCACAAATTCCTCGGGAATATCAACCGTCAGGTGTTCGACCGGTTCCATCAGCTTGCCGTCGATATGCTTGGTGACAATCTCCGGCTTCCCAACCATCAGCTCATAACCTTCGCGGCGCATCATCTCGATCAGAATCGACAGCTGCAATTCGCCGCGCCCAAGCACCTTGAATGAGTCCGTGCTCCCCGTCTCTTCCATGCGCAGCGAAACATTAGTCAGCAACTCTTTCTCCAGCCGTTCGCGCAGGTTGCGCGAAGTAACGTAGGTGCCTTCGCGGCCGCAAAACGGAGAAGTATTAATCGTAAAGAGCATCGCAATCGTCGGCTCGTCAATGACGATCGGAGGCAGTGGCGCAGGGTTTTCCGCGCTGGTAATGGTCTCGCCAATGGTGATGCCTTCAACGCCCGCGACGGCAATGATGTCGCCAAGCGCAGTTTCCGTAATATCGGTGCGCTTGAGCCCGGAAAAACTGAACAGCTTGGTGATTTTTGTTTTTTGAAACGACCCGTCGCGCTTGGCAATGGCTACGTCCTCGCCAGTCTTCATCGTCCCGGAAAAAACCCGCGCAATCGCGAGCCGCCCGAGATAGTCGCTGTAATCCAAATTCGCGACCAGAATTTGCAGCGCGCCGTCGGCATCTCCTTGCGGAGCCGGAATCGTATCGACAATCGCTTCAAACAGCGGCCGCAGATCTTCCCCGTGCGCTCCCTGATGCACCGCCGCCGTCCCCGCCTTGGCGTTCGTATAAAGGACGGGAAAATCCAGCTGGTCCTCCTTCGCGTCTAAATCAATAAATAAGTCGTAAACCTCATTCAGCACTTCCTGCGGACGCGCATCCGGCCGGTCAATCTTATTAATGACCAGAATAGGCTTCAGGTTCGCTTCGAGAGCTTTGCTTAGCACATAGCGCGTCTGCGGCAGCGGACCTTCGCTGGCATCGACCAGCAGCATGACGCCATCGACCATCTTGAGTGCGCGCTCCACTTCGCCGCCAAAGTCCGAGTGTCCCGGCGTATCGACAATGTTGATCTTGGTACCGGCATAAAACACAGCAGTATTTTTGGCGAGAATGGTGATCCCGCGCTCGCGCTCGAGGTCGTTCGAGTCCATAACGCGCTCGGCAACGGTCTCGTTGTCGCGGAACGTCCCACTCTGGCGAAGCATGGCGTCAACCAGCGTGGTCTTGCCGTGATCCACGTGGGCGATGATGGCGATATTGCGAATACTCGGATTCAGTCGGAAACTCCTCAGGCCGCTAATTGAGCCTAACTACTACTTTACTATGTCGGATCGATCGGAGCCGGGTGCCCCATCCTTTTTCGCGTACTTGGCGAAAAGGGTGGGCATTGCTCTCGTCACCAAAGATCAAGCGGCACTATGTAGACTGAATGGGCCACACATCTCATGGGGCCTATCGACAATTCGCGCTGCAATTCGCGGCTCCGCCAATATTTCCTGTTCGTTCTGATATGCATGGTCTTCGCGTTGCGCTGTCGTTGCCACGCGCAACCGCCGGATAAACAGCCTGCTTCACTGCCGGACGCTCCGAAACCGAGCCCAGCGCCAAAGAACTTCTTCGCTCGCTGGGCCGATTTTTATCGTCGGGATTGGTCGCCGCCAAATCCTTCCACCGCAGCATCAACTCCAGTCCCAGCGCGCCGCGGACCTCCCTCACCACTAGATTCCCCTCCGTTCCCAAACTCTGACTGGTCCTATGGCGGATCGCCCGTAATCGGCGAGCCGGACTCGAACAGCTATCCGCTGATGACCGCCATCAACGGAGCGCGCAGCCGCTCCAAGCTTTATGGCTGGATTGAACCAACCCTCAACTTCAGCACCTCAACCAACAGCAACGCGCCTGAGGCAAACGACGTTTACTCCAACCGTTTCGAACTGAATCAGTTCGTGCTCTACGCCGAGCGCCTGCCCGATTCCGTGCAGCGCAATCACGTAGATTGGGGCTATCATCTCACCGCTCTTTATGGCACCGACTATCGCTTCACCACCGCAAAAGGTTACGGAGCTAGCCAACTGCTCGACGATCATCATCAATATGGCATCGATCCCACCCTCGAGTATTTCGATCTCTACATACCGCAGGTTGCGCAGGGAATGAATCTCAGGCTAGGCCGCTTCATCTCCGTTCCAGGCATCGAGGCCCAACTCGCGCCCAATAACTACATCTTCAGCCACTCGCTCCTCTATGCCATCGATCCTTTCACCGACACCGGCCTGATCGCGACCCTGAAGGCGACGGATCAGTGGCTGATCCAACTGGGAATCACCGCTGGCCACGACGTAGCTCCGTGGGCGTCCGATGCCAAGCCTTCAGGAACGGCTTGCTTGAGCTATACGACGAAGTCGGTGAATGACAATCTCTATGTCTGCGCGAATGGAATCAATGACGGCAAGTACGCGTATAACAATCTGCAGCAGTATGACGCGACCTGGTACCACAAATTCTCAAAGACCGTTCACATGGCGACCGAGAGCTGGTACATGTATGAGCGCGACGTCCCAGCGATCGGCGGCACGATCAAGCCAGAACTAGGCGCGAATGGCGCATACTGTTTGCCGGGCGAGCAGCGCTGCACCGCTCCCGAATACGCGGTCGTCAATTTCTTTCAGAAAGAACTTTCTGCGCACAATTTCTTATCGTTCCGCAGCGATTTCCTCGACGACAAAAGAGGCCAGCGCACTGGCTACGCTACGAAATATTCAGAGAACACGATCATGTGGTGCCATTGGTGGGGTTCGACCGTCCAGTTGCGTCCGGAACTGCGTTTCGAGCGTGCGTGGGATCGAAAGGCCTATGACAATGGCCGACGCCAGAATCAGCTAACAGCGGCGAGTGATCTGATCTTTCACTTTTAAGCCTGACGTGCAAAGGTTCCAACCGTAATCTCACCCGCCGCTAGCTTCACGCCGCTGATTTTTTTCATCACAAATTTGATGTACGCCCATCACAGACACTTATCCGCCATCCTGCCATGATCGAGTAAGAGTGTATTGTCCAGAACTCTGCTCCGCCTCCAGAGACGGATTTTCCGCTCTCTTTGACAAATCAACTTCCGGAGATCGCGACAAGCTGCGATCCCTCCAGAACAGCGCACCGAAATGTCGATTTTTCTATCTAAGCCCCACCCGTTCAGTGCTTACCTATAAGTGCTTTATTCTGAGATCTTTACGGTAGGTCCCTGCCAAACCACAGATTCTAATAGGCTTAGGGGGTGGGTGGGGGGGGTAGGGGGGGGTACCCTACCTTACAAACTAATAGCTACACCAGGAGCATTCATAATGTCATCATCTTCCGACTCCGACGTATCCTACGCCAACAAATATTCCGACGAAGCCTGCCAACAAATGAAATACAACGGAGAACCCTGCCGCGCCGCCGCCCTTCGCGGCAAGAAGTTCTGCTACTACCATCTCCACGCCGGCCCGCTGCCAGAACAAATCGAAAACCTTGCCGTCATCCCTAAGGTTCAGTTCCACCTGCCCCTCCTCGATGACGCCACCTCGATCCAGGCGACCATCACCCTCGTTTGCGAGCATCTCCTGCACCGGCGTCTCGAGCCGAAAAAAGCCGGAATCCTCCTCTACGCCCTGCAAGTAGCATCCTCAAATCTAGGCCGCATGAATAACGAAGAAAGCGCCCAGAAAAAAAACAAACAAAGCAATTCCGCAAAAACTCTCCCAGATCCCCCTCCCGACCCGCCAGCATCCGACTCTCCTCCCACGGCAGAACCGGCCCAACCTTGAATGGCGGACGCGGACGAAAGCTGGGCCACACGGCCAACCGCCGACAGGCATTTACTCTAGAATGATCTTAGAGCCCGATGGCGATCATCGATGTATTCTCGAAACGACAGAAAGCACTCCGCAAGGGAGCGGCGGACGTCTATACCTACGACCAGATACCACAACCTCTCCGGGTTCAGATCGTTCATATCCTACGTGACCTGTTTGGACACCGTCAGAACTACGACAGTAACGGCTGCATCGAGGCTTTCCAAACCATAAGCAATATCCTATGCCGGGAATATGGAGTGTTCCAGCTATCTCGAGACGACTCGCCATTCGTCGATGAACAAGTCGTCGATTTTCTGCTGAACAAAGCTCACCACGACCAAGTCCTCGACGTCATTGAAATTTCGTTTCGGTTTCTAGTCATAGCGTTGCATCAGTCCTATTCCTGGCAGCGCCGACTGTCTAGCGACAAACTGGACGACGCGATAGCAGAATTGAATGCTCGGTTTCGTGAACACGGTATCGGCTATCAGTTTGAATCAGGGGAAATGATTAGGGTTGATTCGCAGTTGATTCACGCCGAGGTCATCAAGCCGACCCTTGCGTTGCTCACGGCACCGGAATACGAGGGAGCCAACGCAGAATTTCTCAAGGCGTTCGAGCACTACCGCAAAGGCGATACCAAAGAGTGTCTCAACGAATGCCTAAAGGCGTTTGAAAGCACGATGAAGGTCATCTGCGCCAAGAGGAACTGGGCTTTCAAGCCGACCGACACGGCCGGTGCCCTCATTGATGTGTGCCTGAAGAATGACCTACTTCCACCGTTGATTCAGGCGCATATCGGCGGAGTCCGATCTGCACTGGAAAGCGGAATTCCAACAATCCGTAACAGGCTTTCCGCTCACGGACAAGGTTCTCAGGTCGTAGACGTTCCGAATCATTACGCCAGTTACATGTTGCATCTTACCGCTACAACGATTCAGTTTTTGGTTGAGTCGGAGACGGCCCTGCCCTAACTCCTGGATGCATCACGTCCGGGCATGACTGAACTCGTCTTGCGAGCTTTCTCGGGGAATGCCTAACTTCTGAAAGCTAGCCTTTTGCAGTTTCGACCAGTTCCGCCCCAATCTCTGGCGTTACTTCCGCCCGCCTTCGTAGCCGATACCAGAACACAATCGCGATCAGCGAGAACAAAAAAATGATCGTCGAAATGGCATTGATCTCCGGAGTAATCCCGCGCCGCAGTCGTCCCCAGATTTCCAGCGGAAGCGTATTGTCGCGCCCGATCAAAAAAAAGCTCACAGCAATCTCGTCCATCGAAAGCGTAAAGATCAAAAGCGCCGCTCCGATGATCGACAGCTTGAGATTGGGAACGGTGATTCGCAAAAATGTCTGCCAGTAAGTCGCTCCTAAGTCGAGCGACGCCTCTTCCTGGGCGCGATTTAGTTTTTGCAATCCCGCAAAAACTTCCGTAGTGGCGACGGAAATCAGCGCGGTGCCGTGGCCGAGAATGATGGTGACAAGGCTTAGTTTTACTGCGGCGACTCGGAAGAGCATCAATAGCGAAAGTCCCGTGATAATGCCGGGAAGAATGAGTGGAAGTAAGACCAGTCGGCGGAATAGAGTTTTGCCAGGAAAGTTGGCGCGATCCAGCGCCAGTGCGGCGGGGATTCCGAAGAGTAAGGCGATCAGCATCGCCGCGGCGGCTACAATCAGACTGTTTAGGACGGAATCCCAGATTGCCGCATCGTTAAACAAAATGCGATACCAGTTCAGAGTAAGGTCGCGCGGAGGAAATCCGCCCACTCCTTGTCCATTGAAAGAATAAAGGACGAGGACGACGATGGGAAGATAGAGAAAGGCGAAAACGAGCAGGGCGTGAAGAGTTAGCCAACGCGGAAGTCTCATCGACGACCCAGAAGAAGACGCACTCACGAGAAGCTCCACTTCTTCTCTAATTTTTCAGAAAGCAAAATCAAAGCAAGCACCAACGCCAACATGCAAAGCGAAATTGCGGCGCCCAGCGGCCAGTTATAGGCCGCTCCGAAGAGGCTCACCACGATGTTGGAAATCATGATGCCGCTCGGACCGCCCAGTAAGAGCGGCGCCAGGAAATCACCGAGACTGAGGACGAAGGCGAAGGTAGCTCCAGCCAAAACCCCGGGAATAGAGAGCGGGAAGATTACTCGCCAGAAAGTTTGTTGAGGTGTGGCTCCGAGATCGTGCGAAGCTTCGATCAGGTTGCGCGGAATGTGCTCCAGCGATGCGTAGATTGGCAGGAAAGTGAATGGGGTGTAGATGTGCGTCAATGTCAGGACTACGGCGAATGGGCTGTAGAGCAGGAAGTCTAGCGGGTGACTCGTCAGGTGGACATATTGGAGCAGCGTGTTCATGACTCCGTCGGTGCCCAGGATCGTCTTCCACGCGTAGGCTCGGACCAAGTAACTTACCCAGAGCGGGATGATGACTAGCTGATAGAAGAGATCTTTCCGAGATCCTGCATGGAAGGATAAAAAGTAAGCCAGTGGATAGCCCAATAACATGGAGAAGAATGTAACTCGGGCGGCGATCCACATGGAGCGCAGCAGCGTTTGCCAATAAACAGGCTTGGTTAGTAGCTCGTGGTAGTTATCGAGGTTCCAGCTGTGAACGATCATTCCAGATTCAGAGACCGACCAGAAGCTGTAGCAGAACATCAGCAGATAAGGAACGAGCAGAAACACGGCTACCCAAATCACCGGCGGAACGGTGATGACAGCGCGATAGGCGCGAGAGAACATCAGTGCCGCTCCTCGGACCTGCGAACGGGAATGGCGTCGACGGCCGAGAATTCAAATTCCAGGGGGGCCCGCGTATTAGGGAGGTCGCGGCTGGCAGTGCGTATGGTGAGGATCAATCCGCCGTCGGTCTCGACGTGCAGCAAATCGGTCGGGCCATGGAAGGCTTGATCGCGAAGTTTCGCGCGAAAACGGATCTCTGGGGGAGCCTTTGCGGAAGCGATTGCAAGCGGCGCAATCTTTGCCATTCGAATGCACTCAGGACGCAGGGAGAAAAGTGAAGGTCCGTCGGGCAACGAGGTAGGCCATGCGAGGCGGTCGCACATTGCCGTGCCTCGACGAACATCGGCATGCAATAAGTTTGTGTGTCCGATGAACTGTGCGGTGTAGGAGGTTGCGGGGCGGTTGTAAATTTCGCGCGGGCTCGCGATCTGCTCCAGTTCACCGGAGCGCAATAGCGCGATGCGATCGGACATCACCATCGCTTCTTCTTGATCATGAGTGACAAAAATAAAAGTGATGCCGACTTCGCGTTGCAGCGCTTTGAGTTCGACTTGCATCTCTCGGCGAAGGTTGGCGTCCAGCGCCGACAGCGGTTCATCGAGAAGGAGCAAGCGCGGGCGATTGACGAGCGCCCGGGCAAGCGCGATGCGCTGCTGTTGTCCGCCGCTGATCTTTGAGGGCTTCGACTTGGCGTAAGCGGACATTTTCACTTTCGCCAGTGCTTCGTCTACGCGCACCTTAATTTCCGCGGCGGGACGTTTGGCGATCTGCAATCCGTAGCCTACGTTTTGTTCGACCGTCATGTGCGGGAAGAGCGCATAGTGCTGGAAAACGGTATTGACGCGGCGGCGATAAGGAGGCTCGGTGTCGAGGCGCTCACCTTGCATCCAGACTTCTCCCGAAGTCGATTGTTCGAAGCCAGCGAGAATTCTTAGCAGCGTCGTTTTCCCTGAGCCGCTCTCGCCGAGGATAGTGAGAAACTCGCCTTCGGCGATTTCGAGTGAGATGTCGCGGAGCACGATGTTTTTGCCGAAATGCTTGGCCACTGAGCGGATGGACAGCAGCGAAGCCGCGTCCGGCTTATTTTTGTCCGTGAACCGGGTTTCTGTCGTGGTTGCCATGGCTATCTTTGTGGCGCCGTTAACTTCATCGCGGGCGAGGGCGCCCGCTCCACACAGGCGACAGCTCGCTACTGCGTGGCTTTCACTTCGTTCCAGATTTCGTTGTATTTGGCGCGGCGCGGAACATTCTGCCAGAAATATAGGCGCTTCTGATAATTGTCTACGTCGTCGAGGTGGAGACTCTTCACTTCGTCGGCCGTCATGAATTGCGCGGCGTGAGGATTTGCCGGCGTGTATCCGGTGACGTCGGTGACTTTCTTCTGAGTCTGCGCCTGAATCATGAATTCTAGAAACTTGTAAGCCAGATCTTTATTTTCACTCCCGGCGGTTATCATCAGGTGATCGATCCAGCCAGTGGTGTTTTCTTTGGGAATAGTTTCGCCGACCGGAAAATTGCTCTTGCGCAATTGGTTCGTCATGAGCGGCCAGCCCATGGCAATCACTATCTCGTGATTCTGAAACAGGTTAGTAAGTTCTCCTCCAGTCGACCACAGCTTGCGAATGTTCGGTTTTAATTCGAGTAACTTCTTCTTGACCGCTTCGAGTTCTTCGTCGCTTAGGTTGTAGAGATGAGCAGGATCGGGCCTATCGTAACCGAGGACCTGCGCGGCCATGTAGACGGTAGAGAGATCGTCCCACACAGAGACTTTTCCTTTGAGCTTCGGATCCCACATCACAGTCCAGCTGTCAGGAGGCTGCGGGAATGCCGTCGTATCGTAGATCATCGGGTCCGGTCCCCACATGAAGGGCACGCCGTAGACCTCGCCTTTTACGCGGACTAGCGGCAGAGCAGAGAGTTGCGGCGAAAGCTGGTTGTAGCTGGGAAGTTTCCCGAGATCGAGAGAAGCGGCGAGGCCGGAGGTCGCGATCATAGTAGCGACGTCGCTCGAGGGAGATATTACGTCGTAGTTGCCGGCGCTGCCGCCCCGGAGTTTCGCGACTAACTCGTCACTCGATCCCATGTACGAGGCGGAGACTTTGCAGTGGTTAGTTTCTTCGAAGGCGTGGATATAAGAAGAATCAGCATAACCTTCCCAGACAAGAAGGTTGAGGGTGGGTGTTTTCTTTGTGCAGGATGCGCAGAAGACGATGAGCGAACCTGCAAGGAGTGCTACCTTCAATTTGCGGAACATGCCAGCGTCCTCAGCGGCCAAAGCCGCGTTCGAAGCGTTCACTTATCGCAGCGCTGAAGCGCTGCGCCACCCAAAATCTTTCGCAGAACATATCGGACGAGCGCTAACTCGTCAAATCTCCTCAAAAAGTCGGCGGCGTGTTCACCCATAGGAGGCAGGTCTCGCTGCCGCCTGGATTCATCCAACGATGAGGCGTGGCGCTTTCGAAATAAAAGCTGTCGCCGCGCTTCAGATGGTACTCTTCGCCGTCAAGCGCGATCTTCAATTCGCCGCGCAGCACAAACAGGAATTCCTCGCCCTCGTGGGCATAAGACTCGCCGCTTCCAGCGTGAGGCTTGATGCGAAAAAGATGCGGCTCCATCACTTTGTTGCCCCAGGCAAGCAACTCCATGCGCACGCCAGGGCCGGCCTCCAGCACTTTGCGTCTGGGCGGGCGCACCAATCGGGTATTCAATTCCGTCGCATCGAAAAAATCAAGGATGTTGGTGCGATAGTAGCGTGCTAGCCTGCGCAGTGTGCCGACGGAGGCGCTCATCTGCGAGCGTTCGAGGGCACTGAGAAAGCCGACGGAAATTCCAGCGCATTCGGCGACCTCGGCGAGGCTACGGCCGCGTTGCGTGCGCAAGCGGCGAAGGCGCGGGCCAATCGACGAGATGCAGCTCGGGGCAGCCGGTTTGATTGCGCCTTCGCGCTTCAGCATTTGCACGATGGCGGCGGCGTTGAGTCCGCGGACTTTGCGCAAGTAGCGCGCTTTTTTCAAGAGGCGAACGTCATCGTTGGTGTAAAGACGATAACGGCTTTCGGTGCGCTGCGGGCGCGTTAATCCGAGAGCTTCCCAGCCGCGAATGGCGGACGGAGAAACGCCCACCAAGCGGGCTACGTCGCCGATTTTCAGATAAACTTGCGCTTCTTCCGCCATATTCCTGAAACGAGTTCCCAAGGTGGATGCTGGGCGTGCCGCGGGAAGCTTTTCCGCTTGACAGGGAGCGGCAAAGTCTCTAACCTTGCGCGATTATAGCAAGGTTTGTTTTGCACGCAAGCTGATTCGCATCTGACAAAATCGCCCCCAGATTCGGAGGATACCTTCCATGCCATCGTCGAAAGAATTATCAAAAGCGCCCCGAATGTATTGCTCGCTGATCTCTTTAAGTTCGATCCTCAGCTTGTTGCTAATCTGCTCGACCATGATGTCGGCGCAGGGCACCGGCGGACGCATCCTCGGGCGAGTCGCCGATTCGAGCGGAGCGGTGCTGGCTGGGGTTAAGGTCACGCTTACGAATGAGGCCACCGGCGTAAGCATTGATACGACCGCGAACGCCAATGGCGAATACAACTTCCCACAAGTCGCGGTGGGCGCTTACCGGATGCAATTCGACCTGGCCGGTTTTAAGACCAACCTGCAGCGCGGCATCAATGTTGATCTCAACCAGATCGTAACCATCAACTCCGTTTTGCAGGTCGGCACAACCAAAGAGACAGTTGAGGTGTCCTCGGAAGAGCCGTTGGTTGACACCACCAGTACTCAACTGGGCGCAGTCATGGATGCGCGGCAGGTTTCGACTTTGCCGCTCAACACTCGCGATACCTATCAGCTACTGCAGTTGCAGCCGGGAGTGATGTCGACGGTTGGTTCCAGCAATACTCTCATTTACGGGAGCGACTCCCCAGGCGCTGTGTCGGTGAACGGTGGTCGTGGTCGGTCTAATAATTTCAGCGTGAATGGAGGCGATGCCAACGACCTCTTCGCAAATCTGCCGACGGTTCAACCTTCGCCTGACAGCATTGCGGAATTCCGGGTTTTGACCAACACTTTCGATGCGGAATATGGGCGTAACTCGGGCTCGGTCGTCAACGTGGTGACTAAGTCAGGGACCAATCAGTGGCATGGAAATCTCTTCGAGTTCTTCCGAAACAAGGTGCTTAACGCCAATGATTACTGCCTTACAGCGGCGGAAGGTCTGAATTGCGAGAAGCCGCAATTTAATCAGAACCAGTTTGGCGGGACTTTTGGCGGTCCCATCGTAAAGAGCCGCACATTCTTCTTTGCCAGTTATGAAGGAAGGCGGATTCGTCAAGGTATCGTCTCGCCCGCGGTCACCGTGCCCAGTTCGCAGGAACGGCCGTCTCCTACGAATCTGGTGAATGGGCAGATCGTCTCGGATTTCACAGACGTGAATCCTCAGGGGACGTTTACCGGTGTATTAAACAACTCGGCCCTACTGACGAGCAGAACCGGTTGTCAGGCGGCCAACTACGCCGTTAACGGGTCTACGGCGACAATTCAAGATGGTGCGCCGTATGGGGCTGTCATCCCTGGGAACCCACTTCCGCCTATCTTCCCCAATAGTCAGATCCCGCTTGCCTGCATGGATCCTACCGCGGTTGATCTTCTTCAGTTCGTTCCTATTCCACCGAACGACGGTTCTCTAATCAGTACCGTGCCCACCGAGCCCATACGTGGCGATCAAGTTACGGCGCGAATTGATCATCGCTTGAATGACAAGCAGAACCTTATGTTCTATTACTATTTCAATGATGATCGCACGCACAATCCCTTTGCCAACTTTGAATTAGCTGGCGCCGATCTTCCCGGGTTTGGGGACATCGTGGCGGAACGGTTCCAGATGTGGAACATCAGTCACAACTGGACGATCAACAATAATACGGTCAATGAATTTCGTTTCAACTATAATCGCGAGGGCCAACTTACATTTCAGCACCCGGCAAACACCGAGCTGGTGCAAAATTCCTGCCCTCCGCCTCCCGCTTGGCTGACAGCCAGCGTGCCCTGTTTTTACGGTGATAACTCAACGGATCCGCTCGGCAGCCAGTTCGGTATACATCCGTTTCTTAACGCAAGCCGCGAAGGACTTCCTTTCATTTCTATCTCGGGAGGGTTTTCCCTCGGAAATGACTGGGAGGGAGAGCTACCCCAAGCCGGGAATTCTTTCCAATGGGCAGATAGTTTAACCAAGATCAGGGGTAATCATACTTTCAAGTTTGGCGCGGATGTTCGTCGGCAGCAATTTAATCAATTCTATTACTACAATGTGAACGGCGAATTCAGCTACTTTGGAGGTGGACCCAACGACACCGGCGCCGCTAATCTGTACCCCAATTTTCTGTTGGGTCTTCCGGATACATTCGGACAAGGTTCGGCTCAAAACGAGCAAATCCGCAATACCGGTGTATATGTGTACGCGGAGGACAGCTGGAAGGTAAGGCCAAATCTAACCTTGAACTATGGGTTACGGTGGGAGCTAAACACCCCCTTGGCGGATAGGGCGCAGCACGTGGAGACTTTTCGACCCGGCCAGTCGTCGACGATCTTTCCTTGCGGTGGGCCAAACACCGATTGCACGTCGCAAGCAGCAATAGGGTTGGTTGTTCCCGGCGATCCCGGTGTGCCTGCTGGCATGACTACAACCTATTACAAAGCCTTTGCGCCAAGGATTGGCATTGCATGGAGTCCGGGTAGTTCGGGCAAGACCAGCATTCGTGCTGGGTGGGGACTCTTCTATAACCCGATCGAGGAGCTGGTGCTGGCGCAATTCGGTGCTGAGCCGCCATTTGGAGGCAGCACGACGGTTTCCGAGACGCAATTTAACCTGCCTTTTCTCGGTCAGGATGGAGCCACCACTTATCTGAACCCGTTTAACGGCGTGATCACTCCGCAACGCGGAACGTCACAAGATTGGGCACGATTCGAGCCGATCGATCTGTTCGGCGATTTTCAGCCACATTTACGGTCGCAGTACACGGCGCAATATAACCTGACTATTCAGCGCGAATTGGCTCGAGACTTGAAGATGGAAATTGGGTACGTAGGGTCGCAAGGACACCGCTTGCTGGCTACGCACGATATCAACTACTCCAATCCCCAGACGTGTCTCGATATAGATGCGATTCTTGGCGGCCTGCCTTGTGCCCAGTTTGGCGAGGACAGCTCGTTCTTTATTCCGGCAGGAACGGTTCTATCGGTACCTTTACACCTGCCTTACGCGCAAAACCACAGTGTGATTCCCGCGGGCACGACTATAGGGCCTAACGGGATCACGCTGGTTGGTTTGCGACCCTATTCTTCGCCACAGTGCGATCCCCTGAGTGGCAACGGCTGTCCGGTCAGCGGAATTCCAGTTTTTACCGGAATTTTCGCGCAGGATACGATTGCCGGATCGGGCTATAACTCCTTCCAAGCCTCACTAGATAAGCGCTTTTCGCGGGGACTCCAATTCACCGCAGCTTACACTTACAGCAAGTCAATTGATCAGGCATCCAGCTTTGAAGGGATATTGAATCCGTTGCCGGGCGCGAACAACTATGCGCGCTCGCTCTTTGACGCCCGCCACCGCTTTGTCGTTAGTTATGAATGGGAATTACCAATAAGAAAGTACGACGGTCTTACTGGGAAGTTAGTCAATGGATGGTCGGTGTCTGGTATCACTACTTATCAGACGGGTTTTCCGATTCGTATCACATCCTCGTCTGACAACGAGTTAATGAATAGCTTCGACTTCGAGTTACCCGGCGAACCCAACCAGGTCGCACCGTTTCACTGGCAAAGGCCGCAAAGCAATGGCAACTATTATTTCAATACGCCCGCGAGCCAAACGTCGATTTTCAGCGAAGCCAACGTCTTCGGTTACATTGGCAGCGCACCGCGCACGATCTGTTGCGGACCGGGAATCAGTCAGACCGATATTGCCGTGGTAAAACTTCTCCCGCTTAGTGAACGGACGCACATCGAATTTCGAGGAGAATTGTTTAATCTCTTCAATCATACGCAGTTTTATAATCCGGACGGGAACAGCACCGACGGCACTCAATTTGGCCAGGTCACCCAGGTCAAAGACCCGCGTCTAGCGCAGTTTGCGTTAAAATTATATTTCTAGTCTGATCCCCGGGCGGTTCCGGCCGCCCGGGTCTAATCTAATGGCCTATCTGGCCTGAGCTTATTGGAGAATCAAGATGTACCCCGCATTGCAAAAAGAGCTCGACACGTTCGAGCGCCGTACTCCGAAGTCTGCCGAAGCGCACAAGAAGAACCTGAAGCGTCTGCCATTGGGCGTGGCCAGTAATTATCGCGCCTATGATCCTTATCCGATTTTTGTGGCTGAGGCTTCGGGCAGTAAGTTTCGCGATCTTGATGGGAACGAATATCTCGATCACAACCTGTGTTTCGGCGCGCTTATGGCCGGCCACTCGCATCCGGCGGTGGTTAAAGCGGTGGAAGCGCGCCTGCACAAGGGCACCATGTATGGCATGCCGCACAACCTGGAGTGGGAACTGGCAGAAGAAGTTTGCACGCGGTTTCCGGTGGAGATGTGCCGCTTCGGCAACAGCGGTACGGAAGCCACTATGCACGCGATTCGCCTGGCCCGCGCCGCTACAGGGCGCGACAAGATCATCAAGTTCGAGGGCGGCTATCACGGGCTGCATGACGCGGCGCTGGTCAGCGTAAAGCCGCATCCTCCGGCCGACGATTTCGGCGATATCAAGAATCCTAAGCCGGTGTCGGGTGGCGCGGGCGTGCCGAAGGCGAGTCTGGATAACGTGAAGATCGCCACTTTCAATGATCTGGAGACTGTGGAGCTACGGTTTCGCGAGAATCCGAATGAGATCGCCGCGGTGATTCTCGAGCCGATCATGATGAACGTTGGTCTGTGCATGCCGCAGAAGGGATTTCTTGAGGGTCTACGCGAGCTTTGCAATAAGAACGGTGCGCTGCTGATTTTCGACGAAGTCAAGACCGGCGCGAAACTCGGCTGGGGCGGGGCCTCGGAATATTTTGGCGTGACGCCGGATATGATCTGCTTGGCGAAGTCGATTGGCGGAGGATTCCCTCTGGCCGCTTTCGGTGCGCATAAGAAGGTGATGAACCTGATCGCCGAGCACAAAGTATTTCACGGCGGCACTTATAACACGAATCCGATTTCGATGGCCGCGGGATTGGCGACCTTCCGCGAAATACTTACTCGTGCTAATTACGCGCACGTCGACAAACTGAGTCAGAAGTTGGTAAATGGCTACAGGAAGATTATCGCTAAGGTGGACTTGCAAGGTTACATTGCGAGCGCAGGGGCAAATGGCGTGCTGATGTTATATCCCAAGGAAATTCGTAACTATCGCGACTGGCTGGCGATTGATATCGATCTCTGGCGGCATTATTGGTTTGGCATGGTGAATCGCGGCGTGATGTGCCAGCCTTATTGGTGGGATGAGCAATGGACGATTTCCGTGCAACATACTGAAACGGATATTGACCAGCATCTGGCGGCCTTTGGCGATATTGCCGAGTCGCTGGCGGCGGCGCAGCATGAGCGGTTGGGCGCGGTGGCGGCACACTAAGGTGGATCGGGTCGTCTTGCCCTCGGGTGATCGGGCCTGGAGACTGATTGCCCGAGCCGCGTGATTTTTCGCAAGATAGATTTCGCAGCCTAGATCATGTCTACAACCGACGACAATCAGCCGCACTTAAAGCGCGTTCTCGGGCGTTTTGACCTGGTGTTGCTGTTTGTCGTCGCTGTATTCAATCTCAACGTCGTTCCCAGCATCGCGGCCAATGGCGGAGTGACAGTATGGCTGTGGTTGATTTCGCTCCTCCTATTTTTCTGGCCACAGGGAATCGCGGTAATCGAACTCGCGCACCGCTATCCTGGCGAAGGCGGCGTTTATTTGTGGGCGAAGGAAGTCTTCGGCGACTTTCACGGGTTTCTTTCCGGATGGTGTTACTGGACGAATAACATGCTCTATGTTCCGACAGTAATGCTGTACTTTGTCGGAGTAACTGTCTTTGCTATGGGGCCGGGGCACGCTGGACTTGCCGATAACAAAAACTTCGCGGTGGTTGCCTCGGTATCGTTGCTGGTGCTGTTGACAATGGTAAACATTGTTGGTTTGGGCGTTGGTAAATGGCTCAACAATGCGGGCGCGATAGGAACATTTGTTGCGGCGGCAGTTTTGATCGGTCTCGGGGTTACGATTTGGTTGCGCTTTGGCACGACCGTTACGGCTGCGGATTTCCGCATTCCGGCGGATCCCAGGTTTGTGCTGAACTCATTCGGCGTAATCTGTTTTGGTTTGGTCGGACTTGAACTCGCTTCCGTGATGGGCGACGAAATTCGAGATCCTCAAAAGACTCTGCCGGGCGCGGTGGCCTGGGGCGGTGTTATTTCAGGGTTGCTTTATATCGGAGCGACGCTCACGCTGCTGATTGCGGTGGGCAAGAATGATATCAGCGTACTGCAGGGGATTGTGCAGGCGGTCAGCCATATGGCCACAAGAGTTGGAGTGGCGTGGGTGATAACTCCGTTCGCTTTGATGCTGAGCCTGTCAATTGCAGGCATTGGTTCGGCATGGATGGGAGGATCAGCGCGCATTCCATTCGTCGCGGGCTTGGATTCTTATATGCCGGGGTGGCTTGGCAAGGTGCATCCAAAATACAGGACTCCCCATGCGGCGCTGATCGTGCAGGGAGTTGTCTCGTTGATATTGATCGTCATCAACTTCTACGCCTCGGGTGGCGTGCAGGAAGCTTTTCAGACCATGTTGTCGCTGGCGGTCGTTCTGCAATTGGTGCCGTTCTTGTATGTGTTTGCGGCGTTGCTGAAGTTTGCGTTCGGCGAGAATTTGTCGGGTGGACGCTACGGCCGCGCCACACTGATTGTGTCTGGGTTCTGCGGTTTTGTGACCACAGCGCTGGGAATCGTGTTGGCGTTCTTCCCGGCCAAGCAGATCACCTCGGTGTGGAAATATGAGGCGAGGATGTTTGGCTTTACATTGTTCTTTCTGCTGCTGGCCGCTTTCTTTTTCTTTGTGTACGGGCGGCTGAAAGAACCACAGGCAGCCTTAGTTGAATAGAAACAATTTGTGGAGGAGTTATGCCCGGAGGAGTTACAACCGACGTCAAGACTTACTCGATGCTAATCGATGGCGATTGGGTCGCGAGTAAGTCGGCCAAAACATTTCCTGTGTTTGATCCGTCGACTGAAGAAGTCATTGCGCAGGTCCCTGACGCGAACGCAGACGATGTTAACCGCGCGGTTGCGGCTGCCAAGGCGGCTTTTGGGGAAGGTTCTTGGGCGACGACCACGGCGCAGGAACGTGGTCGCGTTCTCTTTCGCTTAGCCGAGAAGGTTCGCCAGAATCTGGCTATGCTCGCCGAACTGGAATGCCGTAACTCTGGAAAGCCTATCGTAGAGGCCGAGTATGACATCAACGATGTTGCTACCTGCTTTGAATACTACGGCGGGCTAGCCACGAAGGTCGTGGGCTACGTGAATCCTGTTCCCGACAATGCTATGAGCCTTTCGCTCAAAGAGCCTATGGGCGTTGCCGGCCAGATTATTCCGTGGAATTATCCGCTGATGATGGCAGCGTGGAAACTGGCACCAGCGTTGGCTGCGGGTTGTACCTGTGTGCTGAAACCAGCCGAGCAGACTCCACTCACCGCGCTCGAACTGGCGAAGTGGTTCGACGAAGTCGGCCTGCCGAAAGGCGTCGTGAATGTGGTTACAGGCTTCGGCGAAAGCTGCGGATCGCCTCTGGTCAGGCATCCAGACGTAAACAAGATTGCCTTTACCGGCTCGGCCGCAGTCGGCAAGATCATTGTGAAAGAGGCTGCGGATACAGTAAAGCGCGTTACGCTGGAACTTGGAGGTAAGTCGCCTAACATTTTTTTCGCAGATGCTGACTTTGAGGCCGCCATCGATGGAGCGCTATTTGGGGTGTTCATTAATCAGGGTGAAGTGTGTTCCGCGGGTAGCCGCATCCTGGTGCAAAAGTCGATTTACAGTAAGTTTGTCGAAGCTATGGCCGACAAGGCGAAGAAGATCAAGATTGGGCCTCCTCTTGAGCGTGAAACTAAGATGGGGTCGCTGGTTTCGAAAGAGCAATATGATCGCGTGTGCGACTATTTGGAGATCGGCAAGAGAGAAGCCAAGCTGGCTTCTGGTGGCGGGCGTCCCGAGAAGTTAGCCAAGGGTTACTATGTGCAACCAACTATTTTCTATAACGTCGACAACAATGCGCGCATCGCACGCGAGGAGATATTTGGTCCGGTAGCTGCTGTAATTCCCTTCGACGACGAGAAAGACGCGCTGAGGATTGCCAACGATACGCCTTACGGCTTGGCCGCCGCCGTGTGGACGCGGGATATTTTCAAAGCCATGCGTGCGGTGAAGGCATTGCGCGCCGGTATCGTATGGGTGAACCACATGCAGCCGACTTATGTTGAGGCGCCGTGGGGCGGTTACAAGCAGTCAGGCTTTGGGCGTGAGTTAGGACCGTGGGGCATCGAAGAGTATCTCGAGACGAAGCAGGTATATATCAACCTGAACGAAGCCCCTATCGGATGGTACTAAGAGACGGTTTCCGGTTACTCCAGTAGCCAGGTGCCAGTAAAATGCACCAATAGGAACAAGATTTGATTTATGTCGAGTATTCAATTACGTACATCTATTCCCGGACCCCGCTCACAAGCTTTGATGAAGCGTCGCGATGCGGCGGTCGTCCGAGGTGTGTTTCACGCTACTCCGGTGTTCGTCGGTCGAGCAGAAGGAGCGCTGGTTGAGGATGTTGACGGCAATCGGCTGATTGATTTTGCGGGTGGCATCGGTTGCCTGAACACGGGACATCGTGCACCGGCTGTGGTGGACGCCATCCGACGCCAGTTGGATCGTTTCCTGCACGCGAGCTTTAACGTGCTTCCCTATGAGAGTTACATAGCCGTCTGCGAAAAGTTAAATGCATTGGCCCCGGGTAAAGGTCCTAAGAAGACCATTCTTGTGAATACCGGTGCTGAAGCCGTCGAGAATGCGATCAAAATCGCGCGTTGTTATACGAAACGGTCGGCAATTATCAGCTTTGAAGATGCATTTCATGGCCGCACTTATATGGCAATGGCGGCTACCAGTAAGACGCATCCTTACAAAGCTGGCTTCGAGCCATTTCCCGCTGAGGTCTATCGCATCCCTTACGCTTATTGCTTTCGTTGTTCTTATTCGATGACTTATCCGTCGTGCGATGTCTATTGTGCGCGGCACATAGAAGATACTTTCAAGCGCTTGGTTGCGGCTGAGTCGGTGGCGGCGGTAATTGTTGAACCTATTCTTGGTGAAGGCGGGTTTATAACACCGCCCGCGGAGTTCTATCCCACACTTAGCGCGGTTTGCCGCAAGCACGGCATTCTGTTGATCGCTGACGAAGTGCAGACTGGGTTCGCGCGGACCGGGGCGATGTTTGCATGCGAGCGGCTGGGGCTCGAGCCCGACCTGGTCACGATGGCGAAATCCTTGACAGGTGGCTTGCCGATGGGGGCAGTTACAGGGCGCGCTGAGATCATGGATAGTCCCGGCGTGGGGCAACTGGGCGGCACGTTTGCGGGGAATCCGGCTGCATGCGAAGCGGCGTTGGCCGTGCTCGACGTTATCGAAAAAGAGAATCTTTGTGCTCGTGCCAACGTGCTGGGCGAGCGATTCCGAAAACGTGCGGCAAAGTGGCAGGCGCGTTGGGAACTCGTCGGAGAAGTTCGTGGATTAGGCGCGATGCAGGCGCTGGAGCTTGTGCGGTCCAAGACAACCCGCGAACCCGCGGATGCAGAGACCACTCGAGTGTCACAATATTGTTACGAGCATGGATTAATAACGATCACGGCTGGATCCTACAGTAACGTGATTCGCCTGTTGGTGCCGCTAGTCATCACCGACGCGCAAATGGATGAAGGAATGGATGTGCTCGAAGCAGCTCTGGCACAGGTTGCCGAGAAAAAAGGAGTGTTAACGGGGCAGTTCGCTTAAGGATGCGGCTTGCGCCGTCCATGTTGTGCAGACTTATCAAATTTTATGACTACATCAACTGAAGCTTCCACAATGACGGGCCAGGAGATCGTCGATCTCACGAAGAAGCACACACTGTTTGAGTGGTCCGCGCAATCCAAGGTCGATCCTATTCCGGTGGCTCGCGCGAAGGGAATTTATTTCTGGACGCCGGAAGGGAAGCGCTTCATCGATTTCAACAGTCAGTTGATGTCGGTAAACATCGGACACGGCGATGAGCGCGTCATTCGCGCGATCGCGGAACAGGCGTCGGTACTTGTGTATGCCAATCCATTTATGGCTACGGAGCCGCGAGCGCGGCTGGGAGCCAAACTCGCCGAGATAGCGCCAGGCGACATTGATACATTTTTCTTTACTAACGGTGGCGCCGAGGCGAACGAGAATGCAATCAAGATCGCGCGCTTTTTTACCGGGCGGCACAAAATTATCGCGCGTTATCGCTCTTATCATGGAGCTACCGCAGGGGCGATCAGCCTCACGGGCGATCCCCGGAGATGGGCGGTGGAGCCGGGGCTTCCGGGTGTCGTGCGCGTGCTTGATCCGTATCACGGTATTGAGCGCGGATGGGAGTCGGCTGACACCGCACTGTCGACAATCGAAGAAATTATTCAACTGGAAGGTCCGCATACGATTGCCGCTTTCATACTCGAGCCTGTGACTGGGACAAACGGTATCCTCGTGCCGCCGAATGGATATTTGGACGGAGTGCGAAAACTGTGCGACAAGCATGGAATTCTGATGATTGCCGACGAGGTTATGTCCGGTTTTGGTCGTACTGGCGAATGGTTCGCGGTTGATCATTGGAAGGTTGTTCCTGACTTACTCTGCATGGCCAAAGGACTTACATCGAGTTATCTTCCTTTGGGCGCGGTTGGTATGCGGCACCATATTGCCCGGCACTTCGATGACAGAGTATTTTATGGCGGACTTACTTACAACAGTCATCCGATGGGATGCGCAGCGGCATTGGCCACTATCCAAGTTTATGAAGAAGACCGCTTGATTGAGAATTCGCAGAGAATGGGCGCGATCATGACGGCGCTGGGCGAGGAGTTGCAGGCGAAACACCCGTCGGTTGGCGCGGTGCGATCAATCGGGCTTTTTGGAATCGTTGAACTGATTAGCGATCGCAACACGCGGCAGCCGATGGCGCCGTTCAACGGTACTTCCGAGGAGATGGTCGCGCTCGGCAAGTTTTTCCGGGAGAACGGGCTCTATACGTTCGTTCGCTGGAATACTTTTTTCACGAATCCTCCGCTGTGCATTAATGAGCAGCAACTGCGGGAGGCGTTTGCAATCATCGACAAAGGGCTAGAGATTACGGATAAAGCGGTGAAGTAGCTAGCGAGTTATCTCCGAGCGAACGACAGACAGTAACTCTTCGCGCAGTTGATAACCGCTCGTCTTAGTCTTCATCATGGCAGCAGCCAAGTTGAGAATTCGCTCGGCTGCTTGCTCCACGCTAACTCCCCGCTTGTGAATGTTAGAGATAAGATTGCGGTTCGCGTCCGTGTTAGCTACTGTCGGTTGGTACGCCATGTAGGCCGAGAGACTCTCGGCGGTCGCTAAGCCCGGGCGCTCTCCGATCAGTAACACGGCGACTTGCGGTTTAAGTAACTCGCCGATCTGGTTGAGAATGCCGACGCGGCAGTGACGGATTACGAATATCTGGCCCACGGTCCACTCTCGAAGTTTCGCTCCTTCAGTCAGGAGTGGCAGCAGAGGCGGAACTTGGGCTGCAACGGCCGTTACTGACAGGCCATCGCCGATCACTATCTGTAAATCGTTTCCAATTGTGCGTTGCCTGCTCATTGTCTCGCGAGATGCTTCACTCAGATGGCGGCCTAGGTCCGGGCGAAGCAGATATTCGTCTTTGGTCGTTGCTTGCGAACTGACTTCGAATACACTCCAGTTGCGGACAAAATCGGCGCCTAGACTAGCGATGAGGTCAAACTCCGTACGCACGGCATCGCGAGCAGCAGCGTGGGCTTCGCGGAGTTCAAGTTGAGTTTTGGTTCGATAGGCGGGTCCGCTTCGTCCAGCCAAGAGGCGGGCCGGAGTTTTGGCGCGCACTTTCTTGATGATCTCGGACAATGTGGAGTCGGACAGATCGCGTGTATCGAGTTGGTCGTCTTCGGAGGTCATTCAGACGGTTTTCTCTAACGATGTTTCCAACCCATGCATTAGTTGCCGTCTCGCGGACGAATCGAGGGAGGCGGGTTCCGTGCCACGATAGATTCCCATGTTCTGCAGCCAGACTAAAAACTCCGGTGCGGGTCGCAGATGGAAGAGACGTCTTGCGGCCAATGCGTCGTGATAACTGGTGGATTGGTAATTGAGCATGACATCGTCGGAGCAGGGTACGCCCATGAAGTAGTTACAGCCGGCCGCAGTTAGAAGTAACAGCAAGTTGTCGGCTGAGTTCTGGTCGGCAGCGGCATGATTGGTATAACAGACGTCGCATCCCATAGGCAGGCCCAGCAACTTACCCATGAAATGATCTTCGAGTCCGGCGCGAATTATCTGGCGCTCGTCGTACAAATACTCTGGGCCGATGAAGCCGACCACGCTGTTGACTAGAAAAGGATCGAAAGAGCGAGCTACTCCGTAGGCTCGCGCTTCGAGTGTGAGTTGATCGACCCCGTGATGGGCTTCGGCGGAGAGAGCGCTGCCTTGGCCGGTTTCGAAGTACATCACTTGGTCGCCGGCCCAACGGACATCTCGCTGGCGGTGATGCTCGTGAACCTGGTCGCGGCCTTCGCGCAACATGTTCAAGCTAATTCCGAAACTTCGGTTGGCTGCCTCTGTTCCAGCTACGGACTGGAAAAGAAGGTCGACGGGTGCACCGCGATTTAGTGCTGCTAACTGGGTGGTGACATGCGCGAGGCAACAAGTCTGCGTGGGAATCTCGTAGGCGTCGAGCAGGCGATTCAAGGCGGCGAGAATCGCGCTGACGGTTTCGACTGAATCGGTAGCCGGATTCACGCCGATGACGGCGTCTCCGCAGCCATAGAGCAAACCTTCGAAAGCAGCGAGAAGGATTCCGCCGACGTCATCGGCCGGATGGTTGGGTTGGGCGCGGATGCCGAGCACTCCACGCTCACCCATGGTATTGCGGCAGCGAGTAACGTTGTGGATTTTGGCAGCCACGAGGACGAGATCCTTGTTACTCATCAGCTTCGCTACGGCGGCCGCGATTTCGGGAATGATGGCCTTTTGCAGGGAGTGAAGTCGCGTCTCTGTGGTGCCGTCGTCGAGAAGGAACTCGCGAAATTCTCCTACGGTCATGCTCGCGATGGAGCCGAAGGCTTGCTGATCGTGGTTGTTGAGGATGAGGCGGGTAACATCGTCTTGGTCGGGATCGATCAGTGGTTGGCGGACAATCTCGTCGAGTGTCAAATCCGCGAGTTTGCGCTTTGCTGCTACTCGTTCGCGCTCGGAGCGCGCGGCGATTCCGGCTAGCTGATCGCCAGACTTCTCTTCGTTAGCCTTGGCGAAGAGTTCGCGGAGATCGGAGAAATCGAAGCGCTCGATCATAGGACGCATGCAGCAGCGACACTATGTTACCGAAAAACGCGCGGGTGACGCGCGATTGTTTGCCTGGATTTAATCGGTCGCTGGTTTGTCGTTTAGCGCCAACTGCGCTGCTGGCTGTCGGCGGCGGAGACTACCAATGGTTCGTGGTGCGATTTCGCGGCGTGATCATTGATGGCGGTCGCGGCCTGGGTGCGGAGGTTGCCCGCTTTGGCGTCGAAATCCAGCGTGCTGACGCTGTGGGTACAGCGCGTGCAATTGAACTTCATGCCACCCTTGATGCGCTCGATTCGGTAGGACTTCACTGACTGGATTGTATCCTTCCGTGCGCGGAAACCGAACGGAATGGTTCGAACGAAGGTAACTTTGAGCGGACCTGTAGATCGACGTGGCCGCGCGCGGCCGCCGACCTTTGCTCGGCTGGGCAGATGAGGGCGTCCGCCCCTACTTGAGCCTGGTGCTCCCGCGCCACTCATTTTGTCAAGCGGTTGTATTTTTTCAGGACTTCGCGCAGACGGTCGTGGGGCAGCGCGTAGACGGTGTAGTCGTTGATGCCAGTCATGGTTTCGGCGGCGACCATGGCGTTGACTACAGCCTCTTCCGTAGCTTGAACCGTGGCTAAAAAAATCGGATTGATTTTTTGGTTGGGTAACATTTTCAGGTCGCGCACTGCGGTGGAATCGGCTGCGCCGGGGTTGGCCGTCGAGAATGCGATGAAGATGTCGCCGGAGCCGTCGCCGGAAAAACTACCATCGCGGCCGACGCCGAGCGCAGCGCGGCGAGCGACTCGCTTGAGTTGTGTAGGAATGAGCGGAGCGTCCGTGGCAATCACGATGATGATCGATCCGATGTCATCGTTGCGAACCGTGTGATCGGGAATTTCCTGACCGACGGGAACTCCGGCGATGCGCAACTGGCTGCGCCATCCGTAATTGCATTGCACGAGGACGCCAACGGTGTAGCCTCCGAAGCGAGCGGGGAGCACGCGCGACGACGTGCCGATGCCGCCTTTGAATTCGTTGCAGATCATGCCCGTGCCGCCGCCAACGTTGCCTTCCTCGACGGGGCCGCCGTGAGCTGTGTCAAGAGCGTGGAAGGCGTGCTCGGGCTTCACGTGAAATCCGTTCATGTCATTCAAGTCATCGTCGGCGGTTTCGGCCACAACGGGCAGAGACCAGGAATAACCTTCACTGTCGGGCGGAGCTTTCTTGATGCGCCACGCAATGACCGCATCCCGGACTACGCCTACGCTGTGCGTGTTGGTGATCATGACCGGGCCTTCGAGAAAGCCGGAGTCTTCGAGCCAGGTCGTGCCGGTCATTTCTCCATTGCCGTTGAGCGTGAACCAGGCGCCAAAGACGGGATCGAGCGAGCCTTTGCCGCGGGGGAGAACGGCGGTGACGCCGGTGCGGACTGGGCCTTCTCCAACTTTGAGTTTGCCGCTGCCAGAAATTAGCGTGGTGTGGCCGACTTCGACTCCTTTGACATCGGTGATGGCGTTATAAGGGCCGGGAGTGCCGTCGAAAGGGACGCCGAGATCGCGGGCTCGCGGCTTGGTTTGGGCGGCGGTTAGGTTGGCGATACAGAGTAAGGTAGCGATGAACGGAACGATTCGAAATTGCATCATAGTTGGGATTGAGTGTCGGCGGGACAGTATAAAGCATGGAAGCTTGGTTTAGAATCCTGCTAGGAAGAGCAGCGTATCGTGCAGTTTGCGAGATTCATAAACCATAGAGGACACGAAGGCACACGAAGGAGAAGGCACACGAAGGAAATGAAAAAGGCTTAGGAGATGACATGGAGAACTGGAAGCGGGCGGTGATTGCGGGATCGGCGGGAACGGCGGCGATGTTGGCATTGAGAGGAAGACGTCCGGCGGCCATACTGGTGGGCAGCATGGGATTGGCGGTGCTCGCGTCGGAGTACCCCGATCAGTTCATGCGGATTCGCGAAGAATTGCCTTCGTATGTTCGGCAGGGAACGCGGTTCCTGGATCTGGCGATGAAGATCGGAAGCAAGATTGAAGATTTGATGGAACGGCGCGCGGCGCGGGCTTTTGAGGAGTTGGGAGAATATTAGGAAGCGCTTCTCGCTGTTCGTCGTTCGCTATTCGCTAGGGCGGTCTCGCAAACAGCGAACGAAGAATAGCAAACGACGGGCGCGAAGGCTACTCGATCCCCAATTGCTTGCGGGCGTCGGGACTGAGGCGTTCTGGAGTCCATGCGGGTTCCCAGATTACGTTGACGTTGGCGTTGCGGACGCCGGGAAGTTGCTCGACTCGGGATTTGACCTGGGCGCTGATGTTGACGTGTTCGGGGCAGCCCTGAGCGGTGAGGGTCATATCGACGGTGACGTCCTGCTGGCCTTCGGGTAGGTCGTCGAAGCGGATGTCATAGATCAGGCCTAGATCGACGATGTTGACGGGGATTTCCGGATCGTAGCATTGCTTCAGTGCGTTGAGAACGTCGTCCTGGGCGATGGGCATAATTCCTCTTTGTTGGCTGAGTGGCGCTTACGTTTAGTTTATCTGATTCGTGGGTGAAAGCTCACCACGTAAGGGCACGAAGTTACACTAAGGAAAAACTCACGAAGGAAACCACTGGCGCAATTTTCCGGGACTGAAAAATCATGGCCTCTGATTCGGATTTTCAGAAGAAGCTGCAGATTTTTTTGGTTGTAGCCATCGTGCTGGCGGGCGCGCGCGCGGCTTATGTCGTGTATGAACGGCATGAGGCGATGAAGGAAGATGCGAAGCCCAAGCCGGAAGGCTTGCTCAAGGCAGACTACTACGTTTCCCCTAAGAAGCTCCATCCTTACGATCTGCGGTCGGCGCATCAGTTGACTGAGCAGCCGGTGTGGTCGAGATTCGGCTATCAGATTACTTACTATCCCTATGATCGCGAGCGCCGCAAGACAGATTTTGCGCACGACGCGGGCACTCTGCTGCCTTTGCAGAAGCTGGCGGTTCAAGATGTGGTGACCGACGTTTCTCCGCAGGCTCCAGGGATAAAGCAGGTGATGGCGGTGTTTTCGATGGATGGCAAGGGGTATGCGGTTCCGATCGGGGCGGAGCAGGGCGGCGACTTCAAGATTCGCTCGGACGACATGTTTTTCGTTGAAGATCCGCACGGACTTTATAAACACTGGCCGGCGGAGGTTTGGCAGAAGATTGACGCGCACGAAGTGCAGCCGGGGATGAGTGAGTTGCAGGCCAGTTTCGCGATTGGGATGGGGATTCCTACGGGGCCGGGGGATTATGGGGCGCGCACTTTGCAGTATCCGAATGGCGGGAAGCCGGTCACGATTGATTTTCAGAGCGACAAGGCGGTTGAGATTAAGGCGGGGTCGTAGGCGGAAATCGTCTGCTTTCTCGTTGCGCGTGTGACAGCAGGTCCTTCGCTTCGCTCAGGATGACAATCATGTTTTTGGTTGAGAGTGTGCAGCAACAGACAGTCGGGCACGAACGAACTCTATAACTTCTGGTGTGACGTAGGTTGGCGCGTGGATCGCGAAGGTTGGACGGTTGATCACGGGTTTAAGCGAGACTCGTTCCCAGGCGGGGTTGTTTGCGCTGCTGGCGGAATGCAGCAAGACGGCGTCGGCGCGATCGAGGAAAGTTTGCGCTGAGGTTTTGAAGTCGGCGGTTTGGGGATCGAGGACGGTCAGATAGAGATCGGGTTTCAGGAAGCGCAGGATGCTGTTCGATTCGATGATGACGTTTTTCGCGGCCTCGAGAATTTTGCGAACGCGCGGCATGGCCTCGGCCAGGCGTCCTTGCTCGGTGCGCACCCACCAGGAGTGATCGGCTCCGGCGAGGAGGAAGCGCGAGGTGTCGGAGTCTCCGCTGCGATCCTTTTCTTCGGACACAGCCCACGAATGATCGGCGGTGGCGCAGTCGCAGGCTTCGCCGTTAGCCGAGCAGACACCGTGCCCGTATTGCGTGATTTTAAGGGCGGTCCAGTGGAAGGCGGGCAGAGCGGCGATCAGGCCGGCGACTATGCTGGTCTTCCCGACGCTGCGGGTGTGGCCGCCGATGACGATTGTTGGCATGGTGAGGGAGCTTTTAGCATTCAGCATTTAGCAGCTAACTAAAGCCAAAACTTCTTTTACTCAACTCTCCTTTTTTGCCGCGCGAGATAAGAACGCCAATTCTTTAAGATACTCTCGAATCGGACGCGCGGGAGTGCCCCAGAAAACTACTCCTTTGCCGCGAATTACTTTCTTGGTGGGGATGCCGCTTTGCGCTCCCAGAATTGCTCCAGCTTCGATGCGGACGTGATCCGCGATGCCTACCTGGCCGCCGATGATTACGTTATCTTCGATGACCGCGCTGCCAGAAAGGCCGGTTTGCGCAGCGATTACGACATCTTCGCCGATTTGCACGTTGTGGCCGATATGGACAAGATTGTCGATTTTTGTGCCACGGCTAACGCGGGTCTCGTCGAGCGCGCCGCGGTCGATGGTCGAGTTGGCTCCGATCTCTACGTCATCTTCGATGACCAGGCGGCCGATTTGGGGGAATTGTTCGTAGCGTCCGGTTGCGGAATCGCGCACGTAGCCGAACCCTTCGCTGCCCAGCACGACGCCAGCTTGGACGACGACGCGGTCGCCAACGGTTGTGCCGGGGTAGATGGTCACATTGGCATCGATGCGGCACTGGGTTCCGACGGTTGCGTTGTCGCCGATTACGCAGCCAGCGCCGATGGTCGTTTCGTCCCCGATCTTAACCTGCTCGCCCAGAATTGCACGCGGGCCGATCGATATATTCTTGCCGAGCGCTGCGGATGCAGGGACGATAGCCTCAGGATGGATGACGCGAAGCTCGTCGGGGTCGCGCAGCAGCTTTGCGGCCCGGGCGAAGGTTAGGCGGGGCTGAGTTGAGATGAGGATAGGCTTTTGCCGCGTGTCCCTGGCAGACGCGAATTGTCCGGCGCTTACGGCGGCTGCGGATGAGGCTAGCGCGGCTTCTAGATGCTTCGAGTCTTCTACGAAAATCAGACTTTCGCTAGTCGCGGATTGCAGGCTGGAGACGTTGCTCACAGTGATGGAGCCGTCACCGACAAGATGGCACCCGAGCTTTTCAGCTAGATCGCGCACTGTTTGTTTCATGGTTGTCTATTGTCGCTTTCCTGTCGAGTATGTACAACGTCCGACAAACGGGCGCGGGCGCCCGCTCCACACTACGACAACGACAACCACGCTAGCTAATACAACGGCGGTTCTCCCGGTGGACGGGTTTTCCAGCGGCGGTGGACCCAGAGCCACTGGTCGGGATATTGGCGGATGATTTCTTCTATCGCTTTGGTGAATTTAGCGGTGTTGGCCACGATGTCGGACTCGTTGTCGGCGGTGCGGATTAATTCTATGGCGGCCTCGAAGCGCAGGATATATTTTTGCCGCTTCGCATCCCATACGGTGAAGCCGGGCACGACGGCGGCGTCGGTGCGCAGGGCTATGCGGGCCAGGCCGCTGGCCGTGCAGGCGGGAATGCCGAAGAAATCCACGAAGACGCCTTGCGGCGGTGTCATATTCGTATCCATGAGAATGCCAACGGTTTCGCCGGCTCGCATTGCTCCAAGCAACCCGCGGACGAAATCGTCTTTATCGACCGTGCGATTGCCGTGCATCGTGCGGTAGCCCTGGAGAAGCCGGTCAATGTAGGGATTGTCGAGCGACCGCATGACGATCGATAGTGGATGTCCGTTGAGCGAATGGGCGAAGGCGGAGAGTTCCCAGGCCCCGATGTGCCCGGTGAGGAAGAGGATGCCTTTGCCGCGGGCGTACGCGCGCTCGAAATTTTCGAATCCGTCATAGACGATGATCCGGGAGACGTTCTCGCGAGTGTAGCTGGGGAAGAGGCAGACTTCGGCGAGCTGGCGGCCCAGCGAGATGAACTCGCCGCGCAGCAGGCGTCGGCGTTCGCGCTCGGGCATTTCAGGAAACGCAAGCTCAAGATTGCGCAGGCCGACACGCCGCAGTCGACCGTGAAGGGCGTAGACGGTTAAGCCGAGCGCGATTCCTATGGCGCGAGCCACCGGACGGGGCAGCAGCCCGAGGCCCTTGATGAAGAGCCAGACCAGCGCGTATTCGAGCCGTTCTCGCAAGGGGAGTCAGTACCCAGTGCCCAGTACCCAGTCTGAATCGCTAAATTTGACGGAAAAGAAAATCCACTGGGTACCAACAACTGGATACTTATTTTGCGGCTTCCACGGCCCACTTGGCTAGGCTGCTCAGGAATGGATAGGCGTCTTTGGGAGCATCGACTTCTCCCTTAAGCGAGGTACTGAAAGGCACCATGCGGCCGTAGAAATCGCGAGTGCTGTCTTTGTCTTGCTTGATTACTGCACCGGAGAGTTCGAGGCCGGCGAACAGGCCGCGGGAACGCGAGTAGGTCAGAACCTCGGCGCGCATCTTCCAATCGGTGTCGGCGGAGGCGTGGCGTCCGACGGGGCCGGCGGCTGCGCTGGCATCGCCACCGAGCTTGAACTGGCTGGAGAGCAGGTTATCCATGCCGTGCTTGTTCATGATCAGCATCACCACATCGGTGGCCTGGCCGCCGATCTGCAATCCGAAGCTGCCACCGCCGATCATAAAGAAAGCGGGCGCGCTCCAACCCTTGGGAGTGCGGCAACTGGCGACGCCTCTGCCGTAGCGGCCGCCAAAAACAAATCCTCCATTGAGCAGGGAGGGTACAACGGCTACACACTCGGCTGAGCCGAGAACTTCTTGAGGAATGCCTTTATCCGGAGCGGCCTGGATTTCATCAAGCACCGTGCCGGCGGCCTGGATGCGACCGGCAGCCTTGGTGTCGGCTGCGTCATCGGCGGAAAGGATCGGAGTCAGGAAACACACGAGCAGTAGCAGAACGAGGGATTTTTGCATCATGCCTCACTTGGGAGTATGGAATCTATTGTCTATGATTCTATTCGATGCGAGGGCTGGAGTGGAGGATAGCCGGGAGTGGCGAGGGTGAGTCGGGCGGACCTCGGTTTCAGAGTTTCAAGGTTTCAAGGTTTTTGGAGTGTGGGGCAAAAAAAATGCGGGGCTGAAATCGGCGACCCTAATCTCCGTCTTCAACCCCGTCTCCCAGGTTCTGTGGTAGGTGAGGCGAGTATGGGGCAGGTTGAAAAAGGCGGCAAGATTACGAGGGTCACTGTACCTTGGTAACCGGGAAGATGATTGGATCGTTCCGCTCCGAGACCACCCATCCCCCTCGGTATCTAGAATCGCGAAGCTTTTGCTCTTCCTTTTCTAAGAAGGGTCTTGCTTTTGACTTTATGCGGCCGCGGCATCGTTTTCTGATTGCGTAACGGTTCATAAACTTCTCCGCTGACCCACAAGCGATGTAGCAGGACCGCCAACTTTCTCGCCGCTGCAATCACCGCTCGTTTCTTCCCCGATTACACTCATCGACGAGGTTGTTGTGAGTGCTATTGGGATGTTGTAAGACCATCTGGGACCGCCGCCACAGGTCAGTTCATCGACTCCTGAACCCCTAGAGTCAAAGTTATCGCGGCAAAGCCCGCTTCCGATCCAAATCGCTTACAATTCCCCTTCCATGACGACGGTCGCGGTTCGCTCTTTTGCGAAGATTAATCTGGGGCTCTACATTGGCGCGGCTCGCGCGGATGGATTTCACGAGCTGCGCACGGTGTATCAGACGATTGCGTTGCATGATTTGATCCGGGTCAGCGTCGAACGAAAATCGGGGCGCGGCGATCGGATTGAAATTGTCTGTGATGATGAGCGGGTTCCGCTGGATTCGTCTAACACTTGCTATCGCATAGCGGAGCGGGTGATGGAGGAGCTGGGCGCGTCGGGACGCGTCCGGATTGAGATTGATAAGCGGCTGCCGGTGCAGGGAGGGTTGGGCGCGGCTTCGTCGAATGCGGTGGCGACGATGATCGCGATCGAGCGAGCGCTCAAAAAAAAATTAAGTACGCCAGTTCGACTAAAAATTGCGGCCGAGATTGGATCGGATCTGCCTTTATTTCTTACGGGCGGGACGGTCCTGGGCGTGGGGCGCGGGGAAGAGGTTTATCCGCTGCCGGATTTGCCCGCGATGGCTTTGGCGATTGTTACGCCGGAGGTTGGAGTTTCGACGCCTCGGGCGTTTGCGGATTGGGATGCGCTTGTTAAGAGCGGAGTTGAGCTTCGCTCGGCTGGGCAGACGGGGGCGTCTGCCCCTACGCGAGCATCGGCCGACGCTAGCGTTTCTGCGCCAGCGCAATTGACTCCGCCTCTTCCCTCCGATAGACTGTTTGAGGTTGGCTGCGCGCTGTCGGCGTGGCTTAGTGGTTCAGGCAACATTAGTGGTTCACCCAACACCGGTGCTTCTGCAAAAGGCGGGAGCCGGGTCGGAAAATTGCTTTCCGACCTTGTCCGTACCGGGATCGAAAACGACTTCGAGAGAGTCGTCTTTCCTCAATATCCCGAATTGCGTGACATAAAAGGTGAGTTGGAGCGCGCCGGTTCGCGCTACGCTTCACTCTCCGGGTCAGGGTCAACCCTGTATGGACTGTTTCGGTCGCCAGCCGAGGCTGCGAAAGCGGCGAGCCGTCTGCGAAAGCGGGGGCTGAAGGCGGTAGCGACCAGTACGTTGACGCGCCAGAAGTATTGGAAAAAGATTCTCGATTGATTTCGATTGTTGGAAGATAAAAGACAGTTGTTAAACGACAATTGTTGGACGACAATTGAAGCGCAATCCGCCAGTCAGAGCGATTTACTGGGCCGTCGACTAATGGTAGGTCAAGTGCCTTTGGAGCACTTTGTCTAGGTTCGAATCCTAGCGGCCCAGCCAGATCAACCAGTTCTCAGTTGCCAGTTCTCAGTTCTCAGTCGAGAGACACTGGAGCCCCAAGCCTGAGAACTTAAGACCCGGAACTTTAAGACCGGGAACTGAGAACTGAACCTATGCCCACAGTTGCAACCACGACTGCTGAAAAACCGATTGCCGAAAAAACGATCGTCGAGAAACCCTCGGAAAAAAAGCCGATAGTCGACGAGAAAACGGAACGCAAACCGCAACGCGCACGGGTCGACGACCGGTTCAAGATTTTCTGCGGAACCGCGAACGAGGCGCTCTGCGAAGAGGTCTGCGCTTTTCTTGGCCTGACGCGCGGACAGGCTCTGGTCACCCGCTTCAAGGACGGCGAAGCGTACGTGCAGATACAGGAGAACGTGCGCGGGGCCGACGTTTTCGTGATGCAGCCCACCTGCCAGCCAGTGGACATGCATTTGATGGAATTGTTGTTGATGATGGACGCGCTGAAGCGTGCTTCGGCGCGGCGGATTACGGCCGTGATTCCTTATTTTGGATATGCGCGGCAGGATCGAAAAGACAAGCCGCGGGTGCCGATTTCGTCGAAGCTTGTGGCGGATTTGCTGACGACGGCGGGCGCGGATCGGGCGCTGGTGGTTGATTTGCACGCGCCGCAGTTGCAGGGATTTTTTAATATTCCGGTGGATCATCTGTTTGCTTCGCCGGTGCTGGTGGACCACTTCAAGAAGTTGAACTTGCCGAATCTGACGGTGGTTTCTCCGGATGCGGGCGGCGTGGAACGGGCGCGCTTCTTTGCAAAGAAAGTGGATGCGGCGCTGGCGATTGTCGATAAACGCCGCGTCGAGATGAATGTCGCGGAAGTGATGCACGTGATCGGCGACGTTCGCGGCCGCACTTGTTTGATCATTGACGATTTGATCGATACGGGTGGGACGCTGGTGAAAGTTGCGCAGGCGCTCATCAATAATGGCGCCAGCACGGTATATGCATGCTGCTCGCACCCGGTGCTTTCGGGGTCGGCAGTGGAGATTCTGGTGAATTCTCCGATCGCCGAGGTGGTGGTGACGAACACGATTCCCCTGACGGCGGAGGCGAAGCAGGTTGCGAAGATTAAAGTGCTCTCGATTGCGGGATTGATTGGACGGGCGATTCAGTCCATTCATGAAGAGACATCGGTGAGCAGGTTATTTATTTAGAAGCGTCGCTGGTCGCTGGTCGTTCGCAACCATCTTTCAACGCGGGCGGCTTCTGACGACCAACGACTATCGACCAACGACGAATTAACCAAGGACGGAAACGGAATTATGGCGACAGCAACGGACATCAGCATATTGGAAGCGCAGAAGCGCGAACCGGGCACCAAGAACGCCGCGCGGCGCGTCCGCGTCAGCGGAAAGATTCCCGCGGTGGTTTATGGCGCGGGCAAGGATGCGGCGACCGTCGCGGTCGATCCGCGCCAGGTTCTGCGCATCTTGAAATCGGAGAGCGGACACAACACGATTTTTGATCTGGCGCTCGACACCGATCGCGTAAAGGCGATGATCGTGGACTGGCAGTTTGAGCCGATCAAGGGAAAGCTGCTCCACGTCGACCTGCAACGCATCGCCATGGATAAAAAGCTGACGGTCACGGTACCCGTCATCCTGAAGGGCGAGGCTGTCGGCGTTAAGACAGAAGGCGGTATCCTCGAGCAGTTGTTGCGCGAGATCGAGATCGAGTGTTTGCCGGCCGACATTCCGAAGAACATCGAAGTCGATATCAGCCATCTGGTGTTTGGCGTCGAAGTGCGCGTGAAGGATCTGCCGCACGATCCGAAGCTGAAGTTCCTGACAGATGAAAACCAGATGATCGCGCACATCACGACGGTGAAAGAAGAAGTGGTGGCGACTCCTGAGGCAGTGGCGGCGGATGCGACAGCGACCCCGGCTGAGCCTGAAGTCATCAAGAAGGGCAAGCAGGACGCTGAGGGCGAAGGCGAGGCCGAGGGCGATGCGAAGGGTAAGGCCAAGCCCGAGAAGGCGGAGAAGTCCGAGAAGAAAGAGAAGAAGTGACGGCGTTTGGCGGGCGTTTGAGCCCGCCGCCGTCATCCTGAGCGGAGCGAAGGATCTGGTGTGGCTTTCGGCTGAGGGCTGAGAGCTGATGGCTGAAAGCTAACTCGCGTGAAACTGATCGTCGGTTTAGGCAATCCTGGAATCGAGTACCAGTTCACGCCGCACAATCTCGGATTTTTGACGATTGATCGGATCGCCAACAATCTCGGGATTGAAGTAAGGAATCGCCAATGCCGGGCGCTGACGGCACGGACGACAGTTGCCGGGGAACCGGTAATTTTGGCGAAGCCGGAAACCTACATGAACCTGAGTGGGCTTTCGGTGGTGGAGTTAGCAGCGGAACATCAAGTCGATGTCACGCGCGACCTGATTGTGATTTACGACGAACTGGATCTGCCGCTGGGCACGATTCGCATACGGCAGCGGGGCAGTTCGGCGGGGCACAACGGGATGGAGTCGATCCTGGGCGCTCTGGGGACGGACGAATTCCTTCGAATTCGGCTGGGAGTAGCGCCCGACCACAAGGTCGGTGATGGGGCGAAATATTTGCTGACGCCGTTCCGTAAAGCGCAGGAAGTAGCAGTGGATGAGATGCTCGACATGGCGGTGCAGGCGGTCGAGGTAGTTGTGAAAGAAGGTCCGGCGGTGGCGATGAACCGGTTTAATCGCAAGAATGAGCCGGAAGAGTGAGCGGCGGTCGATAGTCGTTGGTCGTTCGGCCATCATCGCTGATCTGGCGTTGCGAACGACTAACGACCATCGACCAACGACGGCCCTTAAGACTTTGGAGATAACGAATGAATCGTACCTATGAATTGATGTTTATTGTTCGGCCTGACATGGTGGACGAAGAATTAACCAAGCTCATTTCCACGCTGGAGTCATCGGTAACCGCCGCGAGCGGCACCGCGAAGAGCGAAGTGTGGGGCAAGCGCCGGCTCGCGTATAGGGTCGGAAAGTTTAACGATGGCATTTTCGTGTTGATGATGATCGAAGCCACGGGTGCCGCGGTGCACGAGGTTGAACGCCGCCTGCGCGTGACGGAGCCGGTGATTAAGTTCCTCACGGTTCGCACCGATGAAGAACTGAAGCGGCTCGACAAGATCAAGAAGCTGCGTGACTCGAAAAAGAAGGCGAGCGCGCAACCGGCTGCGGCAGCACCAGCTCCCGTGACGCCGGCAGCCGTGGAAGCAGCCACGGAAACGCCGGCTTCGGCGCCGGTTTAATTGGAGTGAGTTTTGTGTACGGCGAATTGGTTCGTATCGTCCGAATCGTTTTGCATCCCTCGGCGATAGCACAGCTTCAAAGAAATAAAACGCCCCTTTAAGGGGGACGGCGTGGGAGCGGGTAACCGGCTCTTCGCCACTGAATTCCGAGAAAGCAGGAGCACTATGGCAGATGAAACAAAAGTAGCAGTTGCGCACGGCGAAAGCCGTCCAGAGCGTAGTGGTAGTGACCGCCCTGATCGCGGCGGCCCGCCGCGCGGTCCCCGTCCAGGTGGAGGCCCGGGTGGTCCCCGCGAAGGCGGACGCAAGTTTTTCCGGCGCAAGAAAGTTTGTAAGTTCTGCGTCGAAAAGATCGAAGCTGTTAACTACAAAGATGTGCGGCTGCTGGCGCAGTTCGTCGCGGAGAGCGGCAAGATTACTCCGCGCCGCCTGACCGGCGTATGTACGCCGCATCAACGCCGCCTGTCGCGAGCGATAAAGCAGGCGCGCAATATCGCGCTGCTGCCGTTCGCGGGACGCGCGCAGTAAATTCATGATCGTCGTTGGTTGTTCGTCGCTGATCGTTCGCGGTTTCCCCCAACGACTAGCGACCATCGACTAACGACCAAAGACTAGAGACTAGGGAGTCATTTTCATGGAAGTCATTCTGAAAGAAGATGTGCCCAAACTGGGCAACCGCGGCGAGGTGGTAAAAGTCGCCGAAGGATACGGGCGGAATTTTCTCCTGCCCAAGAAGCTGGCGATTCAGGCCACCGAAGCCAACAAGACTGTCATCGAGCAGATGAAGGCAGCTTCAGTCCGCCGCTCCGCCAAGGAAAAGACGGAAGCCGAGGCACTGGCCAAGCAGTTTGAAGGACTCGAGGTTAAGTTCACGCGCAAGTCCAGCGAAACCGATCAGCTGTTTGGATCGGTCACCGCAGGTGACATTGCCGAAGCACTGGAGAAGAAGAGCTTCCACATCGATCGGCGGAAGATCCAGTTGCATGAACCGCTCAAGAGTGTTGGTGAGTTCACCATCCCGGTCAAGTTGCACAAGGACGTGACGACGCACTTGAAAGTCGTTGTCGAGAAGGAAGCGGCGGCGGTGTAGCTTTAATTCCTGTGTGGCGATGGGGCTTCGCCCTGTCGCCACTGACTACAAATCTACTCCGAAAAATTCCTCCACCTTTCGCAGGTCGGTTGTTCTGCTGTAGGGTGGCAGGCTCTCCATAAACACACGCCCGTACCGCTTCTTCAAAATCCTGTTGTCGAGCAGCGCCAGCAATCCGCGATCATGCAGCGATCGAATCAATCTTCCAAATCCCTGCTTCAGCGTGATGACTGCGCTCGGTACTTGATAGTCGAAAAAAGCATTGCCGCCTCCCGCGTCGATGGCTTTTACACGAGCCGCCACGACTGGATCGCTGGGCACTGCGAACGGTAGGCGATCGATGATCACGCAGCTCAACTGTTCACCCTGCACATCGACTCCCTGCCAAAATGACGAAGTGCCAAACAACACGGCGTTGGGCGTCAGCCGAAACTCCTCGAGCAGCGCGTTCTTTGGCGCCTCGCCTTGCAAGAACATACGATAGGGAAGTTGCGAGCATACGCGCTCATAAACATCTCTCATTTGCGCAAAGCTGGTGAAGAGCACGAACGCGCGGCCGCGTGTGATTTCGAGCAACTGCCGTATGCGCTCCGCCGCCAGCGCGGCAAATTCCGGCGTGCGCGGATCGGGCAGATCGGGAGGCACGTAGAGCAGCGCTTGGCTCTCGTAATCGAAATGCGAGGGCAGCAGCAACTCTCGCGTATGCTCGAGGCCAAGTCGCTGCCGCATATAGTCGAAGCCTCCAGCGACGGCCAGCGTGGCAGATGTCAGTACGGCACAGTCGAGTTTTTCGAATAACGATAACTTCAGAATTGGCGCGACGTCAATCGGGGTCGCTTGTAAAAAGACGGTAGGACGATCTCGCCCTCCCGCTCCGCGCCCGCCGCGCCGCTCGATCCAGAAAACAGTATTCGGATTTTCCTCTTCCATCAGGAAGTGGAGCTGGAAATTCATCTCATCGGCCCGGCGCGAAAAGGCAAATATTTCCTCAGGCTTTTCCGGCAACTGCTGCAATTCGGAATCTAGCCGCTGCAGCGATCCGCGCAATGCATCGTATTCCTCGCCGTTTTCTTCCAGAAAATCGCGTCGATTTTCGAAGGCAAAGCGGCCGTTGCCAGTGGGCAGCAGTGAAAAGAAAAGCACCGCATGGTCGCGCAGGCTGGCCAACGCTCCTGAGATTCCGGCCGAATACATACGATTGCGCGTGAGCGCCTGCTCCACATCGCGCGCCAGCTCGTCGATGCGCGCATTGCTGAGCGTGACGCCAAAATAACTGCTGGCCACGTCTTCGAGTTCGTGCGCCTCGTCAAAAATTACGGCGCCGACTTCGGGGAGAATTCCGGCATCGGGCGCATAGTCTGATTGCTGCTTGATCGTCAAATCGGCGAAAAAAAGATGATGATTGACGATGACGATATCGCTCTCCGCCGCGCGGCGCCGCATCTCGGTGATGAAGCAGCGCTCAAACTCGCTGCATTTCTGCCCAGTGCAGGAGTCGGCGCGGGCGTCCAGTTTGTGCCAGAGGATGCTCGTCTCGGGCACGGCAGCCAGTTCGGCGCGGTCGCCGATTTGCGTGAGCTTTTCCCAGCGCGAGATTTCGGAAAAGTGATCGATCTCTTCGAGTCCGCTCAGCACGGGATTGCTGGTGAGATCGTACAGTTTCTTCCGGCACAGATAATTATTACGGCCCTTCATGTAGCAGACGTTGAGCTTGCTTTTACCGTCGGGGAAAAGCGCCTGCTCGAGAAACGGAATGTCTTTGTGAAAAAGTTGCTCCTGCAGATTTTTCGTGCCGGTCGAGATGATCACGCGTTTTCCGGAACGGATTACTGGCAAAAGATATGCGAGCGTCTTTCCTGTGCCGGTGCCTGCCTCGACGATCAGGTGCCGCTTTTCTTCAAGCGCCTCTTCGACGGCCTGCGCCATCTGCAACTGTCCGCGACGAAATTCATAGGCGGGATGAGTTTTCGAAAGTACGCCGCCGGGCGAGAAGAACTGATACAGCGAAAATCCAGCAGCCCCAGTCACGGGATGAGACACGGGATGGGATGAGGACGGCACGAAGTCTCTATAATACTGGGATGCGTAGCGCAACTCATCTTCGACTCTTCCCAAGCAGACCTTGAGCAAGAAAAAGCCAGCTCCTCTCGTCGCCATTGTCGGACGCCCCAACGTCGGTAAATCGACGCTCTTCAATCATCTAACGGGATCGCGGCGCGCCATCGTTGGCGACGAACCGGGCATTACTCGCGACCGCCTCTACGGCGAGGTTGATTGGCTCGGCCACGAGTTTCGCGTCGTGGATACGGGCGGAATTATTCCAGAGGATAAAGATTTCATTCCGTCGGAGATCTTTCGGCAGGCGAAGGTTGCTCTCGAAGAGGCGGCGGCGATCATCATGGTCGTCGATGCGCGCACAGAGATTGCTGGTCCGGATCGCGAGTTAGCAAGACTGCTGGCGCGCACGGGCAAGCCGCTTTTTCTAGCCGTCAACAAGATGGATTCGGACAAGCAGGATGTGCTGCTCGGTGAATTTCATTCGCTGGGGATGCGGAATATTTTTCCGATATCGGCCGAACATGGGCGCGGGATCGACGATTTGCTCGACGCCATACTCAAGGTGCTTCCGGCGAGTGCAAAGACAACCGCAGAGGGCGCTGAGTTCGCTGAGAATAGTGCGGGCGAAGAATCGTCGACTATCGAGGAGCCGCATGAAATCAAGGTGGCGATCATCGGGCATCCGAACGTGGGCAAATCCACGCTGCTGAATCAGCTCACGGGAAAAGATCGTGCCATCGTCTCGCCCGTAGCCGGAACTACGCGTGATTCCATCGACGAAGTTATTCAATACAAAGGCCGCAAGATTCGGTTCATCGATACCGCCGGAATCCGCCGCAAAGGCAAGACGAAGCTGATGGCGGAGAAGCTTTCGGTGGTGATGGCGCGCAAGAATATCGAGGACGCTGACATCGTGCTCTTCATGGTCGACGCCACCGAAGGCGCCAGCGGACTAGACGCCAATATCGCCGGCTATGCGCACGAGAGTGGGCGCTCGGTGATTATTCTGGTCAACAAATGGGATCTGGTGGCGAGCGGCGAGAAGCGCGCTATCAGCCAGTCTCGGACGGCGCGGATACAGGACGCGAAGCGGCCGCAGGATCGCGCCCTTTATGAAGAGCGGTTGCGCTACGGGTTGAAATTTCTGAGCTATGCTCCGGTGCTATTTTTATCTGCGCATACTGGTAAGGGGACAGAAAAAATTCTACCGCTGATCGAGAAGGTCGCGGCCGAGCGGCGCAAGCGGGTTACGACCGGAGAGATGAACCGTTTTCTGCGGACGGTTGACTTCGACCGCGCGTCGGTTCCGGTGAGCAAACGGGTGAAGATCAAATACATGACGCAGGCGGGAGTGGCTCCGCCCACGTTTGTGCTCTTCACTGATCGTCCGGTGAAGCTGCATTTTTCTTATCAGCGCTTTTTGGAGAATCAGATTCGGGAGGCGTTTGGGTTTGTGGGGTCGCCGATTTGGATTAAGAACCGGGCGTGAGAGTGAGCCTGCGAAGAGCGACCAGCACGAATCCGACCATGGCTCCGAACGAGCCATAGACGGCGCCGTCCAAAGGGGCCAGAAGCAACAGGACGAATCCTAGCGATGGATCAACCGTAATCGTTAGGACGCAGGCCGGGCACACGGAGTACACCAAAGACGGGCTTGGGTGCCAGCTAAGTGGAGCGAGGTCGAGTCCCACAGTCAGAAGATACGAAAATAGCGCGAACGCTCCGAGCATCTTGATCGGAACCGAAATAAATGCATCGGCACTCAGGCACGGTTTTGTCCTCTCTCCTGAGACCCACGAACTGGGTAACAGCGCTATGACCATGACAGATCCACCCACGACCATCAAAGCAACCGGAAATAGATACCATGAGACCGGCATGGAGTTTCCGGGTACAAGCGGTTTGAGAAATAATAATGATCTATGTATGTTGCCCATCAAGCCGGTCACGGCTCCGCATACGAAAAGCGCGCAGCGGGATGATATTCCGATCAGCCTGTTAGCCATGCCGGGATTTTAGCAAGTAGAAGGCTATGAGCATACGTTACGCGTTTCGTCGCCGTTTTCCCCGTCCAGATAACCTGCAAGAGGTCCTACCCCGCCATCGACAGATGTTTTCCATCCGCAGTTAGCAACCCCACGCGGTCGACCCCGGCGATCCGTGCAATCGCAATCACGTCGGCCACGTCTTGGAAATCGATGTCGTCATCGGCTTCGACGTAGGCTATGCGCTCTATGCGGATGGCGAAGATGTCGCGCAGGCGATCGCGCAGATGATTCCATTCGACCGCTTCCTCATTCACCATCACTTGCGGATGCTCTTGTTGCGCGAGTTCGCCCTGCGAATCTTTCGCATCAAAATACCTCTCTCCCGGCTTCGTATGATGTACTCGAATTACGATTGTCGCTTGGGGCGGCGGAATCCTCTGATCATTCGGATTGGGCTGTTGCGGAATCTCTGTCTTTAATCCGACTGGCTTCTGTTCGATCACCACCAACATGAAAACAATGAGGAGCACCAGGAGAACGTCAATCAGCGGAGTGACGTTCATCTTTGGGCCCGTAGAAAACGGACCACCGCCTGCCGAGAATCCCATTTGGATTTCCTCTCGTCATAACAGAATCGGAAACGGGGAATCGGCACGCGCGTGTCTTGAATGATTGGACACCTGGGTCATGGGAAGAGTTCCAGCGGCGAATCTCAATGTCGTTGTTATGTCGTGAAGGGTTCTAGGTGTAGCGACGAACCGATTGCACTAAAATCGGAATTTCATGAAGACCGCGTCGGAATATTTCTGGCGAGCATTACTCTTTCTCGCGCTCGCTTGTCTCCTGTGGATTCTGCCAGCCCGCGCCCAGGATAACTACGAGATTCAGGTCTACTCCGCCGAGCTGGTCCCGAAGGGTTCCACGATGGTTGAGATTCATTCCAACTTCACCGTGGACGGTTCCAAACGAGTCATCAACGGCGTCGCTCCTACGAATCATGCCGAGCACGAAACGCTAGAGATCACGCAGGGATGGACGAATTGGTTCGAGACAGGCTTTTATGTTTTCACCAGCATTCAGAATGGCGATGGTTGGGATTGGGTGGGCGATCATATTCGTCCGCGGTTTACCGCTCCTGAATCGTGGCACTGGCCGGTGGGCGTGAGCATTTCGCAGGAGATTGGGTACCAGCGCCGGAAGTTTGCAGAGGATAGTTGGGATTATGAGCTCCGTCCCATCGTCGATAAGCAACTTGGTCGCTGGTATTTTGCTTTCAACCCGGCGTTTGACCGGTCGCTGCATGGGCTGAATACGGGCAAGGGATGGGAATTTTCTCCGAATGTGAAGGTCAGTTATGACTTCACTGGTAAGATCACCGGCGGCTTTGAATACTATGGAGCGCTCGGGCCGGTTTCTGACTTCGATCCTATTTCGCAGCAATCGCAACAAATCTTTCCGGTGGTTGACCTCAACGTATCGCCGGATTGGGAGATTAACTTTGGAGCGGGCGTCGATGTCACGAACTCCGCCGATCATCTGATTGTGAAGTGCATCATTGGGCGACGGTTCAGTTGGGGACACAAGGCGAACGCGGCAGAGAAGTAGATCCTTGTGGAGTCGGGCAAGAAATTGCAGTTTGATTCGGTGAGAAAACAGCAGGTCCCTCGCAGCGCTCAGGATGATCATCGCTCCGATGGCAAATAATTTTGTTAACCGATGGGCTCGGCTGATGGCGGAAGCGGCGGAGCTTCGAAGGGCGGGGGAGACTCCGGCACCGGCCAGACTGGCGCGGGCGGAGTTGGGGCGGGATTGAGCAGCGCATCGAGAATTGGATATCGCGAAGCGAAAAAGTGGAGCGCATAGGCGGGGAAAAAAACGGTCGCGGGCACGCAAACCAATGCGATCAGATAAGTCAGGAGTAGCGCGAGCAGGGTTCCGAGAATAATAGCCAGGCTGATCGTCGAGACGTTCCATCCGATTCCAGCAACTTTGGCCGCCATCACGGCCACTACGCTGGGCACCACAACCAACAGCAGCGGCACGATTGCGATAATGCTGAAGAGGATGGCCGCGGCAATCGATAACACTAATTTGAGCAGCAGGTAGACGACGAAGCGTCCCTTTTCTGGGCCCATTATTGCCAGCAAACGATGCCAACCGTCGGCAAAATCGACATCGTCAAGAGCCATCAGGGGCACGAGAAAATCTTTCGCCAGCACCTGAACCGCGGCGGTTAGCAATATGACAACCGCGAACAGGCTCAGGACAAGAATCGCCGTCATAACCAGCGGCACCAGGTGCGCGCGCGGATCTGTCATCCATCCCGCGGCCAGGGCCACGGCCAGCGGCACGCCGATCAAGAACAGCAGAACCACCCAAATGACAAATTGGAAGACAAGCTGCCAGAGAAGAAATCGCACGCCGGCGCGATGAAATTTTCTCCATCCCTCGGTGATCGAACAATGCCGGCGCAGAACGGAGTCGAAGAGGATGAAGCGGAAGACACTGTTGATATAGATGAAGATAAGTCCCACGACTATGGCGGCGGCGATACCTAAGAGAACTAATCCGATGATCGGCGCGATATGCTCGGGCATCTGCCGAGGATTGAGAGGATTAAAGGGAGGCCAGTCGGCCAAGCTGGAAGTTGGGAGCGATACGCGCGGATTTTTGTGTGGGATGTGAGACCAGTTGCCGAGATTTCCAAAGTTGCATCCGCCAACATGCAACTCCATTGCTAAAACTCCAACCAGCGCCAGCCGAGACCATTGCCCGAATTGAAAACGAGTGAAGAGTTGTTCTCGCGTGTGTTGCAGAGCGGGCTGTACGCAATCGACAGCGGAAACGGGCACCGGAGTTACCTCACACTAACGCCGCCAAGGTATCGCGGACGGAGTTGCCGCGTCAATGGTGAAGCGCGGCGGTGAACAGAAACGCGACGCGCAGGTGAACGTGTGGCCTCCGCATACATTTCATTCGTAGCGCAGTGCGTCGACGGGATCGAGGTTGGCCGCGCGCGAGGCGGGAATCAGGGCGCTCAGCACTCCAACTACGAGCAACACTGCGGTTGAAATCATGATGATGAACAGCGAAATTTTCAGGTGGATGTCGGCTTTTCCAGAAGTATCTTCGAATAGCGGACCCATCAGCGGAAGCGTACCGACGCCGGCGGCGACTACATAGGAAACCACGATGCCAATGGCGCCGCCGAGCAGCATGATGAGGAGTGTCTCGGCGACAAATTGCGCCTTAATGTGCCACTTGCGCGCTCCGAGTGCGCGCCGCAAGCCGATTTCCTTGATGCGCTCATCGACTGAGACGAGCATGATGTTCATCACGCCAACGCCACCGATTCCGAGCGTGAGGATTCCGATAAATATCAGCAGCACCTGCAGACCGATGGTGATGCCGTTGATGACTGGTCGAAATTCTTCCCGGCCAAACATCTGAATCGCTTTTTTATCGTTGGGCGAGAACTGCTGGCGCGTGGCGATGGCGGCGAGCACCTGAGCCTCGGCGCGCGCTTCGAACTGCGGCGCGATGGGCTCAAAGACCAGAACGTCGCCGTATTTCGCGTTCCAGAGGTCGTTCGCCGCGGAGTAGGGGATCCACGTCGACTCGTCGTCACTGGAAAAATAATTGCTCAGTTGGATCTTGCGATCCATCGTGCCGATCACGGTGAAGCGCACTCCGCCAATGGTGACGGTTTCGCCGACGGCGGAGCGCCCGCCGAATAATTGTTCGCGGACGCGCGCTCCAAGGAAGACGACGCGGCGCCGTTCAAGTTCATCGAGCGAGTTGATCCATCGGCCTTCCGAAGGTTGTTCGTTACGCATGTCGCCATATTCCGGGCAAACCCCGCGCACGGGCGCGGTGCCGACCATGCGGTCGCCATAAGCAATGCCGGGACGACGAACGGTTTCGAGACAGGCGTGGCGCACGTAGTTGGCGGTCTCTTTGATCATGTCGATGTCGGCTTGCTCAAGGAGCACTTTTTTCCCGGCGCGCTGGCCGCCGGGTTGTTCGCTCGTCTGTTGCGGCCAGCAGATAACCGCGCCCTTGCCGAAAGCATTGAAGCCGCCAACCAGAATCTCGCGGAAGCTGCCGCCGTAGGCGATGAGCAAAGTGACAGTGGCGATTCCCCAGACGATCCCGAGCATGGTGAGAGCGCTGCGCGTCGGATTGCGCCGCAACGCGGTCCAGGCTTCGTTGAGGATTTGATAAATCATCTTAGCCGCCGGCCTCGTGGCGCAGAGCTTCGATGGGATCGATGGCAGCGGCGCGGCGTGCGGGATAAACGGCGGATAAGATCGCGATGGTTCCGAGAACGGCGAGCGCTAAAGTACCCGTCTGCCATGTTGGTAACAGACCGGCGAAGAAATCGGGCATTGGCAGCATGTCGACCAACGCGCAGAGACCAAAGGCGATGATCAGCCCCGTGCCACCACTGATGAGCGCAACGATTAATGCTTCCAAGAAAAATTGCCGTAGGATGCTGTTCGCAGGAGCGCCGATGGCTTTGCGAACTCCTATCTCCCGCGTGCGCTCGCGAACCGCGACCAGCATGACATTCATGACGCCGAGGCCACCGAGAAAAAGCGTGACGATGCCGACCGCGCCGAGAAAATATTTCATGCCGTCCGTCATCGTGCGGAAGGCTTGCGCTTCCTGAATCGTGTCCCAGATCGGGCAGGCTTCTTTGTCGTGCGGATCGTAGCCGTGCAATCGGGCTAGGACGCGCCGCACTTCCCCTTTGCAAGCTTCGTGAGTTTCAACCGAACGCGGAACCACCAATAACTGATCGAAAGTTTCGGGCGTCCCCGGCGGTTTATCGGGAAAATCACGCCGCATCGCAGGGAACGGGATGAAGATTTTGTTGACGTCCCAGCCGTCGTAACTGGAGTCCTGCTTCTTAGATGACATCACGCCGACCACCGTAAAGGGAATGTCGTTAAGATAAACAAATTGCCCGACCGCGGGACGGCCAGCGAATAATTGCTTCTTCGCATCGGAGCCGAGGAAGGCGACGCGGCGCGATTCGTTGATGTCATCCTGATCGTAGAATCGTCCTTCGCTGACGCCGAGGCTACGAATTTCGGCGAACTCCGGAGTCGAGCCCGTGACCGTAAACGCGGCGGCATTAAAAGCGGTGTGCGAACGAACTGTATTCTGCTCAAGCTCGGGGATTGCGTATTGACAGTCGGGCGCCTCTTCCTGAAGGTGAGGAATGTCGGAATCGACCCAATGAACGAGGCGTCCAGCGCGGGTTCCACCAGCTTGCAGGCTGGTACGGCCGTGAAAGACGATCATCAGATCGCGGCCGAGTGTCTCCGCCTGTTTGGCTTGGCCGACGCGAAGGCCCTCGCCGGCGGCGACCATCAGGACGATTGAGACTACCCCCCAGGCGATGCCGAACATCGTGAGCAGAGTACGCACACGATGCGCCCAGAGAGTTCGGAACACGTCCTGAATGAGATCGCGAAACGACATGTGATGGTTCGACGCGGCTCGCCGCCAAATGAAAGCGGAGAGGCCTGTTTAGGGATACGAGAAGAAGACGGGGTTGGTTCCAGCGGTTTTATGAAACCTTGGTGGAAAGGTCTACGGTACGAGAGAAGTTGGTTGCACTTCGGCGCGCCTGAGCCATTCCTCGAACGCGTGCAGAGCAAGTTCACACTGGAGTCGATGGCGCTCTTTGCGGTCGCGAATCTTTCGGTCAAGAGCGGGAAGCAAGTCGAATGTGATGTTCGCCGGCTGAAAGTTCTTGCTCTCCGCGCGCGTGATGTAGTGGACGAGGGAGCCAAACGCGGTGGCTCGTGGCGGAGGCACGGGTTCGCTATCGGCGGCCAGCGCGGCCGCGTTCATTCCCGCCATAAGGCCGGTCGCAATCGATTCCACATAGCCTTCGACTCCGCAAATTTGCCCCGCGAAGAGAACATTGGGATGAGCCTTCATCTGCAGAGTCGAGTTCAGCAGCGCTGGCGAATTGATATAGGTGTTGCGATGAATCTGTCCGTAGCGCAGGAAACGCGCGTTCTCCAGGCCCGGTATCAGGTTCAACACGCGTGCCTGCTCGCCGAACTTCAGGTGATTCTGAAATCCGACGAGGTTGTAAGAATCGGCGCGCAGATTTTCCTGGCGTAATTGGACGACCGCATAGGGCATTCTACCGGTGCGAGGGTCGAGGAGGCCGACCGGCTTCATCGGGCCGAAACGCAGGGTGTCACGTCCCCGCCTCGCGATCTCTTCGATGGGCAGGCAGCTTTCAAAGTAATTTAATTTTTCCCAATCTTTTTGTTCCACCGATTGCGCAGCGAGAAGCGCATCATAGAACGAGTCGTACTCGTCCTTCGTCATCGGACAATTTATATAGTCGGCCGATCCTTTGTCGTAACGCGCCGCCAGGTACACCTTGCCCATATCAATCGAATCAGCCTCTACGATCGGGCTGATCGAATCGTAAAAATGAAGATTGCAGTGTGGAGCGGGCGCCCCCGCCCGCGAAGGATCAAGGGTACTCAGCCGCACAATTTCCTGCGAGAGAGCGTCCGATGTGAGCGGGCCGGTAGCGATAATGGTGAGCTTGCCATCCTCGACGTGCGTGACTTCCTCGCGCCGAATCGTGACCAGCGGTTCGCGCGAAATCGCCTCCGTCACTTTTCGAGAGAATTCGGCGCGATCCACCGCCAGCGCGTGGCCGGCGGGAACCGACGCCTCACGCGCGATCCCGAGGAGAAGCGCACCCGCTCGCCGCATCTCTTCTTTCAACAGCCAGGGCGCGGTATTCTCACTTTCAGACTTCAGAGAATTCGAACACACTAACTCCGCGAAATCTTCTGTCTGGTGAGCAGGGGTCTTGCGCGCTGGCCGCATCTCAAATAATTCGACGGCCACGCCGCGCCGCGCGCACTGCCACGCGGCTTCCGATCCTGCGAGGCCCGCGCCGATGATGCGCACTCTTGTCAGAAGTTTTTCCTCAACAGCCTTTTCAATTTTCCCTGAAAATCTCGCCTCAAGAATCTTTCTCCGCCAATTTTCGCAAGTTGTCGCCGCTTAAGAGAACGTCTCGCCAACCATCGAGGAACTCGCTCCCCAACGCCTGATACATTTCGATGGCGCCCTGATTCCAGTCCAATACCGCCCACTTTATAAATCTGCGATTCTCTTTTTCTGCTATGCGCGCAACTCGCGCAAAGAGCGCTTTGCCAATTCCTTGCCCGCGGAACTGTGGACGAATAAACAGATCCTCCAGATAAAATCCGGCGCCCCGCCAGGTGGAGTAATAGCTAAAGAAGAGGGCAAGGCCGGCGGGTTGCCCCTCCCACTCCGCGATCAAGGCCCGAAACTCAGGCTTCGCGCCGAAACCGTCGCGCGCGATGTCGGCCTCGGTGGTTTGGACTGCGTCCGGCTCTTTTTCAAACTCGGCGAGTTCCGAGATCAATTGCCGGATCAGGGCGGCGTCGGCGATGGTGGCGTTGCGAATTGTCAGCATCGGGGTGGCATTAAAGGCTTCTGCGTTTATTATAAGGGCGCAATTCATGAGGAGAATGAATGACTCGGATTAGTCTGATTGATCCTGCGCAAGGCAGCCCGGAAGTTAAGGAAATTTACGATACCAAGCTGAAGGGCAAGCCCGGCAACATTCAGAAAGCGCTGGCGCATCGTCCGGCTATGCTCGGCAACTTTCTCGGGTTCTATGCCAGTGTGGGGCGCTCGCTGGAGCGCAAGCTTTATGAGGCGCTATATCTGCGAGTCTCACTGATCAACGGATGCTATTACTGCTCGCAGCACCACATTCAGGCCGCGAAGCGCGTCGGACTCACCTTAGAAGAGATGAAAGCGCTGAAGGATGGAGACTACTCAGGTTTTAGGGTGCCTGAGCAAACCGCACTTCGCTATGCGGAAAAGCTGACACGCAAGCCCGACGGCGCCAGCAATGCCGACTTCGTTGAGCTTAAGAAACATTTTTCCGACGAACAGATTGTTGACCTGCACATGCTCATTGGATTGGTTAATCTTACTAATCGCGTCACCGGGCCCCTGGCGCTGGAAGTGGAATTCCCGGAGGAAAAAATCTAGCTGCCAACTACAGAATTACCCGCTCATCTCCCACGCGGCGTGTGACGTGCTCACGATCCAGATATTCAAGCAGCGGGATCGCGTACTTGCGGCTGACTCCGGTCATATCTTTGAAGCGGGCGACGTCGATTTTTGGCGATGTAGTTTTGATGGCACCGATTTTGCGGCGAAGGTCGAGAAGAACGCTCTGATGGAAAACTAGTTCCTCAGAAATCTTGATTAGAACTTTATCCCGCAAGAGCAGGGTGACAATCTTCTGCGCGCGAAGTTTATCGACCTTCAAACCGGCTAACACGTCTTTCAGTGACGGAACTTTCAATCCGGCGGAAGCGAATGCCTGCTCGATGATCTTCTTCGATTCGGCCTCTTCATCCTTCATGACTACGCCGCGGCCGGAGAGATGCACGAGTTCGCCGGCGATCTGGAGCTTCTTTTCTTCCGCTAGTTTTCCCAGCACTCCGTAGAACACATCGGAACTCAAGCTGGCTCGATCGCGCAGCTCTTCTTTGCTCATCCCGGCGACAAGAGGATTGGCGTCTTGGAATTGCGTCAGCGCTTGAAGCACAGTTGCTTTTGCCCCCGCATACGCCGCCGGCGAAATTAGAACCTGATTGAAGTGGATCAATCCGGCTTTTGCGGCCGCTTTTTCCGCGTCAGCGCGGCGGATATTCATTTCTCCGGGGGTCTCGTCGAGGCGCAGGCCGGCGGTCCCGCGCCTGGCGACCCGCGCCGCCAGCATTTGGTCGATCGACCCATCCTGTGTGATCTTGAGAAATGCGATCGCGTCTTCCGTACGTTGCTTGCGAGTCAGAGGAGAAGCATCAAGCACGACGCCTCCGCCGATCGTCACCACTGGCGAAAACTGGCGTGCGATGAAGCGATCTCCGGGCAGAAGGAGCATGGGCTCGGCGAATCGCAATTGCGCATAGGCTTCGTCTCCAGGCTTGATTTGCTTCACACCATAAAGCCTTGCGTCGGCGATTGTCTCCGATGTATAGGCGTGAAAGTGCACCCGGGCGCCCTCCTTCAGAGCTTTTGCCGAGGAGAGAAGAGATAGAAGCACGTCCACACGCGACGTTGGGCGAAACGTGTCGGCGGTGGCAAGCGTCATGCCGCGCGCCAGATCTTCGGTCGAGACTCCAGCGATGTTCAGCGCAGTTCGCTGTCCGGCGGTGGCCGATTCCGCGGTAGCACCGTGAACCTGCACGCCGCGAACCCGCACGCGTTTTCCGGACGGAAATAGTTCGAGTTCTACCTCGTCGGATTTGCGGATCGTCCCTGAGATCAGCGTGCCGGTCACAACGGTGCCGAAACCCTTGACAGTGAAAACACGATCGATGGGCAAGCGAGCCAGCGCAGCCGAGTTTTTCGCCGCAACCTCCGACGCGACGTGGACGAGCGCAGATTTCAAATCATCAAGCCCAGCGCCTGTCAACGAGCTTACCGCGACCATCGGCGATTGCGCTGGATCGAGAAATGATCCGCGAACATAATCTTCGACTTCGAGCCTGACGACTTCAAGTGTCTCCGCGTCGACCGCATCGGATTTTGTGAGGACGGTAATGCCGCGGCGAATTGCCAGCAGACGGCAGATATCAAAGTGTTCGCGAGTTTGCGGCTTAATGCCTTCGTCGGCGGCGATGACGAGAAGAACCATATCGATGCCGCCCACGCCGGCCAGCATGTTGCGAACGAAGCGCTCGTGGCCGGGAACGTCAACAAATCCCAGGCGAATTCTGCCGCCATCGGGAGTGGGCAGTTCGAGGTGGGCAAAGCCGATGTCGATGGTGATGCCCCGCCGCTTTTCTTCTTCAAGGCGGTCGGCATCGATGCCGGTCAGCGCTTTGACGAGTGCAGTTTTGCCGTGGTCGATATGCCCAGCCGTGCCGACAATGACAGACTTCATCTGCGACAGTATAGACGGCGTGTGTGGAGCGGGCGCCCTCGCCCCTGCCGTCTCCACAAATCTTCCATGCGAAAAATTCTCGAAGATGCGACAATAAAGACTCCCCGATGACCACCTCTGCGATCATCCCTACTGCTATTACGCCGGAGATGATCCGGGAACACGGCCTCACCCCGGAAGAATTCGAAAAAATTAAAGAACTGCTCGGCGCACGCGAGCCCACGCGGACCGAACTTGGCATCTTCAGTGTGATGTGGAGCGAGCACTGCTCCTATAAATCATCGCGCGTTCACCTGAAGCGCCTCCCGACACGCAGCAAACTGGTTGTCCAGGGACCGGGTGAAAATGCTGGCATCGTTGACATTGGCGACGGCTGGGCCTGCGCGTTCAAGATCGAGTCGCACAATCATCCTTCGTTTATCGAGCCGTTTCAGGGTGCGGCGACTGGGGTCGGCGGAATTCTGCGCGACATTTTTACCATGGGCGCGCGGCCCGTGGCGATTATGGACTCCCTCCGCTTTGGGCCGATCAGCACCAGTCTTGCGACGACGCTTCGCCCCGTCCCGGCGGGGAACAGCCCCGCCACCACACAATCTGAGCCCACGCAGGCCGAGATTCATAAGAACCATTCTGTGATGGAGGGCGTTGTCTCGGGTGTTGCTTCTTACGGCAATTGTTTCGGCGTGCCTAATCTTGGGGGCGAAGTCAAGTTCGAGCCTTGCTATTCCGGCAATCCGCTGGTAAATGCCTTCGCTCTTGGCCTCGTTCGCCGCGATCAGATTTTTTACGGACGCGCGTCGGGCGAGGGAAACCCCGTAATCTATGTCGGTTCAAAGACTGGCCGCGACGGCATCCACGGCGCCACGATGGCGAGCGAGGAGTTCAGCGAAGGCTCGGAAGCGAAGCGGCCTAACGTGCAAGTCGGAGATCCTTTCCTCGAAAAGCTCCTGCTGGAGGCCTGTCTGGAAGCGATGCAGACGGGCGCGATCGTTGGAATTCAAGACATGGGCGCCGCTGGGCTGACTTGCTCGACCTGCGAGATGGGCGCGCGTGGAGGCACGGGAGTTGAGATCGAACTCGATCGCGTGCCGCAACGCGAGACCGGCATGACGCCGTATGAAATCATGCTGAGCGAGTCGCAGGAGCGCATGTTGCTGGTCGCGCAGAAGGGCCGCGAAGAAGAGGTTTTTCGCGTTTTCGAGAAGTGGGGACTGGATGCGGTGCGGATTGGCCAAGTCACACGCGATGCGAACATGCGTGTGCTTGAGCACGGCAAGATTGTCGCGGAGATTCCGAATGCAGCACTCACCGATGACGCGCCGGTTTATGAGCGGCCGCTGGCGCGCTGGGAGCCGCCGGTGGATCGCGAAAAGCCGGCTCACATTCACTTCGCCGACGGCACGGACTTCACCCCTCAGCTCAAGCGTTTGCTCGCGAGTCCTAATATTTGCTCGAAGCGCTGGGTATGGCAGCAGTATGACCACATGGTGCAGACCAATACGGTCGAAGCGCCCGGAGCGGGCGATGCTGGCGTAATTCGCATCAAAGGCTCCAATCGTGGATTGGCAATGGCTCTCGATGGTAATGGCCGCTGGTGTTATCTCGATCCACGTCTCGGCGCGATGCATGCCGTCGCCGAAGCGGCGCGCAAAGTGGCGTGCGCGGGAGCGACTCCGATCGGCGCGACTAACTGTCTCAACTTCGGCAATCCGGAAAAGCCACACATCATGTGGCAATTTTCGCAGGTGATCGATGGCATCACGAAAGCTTGTGAAGAACTGGACACGCCGATCACGGGCGGCAATGTAAGTTTCTATAACGAAACTCTTGGCGAGGGAATTTATCCGACTCCGGTGATCGGAGTCGTGGGTCTTCTCGAAGATGTGCACCAAGCGGCGAAGATGCACTTTGCCCACTGGGGCAGAAAAATTGTTCTGCTGCGCGCCAATGAAGCGGGCGACGCAGTCGATGCCGAGTTGGAGTTTGGATCGTCCGAGTATGCCAAAGAAATTCTCGGAGCGGTGTGGGGATATCCGCCAGATTTGGATCTAGAAAAAGAAGCCACGCTGCAGCGGGCTCTGGTCGCGATGATCGAGGCGGGGTTGGTTGAATCCGCACATGACTGCGCGGATGGCGGGCTGACCGTCGCGTTGGTGGAATCTGCGCTGCCTACAGGCGTTGGATTGACTGTCAACCTGCCCAAGCGACACGCAGCCCTCGAGTTCCCGCTCTTCGCGGAAGACGCGAGTCGCGTCGTAATAAGCTGTGACCCGAGCCACCTGGCGCGAATCAAACAAGTGGTGGAGGAGTACGGTCTTTTGGCCGAGGTGCTGGGTGAGACGGGATCCGACCTGGTTAACATTTCAGTGAATGGCCAGCCGGTGATTTCAGCTAGCGTAGCCGAGCTGCGAGAGGCATACGAGGGCACGCTGGGAAAAGCGTTGCGGACCGAGGCGGGTGTTGCCTCTGCGGATTGATGTTGGGGAACTAAAGGCTAAGTGCTAACTGTTAAATGCTGACATCCGATAAATTTCGCGACGAGTGCGGCGTGGTTGCCATCCACGCGCATCCTGAGGCCGAGAAGCTTGCATATCTCGGGCTGCATGCGTTGCAGCATCGCGGGCAGGAATCCGCGGGCATCGTTACCTCGGATGGCGAGCGCCTGCGCCAGCACAAGTCGATGGGGCTAGTCGCCGATATCTTCACTAACCCAGTGCTGGCGTCGATGCGCGGTGTTCTTGCCATCGGGCACACCCGCTATTCGACAGCGGGCGATTCGGCGCTCCTCAATGCCCAACCCATCATGGTGCAGTCGAATAAAGGAACGATCGCGATTGCGCACAACGGCAATCTGGTTAACGCCGCGTCGATTCGCGCCAGACTCGAGGGGCAGGGGTCGATTTTCCAGACGAACAGCGATACGGAAGTTTTGGTTCACCTGATTGCGCTTTCGCGCGAGCAGACTTTGCCCGACGCAATCGCCGACGGTCTCCGGCGCGTGGAAGGCGCATTTTCGCTGGTGATGATCAGCCGCGACCGCATTTTTGCCGCGCGCGATCCACGCGGATTCCGGCCGCTTGCCATGGGCCGCATTCCGGCTGTGACTAGCGATAAGAAAGATACGATTGTTTTTGCCTCAGAAACCTGCGCGTTTGATTTGCTCGGCGCGACTTATCTGCGCGATGTAAAGCCCGGCGAGCTTGTCATTGTTGGCCCTGAAGGAATCGGCTCGCGGTTTTATTCGCCGTCTCCGGCGCAATCGAGTTGCATTTTTGAACACGTTTATTTTTCGCGGCCTGACAGTCTCGTCTTTGGCCGTTCGGTCGATCAGAGCCGCGATGCCATGGGGCGCCAGCTTGCGCGCGAAGCTCCGGTGGATGCCGACGTTGTTGTTCCCGTCCCAGATTCCGGCAACACTGCGGCCATCGGATACGCCGCTGAAAGCGGTATCCCGTTTCGCCTCGGCCTCATACGCAACCATTACATCGGCCGCACTTTTATTGAGCCGCAACAGTCGGTTCGAGACTTTGGCGTCAAACTCAAACTCAATGCGGTTCACGGCTTGCTTGAAGGCAAGCGCGTGATTCTGGTGGATGACTCCATTGTGCGCGGAACCACGAGCAAGAAGATTGTCCGCATGATTCGCAATGCAGGTGCTAAGGAAGTTCACATGCGAATCTCCTGTCCGCCAACGATTTCGCCGTGTTTCTATGGAGTGGATACTCCGTCGAAAAAGGAGCTGATTGCGGCCAATAAGACGATTGATGAGATTCGAAATTTTATCGTCGCCGATTCATTGGCCTATCTTTCCCTTGAAGGTCTGAAGAAGGCCTGCGCCGACGGGCAGCAAACCACGTACTGCTCCGCTTGTTATACGGGAGATTATCCTACCAAGGTCGACGTCGAAGAAATTCTGCCCGTGGCCGCGTCGCGGTAAGAGCTCCGCCATGAAGCCTGCTAATCCCTCCGCAAATCAGCATCGGATGCACTTTTTGCAATCGAGATGGTATTCTTTTGCCGCACATCACCCCATGGGTGGTTTGCATTTGCAATGATTAAGGCGTTTTCAATCTTCGGATCAAGATCAAGGCCTCAGCTCGGACCGCTTGAGCGGCTGGTGCTGGAAGAGGTATGGTTGCATGGCAACGCCACGGTTCGCGAGTTACTCGCAGATGGCAAGATCCGTCAGGCTTATACAACGGTGATGACTACCGTGGACCGCCTCTACAAGAAGGGTTTGCTCGATCGCACCGCCGAAGGCAAGGCGTTCCGCTATTCTCCGCGGTACACGCCGGAAGAATTGCAACGGAATGCGGCGCTGGAGAGCATCCGGCAACTGCTGGGATCGGGCGAGGTTGCTTCGCTGCCGCTATCGTATCTGGTCGAAGCGCTGAGTGCTCATGACGCGCAACTGCTGGATGAACTTCAACTTCTCGTGGAACGCAAACGCCGCGAACTTCATGGCAGCAAAACACAGAATCGGGAAAAGAAACTTAACGCTAACGCGAAGGAGCAGCGCTGATGTTTGCCTTGCGCGGCATTGCCGTGTCGCTTACTTTCTTCGTTCTGCTCTACTGCGGGCTGTCCGCGCTCGTGGCATTCGCATGGCACTCCGTCAAGGTATTGCGCGCGAGGGAGCGGAGCATCGCCCGTACGCTCTTCAGTCTGCGGATTCTGCCAATAGCTGCTTCGGTTGTCATTACGCTTGCGTTTGTCGTGCCCTCGTTTCAGATGCTGGAGCCGCGTTCGATGGATATTGATGAGGGCATGGGTGCGATTCCATTCGCGCTCGGTATTTGTGCCCTCGTCTTGATTGTTTGGGGCTGCTTTCGCGTGATTGTGGCGCAGACCAAGACTACTAGTGTCGTCGCGCGCTGGCTCGACCGCGCGCATCCCTTGAATGTGGATGCCGCGGCCCAGATGGTAACGTTACGCGCCACAGGCGACATTCCGCCGCTCACGCTCGTGGGCGTCCGCAGACCGCGAGTGTTAGTCTCGGAGTCTACAGTGGCACTGCTGAGTCGCGATGAACTTCGCATCGCGCTCAAGCACGAATTCGCGCACATGAAGTCGCGCGACAACTTGAAGAAACTTGTCTTCCGCTGCTGCCCCTTCCCCGGCATGGCCACATTAGAGAGCGCCTGGTCGCAGGCCGCGGAGTTGGCTGCCGATGATGCCGCGGTCTCAAGTCTGGACGATGCCGTTGATTTGGCCGCAGCCCTGGTCAAGCTCTCTCGCCTCGTACCGGTCGAAGCCGCTCCGGTCTGCACAGTCGGGTTTGTCACCGGATCCATCGGCGCCCGTGTGGCGCGCCTGCTTGCCTGGAATGAACGCTGTCAATCTCAGCCCCACCGAGGTCGGTTGTGGTATTTGATTCCCGCTGCTCTCGCCGCTTTGTCGTGTGTCTGCGTCACGTATGGTCCAGCTCTGGTTCTGACGCATGAGATGACAGAGTGGCTCGTCCGCTAGCTATTCCGCCTGCTGACAGAAACGGTTATTTTCTCCGCTCATCTTGAATCGTCTTGAAAGCACTATCGCTGGTAGTAGCTGGCGCGTCTCGTTAGTCTCGACAGGCTAGGCTGCTTCGCCGTGCGGGCCGTTGTTTTCGCAGCGGTTTCGCAAGAGCGCAATTCTTGCAGTCGCCGGATGGTTCATGTTTGACAGGTGCTTGCCGTACCCAGTGCGCGAATCGACTGCGCTGAATTCTATTGTCATCCTCCCGATGTTCCTTCTGCTGTTCGTCTCGTCTGCACGTCTGCACGCGCAGAATCCGAATGGCACGCTTCGAGGCGAGGTGCAGGATGCGAGCGCGGCACGGGTCGCGGGCGCTCGGGTGGTCGTCGAGTCCATCGCTTCCTCCATTACCCGCCAGGCGTCAGCCAATGATCGCGGAGAATTCCGCATAGAGGGCTTGCTTCCCGGTCGTTATCGCGTGACGGTGACGGCTAAAGGTTTTGCGAAGGCGACCGCCGATGTTGATGTCGCTGTCAGCGTGGTGCGCGACATCTCTGTGACGCTCACGTTGGAACATATGCGCGAGACGGTTAGCGTTCAGGGCAATCCTTCTTCGATCACGGAAGAATCGATAGACACGGCTAGCGCCGTGCGCGGAGGAGTGGTCGGCAGTCAGGATCTGGAGACACTTCCGCTCCCAGCACGGAGTTTCGCCAACATTGCTTATCTCGTGCCTGGAACCGAACCGGTCGAACCCTCCGATCCCACAAAGGCACGCATCACCGCGGTCTCCACAGGCGGAAGCTCCGGCCTGAATAACGAACTGTCGGTCGATGGAGCCGACAACTCCGACGACTGGATCGGCGGCTTCCTGCAAAATTTCTCGCCCGATGGCATTCGGGAGTTTGCCGTGCGCACCTCGAATGAGGATGCCGACACTGGCTGGACGACTGCTGGATCGGTAGTGATCACCACCAAGAGTGGCACCAACGAATGGCACGGCGATGGAAGTTTCTACGAGCGCGCCGCCGCGCTCAATGCGCGCTTTCCGATTGAGAATCCGGCGCCCAATCCCAAGCAGCCGTTCTCGCGGCAAAATTATGTGGGCACCTTCGGCGGCCCGATCGCGAAGAATAAAATTTGGTTTTTCACTTCGTTCGAGAATGTGCATGAGGACGCCAGCATCGCCTACAGCCCGGCCAGCATTACTCAGTTCGATGCGCTCGCGCAGTTGGCAGCAGACGGACTGATTTCCGGCGTCCCTTCCATAGCCGTCCCCGCGAATGTTCCCGTCCCCTTTCGCGATTACATAAGCTCGGTGCGCTTTGACTGGGCCGAGTCGTCGAAGTCGCAGTGGTTTCTACGTGCGTCGCAAGACGGCTACCTTACGCACAATGCGCTGGTAGCACAGGGGACGCTGCCTTCCACCGGCTTAACCACGCACAACAACTACTGGAACGTGGTCGTTAGCAACGCCTATTCATTCAGTCCAACGTGGCTGGGCAATGTGGTTCTCGGCGCCAGTCTGTTGCATCTTACGCAGACGCGCAACTCGGATCTGGGCTTCGCGCTGGCGTTCCCTTTTAGTTCGACAGCATTGACTGTTTCGGGATTTGAAACTTTCGGCGATAACCAGTTCGCCACACCGATCACTCTTTTTCCTGACCTGCGCAATCAAGATAAATATCAGGCTCGCTACGATCTTAGCCATACTGCCGGCAGCCATGCGCTCAAGTTTGGAGTCGATTTCATTCACGAACCCGTGCTGAGTGGCGCGTTTGCATCGACGGCGGAGACGCTCGCCCAGTACGTCAATGACCCAACTTATTACGTGCAGAACCCTGGGGTGTTTGGAACCTTTGTTCCACAGTGTCTTGGCGTGCCCGCTTCGGATGGATCTACTTGCAGTTATAATCCCGGCGGTAACGGTAACTTCTCGCAAAACGTGCAACGGCTAGGCCTTTATGCCGAGGACTCGTGGCGAGTATCGCACCATCTCACCCTCAATTACGGCCTGCGTTATCAAACCACCTTCGGGCTCTTCGAGGCTTCCGGACAAAGTCAGGCCGCGAACCCTAGCTTTGGCTTGCTGCCATCGCTGGGATACGCGGAAGCAGTGCCTCACGATTACCGCAAGCAAATCGCGCCCCGTCTCGGAATCGCCTACTCGCCGGGCGGCACCGAGAAGACCGTGATTCGTGCCGGCTTCGGCCTGTATTACAACGACCTCGCGCAAAATGGTTGGGCTACCGCGTTCGGCGCGCTGAACCCGAATTCTGCGACGCCGCCGTCGCTCATCGATCCCAACTACAAAACGCCCTACGCCGTTCACACTACCGGCGGAGTGCAGCACGCCTTCAACGAGCATTGGATGGTAAGCGCCGACTACACCCATGAGCAGGGCAACCACGGCTATCGCGCTTTCCCTTATCCCACTGCCAACGTCTTCGCATCCAACAACCGATCCAGTTACAACGGCCTGATGCTGCACTTGCAGGCCAACCTGCGCCGCTTCGATCTCGTCGCAAACTACACGCTCTCCGAGGCGCAGACGTGGGGTTGCGTGCTCGGTGAATTGTTTGATTATGTCGATGGCGTCTGCACCGCGCAGAGCGGACCTCATGAAGGGCAGCTTGATGCCTTCGGACCCGGCGATTACGGTCCCTCTGGCGAAGATGTTCGGCATCGCTTTGTGCTGGCGGGAATTGTCCGCATCCCCGGCGGCTTCGAATTGAGCACGGTTAATCAAGTCGAGAGCGCGCGCCCCATCACGATTACCACGGCGGATAACAGCGGGCGCATCTTTGTGAATGGGACTTACACTAGCCTCGACGAGTTTCGTGGCAGGGGCTATATTCAGTCCGACCTGCGGGTGACGCGGCCGATCAAAATCAGCGAGCGCTGGCGAGTCGACCCCTTCATCGAATTCTTCAACCTCTTCAACCGCAACAATCCAGGCGCGAATTACGCCGTAAATGTCGTTCAACTCCCCAACCCGATTTTCGATCCCATGAACCCCAATAGTGTGGTTGGAATTTGTAATCCGAACTGCGTGCCCATCACCAGCCTGAAGCAGCTCGAAATACCAGAAGGAGCGTTGGGAGATTTCTTTGGCCCTGGCACGACGGTCGGAATTCCATTTGCCGCGCAGCTCGGGGTGCGGGTGACGTTCTAAAAGTTGGATATCTCGGGCGGCGGATTCACGGGGAAGCGCCGTCACGTGGATCACGAGGGGCTTCAATTTCAGCCCCTCGTGTTTTCTCTCACAACGCCTTCCTCGCCATCGCCACTCGCGCAATCCCTTGCAGATCGTTCCTAATTGCAACGTCGTTCCAACCGGATAGAAGATTCCGCACGCCATCCGCAATCGTTCCGCTGACCTCGAAGACGAGCCATCCTCCGGGAACCAGCGCCGCGTGCGCTTGCGGGATCAATCGCTCAACGACCTCGAGCCCGGTCGGCCCGGCGAACACAGCATTGCGAGGCTCGAATTTGCGCACTTCGAGCTGAACCGAATCTTCTTCCGACTCGCCGACGTAGGGTGGATTTGAAACGATGAAATCGAACGAGGCGGGCGAGAATCCAGACAGCAAATCCGCCAGATGAAACTCGACCCGCGAGGTTAGCTCGAGCCGCGCTGTATTGGCGCGAGCCACCTCCAGCGCTGCGGGAGAGATGTCCGTCGCGTGGATTTCGGCAGTCGACAGTTCTTTGGCGAGAGCGAGAGCAATCGCTCCCGACCCGGTACCCACATCGACGATCCTAAGATTATGTGGAGCGGACACTCCTGTCCGCTGCTCTTGATCTTGACTTTGTTTTGCGCCAGCGCCCGCAGAGACAAGTTCGAGCACCGCTTCGATCACGTGCTCGGTTTCCGGACGAGGAATCAACACTGCAGGCGACACAATGAAATCCATTCCCCAGAACTCCTGATGCCCGGTGATGTATTGCGCCGGCTCGCCGTTGGACCGACGAGCTAGAGCCTCGTCGTAACGGTGCATTTCATCGGCCGTGAGCTCACGCTCCGGATGCGCGTAGAGGTACGCGCGATCGCAGTCGAGCATGAACATGATTAGGAGTTCCGCATTCATCCGCGAGGAGGGAACATTCGCGGAAGTAAATCGCTCAACTGCGGCGTTCAAAGCCTGGCGAAGTTGCACGCTTCTATTTCACCACGAATTTACGCGACGCCCGCGGCCGTCTCCGACTTCATCTTTTCCGCCTGATAGTGGGTGGTCAACGCGTCGATTACCGGCTGTATCTTGCCGTCCATCACCTGCTCGAGTTGATGGATGGTGAAGCCGATGCGGTGGTCGGTCAGGCGGTTTTGCGGGAAATTGTAAGTGCGAATTTTTTCTGAACGGTCGCCCGATCCCACCATCTGCTTGCGTTCTTTGGCAAGCGCGTCTGCTTGCTTCTGCATCTCGACTTCGTAGAGCCGCGAGCGCAGCACGCGCATGCCTTTTTCGCGATTCTTGATCTGCGATTTTTCGTCCTGGCAGCTCACAACCGTGCCGGTCGGGATATGCGTGATGCGGACAGCTGAATAGGTAGTATTCACGGATTGCCCGCCCGGTCCCGACGAACAGAACGTGTCGATGCGCAAGTCTTTGGCTTCGATCTTGACGTCGACTTCCTCGGCTTCGGGTAAGACCGCAACCGTGATCGCCGAAGTATGCACGCGTCCTTGCTGCTCAGTCGCAGGAACGCGCTGCACGCGATGTACGCCGCTCTCATATTTGAGGCGTGAATAGACGCGATCGCCTTCGATCAGCGCGATTACTTCCTTCAGCCCCCCGACTCCCGACTCCGACGTGGAGAGCACTTCCACCTTCCACTTCTGTGTCTCGGCGTAACGGTTGTACATACGGAATACTTCCGCCACGAAGAGCGTAGCCTCATCGCCGCCCGTTCCGGCACGGATTTCGAGAATTACGTTCTTCTCGTCGTTCGGATCCTTGGGTAGCAGCAGAACTTTGAGATCCTCTTCGACGGTGACGATGCGAGCGTCGAGCTTCGCGAGTTCTTCTTCGGCGTATGCCCGCATTTCGGGATCTTTCTCGTCCGCGAGCACCGCCCTGCTGTCGGCGATGCCGCGCTTCAGATCTTTGTATTCGCGGTACTTTTCGACGATCCCGGCTACTTCGCTATGCGCCTTTGCAGTCTTCTGGTACTTCGCCGAGTCGTTCGTTATCTCGGGCGACAGCAGAGCCTGCGTCAGCTCTTCGTAGCGAATTTCGATTTGGTCTAAGCGTTCAAACATAATTTTCGGTCGTAAGGATGGCTATGTTGGGCTCACTCTGCAGCTGGGGACGCGGCTAGCCGAGTCTTCCAATTTGATTTTAGGTGGAATCAGGAAGAAAACAAGGGGTCGCGGTGGGCACCGCTAGGCAATTACTAATTCTCCGCCGCGCTGCTTTTCCAGCTTCATCGCTTCATCCAGCGCCAGAATCGCGCATTCGACTTCACGATCATCCGGAGGCTGGGTAGTGATTCTCTGCAGCCACAGGCCCGGCGCCGTCATCAGCGCGAAGAGCGAACCTCGGTGCTTAGCGGCAAAACGAATGATCTCGTAGGAAACGCCAGCGATCACTGGCAAGAGTGCGATGCGAATCCCGAATCGTGTCCAGAAAGTGTGCACCGGAATCGCCATGTAGACCAGCATCGAGATGATCATCACCGTCATCAGGAAGCTCGTGCCGCAGCGCGGATGATACGTCGAATATTTCTGCACCGAGCCAGTGTCGAGCGGATCGCCATTTTCGAAGGCGAACACGGTTTTGTGTTCGGCGCCGTGATATTCGTAGACGCGGCGAATATCCTTCCACAGCGAAACGCCCCACACGAAAAGCAGGAACATCGCGATCCGGATCAGCCCATCGACCAGGTTAAACATGATCTGCTGGCCAAAAACCGGGTTTACTCTTTTCAATTCCGTCGTCGCCAGCAGCGGCAGGTACTTGTACATGAAGATGAAAAAGGCGATCGAGAATGCCATGTTCAATCCGGCCATCCAGCCGGTGATTTCAAATTTCTTGGCATCCTTCTTTTCAGGCTTTTCAGGGCCACTGTTGTCATTCTGGCTGTCAGACAATTCTTCGAGGGCCGCATTGGCCGAAAATTTCAACGCGCGGAATCCCAGAGTCATCGCGTGGCCGAGTGTCATGACTCCGCGCACCACCGGCCAGCCCATCCACTTGTGCTGCTCCGAAGGCCGCTCCAGCGGTTCGCTGTGGGTGACAATTTCGCCCGACGGCTTGCGTACGGCGATCCCCCAGGCGTGAGGCGAGCGCATCATTACGCCTTCGAGCACAGCTTGGCCGCCAACCAGGGTCTCCTCGCCGCTCTCGAGAGCCGGGAGCAGTTGCACTGCCGCCAAAAACCGCAAATTTTGCCGCCAACGTTGCATAGCGATTGGATGATAGTCTGCGGAGGGAGGACTCCGAAAGCTTAGCTTATCACAGAATGCGAGAATGCCTGACCTTGTGGCCGAAGAAGTTGTCGAAGAACAGAATTTGCTATCTATCGATGTATCAGTATGTTAGGACAAACGTTGGTCAACATTCTCACTGCCCGCCAGTGGCACAGTCGCTGACCGCGCCCGGGGAATCCAATACGCGATGCTGCACTTCGCTGAGACCTGCAACGCGATCGCCGCGACCACTAAGAAGCTCGAGAAAACTGCGCTGGTGGCCGCTTACCTGCAATCTCTATTGCTTACGAACTCGCTCAACGAGGCGGCGACGGCTGCGATTTTTCTTTCGGGCCGGCCTTTTCCCGCGTACGAAGAGGCAACTTTGCAAGTTGGCGGAGCGCTGCTCTGGCAAGTGATCAGCGAACTCTCGAGAAAATCCGAACATCAACTAACCGAAATTTATCGCAAGTATGGCGATGCCGGCTCCGTGGCCGCGGAGGCACTTCCTGCCAGGACCGGGTCGGAGCTCTCGCTCGGCGCGGCGCAGCAGGCTTTCTCCGAAATTGCCGCTGCGCGTGGCGGGGCCGCCAAAGCTTCTCTTTTATGCGCACTTCTTGAGCGCGCGACGCCACTCGAAGCCAAGTACATTGTGAAAATTATCAGCGGAGACTTGCGCATCGGTCTGAAAGAAAGCCTCGTAGAGGAGGCGATCGCGCGCGCCTTCGAAACGCCGCTTGACCAGGTTAAACGCGCGAATATGTTGCTCGGAGATATTGGTGAGACGCTGTGTCTGGCTTCCGCCGATAAGTTGGCCGACGCACATCTCCGGCTTTTTCATTCCATAGACTTCATGCTGGCTAGCCCGGTCGAATCTGGGGAAGAGGCGCTGAGTTATTTTCGGAACGTGTCGGCCGAGGACAAGTACGATGGTATTCGCGCGCAAGCTCACATCGGCGGCGGAGAAGTCCGCATTTTTTCGCGTACCCGCGACGAAATTACCGAGTCGTTTCCCGAACTGCCCGCAGGTCTTGCCGGCTTGGCCCATGATTCGATTCTCGATGGCGAGATTGTGGCATGGAACTCCGACGGAAAAGGTCGCGCTCTGCCCTTCAGCGCACTGCAGCGCCGCCTCGGCCGCAAGAAAGTCAGCGTTCAACTCATGCGCGAAGTTCCCGTCGCCTATCTCGTCTTCGATATTCTTTACTGCGATGGTGAACTCCTTCTCGATCGCCCACTCCGGGAACGGGCGGTCGTTTTGGACAACCTGATGAACCGCGTGGAACGTTCGGCGTCTATCGATGGTCACGTAGGGACAGACGCCCCCGTCTGTCCAGCAGGGCGAAGCTCGGCAACGCCCTCCCAACGGTCGCAAACGCTTTTTTCATTCGCTACGATCGAACCTCCCGCCGCTACAGTTCTTCGTGCACCCGTCGCGGCTGCGCATTCGCCGCAAGACATCGAGACCCTCTTCACCGCCGCGCGCGACCGAGGCAATGAAGGACTGATGATTAAAGATCTCGATTCGCTCTACACACCAGGCCGCCGCGGCAAATCGTGGCTCAAAATGAAGCGAGAACTGGCAACGCTCGACGTTGTCGTAACCGCCGTTGAATACGGCCATGGCAAGCGCATAGGTGTGCTCAGCGATTACACCTTTGCGGTATGGGACGGCGAGCGCCTGGTCAATATCGGCAAAGCGTATTCAGGACTCGCCGACGTAGAGATCGCCGAAATGACACGATGGTTTCTCCAGCACAAGATCAGCGAACAGGGGTTCAGGCTGGAAGTAAAACCGGAAATTGTTTTAGAGGTAGCATTTAACAACATGATGAGATCGACGCGCCACGAGAGCGGCTACGCTCTGCGATTCCCGCGCATCATCCGCCTGCGTCCGGATAAGCTCCCGGAGGATGCCGATACGATCGACACGGTAAAGGAAATTTACGAGCAGCAGAAAATAGTTGATGGTCGTTAGTCGATGGTCGTGGTGGTTTGGCAAAGCGCCCCCTACCGACTATCGACTAACGACCATCGACTGTTCTGTGGGAATGATCATGCCGCGAGTGTTCATGCACTTCCTCCCGCACCGCGATAACGCAGCTATGCGCCGTCTCGCACACCACGTGCTCGAGCTGAATGGTCGTATGGTGAATTCCGAATCCCCGCCCCAGCTTTTCGTTGATCTCTTTCAAAATAGCGTCGCTCTCCGAAGTCGCCATATCCGCAATCTTCACATGCGCCGAGAGCGCGTGATTCTCCGAGCCGATGCTCCAGAGATGAAGATCGTGCACATCGCTCACCCCTGCAATCGCGCGCATGGTTGCTTCCACTGCCTCCAGGCTCATTCCGCGCGGCGTGCCCTCGAGCAGAATATTCATCGTCTCGCGCACTATGCCAATGCTCGACCATAAAATCAGTGCGCCGATCGCGAATGACAGCGCCGCATCGACCCAGTATTGCCCGGTCCACAGAATTATGAAACCGCCGACAATCACAGCGGCAGTCGAGAGCGTGTCACCGACTTCGTGCAGCAGCGCGCTGCGCACATTTACATCGCGCCCGGAGCGCCACAACAGGAGGGCGATTACGCCGTTCATCACCACGCCCGCCGCGGCCACGGCAATCATCAATCTTGCGCGCACCTGCTCAGGATGCTGAATGCGCTGAAACGCCTCGTAGAAAATAAAAAACGAAACGATAACCAGCGATAGCGCATTGACCAGCGCCGCGAGCACGCCCGCGCGGCGGTAGCCGTAAGTCTTGGTGGCGCTCGGCGGTCGGCCTTCGAGAAAAACAGCCACGAGCGACAAGAGCAGGGCGAGAAAATCGGAGAGATTATGTCCCGCCTCGGACAGCAGGGCCAGAGAATGCGCGCGGATGCCGGCCACCACCAGCAGAGCGACATAAAGCAAAGTGACGCCGAGCGAAAAGCGCAGCACCCGCCCTGTTCCATGCGAATGCCCGTGTCCGGCGTGCGAGTGCATGTTACTAGGATAGCGCAGACTGTCACGTGTGGCGCGGGTGCCTCGCCCGCGGCTTTTTACTTTTGGTACTGCCCCGTGAAATACCACGAGAGGATATGGAAAAACCCAGTGCCGAACTCCGGCTAGCGCAGACCCACGCCGTCGCGCTATGCTCTCATCGTCCCAAGAAGGAGAAAAAAATGAAGACGATTCAGATCATTCCAGCCTTGTTGCTGCTGACCGCATTGGCTCCATCGCAGACAGCGCCAGCCGCATCCGCGCCAGTCGCGAACCCGGTCAGTAGCGCTCTTAGAGACACTTTCCCCGGCCGCCAGAAAAATACCATCGCGGCTGTCGAAGCCATGCCCGCAGAGAAATTCAGCTACAAGCCCAGCCCCGATCAGATGTCGTTCGGCCATCTCGTCGCTCACATGATCGAATCGAACAACGCATTCTGCAGCATGGCTTCCGCCGTCCCCGCGCCCAAAGTCGAGGAAGTCAAAGAGACCGACGTAAAGGACAAGCTGGTTGCCGCGCTCAAAGCATCCTTCGCTTTCTGCGGCGATGCGCTCGCGAAGATGGATGACTCTAAACTGGGTGAGATGACGGAGGCCCATGGCCAGCAAATCTCGCGTGCCCGAGGCGCCTTGATCCTAGCCGGAAGCTGGGCCGACCACTACGCCGAAGCGGCCATGTATCTGCGTCTGAATGGCATATTGCCGCCGACCGCGAAGAAGTAAACCGGAGTACTATTGCAGCTACACAAATAGTTGCCCGGGAGGTTCCGGCCATGACTGCCGTGTTCTCTGGTCCACGCCGCTCTTTTCATCCCCGGCTATTTGCGTTCAGTGCTGTGGCGGCACTTACCGCCATCATCACTGCCGGTTGCGGCTCCGGCGGAAGCCCGTCCGGCCCAAAGCTTAGCGGCAACACCAACGTTACCGTGATGGTATCGGCTGCAGCCAACGATCAGTTGCAACTGATGCAAGCCGGCTTCAGCAACCTCACTTTGACCAGCCAGAGCGGCAAGACCGTCACTTTGCTGTCGACACAGGTGGCGCAATCCGCCGAATTTATTCACATCAACGGCGGCGCGGAGCCATTACTCACAGTAAGCGTCCCCCAGGATGTCTACACTGCAGCCGCGAGCACGAACTTGAGTTTCCAATTTGCCTGCGCGACGCTCTATCCCCCCAACAACCTCATCACCAGTACATTTGGCGATCCCTTCGGCGGTTCCAACGCTACCATCAACTTTCCCGGTCCCATCACCATTACAGGCGATAGCATGGTGCTCTCGCTCGAACTGCTCGTCTCACAGTCGGTGACCCTTTCCAGCTGTTACAACCCCGACGGTCAGTACACTTATGGATTTGCTCCAATCTTCAACCTGACCGCGCTAACGTTGTCGTCCCAGCCAACGAATCCGGAAAATGGCAAATTGTCGGGCGTGCACGCTGAGGTCGCAACCCTGGACGCGGATAGTAATCGCTTTACCATGTCGCTGCCCGTCGAGGAAGGGCCAGAGACGCTATCCGTGGCTGCCAATAGCGCCACGGTCTATCAGGGCATCAACGATTTTTCTGCGCTCGCGGTAGGCACATTCGTCGATATGGACGTCGCGATCCAATCCGACGGTTCGCTGCTCGCCACGCGCATCGCGGTTGAGGACTCGGGCGCAACCAATGTACTCACCGGCCCGCTCATTTATGTTGTTGCCTCGGTGACTGACATAAATATGGTGCCCCGCCAGGAGATGGGCGCGAGCTTTCTGCATCAAGAAATATTTGGTGGCTATCCCTTCAACTACGGAAGCGCGGTTTTCCAGATTTCCGGCGGACAATCGAACCTGCAAAGCCTTCCCTTCACTCCCACTTTCACCGCATCGAACATGGTCGCGGGACAGAATGTCTACCTCACCGCGCCAACGTTACCCGTAGGCGGCCCGTTCGTTGACGCGAGAACCATTACGCTGATACCGCAGACGATCGATGGGACGATCGCTGCAACTTCCAATAGCGGCAACTTTGCCGTCTACACCGTAACTCTCGCTTCTTATGACCTTTTTCCGACTTTCGCGGTACAGGCCGAGCAAATCACTCTGCTGACCGATCCCAGCCAAGTGGAAGTGTACATAGACAACAATACACAGATGCTCAATACCGAGGCGCTCGCCGTCGGCAACACGCTGCGATTCTACGGCCTGATTTTCAATGACAACGGCACGCTGCGCATGGACTGCGCGCAGGTCAACGACGGCGTAACCGAGTAGCCTACTCCACTAACTTTTCCAACTCGTCTTCTACAATCACGCTAACTCCCAGCTCCCGGGCCTTGTCCAGTTTCGATCCGGCGTCGCTACCCGCAACGACGTAATCGGTCTTCTTGCTCACCGATCCGGATACGCGGCCGCCGGCATCTTCGATCATCTTCTTTGCTTCGTCGCGAGTGTGGCGTTCAAGCGTGCCGGTGAGCACAAAAGTTTTCCCCGCCAGTTTGGTGCCTTTTTCTTTTTTCTGCCCCGTGAAGGTCAGTCCCGCCTTGCGCAGATCGCTTACCAGTTTGCGATTGTGCTCGTCAGCGAAGAATTCAACGATGCTCTCCGCGATTCGCGGACCTACTTCATTCACTTCCTCCAGCTCTTCCGCACTCGCCTTCGTGATCGCGTCGAGCGACCCGAAGTGCTCGGCCAGAAACTGCGCTGTCCGCTCGCCAACCATCCGTATGCCGAGGCCGTAAATCACACGCTCGAGTGGAAGCTTTTTTGACGCCTCGATCTCGCTGAGCACATTCTCCGCCGATTTCTCGCCCATGCGTTCGAGCTGCAACAGATCGTTTTTCGTCAACCGATAAAGATCGGCGACATTCTTGACCAGCCTGCGTTCGGTAAGCTGATTGACCAGCGCTTCGCCGAGGCCGTCGATATTCATGACATGCCGCGAGGCAAAATGCAGAATCGTCCCCTGAAGCTTCGCCGGGCAATTCGCATTGACGCAGCGATGGTCCGCTTCTCCGGGAGTACGCACGACATTGCCGCCGCACACGGGGCAATGCTCCGGCATCTCGAAATGCTTGTGGCCGCGGGGATGGTCGTTATCCTCGACTACCTTCACAACTTTCGGAATCACGTCGCCGCCGCGCTCGACCTCGACCCAGTCGCCGATCTTCACTCCCAGTTGATCGATGAAATCCATGTTGTGCAGCGTGGCGCGCGACACCATCGTTCCGCCGATCGGCACCGGCTTCAACCATGCCACCGGCGTGAGTTTTCCTGTACGGCCGACCTGAGGAACGATATCTTCGATCTGGGTTACGGCTCCGCGCGCGGCGAACTTATACGCGATCGCCCATCGCGGAGCCTTCCCGGTAAATCCCAATTCGCGCTGCCACGCTGTGCGATCGACCTTGATCACGATCCCGTCAATTTCGTAAGGCAGCGAATCGCGCTTGCCCTCCCAACTCTGAATAAATTTCCAGACTTCATCGAGATTCTTTGCCAGCTTGCGATTCGGGTTCACTTTGAATCCAGCCGCCTCCAGCGCGTCCATCGTTTTCGATTGCCGGTCGAAGAAGGTTTGCCCATCTTTCAATAAGAAATAGGCGAAGAAATCCATGCGCCGTTGCGCCGTAATCGATGGTTCGAGCTGTCGAACCGTCCCCGCCGTGAAGTTGCGCGGATTGGCAAATACGGCCAACCCTTGCTTCTCGCGCTCTTCATTCAGTTTGCGGAAAGCGGCGATCGGCATGAGCATTTCGCCGCGCACCTCGAAGTCTGGCGGAATTCCGGTCTTCTTCAGTTTGTCCCTCGAAATTGACAAGGGGATGGACCGCACCGTCCGCACATTCGCGGTGACGTCTTCGCCAATGTTGCCGTCGCCGCGCGTGATGCCGCGCGTCAGATGGCCGTCGCTGTAGACGAGCGCCAGCGACATTCCATCAAGCTTCAATTCACACATATACTCGAGGTCGGTGCGTCCGCTCAGTTCGTGTACCCGACGCTCCCAGTCGCGCAGTTCTTCTTCGGAGTAAGCATTATCGAGCGAGAGCATGGGCGAGGAATGTTTCGCCTTAACGAATCCCTCACGCGGCTTGCCGCCCACGCGCTGCGTAGGCGAGTCGGGCGTGATGAGCTGCGGATGCTCGGCCTCGATCCGCTTGAGTTCGTTCATCAGCTTGTCGAAGTCCGCGTCCGAAATCTCGGGATCGTCGAGCACGTAATAGCGGTATTCATGGTGGCGAAGTTTCTCGCGCAGAGCTTCGATTTTCTTCTGGATATTCTTGTCGTCGGTCGAACGGGACATGACTGGGGAATTATAGTGCGGGAAGTACCCAGTACTCGGTACCCAGTATCCAGTGAAGAATCAACCACAACCGAAAGGGACCTCGAAGTCGGAACAGCGACTCGGCTCTACTAGTTTCGGCGTGGCAACTCGCTATTGACTTTGCGCTTTCCGAATGCGCCCGCGTCCCGCCCCGCCGCGACCCACGCTTGACGGGGGCTTGGGCATCCCTTCCAGTAACTCTTTGAGCACGGTGGCGTTGTTGCGCTCAACATTTCGCGAGGCGTACAACAGCGTGACTCGCCGCTTGGCCCCCGCGAGATGGTGCAGCTTTTCCAGCGCCACTGAGGCTCCTTCGGTCGCCAGTTCCTTGAGATAGCGTTTGCGAAACTGATTCCATCCCGCTGGATTCGCATGGAACCACGTTCGCAATTCGTCCGAAGGCGCCAGGTCGCGGAGCCAGAACTTAACTGCAGCATCCTCTTTAGTCAACCCGCGCGGCCACAAGCGATCCACGAGCACGCGCACTCCATCCGATGCAGTAGCAGCCTCATAAACGCGTTTGACCACAACGCTCATGGCTTCCGTATTATCCTACTTTGAGTGCTGATAGGCGATGCCGCATACATCATGAATCTCTCGCAGCGGATTCTTGCGCTTCTCCGCGTCTCCATGCTAATAGTCGTGGTGCTGACCCTGGTCGCGTGCGACGTTGAGCGGCGCAAATCCAATGCCGAACTCGGACTCGACCCGCAGCAGGCCGTCGGCCGCAAGTTATACGACAACTATTGTGACCGTTGCCATGAGCCTTACTCGTCGCACGGCAAAAAAGGTCCAAGCCTCAAAGGCATTTTCAAACATCAATACTTGTCGCTCAGTGGACTTCCGGCCAATGATGAGCGGGTCACCGACATCGTTAAGTATGGACGCGCCAAGATGGAAGGCTTTAACCAGGTTATGACCGACCAGCAGGTCAAGGATTTGCTCGCGTATCTGCACACGTTGTAGGGAAGTTCTCAGTGATCAGTTGTTCCTATGGCATAATCGCCCTCAGTGTCCGCCATCAACAAACCCGCTCTCTTTCAGAAGTTGCCCTCGACGGACGAACTGCTCCGACAGCCCGACATGCGGGTATTGATTGAACGCGAGGGGCATGCTGCTGTTACCGAGAGTATTCGCGTTGTGCTTGAGCGCCTGCGCCAGGAAATCGGTCGCGGCCAGTTGAACGATCAATCGCTGGACCTCGCACTGGGCGGCCTGTCTGAAGCCGTAGAGCGCCAGCTCCGGCAATCGCTAAGTTATTCCCTGCGGCCGCTCATCAATGCCACGGGCGTAATCCTGCATACGAATCTGGGGCGCGCTCCCCTGGCCGCGGCAGCTTTTGATCACATCCGCGCCACGGCGAGCGCGTATTCGAATCTGGAATTCGACGTCTCGACCGGCGAGCGCGGCAAGCGCGACGTTCATGTAGATCGGCTTTTTCAGAAGCTATTTGACAGTGATCGCGCAGGGACCACCGCCATCTCGGCGGCCATTTCGACCATCGTAGTCAACAACAATGCCGCCGCGGTTTTGCTCGCCTTAAACTCACTGGCCGAGGGTGGCGAGGTCATCGTCTCGCGCGGAGAGCTTGTCGAAATCGGAGGCTCATTCCGCATCCCCGACGTTATGTCGAAGTCAAATGCAACTCTGCGCGAAGTCGGCACCACCAATCGGACGCGTATCGCCGACTACGAAGGTGCGATCAACGAGTGCACGCGCCTGCTGCTGCGCGTGCATCGTTCCAATTTCGAAATCACAGGCTTTACCGAGCAGCCAGGTCTCGACGAACTGGTTGCTCTGGCCCATCGCCGCAATGTTCCGCTGATGGAAGATCTGGGCAGCGGCGCGCTCTTTGATCTGCGTTCGGTTGGAGTTAACTGCGAGCCGGGAGTACTCGACAGCCTGCGCGCAGGCGTCGACATTGTCACCTACAGCGGCGATAAACTTCTTGGTGGTCCGCAGGCCGGGTTGATCAGCGGCCGCGCTGATCTGGTCGTGCGCATGCGCTCGAATTCGCTGTTTCGCGCTCTGCGCGTCGACAAGCTCACGTATGCGGCGCTCGAAGCCACGCTGCTCGCCTATGTGAAACGCGATCATGACGCGGTACCGGTACTCCGGATGATGCGGCTGTCGAAAGATGAAATCGCAAAGCGCGCGGAAAGAATTATTTCGCGGGTTAAATCGGCTGCCACAAAGCCGGCGCGTCTCAAGCTCGAGCTCATCGACGGCGAGTCGGTGATCGGTGGCGGCGCCGCTCCGTCGGCAGCTTTGCAGACGCGCCTGGTTGCGGCTACTCACGCCCATCTGAGCGCCGATGAATTGAACACACGACTTCGCGCCTACTTTCCGCCCGTTATCGCGCGCGTCGAAGAAGGACGGGTACTCCTCGACCTGCGAACTGTTTTCCCGGAACAAGAGGCAAACCTGGAAGCAGCCTTAACAGCTCTTACTGAGAACTGAGAACGCCTAAGGCCGTGTCGACCCTCTACACCATCGGCCACTCCACGCGCTCGCTCAACGAGCTCGTCTCTGCCCTCAAGGCTCACGGCATAGAGATTGTGGTCGATATCCGCGCCTTCCCCATGTCGCGCCGCCTTCCTCACTTTAATCGCGAGTCGCTCGATCGCGTCTTGCAGGAGCATGGCTTTCGCTACATTTGGATGAAGGCGCTCGGTGGTTATCGCAAGGCGACAGGACAAGACTCGCCACACACGGCGCTGCGCAACGCCAGCTTTCGCAACTACGCGGACTACACGCTCACGCCGGAGTTTGACAAGCTATCGCTGAACTGACCGACCTTGCGAGCACCTCGCGCGTCGCTTATATGTGCGCCGAGCGCGTGTATTTTCGCTGCCATCGCATGATCGTTTCCGATTGGCTCGTGGCGCTCGGCCATGAAGTTCTGCACATCGACGCGGAGGGTCCAACGCGTCCTCACAAACTTCTCGCCGAGGCGCGGGTGATCGATGGGAAGGTAATTTATCGGGGAGACAGTCTTTTTTAACCCGATTGCCAATTACAAATTCCCAATTAACAATGTCTCTATGATTATCGGCACCGGAGTCGATATTGCCGAAGTACACCGCATCCGCGAAAGCGTCGAACGCTTCGGCGACCGCTTTCTTCATCGCATATTCACCGAAGGCGAAATCAGTTACTGCCAGCGAAGAGCCAATCGGTTTGAGAGCTACGCCGCGCGCTTCGCTGCGAAAGAAGCGGGAATGAAGGCCCTTGGTACAGGATGGAGCCACGGCATCCGCTGGCGTGATATAGAAGTGGTCCGTCCTAAGGGTCAGCGCCCGACCATCCAATTTCACGGCGAGGCAGCCGCCGTCGCCGCCAAGATCGGTGCGAAAAACATCGCCCTGTCAGTCACGCACACGTCTGAGCACGCGCTAGCTCACGTGATTCTGGAGGATTAGCTTCTCACCTTCGGTTACCGGCTTTCAGTCCCAAGAAACTACTGCTGTCAGCATCGGTCGAGCTTTGCTCGGCCGGGCGGACGAGGCGCCCGCCCCAACCCGTTCTTGGACCGCCCGCTACCTTCCTCATTCAAAGCAACTTTTGTTGCCACCGCAACATACCGCGTGATTCTGGGTTTCATTACTCGGAACGTAATGTTGCCGGATTAACCGGCGTGGGCCAAAACCTGTTGGGCCAAAGGAAGGGAAAATGACACGCTCCATTCGTAAATTCGTATCGGCATTCGTATTGAGTATTTTAGTGTTGACGGTTTCGGTGCTGTCGCTCTCCACGCCATCGGCGGCGCAAATTGGGATTGGGATCTCGGTGCGCATCGGTCCTCCAGCGTTGCCGGTTTATGCGCAGCCGATTTGCCCCGGTCCGGGATATCTCTGGACGCCCGGTTATTGGGCGTGGAACGATGACGGCGGGTACTACTGGGTTCCGGGCACATGGGTAATCGCGCCCGCGGGCATGCTCTGGACGCCGGGCTACTGGGGCTTTGCCGGCGGCTTTTACGGCTGGCATGCTGGTTACTGGGGACCCCACGTCGGTTTCTACGGCGGCATTAATTACGGCTTCGGTTATGGTGGCGTAGGCTTTGCTGGCGGCGAGTGGAGAGGCGGCGCCTTCTTCTACAACCGCGCGGTCATGAACGTCAACGTGGTCAATGTGACCAACGTCTACAGCCGCACCGTTGTCGTGAACAACGTGCACACCAGCTTCAACGGCCAGGGCGGAATCGAAGCGCGCCCGACAGCCCAGGAAGAAGCGTATGCGCGAGAGCCGCACCGGGCGGCGCTGCCGGAGCAGACCCAGCACGAGCGCGCAGCCAGCCAGAATCGCGCGCTGTTCGCGTCCGAGAATCATGGGCGTCCCGCAATCGCAGCCACGGGCAAGCCGGGCGAGTTCAATGACGCCCGCGTGGCAAGAGCGAGCGGGGCGGCTGGTGGGAATGACCGAGAACAGCCGGCGTCCCGAGACAACGTCAAATCGAGCAAGGCGGAGCCGGCTCCTAGAAATAGCCCGAAGCAGGGAAGCCAGAAGCAGGCGAAGGCGGAGCCAAAGCGAAGTGGAGGCGAGGAGCGCCGCTAAGACTTCGATCTCGAAAGCTCGGTCGTGAATGCCTGACGCTTAGGCAGTAACAACCAAAAAGGCTTCCACCCGCATGCAATGCGACCGTGGAAGCCTTCTTTATTGCTCTGCGCGAAGCCCCCGCCGAGCGCACTTTTTACTCGCTGAAATCTCGCTGCCTGAAATTGCACCGCATTTGCTATGATGTCCTGTCGTTTACTGACCACCTTGCCTAGCCAAAAACAGCTGCATTGGTCTCAACTCCGCGTGGGGCTGACTGTCGTCATAGCCAGCGTCACGCTCATGGTCCTGATCTTCGTAATGAGCGGGACCGGCGGATGGTTCACCAGCAAGATCACGCTGCGCTCTTACTACGATAACGCCGGCGGCTTGCGCGAAGGCGCGCCGGTGCGTTTATCGGGCGTGGACATCGGCAACGTGAAGGCCATACATATAGTCAGAGGCAAGCCGACGGCGCCGGTCGAAGTCACGATGAAGGTGAATACCAAGTACTCATTCAATCTGCGTAAGGACTCCGTTACCATGCTCGCCACCGCTGGAGTTTTAGGTGAAACCTTCGTTGACATTGACAGTTCGGCGGCCAAGGGCCCCGAGGCAACGGACGGAGACACGCTCCCCGGGCGCGACCAACCCGATATCCAGGACGTAGTGCGCGCTAGCCAGGGCACGCTCCAAAATCTGGACTCGCTCCTTAAACGCGTCGATCGCATCGTCGCCTTTATCGAAAGCGGCCAAGGCACGATCGGCAAAGTCATCTACACTTCGGCCCTTTATGACCAGCTCAACGCGACGGTGGCCGAGTTCAAAGGGTTGGTGGATGATATTCAGACGGGAAAGGGCTCGCTCGGGCCGCTGTTTACCAGCGACGAAGCCTATAAGAAGGCGGTCGCCGTCATCGACAAACTCAACGCCATGGTGGACGATTTGCAACAGGGTAAGGGCACGGCCGGCAAGTTGCTAAAGGATCCCGTGCTGTTTGATAACGCGAATAAGACCATCGCCAATGTTCGCCAGTTGACCGATGATATCAATGCCGGCAAGGGCGCGCTTGGGAAGTTTTCGCACGACCAGGAATTTGCCGACAAGCTACAGACTACGATCAACAATATCGCGGCGCTCTCCGATCGCCTGGAAAAAGGCGAGGGTACCGCGGGAATGTTATTCAAGGATCCGGCGCTCTATAACAACAGCAACCAGATGTTGGTGGAGACGCGCGAACTGGTGAAAGCGATTCGCGAAAACCCCAAGAAGTATCTGACGTTCCACGTAAAGGTTTTCTGAGCGCCCGGCGATCACGCAGGGACGGACGCCCCGTCCGTCCGGCCGATCGAAGCTCGGCCGCGCCAATGCGGGATAAAGTGGGATTTTCCGTTGACCATTTTCGACAGATTGAGTCCAATACCACGGCTCAGTATGTTCCGTTGTCACATTTTCGCTTCGAGGATTTCATGCGCTATTTCACAGTGTTAGTCGTCGCGCTCCTGCTTCTACCCGCTCTCTCGGCCCAGGAAAAGCCAAAGTCCACCGCCGACGTGCGTTTCTCCGCCGACATGCTCGATAAGAGCATCGATCCCTGCAACGATTTTTACGCGTACGCGTGCAGCAAGTGGACAGCTCAAAATCCGATCCCCGCCGATCGTTCCGCGTGGGGCCGCTTCAACGAACTGGCAGAACGTGGTCAATATATCGTTCGCGACATTTTGGAAAAAGCATCCGCCGACCATCCCGGCCGGAGCGCCAACGAACAAAAGATCGGCGATTATTACTCCAGTTGCATGGACGAGGGCGCGGTCGAAAAAGCCGGCACCAAGCCGCTCGAGCACGACTTCCAAAGTATCGCCTCGATCCATTCGAAACAGGAGCTTCCGAAAGAGATCGTGCGTCTGCATGACGAGGGCGACGACGTGTTGTTTAGCTTCGACTCCGGATCGGACTTCAAGAACGCCAGCGAGATCATCGCTCAGGTCGACCAAGGCGGATTGGGCATGCCCGACCGCGACTACTACTTCAAAGACGACGAGAAGTCGGTCCAGCTGAGAAAAAAATACGTCGCGCACGTCGCGAAAATGTTCGTCCTGTTGGGTGACGATCAAAGCAAGGCCGACGCCGAAGCCAAAGTTGTCATGGAAATCGAAACCGGCTTGGCCAAGGGCGCGCTCGACCAGACTAGCCGGCGCGATCCGCAGAAGGTCTACCACAAACTGACCGGCCAGGAACTCGCCGCGCTGAGTCCGGAATTCAACTTCAACGTCTACTTCGAAGGCGTGGGCGCGCCCCGGTTCAATTCGCTGAACGTGAGCGAGCCTGATTTCATCAAGAACATGCAGGCGGTAATCGATGCGCACTCGCTTGACGATTGGAAGACTTATCTGCGTTGGCACGCCGTCCATGCGAGTGCGCCCTATCTGCCCACAGCTTTCGTCAACGAGAACTTTGATTTCTTCGGCAAGACACTGCAGGGCACGAAAGAGTTGCGGCCGCGCTGGAAGCGCTGCGTCGGCTATGCCAACAACGATTTAGGAGAAGCGATCGGCCAGATCTACGTCCAGCAGACGTTCGGAGCCGAAGGCAAGGAACGCACACTGGCGATGGTCGCCGCGCTGGAAAAAGCGCTCGGCGAAGATATCCAGAGCGTGCCGTGGATGGGCGCGGACACGAAAGCTCAGGCGATGGTGAAATTGCACGCGATTACGAATCGCATCGGCTATCCCGACAAATGGCGAGACTACTCGGCACTTCAGATCGTGCGCGATGATGCTCTCGGCAATTCGCACCGCGCCAATCAAAACGACCTTCAGTATCGGCTAAAAAAGATTGGCACGCCCCTCGATAAGCGGGATTGGCCATATCCGCCGATGACCGTGAATGCGACCTACGATCCGACGCAAAACAACATCACTTTCCCCGCCGGAATTTTACAGCCGCCGTTTTATGACAATCATGCCGATGATGCGCTGAACTTTGGCGGCATCGGCGCCGTGATCGGTCACGAACTCACGCATGGCTTCGACGACCAGGGCAGCCAGTTCGATGCCGATGGCAATCTCCGCGACTGGTGGACGGCGAGCGACAAGAAGCAATTTGAAGAACGCACCAGCTGCATTAAAGATCAGTATGGAAGCTTCATCGCGGTTGACGACCTGAAGCTGAATGGTAAGCTGACGCTAGGCGAGAACACCGCTGACAACGGCGGCCTGCGCGTTGCTTACATGGCTCTGCTGAATACTTTTGCCGGCAAGGAGCCCGCAACGATCGACGGCCTAACGGCCGAGCAGCGCTTCTTTCTGGGATGGGCCAACGTGTGGTGCGAGAGTCGCACCGATGCAGTGTCGCGTATGCTGGTCACCGTCGATCCGCACTCGCCGGGAAAAAATCGTGTAAATGGAACTCTTTCGAACATGCCCGAGTTCCGCGAGGCCTATCACTGCGCCGCGAATGCGCCGATGGTGAATCAGAACGCTTGCAGAGTATGGTGAGGGATAGACTAACGACCGCTCGCCACTTCCGCCTGCTCGTGCGCATGATAGCTCGACCGCACAAGGGGCCCTGACTCCACGTGCCTGAAGCCAAACTTGAGCGCTTCTTCTTTTAGCGACACGAACTCTGCCGGAGTGTAATAGCGCGTCATCGGCAAATGATCTTTTGATGGGCGCAGATATTGCCCGATCGTCAGAATATCAACGCCGCGCTCGCCGAGATCGCGGAAGACTTCGATTAGTTCGCCAGTCTCTTCACCGATTCCAACCATCACGCCGCTCTTGGTGACAGTCGCCGGGTCCCACTTCTTCGCATTGGCCAGCAGATCGAGCGTCCGCTTATAGCGTGCGCCCGAGCGCACCGCACGATAGAGTCGTGGAACGGTTTCGGTATTGTGATTGAGCACGTTCGGTTTGGCATCGAGCACGATGCGTAGCGGCTCTTCGAGTCCTTGAAAATCGGGAATGAGTACTTCGACGCGACACTCGGGCACGAGTTCACGAATCTGATGAATGGTCTCAGCGAAAATGCGAGCGCCGCCAACATTGTCATCATCGCGATTTACGCTGGTCACAACCGCATGCCGCAGCCCTAGCGTCGCGACTGCTTCGGCCACCCGCCGCGGTTCGTCCCAATCAATCGCCTGCGGTCGTCCTTTAGGCACGGCGCAAAATCCACAGCGCCGCGTGCAGATATCTCCCAACAGCATGAAAGTCGCAGTGTGATGGTCCCAGCATTCGCCAATATTCGGGCACTGGGCTGATTCGCAAACCGTGTGTAGCCCCAGCCCACGTGCCAACTTCTTGAGGTTATGAAAATTGTCGCCCACCGGCGCCTTTGCTTTAAGCCATGATGGTTTCGGAGCGCGGACCTTCGGGCCAAGTTCGATCTGAATCAGCTGAGTAGAGGCGGACATGCGAACCTTGATTTTATCAGTTCTATAGCTGCGGACGGTCACGCCCGATCCAGCATGCCACTGAGCCGTTGCCTGACTTCCAGCCACTCGGCCGCCACGATCGAATACCGCGCCGAATCGCGAGCGATGAAGTCCGCGGCCATCCGATGCGAGTGGAGAATCCCCTCGAACCTTCCGCCGATGCGTTCGATCGCGGCGCGGGATCTCTGGTTGCGCACATCAGTGTGCAGGCAGACTCGAAGCATCTGCCAACTTTCGAAAGCATGCGTCAGCATGAGCAGCTTGGCTTCGGTGTTGGCCGACGTCCGGATTGCCGATTGCGTCAGCCACGTATAACCGATCTCACAGACGTCGGCGGATTCGCGCCCGTGCCGGGGATGGCCCACTGGCCAAGTCGATCGCTCCATGTCGAAGAACCGAGTCGATCCGATGACGACACCGTCCTTAATCCGGACAATAGCAAATGGCACCGCTATGCCCGCGTCTCGCCAGGCGAGGGCGGTGTCGATATAACGAACGGCTTCGGCCTTGTCCTTCGGAACGGGACTCCACTGGTAAAGAGAGCTATCACTGGTTGCGGCAGCAACCAGGCCGTCAACATGGCGGTGCTCAAGCGGTTCGAGACGAACGTGCTTGCCAGTTAGTACCAGATTTTCAATTTTCATGTTCAGAGTGTGCGGTGAGCGCACTCGTGGACTCACTTCAAGTGTACCGCCGCCTCCGAGCGCTTCAGCCCAGCTGCTTTCGCCCCGCGTGCCATCGGGATCGCGTACTTTGGCTTGATTTCGTGACATCGGTCATCGCAATAAACGCCACCAGCAGCCGACTCAGGCGTTGGCATGGGAGAATTTACCGCGAGCTCGCGCTGAGCCTCCAAGTCTTGCTCGACGCCGCCAATAAGCGCTTCATTCTCTTTCGCCGTCAGCCACTTTTTCTTGGCCACCAGATAATCTTCCATGCGCGCGATTGGGTCGCGCCGCTTCCAATACTCAAACATCGGCTTCGGAACATAGTCGGCCGCATCGTGAATGGCGTGTCCCTTCATGCGCATCATCTTCGCTTCGATCAGCGTCGGACCTTCGCCGCGATGCGCCCGTTCGCAAGCTTCAAGGCAAGCGTCATAGACCTGGCACGCATCGGTGCCGTCGACGATCACGCCGGGGATTCCATAACCGATAGCGCGCTCAGCCAGATCTTCAACGCGGAACTGCATGTTGGCCGGAGTCGAATAAGCCCAGAGATTATTCTCGACAATCAGCACCAGGCCCAGATTTTGCACCGCCGCAAAATTCAGCCCTTCATACGTCACGCCGGTCGACTGCCCACCATCGCCAATCCAAGTCATTACCGCGACATTTTTCCCTTGCAGTCGCGCGCCAAGCGCCACGCCCGTGAGTACAGGGATCAGATCGCCAAGCATCGAAATCGGCGCCACCACATTGCGCTTTTTGAGATCGCCAAAATGTGAAGTCGTATCGCGGCCGCCCGTTGGAGAGCCAGACTTCGCCATGTACTGCATCATGATGTCGGCGGGCCTGAAACCGCGCACCAGAAGCGCTCCCTGGTTGCGAATCATCGGCCCCATCCAATCGTCTTTGCCCAGCGCGTAAGCCGACGCGCAAGAGCAGCCTTCTTGACCGAGGCCAAAGTAAACTCCGCCGACAACTTTGCCTTGTTTGTAGAGATTTTCGAGCGCCGTTTCCATCCGTCGGTTAAGCAGCATCCAGCGATAGATTTCGATGCACTGCTCGCGTCTTAGATATTTCGAGTCGCGAATGGGAGGAGCGGGCGTGCCGAGATCGCCGCTCTCAACCTCGTAATGTACGTCGTCGCCAACGCGAACCTGGCGCGCCGTGAAGTGTGGCTTTTCGAGCCGGTAATCGCGGATGGTGTAAGAGCGCAGATCGCGGTTAGATTCCGCGAGTTTCGCGGTCGGCTTCGATTGTTTCGCCGGAAGACTTTTTCCCGCGGCAGCGCTTTTCCTTTTTTTGTTGTTATCGTTCGCCATGATCAGTCCGCGAATATGCTAACACTGGAGTGTTTCTGGGTGTGGCGCGGGCGCCCCCGCCAGCGAAAGGTTTGCAGCGGAAGTAATGCCGACGTCACGCAGTTGACACATCGTTGTCGCCCTGCATCCGTCGCAGATTCTCTGGAACCTTCATGGGCACGCCAACACTGTTTCCCAGGAGCGCGTCAATCGTCTCGAGCCACAGCATCTGCCCGCCAAAAACTGTGCCGAAGTCTCGCGAGATCGAGTGCGCCACGTCCTCTAGATTCAGCTCTCGTCCCAACTCTTTCTGCATCGAGGTCACAGGCTTCGCCGCAATTCCACACGGAACGATGAGATTGAAGTAGCCGAGATTCGTATTCACATTCAAGGCGAATCCGTGCGAAGTGACCGAACGCGAAATGTGTACCCCAATGGCTGCGATTTTGGCCGAGGGTTCCGTCTCAGTCCAAGCTCCAGTCAGTCCTGCCACGCGTCGCGTGGGAATACCGAAATCGCCGCAGGTGCGAATCAAAACTTCTTCCAGCCGCCGAACGTAGTCCACAGCGCCGAGCGTTTTGCGCTGCGCTCGTGGAGGTTCTAACTCAGAGCTGACAGCTGAAAGCTGAGAACTGTATCCCCGCAAATCAAATATCGGATAACCGACCAACTGCCCCGGCCCGTGAAACGTAACGTCTCCGCCCCGATCGCACTCGAAGACCTCGACCCCGCGTGCCGCGAGCGCATCTGCGGAAGCGAGCACATTAGCCGCGCGAGCATTGCGTCCCAAGGTAATGACGGCAGAATGTTCGAGGAGGAGCAGCACGTCTCCAATCTCCCCAGCTTTGCGCAGCCCGACCAGTTTTTGCTGTAGCCGCAATCCTTCCGCATAATCGAGCTGCCCGAGTTGGACGACAGAAATCACGGCTCCAAGAATTATATGGCGAACCGTCTTTGCAGTGGGCTAAGGAGATTTTGCCGGTGGGCTGGCCGAACCAACTGAGGGATCAATTTTCTCCTCTTCCGCGGTCCAACTGAACGCGTCCATGCGCAGGTCGACCCCTGTCCCTAAAACGGCAGCAAAAATCGTCGGGGCCGTTGGTGAGATACCGAATCCATTATCGACAAAGTATTTTGTAGCGCCCTCTGTGTGTTTAGAGTCGGGCGGGATGTAACTGAGGCGGATGCTTCGCGGCGCTGTCACCGCAAAATCGGGTATCTTCCGCCAGCCCGTCGGAGTCTGCAGATACATCACGTCACCATCCAGAGGCTTGGGGAGATCGACGTCAGCATGGATGGGACGGTACATGACCACCACGGCGCGCATGCCGCTGCCGGTTGGGCTACCCGCACCTGCCCAGGATTGGAGGTGGCCCCGCAATCCCATCTCGCGCAGCAGATCCATCTCGTGGTCGGTGAGCCGAGTAAAGTCTGTGGCAGTAAAGCCCTGCGAAAGATCCTCCGGTCCTGGCTGCCACTTGACAAACGCCAGGTCGAAATGAGGGTCGTGGACGGAGCTCAAAACTGATCGCGCTCGCATCTCCGCGATGGTCGATTGGGCGAGCAAGAGAACGGGGAGGGCGAGCACCAGCCAATGGTGCTTCCCGACCAGTGGGGTCGATTTCGGATCGGACGATGGCACAAGAAAACGGAAGCCGAAGACAATTGGCAAGACGAAGGTCAAAACGCCCACGGCCGTGAGACTCGCGAGGTCGCCGGCCAGCATAAGAAGGAAGAGCTTGACCAGAATCAAGGTGACGACGCAACTGCCAATCGCCCCCAGAATCTTCAGGGAAATCCGCGGCATCCCGGCGCGAAGTCCGGCCTGCGCGCCGAGCGATAAGATCGCCCCGCCGACGAACCCATAGGTCGACAGCCGAATCGCTAGGTAGCCATACAAAAAAAACACGGAGGCGGCGAGGCGAAACGGAGAGGGGGGTGCGCCAAAGAATTCCCTAGGATGAATTCGGAAGACTGCGAGCAGTGCAAGCGCCAGCGGGATTCCCCACCACACGATCAGAACGTAATCCGCCGAAGCGCGGAAGGTTTCTTTGAGATTGCGCAACGCTGTCTCCGTTAATAGCGAAAGTAGTCCGTGCGCGAACCGCGTACAAGTCTCCGACGGTCAGGGACGCGCGGTTTGTCTGGCCGCGATACCGCCCGGTTGCTTATTCCAGGGCGAGAGCCATCTTGAGCGCCCGGTCCTGATAGCGAAGAATATCCTCCACCTCTTCATTCAGCTCAGGCGCAGCCTTATTGATGAGTTCGAGATCGCGAGCTTCGGCAGTAGCCCGCGCAGCAGCCTGTCCTTTGAGGCGTTCAATGTCGTCGCTGAAAGGATCTTGTTGCATCGCGAGCAGGGCGTCCTTAACGCGCGCCTGATCTTTTGCCGGCAGTTTTCGAAACTCTTTTTGCGCGGGGCCGGTGATGTGGAGGTTCCAGGCCATTGCCTTTCAAGCCATTGTCTTCCGGGTGAACGAGGAATTCCGTCAATGATACCGAATCTCCGCGTTGAAAAGCTGCGCGTCCACGGCGCAGGGCGGCGAGTTCGGCACGAGTGGGCTCTTCGGCGGGATAGCGTTCTTCGAAATAGGCGCGGAGCGCTTCGCGCACCAATTCGGAGCGGGTCCGAGACTCTTTCTTTCGTACCTCCTCAAACTGCCGCAGCATGGCGGGAGGGAGCGAAATGCTCATGATTTGGGTGGTTCGCATGGGATTCGTATTACCTAGTAATACTTAGTATAGGTGCGGGACAATGGTTGTCAAGAATGTCCGCGAGACCGGGATGGTGAAAGCCAATGAGTGGGACGTGCTGAAGATGAAGATTCCGACCTCCGGCAGCATGAGAAGCCTTCGGAATCGACCCCCAGTTTGTTGTTGTTCTGCGTTTAAAAGAACTGGAGTTATACTGCGGCGGGAGATGTCGGCCGCTCGCCCACTCGTCTGCGAGTGTTTAGGAGGACGATGGCAGCGCAGCAAAGCGGGCTTAGCAGAAGGTAGCCAAGCAAGAACGCATCTGAGTGTGTAGGGGATAGGCGCCTCACAGCGAATTCCGCCGGATATTGGAGCAGCATCACTGCAATCCCAAGGACAAAACCAAGCCTAAGATTTAGCGTGACATCTCGTAAACCAAATACCGTCGTTCCAATCCATGTCAGTAGTAAAAAGCACGCGGCTACGACAAGACTGAAGGCAAGGAACTCCAGGGTCAGTTCCCAATAGGCGAGATTCAACCGACCGATGCGATCTGCGTCCACATCATGCAGTAGATAAACCGCTACTGCGTTAGTGAACATCGCAGCCACGAATATTCCACCGAAAAACCTGGAGCTCAGTCGCCACATACGATCGCGCAGAGAGTATAGCTTTTTTCATCACCACTGACCCCGGAATGCGCCCCGTAACTTTTTTTATTCTCCCCTTGCACAACGCAATTCACTTTGGTATAACAATCAGGTCGAGGACAAGTGAAGTTGTGTCTGAGTTGTCCGCTGAATCTTCGCGGCTCTCTTGGGCATCCAATACTGAAAGCCTCCAATTGACCCCTTTCCGGGGTTCGCATTCGGGGACAAGGTTCCCTGAAGGGTTTCCGCGCATAGCAGAGCCTCCAAGCGATCTTTAATTTTTGAACTGTCTTCCGCGTCGGCTTGCGCCCGATTTCGTGGCGCATCCAGGGGGAAGAGCGTTTTCGGACGCGCTGTAAGGAATTCCCACAAAGAGCTCTTTCGATTAAAGAGTTCTCCAGTCCTGGCTTTATTTCAGCCTGGATTGAACTCCCTGCACTGTTGAAATCAGGTGGAAATCCTGTGATTTCAGAGGGTTGACAGCGAGCGCGACGGACGCGTAGCTTAATGAATCTTGGCTAAAGTCGGGTTCAAGCTAAAACAAGTTTAGTAACACAAGTTTCGAGGACGCCAAAATCTCTCCTAAGGGATGGCGGCAGATCTGGAAGCGCACCGCTCAGGCGGAAAGCGGATCGGTCTTTGACAAAAGGTTGAACGTGCCAGTCGTGAGAAACAAATGTTCGGGCTCAAGTCTGAACGTACTCACAAGATAGGACCTTCGTCACAGCAGACGGAGGCCGTTGGTC
>DATHQD010000031.1:0-51287 GCA_035483045.1 Terriglobales bacterium
GCGCGCGGCGCGGGATGAAATTTTTGGGCCGGTGCTCTCGGTGATGCATGTTGACACGCTCGAACAGGCGATTGCGCTGGTGAATAGCGATCCGCGGGGCAATGGCACTTCAATCTTCACCGAGAACGGCGCGGCGGTGCGGGAATACAGCCGGCGAATCGAAGTTGGCATGGTGGGCGTGAATATTGGTGTGGCGGCGTCGCCGGCTTATTTTCCTTTTTCTGGATGGAAGGATTCGTTCTTCGGCGACCTGCATGTTCATGGCTGGGATGCGGTCGAGTTTTTTACGCGCAAGAAGACGGTGACGTCGCGCTATTTTTCGGCGGGGGAAACCGGGAAGTTTTTTGTTGAGCAGGGGGAGAAGCATTAGCTGGCGGGATTCCCGCCTCGGTGTTTCGCTGAACTAGGGCTGCGTGTACAAGGCGCGTTTTAAAAATACTCCTGCGCCCGGACGTCCCAGAAATTTATTTCCCTCAACTACCACGCGGCCGCGTGATAGCACGGTGTCGGGCATCCCGGTCACTTCAATTCCTTCAAACATCGAGTAATCGACGCGCATGTGGTGCGTCTTGGCGCTGATGGTGTGCTTGCGATTGGGATCGAAAATAACAAGATCGGCGTCGCTGCCTACCGCGATTGTGCCTTTGCGCGGATACAGGCCAAAGAGTTTTGCCGGCATGGTCGAAACGAGCTCGACGAAACGGTTGACGCTGAAACGGCCGCCACCGACTCCGCCGGAATAGATCAGGCTCATGCGGTGCTCGACTCCGGGACCACCGTTCGGAATCTTGGTGAAGTCGTCGCGTCCCAATTCTTTTTGCTCTTTGAAACAGAACGGGCAATGATCCGTGGAAACTACCTGCAGGTGATCGCGCTTTAATCCATTCCACAATTTTTCCTGATGCCATTTTTCGCGCAGCGGTGGAGTGAAGACGTATTTGGCTGCTTCGAATCCTGGCGCATCCATATTTTCGAGCGAAAGATAAAGATATTGTGGGCAGGTTTCCGCATAAACCGGAAGGCCGCGGTCGCGAGCCTCGCGAACTTTTTCGAGGGCCTCGTTGCAGCTCAAATGGACGATGTAGAGTGGCGCTCCCGCCATTTCGGCGAGCGCTATGGCACGCGAGACGGCTTCCGCTTCGGCTGTCGTTGGGCGAGTTAGAGCGTGATACTTCGGAGCTTTCTTTCCTTCGGCTAGAGCTTGCTGCACTATCACGTCAATCGCGCCACCATTTTCGGCGTGCATGCAGACCAGGCCACCATTCTTTGAGGTCGTGCGCAGAGCTTTGAAAATGCTGGCATCGTCGAGCATGAAGACGCCGGGATACGCCATAAATAATTTGAAGCTGGTAACGCCTTCGCGGACCAAGGCATTCATTTCGTCAAGTTGCGCTCCGCTCAGATCGGTCATGATGCAGTGAAAGGCGTAATCGCAAACCGCTTTGCCGGATGCCTTCTGCATCCAGGTATCGAAAGCGGTGCGCAGCGTCTGGCCCTTGTATTGGATGGCGAAATCGATCAGCGTTGTGGTGCCGCCGAAGGCCGCGGCGCGGGTTCCGGTCTCGAAATCGTCGGCGCTGGTGGTGCCGCCGAAGGGCATGTCGAGGTGAGTATGGACATCGATTCCGCCGGGGAAAACGTACTTGCCCGCCGCGTCGATTATTTTTCCCGCACTCTCGCGGGGTAAGCTTTGGCCGACAGCAGAGATCTTGCCATCGTTGATCGCGACGTCGCTGGTGTATGTATCGGTGGCGGTGGCGACGCGGCCGTTTGCGATGATGGTATCGAAGCCCATTTGTCGGCTCTCCTTTGGCGGCGAAGTAGAGATTTTATGCTAAACTCCCGGAACTAAGTAGCGGACGCGAAACAGGAGAATTCACCGCCAAGACGCAGAGTTCGCCGAGAAATTCTTTTTTGCATTGGGCCGTAATGACCTGAATTGTTTGCCGCCAATCATAGCGCTGTCGAATTTAGGTTTTCACTTCTTTAAGCCTTTCCCGGCGTCTTGGCGGTAAAAGATTGTACCTGGGAGACACCATGCGTTTCGGCATCACCATCAAGCCCGACATGACCGTAGACCGTATCGTCGCGCTCACACGACAGGCGGAAGCAGCCGGCTTCGAGTATGGCTGGATCTTCGATTCGCACGTCCTCTGGCTGGAGCCTTATCCCATGCTTACGCTGATGGCGACGAATACCAAGCACATGCGCCTTGGCACTTGTGTGACGAATCCAGCGACGCGCGACATCACGGTCACGTCGAGCTTGTTTGCTACGCTGAATTTAATTTCCGGCGGGCGCATGCAACTGGGGATCGGGCGGGGCGACAGTTCGCGACGCGTGCTGGGCAAGAAGCCCGTCACGTCGGCGCAGTTAGAAGAGGCAGTGAACGCTTTCCGCAATCTAACGGGCGGAAAGGAAACGGAATATGAAGGGTTGATGGCGCGGCTCACCTGGGCGACGGCTGGAGTTCCGCCGGTGTGGGTCGCGGGATATGGACCCAAGGTGCTCGAACTGGCGGGCCGAATTGCCGACGGGGTTATTCTTCAGTTCGCCGATCCGGATTTGATCGAGTGGTGCGTCGGTTTCGTAAAGAAAGGCGCCGAGGCTGCGGGCCGGGACGCGCGCAAAATCGAGATCATGTCGGCCGCGCCGGTGTGGGTCTCCGACGACTTGAACGTCGGCCGCGAACGGGTGCGCTGGTTCCCTGCCCTGGTTTCGAATCACGTTGTCGATCTGGTTTCGCGTTACAAGCCGGAGGAGCTTCCGCCCGCTCTAACCTCTTATATACGGGATCGCGGAGCGTACGACTACCTGCATCACTGCGAGGTGGACAGCACTAACCGCAACTTTGTTTCCGATGAGGTGACTGATCGGTTCTGCCTGCTTGGTCCCGCGGAAGCGCACATTGAAAAGATTCGGGCGCTCGCGCGCGTGGGAGTGACGCAGTTCAATATTTATCTGATGTGCGGGGATGAAGAAGACACGCTCGAAGCATACAAAAAGCAGGTCCTGCCCGCATTTCGGCGGAGCTAAGTTGCGGAGCGGTCGCGCGGCGCGCTTCCTTAATTTATTGCATTCATTGCGATGGGCAGCTATTGCCCAGCCGATGCACATGGTCGATGACGCTCGCAACCCTCAGGATCGATAACTGATTCCCTGGATTATCGCTGGTGCGGAAGTTTTGCGCGGCAGGATGCCCTGCCGGCTTCTGAGGCTCAATCAACTTGCCCTTCACCTCGAGGGTGTGACCGACTTCGCCCCTGAGTTCATCTCCTACGCCGTCGAGAAGGTAAGTGGTTCCGCGATTATTGGTGACCATGTAGTTCTGCTGCGAGCGCTGAATACAACCGAGCACCGTGATCGTATCGTCAGCGTCCTTGCCTCCCCGGCGGGCTAGAGCGGTTCCCAGCAGGATCAACAGACATGCACCGATCAGCGTTAGGTTCTTAATAAGGCACCTCGCACGACTAAGATGCGGGGACTGGCTTTAAATGTTTATGACGGCGGAAATTATCTGGAGAACCACGTACAGCGGGGCTGGAGTTTGCTGTAGATTTGTCTCGTAACTCTCGTGACGGGGATTTCTAGCATGGCGTTCGACGTGATTCCCTCGGCAACTCGCGTTCGGGGCGCGAAGCTGGTTGCCGGCGCGGCCGCTATCTATGTATGGGGCTCTCTGGCTGCTGGGGTTTCAGAAGCTTTTTCTGAATGATACTGAGGGATTAGCTGCCCTTCTCCAGATCATCGGGACGCTCTATAGCGTTGTCTACGCATTCGCCACCTATGTGATCTGGGGACAGTTCACCTCGGTAGAGAATGAGATTCGGAAGGAATCGGGAGCTTTAAAAGACTTGCTGCTCTTCAGCAACCAGCTGAAAGAGACAACTCGCGAGCCGATGGTTCGAGCCGTGAAGATCTATGCACGGGCTGTTATCGAGACGGAATGGAGCGCGCTCTCTAACAATGAGGCGACCGAGAAAACCGACCGACTCTTTCACGAAGTGATTTCCAGCGTAACTAACATAGCGCCGGAAAACGACACGCAAAGCATTCTATACGAGCGGCTTCTCGACATTGCCAATCAGGCCAGCGCACATCGGGACGAAAGACTATCGTTCAGCGCAAAAAGAATGCCGCAAACACTTTTTCTGTTTGTGACGCTGACCGCATCGACGATTTTGTTTCTACTTTTCTTTTATCCGTTTCGCACTGCGGCTCTGGGGATAGTTTCGATTGCAATCACAACCACGTTGCTGTTCTTCGCACACTTTGTGCTGACCGACTTGGATAATCCGTTTGAAGGGACATGGAACGTTGGCTCTGAGCCGTTCGGCGAATTGATAACGAGGTTGCGGTAGATTCACGCCGCGGTTTTCACCTTCGGCATCTCTGGCTGCCGTTGCAAATTCATCAGTGCGTAGTAAGCGACAAACGAAACGGCAAAGCCGACGAACCACGAATAGCTATATAAGACACGCAGCGCGGGGATGACTAATCCCACGAGCGCCGTGCCCGCTCCCAAGGCCAGCGCCAGGACGGCCAACCAGTTGAAGCCGCGCGAATATTCGTAGATGCCACCGCGCAGGTAAAGGTCGTCGACGACGAGGACGCGCCTGCGGATTACGAAATAATCGCAGATCATGATGCCCGCCACGGGACCGAGGAAGGCGGCGTAGCCGCCGAGCCAGCCAAAGATAAAGGTGCCATAGTCGGAGAGCAGCTTCCACGGCATGAGCACGATGCCCATGAAGCAGGTAATTATGCCGCCGGTGCGGAAATTAATTTTGCGAGGCCACAGGTTGGAAAAATCATTGGCCGGAGAGACGACGTTAGCGCCGATATTTACGTTCAAAGTCGCCAGCAAAATTGCCAGCAACGAAATCACGACGGCGAACGGCGAGTGAAAGCGGCTTAGCAGTTGCACCGGATCCCAGATTGCGGTGCCGTAAATCACCACCGTCGCCGAGGTAACCAGGATTCCGATCAGCGAGTACAGGGTCATGGTTGTGGGCAAGCCGAGGGCCTGGCCGATTACCTGCTGGCGTTGGCTTCGGGCAAAGCGTGTGAAGTCTGGAATGTTGAGCGAAACGGTCGCCCAGAAACCGACTGTTCCGTTGAGCGCCGGGATGAGGAATTTCAGAAAATCGGAAAAGGTGACGAAGCGCGAGGGCGCTGAGAGCATGGGACCGAATCCGCCAGCCGATTTATAGGCCCACGCCAGCAGCAACAAGCCGACGGCCAGAAGAACCGGGGCGCTGATTCCTTGCAGAAACCGGATGTACTCGATGCCCTTGAGGATAACGGCGAGATTAATGAGCCAGAATGCGAGGAAGCAGATTGCGGCGCCGTGCGCGACTTGGCCCCAGGCAGGCGCCAGGGTGGTGATCAGCGTGTTGATGGCTTCGCCGCCTATCCAGGTTTGGATGCCGAACCATCCGCAGGCGACGAGAGCGCGCAAGACTGCGGCGATGTTTGCGCCGAGCACTCCGAAAGAAGCGCGGGCGAGCACGGGAAACGGAATTCCGTAGCGGGCGCCGGGATGGGAGTTCAAGAGCATCGGGATGAGAACGATGGTGTTGCCTAGAAACACGGTGGCGACAGCCTGGCGCCAGTTCATTCCCCCCTGGATGAGGCTGGCCGCCAACATGTAGGTGAGAATGTTGACTGACATCGATACCCAGAGCGCGGCGAAGCTGTAAGTGCCCCAAGTGCGGCGTTCGATGGTGGCGGGCGCGAGGTCGGCGTTGTAGAGCGGGCTGGATTCGATTCGTGAAGATGTGGACATGGAAGCCGGTTGTGTCAAATGCACAGGTCCTTCGCTTCGCTGAGGATGTCAAAGAAAAAGTGAGATGAAGATTTCTTGTTCAGTCCGCGGCCGTCGATTGGCCCGTCTGCGTAGTCAGCGCACCATAAGTTTCCGGACGCCGATCGCGATAAAATTGCCAGACCCTTCTCACTTCTTCGATCATGTCGAGATCGAGATCGGCGACCAGCACCTCATCTTTATTGCGGCTGGCTTGGGCGATAATCTTTCCCCGCGGATTGCAGAAATAGCTCTTGCCGTAAAACTCACCGATATTCCACGGCTTCTCCCGTCCGACGCGATTGATGGCGCCGACGAAATATCCGTTCGCTGCTGCGTGGGCCGGTTGCTCTAGTTCCCAAAGATATTCCGATAGTCCCGCCACCGTCGCTGAAGGATTAAAAACAATCTCCGCGCCATTTAGTCCGAGGACGCGCGCGCCCTCGGGAAAATGACGGTCGTAACAGATGTAGACGCCGACTCGCGCAAACTTCGTTTTGAACACGGGATAGCCCATATCGCCGGGCGTGAAATAGAACTTCTCCCAAAATCCGGGATGCACGTGCGGGATGTGGTGTTTGCGGTACTTGCCCAAGTATTTTCCGTCCGCGTCGATGACGGCAGCGGTGTTGAAATACAGGCCGGGCATCTGCTCCTCGTAGACGGGGACGACGATCACCATGCCGTGTTTGGCCGCGATTTTCTGCATCAATTGCGTGGTCGCGCCATCGGGAACGCGCTCAGTGAGGTCGTACCAGCGAACGTCTTGCTCGGCGCAGAAATAAGGACCGTAAAAGAGTTCCTGAAGACAGAGTATTTTAACTTTCTTTTTCGCCGCCTGGTCGATGAGCTTGAGATGCTTATCGATCATTGCTTTCTTGATGTCTGGCAGCGGACGGTTCGCGCCCAGCGCACTGCTCGCCTGAATCAGACCGCAGCGGACGGTTCGAGACATGTGACGTACCTCCGAGAGAGGCCAATATATCATCCTGAGTGATGAAGGCTTACCGCAGCGCCCCAAACAGCGCTTCCTTCCACCGCCGGTTATCAAGCGTCCAGCAGACTTTGGCCTTGCATTTCTTCTCCAGGGCTGGCGCCCACACGGCCTGATTCCGCTGGTCGGCGGCGACGTTCAGCCGATCGACTACGGTCATGCCTCGTGTCAGTTCGCTTTGCGTCTCAACATCGAGGTAGTGGTCGCTCCACTCCGTTGCTACCGCGGGATCAAGGGCAATCGACATCGCCACTGGATCGGGCAGGCAAATACCATCCTCGCCCGTCTGCAGCTTATAGGCATGCCGCGCGTGGCTGTTGCATTCGATGGCAAAGTTCGCCAGCGTGGTGTTGAATCCGAGAATGTGAGCGATGTCATGGTCGCGGATCACCGCCTCGCCGCGCGATAGCTGCCAGCCCACCAGTTCAATGGGCAAACCGCTGTAAATGACCATGCGCGCGGCTTCGGGATCGACCCAGATGTTGTACTCGGCCGCCGGAGTTACGTTGCCTTCGCAACACGGCGCGCCGCCCATGATTATGCAGCGGGAGACCAGCGCGGCGATGTCCGGCCTTTTCGCCAGCGCCATCGCAATGTTGGTCAGTGGCCCGAGCGTGACGAGGACGATTCCGGGATTCGCTTCGATCGTCTCGATGATGGCATCGACGGCATGCCCGGTTGCAGCCGACTGACGAGGCGCGGGATAGTCGTGATCTCCGAGGCCGTCGCGGCCATGAAACCAGGTCGCATCCTGATAAGTACGCAGCAGCGGCTTATCAGCTCCGACATAGACCGGCACGTTTGCGCCGCATAGCTGAACGATGTAGAGAGCGTTGCGCGTCGCCTGCATCACCGGGACATTCCCGGCAACCGTGGTTATTGCAACCACGCGAACGTCAGGCGAGCGGAGCGACATGATGAGGGCGACCGCGTCATCAGACGCGGTATCGGTATCGATCAGGAAGGTTCGCGGCACGCGGCAAGGATAACAAAGAGCGCAGACTCGCTGGCTGAGCGGCAGGGCCCACGTTCGTCTATACGGCCCCAAGTGTCAACGATCGGACCTTTAGTGTGTGAACGCGATATTCAACCCCGTCGAAATCTGTACGTCATTCCTCTCGATGCGGGGGAGCGCGGCCGGAGGATTCGTATCAAATACATCGCCGAAGGAATTCTGCCAACCCAGCCACTTGTTGAGTTTGGTCACCGTCCCCAAAGCGAAAGTGCCGCGATACTCGCCGGTCTTGCTGAGGTCGGGATAGAGCAGGAAGGTCTGAGTAATCACTGTGCTTTTGCCTAACTTGTGCGAGAACGTGTCCCCCACGGTCAAGGCCGCCAAACTGTTGCTGTACGAGTAAGTCGCCGGCGGCGGATTGGGGCTGGGCACATCGCCGAAGCTTTCGTGGGTGTAGTTCAATCCGGCCAGAAAATCTAGCGTGGTAACAGCATTCTTAATCAGGTGCACGCCGGCGCCACCCCCTAGAATCGAGCGCAGATTCAAGGATTGCAGCGAGTTGGCAAAGAAATCACCGCTCACGTACCAGAAGATGCGCGGGGTGAAGTCATGATTGTAGACGGCTCCGCCTCCGGTAGAATTCGCTGTGGTTTGGGGCCCAGTCTGCGGAGGCACAACCTTGTCATTCACCGCGTAAATCGAGTTGGCGTACAAGGTCAGTTTGTCGTGAAGTCCGGTGCGCACCGCATTAAAGGCGACATTCAGATTCTTGGTTTCGCTGTTGCCCGTGGTGACGGCAAAACCGAGATTCAGGCCGCCCTTCCAACCTTCCAGCACGCCCGGGTGCAGGCTCTTCTCATAGGCTGCCTCTTCGGACGGACTGCGGAGGGTTGTAACTGAGGCCATCGGCACTTCGGCCGTACCTCCAGCCTTGGTCGTAATTATCAGATCAGCGCCGCTCGTGGTCACGGGACCGACCACCGTTTTTTTGCCCTCGCTAACGTTCAAATCGCCCGCCGAGGTGATGCTTTGGATGGCGTCAAACTTGACAGTCACATCTCCGGCGTAGTCGGTCTTAATCACAAGTTGCTTGCCGTCGGACTTGGTGATCGAGCCGGTAAGCCGGTCGCCATTCTTTAAGACGACCTGATCGGCGAATGCCGGAATGGTGAGGAGAATAAGAATAGCTGCCAGAGATTTCAAATGCACTAGAACCTCCTCCATGATTGACAGATCACGATTAAGTGCGCGATTAACATCAGTGCGTGATTAACAGTAGAAGTGAATTCCGTCCCGAAGGTTGCAAGGGCAATGGAAATTCCCTCAACTACCCCCAGCACCATTCAGGTTTTTTAAAATTCGATTGGGGTGTGCGGGAACGGCCGTACCTTCGACTCAGGCCTTATTTTCGGGATTGTTTTCCGGCGTTTTGACATCGGCTTTGACATCGGACCTGCTCTCCGACTTGGCTTCAACCTTGGCATCATTACTATGATCCTTCATACCTTCTTTAAGTGCGCGGATGCCATCGCCCAACCCTTTGCCCAACTCCGGCAATCTTCTTGGGCCAAAAATTATCAATGCGATGACGAGGATCACCAACAGGTGCATGGGTTGAAACAAGCCCTCAAACATAAACCCTCCGATCGGACATGCGGACCGCACACACCGGGCAGCATCTTGCGGTAGTGTACCCCAACCAACCGTTGCCAGTCTTGCCGGTTAGGCCTCGGCAGTGCTCTTTCGCATCGGCTGGAGTCCCCGAAGATTACCTCCGTGACCTATCGGCGAGCACGACTCCAGACTATTTTGGCAAAGGGCAACTCGCGCGCGCCGCCAAGAGAACGCTGGGGGGATTTGTGAAACGCTGTTTCCGGGGTTGGGTTCTGCTTTTGTTAGCGGGAGGTTTTGCGCAGGCTGATCAAGTTGCGGCCACGCCCGCTTCTGACAACGTTTTCTGGTGGCTGGCAGCCGGTATCTCGAGCGCGCGCATCGAACGGCTTACGCAAACGCTGGGCGCTACCCAGAGTCTTTCCTGCCACGCCGCCACCCAGTGTGCTCGCGCTCTGCAACAGGCGGGAGCCGACGCCGGATTAATCGAGAGCCTCGGCCGTCGGAGCCCTGATCATACTTCAGCTCGCAATGCGCCCGCCGGCGCGCCCTGCGGCTGCCAGAGTGCAGCCGCACATGTCGCGGCTATGGCTCACGACAACAATTTCAATACGGCGGAAAAACAACTTCGCGACCTGTTGCGCGATCGACCAGTGGCTGGCCAAGGCTCGCCGCAGAATATGGCGATGGATGGTTCGCAAAATTTCGCGCTGTTACATTTTGTTCTCGGAACCATCCTGCGCAGGGAAGATCGCTTCGACGAGGCGCTTGATGAATTTACCGAATCCTCGCGCCTCATGCCGGGTTTCCCTGAAATCCACAATCAGCTTTCTTATCTCTTTTACCGCACCGAAGATCCCGATAACGCGCTCGCCGAGGCGCGAACTGCGCTCAGCATGGATCCCGCGAATGCCGAGGCCCATCGCTTTCTCGGGCTCGCGCTCTATGCCAACGGCCAATACGATGCAGCTGTGCATTCGTTCAACGAGTCCCTTCAGCGGGAACCGGCCGGCTCGCTCGCAAACGCCGACGTCTATTTCGACCTCGGTATCACTTATCGCGATGCCGGAGATTTACGGCGCGCCGCCGTCGCCTATCGTCACGCCCTCAGCCTCCGTCCAGACTTTTGGGAGGCGCACAGCAATCTTGGCGTGGTGCTGCACGATCAGAACAAGTTCGACGAGGCCATAGCTGAATATCGCGCAGCCAAGCGCCTTCGGCCGGACGAAGCCAGCATCCGCAACAATCTCGGAAACACGCTTTGCGACAAGGAAGAGTTTGATGGCGCAATCGCGGAATTCAGCGAACTATACCGGCAGAATCCGGAGTGGGAAGGCGGGCACAATTGCCTCGCCCGCGCCTACATGTCGAAACGCAACTATCCGTCGGCCATTCGTGAGTTAAAAGCAGCCATCGCCGTCAATCCCGCTGGCGCCGCCGAGCACCGCGTCCTCGGCCAGGCGCTACTGCTTTCGGGCAGGGATCAGGAGGCCGTCGAGGTACTCCGCCAGGCGATTGCGCTCAATCCTGAGTCTGGCCTGGGCCATCACTTTCTCGGGACTGCACTCGTCAATACTCAGCAACTGGCAGAAGCGGAAAAAGAATTTCGCGAGGCGCTCCGGCTGGAGCCCAGCGCCCTAAATCACTATTCCCTGGCTGCTTGCCTGATGGCCCTCAACCAGAATGAAGAGGCGCTCGCCGAACTCGAAATCGCCTCCCGCATGGACCCCAGCCAGAACCTTTATCGCGCCCGCATGCAGGAGTTGGTGCGACTAATCACTTCGTCGAAGTAGCTGGCGGGGCATGAACCGGGGCGACATGCACCATTGGACATACTCCGCATGCACCGGCGTGCGTCGCTTCCGGCGATCAACCAACTTAAACTATCGAGAGTCAAACACGGCGCTGGACGCGCCGCGTGCCCAGTGACCGCCAGTTCGGCGAAGGGAAGGAACCATGGAAAGCAGCGCTGCGCAACCAGCCCGGCAAAAATCCGCTACCCCGGCTGTCCTCTCGACTCCAGAGCGGGCTACGCCGCCTACGGGTCCGAAGCAAGTCGCATCAGGACCTGAGAAAAAGGCGATTGGCTATGGGCTGCCTTGTTCGCATTGCCACGCGTACTATACCGCCGACCTACCCGCCTGCCCGATTTGCAATTCGCCTGAGCGCGTATCGCCGACGGCGCCCGTGGCCCACATCAGTGTCGCACCCCCGCCTGCCGCGCAGGCCGCCGCGCCGCTTCCAGCTATCGCACCGATCGACGACGAGCGCGAGCGCTTTCTCAAAGAACTTAAGTCTCAGGCCTTTGCCTCGCACACCCAGATTAATGCCGCGGCGACTTTCCGTTGCGTTCTCGAGCATCAGCATAGCGGAGCCACCGAACCTGCTGCCGTTTGCCATACCTGTTACAGCGAGGTCCGCCAGCAGGCCGATCTCATGGAAGCCGCGCTGCACATGGACGTAAAAGAAGCAGCAAAGATTGTGTATGAGGCCGTATGGGCCGATACCTCCGATCCCAACCGAACCTACCTGAACGCCGCCACCGCCCTGCTGACCGAGTTGCACAAGCGGGCCGGAATTGGATTGTTGCTGGGCGGCCATCAGTCGCTGGCCCACTAAAGAGGTAGAAATCCGCGCCTCGCTGTCCGCTCCTCTGCGCCAGCGACGTTACCGCCTTATCTCTTCGATCCTGGCTAGCCAAATTGGCCGATGCCGCGGTTGCCCGGGTTGCAACTTTCCTGCCCCTACTTCATCTTATTGATGGAGATAAATATGACGGAAAAACTTAGCGATAAGCTTACCGAAATTGACAAGATCAGCAAGACCGACGCCGAATGGCGCCAGCAGCTCACGCCAGAGCAATATCAAGTAGCTCGCGCGTGCGGCACTGAACGCGCCTTCAGCGGCCAGTACTGGAACAAGCATGATGACGGCACGTATCATTGCGTTTGCTGCGGAGCACTGCTCTTTGGCTCGGACACAAAATTCGATTCGGGCACTGGATGGCCAAGCTTTTTTGCCGCTGCCGACCGCAAGAACATTAAAGAACTCACGGATACCAGCTATGGCATGAGTCGTACCGAGGCGCGCTGCGCCAAGTGCGACGCCCACCTCGGACACGTATTCCCCGATGGCCCCGGGCCGACCGGGCTGCGCTACTGCATGAACTCGGCGTCGCTCGACTTTAAGCCGAAGAAGTAAACCTTCCTGCAAAAAGAAATCGCCGGTCCGCAAAAAGAAATCGATGGAGCGCCGGGCAACCTCGCCCGGCTGGACGGGCGAGATTGCCCGTCCCTCCATCGCTATCTTGAATTCTGACTTCGAATTCTAACGTCGTATCGTAACTTAGCTAAATTATGCGTTGCCGGCGGTCGCCGCCAGGGCCTTGGGCGGCTCCGGCTTATTCTGCGACTGCGGCTTCTGATTGTTTTTATCGGACTGACGTACTTCGACGCCGCCCTTCAGAACCGCGCCTTCTTCAATGCTGATGCGATGCGTGATTACGTCGCCGGAGAGTTCGCCTTCGCTGCGAATGTCGAGCCGGTCGGCGCAATCGACGTTGCCGCGCACCTTGCCCATGATCACGAGCTCTTTGGCGACGATGTTCGCCGCGACGTTTCCGCTGCGGCCAATGGTGACACGATTTTCGGGAAAGCTGATGGTGCCTTCAACGCGTCCGTCAATGAAGAGCGATTCCGTACCCGATATTTCGCCCTTGATGACGAGCGAGCGGCCGATGTTGGCCTGATCCATGGGTGAGGTAGCCGGCTTCACCGGAGTGTAGCTGTTGGTGGGAGCCGCGTTTGGAGAGAACTTCGGTTCGGCAGACTGCAACATGAAATGACCTCACTTGAGATTCCGCGACCACAGCGGGAGTTGGCCCTGCGGTGGCGGTCGATGGGCTTCTAACGGCAAAATGAGAATCGCACGAAAGTACGTGTTACGACAGGTTACAGAAGGCCTTGTACTCTGGCTCGTCGGTAGCCTTGGCAGATCACGAGGGAATTTCCCATCCTTCGTCTTTCATTTTTTTATTTGTCCAGTGTTGTAACTGCCCGAACAGCGCAGGCTCGATTACGATAAAGCGCAGGCCGGCTCTGCCGCCGGCATCGGCCCACGCCAGGCGGCCCTTCGCGCGGATTTCGGTTTCGCTATCGGGCAACAGAAAGCTCACGTCGATCAATCCCGCAAATCCATTTGGATCGGCCACCACATCCAGACCCATGCCGCCTGTACTCAGGTTGAGCGCCTGCACCTGCAATTCTTTGCCGTGCGCATTTTTCAAAGTCACCGATATGTTGACTTTGGCGCGAAAGAATTTCTGCTGGTCCTCGCTGATGACACCGAGCTTTGCCGAACCATCCCCGGCAGGCACATCTATCTCATACTTGCGGAGCTTGCGGCTTAGCGTGCGGCGGGAAATTCCCAAGCGCTCAGCAGCCTGGGCGCGATGCCCGCCGGTTTCCTCGAGGGCCCTTATGATCATCTGCTCTTTCATGTTGTCGAGATTGCCGAGCGGCACAGCGCCGCTGCCGCGCCTTCCGGCCACGCCTTCGCCGCGCGAGATCTCGCCGCAGAGTTCGGCCGTAACCTCAACGCCAGTGATCTGCCGCTCTCCCATAGCCATCGCGAGCTTTGCGACCAGGTTCCGCAGTTCGCGAATATTACCCGGCCACGGATGAGCCTGCAGTGTGACCAGTGCATCGGCGGTAAAGACTTTATCGGCCGCTTTCAGCGAGAGGAAATGACGCGCCAGCGCGGCAATATCTTCGGGACGCTCGCGCAACGGAGGCACCCGCAATTGGAATTGACTAAGCCGATGATAGAGATCCTTGCGGAATCGACCTTCCTGCACCGCCAATTCGAGATCCTGATTAGTAGCAGCGACCACTCGGACATCGACAGTGATTTTCCGATGCCCACCTAAACGATAGTAAGGAGCGCCGTCGAGTACGCGCAGCAATTTCACTTGAATCTGCGGCTGCAACTCGCCGATTTCGTCGAGGAAGAGCGTGCTCTTGTCGGCCAGTTCGAACAAACCCGGCTTCGAGGAATCGGCGCCGCTGAAGGCACCCTTTTCGTAGCCGAACAGTTCGCTTTCTACAAGATTGTCGGGCAGGGCTGCGCAGTTAATGTCTATCAGCACCTTAGTGTGGCGATAAGAAGATTCGTGAATGGTGCGCGCTACTAATTCCTTGCCCGTGCCCGTCTCACCAGTTACTAGCACGGTCTCGGTATGTCCGGCCACACGATCTACCATGCCCATGAACTTGTGCATGAGCGGGCTGGCAATCAGAAATTGAGTGCCGTCGATTTCGCGACGCGCCAGCGGAATCGGGCCGGTCGCGCCGGCAAGCTGAGCTGGCGATTTCTCAATGGGGGTGTCAACCGCGAATCCGACAATGCTCGCGGGGGCTGCGTGCGAATCGCGCAATAGCGTCAACCGCAAGTGAATATCAACATCCTCGCCGGATTTTGTGCGGCACCGGAGTTCGCCTTCGAATTGTCCGTGCTCGAGAACCGAAGCTAGAGCTCGGGTGGCGACTGAAGGCGGCTGGCCACGGCTAAACAGATCCGCGAAGTTTCGCCCGATTAACTCTTGCAGCGAGAAACCTTTTGCATCTTCATGATGCTCAACACTCTGACTACAACCGGTAATCGCGCCATGCAGGTCAGCGGCGAAGATTAAGGCGGCGCCAGACCGCTCCATACCGCCGAGCGGCGCGACCGATTGTCCACCAGACTCGTCTCTCCGATGCACACTTTGGCCAGTTCGACTGTTAGCGATGGATTTCTCCGCGCCTTCGCTGGTCGGTCCCTTCGATGGAGTTGCCATTCTGGTTTCGTTCGCTAGCGGGGAGTTTCGCTTTGCGCCGCGCCAGGCCGGCTAACTCAATAACCGACATAGCGGGTGCACCTGCGCGCCGGCCATTGCGCGAAGCATTCTGATGCTGACACAGTCCCGTCCACTTCGAAGCGGAGTTATGTACCAAAGCTCACACTAAAGTAACCTTGAGGACGCACACTCTACTCAGGGATGCACGCCATGACCGATTTCATGGTTACTTCAGTAAGTATCTCGTTCACTGGAGGTGCACTACCATCGCTGAGAATGGGCTATTAGCGCCTGAGGCCGCGTTCAAAATTCGCACGTAGCAGCCAAAAAATGACTGGAGCGCGCCGTTTTGGGTGATAACTGGGCGCTGATTTCATCGGTAATCGAGTTAGTCGTTATAACTAGCATGGAATCAAGGCCCTACCAAAGTAACAAAGAGTGACCACGTGGCTGTGAAGATGCACGGAATATGACGATCAATCACTCGTCGACCTATGTCTAATCGGGCAAAACTCTTTATCGGAGTAACCGCCACGCTCGGCATGTGGGCGCTGGCAAATGCCCTGTGGCACTGGCAGAGTGTTGATCCGGCGCGGTTCGCCTGCTACCTGCTTGTCGCCGTTCTGGCTTCGAGCCTCAAGATTCAGTTGCCCGGACTCGACGGCACGATGTCGGTCAATTTTCTCTTCATTTTGCTCAGTATTCTGGAACTGAACCTTCCCGAGACGCTGGTCCTCGGCTGCACCGCTACTCTGGCGCAGTGCCTGTTCGGAACGCGGCAGAAGCGGGTCCCGCTCAAGATCCTTTTCAACGTATTCAGCATGATGGCGAATGCCATCGTCCTATCGTATCTCGCCTATCATTCTCTGCAGCGCGTGCTTGGCGCCGGAACGCTTCCTCTTCTGGTCATCACCTCGCTGATCTTTTTCCTGGCAAATACGATTCCAGTCGCCGTCATCATTTCGGTCACCGAGAACAAGCCGGCTCATAAGGTCTGGGCCGAATGCCATTTCTGGTCGTTCCCCTTCTACATGGTGGGTGCGGCCGTTGTCTTCGCAGTGGGTTTTCTCAGCAAGAAGGTAGGATGGCAAACATCGCTCCTCATTCTGCCGCTCGTCTATTGGGTTTATCGCTCTTATCACCTCTATCTGGCCAAGCTGGCGGCGGAAAAGAAACAGGTCGAGATCGAAAAGAAGCACGCCGAGAATGTGGCCGCGCTCCACTTGCGCACCATCGAGAGCTTGGCGCTGGCCATTGAGGCCAAGGACCATACGTCGCACCAGCACCTGCAGCGGGTGCGCGTGTTCGCAGTCGAGGTCGCCAAAGAATTGAATTTGCCCGAAAACGAAATCGAGGCGTTGCGCGCTGCCGCGCTGCTCCATGACATTGGCAAACTCGCGATCCCCGAACACATCATCAACAAGCCGGGCCGGCTGACTCCGGAAGAATTCGAGAAGATGAAAATCCACACTCTTGTTGGGGCCGAGATCCTGCAGCGCGTGGCTTTCCCTTATCCCGTTGCCCCCATCGTCCGTTCGCACCACGAGCATTGGGACGGCGGCGGCTATCCGGATGGCCTGAAAGGGGAGGAAATTCCACGTGGGGCACGCGTGCTCGCCGCTGTCGATTGCCTCGATGCGCTCGCCTCGCACCGCCAATATCGGGGGGCTATGTCGCTCGACGCTGCGATGGACAAGGTCGCCTCTATGTCGGGGTCATCTTTTGACCCGCTGGTGGTCGAAGTGTTACAACGCCGTTACCATGACCTCGAGCGGATGGCGCAATCGGATTCGGCTACCCTATCAACGGCCGTTTCCATCCCCGCGGATGACGTGGCTCCGACGACGGCCGAGCCCAGAACGAAGACGATGGGCGAGCCCGTTGGCGAATTCGAGCAGCCCGCACCGTCTTTCAGCTCATCCAACGAGACGGATTTCCTGTCCTCGATCGCCTCCGCCCGGCAGGAAGCGCAAACCATGTTCGAACTCAGCCAGGATCTCGGCAACTCTCTGAGCCTAGGCGAAACCCTCTCCGTGCTTTCGGTGCGTCTGCGCAAGATGATTCCCTACGATTCGCTGGTCGTGTTTCTGCTGAAGGAAAACCGGCTCCTGCCTGAACTGGTCAGCGGCGATAATTTCCGGCTGCTCTCGTCGCTTAACGTCGGGTTGGGAGAAGGGCTGTGCGGCTGGGTCGCCGAGAAGCGCAAGCCCATCATCAACGAAAATCCTGAGGCGGAAGCAGGTTACGTCAGCGATCCGGCGCGCTTCACCACCCTGCGCTCCGTGCTCGCGGTGCCGCTCGAAGGTCTTCATGGCGTGGTCGGCGTGCTGGCCATGTATCGTAGCGAGCCCGAGGCTTTCTCCGCCGATCATCTGCGCATTCTGCTCGCGGTCAGTTCAAAGATTGCGCTCTCGGTTGAGAATGCACTGAAGTATCAGCAGGCCGAGGATTCCGCCACCACTGACTACCTCACCGGACTGCCCAACGCGCGCTCGTTGTTCGTTCACCTGTCGCGTGAACTGGCGCGCTGTCGCCGCACCGGCACCACTCTTGCTGTGATGGTCTGCGACCTCGACAACTTCAAGCAGATTAACGATCTCTACGGCCATCTCGAAGGCGACAACCTGCTCAAGGATTTTGCCAATCGCGTGCAGGAAGTCTGTCGCGGCTACGATTATGTCGCGCGCATGGGCGGCGACGAATTCGTGGTTGTTGCTCCCGGCCTGAGCGCAGAAGCATCCGACGAAAAGGCGAGCCGCCTTCACCAAGTGGCGATCGAAGCAGGACGAAAAGTTGCGGGACGCGATCTGGTTGGCCTTAGCGTCGGTACCGCATTTTGCCCGGAAGACAGCTTTGATGTCGAACGCCTGCTCGCCGAAGCCGATCGCCGCATGTATTCCATGAAGAAGGTTCACCACTCCGACCCCGCGACCGAGCGCGACACGAGCGTTCCTCCCTCTCGTGTCCGCGGTGCAACCGTAAATTAGGACGCAACTGATGCTGGAACGATTGCCCTCGGCGAAGATGCAGACGTGGAAAATAACGAAACGCCTCACGCAGAAACTCGCAACCATCGCGGCGCTCGTCCTCATCGGCGGACTTCTCTCGGCTACTCTGGTGCGCATGGCTCCGGGCTTCGATGCCGACGAGCGCCAACTCGATCCCTCGCTCAGCGCTGAAAGTCAACTAGCCTTGCGCCAATCCCGCGCCGGCGAGCATGACATCCTCCGCTTTTACGCCAACTATCTGCGCAACGCTCTTCGCGGCGACCTTGGGACTTCTCATGCCCTTGGCCAGCCTGTCCAGAGCCTTCTCCGCGAACGCTGGCCAGTCACACTGCGCGTCGCTGGCATCGGCCTTCTGCTCGCGTGGATACTTGCCTCAACGCTAGCCTTTATCGCTTGCCTGTGGCGTCTGCCAGCCTTTGAAATTTTCGGCACCACGATCAGCGGCGCATTCCTCTGCATCCCCGCCGCCGTGCTCGCCTTGCTATCCGTAATCCTTAATGCTCCCGGATACCTCGCCATCGCCCTGATCGTCTTCCCGAAGATCTACCGCTATTCGCGCAACCTTTTCGCGAAAGCCTACGCGATGCCCCACATCACCGCCGCTCGCGCCCGCGGACTGAGCGAAACTCGCATCCTCGCCTGCCACGTTCTGCCCATCGCCGGCCCGCAGATGATCGCTCTCGCCGGCATTACCGTCAGCGTCGCCCTCGGCGCCGCCATTCCCGTCGAAGCTCTTTGCGGATTGCCCGGTATCGGCCAACTCGCCTGGCAGGCAGCGCTCTCCCGCGATCTTCCTTTGCTCGTGAACCTCACCGTGATGGTTACGCTGGTAACCTTGCTGGCCAACTCAGGGGCCGATGTAATGGTTTACATGTTGGCGCGCGGCGAGTCATAGCCGCGAAACCGAGTAGCGAAACATAGACGCCAAACATATTCGAGAAAGTGACGAGGCTTAAACGTAATATGACCCGAGCCCGCAAACTGGCGTGTGTCGTGGTGCTCGTAGTGTGTGTGACGTCGGCAGCCGCAAACTGGATCGCGCCCTCGGGATACGCCAAACAATTTCGCGAAACTCCCGACGCGCCGCCCTCGCACCAACACCTGCTGGGTACCGATGAAGTGGGCCGTGATCGCTTCGCCCGCGTCCTCTATGGCACGCGCATCTCGCTCTTGCTGGCGCCCGCCGCGGCGCTCGTCTCAACCGCCTTAGCGGCGCTTGTCGGCGGCCTGGCCGGCTATCTTGGCGGATTCTGGCTACGCCTCGCTCGCGGATTCACCGACCTCTTTCTTTCCCTGCCCTGGCTATTTCTGCTGATTACGGTCCGGGCGCTGCTGCCGCTGAATGTTTCGCCGCTGACTTCTGTTTTGATTACATTTCTAATCCTCGGACTGCTGGGCTGGGCTGCTTCCGCCCGTGTGCTTTCAACCAGCGCCGATGCCCTCCGCAACTCTGACTTCATTTTGCAGGCACGCGCCTCGGGATTGCACGGTCCGCGACTTTTCCTGATTCATGTACTCCCCAACCTTACGCCGGTTCTCTACGCGCAATTTTGGATTTCCATTCCAGTCTTCATTTTGAGTGAAGCCAATCTGGGCATCCTCGGCTTAGGGGTTGCCGAACCGCTGCCTTCCTGGGGAAGCCTGCTGCGCGAGTTGGAAGGGCTGATCTCGTTCCGCGAAGAACCATGGCGGCTGGTGCCCCTGTTATTGCTGATCGTCGTTATGACGTCATTCCAATTGCTCTTATCGAACGAAGAGGTGACCGCGTGAAAATAAATAAGACGGACCTCACTGCAATTTCACGACTTCTTTTTTGCGTCGCATTTCTCGCTCTAAGCAGCGCGGCGTTCGCGCAAAGTGGCGGCGAACTGCGCTTCTGCCTGCGCGCAGAGCCCAAGACCTTCGATCCGCTGCTCGTCGACGACGATTCGTCCCTCTCGATCCGCTATCTGACCGGCGGCGTGCTCGTGCGCTTGAATCGCCACACGCAAGAGCTTGAGCCCCAATTGGCCGAATCCTGGAAGCTCTCAAAAGACGGCAAGCAGATTATCTTTAAACTCCGCAGCGGAGTCGCTTTTTCCGACGGCAGCCCATTCTCGGCTGACGACGTTGCTTTCACAATGCAGCGCCTCATGGATCCCGCGCTCCACTCCTCAACTGGAGACGCATTCCGCTCCGGCAGCGGCGCCGTCACCACCAAAATTATGGCGCCCGACCAGATCGCCATCACATTCCCCGCGCCCATCGCCGGACTAGACCGCCTCTTCGATCAGGTCGCAATCATGTCGGCGCACTCTCCGAAAAAAGAAGCCGCGGTTCTCGGTCCCTTCATGGTCGGCGAATATAAAGCGGGATCAAGTCTGCTCCTCCGCCGCAATCCCAATTACTGGAAAAAAGATTCTCAGGGGCGCCGCCTGCCTTATCTCGACTCCATCCGCCTCGACATTCAATCGAATCGCGACGTCGAGATGCTGCGCTTCAAACGCGGCGAACTTGACCTCATCAACGTCATTGACAGCGATTACTTCGACCGCCTGGCTGCCAGTTCGCCCGGTCTCGCGCACGATGCCGGAGCGTCGCTCGACTCCGATTTCATGTGGTTCAATGAGGTCGCGGCCGCGCCCATTCCCGAATACAAGCGCGCCTGGTTTCGCTCGACCAATTTCCGGCGCGCGGTTTCTGAAGCCATCAACCGCGACGATCTGAGCCGCGTAGTTTTCAACGGACACGCCCAGCCCGCCGTCGGCCCGGTTTCGCCCGCCAACAAATTCTGGTTTGACAGCAAACTCAAAGCCGATCCCTATCGCCCCGACGACGCGCTGAAACTGCTGCAAGCCGACGGCTTCCGCTTGCAAAACGGAGCGCTCTTCGACAAAGCGGGCAACGCCGTCGAGTTTTCTATCGTCACCAATGCCAGCAGCAAGCCACGCGAGCGCATGGCTGTCATGGTGCAGGAGGATCTAGGCAAGCTCGGCATCAAGGTCAACGTCGTTACGCTCGACTTCCCTTCGCTCATCGAACGCATTTCGCAGAAGTTTAATTACGAGGCCGCGATGCTCGGCTTCCGAAATGTTGACCTCGATCCGAACGGACAGATGAACATCTGGTTGAGCTCGGCTGAAGATCATGCCTGGAATCCGCAACAGAAGGCTCCGGAAACCGCGTGGGAAGCCGAGATCGACCGCCTGATGCGCGCGCAAGCCTCCGCCGCCGATCCCAAGAAGCGCAAAGAAAGCTTCGACCGCGTGCAGGAAATCGTAGCCGAACAAGCGCCATTTATTTACCTGGTCAATCAGAATGCGTTGTCAGCCGTCTCGAGCGCAGTGCAAGGCGCCGATCCCGGAATCCTCAGCCCGCAAACTTTCTGGAATGCCGAGCGCATCACGTTGAACCCGACGACGCGGGCTAGTCGATAACGAGTTCGCATGACAACGACAACGACAACCACAATGCCAACGCCGACGCCAGACACTTCGCCAAGCCTGCTCTCCGCGCGACTGACCGTCCGCTACCCCGGCAAAGCGCCTGTCCTCCGAGGCATTTCACTTGATATCGCGCGCGGTGAAGTGGTCGGCCTAGTCGGACAGAGCGGCTCGGGCAAAAGCACGCTGGCCATGGCGATCCTCGGATTACTCGGACGCCAGCGCGCCACGATAGAAGGCAACATTATTTTCCAGGGCGCCGATCTGCTCGCCATGTCGGAACGCGAACTGCGCCACCAGCGCGGCCGCTCCCTGAGCCTTGTTCTTCAAAGTCCGCTCGCCTCCCTCAATCCCGCGTTGCAGCTTCGCACACAATTAAGGGAGGCCTGGCGCGCCCACAGCGACCGCAACGCCACCAGCGCAGACTGCGACCGCGCCATTCAGTCTGCTTTGAAAAGCGTCAGCCTGACCAGCGACGTCGAAGATCCTGATTTTCTGCGCAAACGCGCCTCGCAGTTAAGTGTCGGCCAGGCGCAGCGCGTGCTGATTGCGATGGCCATTATGCACCACCCCGCGCTCCTGATCGCAGACGAAGCAACCAGTGCTCTCGATGTCATCACGCAATCGGAAATTATGGAATTATTCGCGCGCCTGAATCGCGAGATCGGAATGTCGATCCTCTACATCTCGCACGATCTACCGTCGGTCGCCGGAATTTGTCAGCGCATCGCCATCCTGCACGAAGGCGAAATTGTTGAAAGTGGGCCAACTGAACAGATCTTCACAGCACCCGCCCACGCCTATACTCGGCGGCTGATGGCCGCTCTACCGCAAGTTCCGGTCCGCAGAGAAGTGCTGCTGGCCAGGGCGCACGCCGCCACTTTGCAATAGGCGCTGCGGTTAATGTCATGAGACAGCTGATAGGTGGCGGCTTTCTACGCCTTCGCAAGCTGCCCCGCAACTTCCGGAAGTCCCGCAGCATGCCACGCGTCGAAGCCACCGAGTACATTGACGACGTTGCGATGCCCGGCGCGCTCCAGCAAGCTGCAGGCGATAATGCTGCGATATCCACTCTTGCAGTGAACCGCGACTGACCGCTCGCGATCGATTGCTGGCAGTCTTTGCGAAAAAGTATCGAGCGCGCTGCATCCCACGTCCGCGATGTGCCCAGCTTGCCATTCGCCTTCGCGGCGCACATCGAGCACGTTCGCGGCGCTCCAACTGCCATCGCGTAATTTCCGACTCAAGTCCTGCGCGGAAATCTCGGCCGTCTTCGTCACCGGCAATCCGGCACGCTCCCATGCCGCCACGCCGCCGTCCAGATAGCCGCGCAGTTCTTCGATGCCGACGCGAGCCAAGCGCAACCGCGCCTCCTCGATCTGCGCATCGCTCTCGCCGATCAGAACCGGCTTGGAGTGGATGCCCAAAATTCCCCCCGCCCACGAAGCGAACTGCCCCGACAGCGCGATGTTGATCGATCTCGGCACATGTGCGGCCGCAAAAAAATCGCCAGCACGCACGTCCAGCGCATTCGCGCCGTGATTTAATTGGTCCCGCAGCTCTGCCGGAGAGAGTTTCGGCAGCGGGGGCAACTCCGTTAATGTCGCCGCACCCGAGCGATTGATCTCGGCATCCTCCAGAAAATAGTCCGGACGCGTCGGGAGGTTCGCGGTTAACTGCGAGACGAATTCCTCCCGACTGCGGATCTGCAATGCGTAGTTCGTAAGGCGCTCCGTCCCGATCGTCGAGGAGCGCTCCGCCCGCATCGCCCGTCCACAAAGCGATCCCGCCCCATGCGCCGGATAGACCATCACCGTATCCGGCAGTGTCATCAACTTCCGATGCAGGCTGTCATAAAGCAATCCCGCCAGCTCGCGCGGCGTATGCGTGCGCGAAAGATCGGGTCGCCCAACATCGCCAATAAACAACGTGTCTCCGGTCAGAACGGCGCAAGGTTGCGCCGATTTACTTTCGTCTGTGATCACCAGGCAAACGCTCTCCGGCGTGTGTCCTGGCGTCTCCAGCGCGCGCACCCGCACCGCTCCAATCTTTATTTCGAAACCATCAGTCAGCGGCACATGCGGAAATCCAGCATCAGCCCGCGCCCCGATATAGATCTTCGCCCCCGTTCGCGTGGCTAGTTCTTTATGTCCAGAAACAAAATCGGCGTGCAGATGAGTTTCGAAAATATGCGCGATCTTAAAATTCTGTTCGTCCGCCGCCTTCAAATAAATGTCCACATCGCGCTGCGGATCGACGACCGCGGCCTCGCCTTCCGACCCGATCATGTAGGACGCATGCGCCAGACAGGTCAAATAAAATTGTTCAAAATACATATCGCGACTCCGGAGCCGAAAAGTTGGGGTCTCGCCATCAGTGCGCTTTTCAGATTACCTTTTCAGATTACCATCGTAGCTCGGCGCGGGCAGCGCCGCTTTCATCCCAAAATACGGGTTCATGCGACCGAGCAGGATGCCGAAGTTTTTGCACAGAGTGGGTCTAATCATGAAAAAATATCCTGAGAATTTTCCCGCCTTGAATATTGTCCGAAGGCCGCCGACGCCCGCATCGACGTAGGGCAGCCATCCTCATGCTTGGCCCGTCATCATCGCAATGCCCAACCCATTGACCGGCCTACGGTTAACGCGAGCACTCCCTGCGTACTCCTTTTGTAACTTGGAGGTCTACCGAGATGCGGCCTACAGTTATCTGGGGATAATCTTCGGCCCCTGGCGTGCATCGAAGTATATGGCAGGCCAAGATATACATGCACTCAATTGGGCAGCGGGGTTTGGGTAGAAGGTGATGACCAAGGTCAACCAGTTGCGATACTCCGCCGGCCTATTCGCACTCATCGCTTTCGTGATTGTTGCCCTTACTTGTCTTTCCCTTTCCGCAGTGGCTCAAACAACTCCGTACGTGATTGCTGCTTCGACCGCTGCTGCCGACTCCTCAGCGCTTTCCGCAACGGATGCCGACGACAGCGAACCCATGCTCACCATCAAGGCGCGGGTCGACGAAGTCAACGTGCTTTTCATCGCGACTGACCGACACGGCAAGTTTGTTCGCAATCTTAACGAAGCCGATTTCTCCATTCTTGACGATCACAAGCCCGTGCAATCGATCCTCAACTTCCGCCGTGAGACCGACTTACCTATCGAACTCGGGCTGCTCATGGACGTCAGCGGTTCCGTCCAGGGACGCTTCGGATTCGAGAAAGAAGCCGCTGTCGGATTCTTGCAGCACATCATTCGTCCCGGCTACGACCGGGCCTTCATCGTCGGCTTCAATAAGGACAGTCACCTGACTCAGGATTTTACCGATAAAGTCCCCTTGCTCGCCGCGGGCGTTGAACGGTTGAGCAATGGCGGTGGCACCGCGCTGTATGACGCCGTTTACAAGGCCTGCCAGGATAAGTTACTGCGCGAACAGTTCGATCATCCCGTTCGCAAAGCCATCATCGTGGTCAGCGACGGCGAAGACAACCAGAGCGAACACTCTCGAGCCCAGGCCATCGAAATGGCGCAACGCGCCGAGGTTCTCATCTACGCCATCTCGACCGACGATAGCGGGCTGATTCTGCGTGGCGACAAGGTTCTCGATGACCTCGCGTCCGCTACCGGAGGACGCGCATTCTTCCCGTACAAGATGAAGGATATCAGCCACTCCTTCGCATCTATCGAAGACGAACTCCGAAGCCAGTACGCGATTTCCTACAAGCCCTCTGACTTCGATGCTGACGGACGCTACCGCTCTATCGAGATCACGACAATGAAAAAAGATCTGCAAGTCCGAGCCCGCCGCGGCTACTACGCTCCCAAGCAGTAAAGTCTTCTTCTTGCGCCTTCCTGGGAATTCAGGGCATAGGTTTATGAATCAAACCGCGCATTGTTCCCTGCCCCACCCTATGCTAAGGTCGCATTGAACCGCATCGAGGAGGATTGGCATGGCCTTAGCGCTTCTAGCAGTCGTCATTCTGTTGGGCATCTTTCTGGTCGTGATGTACAACAGCCTCGTGCAGTTGCGCGTGCGCTCGGAATCGGCGTGGTCCGACATCGACGTGCAGCTCAAGCGCCGCCACGATCTGATTCCAAATCTTGTCGAAACCGTGAAAGGGTATGCAACTCACGAAAAAAGCACCTTCGAAGACATCGCCAAATTCCGCTCCATGGCTATGCAGGCCACCGGGCCGGCCGACAAGGCTGCCGCGGAAAATCAGCTCTCTGGCGCGCTGAAAAGCCTATTTGCGGTGGCTGAGAATTATCCCCAACTCCAGGCTTCACAGGAGTTCACTCAACTTCAGAATTCCCTGAGCGAGATCGAGGACGCGATTCAAAACGCTCGCCGCTACTACAACGCCGTGGTGCGCGACCTCAACACGAAGATTCAATCGTTCCCGACCAATATTCTGGCGGGAATGTTCGGCTTCCAACAAAAACAGTTCTTCGAAGCCGCTGCCGCCGATCGCGAACCAGTGGCGGTGAAGTTCTAAATCGCGTAGGGACAAACGCCCTCGTCTGTCCAGCCGAGCAAAGCTCGGCAGTCGCCGGTTGCGGAAACAAATCTTCGTTCGCAATATTTCGCAATAATGAGGTGCACTCTAGAATGTTCTGCGAAGTTCCCACGAATCGCCGATTACTTCTTCTATTCCTACTTCTTGCACTCGCTACCTCCGCCTCCTCCCAGCCCCACAACTGGCGAGTAACCGATTTCAGCGACACTATCTCGATCGCCCCTGACGGCAAAGCTCTAATCAGCGAAAAAATCACCCTCGCATTCGTCGGCCAGTGGCACGGCATTCATCGCACCATCCCCGTCGAATATCCCGGCCCGCAGGGCACCAACTACTCGCTCTTTGTCGATGTCATGAGTATCACCGATGAAAACGGCGACAAGCTGAAGTACGACTCCAGCAAATCCGGCAACTACCGCGATTTGAAAATCTATATTCCCGACGCCGTCGACGCCACGCGCGTCGTCGACATCGACTACTCGGTCCGCAACGCCGTCCGCTTCTTCGATAACGGCAACGATAACTATGCCGAGTTCTATTGGAACGTAACCGGAAACGATTGGCCCGTCCCCATCGACCATGCCTCGGCCTTCGTGACCCTCCCCGAAAATGCTGCCGGAGGCCTGCGCGCCCAGGCCTTCACCGGAGCCTATGGTTCCAAGCAGAGCGAAGCGACGGCAGAGGTCAAGGGGGCCGATGTCGTTTCAGAAACCACTAGCCCGCTCCTCATGCGTGGCGGCCTCACCGTCGACATTTATATTCCCCAGGGGATTCTAAAACCTCCATCCGCCCTCACAAAGTTTTTCTGGTTTCTAGGCAGCAATCCGATTCTGTTTCTGCCGCTGTTTACCTTGGCCGTGATGTTTGCCCTCTGGTATTCCGTCGGACGCGATCCCGATCCCGGCGTTTCCGTCGCCCCGCAATACGAGCCACCGAAAGGCATGTGTCCCGCCGAGGCTGGGACTTTGCTTGACGACACCATCCATCCCCGCGACATCACCAGCACCATCGTCGATCTCGCCGTGCGCGGCTACATCAAGATCGAAGAAAAAGTCGACACCTTCCTCGTCTTCCATCACAAAGATTATTTGTTCCACCTGGTGAAGCCGCGCGAGCAGTGGGGCACAGATCTCACGCCCCACGAACGCGTAATGCTGGAAAATATTTTTGTGAGTGGAAGCGAGACACGTCTTTCCGATTTAAAGAACCGCTTCTACACCGTGATTCCCATCGTACGCCAGGACATCATGTCCGCGCTGAAAAGCAAAGGCATCTACACCCTCGATCCCGAATCCGCCAATGGATACAGCATCGCCGCCGGCATCGCCATCGCGATCCTGGTCATAGCCATGCAGGTGATGGGTTGGATGAATCTTTTCTCCTCCGTCCCGCTATTGATTGGCAGCGTTCTAGTCTCCGCCGTAATCTGGTTTCTCTTCGCCCGCCAGATGACCGCCAAAACCGTCGCCGGTGCGCGCACCAGAATTGCCATCCTGGGTTTTCAGGAGTTCATGAACCGCGTCGACGCCGATCGCATCAAGCGTATGCCGCCCGATACCTTCGAAAAATTTCTCCCCTACGCCATGGCGCTAGGAGTCGAGCACCACTGGGCGCAAGCCTTCGACGGAATCATTAAAGACCCACCGAGTTGGTATGTTTCGCCGAATGGATACGTCGGCTTCAGCCCGCTTTTCTTTTCCAGTTCCATGCACAGCATGGCGACCGACATGCATCAGGTATTCACCTCCGCGCCTAGATCGAGTTCCAGCGGGTCGGGATTCAGCAGCGGAGGCGGCTTCTCAGGCGGAGGCTTCTCCGGAGGCGGCTTCGGTGGAGGCGGCGGCAGCGCCTTCTAGGATGTTCAATAACACTGATTGTCATCCCGAACGAAGTGAGGGATCTGCAGTTTCCCGCGCCGAATAGATCCCTCACTTCGTGAGGGATGACAAGCTGATACCTAGCTAGCCACCGCTTCTTCCAGCCGGCATTCCTCCGCCGTCTTATCCTCCCGAAGCCCCATAAACACCGGCGCTCGCAACTTCGTGCCACCCTCCGACGTTTCATGCGTCCACTCCGAAAATTTAATTTCCGCGACCAGCGACGGACGCACAAACTGCACCTTCTTCAACCCGCCTATCTCACCGAAAAAGGGATTCTCTTTCGTCTTCAGCGGCTGAATGAGCTCAAACATCGCTTTCAGTGCCGCATGATCGAAGCCCGTCCCCACCTGCCCCACATGAATCAACCGCCGCTTCGCATCATATAGTCCCAACACCAGCGCGCCAAAATATTCCCGACTGCCTTCTGGCGGGGTGTAGCCACCAATCACGCACTCCTGGCGCTGCGTGATTTTGATCTTCAGCCAGTCGCGAGAGCGCTTTTCTTCGTAAATACCATTCCGTTTCTTGGCGACAATGCCCTCCAGTGCGCGCTGTCTCGCCGCTTCAAGGAGTTCCATGCCTTTTTCTGGATAGTGATCGGAAAAATGAATAATCTCGCTCTTCTTAATTATCTCTTGCAGCAAACGCTTGCGTTGTTCCAGAACAACCCGCCGCAAATCGAAGCCGTCGAGATACAGCAGATCGAATGCATAATAGACAACCTGTACTCCTTCGCGCCCCGGAAGCCGACGTTTGCCTGGCTGGAAGCCCGTACGCTGCTGCATCAAGCTGAATGAAGGCCGCCCCTCTTCATCGAGCGCGACAATTTCGCCGTCTAGAATGGCGCGCTCCGCTTTTATGAATTCCGGCAAATTGCTGAGGTCGCGAAATTGTGCCATAAGATCATTCTGAGTGCGCGAAACCAGCCGCACGCGCCCGTCTTCAATGAACGCAATCGCCCGGTATCCATCCCATTTAATTTCAAAAAGCCAATCCGGATTGTCGAACGCCTTCTCCACCGTCGTTGCCAGCATCGGACGAATCTCTGTAGGCATAGGCTTCTCCTCTGCGCCGACGAGAGCTTTGACCGCAGAGGACGCAGAGTTCGCGGAGGTTTTCTTGTTTGATTTAGGTTCGGCACCCTTCGGTGCGGTGTCGGCGGACGAGGTTCTAACGCGAACTATTTTCCCTGCGCTTTGCGTTGAGCCTTTACTTTTTTTTTTCTCCGCGCCCTCAGCGCTCTCCGCGGTTAAAACCTTCCTCTTAGAATCCGCCCGCGCGATCGCATCGGCCAGCCACGCCGCTTTCACCTTCCCGCGCGACGCGAGACGACTGCTCGTCCACTCCGCCGATCCGGCATCGCCCGCGATCTGCTTCATCGTGCGATTGGTGAGCACCGAAGTTTCGTACGCGTCAACATCGAATCCGGCGACAACGTCACCGTCTTTTTTCTTGATCAGCAACCACTCGTTGCCCTTGCTGACCGGTCTGCGCGCTTTAATGTGCACGAGCGCGAAATCGCCCACTAGCCGCTTCCCTTGCAGGCGAAACTTCAGATCGCCTTTCGCCAGCATTGCCGCTGCTTCTTTTTCTGTTCCCGGAACGTACTCGCCATTGACCGGCACAGGCGATAGCGGCTCCCATGTGCCAAGATCCCAAACCATCACCGTGCCCGCGCCGTAGTTGCCCTCGGGAATGGTGCCTTCAAAATCGAAATACGAAACCGGATGATCCTCGACCTGCATCGCGAGACGCTTATCCGCAGGATCTAGCGATGGGCCTTTCGGCACGGCCCACGACTTGAGCACGCCCTCCATCTCCAGGCGAAAATCGTAATGCAGGCGCGTTGCATCATGACGCTGGACCACAAAGCGATGCTGCGATTTTTTCTCTACCTTTGGCGGAGGCTCAGGAGTCGCCTCAAACCGCCGTTTCCGTTTGTATTCATCGAGCGACATGCAGGCTATTGTAATTCCCGTTCTGGGCTTTGTGATGCTCGAGAATGAGAGTGTACTTCTGCGTTTTGCGGTTGCCGGCAGAATTCAAACTCTTGACCCTATACTGTTCGCAGGAAATCGGACGCATGAAACGTGAATATCCGGAATCACCGTTGGTTGGAGTGGGCGCGGTGATTGTCGCCCGCAATCATAATGTTGCCCAACACGATTTCCGTCAGGACGATCCCCGCGTCCTCTTGATTCGCCGCGGAACTGCACCGCTGCTTGGTGAATGGTCGTTACCGGGAGGCGTCCTCGAATGTGGGGAAACCCTGCGCGAAGCTGTGGCGCGCGAGGCCTTCGAAGAAACCGGATTGCTGGTTGAGCCGACGGAAATGCTGGGAGTTTACGAACGCATCATCCGAGGCGAAGGCATCCGAGGCAACGCTGCTCGAGGAGACGTCATTCGAAACGACGACGCTCGCGTACGCTACCACTTTGTGCTGATCGATTTCTTGTGCCATCCAATTGGCGGCGATCTCAAGGCAGGAAGCGATGCCGCCGATGTGCGCTGGTTCATGCCCGAAGAATTGCCCTCTCTCAACCTCGCCAACGATACGAGCGATGTGGTGCATAAAGGACTGGCGCAAGCCGAAATCTAGTGGCTTGCTTTTTAGTTGGTCATCTTTGCCATATGCACCGTGAAACCGGTCTTCGGCAGCAGCGACCTTAACTCAAATACCTTGAAGCCTTCACCAGTGATCTCCGCCTGACGATAGAGCCCGGGCTCGATCTCGGCTGTTTCATGACGCCCTTGCAGATCGTCGAGAAACTTTTGCGCCTCTTTCAGGCTGGTTTCTCCACCCTTGGCCCGCGTAACTACAGCCTCGGTAGCATAAGAGCGAACTAGCTTCGGCCAATATTTCTGCAGTAACTGCGTGCTTGCAAAAATGTCGGCCCAGACAATCTCTCCGTTCACCGCAACCACTACGCCCACGGCATTCTTGTCGCGCAGTTGCTTGATAACACTTTCATATTTGCGCTGCACGGGCTCCGCCACAGCGTCCACTTTCTTTTGCACTTCGTCGTTGTTCATAACTCTTGCGTAAGAGGTCGTCGCGTTCACAGAGGGCGCGGCGCCTGCGGACTCGACCGTCAATGCCATGGCTTGCTGCGAGGTGCGCACGCTGTCCCAGACCTGCTGCTGATCTTTCGCCGCCATCGCTTTGCTGCGTACGACCGGAGAAGCGAGCAGGCCGCTCTCTATACCAGGTGCGTTATTGAATTCAATCTTGCCGTTCGCGGCCACCCAGCGCCCCGGTTCAACGCAAAAAACGCTCAGGTCGACCGGATCGCTTTCGGCGGGAACGATGCGGTCTTTGCCTATAACTCGATCCTGCTTACCGCCAGTTACTATCTCACCCGCGAGAAGTAACAGAGGTCGTTTCGAGTTATTAACCAACACCAGGCGATTGACCTCCGCGTCGCGAATGGGTCGTACAGGGTGAATGACTGTCGGGTCATCGGAATGGCGCCTGATTAGGCCGCGGGCCTGACCCGTTTCTGAAATGACTACGTCTCCACTGCGCAAGCCTTCATCGAGGGTGAGAAACTCCGCCGTGTCATACGACTTACTCGCCACTACTGGAAAGAGAGTTAGATTGCCGCTGCGCAGCGGGCTGAGGAGGGAATAACCAGACGCTGCCGGCACTTCACCAGCTTGCAAAATGCAGGGATCAAGAAGTACCGCCACAACCAGCAGAGCGATTCCTGCAACCACGACGACAAGCCGCATAAATGGGCCTCCCCGTAGCAACAAACCAGTAAAGACACTTCCGCCGTGGCATCTGGGCGATTGTCCCGCGCCGACACCGCCCCGGCACGCCAAAGACGGAGCGTGCCGGGGAGTTCAACCGCGAGACTTCCAGGAGTGTCTTTCTCTGCTCGCTGATCGGAGAACGTACGATTTCTAATTTCTTGCGTCTAAAAAGTTGCTAGCATCATGTGATACTCGCTCATGCCCAAGCCCGCCCAATCCGATAACGGACCATCGCTTAACGGACAAACGATCAACGGTGTTTCGATGGCGCCCGCTCTCTACGAGCGCAGCGGGGCCGCGGCCTATGGATTGAGCGCGGAGCGTTTTGCGGCGATTCTCGACGAAATTCTACGCAAGCATATTGCTTCGAACCCGACTGCAGACGCTAATCAGCACGCTGATTTCTGCTCCGGTCTTCGGCTCGAGGAACTAGCTTTAGCGCGCGCGTGTGCGCAGGGAAGCGAGCGGGCATGGCACGACTTCGTCAGCCGCTATCGGCAGAAACTTCATAGTATGGCGCTTCATATCACGCGAGATAGCGCACATGCCGCGGAGTTAGCCGATTCGCTTTTTGCCGATTTATATGGCGTTAACGTTCGCGCCGGAGTTCGGCATTCAAAACTTGTCTTCTATAACGGCCGAGGCTCGCTTGAAGGTTGGCTACGTACGGTGATGGCGCAGGAGTTTATCAATCGCTATCGTAAGCAGAAACGTAACGTCAGTCTCGAGGAGCAGATAGAAGAAGGCGTGCAGTTTGCCGCGCCGGCAAGTTTGCAGCGCAGCTCGGATGGGATGTCTGACGGCGCTTCCGATCGACGACTGGAGGCGGCGACGGACGAGGCTTTGGCGGAACTCTCGGCGGAGGACCGGTTCACGCTTGCGTCGTATTATCTTGACGGCCGCACGCTGGCCGAGATAGCTCGTACCTTGGGACTTCACGAATCTAGCGTCAGCCGCCGCCTTGATCGCCTCGCAACCGGGCTCCGGAAGCGTATTCTGGCGGCTCTTAGACTGCGCGGCATGAGCCATGCCCAGGCTAGCGAAGCTCTGGAAGCCGACGTGCGCGATCTGCAGCTTAATTTACGCTCCCGCTTGACGCAAGATTCCTCTGCGAAAGCGTTCCCTGGTAGTAGCAGAAATGTCCACACGCAGGATACGGAAGAAGGCGCCGACTGAAAGCGCCTGGTAGAAAAAGCGACGGATAGAAAACGAATTGGCAAAACATGACTGACGTACCAAAAATCGTACACGATCGGCTGCGGGCCCCAGCACTCGAAGAGAACCGAAAAGCGGCGGAGCCGGAGCATCCAGATGCGAATCTCCTAGCCGCCCTTGCCGAGCAGTCGCTTACAGCGACGGAGCGCGACGGCGTGCTCGAGCATCTGGCGCGTTGTGAAGACTGCCGCGAAACGGTGGCGCTGGCGATCCCTCCTGAAGATGTGCGCGCTTTACCAACTGCCGCCGACGATGAAAAGGATGAAACGGTTTCGATTCCGAGCGCGAAAAAACCCGTGCCGCACAAGTTCTTTGCGTGGCCGAGTTTGCGCTGGGCGGCGCTCGCGGCAGGTGTTGCGGTGGTGGGATCGGTGCTTCTATTCCGGCCCGTAAAGCTGAACCGTCCTCCGGCGAGTCCAGAGGTTGCGTCGACTGCGGTGCCATCAACGGCGCTCAGAGCGCGGAGCGCGGGGCCCCCTCCCATGACCACGCCCTCGGCCAACGAACGTGCAAGAGCGGCGGCCAATTCCGATGAAGCCAACTTGGTGATCGAGACGCCATTGTCCAAAGGAGCTTCGCCTCGCAAATTTGCGGCGCAACCAACTCTCGCTCCTGCTCCAGTTCAGGCCGGGCCAGACATGCCCCTCGCTCGCAATAAGAAGTCTTCGCAGCCAGCAGAAACGCTGGCGAATATGCCAGGCATGCTGGCGAGGGATGATTCCGTAGCAGGAGAAACAGGTCGATCGGCAACACTGACCGCCGAGGTCTCAGCAGCCGTAACGGAGCGCAACGAGGCGCCAGCAATCGAGAAAGCCAAGCCGGCCATGCAAGGCACAGCGCAGGTAACGCAGGTAAATGGATCGCCCGCGACCGGCGTAAATCAAGAGCAGGCCACCGCCGCGGCTATGCCCGGGTTACAAGCTCATGCGACGACGTCGAACGCCAAGCTGGCAATGGACGCGAACACGACTTCAGCGGCCGCCTTTGCGCAACACAATTTTGCGTGGACAATCAGCGCCGGCGTCCTGCAACGATCACTCGATGGCGGCCAAACCTGGCAAGATAATTTACACGCAGAGCTTGCCTTGCTTTGCTATGCACGTAATGACGACGAAATATGGGCTGGTGGTCAGGGCGGTGCGCTCTACCAATCCGTGGATGGAGGTCTAACCTGGATCCAACTGCATCCTACGTCTGAGGGCCGTCAGCTTACTACCGACATAGGTCGCATTGAGCTGCGAAATCTCAGCATCGGAGTTAAGTCAGGAAACAAGGATACTCAGACCCCAAGTGAGATCGTAGTCTCCACCAGCAACAAGGAAAGCTGGACGAGCACGGACGGCGGAAAAAGCTGGAAAACCAAGTAAAAGCTTGTATTCCCTGCGGCCCCAGCAGGCTAGATCGTAGTAGCTCTTCGTAGTAACCCGTTACTTTCGTACATGAACTGCGGTACTCATTTGCAGTCCCCGCATTACGTAAGTGACATTTACAGTAGGGCCATGCGGACATAGGATGAACAAGTAGTTTGGCAGTTCTGGGGGAGGGCTGCCAGAGACGTTCTGAGCGTCATCGCTCAGAACGTTTTTTTATTGGCTTGTATTTCGATCGTCAGCTGTAAACCCGAAAACATCTCCAGCTTTACGTCGCGGCAGAAACCGCGACCGTTTTGATTCCAAAAACCGAATCGACGGTCGCCACGATCTGATCCATCGCTCCATCAAGGTCGAGAGTAAAACGAACCATGTCCATATTTCCCAGCGCCGGATAACTCGTCGCCAGGATTTGCCATGCTTCGTCGCCGCCAAGATCAACGCTCATAATCTCGTCGTAGCCAAATCCCAGATAGCGGGCGCGGCAGAGAAGATCGCTGAGATGGACGAGGCAGGCCAGCGGACCGGCCGCTGCCAGCAGACTTACGTCGTGGTGACAATGAGTCACGTCTATCAATTCCCGGGAAAGGCGCCAATGTTCCGCAAGCATGCGCCCAGTATCGCAATGACTGAATCCGAGCACCTGCTCTTCGATAACGTGCAGCGGCGCCTGCTGTTCGGCAGCAATCCGCAGGCATTCTCGAAACCCTTCGGTATAAAGCACCGAGTTGACCAGCAAACCGATGTCGTAGAGCAATCCGGCCAGATAAGCTTTTTCGGGCTCGTCATACTCGATTTTCCTGGCCATCCGCTGAGTAACTAAGGCGCAGCCGAGGGAATGGCGCCAGAAGGCATTGGGCTCAATCACCCACTTATCCGCCGGGATAACCCGGTTCATGCACAGGCCGAGCAACAATGTGCGCACACGATCCAGTCCGAGAGTCATTACCGCCGCGCGTACGGTTTCAATCTCGCGCCTGCGGTAGAGAGGAGAATTGGCCAGCCGCAGGCACTGCGCCGAAATCGCGCCATCGTAGGAGACGAGGTCCACGACTTTTTCAAGCTTGATCTCTTCGAGCGGCAAGCGCAACATGGCAAGCAGGGGCTGCAGAATTGCGGGGGCGGTTGAAATCGAGTCCATCTGCTGGACTTGCGTTTGCAGTTTAGATTCTGTTTTGGCATTCATTTTTTCACTCCCGCTGGGAGCGTCGCAGGCGCCTTCCAGTACGCCGTGGTCCCCGTGAAGTGCACCAGCCGAAACGTATCGTCCACCTGGAAAAGCGATTCGGCATGTCCCAGAAAAAGATAGCCGCCCGGCATCAGATTGGAATGGAAGTGCTGCACCACGCGCCGTTTTGAAGCCAGATCAAAGTAGATCAGCACGTTGCAGCAGAAAATAACGTCCATACCTTTCTGAAACAGCATTTTGGTGTCATCGCGAAGGTTGATGCGATCAAAACGGATTTGTGACTTGAGCAAATCATTGGCCTGAAGTTTTTTGTCGCCGGCATCCTTGAAATACTTGGAGCGCATTTTATCGCTCGTGCTGCGCAGTGCATACTCCCCATAGATACCGGTGCGCGCGGCCTCGAGCGAGTTGTCGTTCAAGTCGGTCGCGAGAATGTCGAAAGTCCATCCCGCCAGCAACGTCTCTTTTTCTTCGAGCAGAAACATGGCCAGAGAATGGGGCTCTTCGCCAGTCGAACAACCCGCGCACCAGAAGCGCAGGCGTTTGAGGCCGTGGACGCCTTTGGCCTGGAGGATCTGAGGGAGTATTACGTTGCGCAGCGCATCCAACTGCGCGGGATGGCGGAACATATAAGTTTCGCCAATCGTGATTTCGTTGAGCAGCAGGCGCAATTCGGCGTCACGATTTCCTCGAACGGTGAGGTGTTCGAGATATTTCGCCGGGCTAGTCAGCTCCAGCGCAACCATGCGGCGGGCGCAGCGCGAGGTCAAAAGGTAGAGTTTTTCTTCGGCATGATAAATCCCCGAAATCCGATAAACGAGATCGCGGATTTTCAAGAAAACCGGATCACTCGAATTTTGTTCCGAGGCTGGGGCCAGTTTCGGTTTTGCGATTTCAATGGGCATGGTCTGATCTCTGGTTCATCAACTCTGGTTCATCAACTCTGGTTCATCAAGTTTGGTTCATCAACTTCTCCGCAGCGTCTCCGGAAATTGTTTAGACAAATCGCATTCCATTTATGACGGCGCGGCGCTGGCCAAGGCTCTCCGCATCCACACGCGACGTACAACTTGCGGCGCCATGCCGGTCAGCGGATAAATGTGGTCCGCGAGGCTGGCGGCGACGATGCTGCCCGGCATGCCCCAAACTACCGACGACGCTTCGTCCTGCACAAATACTTCGCCGCCCGCCTCCCGTATTTCGGAGGAGCCGCGCGTCCCATCCGCTCCCATGCCGGTGAGCACCACCGCCAGAACATTGGCTCCGAAGGCACGCGCGACCGAACGAAACAACACGTCCACCGCCGGCCGGCAGGAATTTTCCTGGGAATCGTGGTTGAGCCCAAGGACGAATTCCGCCCCTTTGCGCGCCACTGTCATGTGATAGTCGCCGGGCGCGATCCAGACCTGGCCGCGCCGCAATTTCTCGCCTTCCTTGCCTTCGCGCACCTCCAGCCGGGAGAGAGCATGCAAACGCTCGGCCAGCAGGCGGGTGAAGAGCGGCGGCATGTGCTGCACGATGACGATGGGTACGGGGAAATCCGCGGGCAACTGCGGAATGAGCGCGGTAAGTGCGTTCGGGCCTCCCGTCGACGTGCCAATGGCCACCAGATCAATGCGCGATTGCGGATGATCGGTACGGCGCGGGGGCGCCGCCGGCGTTTTCGACCGCGGAGCGGCCACCGCGCACAACGACTTGATCTTCCGAATCAACTCGTCCCGCACCAGTTCGCGTGCGCTCTCTGAGCCGCCGCTATGCGTGGGTTTCGTTACATAATCGCTTGCGCCCTTGGCCAACGCATCCAAGGTCGCCGTCGCACCTCGCTCGGTAAGAGTGCTGAACATAATCACGGGTAGTTTTGGATAAAGTTTCCGAATCTCGACTAGGGTTTCGAGTCCGTTCATTCCTGGCATTTCAATGTCGAGCGTGATCAGATCCGGCTTGGCCTCCGGAATCCTGCCCAGCGCCTGAACGCCGTTTCCTGCCGTGCCGACAACGACAATCTCCGGATCAGTCGCCAGCAGGTTGCTCAGCAACCTGCGTATCACCGCGGAATCATCGACAATCAGTACGCGAACTGGCTTCATGTCTCTTGCCCTAAGAAGTGGGTAAGCCCTCCGCAACGCACATCGTCAGCGCCCACCCGCCGCATGAGCCACTGCCCTCCCGGACGGCGCTTCATAACCCCGACGCGGGTTCGACGCGTCCACCTTGAACCGCCCTACCAGATCGCGCAGTTGATTCGCGACCCGCGCCAGTTGCTCGGTCGCTGTCTGCGCCTCGCCCACGCTCGTCGACGTGCCCTGCGCCGCCTCTGCTACTCCCTGAATGTTGTCAGAAATCGTCGAGGCTCCGCGCGCTGCTTCCGACACATTCCGCGCCATTTCCTGCGTCGTCGCACTCTGCTCTTCTACCGCCGTCGCGATCGTCGTCGAAATTTGGCTGATCCTGTCGATCACTCCTTTTATGCCCCGAATCGCCTCGACCGCGCCGCTGGTGTTCTCCCGAATCACGCCAATCTTCTGCTTGATCTCTTCTGTCGCCTTCGCGGTCTGCTTCGCCAGTTCCTTCACTTCATTGGCGACGACGGCAAAGCCTTTTCCCGCCTCGCCTGCACGCGCGGCTTCGATGGTGGCGTTCAGAGCGAGCAGGTTTGTCTGCTGCGCGATCGAGGTGATGACTTCGATCACCTTGCCAATCTCGACACTCGAATCGCCCAGCTTCGATACTGTCTGGTTGGCCGATTCCGCCGAGTCGACCGCCTGCCCCGCTACCCGCGCCGCTTCAGTTGCGTTCCTGGCAATTTCGCCAATGGTCGTATTCATCTCTTCCGCGCCAGAGGCCAGCGTCTGCAGATTGGTATTCACCTGCCCGCCCGCTTCGGAGACGACTTTCGCCTGCGCCGTTGTCTCTTCGGAGTTGGCTGTAATGTGCTGGCTGGTGGCCGACAGCTCCTCACTCGACGCCGCCACCTGCTCCGCCGTCTCCCGCATGGAGTGGATCAGCTCGCGCAGGCTGGATTGCATCCGGTTGATCGCCCCGGTCAGGTCTCCGAGTTCATCATTGTCTTGCGGCTTCAGATCGGTGTTGGTCAAGTCACCAGCAGCGATCGCCTGCGCCCGCGTCAGGAGGGATTGAGTCGACGCCGCGATGCGGCGGCTCATGAAGACCGCCACCCCAATCCCGATGCCCAAGGCCGCGAGAGTGGTCAGTGCGATCGTCAGGTTGAGGGAGTGGCCGTCGGCATTAATTTGCACCGTTTCCTGCCGCAGCAAGTCCTCATGGGAATCCGCCAGGTTGCCGAGCGCTTTCTTGATTGCCTCAGTAGCTGGTGTCGCTTGATCGGCGAATTCATCGCCCGCTTTGACCACGGCATCGTGCTCGCCGCTGGCCGCATGACTCATGGCGGACTCCTGCGCGGCGCGGAGCACCGGAAGTTGCTGCTTCACGTCTGCAAGATGGTCGCGGTTCGTCTGCAAAAGCCATTGCGGAGCCAATTCGTCCAACCGGACGACGTCCTTTTCGATCGCATCCCAGTTGTCGTCGAATATTTTCTTCGCCGCCTCTCGCCTGGCGGGCTCTGCGCCAGCCAGAATGGCCTGACGCCCCTTGCTCTGCGATTGATTCAGATCGCGTTGCAAGTCCTTACAGGCAGCGATACTGGGAAAGCGCACGTTAATTGTGCGGTCATGGCCTTCCCTGATTGCTCCTGCTTTCACGTAGGTGAGCGCCGCGCTCAGCACCATGAGCGAGAGAATCACGCCAAAACCCAATCCCAGTTTTTTCCCAATCGTCAGTTTCATGATTTTCCTTTGGAGTCAGCTCGCCCTTATATCGAAACTCTGGCCGATCGCAGATTTTTGTGTCTTAGACTGCTAGCCCGCGCCCGCCGCCTTGCGCCTCGACCGCCTCCAGTTGCCCCGCCCCCCGCACCTCGCAGGCATGGTCGGTATCGAGCACGTGCATTAGCTGGTGCTCGAGTTTGTGCACCCCGAGAATCACCGAGCGCAGCCGCGGCGACAGCGTCTCGGGCGAAGGCTCGAACGTAGCTTCCTCAACTTCCACCACGTTCCCTACTTCATCCGCCAGCAGGCACACCGTTCCTCCCGCCGCCCGCACCACGAGACAGATCGGCGTTATCTCCGGAGGCCGTTCGGGCAGTTGCAGCTGCCGGCGCAGTTCGAGCACCAGCACCACCTGCCCCCGCAAGTTCATCAGGCCGCCCACTACCGGAGGCGCCAGTGGCACCGGACGCAACTCGCGATACGTGACCACCTCCTGAATCTTCTGCGACTCCACGCCAAACAAAAGATGATTCAGATAAAAGGTGCAGAATTGCCGGGCATTATTCATAAGGTTTTCTGGGTACCGGGTACTGGTTACTGGATACTGCCCGTCGGCTCATATGCTTCTCCGGTGCGCAGCAGCGCGGCGACATCCAGCAACTCTGTCACCTTCTTCGAAATCACCGAGCAATGCAGCACCCCGGCGCGCGTCGAAGGAGACTGCGGTTCGAGCGTGCTCTCGACAATGTCGAGAATCTGGTTCACCACCAGCCCGAACGACTGCTGCTCGTTTTCGAGCACCAGCACCTGCAAAGTCTCCGTCGTCGGCAGCGTCATCAGGCCCTCGCCCCGAGGCAGTTGCCGCCGTTCCTCGAGGGCATGCGTGACCCGGATCAGCGGCAGGATCTGCCCCCGGTACTGCGTCACCCACTGGTTGCCCGAGCGCTCGACCTCCGGCCCGGGAATATTCTCCAGGCGCGCCAGCATCTCGAGCGGCACCGCCATTCGCGAGCCCGCCCGCCCCGTAAAGAGCACCAGCTTCTGTTTCGCCCGCCCGCCGCTGGCCGCTTCGGCTGCTTCCGTCGGAAGATGCTCCCGCCCCTCGGCCAGAATGCTCGAACATTGCGCCAGGCCCAGCACATCCAGAATCAGCGCCACCCGGCCGTCCCCCATGATGGTCGCTCCGGCGTAGACGCTGATGCTTTTCAAGTGCTTGCTCAGCGGCTTCACGACAATCTCTTCCGTGTCGTTGATCTCGTCGACTACCAACCCGAACTGCCGCCCCTCGGCTTCGAGCACAACAATGTTCACCGCCTGCGATCCCTCGCTTGCAGCGTCCGGCGGCGCGTCGTTCTTTCTGGAAACGCAGCGGGGCGCAGTCGAAGACTCCGCAGCTTTTGCACCGCCTGCCAGTTCGCGGCTGAGGTAAATCAGCGGCAGCAAGCGGCCCCGCAGCCGATAGACAGGCGACCCGTGGATCATCTCGATCCCCTGGTGTCCTCCTCGCTGTTCGAGGCGCACCAGTTCGAGCAGGCTGACCTGAGGAATGGCATAGCGCTCGCTCTCGCTAGTCACAATCAGCGCCGGAATAATGGCCAGGGTCAGCGGAATCTTCATGCGCACCAGCACCCCCTCGCCGCGCTTCGATTGCAGGTCGACGGTGCCGCCAATCTTTTCGATATGGGTCTTGACCACGTCCATGCCTACGCCGCGCCCGGAGACATTCGTGATCTTCTCGGCGGTCGAGAACCCCGGCAAGAACACCAGGTTCACCGTCTCCCGGTCGCTCAAACGGCTGGCCTGGTCGGCCGAAATCAATCCCTTCTGCACCGCCTTGTTGCGAATCCTCTCCTGATCAAGCCCTGCCCCGTCGTCCGAGATCTCGATATTGACCTGCCCACCCTCGTGAAAAGCGCGCAGGCCGAGTCGCCCCTCCGGACTTTTTCCCGCCGCCTGCCGCACCTCGGGAGTTTCGATACCATGGTCGACCGAATTTCTGACCAGGTGGGTCAGCGGATCCTTAATCGCCTCGATCAGCGTCTTGTCGAGTTCGGTCTCCTGCCCTTCCATTTCGACCCGCACCTGCTTGCCGCACTCGAGCGCCAGGTCGCGCACGGTTCGCGGAAACTTGCTCCAGATGTTGCCGATCGGCTGCATCCTCGTCTTCATCACTCCGCCCTGCAGTTCGGTGGTAATAAGATTGAGCTGCTGGCTGGCCGCCACCAGCGTGCTCTCTTCGGTGCGGTTGGCAAACTGCAGAATCTGGTTGCGCGCCAGCACCAACTCCCCTACCAGATTCATCAGGTGATCGAGCAGGCCGACGTCCAGCCGTATGGTGCTCCCGCTGGCGCTCGGGCCGCCCGCGGCTCGCTGCACCCGCAGCGCAGCCACCGCGTCGGAGGGTTGCGCCGCACCCTGCTCTACCAGAATTTCGCCTATGTGGCGCGGGTCGCCCGCTGTTTGCTCCTCAGCCGCGCTCTTGATTTGTGCCGCCGTGACGCCGGCCCGTTGCGTGAGAACGGAGCCGATATTCGGTACGCCATCGCCAGTTCGCTCCGGCACGGGCGCCGCGTGGCCTTTTGGCGGAGCTTCGCTCGGCTGCTGCAGCCCAGTCAATCGCGCAATCAGTCTTGTGTCGTCGCGCTCGCCCTCGACGCCGGTCGCTTCTATGCTTCCCAGCATCTGCCGCACGGCATCGACCATTGCCAGGAGCCCGCTCGTGATCTCGCGATCCAGTTCGAGCTGTCCATCCCGCAAGCGCCCGAGCAGGCTCTCGCCCACATGCGCCACCGCCCCCAGTTTGTCGAAATCCAGGAAGCCCGAAGTGCCTTTAATGGTGTGAATCGTGCGGAATACGCTTCCCAGAATTTCGCGGTCTTTGGGATGCTTCTCGAGCGTGATCAGGTCGCGATCCAGGCGGTCGAGGTTCTCATAGCTCTCGACGAGAAACTCTTTGACAATGTCGTCGGATTCATTCATAGCGATGTACCTTCTCCATCGGCGCTGTTTCCCGTCCGCTTGAGCCCAAAGTCTCGCGGTAGTTCGCCGGACGCTCTTAAACTGCGCCCGCTGAAATTCAGCCGCAGCCATTAGAAGGGCCCAATCAAGCAAGCGATTTTTCTTGGAGTAAGAGCACGCGGAAGCCCCCATAGCACCCGCGTCAGCTCTCTTGGTCACTCTCGGAAGGACCTGTCGGCCGCCCCGGCGAGGCGGTCGCAGTTCATTTTCAATTTGCCTCTCGGAACAGCGCAAGGTCTTCGTAGGGGCAGGTGCCCCCACCTGCCCAGCCGAGCGCAGCTCGGCTCCCGCGACCAATCCCGCGCCACCAAGCTGCACTCTCAAAATCTAGCTGTAACGCGCCGGATCGGCGCTAGAACCCACCTGATCACACCGAGTAGGAAACATCATCATCGCTCGCAACCCCGGTATCGAGCGCCGCATACTCCGCCAGCGCCCTCGCCTCGCCCGACTTGCTTCCCCGCCGCATGGCGACGATACCCGTCCGCACCATCTCCAATATCCCGTAAGGACGCAGCAATTCGAGTAGTCCGTCGATCTTATCCTCGGCACCAGTGATTTCAATGGTCAAGGATTCCGGAGCCACATCCACCACCCTCGCGCGAAACACGCTCGCTAGTTGCAGCACGTGCGACCGCGCCTCGTGCGCCGCCGCCACCCGGATCATCGCCAGATCGCGCACAATCGCCGGCTGGTTGGTGATGTTTTCGACCAGCAGCACGTTTACGAGTTTGTACAAATTCGCCTCGATGCGCTTTGCCTGATCGTGATCGGCGTCGACGGTAATCGTCATGCGCGACACTTCCGGCTTCTCCGTCCGTCCCACCGTGAGCGAGTCGATATTGAAAGCGCGCCGGCGAAACAGCGAAGCTACCCGCGTAAGTACTCCAGGCTTATTCTCGACATATACCATGAAAGTATTCAGCATAATTTCGATTTATCTCTCATTGAAAATCAGGTCAGAGGTCAGATTGCACAGGTTAGAACTTCGAATCTCACGCTCTTACCTCTGCAATCTGACCTCTAACCTCTGACCTCCTATTCGTCCTCCGCCGTCTCCACAATCGGACTCGGCCGCCGGATCATATCGTGCAGCGCGGCACCCGCTGCCACCATCGGATACACCGTATCTTCCTGCTCGACCTTAAAATTAATCAGCACCGGGCCATCGTGCGCGCGCGCCGCTTCGACCGCCGGCACCACCTCCCGCCGCTCCGAGATGGTCATGCTGCGAATTCCATAGGCTTCGGCCAGCTTCGCGAAATCCGGATTCAGCAACGGCGTAGCGGCATAATTCCGGTCATAGAAAAATTCCTGCCACTGCCGCACCATGCCGAGAAAACCGTTGTTGATAATCGCAATATGGATCTTCAGATTCTCCTGCACCACCGTGGCCAGCTCGCTCATGGTCATCTGAAATCCGCCATCACCGACGACCACCCAAACCTCCGCATCCGGACAAGCCACCTTTGCCCCAATCGCGGCCGGCAGCGCAAAGCCCATCGTCCCCAGCCCGCCCGAAGTAATCAGCGTCCGCGGATGCTCGTGCTTGTAATACTGCGCCTCCCACATCTGGTGCTGGCCCACATCGGTGACCACGATCGTCTTGGCGTCCCGCGTCTGCCGCCACAGATCGTTGATCACATGCGCGGCATAAAGATGACCGCTGTCGGGCAGGTTCTGAATGTCGCGCACCGCCGCATCGCCCTTCAGCTTATCGATCGAATCCAGCCATTCGCTGCGATCGATAGATTCCACCTTCGGCATCAACTCCAACAGCACTTCGCGCAAATCCCCGACCAGCGGCACATCGACTTTTACGTTCTTGTTAATCTCCGCCGGATCAATCTCGATATGAATCTTCTTCGCATTGGTCGCGTAAGTCTTAAGATTCCCTGTGACACGGTCATCAAAGCGCATACCAAACGCAAGCAGCAGGTCTGCTTCCTGAATCGTGTGATTGACCCACGCTTCGCCGTGCATGCCCATCATGCCGAGATTCAGCGGATGCGACGCCGGAAACGCCCCCAGCCCAAGCAGCGTCATCGCCACTGGAATGCCCGCGCGCTCGGCAAAATCGCGCACCTCGCGCATCGCCCCCGAAACGATGATGCCGTGTCCCGCCAGAATCAGCGGCCGCTTCGAGTTGTGGATCAACTCCAGCGCCTGCGCGTACTCCCTCGGAGCCGGCGATAGATCGGGTCTATAGCCGGGCAGCTGCGGCTTGGCCGCTTCCCAGTCGAATTCACACGTGCTCTGCTGCGCATCTTTAGTTATGTCGATCAGCACCGGCCCCGGCCGTCCCGACTTCGCCACATAAAACGCCTCGCGCACCGTCTGCGCAACTTCGGACGCATGGGTCACCAGATAATTGTGTTTCGTGATCGGTAGCGTCACGCCCGTGATGTCCGTCTCCTGAAAGGCATCCGATCCAATCAACTTGCTTCCCACCTGCCCCGTAATACACACGATCGGAATCGAATCGAGCATCGCCGTAGCGATCCCGGTGACCATGTTGGTCGCTCCCGGCCCCGAGGTCGCGATCGCTACTCCCACCTCGCCACTCGCCCGCGCATAGCCATCCGCCATGTGCGTAGCGCCCTGCTCATGCCGCACCAGCACATGATGAATCTTGCTATGCTTCAGCGCGTCATAAGCAGGCAGAATCGCCCCGCCGGGATAGCCAAACACCACCCGTACACCTTCCCGCTCCAGGCATTCCCAGAGGATGCCCGCCCCGGTCATTATTTTTGTTTTTTTCTCGACCTTTGTCGCGCCTGAAATCGGCGCGCTTTTCGCATCCGTCATGGCCACTCCCGAATATCCCTGTCCTAGATCTGCGCTGTCATCCTGAGCGAAGTGAGACTTCGCGGCGCGAAGTCCCACGCAGTCGAAGGACCTCTACCTCCACGACAATCCAAGACTTAGCGTAACAAACCGACCGGTCGGTTGCAAGAACTAATCACCTCCTCGTGCGAATCCTATTGGGAGATTTTTCCCGAGGATAAATAGCGCGGAGTAACCATTGCGACAGGCGCCACTGTAATCGTCGTCCCGCTGCCCTTCTAACATTGCATCAGTTGTCTTTCACTGCACGGGAACGTCTGAGTAATTTTGCACTGCTTCCTGGCAAGCGCCTGCCGCAGTTAGCACTTTGTCAAACGCTGTATCGGTTCGAAGCTTGGCTAGTAGCGGATCGGCCAGCAGATTCTCGTGCGCACAATAATTCTGCTCGACCGCGCTCTGCAGCAAATGCAGTGCTGCCTGCTTCTTCCCGCAGTAAGCAAAAATCGATCCCTGGTAATACCATGTCTCCGGATCTGGCTCCGCTGGCAAACTCGTTTCCGCGTCATGCGCCAAGCGATCCAATTCCGCCGGCGGACGCAACCCAAGACAAGCTTCCAGCAAATCGCGATGATAACGCGGAGTAGTCGGCATGCGTTTGACCATCTCGCGCGCTTCCTGCACCTTACCTTCGCGCAGCAGAACGGAAGGCGTTACATATGCGGCCCACTCCGAACCCGCATCCAGTCGCACGAAATCTCGCGCCCGCTCTGTCTTTCCCAACTCCATAAAGGCCCACGCGCAGGAACGAAACGCGTAGTTTCCTGGGTCAAGCGCAAGCGCGGTATTGCACTCATTTGTGGATTGTTCCAACATGCCCGCATAACGATAGACAAAACTCATCGTGAAGTGAGCCTGCGCGCTCTCCGGGCGAAGCTTTACCAGAGCCTGCGCCGACTGATACGCCTTGCCGAGTTCGCCGCGCTCCACGCGATTCGTAATCAGTTGTCCCGCCGCAAATACGCGATTCGGATCTAACTCAATGGCGCGCTCATAAGCTTTGTTAGAGCGCTGGAACATGGGCTCCCCGCCATCCGAATAATCCGCGTCATAGTAACAACGCAAACCGAGTTGCTCCCACGCCGGCGCGTAAGTCGGATCCACTTCCACCACATGCTCCAGCACCGCGATCGCATCCTTATTAGGTCCGGGATCGTGCGGCAGCGCCAGGCTATGCAGATACAAATCGTAAGCTTCGGCATTTTTCGGCCGCGTCCCTGTATCAAGAAATCCGCCCGCCACGCCAATTGCCGGGAGTAACTCCTGCCGTATCCGCGCCGCCATCTGCGACTGCAAGGCAATCAGGTCCTGAGCGGGCGCCGTCATGTTCGTCTGCCACACCAGCTTGTTACCCTCGACCTGAATCGCCTCCAGCGTAATCATCAGCCGGTCGCCCTGCTTCAGAAAATGTCCCGTAAGAACGTTGGCAACGTGCACTTCTTTGCCGGCTTGTTGCGGATCCACATCATTCCCCACAAACTTGCGCGTGATTGCTGACGGCCGAACGTCGAGCGTCCGTGTGTACGTAAGCGTATTGGCAATTTCATCGGCCAGCGCGAAGCGAAGGAACTCGACGCTGATATCGCCATTCATATTCTGCAGCGGCAGAACCGCGATCGTATTCTTCGGCGCGGCTGCTGCCTCCATGCGATGCTGTTTAAACCACACCGCACCCACCGCCGCCAAAACCGTAATCAACAGCGCGCTCACTCCCAACAGCACATAACTCGAAAATTTACTGGTTGCCTGAAACGTGCTGGTGGCGATGCGATAGGGCAACACCGGCCGCCGCATCCCACTCTTGGTCATCCCCGATTCCGTTTCCTTCCGCAGCGATTGCAAATCGCCCTTCATCGCCTGCGCATTCGGATAACGGTGCCCGCGATCTTTCTCCATCGCGCGGCCGATAATTCCCTCAAGATCCGGGGGTAGCGATGGATTAAGGGCCAGCGGGGAAATCGGCTTCTGATTGAGCACTGCGTCCAGCGTGGTAATCACGTTGCCGGTCGCAAAAGGCTTTTTGCCGGTCGACATTTCATACAGCACCACGCCCAGCGAAAACAGATCGCTGCGGGGATCTAGCTCTTCGCCGCGCGCTTGTTCGGGTGACATATAAACCGCCGTCCCCGGAATGACGCCCATCGCGGTCAGCGAATCCTCCATCGCCGCCTCGCTCGAACTCGGATCGCGCGCCGCCTTCGCCAATCCAAAATCGAGGATTTTTGCCTGGCCCGTTTGCGACACGAAAATATTTGCCGGCTTGATGTCGCGATGGATGATGCCCTTTGCGTGCGAGGCCGCCAAAGCATCCGCTACCTGAATGCCAATATCGAGAACGTCATCTATCTCCAGCGACTTGCCCCGGATCCGCTCCTTCAGGCTCACCCCTTCCAGCTTCTCCATCACAATAAAAGGATGGCCGGCGTTGTCATCAATGTCATGAATGGTGCAGATGCCAGGATGGTTTAGCTGCGAAGCGGCGCGCGCCTCGCGCATAAAGCGGTCGAGCGACTTGCGGTCGTGCACCATCTCCTCGGGAATAAACTTGAGCGCGACGTGGCGCGCCAGGCGCGTGTCTTCCGCCTCATACACCACGCCCATGCCACCGCCGCCGAGCTTTCCCACTATGTGATAGTGGGAGACTGTCTGGCCGATCATTCCGGGAGGCCTCAGTGCCGTCGGCGCTATGGTAGGCCGCTGACTGAGAATCGGTCAACCCACAGTCTTATCCGCCAACCCAGTCAAAGTTCAGCGGTTAAAGCCTCTCGCTTCTCCAGCCGATCCTTCCAGACGTACCTCTGAAAGCACGGGCCATGTTGTTTGACCGCCTTAAATCCACCTCTTTGGCCTTATGATGGATGGATTACGATCCCATCAAGTCGTCCGTCCAGGGGGTGTGATTGAGCGGCCCTTCGTTCTTTCGCGCGGGAGAGGTCGGAGGATTCAGCCTGATGCAGGCCTTGGTGGTTGACGATTCGGCCGTCTATCGCAAATTGATCGGCGACCAGCTGCGCGGTTGGGGTTTCGGCGTCACCTTGGCCGAGACCGGCTCCGCTGCGTGGCGAATCCTCGAGCAGCCCAATTCTCCCAAGCTCGCTCTGCTCGACTGGGTGCTGCCCGATATAGATGGCATCGAACTCTGCCGCCGCATCCGCAATGCACGGTCGTCCGGCCCCTACGTCTACGTCATCCTGCTAACCAGCAAAGAGGGTCATCAGAATATGCTCGAGGGTATGGAAGCGGGCGCCGATGACTATCTGGTCAAGCCTTTCGACGAATTGGAATTAAAGGCGCGCCTGGTGGTTGGCAAGCGTATTCTCGATTTGCAGGAGGAGCTCGTCGCCGCCCGCGAGTCGATGCGCTACGCCGCCACTCACGACAATCTCACCGGCTTGATGAACCGAGGAGAGATTGTTGCCATGCTCGGCCGCGAACTCGAGCGCGCGCGCCGCGAGCATTCGCCCGTAGGCGTGATCTTGGGCGACATCGATCATTTCAAGAAAGTAAATGACACGCTCGGCCATCTCTTTGGCGATGAAGCGCTGCGCGAAGTCGGCCGCCGGCTACGCGAGCAACTCCGCGTCTACGACGGCGTGGGGCGCTATGGCGGGGAAGAATTTCTGATGGTTCTGCCTAACTGCGATTTGCCTAACGCCATGCAGCGGGCCAATGAACTGCGCGATATCGTGGCCAGTGCACCCGTAGCCTGTTGCGGAGAAGAGAAACTTATCACCATGAGTATGGGAGTCACGGTTGCCACTTCTTGCGGCGATGGTAACAACGACCTGGAAATATTTTTGAATCAGGCTGACGCCGGCCTCTACGCCGCCAAAGAGAGCGGCCGCAACCGGGTCGAACACTTCATCCCCGAGCTAAAGAAAGCTGCGGCCGCCCGCGCCCGCAAGAACTAAACAAAACTGCTGGGACGTGGATCATACCCAATGTAATACTGCCGTAATGCGGAAGTTCACTTCGTTCTTGGATCATCTAGCACAAGCGGCGATCATGGTTCCATGCTTTCCGAAGTAAACCGAAAACTGGCGCAGACTTTTTGGAAGGCCTTCAAAATCTGGGCGGCCATCATGGCCGTTCCGGGCGCACTCGGTACCCTTGACCAGGTGGTCAGTTGCTTTCGGTGGGGCTGCCCGTATGGCCCATCGATTCCGCTTATCGCCCTTTGGTGGATGGCTGCGCCCGGAGGGATTTTTGGCGGGTTGGGAGCGGCAGCGCTGACTTTCCGGATTCGCTCGGGCCAGAAATGGCCCGTCCCGCTGGTGGGAATTGTTGTGGGATTTGCGTGCCCAGTGGCCACGACAATAGCGCTCGGGATAACTCTTCCAAAACACTATGACAGGATGGGCTTAGTGCTATTTGGTTTTATGTTCGCGATGCTCGGTACGCTCGCGGGATTCCTGACAGGCCTCGCCGTCGCGCCTCAAGCCAAGTCCTAGACTGCACACCCAGCGTTGCGTCGCGAGTACACTCAAAATCTGGTCAGTGAGTGTAATCGCGATTTGCCAACGCTTGACGCGATTGACCTATTATTATCGTGAGGACTCTCTCAATCGTGGTCGTCGAGTGAAACAACAAAATGCTATATGAACCCACTCTCCGCGCAGCAACCCCGTAATAATCGGCCATCGCCTTCGGTCATCGCTGCCGCGGTGGTCCAATTCCTTGGGTCTGTGCCGTTCCTTTGCGTATGTGGATATTACTTATGGGGGACCGTTTGGTTTTCACCCCGTGGCTTCGCGAGCTTCACAATGAGAATTTTGATTTTCGTTGGGCTTCCATTTCTGTTCAGCCTGGTTGCTGTGGCATCATCCATTGGGCTCCTACGCCTCCGTGGATGGGCAAGAACAGTGACGCTTTGTCTTGCGACTCTTCCCGTTTCTGCATGCGTTCTTGACTTAATTCTTGATTCTCATCGGCCCGGCGTAATCGAGATCGTCCCCATTACCAAGATATTACTTGCGATTTTGGCTCCAGTCAGCATCTGGTGGTGGGCTCTTTTCACCCGCCCTTCGGTTCGCTCTCAATTCCGCGTGGAATGATCCAATGTAGCTGTCTGTTGAAATCTGGCGATTACACTCTCATTGAGAATCGCGAATCTGGGGTTCTGAGTGTAAGTGCGATTTAACAACAGTTACGCTTGCCTTGATTCACTTCGAGCATCGGACCATAATTCGCTTGTGGACCCACACATGAGAACGCGGACATATTTTTGGTTGCGGATTCTCTTGGTCATTGTGTGTGCCTGCTCTGGCAGCGCCTTAAGCCAAGATCCGCTGGATTATGTTCCGAATCTGCCTTACACCGCGCGGTTCGAGAACAAATATGTAGAGGTGCTGGCGGACGGTACTCACGTGCAACGCCAAAGGAAGCTGGTTCAAATGCGCGATTCCCAGGGAAGAACGCGCATCGAAAACTTCCAGCCGGAGGACCGAAATTGCTGCGGTGGTGATGGCAAGGCGGACGGAGTGGATTTATATTTCCCGTCGCAGCGCCAGTTCATTCAGCTTTTCCCCCGACATAAGACTGCTTCGGTGATGACCTTTCCAGGAACGGGACCAATTCCTCGACATTTTGACCCGAACGACAAAAACGCTAGGAGAGAGAGTCTTCCCGGAAAAACGATCGATGGGATCTATGCCGAGGGCACGCGTCTCACGTGGGTTCGCAGCTCCAATTTCGTGGATGTTGAGGAGAAGTGGGTTTCGTCCGATCTCAAGGTCGTGGTTCTCAGCAAATACACAAGCACCGACCCGCAAAGCGAGGGAGGAATCACGGAAATTCGAGAGCTTGACCGCAGCGAGCCTGAGGCCACACTCTTCGAGATTCCAAAGGACTACAAGATTGTTACCCTGAAAGAAGGGCGGCAGGAAGATCGACCTCTCGCACCTGCAAGCGCGAAAAACCTATTTTGAAAACTTAGTCTTGTAATCAGATGGGAGGAGAAGGCCGGTCTCCGGACGGGATGCGGTGTACGCTCCCAAGTTATCGACGTGCTCGAAGCACAGATAAAAAGGAGACCGGCAATGAAGAAGATTAGCACCGTAGCGGCAAAGCCGAGCAAGAAAATCTC
>DATHQD010000032.1:0-2474 GCA_035483045.1 Terriglobales bacterium
GAACAATACCGAGCTTTTTCATCCGGAACTGCAGAGTTGCTCGATGCAGTCCTAGTCGCACCGCAGCCCCGTTAGGGCCGACGCCCCAACTCCTGGGCCAATTGCTCGTGCTTAGTCACATCCATTGCGGTGCCGACAATCCTTTTCAAAAGAGTCAGCGACTAACAACGGTGCAGATGATTCTGTCCGGATTGTTTGAATGCTAAGTCCGCGGATCGTCGCCGCTGGAGATGTCCGCCTTGACGCTGAATCGCGGTTTCAGTCGAAAATCCGGAAATCGGTAACCGGTCTCCGATGCAGTTTCGCAGTTCTTCTCTGGCCCGAGTGGAACCGATCGCAACATTTTGTGGCTCGCTTGGCAAGTTCCTGCGAAAGCCAATTGTTAACTTTTCGCAGAATCGCGGCAGGACGCGTTTCTTTTTCTGGGGCTGCGCTTCCTATCGCTGCGGCCTCCCCTCGTGATCGCCGAGCTATGCGCGCGGCGTCGGCCTCACCCCGAGGGCATAATTTTCAGTTATGAAGGGAAGGTTTATGCAGAGGAAAATTTGTGGGCTCCTGGAGGCTGTGCTGCTGTAAACCTACTCAAGAAACGTTCGGGTACCCCATTCAAGGCCGTCGGTCGGCCTTGGGTGGGGATTTTCGTGCGAAGGGAGAGCTACATTCATCGAAATCCGGTAAAGCACGGACTGGTCGAAAAGCCGGCACTTCTCCTCCAGTACGGATTGCGCTTTTGGGGGTTAGAACCCGTTCAGAACGTGGCCGAGTTTGTTTCGTTTTGTCGTCAAATACTTCAGTGTCGAAGGTGAGGGAGGTATCTCAAGCGGCAACCATTCCGTCACCGACAGCCCGTATCCCTCGATGGCAACGAGCTTACGGGGATTGTTGGTCAGGAGCCGCATGGAATGTACACCTAATTCGCGCAGAATCTGTACACCAATTCCGTAATCTCGCTGATCGGCTTTGAAACCCAGGCGCTCGTTAGCCTCCACGGTATCTAGCCCCTGGTCCTGCAGTCCGTAGGCGCGAATCTTGTTCGCCAACCCGATCCCCCGTCCTTCTTGGTTGAGGTAAAGCAGCACGCCCCGTCCTTCAATAGCGATCCGGCGCAAGGCCTCATCGAGCTGCGCGCCGCAATCGCAACGCCTCGATCGGAACGCATCACCTGTAAGACACTGCGAGTGCACGCGAACGAGCACGTCCTGTCCGCTCCCTATGTCGCCGCACACCAACGCGATGTGTGTTTCTTTGTCTACCTGGTTCTCGAAGGCGTGGAGACGAAAATCTCCGTATTCGGTTGGCAGGTTGGTCGATGCTACACACTTGACGACCGACTCCGTGCGTAAGCGATAGGCAATCAGATCTGCAACAGTGACCACGAGTATGTGGTGACGACGGGCAAAACGGCAAAGCTGCGGCAGCCGCGCCATAGTGCCATCCTCGTTCATGATCTCACAGATGACGCCAGCGGGATAAAGGCCCGCCAGCCGGGCCAGGTCGACGGCCGCTTCCGTATGCCCCGTACGTTCCAGGGTTCCGGCATTCCTCGCCCGCAGCGGGAACATGTGCCCCGGACGGAGGAGATCAGCGGGCTTTGTCGCCGGATCAATCGCTGTTAGCACTGTAGCAGCGCGATCCGCGGCCGAAATTCCAGTAGTCGTACCGTCCTTCGCCTCGATGCTGACACAAAAAGCTGTATCGAATCGCGATCCGTTCCGAGACGCCATCAACGGTATCTCGAGTTCGCCGAGCCGCTCGGGCATCATGGCGAGGCAAATTAATCCGCGGCCATACATCGCCATAAAGTTGATGGCTGCGGGCGTAATCTTTTCGGCAGCGATGGTCAGACCACCCTCATTTTCTCGATCCTCATCATCAACGACGATCACTATCTCGCCCGCACGGATGGCCGCGATGGCATCCTCGATGCGCGCAAATTCCTCAGGGTTTTTCTCTGCCGCCCTCACAATTTGAAGCTGTTCGATCATATGCCACGCGAAGTTGCTGACTCCTGTGAAAACATTTGGGCGTCCTGTTTGACGCCGACTTTTCCTGCATAACGTCGTGAGATGAAGATGAAATAAGTGGTCGCCAGAGCAAAACCGACAGGCCACCAAACCGAGGCTAGAACCAAAGCCCTCCGGTTAGAAGCAGCGGCGTAGGCGGTGAGTGAATTCCCGGGCGCGAGCGTCGAGTAAAGCATTACCGGGAAAATAGCAGCCGCTCCAGTCACCAGTACACCCACCAGGAGAGCATTTGAACCAACAAGGGTCCACATCTCCCGTTGAACCGAAATTCCCGAAACCAGGGCGATTATCGACACGACAATGATGAGCAATCCGAGCCAGCAAAATGGATTGTGAATCGCGTGCCTGGGCACGTCGGGGCGAACCTCCCACGACTCGATCGAGATCACTACAAGCAGCGGAGCAGCCGCTGCCCAGAGACGCCTTGCCCACATCGCACTGCGGTGATGC
>DATHQD010000033.1:0-164972 GCA_035483045.1 Terriglobales bacterium
GCGCATCACCGGCATCGTCAGCCGCGGCGGTGCGATCCTGGGCCAATGGATGGCCCACCACCACAAGCAAAATTTCCTCTACGAGTGCTTCGAGGACATCTGCAAGATTTTCGCGAAGTACGACGTAAGCTTCTCCCTGGGAGACGGCCTGCGTCCCGGCTGCATAGCCGACGCCAGCGATGAAGCGCAGTTCGCCGAGCTAAAAACTCTTGGCGACCTAACTCGCATCGCCTGGAAGCAAGACGTGCAGGTAATGATCGAAGGCCCCGGCCACATCCCCATGCACAAGATCAAGGAGCAGGTGGAAAAAGAAAATGCCTGGTGCGACGAAGCGCCGTTCTACACTCTAGGCCCGCTGGTAACTGACATAGCTCCCGGCTACGACCACATCACCTCCGCCATCGGAGCGGCCATGATCGGCTGGTATGGGGCGTCGATGCTCTGTTACGTCACTCCGAAAGAACATCTGGGCCTGCCCAACGAGAAAGATGTGAAAGACGGAATCATTGCCTACAAAATCGCCGCCCACGCCGCCGACGTGGCCCGCCAGCGCCCCGGGGTCCGCGACCGCGACGACGCGCTGAGTTATGCCCGCTATAAGTTCGATTGGGAAAAACAGTTCGAGTTATCGCTTGATCCCGAGACGGCGCGGTCGATGCATGACGAGACTCTGCCGGAGGAGGGATATAAGACGGCGGCGTTCTGCTCCATGTGCGGGCCTAAGTTCTGCTCGATGAACTACTCGAACAAGGTTGACGAGTATAACAAGCAGGTGCACGGGCTGGAGAAGAAGGATTACTCGGAGTTGGTGGAGAAGCTGGTCACGATTAAGTAAGTGCTCGCGTAGAGACGGCACCCTCGGCCCCTCCGGGCCGGATAAATTTTTGCAGTCTCGTCTGAGGCCCTCCGTGGTAGATTGGCAGACCAAAAGGGGGACGCAAATGAAGCTGCTCATTATAGGTCTGTTGTTCATACTTGCCACGCTTGCTGCTGACGGGGCGGACGCTCCAAAGTCCTCTGTGTTCATAAGGGCGGCGTGTGACGGCAAAATCTCTGCTGCCGTGGTTGGTTCTCTCAAGGGAGAGATTGACGCTTCGCAAAAATATCATCTTGTACCGACTTTGAGCGATGAGGGCCGCATGGGAGAAGTGCTTACCATAGCCATGGCATGCTCGGAGAGGACCGACGTTGCCTCCGTTGCGACAACCTACGGCAAGGCCAAGTGTTTCCCTGGCTCATACTGTCATCAAGCGGTTGACGGGAGCTCCCTTAAGTCCGCTTTGTGTGATTCAAACGCCGCCGTCGAATGTGGACGAGCGCTTTTCAAGACGTTCGACGATTATGTGAATCATATGACTGGTCCCGGTGCGCCACAGCTACAGTTACACTGATGTATTGAGCGTTTAGCGATAGGATCTCAAGCTCTCATGCCGAATTTGTTGTCTCTCAGAGTTAATCTTGCCTTAGTTCTTCTTTGTTTACCTGCCGTCTCTCAGATACGCGGCAAACTGGGTGTCGTTAATCGCGACTTTTCAAAAGAGGGCGTGGTCGGCGAGCGACTAGAGACAAAAGTAGTCTTCCAGTCCGACGGCTCCTACACGCGCGAGCAGAAGTCTCGAATACGAATCCAGTCCGACGCTGGCGTGCAAGCGTACGCGGTCCTCCGTCCTCCTTACCAGACGTCTCTCGAACGCATTGAGGTGCTGGAGGTCCGAGTCACTAAACCAAACGGTTCGGTAGTCGTATCTCCGCTGGATTCGATCCAGGATGTGCCTTCGCAAATGTATCCCGGAGCAGCTGAATACGGCCTCCTGCACGAAAAGCATGTTCCGGTTAAGGGGCTGGAATCCGGGGACATTCTTGAGTATTCCGTCCGGTGGCTAGTAGAGAAACCGCTCGCCGACGGGCAATTCTGGTTCGGCCACCGCTTCATGACGAACTCGATCGTTCTCGACGAGCAATTAGAAATCAGCGTCCCGAGCGACCGCGAGGTGAAAGTCAAGGGTCAAAGTGTTCAGCCGACGATTCGAGAGGAAAACGGCCACCGAGTTTACACCTGGAAGACCTCGAATCTCGAAAGCCAGAGCGCGGAGAAGCAAACTGAAGCCCAGAGTTACAATGCCATCCGTGGATTGCTCCCGGCGCCGGATGTGTTGGTCAGCAGTTTTCGAACCTGGGAAGAGGTTGGCCGCTGGTATGAGAGCCTCCAGAAGGAAAAAGTCCGGCCTTCACCGGAGGTAAAAGCGAAGGCGGAGGATCTGACTAAAGGCCTCCCAGACGACGACGCGAAACTGCGCGCCATTTATAACTACGTTAGCCTGCGTTATCACTACGTGGGAATTGCTCTTGGCGTCGGGCGTTATCAGCCCCATGCGGCGTCGGAAATTCTCGCAAACCGGTATGGCGATTGTAAAGACAAGCACACTCTCCTGGCGGCCTTGCTGAACGCAGTTGGAATCCGAGCCTACCCAGCCCTGATCAGTAGCCGGATGACGGTGGATCCCGACGTACCAATGCCTGCACAGTTTGACCACATCATTAGCGTTGTTCCGCAGAGAAGTATGTTGTCTTGGATGGATACGACCCCGGAAGTGATGGCGATGGGTTACTTGGTGAACTCTCTTCGCGGGAAACCGGCGCTGGTCATCATGCCGGACAAAGTCGCTTTTCAGACTACACCCGCCAACCCTCCGTTCGCCAGCAAATACACTAACACGGTCACAGCCAAGCTCGGCGCCGACGGCGCGCTTCAAGCTCATGTCGAGGCCACGTTTCGCGGTGACGACAACGAGCTCACTTACAGGCACATTTTCCGCGGCACGCCGGAGTCGCGGTGGAAGGATTTTGCTCAGAAGAACTTCTATGGAGCGCGACGAGGGGGAATTATCACCAGCGTCAAGACCAGTGCCCCAGAGAAGACGGACGAGCCATTCGTCCTCGAATACGACTACGTCCTGAAAGACTTCTCGGACGGCCTGAATCACAGATTTGCAATTCCTCTTTCGCCCTTAGCCATTCCCGCCATACAGGACCGCGATCTAGACCGCAAGAATCCCCTCTGGATTGGCTATGTGGGCGAGGAAATATACGAGTCACAAATCGAATTGCCAAGCGGATGGAGTGCCGCGCAGCCAAACCCGTTAGACCTCAGAGAGAGTTTCGCTGAGTTCCACGGGGACACGGCCGTGAAGGGGAACATCATAGTCACGCACCGACGCCTATCGATCAAAACCAGCGCGGTGACTCCCGATCAGTTGGTAGGCTATAAGGCATTTCAGAAGGCGATTGCGGACAACCACGACCTGTACATTTTTCTTCACCAACCGCGAAACCAGTAGGCCGGGCGGCTCACCCTCGCGGTTTTCGAGAAGCGGACCTTTCCCAAGACAGTTAGCGCGATGCCTTCGTCCAATCTTCGACCTTCAGCCCCCTAATTCGCCCAAAGGCACGATCGTTGGTTACGAGGATTGTACTCAACGCGAGAGCGTGCGCCCCGATCATGGCATCAAGGTTCCCCATGCGCTGGCCCTCGCGTTCCAGCGTGGCTCGGAGCTGTCCATATTGTTGCGCTGCGTCTGAATCCCAGGGAGGATGGCCACGCGCAAAAAGAAATCTTCAATCATGTTGTGCAGGCGAGTGGCATGAGGCATCCGTGCCGCTCCAAAACGCAACTCGCCTTCCGTGACTGCGGAAATGGCAAGTTGCGCCATCGGAACTCTCACTAACCGGCGATCAACCGCCGTGCTATTCCCCTTGATAACAAAGCTCGCCACGTTGGTATCGAGAAGGTAGCGAATTTCCATCAGAACAACTCGCGTTTCTGTGGCACTTCATCCTGGCGATCGGCCATGAACTCATCGGGAATATTGGCTTCTCGTCGGAGCTTGAAGAAGCTGTCCCATGACTCGGGACGCCGCGAGAGAATCACGTCTCCGGTAGTTTGATCTTGCCGTATAAAGACCTCGCGACCTTCAAAACGAAATTCGGCTGGCAAGCGGACCGCCTGGCTGCGGCCATTGAGAAAGAGCTTTGCAGTGCGCGGCATGGGAAGCCTCCCGATTTTATATATATCATGATATATCACGTGAAGTCAAGATGAAATCTACAACCGGAGCGCTGCGGAATTCGTTTGCATGACCGAGAACCACGGTTGGAGGGCCGATCCCGAGGATAGTCCTCATTACTATCGAGAGTAACAAGCAAGCCGGTGACCAGCCGAATTGACGATAGAATGTGGACCTAGCAAAGGAGATTTTTCGGGCCCCGATGTCACGGTACGACGAACTGCTGAAGGAATTTGAAGCAAATGGTCACTCCTCGCGGGGAGCGACGACCCTTATGGAGCAGGTTGCGCACCGGCTCCACGAAGCCATGACTCGCTACAACTGGGTTGGCTTTTATCTGATGGACACGTCTTCTTATGACGCGCTCGTGCTCGGACCTTATGCCGGCAGCTTTATGCCCACCTTGCGTATTCCGCTCGATAAAGGATTGTGCGGCGCTGCGGCGACTTCAGGAAAGACGGTAGTGGTCAATGATGTGAAAGCTGATGCCCGATATCTCGGATCGGATTTGGTGAAGGCCAATATTGTGGTGCCGATCTTCGCCAAGAAACGAGTGATGGCGGAATTGTGTATTGAGAGTTACTTCGCCGGCACCTTCACGGCAGCCGAGCAGACATTTATAGAGTCCTGCGCCGCGATGGTCGGCCGCGCGCTAGGGAAAGACGGCCTCGCCTGAATGTAAGGCAGGATGCCATTTTCGGGCTGACTTATCCTTTGAACCCGCGCCAATCTGAAGGTGATGTTTCTCCGCGCCCGTCTACTTTGCAGGTTGCGGAGAGGTTGCGCTGCTGAAGTAGATCGTCGTATCCGGCGCTGCATTGGCTCTCGAGCTTCTATTAGACGATGGCTTAGCATGGAGTGGTTTCGCTTTTGAGGCGGGTTTATATCGGCCGTCCAGATAGGTGACCGTGTCTGGCGCGATCACGTCGGCAACGCGCGTACTTGAAAGCTTGGGACGACTGGCGACCTGAAGGCCGGCGCGAGGCTTCTCACTTGTCGCAACCTTTTCGGACACAGGGCTAGGCGCATTAGCGGAGGCTGCGGCGGTTCGCGTCGGCGTGGAGCTAGCAGTCGAAGGTTTCGCGGACGCGCGTACGCCAAAAGCCAGGAACAACGACAAGAGCACTACGGCGGTAAGGGTTAAGGCTGCAGGCGCGATGGATTTCCATTCGATAGGGCGATCGGGAGTTTGTTGCTCCCATGTGGGTAGGACTACCGCCGGCCCCGCAAATGGCATGGCGATCAAGGAGGTCTGACGCGCGAAATAACTTAGCGGTTCATCGGTTATCTCGATGGGGATAACTGCGCTCGATCCCGGTTGTTCGGGTAAGGGTTCGAGTTGCGGCATGTCTGACGTCGACGAAGGCAATACCTCCCCGGCGGGGGGTAGATGCGCCGCCGTTTCGCTGCAAAGGTCTAAGCTAAGGTCAGATCGAGCTTCGGGATCGAGCGCATCTTCCGCCAACAAGGAGACAGGCCAGGAGGTCGGGTCAGGAGAGTCAGCCGACGCTTCTCTATCGCCAACAGTTCTATAGCTGACAATCGGGATAACGTCGCTGACAACAGGATTGCTAAGAACGCGGGTAGTTTCTCCAACCACAGGCCTAAAAACGCCCTCATCCATCGGAACCTTCACCCGAGCGACGAAATCGATGGCAGAGCTGCGCTGGCCCTCGTAGGCTGCCAGGCTGGCGACCAATTGATCGCCAGAATCGGCGTCGACCCGCAATTCAAGGTCGGCAAAGTTATCGGGAATGGAATCGGGCGAAACAATTTCCACCGCGTAACCGCGGCCAAGCAGATGAAACGCCAATTCGCGTGCGCAAAGATCCGAATGGGTGATGATTCTGGCCAGAGTCATGACTCTCCTCCCAGCGGAAAACGAGTCGAGTTTAAGATGCCGAATCGGTTGGTTAGGGCTATCTATATTGTTGCAAAACTGCCGCGGCGCGATTCAGGGCAGCCGCCAGAACGGCGATCTGTTGCGTAGTTCGATTTAGATCACCTCGATCAATGGCTTCATTGACGCCCGGAATGACCACGGCAGCATAGCCGGTGTATTGCCCGGGGGCGTAGATGGCATGACGGAACCACGGCCGGTTCGGCAGCCCCTCCGGAATCAGGAGGGCTCGCTCAGCTTGCCGAAGTGTAACATTGAGGCGATCAGGTGCACCTGTCAATTTATGCTGTTTTTGCAGGATTTTGGCGCCCGCTTCCTGCAAGTGCCGCGCCGCTTGTAGGGCAGGCGAGAAGTCTGGCTGTGCACGGCTCTGTCCGAAGCGCTCCTTACTCTTATTCTGAGCGGCGTCGATGTAGGCGAGAATCTCTTTTCCGTAGGTTTCGTAATCGTAGGGCAGAACGTCGACATCCGACATACGGAGGACCTCCATACCGAACATCCGCGCCATCTCCTGCTCATAGACGAAATCTGGGTCGCCGAATTTCTTGAACCAAGTGAAATCGTCGAAAGTCGAGTGATAGACGCCGTAATCACCGGAGGAACTCATGTCGGTGGAAGGCACGCCCAGATGCTGAAGGAAGACAGTGTAGTCGGAGCCGCTACCCAGATCGCCGACAGGGACGTCGCTTTGCGCGGCATTTGGCGGCGAGCGGAAGGTGGCGGTTTCCTGCGACCGGCTGGTCTCATTCGGCTGGCTCGCCTTTTTCCACGCTGCGTAGACCGTTCCCCCTTGCGGCGACGGAACAGCCTTCGAAATCTCGCGGATGAATTCTTTGAGGGTAGGCGTGCCCGATGCTCCGAACTTTTTGCCGGCTACGGCTACGTCCATGTTGAAGTACGCCGCGGCGTTGGTTAAGTCGGACGCGTGATCTTCGCCCCACTCGGTCGAACCGATTAGACCTTCTTCTTCGGCGTCCCAGCTTCCGAAAACGATGGTGCGCTTCGGCTTCCAGCCTGATTTCAGCAATGCACCCAGGCCGTGAACTGCCTCGAGCATCGACGCGGTGCCGCTGTTTGGATCGACGGCTCCATAGACCCAGGCGTCGCGATGATTGCCGGCGACTACCCACTCGTCGGGCGCGGAAGTGCCGCGAATCTTGCCGACCACATCCCAGATGGTGCGGAATTGATAATCCTGCTTCAGGTGCATCTTCACTTTGGATGGGCCGGGACCGACGTGATAGGTGAAAGGCAGGGCGCCCTGCCACTCGCGCGGCGAGGCCGGCCCACCGAGATGCTCAAGGATCGGCGCGGCGTCGGCATAAGAAAGAGGAGTGACGGGAATTTTCGGCAACTGCTCGGAGTCTGCCGGCGAGATGCGTTTCGAGTCAGGCAGCGACGGAGTAGAGGCGATGCCGGGGGTGGTGGGATCTCCGGGGAACTGGAACATGTAGCCAATCGACCCGCGCTGCACTCCCGTGGCAGGGCGCCAAGGGCCTTTCGGGTACGCGTCGCCGCGGTAGTAGCCGTCATCTTTCGGGTCGGAATAAATGATTACGGCCGCGGCTCCTCGCTCCTGCGCAACGAAGGCCTTGACGCCGCGGAAATTCTCTCCGTAGCGGACGATGACGATCTTGCCGCGCACGTCGATATTCATCTGCTTGAGTTTGTCGAAATCGGCGGGAGAACCGTAGTTGGCGTAGACAACCTCGGCCTCGGCGTCGCCAGAGGGCGACATGCCATTGTAGGGAGCGACGACGCGCGGGTCGTCCTGAAACGGATCGTCGTCGACGTGCTCGCGCTGGGGGCCATGCATTTCGACGCCGGGAGGTGCGGTCATGTCGACGCTGATCTCGGCGGGGTAATTCATCCAGACTTTGTATTCGACGATCTCGGTATCGAGGCCGGCTTCGCGAAATTTCTGGGCAACGTATTCGGCGGTGGCTTTGTCTTCGGGAGAGCCGGCGATGTGCGGAGCCTGAGTCAGGATGCGGAGATGATCCTCGGCGAGCTTCGCATCGGGGACCGCTAGAAACTTCTTTTCGAGTTCAAGTTCGCCTGCAACGTCGCGAAAGCCGGTTATAACCCAGCTTTCGGGTTGGGCGTTATTGTCGGCATTCTTATTTTTGTCTATGTCCTTGGCGGCATCGACGGCTCGAAGATTTGAACCTAGCATCACAAAAAACAGGAGAGACGCGGCGAGAAGTTTCATGAAGTTCCTTGAGGTAATTTTCAGAACAGCCGTAAGTCAGATTCTCTGCAGTCCTGCGGGCCTCTCTACGAGACTCCGCAACAAAACGAAGATTGTATCGTGAGCGGGCGGCGGCGGCAGACGCGTTACACTAAATAGCGATGACTATCTCTTCAACGGCTCGTTTTTCTGATCGGGTGGAGAATTACATCCGCTATCGGCCGGGATATCCGCCTGAAGTTCTTGACCTGTTAAGCGCAGAATGTGGCTTGCAGCCACATCACATCGTCGCCGACATCGCTTCCGGCACAGGCATGTTTACGCGGCTGCTTTTGGAGAATGGCAATTCCGTATTTGCCGTTGAGCCGAACGCGGAGATGCGCGAGAGCGGGGTCCATCAGCTCGAATCTTATAAGCGTCTCGTGTCCGTGGCCGGAACGGCGGAAGAGACCACGCTGGGGTCGGCTTCCGTCGACTTCGTCACTGCCGCGCAGGCAGCCCACTGGTTCGATCTACCACGCGCCCGCGCGGAATTCGTGCGCATTTTGCGGCCCGGCGGATGGTGCGTGCTGATCTGGAACGAACGACTCACCTCGTCGACAGCTTTCTTGCGCGAGTATGAGCAACTTCTGCTGACATACGGCACGGACTATGAAGAAGTGCGCCATGAAAAAACTACGGCGATGATTCATGAGTTTTTTTCACCAGCGGCTTTTGAGGAGCGCGTTTACAGTATGAGCCAGCGATTTAATTATGAGGGCGTTGTGGGGCGGCTGCTATCTTCTTCTTATGCTCCCCTTGAGGGTCATCCGAAACATGCGCCGATGATGCAGGAGTTGCAGCGGATTGTTCGCGCACATGCCGTCGATGGAATGGTTGAGTTTGAATATAGGACGAGAGTGTATTACGGGCATTTGTAATTTGTAATTGGCGATTTGTGATTTGCAATCTCTAGTCGTTAGGTTCTCAAATTGCCAATCACAAAGCACCAATTACCAATTGCCATGTCTGATCCTAAATCTTTCCACATGTCTCCGGAGGAATTTCGGCGCCAGGGCCACGCGGTGGTGGACTGGATCGCCGACTATCATTCGCGGATTGAAAGCTTCCCGGTTCTATCGCGTGTCAAACCCGGGGAGATTCGCGCTCAATTGCCTGCCCAAGCTCCGGAGCAAGGCGAAGCATTCGACGCGCTTCTTGCCGACATCGACCGCGTCGTGCTTCCCGGAATCACGCACTGGCAGTCGCCGAATTTTTATGCGTACTTTCCCGCGAATGCATCAGGGCCGGCGATCCTCGGCGATCTCATCTCTGCCGGACTAGGCATTCAGGGGATGCTCTGGTCGACGAGTCCGGCTTGCACGGAAGTCGAAACGCACGTGCTTGATTGGCTGGTGCCGATGCTCGGTCTGCCGGAGAAATTTCTTTCGACTAGCACCGGCGGCGGCGTGATTCAGGACACTGCTTCCAGTGCCACGCTCTGCGCGGTGCTCGCCGCACGCGAACGTTCTACGAAGTTTACCAGCAACCACAAGGGCTGCGATTCACGGCTGATTTCGTATTGCTCGACCCAAACCCACTCGTCGATTGAAAAGGCGGTGAGGATCGCTGGCATGGGTTCGGATAACCTGCGGCAGATCGAAGTGGATGGAAATTTCGCCATGCGGCCCGAAGCGCTCGCGCGCCAGATTGAGCGCGACATCGCGGCCGGCCTGATTCCGTGCTTTGTTTGCGCAACGGTGGGGACAACGTCATCGAATGCGGTTGACCCGGTTCGCGAAATTGCGTGCATCTGCCGTGAACACAATCTCTGGCTGCATGTCGACTCGGCCATGAGCGGCACGGCTGCGCTTTGCCCTGAGTTCCGCTTTATCCACGATGGCGTGGAATTGGCCGACAGCTATATCTTTAACCCGCACAAATGGATGTTCACCAACTGCGATTGCAATGTTTTCTACGTCGCCGACCGCAAGGAGCTTATCCAGACGCTATCGGTTCTGCCGGAGTACTTGCGCAACCAAGCCACTGAATCGGGCGCGGTCATTGATTATCGCGACTGGCATGTCCCACTGGGACGCCGTTTTCGCTCGCTCAAACTCTGGTTTGTGATCCGGCATTATGGGGTTGAAGGCCTGCAACATCATGTTCGCGAGCACGTACGGCTGGCGCGGGAATTCGCGGGATGGGTGCGCGGCGATTCGCGTTTCGAGATCGCCGCACCCCAGGTTCTCAATCTAATTTGCTTCCGGCTGCGATCGGGAGATCGTGTTAATCAAGATCAGGTCAATCAACTTCTGATGGAGCGGCTGAACGGGAGCGGCGATCTTTTTCTTACGCACACGAAGCTCGATGGCAAATTCACACTTCGCCTCTGCGTTGGCCAAACCAACACGCAGGGGCGCCATGTGGAGCGGGCATGGCAGCGAATTTTGGAAGAGACAGAAAAGCTGGAAAGTTCCTGAAAAGGCGGTCCCGGTTGAATTCGGGATACAGTGTAGTGGATGCCACGAGAGATTTCAGCGGGTGGAGTGGTGCTGCGGGAGATTTCCGGAGTGTGGCACGTCGCACTGATTGAACCGCAAAAGAGCGAACCGCACGTTGAAGAATCGCCAGCCGAGGGCGCCAAAGCGGCTGCCCCGCCGCCAAAGACACCGCGCAAACGCAGCCGCGCCGTGCTGGCGCTTCCCAAAGGCCTGGTGGATCAAGGGGAGAAAGCGCAGGCGGCTGCGGTGCGCGAGGTGCGGGAGGAAACCGGGATTTTCGCCGAACCGGTCACAAAGCTCGCTGACAATAAGTACGTTTATGTACGCACATGGGGGGATGGCGAACGCGTTTTCAAGATTGTGAGTTTCTATCTCATGCGCTATGTGTCGGGCGAAATTGATAATCTCGCTCAAGAGATGCGTATTGAAGTGAAGCGAGCGCTGTGGGTTCCGCTCAGTGAAGCGGGCAAGCAGATTGCCTACAGCAATGAACGCAAGGTGTTGCGTGAGGCGCAGGACTATGTAAAAACGAAGGGCCTCTAGTTAGGAATCTCTCCGTCGAGCAAATGCTTTTCTTCCGGCGTCAACTCGCGCGTCGCCCCCTTTTCCACGGCGCCGAGAACTAGCGACCCGATAGATACCCTGACTAGACGCAAGACGCGAATATCTAACGCTTCGAGCAGCCGGCGAATCTGGCGGTTCTTGCCCTCGTCCAGCGTAATCTCCAGCCAGCTATTCTTCTCGCCATGGCGCAGCAGGCGTACCGTCTTGGCGCGCAAGTCTTCTTGGTTGCGCGCAAGCCGTTCGCGCGCAGGGATGTCGCGCTGTCTTGAAGTGCTTGCATCCTCGCACCGTCGAACTATCTTCGCGAGCAGATTGTCGTCCGCTACGCAATCGACCTGAACGTGATATTTCTTGTCGAGATGAGTTGAAGGGTCAGTGATTTTAGCGGCCCACTCAGAATCGTTGGTCAACAGCAGAAGGCCTTCGCTGGCCTTATCCAGGCGGCCGACGGGACCGACCCATGGCAATCCCGGATCGAGCAGATCATAGACTGTCTTTCGCCCCTTCTCATCGGAGGCGGTGGTGACGACGCCGCGCGGCTTATTCATGATCAGGTAGATTGGCGGCGCCTTGCCGACTGGCGCTCCATCAATCTCAATCCTGTCGGCTATACGCCCGTTCTGCATTCGCACGGCGACCTCGGGATCGCTTACGCTGCGTCCCTTGAGAACCACCCGCCCGGCACGAATCAGAGCACTCGCCTGAGAACGCGAGCAGTAGCCGGACTTGGAAAGCGCGCGCGCCAAGCCGATGCGTTTTTGCAAACTCACGGTTCCTATGCTAAATGGAGGCCGCCTCTGTGAGGTGAGAGCGCCGCTTTCATACTATTGACCAGCGCTCGTCCCGCATATAATGTTGCGATTTCGCAGAGCCCAAATTTCCGCCACATCGGGAGGCCCTTTGCTCTTGTCGCTTGATACTCGTGAAGTTGGACGCGTCACCGTCGTGCATTGCAAGGGGCGGATCATTGGCGGTCGCGAGAGCGAATCCCTGCGCGCGCACCTGTCGTGGTTGCTGCACACGCGGCGGTCGTTTGTGCTGCACCTGGGAGAAGTTGGATTCATCGACAGCAGCGGGCTCGGCACGATGGTCCGCGCCCTGACCAGCACACGGCAGGCGCGCGGAGAATTGAAACTTTGCAATGTACCGGATTTCGTGCGTAAGGTTTTGCAGATGTCGCGACTGATGAGCGTTTTCGACGTGCACGATTCGGAAGAGAAAGCAGTGGAGGCATTTTACGGGCCCGGAGCCCGCGCCGAAGCGCCAGTGCCGAAGGGCCGCAGCATCCTGTGCCTTGATTCCAACGCCGACGTGCTCGCGTACTTGCGTGAACTGTTGCACCACGCCGGATACGACGTCCAGAGCAGCATGCGCGTGAGCGACGCTATGCTGCTGATGCGCATCGAGCATTTCGATCTGCTGTTGGTGGGGCCCGACATGACCGCGTCTCCGGCAAAGCCGCCGGCCTTTCAGAGTGCGTGCGCCAAGCTACCGGTGATCGAACTGGGCAGTGACTTTTCCACGAGCGACGCGGGCGAAGCGGGCGCGCGGCTTCTGGAGAGGGTCGAGGCCACTCTGGCTTCGAAGGCCGTATGATGCGACCTTAGCGTGGTTGCTCTCGCTTCGCGCTCCGAATGTCTGAATTGATCAGGTGTCCGCCATGCCCACAGTGCCGGACTTCGCGGCCTCGCCTCCCGCCTGCGCGAGGATGGATTATCATGGTAGCTCCCCCCAGGAAAGGACAAAGCTGAGAGATGGTGACGCGAGGCAACATACCCGCACATGACCTGGGCTCGCTGCGCATCCACGAAGGGCAGCGCAAGGGAGGCAGGGCGGGGAAAATACTCGCCATTTTCTTTGGGCTGCTGATCATTCTTGCCGGTGTTGCGGCCAGTGTTTACGCGTTACTGGGATCGAAGCCAACGGTAGAAGTAGTGATCGCGCGGAAAGCCGTAGGACCCGCAAGCCGCGAAGCGTTGCTCAATGCTACGGGATATGTCACCCCGCGCCGGAGGGCTACGATTGCCGCAAAAATCACAGGCCGGGTGACGGGAGTTTTCTTCGATGAGGGTACGCATGTGCGTGAAGGGCAATTGCTGGCGACGCTTGACGATGCCGACGCACAGCGGGCTCTGGGTTCCGCGAAGGCAGATCGCGACTCTGCCAAAGCAGCCATCGCGGACTATGAAGTGCAGTTGAAGAATGCCCGCATTTTGCTTTACCGCACTGAGCAACTTCAAAAAGCTGGCGTAGAACCACAGGAACAGCTGGATAACGCCCGTACCTCTGTCGACAGCCTCCAGGCAAAAATCGACTTGGCGAAAGCGCAGGCGGCTGCTTCCGAAGCCCGCATCGAGGAGGCGCAGCAGGCGGTTGATAACTGCACGATTCGCGCTCCTTTTGAGGGCATCGTGGTTTCGAAGGACGCGCAAGTGGGTGAGATGGTTTCTCCGATCTCCGCGGGCGGCGGCTTTACGCGCACAGGTATCGCCACGATCGTGGATATGAACTCGAATGAAATCGAGGTCGACGTGAATGAGGCCTACATCACGCGAGTGAAGCCGGGTCAGCAGGTCACCGCGATTCTGGACGCTTATCCGGACTGGGAGATTCCGAGCCGCGTGCGCACGATTATTCCCAGCGCAGACCGCCAAAAGGCTACAGTGAAAGTGCGCGTTTCATTCGTCAAGCTCGACCCGCGCATCCTGCCAGATATGGGAATCAAAGTGACTTTCCTGGGGGATGAGCCATCGAGCAAGGATGTCGCCGATAAGCCTGCGATCCTAATACCTCAAAGTGCTGTACGCGACGATGGTGGCAAGAAGGTTGTTTTCCTCTTGAGAGACGACAAAGCTGAGCGGCGCGCAGTTACGCTGGGCGGAAATCGCGGCACCGAGATTGAGGTGATGGCTGGTCTGGGCGCGGGCGATTCCGTAATTGCCAATGTCCCGGCAAGCCTGCATGATGGCGAGAGCGTGCGGATCAAGAAATAGAATCGAAGGCAAGCTCAGAAGTAAGAGGTCAGATTGCAGAGTTTAAAACCTGGTAGATAAGAGGAGCTGCAATATGGTGCAAGTCGATGGTGCGGCAAAAACCAACAGCCAGATTCAAGTGCGTGGGCTGGATAAGACCTACCGCCGCGGAGGCGAAGAGATCCACGTTTTGCAGGGCTTAAATCTGGACGTGGAGAAGGGCGATTTCGTCGCTTTCATGGGGCCCAGCGGCTCGGGCAAAACGACTCTGTTGAATTTGCTCGGCGGACTGGACGTCCCCACGCGCGGAAGCATCACGGTCGCGGGCGACGAAATCACGCACATGTCGGCTAGCAAGCTGACAACGTGGCGGGCGCGGCACGTCGGCTTCATCTTTCAGATGTATAACCTCATCCCTGTGCTGACCGCGTTTCAGAATGTCGAACTGCCGCTGCTCTTAACCAGCCTCTCGAAAGCAGAGCGCCGCAAGCACGTCGAAACTGCGCTCGGCATAGTTGGATTGGCGGAGCGGATGAATCATTATCCACGCCAACTCTCCGGTGGCCAGGAGCAGCGCGTTGCTATCGCGCGCGCCATTGTTGCCGATCCAACGTTCCTGCTCTGCGACGAACCGACGGGGGATCTCGACCGCAAGAGTGCGGACGAAATTATGGATCTGATTCACCGATTGGTGAAGGAGTACAGCAAGACTGTGCTCATGGTGACGCACGATCCTTTGGTCGCGAAGCGCGCCGACCTCACCCTGCACCTCGAGAAGGGGGTGCTCGTTGAGGCTGGTGAGTTGAAGGAAATTCCTGCCGGGGGCGCAGCATGAAATTCCGTGGGTTGATTTTTGCCAATCTTTTTCGCAAGAAGCTTCGGCTGACGCTGACCGTCGGTTCGTTTGCGGTTGCGCTTTTTCTTTTTGCTTTTCTCGCCGTGGTCCGTGGAGCGTTCAATCGAGGCGCGGATATAGCGGGCGCGGATCGCCTGGTCACGATCAATCGCGTATCCATTATTAACCCGCTGCCGCTTGCCTATCGCGACAAGATTCAACGCATTCCGGGAGTCAAATACGTCACGCACAATAATTGGTTTGGCGGCGTCTATCAGGAAGAAAAAAACTTTTTCCCGCAATTCGTGATCGACGTAGAAAATCAGCGGAAGGTCATGACCGAATTAGTTGTTCCTGATGACCAGTGGCAGAATTTCGTCAAGGATCGCCAGGGCGCAATTGCCGGCGCGAAGACGGCCCAGCGATTTGGTTGGATGGTCGGGGATCGCATTCCGATCAGGAACGCGGGCTATGGCAATACTGGCACCTGGGAATTTAATCTCGACGGCATCTATCACAGTCAGCACGCGGGCGGCGACGAGAGCCAGTTCTGGTTCCAGTGGGATTACTTCGAAGAGCGCGTGCCGGAGACGTTCAAGGGTAATGTCGGCTGGTACGTCGTGAAACTGGATAGCCCCGACGATGCCGTGAGGGTCGCGAAAGCGATCGATGACATGGCGGCCAACTCCTCTTTCGAAACGAAGACAGAAACGGAATCCGAGTTCGCCGCCAGTTGGGTCAAGCAATTCGGCAATATTCAATTTCTAATCTTGACGATCGGAACTGTCGTGTTCTTCACGCTCCTGCTCGTCACAGGAAATACGATGGCCATTTCCGTGCGCGAGCGCGCCGGTGAACTTGCCGTTCTCAAAGCAATTGGCTTTAGCGATCGCTGGGTGCTCTTCTTTGTTTTGGCCGAATCTCTTACCATTGCGGCGGTTGGCGGTCTTCTCGGCCTGGGGCTCGCGCTACTGGCAATCCCCGCGCTGGGCGCGGCTTTAAATGGACTGCTGCCCACGCTCGTCTTGTCCCCTGAAATTCTTTCGCTCGGTCTCTTAACAGCTTTGCTGGTGGGGGTGATCAGCGGACTCTTGCCCGGAATCGGCGCTATGCGCATGCGTGTTGTCAATGCATTACGGAGGGTTTGAAATGGCCATCCCCATCGTCTACAACATTCGCAGCGTGAAGGCTCGCTGGACTTCTTCCATCGTTGCGGTTCTCGGCATTGCCGGAACCGTTGGTGTTTTTGTCGCGATGCTGTCACTGGCGCGGGGATTCAGGGCCACTCTGGTCTCTTCCGGTTCGCCTGATAACGCTATCGTCATGCGCGCGGGAGCGACCTCGGAGATGATGAGCGGAATTAAACTCGAAGACATCAAAATTCTTCAGGATGCGCCCGGCGTTGCCCATGCCTCCGAGGCACCGCTCGTGACCTCTGAAGTCGTGGTGGTCGCGCCTTTTCCGCTGAAGTCGACGGGCACTGACGCCAACGTTCAAGTTCGCGGCGTATCCGCCAATGTTTTGACCATTCGTAGAAACGTCAAGATCACCCAGGGTCGGATGTTTCAGCCGGGGCTGGCCGAATTAATCGTCGGAAAGAACGCTAACAGCAGCTATTCCGGCCTGACTCTAGGGAACACAGTTGATTTTGGAGGCGGTCATTGGCAGGTGGTTGGGATTTTCGATGCGGGTGGCAGTTCCTTTGATTCCGAAGTTTGGTGCGATGCGCGCGTGCTCGACGACGTCTATAAGCGGCCCACCAACATTTTCCAGTCCGCCACCGTGCATCTGACTTCGCCAGACAGCTATCAGCAGTTTAAGGATGCGGTTACTTCCGACCGTCGCCTCAACTTTGACGTGACCCGCGAAATCGACTACTACGCGAAACAATCCACCACCATGACTCGCCTGATTACCATTCTCGGCGGACTGGTGGCCTTTGTGATGGCGATTGGCGCGGTTTTTGGCGCGCTCAACACCATGTACTCGGCGGTCTCCGAACGCGGCCGAGAAATCGCTACCATGCGCGCCCTGGGTTTTGGCGGCGGCGCCGTGGTCTTCTCATTCCTGGTGGAGGCGCTCTTAATTTCGTTCATCGGCGGCGTCATCGGTTGCCTGGCCGTCCTACCCTTGAATGGCCTCACCACGGGCGCAATGAATTGGCAGACCTTCTCGCATCTCGCGTTCGCGTTCCGGATTACGCCCGTGCTTTTGCTGGGCGGCATTATCTTCGCGCTGCTGATGGGTTTGCTCGGGGGTTTGCCTCCGGCGATGCGCGCTGCCTGGCGTCCGGTGGCCGTCGCCCTGCGCGAACTATAGTGCGAACTATAGCGCCAACTCTAGTGCGAACTATAGTGTGTGCAGAGGCCGCGGGGTTGCGTAATCTTGTTGCGTAATCCTAGAGAATGCCTGAACGGCTCGCCCACCCAGTGTTTTATTCGCCCAGCCGTACGAGTCTACTTGTCGACGAAACCGAAGCGATCACGGAGCCGGAGTTTTTGACATGAAGCGAAATGCCGTCAGAGCGGTGGTCGAGATAGGCTTCATCATGTTCCTGTTTTATTCCAATCTCTTGATGGGAGAATTCGAGCGCTCGGGCATGGGGAGAAACAAAGGAATCGTCTGGGCAATCGGAGATGTGTTTACCGCGACCAATTTCGCGATTGCGACCTTCGCCGCACTTACAGGTTATATCCTTTTTGAATTTCTTCGAAAGAGATTCTAGACAAAGTGCCGGAAAGAGGCACGCCTCTGACGCCGTTGAGCTGGGCGCTACAACTCTAACGTGGAGCTTTTACAGCAGATCCAGGGCGGATCGGCTTTCGCGTTCGACCTGAGTCATGGTGCAGGCTTTGGGAGCCTTGTCGGGTCGCCAGCGAAGTAGCTTGGTGCCGTGACGGAACCGGCCTCCGGTGAAATGGTCGAATTGCACCTCCACCACTAATCGCGGTGCCAGAGGCTGCCATTCGGACGAACGCTTCGTGGTCCATCGGCTCGGACCTCCCGGAGCTTTTCCAGTGAAACCGGGCGGCTTGATAAGCTGCCGTAATTTTGTCGTCAACGCTGGTCGCTCATTGTTCTGAATCGACGAAGTGAATCCGACGTGGTCAAGCAGGCCTTCGCGGTTGTAAAGACCAAGGAGCAGTGATCCAACTACTTGCCGTTTTTCTAAATAGCGGAACCCACCTACAACGCAATCGGCGGTGCGCTGCCGCTTGATTTTCAACATGCCAGTACGCTCTCCGCTCTGGTAAGGCAGATCCCGCCGTTTGGCGATCACGCCATCGAGAGCGACCCCCATGTGAAACCATTTTCGCGCAACCGCAATTTTTCGAGTGACCGGAGACAGGTGCAGCGAGTGATTTGTCTTCAAATATCTGCTCGCGAAGTTTTCCAGGTGGGTGCGTCGATCTTCCAAGGGAAGCTTAAACAAGGACTTGCCTTTGTTGTCGACTAGTAAATCGAAGATGAGAAACAAGCTCGGAATTTCCTGGCTAAGCTTCGTAATGCGGCTGATGGCCGGATGGATCCGCATCAGCAGATGGTCAAACGAGAGCGCTCCGTTGATAGGAAGAACGATCTCACCGTCGAGTACGAAACGCTGAGGCCTAAGAGCAGAGAACGCAGCAATCAGCTCGGGAAAATACCGGGTGAGCGGCTTTCCGGATTTCGATACCAGTGTGATCCGCTTTCCGTCGCGAAAAGCAAGGCAGCGAAATCCATCCCACTTCGGCTCATATTGCCATTCCGAGCCGGTAGGAAGCTCGGTCGCCGGGGCTGCCTCCATCGACCGGAAACTCTTATTTAGAGGAAGGCTCACAGTAACCGCGATCATTTCGCCGCGGCGTAGCCGGGCTTTGGTATTCCATCGGGGCCAATTTTATCGCAACTCCCGAGCAGTCCGCTGGCAAGGAGTTGCGCGTAGGTGCACTACGGCTTGATCAGCGGCTATTATTTTTCCCTATCCCAGCCACTGCGGATTCTGGTAGGTGCCGTCGAAGTGATGGCTGGTCTTATACAATTCAAACTCGCCCGATCGGGCAGCCTTTGCAGTTTTTGCTAGTACTGCGGCCACCTCTTCGTTTCCCATCGGGTGAAAACTGCGCGCCGCATTCAACGCCTGTTGCAGAATATCAAGGGAATCGCACCCCGTGATGACCACGCTCGTCGGCAGGTTCATCGCGTAATGCAGGCACTCGATCGCGGTCACCGTTTTGCTCTGAAGAATGAAGTGATCGCCCATTGGCTTCATGCCCAGCACTCCAATGTTCTGCTTCTGTAAGACAGGAAGCACCCTGGCTTCGAAACTATTGAAATGGTGGTCCATCACGTTAAGAGGCATCTGCACGGCGTCGAAGGTGAACTGATGAGAAGACGCGGTGGCCAGCATCTTCAAATGGATATCCGGGCTCTTGTGACCAGTAAATCCGATATACCGAACTTTCCCGGCTCTTTTCGCGTCCAGAACCGCTTCGAGAGCACCTCCGGCAGCGAAGATACGGTCGGGATCGGTATCGCGAATGACCTCGTGAAACTGCAAGAGATCGACGTGATCGGTTTGCAGTCGTTGCAATGAATCGTTAATCTGGCTAACCGCAGTCGCCTTATTTCGGCCGTCGATCTTGGTCATCAAAAATGCCTTTTGCCGATAGCCGTCGCGCAGCGCCTTACCCATGCGGAGTTCACTCTCTCCTCCGTTGTAATCCCAGCAGTTGTCGAGGAAGTTGATGCCCTGGTCGAGGCCAGTCCGGACGATGCGGGTGCTTTCTTCTTCGCTCACTCCGGGCCATGCCAGGTGATAGCCGCCAATGCCAATGATCGAGACCTTCTCACCCGTGTGCCCGAGGGTGCGCATAGGAACGCTGCTTTTTGTGTCCGCTCCCCACGCTTGCTTGTCGATTCTCGCGCTTATCATGGTCGCTGCCGCAAATCCGAGGAATCCACGTCTCGTAGACATTGCTTTCATCTCCTCAATCCGCGAGAATCTTGCTGCCTTTGCGCCTGGTCCTGCGTGTGAGAGAAGCAGCAAAATGATGCCATACAACAAAGCTAAGTTGCTTGCGATTTTGAGAAGAAGAATTCTCAACGCCGCCGATCGCTCCGATGCGGTTTTCGATCCGGACAGCGTTACTGGAATTGCGACAGCGGTTTCTGCTCCTGCGATGCTGACCTCGTCGGGCCGTAGGAACGCTGGTGAGAAGAACGGGAGATCCCAAGCTTCTGCATCTTATGGATGAGTGTCGTGCGTTTCAAATCAAGTTTCGCAGCGGCTCCTTTTGGACCGCCAATCACCCAACCCACAGATTCAAGCGTGTGCAGAATCAAAGTGCGCTCGGAATCCTTTAGGGTGACTGGTGCCGAGGAAGGTGAAGCGGTCGCGCCTAAACTTACTGCTGCCGGCAAAGGATTAGGAAGCACGCCATCGTCGGAAAGAATGACGGCGCGTTCAATCAGGTTTTGCAGTTCACGGATGTTGCCGGGCCAGGGGTACGACATAAGCGCGGATAGGGTCGTCGGAGGAATGTGATCGATTTGACGACTCATCCGGCGGCCATAGATCTCGACAAAGTGGGCAACCAGAGCGGGAATATCTTCGCGGCGTTCGCGCAATGGCGGCAACATTACCGGAAATACGTTCAGACGATAGTAGAGATCGCTGCGAAACTCACCCCGGTTCGCCATCTCCATCAGATTCCGATTTGTTGCGGCCACCAGCCTCACGTCTACCTGATGTGTGCGAGTGCTGCCCAGGCGTTCGAACTCCTGCTCCTGCAGAACGCGCAGCAACTTCGGCTGCAACGCGGGCGGGATATCCCCCACTTCATCGAGGAAGAGCGTGCCTTTATCGGCCAACTCGAAACGGCCAATCTTTTGCGCGATGGCTCCAGTAAATGCGCCCTTCTCGTGTCCGAAGAGTTCGCTTTCCAGCAGATCGAGGGGAATCGCAGCGCAATTCAGCCTTACGAAGGGTCGTCCGCAGCGCGAGCTAAGGTTATGAATCGCGTGGGCGATCAGTTCCTTGCCGGTGCCGGTTTCTCCCTGGATAAGAACAGTCGAATCCGTCGGCGCAACCCGTTCGACTTGGTCAAGCACCGATTCCAAAGCGGGACTGTTACCGATTACCTGCTCGAATCTGCGCTCATAAGATGCTTGATCACTATTTACCAATCTTTGGATAGCTCCCACAGAGATCCTCCTGGGGCACGTGTTGTATTGCGCTCAATTCTCCAAAGCGGCTCGAACGCTATCGAGCAGCACCTCATCGTCAAAGGGTTTGGCCAGGAACTCTACCGCTCCGGCTCTGAGCGCTTGCATACGCATTTTTGTGTCGCCGTGAGCCGTAATGAAGATGGTCGGGATTCTGCAGTGTTCAGCGGTCAGTCGGGCCTGCAGTTCGAGCCCGGACATTCCCGGCATGCGAATATCCGCGATCAGGCATGCCGTCATCCGCTGCTGGCCGGAGTTCAAGAATTCTTCCGCCGACGCGAACGCTTGCGACGGCAAACCGACGGATTTCAGCATGCCCTGCAATGCACTGCGCATCAACTCATCGTCATCAACAATCGCGACCATTTTCCCCCTCTTCCGGACAACCATGTTCGCAAGTTAATCGTTTGCAGCGGACGGCGCAATCATGCTTTGGGAGCGCGCAATCATACCTTGGTATGAGCGCTATGATCGCACCCGAGAAGCGGCGGCGAGTCTCATTCGTGAAGGTCGACCTTGGTGGGGAGGGTGAAGTGAAAGATTGCTCCGCGCGGAGAGTTGCCCTCAGCCCATAGCCGGCCGCCATGCGACTCCACAATGGACCGGCTGATGCGAAGTCCCATGCCGGTGCCATGAGCTTTGGTGGTAAAAAATGCGTTGAAGATTTGATCTGCCTGCTGTGGCGGAAGGCCGACGCCGGTATCACTGACCGAAACCATCACTTGGCCGTCTTCGGTTCGCGAGCGAATGGTCAGCTCGCGCGGGCCATCCACATCCTTCATCGCTTCAATGCTGTTCATCATGAGATTCATCAGTACCTGTTGCAGTTGGACGCGATCTCCCATGACCTGAGAAAGTTCGCTAGCGAGCTCCGCCGAGACTGATATGGAGTGCCGCGCTGCCTCACCGCTCATCAGGATCACCATCTCTCGAATGATCTCGTGTATATCGACCGGCTCCCACTGTGGGTTAGCCTTTTTGAACAACAGGCGAGTTCGGCCAATGATCTCCGCCGCGCGGGTGGCATCTTTGACGACTCTCGATGCGGCCTCGCGAGCCTCTTCCAGATCAGGATGGTCGCGATTGAGCCAGCGCAAGCAGGTGCTCGCGTCGGTGACGGCAGCGGCAATTGGTTGATTCACTTCGTGTGCCAGGGAGGCGGTTAACTCTCCCATGGTCGTGATGCGGCTAATGCGCGCCAGTTCCGCCTGGGCCTGACGCAGAGCTTCTTCGGCCTGCCTGCGCTCCGTAATATCGGTGGAACTGCCAACGAACTGCACTAGATCCCCGGAAACGTTCAAAACCGGATGTCCGACACTGTGGACGTGTCTTACGGCGCCACCTGGGAGAAGAATTCGATATTCAAGTTCGTAATCTGACTTTCCACTTATTGCTCGATCGATTGCTTGTTGCCGCCCAACTCGTTCATCCGGATGAATGCGTTCCAGCCGTTTATTCCAAGCCGATATGCCCTCTTTCGGATCGAAGCCATATACCCGATACCATTCTTCGGATAGATGCACTGCGCGTCTTTCAGCTACGTCCCAGACCCAACTTCCGGTATGCGTGAGCTTCTGCGCTTCTGCTAAATAGGCCTCGCTCTGCCGGAGTTTCTCTTCGGTACGCTTGCGCTCGGTCACGTCCATCACGGTACCGACGTACTCGAGGAGATCGCCCGATGGGTTGAAAACGGGGTGAGCTACAACGTGGATGTCTCTGATCTCGCCGCCGGGATGGACGATTCGGTAATCCGTCTCGTAGTCGACCTTGTCACGACCCGCTGCCGCCGATATTTCCGTGACCTTGGCTTGATCGTCTGGATGGACGCGCTGCAGGAATGTTTCGAATCGCGGTAGTCCGTCGCGCGGGTCAAAACCAAGCACGCGGTAGCATTCTTCGGACCAGTACCTCATAGCCCCGGTGGCGGAGGCTCGTGCCCAACTGCCCGTGCGACTGAGCCTTTGAGCTTCCGCCAAGTACGCCTCACTTCGTTGCAGCTTCTCTTCCTGCAGTTCCAAGGCCTTGGCGGCGAATCGCCTATCCATCCGCGACGTCAGCAGAGCCAGCCCGAGGACGACAAAGGTAACGGCGACAATTCCGGCGATGCCGAGTGCGGAAATGCTTACGGCATGAGACAGGTCGGCTGGCGCGCCGGAGGGCGTGAAACTGGCGGCGGCCATGCCAGTGTAATGCATGATGGGGATCGCAGCGCCCATCACGACGGCTCCGGTTAACTTCTCCCGGCCAATTCCGGTTTTCTCATCTCGAAAGTGAAAGCTAATCCATAGCGCGGCGAGAGAAATCAGAATTGCGAGCACCACGGACAGGACGACGAGAAAGGAATTAAATTGGCATATAGCCGATAAGCGCATCGCGGCCATGCCAATGTAATGCATGCACGCAATACCCGCTCCCATCAGAAGACTTCCGGCGACCGCTCGGGACGCGTTCATTCTCTGTCGACTCACCACGTACAGCGCAACGACCGACGCGAGGATGGCCGCAAGTAATGACAGCAAAACGGTGGGCCAATGGTAGGCGACGGGAATCGGCAGGATGAAGGCCAGCATCCCGATATAGTGCATTGACCAAATTCCAGTCCCCATCGCACCGGCGCCGCCAAGCACCCAAAGCGCACGACTCCAACCGCTCGCAGCCGTTACGCGACTTGCTAGGTCCAGAGCAGCGTACGACGCAAACATGGCGATGAACACCGAAAGCGCCACGAGCGCGTAGTTGTAAGAGCCAATCAAGTTCACGGCAGCCATTGAACTCCATTCGAGTTGCCAGGAGGAACAGTCGCCTGTACTTCAATCGAGAAATTAACCGTCTTCCTGACGCCAGGGCTAAGTCTTGCCGAGTTTCAGTAATCCCATCAGTCGAGCTCTTAATCTATGTATGAAGACTTCCACGGTTTATCCGGCAATGAACCGTTCATCGTCGAAGCTCGCTTTCGAGCCATGCATTTGTTAAAAGTGGCAGCATTGACTACTTCTTGGCGGGCGGAATCTCGAGCTTCGCCGCGATTCTTACTAATTCCGCGAGCGATTCAGCCTGCATCTTGTGCATCACGTGCCCGCGCTGGATCTTCACGGTAACTTCACTGGTTCCGAGCTCAAAAGCTATTTGTTTGTTGAGCATGCCTGAGACCACGAACCCCATGACCTCGCGCTCGCGTGTGCTGAGCGACTCGTAGCGTTTTCTCAATTCGGCAAGCTCAAGCTCTTGTTGGCGCGTCGCCCGATCGCGATCCAAAGCCTGGTAAATCGCATCCAGTAACTCCTGATCGCGAAAGGGCTTGGTCAAGAACTCTACCGCGCCCGATTTCATCGCCTTTACTGTCATGGGGATATCCCCATGACCAGTGATGAAGATGATGGGAATCCGGAAGCCAGCATCCGCCAACTCGCGCTGAAGGTCCAGACCGCTGACGCCGGGAAGTCTCACGTCCAGGACGAGACAACTTGGTCCGTCCGGCCGCTTAGCACGCAGAAACTCACGTGGCGAGGCGAATGTCTCAGAACGGACGCCAACCGATTTCAGCATGCCTTGAATGGAGGCGCGCACCAAATCATCGTCATCGACAACAAACACCGTGGGCTTATCTGCAGACGTCATCCTTGCCCCGTAACTCTAGCTCGGTTCTGAGGTCATTACAATCGATTCGCATGACCCCTTAAGATCAACCTCAAATTTGATCGCAAAAAAGGGGCCCGGGTCTTGAAACCCAGGCCCTGACGAGCGAAATTAATGAGCTCAGGCTCAGTTGCCAACCGTCTCATCATCTGTGTTCGACCTTGTGGCTTGGCCTGCCACTACAATCTGTCGTCTGTCCTGAGCCAGTTTTTTCTCCTGCTGCTTCGGATACACGAACTCAACCCCGACTTCGCGCCCCGGATAAAACCACTTCAGGAGGGCGTCTGGTTGTCCGGTTTCTGGTTCGGCGACTGAGACGACGGTGTCGCCGGTTGGCTTCTGGCGCGTCGTTGGAATTGTCCGAACGGTCGCGTACAGGACAGTCCTATCGGGACTGAAGATCTGCACAATATTTTCGTTAGCGGAGGCATCTGCCAGCCTGAACAAGTACGTGCCAGCGGGCAACACCTGTCCGGGGATCTGGATCGCCTGACTGAAGGTGATTGTGGTGGCTTGGTCAAACTCGTCGGCATGAGCAAAGAGCTCCAAGAAGAGCGAAAGAGCGATGACTAAACCGATGGCAATATAAATTTTACTGATTTTCATTTTGGTTCATCTCCTTTGACAATTTCTCGCATTTTGACCTGAGGCTAGAAAAGGAACTTCATCACCGCTTTTCCTGCCTTGGCGGTATCCTTCGCGGAGGTTTTCGCGGCGTTGTAAGAATCTTTTCCCGCGACCTTAGCGGAATGGCCAACAACGTCGGCAGAATGGCCGATAATATCGGCTCCAAATGATTGGGCCGACACAGACATAGCAAGAACAAACAGAATCACAAGCTTTTTCATATTTCCTCCTTACTCCAGCTAAGGCACGACAGGTGCCAAACGAAGGCGGAACTAAATTGGCCGCGATAGAAAGACCTACAAAGAGTCAAAGGGAAAGCCGGTAGTTCGTGACCGTCCAAATAAGGACTCCTTATCCACCTGCTGACACTCCAGGCTTCGTTGAGTTTTAGTGGCGTTGCGCAAACCCTTGCTAAACGGCGCGCTCGCGGAAAAATGGGGTTTGGAAATCAGGATGCAATTAGTCAGGTGGCGTAGTCACCGCGAGCTGACAGTAGAGTAAGTTCCCTCAGGGCTTACTTGGGGGTCGAGCAAACGGGGCTACGTCCAAGAATCGCAGCGCTATGGTGATCGAAGGGTGATGCGGAAGGGCGTAACCAAAATGGCGAATCAAGAAAGCAAGAAGTGCGCGCACATACCGTGTTTGTGCGATGTACCGAACGGGGAAGAATACTGCGGGGATGCATGTCGTGAGGCCGAAAGTGAAGACGTGGAAATCGCGTGTCAATGCAGCCATCCGGAATGTCCACTGACGTTTTAGCAGTTCGCGAATCGACGCGGCGCTGACGTGAGAAGTTAAGAAGGATAGTTCGCGGCGGCGCGCGTTACGTGAGTGAAAGAATCCGCCGGTGAGCGCCGATACAACCGGTAGAAGGAGAATCAATTGTGAAATTCATAAAACAAAGTTTGTCGCTTTTTCTCTCATTTTGTCTTCTATTAATCACCGCGCCGGGAGGGTTCGCCGCGCCGGCGGACCAATCCCCCGCACAATCGCCGGTTCAAGCCACGCCGGTTCAAACCGCGCCACAAACGCCGCAACAGCTCCAGCAACTCGTCGCGCCCATCGCATTGTATCCGGATGCGCTGGTGGCACAAATTCTTGCGGCAGCTACTTATCCCGACCAAGTCGTAGAAGCCGACCGCTGGCTGCAGCAAAATAACAACTTGAAGGGCGAGCAACTCGGCAAAGAAGTCGATAAGCAACCCTGGGATCCGAGTGTGAAGGCCCTTACCGAATTTCCTTCGGTACTCGCCAACATGGATAAGAATCTCTCTTGGACCTCATCTCTCGGCGACGCTTATGTCAACCAGGAGAAGGATGTAATGAGTGCTGTTCAGATAATGCGCGAACGAGCGGAAAAGGCGGGGAACCTGAAGAGCACTTCGCAGGAAAAGGTGAGCAAGGAGGGCAAGACGATCGTGATCGAACCCGCCGACCCTGAGGTCGTTTACGTTCCTGAGTATGATCCTTGGCTCATCTACGGCGACCCTATTGGAATTTGGCCCGGTTGGTATTGGTATCCGGGATTGTTCTTCGATGGCCCTGGAATCGCGTTTGGTTTCGGCTTTGGAATCGGCTTCTTCGGCGGCTTCGGCTGGGGGTGGGGACACTGGGGATATGACTGGCACCACCACGATATTCGTTTCGACAACCACCACTACGAGTCCCACAGCAGAATTTTCGCGAATCACAACACCGTCCGTCGTGCCGGTGGATTTCATGGTGGCAGCTTTGCCGGCGGTCGGGGGTTCGGAGGGTCGCAGCGCGGATTCGCCGGCACGCATTCTGGCGCTTTCAGCGGCTTTAATCATGGAGGAGTGGCGAGAGGCTTTTCCGCTCGCGGGCAGTCGAGCTTCGGTGGGGGTTTCCATGGTGGAGGTTTCGGAGGCGGAGGCTTCCACGGTGGCGGAGGCGGTCGCCGATAATTCGATTCACTACTACGAATGAGATCGATGATTTGGAGGAAAAACTTATGCGCACAAATAATATGACGCTTGCAACTCTTGAAACCTTTACCGTAAGGCTTGCCTCTGGGTTCGCATCCACGGTCCTTCTTCTGCTGTTCTTATCGCTAGTCGTGGGTTTCGCATCTACGAGCTTTGCTCAGGAATCACAACCAAGAATGTTCCCGTCTCCCGGCGAAGCTAGCGATGCTCTGTTCCAGGCTGCGCAAAAGGAAGATGAACCGGCTTTGGAAGCCATCCTCGTAGGCAAGGAAGTCACTTCCTCGAGCGACGAAGAACAGGACAAGCTGGAACACGAGCAGTTCAGCAAGAAGTACCAGGAGATGCACCGTCTCGTCCAGGAACCCGATGGAACCACGGTTCTGTACATTGGGGCGGAAAACTGGCCCTTCCCCGTCCCGCTCGTGTCAAAGAACGGTGAATGGTATTTCGATTCTGATCGCGGCAAGAAGGAGATCCTGTTCCGCCGGATCGGGGAAAACGAGGCGACAGCGATCGAAGTCTGCGAGCAATTCGCAACGGCGAAGAATGAGACCAACGGTCAGGCAGCGAGCGAGGACGCAATCACCCAATTCGTTCAAAGCCTGGTTTCTGGCGGCGCGGAGAGCAGGGACAACAAAGAGTCCAACCTTTTCTACGGGTATCACTTTCGAATCGTAGCCAGGGATTCCGCACCGGAGGTGAGTAGCCAAGGCTGGAAAAATGGAGAACTGACTTTGGTTGCGTATCCCGCGGAGTACCAGTCGTCCGGGGTTATGACCTTTGTAGTCAGCCGGGATGGGATCGTGTATGAAAAGGACTTTGGTCCGGGCACCACGACCGTGGCCCCACAAATAAAGGCCCGGACCGGTTCGAAGTGGCACCCGGCGGCGTGAAGCTAAACACGTGGACGCGCGTGGGCGCGACGAAAAGGCGTTGTCGTCCACGCGAAATCAACCTCCCTTACGGTTGCATATATCGCTATGCCCAAGCGTAGAGTGGTGGCTCACGCCGCGCGCTCAGAACAACGAACGGAGGAGATGTGGAGTTGTCGAGTCAGAACCGTGGAACGCGATTGACCGCAGCAAATGCTGATTCATAGGAGAGCAAGATGGACATCGACTACGTGTTTCTCTGCGGAGTGATGTGGTGCAGATTCGGACAGAAAGACGCAGGCGAAGAACTGCTTAGGGCTTCCAATTCCGGGGATCCAGCCCTACAAGCATTGGCCTGGGCGATGTTTACGAGACGCGTGCGTCGCCTGAGAGAGTCAGAGAAAACGGACGCACTGCTCTTTTCGCATGATGCCACGAGAGAGCTTTGCGGATAGAACAATGCGCGGTCTTTAGGAGCGCCTTGGCCCGTACGTGCGATTCCGTGAGTTGAAGGCAGCCTGGCCCACCGCGATGATCGCAGTGAAAGCGGCCTTCAAAGTCACGCTGCCTTCTCGGCGGAAAAGTTTTCGATCTCTGTTACTTCTTCCTCAGTGAGACGCAACCCGCCTGCCGGCATTACTCCTTCGGCCTGACGCGCATTGCGGGCGCCGACGATGGCTCCGGTGACAGCAGGATGGTGTAGGGTCCAGGCGATTGCGACTTCACCCACGGAACAGTTGTCGCGGCTGGCTATCTCTCGCAAGCGATCGATCAGTGCCAGATTGTGAGAGAGATTTGGCTCGGTAAAGTCGGGATCCCCGCTGCGCCAATCGTCCTTGGGCAATCTAGCTGCGCGCGCTCGGGTCATGGCGCCGGTCAGGAGACCGGAAGCCATCGGCGAATAAACAATGACGCCTATACCTTGCTCTTGGCAGTAGGGCAGGACTTGGTTTTCGATCTCGCGGTGGACTAGCGAATAACGCGGCTGCAAAGAAGTCACTGGAGCGATAGCCTGAGCGCGCTGCAACTGGCGGACATCGAAGTTGGAAACACCAATCCAGCGTAGTTTACCTTCGCGCTTCAGATTGGCGAGCGTGGACCATGCTTCCTCCAGTGCTGCTGAATCTGGCTCAGGAGGCCAATGAATCTGGTAGAGATCGATCACGTCGACAGCCAGGCGGCGCAAACTGTCTTCGACTTCTCCACGGATCGAGTCAGCGCTCAACACCTTCCTCACTTTGCCTGAGGCGTCCCAGCGCAAGCCGCACTTGGTGAAAACGTAAGGCCGCGGACCCGGCCAGCTCTTGAGCGCACGGGCGACGACTTCTTCGGAATGTCCCAGGCCATATACTGCGGCTGTGTCAATCCAGTTGACGCCGAGTTCGAGGGAACGATGAATCGCGGCGATGGAGTCGTTGTCGTCCTGCGATCCCCATCCGAACTGCCAGCCTGATCCGCCGATAGCCCAGGCGCCATAGCCGACGGGAGTGATGTGCAGGTCTGAGTTACCGAGTTTACGAGTTTGCATTCTCAATCTCCTTCTGAGGCTCTAATTGAATGACAGCGGCCAGGCAAAACTCCTTATCTCGTGCGAACTGATACATGGCCTTTCTCGAACGGCTGCTGTGCAAACGCAGACGCGAGAACAAATAGGGGATCAAGCAAATGATGACGACCAAAATTGTGTCCGCCAAGTACCTAAACATTGTGCACCTCTGTCTTTAGATAAGGTGCATTTCGATAACCATTCGAGCGCGCAGCACCGCGTCACTTAGCCCCGGCGAACTGAAGGAATCGTGTCGAAATGCGGACGCAGCGTCAGTCGCGGGACTACCGACCCGACCGTGGCTGGGCTGCCCACCATGCGACTCACTCCAGTTTGTTGAAAATACGGATCTAAACTATCCCACTGTCAATTGGTATTCAGCGTGCCTTTTCGCTATTGAGCGCAGAGAACTCAGAAGAGAACTTTTATGTGGATTGTCCGACTAGCATTGCGACGGCCCTACACCTTTGTGGTGCTGTCCATACTCATCCTAATCCTGGGCGGACTGGCGATTGTTCGCACCCCAACCGACATCTTTCCCAACATCAACATTCCTGTCGTCAGCATCATCTGGAACTACAACGGTCTCATCCCGGAAGACATGAGCGATCGAATCGTCAGCATTACCGAACGGTCGCTTACTACCACCGTCGACAACATCGAGCACATCGAATCGCAGTCGCTCTACGGAACTGCGGTTGTCAAAGTCTTCTTCCAGCCAACTGCGAACATTCAACAGGGCATCGCACAGATTACGGCTGTTTCTCAGACTCAACTCAGGCAGTTGCCTGCTGGAACAACGCCGCCTCTCATTCTTGCTTACAGCGCATCGAGTGTGCCTGTACTGCAAGTGGCCCTCTCCGGGCAGGATCTTTCGGAGCAACAACTCAACGACTATGGCCTGAATTTCATTCGGACGCAGCTCATCACAGTGCCCGGCGCATCCGTGCCTTATCCCTATGGCGGCAAGCAACGCCAGGTGCAAGTTGATCTGAACACAACAGCCCTGCAGTCGAAGGGTCTGTCCGCGCTGGATGTGGTCAACGCGATCAGCCTGCAAAATCTGATCCTGCCTACTGGAACCTCTAAGATCGGGTCGAGAGAATACGACGTTTCCATTCCCAACGCGGCGCCGCAGACGATCGCAGACCTCAACCGCATTCCAATCAAAACCATCGGCAGTACAACCATCTACATCAAGGATGTCGCCTGGGTGCGCGATGGTTTTCCGCCGCAGACGAATATCGTCAAGGTCAATGGCCAGCGTTCAGTTTTGCTGACGATCCAAAAAGCGGGGGATGCCTCAACGCTGAACGTGATCTCTGGCATCAAAGGCCTTCTGCCTCAAATCGCGGCGACGGTTCCGCCCCAACTGAAGATGACGCCGCTGGCGGATCAGTCGATTTTTGTTCGCAGCGCGATCAGCGGCGTGGTTAGAGAAACATTGATCGCAGCGTGCCTGACCTCTTTCATGATTCTCACGTTCCTCGGCAGTTGGCGAAGCACCGTGATCATCGCGACTTCCATCCCGCTGGCGATCCTGACCTCTATCATCGTGCTCAGCGCAATCGGTCAAACCATCAACATCATGACGCTCGGGGGACTCGCTTTGGCGGTTGGCATTCTGGTGGACGACGCCACGGTCGAGGTCGAGAACATCAATCGTAATCGCGAGGCCGAACCCGAGAAGGATATGGACGAAGTCGTTCTCGACAGTGCCTCGCAAATCGCGACCCCGGCATTCGTTTCCACTCTCTCGATCTGCATCGTCTTTGCTCCGATGTTCTTGCTTTCCGGCGTGGCGCGATATTTGTTTGTACCGCTTGCCGAAGCAGTAGTGTTCGCCATGTTGGCCTCGTATTTTCTTTCACGGACCATTGTTCCGACCATGGCCAAGTATTTATTGCGGGGAGACAAGCATCATGCCGGTGCGGCGCCAAGTCGCAACCCTCTCGTGCGACTGCAGAAGCGTTTTGAGGAAGCCTTCGAGAGATTTCGTGGCACTTATCGAGGCTTGTTGGAGATGTGCCTCCATCATCGGCTGGCGTTTCTTATTGCCTTCTTCGCTGCCAGTCTCGGATCGGTTGCAATCCTGGTTCCCTGGCTCGGTCGAGATTTCTTCCCCACTGTTGACAGCGGCACTTTCAAATTACACATGCGCGCTCCCACGGGGATGCGTATTGAAGAGACTGCGAACCTTTGTGATCTGGTTGAGCAGGCGATTCGAAAGGAGATTCCGGCGGCGGAAGTCAAGAGTGTTATCGACAACATTGGCCTGCCTTATAGCGGCATCAATCTTTCATACAGCAACTCGGCTCCGGTTGGAACATCCGATGCCGACATTCTTGTGACTCTGTCCGCCAAACACCATCCTACGGACAACTACGTTCACCAGCTTCGTCTGACGCTGCCAAAAGACTTTCCGGGGGTGACATTCGCTTTCTTACCCGCTGACATGGTTGGGCAGATTCTCAATTTTGGATTACCCGCTCCTATTGATGTTCAGGTCGTCGGGAACAACCTGGAGGGCAACCGAATCTACGCCGACGACTTGCTCGCAAAAATGAGATATATCTCCGGAGCGACCGATCTGCGGATTCAGCAGCCCTTTGATGAGCCCTACCTCCGCCTCAGAGTGGAACGTACGAAAGCTGAACAGCTGGGCTTTACGGCACACGATATTGCGCAGAATCTCCTGGTCTCCCTAAGTGGCAGTTTCCAGACTTCACCCACGTTTTGGGTCGACCCCAAGAATCATGTGAGCTATCAAATCGCGACCCAGACGCCGCAATATCGAACCGACACTCTGCAGGATCTTGAGAACGTTCCGATCACAGGTTCCGACCCAACCGCTCGGCCGTCGCTCATGGCCAGTCTGGTGTCTACGCAGCGCGGAACAGGAATGGCGGTCGTTTCCGACTACAACGTCGCGCCAGTCATTGACATCTTTGGATCGGTCGCGGGCCGCGATCTCGGTGGCGTCGCCGGTGACATCAACAAAATCATTGACGCCACGCGCCAGCAGCTGCCGCGCGGTTCTCGAGTGGTTGTGCGGGGGCAGGTGCAGACCATGCGAGCATCCTACGTAGGTCTACTCAGTGGACTGGCCTTCTCGATCGTACTTGTATACCTGCTGATCGTAGTCAATTTTCAGTCCTGGCTTGATCCTTTCATCATGATTTCTGCACTGCCCGCGGCACTCGCCGGGATTGCGTGGTTCTTATTTATCACACACACGACTCTGAGCGTGCCGGCACTGATGGGCGCCATCATGTGCATGGGCGTCGCAACCTCGAACAGCATTTTGGTGGTGAGTTTCGCCACAGAAAAATGACGGAAGGTATGGATTCCATTGCGGCAGCGCTGGAGGCGGGATTTACACGTTTTCGGCCCGTGTTGATGACCGCTTTGGCGATGATCATCGGCATGGTGCCCATGGCTCTCGGACTAGGCGATGGCGGGGAGCAAAACGCTCCTCTCGGCCGGGCGGTCATTGGCGGTCTGCTTTTCGCGACGGTCTCGACGCTGTTCTTCGTTCCGGCATTTTTCAGCGTTCTGCAAGGTTCACGCGGGCATTCAGCCCAGGAGAAAGGACACTAGGCGTCAAGCCGTGTGGATTTACTTATGTTGACTCAAACCGAAAATAGACAAATCGACGGTCAAACAGCTCCGGTGAAGCCGAAGGTAGCGGAGCGTCGGTACAAACATTGGGTGGGTTTAGGCATTGTCGCCATTGCGGTTGCTGCACTGTTGGTATCCGGCATCTGGTCCCGAGTTCGGGCACGAGCTGCGCTCGATACGGAGACAGCTCAAGCCGCCCTGACGGCGGTGTCAGTAGTGGCGCCAAAACAAACAGCCCCCGCAGATCAAATTATTCTGCCGGGAAACGTTCAACCATACATCAGTTCACCCATCTATGCCCGAACGAATGGTTATTTAAAGAAGTGGTATTTCGATATCGGAGCGCACGTGAAACAGGGAGAATTGCTTGCTGTTATTGAAACGCCAGAGGTGGATCAGCAGCTAGAGCAAGCTCGCAGCAATCTGATGACCGCCCAGGCCAATCTCGAATTGGCTTCGATCACGAAATCGCGATATGAGGGACTTTTAAAAAGCAATGCGGTCTCCCAACAGGACGTCGACAACGCAGTCGGCAGCTACAACGCGAATAAAGCGATCGTTGAGGCCGATAAGGCAGCGGTGCAGCAGTACTCGGCGCTGGTCTCTTTCGAAAAAGTTTACGCGCCCTTCGATGGCGTGATCACCGCGCGCAACACCGACATTGGTGATCTGATCAATTCCGGCAGTACCAGCAATGTGAAGACCGATCTCTTTCACATCGCTCAACCGGGGAAATTGCGCGTGTATGTGAACGTGCCGGAGGAATACTCGCGAGGAATCAAAGTCGGCATGACGGCGGACCTCACTCTTGCCGAATTTCCAGACCGAAAATTTCAGGGAAAAGTGGTTCGCACTGCCGACGACATCAACGTCGCAACTCGCACTCTGCTTATCGAAATCGACGTTGACAATCCTACCGGCACTCTGCTCACGGGCTCCTATGCCGAAGTTCACTTGGCCATCCCAACCTCGCACTCTGTCTTCCTGCTTCCGGTCAACACTCTGCTGTTTCGCACCGAGGGACTACGGGTGGGCGTTGTGCGAGACGGGAAGGCCGTGCTCACCGCAGTCACTCCCGGGCATGATTTCGGCGACCAGATAGAGATCGTCTCCGGTCTCAAGCCGGATGATCAGGTCATCATTAATCCCCCCGACTCGATCGTTTCCGGACAGGAAGTCCAAATTGTTAAGGCAACCTTGCCGGGAGATCCAAAGTGAAGCTATCTCAAGAAAAGATTTTCAGAAACTCGCGGAGAGCTTTCGGATACGCTCTGATAGCAGTCGCGCCGCTCCTGCTGGCAGGATGCGTAGTTGGCCCAAAGTACCACCAGCCCGCAGTATCAGCTCCGCCTGCGTATAAAGAAATAGGGGATTGGAAGCCCGCCCAACCAAATGACCAGAACCTGGGCGGCGCGTGGTGGACGCTTTTCCAGGATCCCCAACTGAATGCGCTCGAGGAGCAAGTCAACGTATCGAATCAAAATCTAAAGGCCGCGGACGCGCAGTTCCAGCAAGCGCGCGCGGTTCTTCGCTACTATCGGGCTGACTACTATCCCACCGTAACCGCTGGGCCGTCGGCCACTCGGACGCGCATTTCCGCCAATAGTCCCACGAGTACAGTCCTGCGCGGCGCCACTTACAACGATTTCGTATTGCCATTCGACGTGTCTTATCAGGCCGACGTCTGGGGCCGGGTTCGAAAAACCGTGGAGTCCTACCGAGAGCAAGCGCAGGCGAGCGCAGCAGACCTCGCGACCGTTAATCTGAGCATGCACGCCGATCTGGCCGTTGATTACTTTCAGGCTCGCAGCCTCGATGCCGAGGAACAGCTCCTAAGCACAACGGTGAAAGAGTACGAGCAGGCCCTGGAGCTTAACGAAAGCCGTTTCAAGGGAGGGGTCGCTTCGGAAGTGGACGTCGAGCAGGCGAAGACCATACTGCAGACTACGCGGGCACAAGCGACAGATGTGGGCGTGGCGCGGGCGCAGTACGAACATGCAGTCGCCATTCTCATCGGCAAACCGCCCGCCGAGTTTAGCCTACCCCCGTTGCCTCTCACCGCGCCGCCTCCGCATGTTCCAGTCTCTGTGCCCTCTGAATTGCTGGAGAGACGCCCGGACATCGCAGCTGCGGAGAGACTTGTGGCATCGGCGAACGCCCAGATAGGAGTTGCGAAGTCGGCGTACTATCCGACGATTAATTTGGGCGCCTCGGGAGGATTTGAGAGCTCCGCCATAACGACCCTCATTAACGGGCCGAGCGGCTTGTGGTCGATTGGACTATCTGCTGTAGGTACAGTTTTCGATGTTGGGAGACGCCGCGCTCTGAACGATCAGGCGCGGGCGGCCTATGACTCTCAAGTTGCAAACTATCGACAGAGCGTCCTGACTGGATTCCAACAGGTCGAAGACAATCTCGCGGCCGTCCGAATTCTGGAACACGAAGCGCAGGTCCAGGATGAAGCGGTCACAGCAGCTCAACGTTCGATGGACCTTTCAGTCATACGCTACAAAGGCGGTGTTACGAACTACCTCGAGGTTATCACCGCACAAAATGCCGCTCTCGCAGACGAAGTGACAGCAGTCAATATTCTGGGACGCCGCATGGCGAGCACTGTGTTGCTCATCCAGGCTCTCGGCGGAGGATGGGAACGCTCAAGTCTGCCAGATCGCCCCGAATGCTGCGGCAAACTCGTGAGCAGTAATGCGCATCCTTAACTGGGCGCTGTTATGAGCGGAAGTTTCCCCTGATTCAAGAGGAAATCGGGTAATGCAATTCGGTGCCCTCACCGGATTTACCTGCGCCTCCCGGCGAACAGCCCTCGAATCACTGATGAATTCGCTGCCTTCAGTGAAATCCCCGGCGCGCGAAAGACTGTGAAACCTTAGCATTTCTTAGCTATCGAGATACTGGCGAGCGCGGGAAACCCGACCCTATCTCCGGCCGCGTCGATGTGACCGCGCGTTCGAAAGTGTTCATCGACAATGTGTTTCCCGCACCCGTATAAAAGCCATGCACGGGCTATTTGGCGGCAGCCCGCTGCGATTGAGTACGGATCGAGAGCAGCTTCATAGCACAGTTTCGATTATGCGCAAGAGCATGCCGCTGCCTCCTCGTACTTTCACATTGCCCTCTGTGGAGCGCAGGGTGATCTGGCCAACCGGATCGGTGCGACCTGCATGCGTGAGGTTCAGGTTCGGCAAATCGTAAAGACCACACGCTAAAGGGGTAAAGATGGTGAGCGCGGAAGGAATCGAACCTTCAACCTACTGATTAAGAGTCAGTTGCTCTGCCAATTGAGCTACGCGCCCGCTGCGAACGGCAGGGGTCAAAGACTTTTTGATTATAGCATTCGGTTTGCGCGCGTCCGCTCTATGCCGCGCGCAGGTTGGCGTCTGATCGCAGGGGAGATCGCGCGGTTCGCCGCAGTCGTCGTGATCATGCCGAAGCGGCTTCGCGGCTTGGCTCCGCCGAAGCAGACTGCACAGCTGAAGCAGGCTTGCGAAACGGCAGCGGCTCCGCTTGCGTCAGCACTCGCCGCTCGATTCTTCCGATCACCGGCCGATCGTTCGCGCCCACTAGGGAGACAGACAAGAATCGGTTTTCGCTCAACAAACGATCGATTAAACGGAGTTGCCACGGATGCAGCACTTGCTGCGGCAGCGAGAAAAAATTTCGGAACGTCCAAAGCAGAAAAGCGCGCTGCGCGAAATTCGGTTGTACATATCGGGGGCCGATTGGCGTGTCCAGTTCCAAAACGCCATCGTTGAGCTTTTCAATCCACATTGTCCTAGCCACCTGGGGAAATCCGGTTCATTTTCACATGTTTCAAAAGTGGGACATTATTGCACCGCGAACGGAGCATTGGGAAGCAATCTTTTTATCTTCCTGTACAAATTATTACTGTTGGACTGTACAAATTATCAGTGTTGGCTGTTTCAAGTTGAGAAATAGTGGACATAAGGGGGTTGCCTGAGGCGACTTCCGCGACTTCTTAACTAATTTCAGGCAGCACCGCGATGCGGTCAAGAGTGGCGGCGATTCCGACGCGTTTACCCTCGGATTTCTCAACCCGGACGACCGACGCCTGGCAGAGGGTCCATCCCCCAGCGCCCAATCCCAAGTCAGGAGGCAGCATGATCACCAGTTCCAGCTTCGATCCCGGCTTCATGGCTGTCTCAGAATAGAGAAAAATTCCCGACGAACTCAAGTCACGCGTCAAGCCCCCGTGCTCTTCGCCGTGGTAGCGAACTTTGACCGGTACGCGAACCGGCACGCGCTGGCGCGAACGCCTTTCGTTGGGAGTGGGCGAGGGGGGCGTCGTTTGCTCCGTCATGGTGTGAAAGTGTAACCCAATTTCGTGAAGAATGTGGGAACGGCGGGACGCGGCGGCCTTCCAGGCAGGCAAAAAGGCTCCCCTCGCAAAACCCGCGAGAGGAGCCGGGGAAGAAACTTTTCCTGGCTAATGCGCCAGCGCTAGAACGAGAAGCGCGCGGACACTTGAATATCCCGCGGTCCGCCGCCGCCGAGAAATGGATTCTGCGCGCCAACGTCCGGCGTGACGGTCAACGGGAAGAAGTTCATGCCTTGGCCGGTATTCGAATTGATGCCATTTTGCGTCCATAGCACGTTGAAGCTCGGCAGCACCGGATTCGCGAAGTTGGGATGGTTGAACAGATTAAAGAAATCGGCTCGCAATTGCATGCTGACGCGCTCGGTCAGCTTCGTTTCCTTATTTAACGAGAAATCGAAGTTGCGATAGTGCGGGCCGTAGAGTCCGTTGCGCGCCGAACTGCCGAAATGATAGTTCGGTGTATTGGGGTCACATCCCCCGTCGGATGCGTTCCAGTTGCACGACGCGGCAAACGCGCTCAAGTTGAGATAGTTGGCAGGGCCGCTGCTACCGGCGAAAGGATTCCCCACCAAATCTGGCCGTTCATAAAACTCTCCCGTGTTATTGAAATTGTCGTAGTCGAGCACACTGAAGGGCATTCCGGTGGCCAGCGAAACCACCCCGCTGATGCTCCATCCGCCCGTCACCAGGTGCATAGAGTGTGCCTCTGGAATTCTGTAGTCCCACAGCCAACTGAATCGCTGCCGCACATCGAAGCCGGAGTTGCTGCGGTCGCCGCGGGGATTAAAACTATTCTGCGGCTGTGCCTGAAAGGGCGTGTAGTCCTGACCGTCGCTGGCGGTGTCAATAGAATGGCTAAAGGTGTAGTTGGCGGTTGAAGTGAAGCCATGAAGATTGCGCACATTCAGACGCATCTGAAGTGAGTTGTAATTCGAAATCGCCGACGATTGAAAATCGAGGACATATCCGTACGGCAATCCAAGCGCGCTGAGCGGACGAACGCCGGTCGCCGGGTCTCCCTGATTGAGATCGATGAAGCGAAATAGTTTGCGGCCGGACGATCCCACGTAGGCAATCGAGATGGCAGTCTTCGAATTCACCTGCTGCTCAATATTCAGATTGTAGTTTTGTACGTAAGGCGTGCGCAGGCGCTGGTCAACCGTAAATACGTCGACTGGCCCGAACCCGCCAAAAATCGGCCCCGTGCATAAACTGCTGTTGGGCACGGGAATAACCTCGTAGCCGCCGCACGCCTCTGGCTGCAAGACATTCGCTGCGGGCGAACCATAACTGATCGGGCTCGGTCCTACGTCATTAAACAAAGGGCCGGCGTTCGAAGAAACATATGGAATCTGGCCCGCGAAAAAATCCTGCGAGAAAGCGTCATACGCGAACCCATAACCAAGACGGAAGACGGTTTTCCCAGTGCCGAACGCATCATATGCGACGCCGATCCGCGGGGAAAAATTATGGTAGTCCTTAGGGTAGAGGCTGCTCGGAGCGCCGCTCGTCCCAACCTCCACAAGGTTATACGACGAGTTCAGAATGCTGAACAGATCGTTCTTTTCTCCGATGACGCCGTAGTAGTCCCAACGTAAACCATAGTTCAAGGTGAGGCGATGGGACACCCGAAAGTTATCCTGCAGATAGAAGGCGAAGCTGTTCTGGTAGGTGTGACGGTGCGAGGACCCAGCGGTCTGGCTACCGCCGCCCGTAATGTTGCCCGCGAGAAAATCGCTCAGCGAACTGAAGTCCAGTGTACCTCGATGGTTCAAATCGAAATACTGGTTCACCGTGGTGCGGCGAAATTCGTAGCCAAACTTCCAATTGTGCGCCCCTCGGTTGTAGGCAAAATTGCTCAGATAGTGCACGTTGCTATCGACCCGTCCGCGCGGAACCGACTTGCTTGAACCCATCCCCGCAAAGCCACCGACATTTATTACCGGCAATCCATAGTCGGCGCTGGTAAAGTCACTATTCGCAGTATTCAAGCCAAGGCTGGCAGGATTGAGGCTGCTGTCCTGCGCTGAAAATGATTCCGCGAAGCGATTCCATCCACCACGAATCTCCGATAGCAGCCGCGGTGTAATCACATGCGTGTAAGAGAGAGAAACGACTTGGACGCGCGTCGGGACAACCGTGTTGAATCCCGGAAGCACGTCTCCGCCGACAATAGCCAGCGGCGCGCTCTGGCTACTGTCGCCGAAATAGTAACGACCTGTGAGCAGGTCGTTTTGGCCGATGTGCTGGTCGATCTTTGCGATCAAACTATCGAGACGGTTGCTCGACGGGGCGTTCACCTCTTCGGTATAGGTGAGGCCTTGCGGATCATTCCCGACTGCGGGCAGCGGGCCCCATGGATTGGTATTCAGGATGTTCTGGATGATGGGATTGATACCAGTTAGCGGAGCGTCCTGAGCAATCAAAGCCTGCGAGGGAATCGTTGCCGGCGAGGGAAACCCGACCCTCTCCCGCTGTCCCTCATACGAAAACAGGAAGAAAGTTTTGTCCCTGATAATTGGGCCGCCAAGCGATCCGCCGAACTGATTATTGTGAAACGCGTTTTGCGGCCCACCGGCGACATTAGAGGCGCACTGCGTCTGCGCGCAATTGAAGTAATTCCGCGCATCCAGGGCATTATTTCGGAAGTATTCGAACGCCGATCCGTGCAGGCTATTCGTTCCCGACTTCGTCACGATGTTGACGATCGATCCCGAATTCCTTCCAAATTCGGCCTCCGTGTTATTCAGAATTGCCATTTCCTGGACCGCATCTATGGGCAAGAGCGTCGCGGGTATTCCGAATACTCCACCTTCGTTGATGGCGTTATCGTTGCGGAAACCATCGTTCATGTCGGTGCCGTCGAGCAGAAAGTTATTCGACCGGCCGCGATTGCCGTTCACCGAAAAAACTCCGAACGACCCTGGAGAATCGTTCACCGAACTGGGGTCAGCATTCGCTCCAGGAACGGCTGTTAACATCTTCATGAAATCGCGACCATTGACCGGCAAATCTTTGAAATCTTCCGCTTGTATCGTCCCGCCGAGTGTGTTGCTGCTGGTTTCGACCAGAGGCACGTCGGCCTGCACTTCCACTCTTTCGTCGACTCGCCCCGGTGTCATGGTTAGATTTGCGCGCTGCGGACCTTCAACCGCTACCACGATGTTGGTCGCCGTCTGCGTGCGGAAACCCTCCTTCGTGGCGGTAATCGAGTAATTTCCCAACTGCAACTCGCTGAAACTGTAGTTGCCATCCGTGTCGGTTATGCTGTCGCGCACCAGTCCGGTCTCGGTGTTGGTGGCGGTGACCTTGGCCCCGGCGACCGAGGCTCCGCTGGCATCGGTAATCGTCCCCAGAATCCCGCCGCGGAAGCTCTGCCCTAGCGCGACTCCCACCAACAGCACCACTACCAGCAACATCCGTCGCAGATTCATTGCCTCGTCTCCTTAAACGCGAGTCGTTAAACGCGAATCGTCGCGGAGGGCGAAGCGAACTCTCGCTCCACAACCGCGAAATAGAGTTTCGGTAAGATCGCGGAATTATAAACGAGTACGCGCGAAAGATCAGTGTTCAACTTCACAGAGAGAAGCAAAAGAAGTAATGGAAGTAATGGAAGTAATCAGCAGGAGGAATTTGACTCGCGCAAAATGCTAGAAGCTGAACGCAACGCCGCCGCGGGCCGAGCGCGCCGATTGCACCAGATAAAGCGTGCGGCCGTCGCGGCCCATGACCGGCACATAACCCTGCGCCAGGAGATTTCGCAGGTCCATGAGAATTTCCAGGTGACCCGCAAAAAATCGGGCAGGTATCGGTTGCCGCAGGCTGACGTTCAAATAAGGATAAGCTTGCCCGGGTGATGTGTCGAAGAGATCGACCGGAGTCAGCGCGCGCCCGCCGCTATGGCGATACGACGCGGTCCAGTGTGTTTTCGACTTGGGAATCGATCCGCTAAACTTCGCGGCCACGGCTTGGCGCCGCTCCGCACGAATCCACTCGCGAGCGTCCTCCAACTGAACATCCGGGCGCGACAGGTCGAGCACGCTCCCGTAGGAATACTCTAACGTCGCAGCCAGATCGGAGTAGATCTTCCGCTGCAACACCGCACGCATTCCGTTGGTCGCGAAGTCGTTCCCCTGATAGCTGAAGGTGCCGGAATAAATATCGGGCAGCACATCACCCAGCTCCGCGGTGTTTTCGGCGGCCGACATTTCACCCACTCCGGTCAGCACAGGATCGACCAGGTGGTCCGAGTAATAGGCCACCTGCATGCTGGTCCTGCCAACGCGCTGGGAGAATGATATCTCCTGATGATGAGCCCTCTCGACTGCGGGAGTGTAGTCGGTGATGCTCATGCGTGGCGCAGTCTCGCTCAAATCCGCCGAAGTCGATTCAATGCCGTCGTCCAAATGATTCTCGATGCCTGTATTCGGAACTGAACTGGCATACTGATATTCGACGACAGTGTTCGGCGTAAGGTGCAAATCGGCCGACCCAAAAGGCTTGAACGCACGCACGCGTCCCATAAACTGAATGGTCTGCAATTCGCTTCCCAGTTTCATCTCCAAGCGGTCACCGAGCACGACCCGATCGGAACTGGTCACCGAAAGCGCTTGCAGCGATTCGTCCAGCATGTCATTAGTATCCGGCGAATTCAGGCGCAGAGCCGTGATCGCCACCGAAGGCTCAAAGACTCCGTTGAAGCGATTGGTGTAGGTGGTACGCAAAACGGCTGAGGGAATGCTTTGGCCGTCCGCATCATAGCCAAGATTGCCATTGAGTCGAAGGGTGCCACTCGACAACAGAGACCGCTCGACAGCGAAACCGGCCGTCATGTCGGAAGGGCTGCCAAAGCCCTGGCTCGGCGATCCGCCGAGAAGAGTGATAGCACCTTTCAACCCGTGGGCATCGCCGCTCTGCTCGACTACTGTCGTACCATCTGGAAGCACGCGCAAAATGGGCCGGTTGGCGACGGAGCGCAGCGTCCACTTCCAATCGTCATCGTCCACCGGGCCGCGCAACGGTACTAATTGGATGGCCTCGAAGAGTGTAGTTAAAGTGACATTAACCATCAATTTTGCGCCGGCTCGGACGCCGATCTTTTCGCGCAAAGTAGGTAGGAACGATGGCGCGCTTACCTTAACGCTGTAGGTTCCGGGAAGCAGGCTCGAAACCGAGTAGAAGCCACGATCGTCGGTAAAAACCTTGAATGTCAAGGCCTTCAGCGCCTGGGCGGTCGAACCGAGAACCTCGACGGCGGCGCCCATTTGCGGCGCGCCGCTGCCATCGCGAACATATCCCGATATCGCACCCGGGACCGCGCCGAAGGCAGTTCCGGACAACATCGGCAAAGCCGCGACTAGCGCCACGGCCACCGCGATCATCCGGAACCCGAGCTTCTGAAACATTCTCGCCCACCACCTCTGGGAACCAGGCAGCCCCTTACTCGACAGCGAAAGTAGCCGTCGGGCCCACTGTCTGCTTGGATAGGTTGTCGTTCACTTTGATCTCAATCTTGTACAGGCCCGGCGGCAGATTCGCGGCGGAAAGCGTCTTCTGCAGCGTCACCTGGTCGCCCACATTCCCCATCGTGTCGGTCGACTCTACGGTGTGGATAACTGCCTTGTTTCTGGCATCCGTGACATTGTACTCGATTGTGGCCGAAGGCTTATGGGTCTTTTCGTCCACGCTCAGATTGTAAACCTGCATCCAGAAATTCAGCTTCTGATTGCGCTTGAAGGAGATCGGCTTGCCATCGGATGATGCCACTCGCGGACGCACTTTCGTCGTCCCGATCACGAAGTTGCCTGTGCCCACGTTCTTCGTCGCAACCGGTTCCATCTGATCGGCAATGATCAGCGTCGAACTGCTCAACTTGTCTTCACTGAAGTCCGGGATCACGATTGCGCGCTCCCAACTCCCCGTGCGGTCTCCGTTCACGTCCTTCACCACGATGTCGAGACGGTAGCGATTCTGGCTCATCCGCAGCGGCAACGCCTTCCAGTACACCGAGGAATTTTCAGCGGTCTTAGGAAGCAACTCCACAGGCACGTCGACCTGCACGGTGTCTTCAAAAGTCTGCACGATCTTTCCTGTGAGCGTTGTCACGCGCCCGAAAATATTGACGGTCCCGCGTTCGATCCCTTCCTTGTTCTGGAAGGTAATGTCGCGGTTCTTGATCTGAATAGTGACCGGAACGAGCACGGTGTCGCCGGTGACCCTGACGAAGTCGGCGCGCACGTCAAAGGGCATGAGGTTGACGCTGATCTTGTGGGTGACGAACGTTTCCAGGTCCTTGAACTTAACTGCCGGAGCGGCCTGCAATTTGGCAAACTGATCGAGGCGATCGAATTGCTTCGACTGCAAATCCTGATTGAATGGTCCGGGGCCCAGCTGTTCTAATCCGCCGTTGGTAAAGCGACTCGACTTGTTCGCCATGCCCATTTGTTCATATAGGGTCAGGCCCGCATTTGGCGTGTACTTCAATGCATCTTTCTCGGAACGATCGAGCGTCATGTGATAGTCGCCGCACATGCACGTATCGACAAACTCGATCATCACTTCCTGCCCGATCCCCTCTATGTAGCGGTAGCGCCAAGTTTCAAAGGGGTAAGTGGAAGTCTCGCCCCCGCCTTCTTCCATGGGACGCTCATAGCTACCGCCGGAGGGATGCGAATCAATCTCATCGGCCGGCCCGAACACGATATACATGCGGCCACGATCGGTCTTCCAACCAGGAATTCCGGCCGCGAAATGCTCGTTGGCATATGCGATGCGACGGTAGTGCTCTTCCTTGAACTCATTTTCTTCGGTGTCGGGTGTGGGGTCACGTCGCTGCCAGAAGGCTTCAATGAATTGGTCGCGCTCTTCGTCGTTCGAGAGCTGCATGAAGGCGGATTTTTCCTGATCAGTGATGATCCAGCGCACGTCCTCGTCAAGCCATTTCCGGTACGTCTTGCTCAACTCGATCTTGAGCGCCTTGGCATTGGCCTTTCTTTGTTTATCTGGAATCGGGCGCTTGAGCGGATCGACCTGGCTCCCCGGTGTCGAGGCAGCGTTATTGTCAGAGCTTTTCGAGTCCTTGTCCTGAGCTTGAGAGTCCTGAGCGTGAGACAGAGCGGCAAAACCCAGTGACATTGCACCCGCCAACACCACTGCCGAGCAACGACTCCAGAAACCTGCGGAGAACATAGGAAGGCTAACCTCACTGCAAACCGGAACTGCCTAATTCTATGTTCATTGGATACAACATGGCAAGAAGAAGTGGCCTGCGAGAAAAAGATTTCTTGCCTCAAGGCGGAGCGGTAAATCCCTTAAGAATCCGCGATTTGCATCGAGCGATCCGCTTGCCTCGGCCGCCTATCAGTTTGCCACGAGCAGGGCAGAACGCCGATTATGCCGGCCCCCTTCAATTCGCGGAGAACGCGATATAATGAATTGCGCCGCGGGTCTCCCAGTGTAAGCCGACCAAAGTAACTTGGGATATGCCTGTTTCGCAGGATCTTGGGAACTTTCCTCCTCGCCTGAGCGTAACTGTTGATGCGCAATCATGACACGTTCGCTGTTTGTAAACGGAAGCCGAGGCTAGAAGGAAGGGAGATGATGCTTCCTGGGGACTTACAACTGCTTCGACAGAAGAATTAAATCCTCATCATGAAGACCTGGAAGAAAGTGCTGATTGGCGTAGGCGCGGCCCTGGTGCTGATCGTTATCGTATCGGTCACTGTCTATCAGAGCCGCAAAAACCTTGTTACGGTGCAGACCGGCAAGGTTCAAAAACAGAATCTGGCCTCCATCGTGAGCGCATCGGGCGAAATTAAGCCCAAGACTTACGTGAACATAGGAGCCAATGCTTTCGGCAAAATCATCAGGCTGCACGTCAAGGAAGGCGACCGCGTGAAGAAGGGGCAGTTGCTGGCGCAACTCGAGAACGTGCAATCCTCGGCCGACGTCAACGCTACACGCGCCGGGGTGCAGGCCGCTGAGACCGATGCCATAGCCGCCGACGCCGCTTTGAACACCTCGCTCGCCGATTTGAACCGCGCAAAATCCGACGCCGTCCATGCCAAGCTCGATTGGGATCGCGCCCAGGGTCTTTACAACGCGGCACTGATCGCCAAACAGGATTACGACATCAAAAAGGCCGCGTGGGAGACCGCTGATGCCGGGTTGGCCCAAGCTGAAGCCAAGGTCGCGCAAGCCCGCGCACAGAAGGATTCCGCGGACAAACACATCTCGCAGAACGAGGCCAATCTCACCCGCGTCTCCGACGTCCTGCAAAAGACCACCTACGAAGCTCCTTTTGACGGCGTCATCACCAATCTGCCTGTCCGCGAAGGCGAGACGGTGGTCATCGGAATTCAGAATTCACCAGGCAGCACCCTGATGACCCTGGCTGACATGTCCGTGATTACCTCTGAGGTCAAAGTCGACGAAACCGACATTGTCAACGTTCGCCTGGGCCAGCCTGCGGACGTGACCATCGACGCCATCCCGCACAAAGTTTTCCACGGCGTCGTCAGCGAAATCGGCGACAATGCCATCGTTCGTTCGACTGGCGTAGCGACGTCGCAAGCTACGTCGACCAGCGAAGAAGCAAAGGATTTCAAAGTCGTCGTCACCCTCACCGATCCGCCGCCCGATCTGCGGCCCGGCCTCTCTTCGACGGCCAAGATCACGACCGCGGTTCGCAGCAGTGTGTTGAGCATTCCAATTCAGGCGCTGACCGTGCGCACGCAGGCAGACCTCGCACCAAAAGATGCAAAAGGCAACAATAATGTGCAGGCCGCATCCAGCGCACCAGTCGACGCGGCTAAGCAGAAGGAAGAAGTGCAGGGCGTGTTCGTAATTCGCAGCAAGAAAGCAGAATTCGTTCCGGTCGATACCGGCATCAGTGGAACCACGGATATAGAGGTCCTCAAAGGCCTGCAGGACGGTGACGAGGTGATTACCGGCAGCTATAAAGTTTTGCGTACGCTGAAGCCTGGAACAAGCGTCAAAATAGATAACTCGGTCCCGAAAAAAGAAGATGAAAGCAGTTAGTCCTGTATCAGGGCATCGCGTTAACGATGCCGAAAAAGCGTCAAGAGGAAACGCCCTTTAGGGGCCGCGCGTCTAACCTCTGCCAGGTTAGAGCGTCCAAGATAGAACGGCTATAGGAGCGTGCGTGCCCGAGTCCGAAGCGCATAAGGAGAGCAAGATGGCGACTGCCGAAGTATTCCCGATCGATAAGCCCGCGAACTGGGCTGCGCCCAACTCCTACATGATCTCCACCGATGATCTGTGGAAGACCTATGACATGGGCTCGGAGCAGGTGCACGCATTGCGCGGCATCAACCTGCAAATCCAGCGCAACGAATACGTCGCCATCATGGGCCCTTCCGGTTCCGGCAAATCGACGCTGATGAACCTGATCGGCTGCCTCGATTCGCCCTCCAAGGGCCAGTACTGGCTCAATAGTCAGCTAGTCAGCGAGCTCGATGACGACGAACTGGCCCGCATTCGCAATAAAGAAATCGGATTCGTCTTCCAGACTTTCAACCTTCTGGCCCGCGCCACGTCGCTGCACAATGTCGAGCTCCCGCTGATCTATGCCGGAGTTCCCTCCGATGAGCGTGCCGAGCGCGCCAAGGCTGCGCTTACCTCGGTCGGCATGGAATCCCGCATGAGCCACAAGCCCAACGAACTCTCGGGCGGACAACGCCAGCGCGTCGCCATTGCGCGCGCCCTGGTCAATAAGCCAGCCATTATTCTCGCTGACGAGCCCACCGGCAATCTCGATTCACAGACCGGCAACGAGATCATGGCCTTGTTCGATCGCCTGCATTCAGAAGGCAACACCATTGTCCTCGTCACCCACGAGCACGACATCGCCGAATACGCGCACCGCATCATCTACATCAAAGACGGCGTGGTTGCGAAGGATGAAGTGAAGGAAGGGCGCTAGCCGCTGGTCGCCAGCGGATAGACTGACACCTACTCGTGACCTAGTACTACCTCGACCACTTTCCCGGCTGGAGCGGAGAGATTTCCGGTTAAATTACCTTTCTGTACGCGGATCTCTACCACTTGCCCTTGGCCCGCGTGGGCCGGCAGAACGAAATCGCCTTTCGCGTTGGTCACAACCGATTCTGGATAATCGCCAACCGAGACTTTTGCCCCCGCGACCACCCCGAGATCTTCATCCACTACAACTCCGCGAACCATCGCCGAGGTTTCGGCGACCATTTGAATCGTGGCGGTGGGGTAATAATCCTGGGCGAGGACGATCGTCGACTCACCCTTCATGAATTCATCCTTCGCGGTGGCGGACAGCGTCAGTTTGCCGTCGGCGGGCCGGGATTGCTGTGGAATGTCGAGTTCCCACCCGCCCGCGACCATCTTCAGTTCGCCGCCGATTGAGGCTTTCACCTGAGCGATATCCTCAACGGATCGATCCGGCCGCAGCAGAACAACTTGAACGTGATAAACGCCACGCGATTGGAGAGACGAGTAGGCGGCGAACGGCGTTACTCCCACAACGAGGATAACAACGGCCGCGAAACCACCGACCATCGGCCTTTTTGCGCGAAAGGCTAGCACGAAAACCGATGCCGCGATGACGAACGCAACCGCGGCCACCTTAGCGGGATGTCCGATGTGGCCGGCTATCTTCAAAAATTGAGTTAGAGTCTGCTCGTCCATAAATCAGAGTAGAACTCGGGCGGCGAACGAGTTGCAAGTTACGGAAAGGTGGAGGGAACACCCGGTAGTCACACCAATCGGATGATTCTTACCAAAAGTCATCTGGCCCAGTTGACTTCCCCATAATCTTGTCACGCTGAGTTTTTGGGGGGGCGCGTCACATCAGCGCTGCGATGACAATTTCGTTTTGATTGCGCCTCAAGGCGCTGAGGTTAGCCCTGAGGATTTATTGCGGCTGCGTGCTCACCGTGCTAGCCTTCTGCACTGCTTCCGCAGGAGCAATCCCCGACGCTCCCGCCACAAAGAAGTTGTGGTCGTAAAGATTGCGATACATCCGCCCCGCGATCTCCGCAGCCTTAGGCCCGAACGTCGGACGTCCCCCTTGCAGAAATACGACAGTCACGATGCGTCCAACTTCAGTGTTGGCGTAAGAGGCGAACCATCCAAAGCGAGTGCCGGCATGTGAACAAGTGCCGGTCTTGCCGAGAATCGATTCTTCGTTGAAGTTCAAGCGCACGCTGCGCGCCGTGCCATAAGCAACCGCGCCCGCCATGCCATCGGACAATTCAGGGATCACCGGCTCGATATCAAGATGCCGCTTCACGATCGGCTGGAAACTGGCGACTGCGTCGGGAGTTGTCGGATGCTGCAAATAATAGAGTGTCCCGCCATTCGAAATCGCCGTGACCAGCGCGCCCAATTGCAGAGGAGTCATCGAGATCCCCTCGCCAAACGAGCACATTTTGCTCACGCCGCCAAGCTTCGCCGAAATTTCTTCCTCTGGATATGTGCCCAATTGCTCGCCAGGAATGTGATAGCCCGCGAGTTCGCCAAGCCCGAACTGATGCGCGTAGTACTGCACCTTCTCGAAACCAAGCTTGCGTCCGACCGCTTCGAAGTAGGCGTTGTTCGAATGCGCCAGCGCTTCAGTGAGATTCATGCGGCTGCGGCCGCCGAGCGAAACTTCCGTTTGCTCGTCAATCACGCCTTCGCTCAAAGCCGCCAGAGCCACGGAAAGTTTTATGGTCGAGCATGGCTGCGCGCCGCTCGAAAGCGCCAGTCGCTGATTGACCATCGCGAGAACGCGTCCACTCGTTGGTTCGATCGCGACGACTGTGCCGTTCATGTTGCCAAGCGCGTCGATCGCGGCCTGGCGAACGATGGGATCTTCGCCCGCAGTCACATCACCATCAGTAATCTCGGATGCGAAAGAGCTGGTGTGGAAGCGCTCGTAATAATGATGGCGGCCCGACGCCGAGTTCAACGAATGCGTGCCGGTCGCCGTCGCAGCATAGTGCGACCTTGGAGCGCGGCTCCGCGCCAGCGTCCGCATGCGTCGCTTGGCATGTTGATTTTCGGTGAGGTTGTGATTTTTCTTATGCGGCGCGACCGTGCTGGGGTTGACGCTGGCGGCGATGCCAGTCGCTTCCAGCAGCATTGCGAATCCCAAGAAAATTGCGAGACGAAAAAAACAGGCGCTGTACTTCACTTCACCATCCCCGGTCGTAGCCAGCCAATCCCTTGCCTACTGTAGCTATCGGCATTTGTTGGCCCAGTGATTGAGATGCAAGAGTTTGGCCAAAGTACTCGCGGGGGGCCTATCCCCATGCAACTCTTCGATATTAGGCGATTTACGCGTTTTGACGCAAGATCAAAAAAGAAATATGTCGGATCGGAATCTTCCTCATAACTGTCTGAATAAATTGCCTTTAATTTGTTTTCACGAAGAGGCACCCACCTTTAGTAACCAGATCGCGTATTACTGTGGCGCTCGGCCCCAACTGCAAGACCTTGCACATCGACAGGTCAGCATTCATTCGCCATTTAGCAATCAGCCGGGGCGACTGAATGCTGACGGCCGAGTGCTGAGTGCTGCTTCGTGCTGTAGAATCCGTCACGATCGCTTTGACCATTTTGCGGACGATTCCGCCGAGGCCAGCAACTTGCGAACATTTCTCGTGATCTTCTCTTTCGCGTTAGCTCTCTTCATCCCACTCGCCCACGCCGCCGAACAAACTCTCGATGCCCGGCGCGCCGAACTCAATCGCCTGCTCGCCGATGAGTGGGAATACACTCTGCGCACGCAGCCCGAGCTCGCAACAGAAATAGGAGACAATCGCTACAACGATCGCCTCAGCGATTTCTCCGACAAGGCCATCGCCGACGATCTCGAACACACGCGCCAGGCTCTCGCGCGCTTCGAAGCGATTGACATCACCGGCTTCCCCGAGCAGGAATGTCTCAACCACGCGCTCATGTTGCGCAGCCTGCACAAAGCTCTCGACAGCGCGCAGTTCAAAGACTGGGAAATGCCCGCAACGCAGTTTGGCGGCATTCACCTAGGCTACGCATCGCTCCCCTACGATTCGCCGTTCCGCAACGTGAAGGATTACGAAGACTACGTCTCTCGCCTACATCAGATTCCGCGCGTACTCGATCAAGCCATCGCGCACATGCGCGATGGCCTGCGGGATCATCGAGTACCGCCGAAGTTTCTGCTGGAGAAAGTCTCGGACCAGGCGCAAGGAATCGCCGACGATTCCCTCGACAAGAGTCCCTTCACGGAGCCGTTACGCAAATTTCCCGCCTCCATCCCCGAAGATGCCCGCAAGCACCTGCGCGACGAAATCGACGGCGCCGTTAAGAACGAAGTCGCTCCCGCCTATGCGAAATTCGCTAAATTCGTGCGTGAAGATTACGCCCCGCATGGACGCCTCGATCCCGGCGTCTGGGCTTTGCCCGACGGAGAAGCGCGCTATCGCTTCGCCGTCCGTCACCAGACCACCACCGATTTCACCCCCGACCGCATTCACGAACTCGGCCTGAAGAGCGTCGCGGAAATCGAAACCCAGATGCTCTCGATCGCTAAGGCGCAGGGATTCACCGATCTGAAATCTTTCAACGATCACATCCAGCACGATCCCAACCTGCACGCGAAATCGGGTCAGCAGTTATTCGATCTCTACGCGCATTATCGCGACCAGATGTATGGCAAACTGCCGCAACTCTTCGGCCGGCTGCCAAAAAATAAGCTCGACGTCGTGAAGATGGAAGAGTTCCGCGCCGCCTCCGCGCCTCCCGCCGATTATTCGATTGGCGCCGGAGACGGCTCGCGTCCCGGCCGCATCAACGTCAATGAATACGCGCCCGAGAAACGCAATCTGCTCAACGTCGAAGCCATCGCCTATCACGAAGGCGTCCCCGGGCATCACCTGCAATTTTCGATTGCACGGGAACTCACCGGCCTGCCGCCCTTCCGCAAATTCAATCTCGACCTCAATGCCTACACTGAGGGCTGGGCGTTCTATTCGGAACGCCTTGGAAAAGAAGTCGGGTTCTATCAGGATCCCTACAGCGAATACGGCCGCCTGCAAAATGAAATGTGGCGCGCCGTGCGGTGGGTAGTCGATACCGGAGTCCACTCCCAGCACTGGACCCGCCAGCAAATGGTCGACTTCTTCCACGCCCACACCGCCATGGACGACGAAAACATCAACACCGAAGTCGATCGCTACATAGCCTGGCCCGCGCAGGCGCTCTCCTACAAAATGGGACAAATGAAAATCCTGGAACTGCGCGAGCGCGCCCAAAAAGAGTTAGGCCAGAAATTCGACATCCGCGCCTTCCACGACGCGGTCCTCGATCAGGGTCCGCTGCCGCTGGATGTGCTGGAGGCGAAAATCAACGAGTGGATTAGCCAGCAGAAGTGAAGCAAAAAAAGGTTTCAAAGTTTCAAGGTTTCAGAGAAGTCATCGCGCCAGCAAGAACCTTGAAACTCTGAAACCTTGAAACCTGCATTTCCTACATCACTTCGTTGCGTTTCCGCAGAAACGCCGGAACGTCCAGATCCTCCGCTTGGTAGCTCGGAGCAGCGCCCCGCATCGCCTCGAGTGAAATCACGTCCGCACGATCCCCGCTGCCCGGAGTTTCCTGAAACGAGCCCTGAAACGCAACCGGCGTGGGATCTCGATGGTAGCTCGCCTCAGGCACGAACACCGGCTCGGGCTCGGCCACCGTTTCCGGCTCGTCGAAAGGGTCATCATCGCGGGAAAACTGCTGGGACCCGTGCCGCGACGCCTCGCGCGAAATGATGACCGGATCGTAATTTTCATGCTGCCGCGCACGGCGCATATCCGACTCTTTAAACCCAGTCGCGATCACCGTGATCTTGACCGAGTCTTTCATCTTCTCGTCCAGCACCGCCCCGAAAATAATGTTGGCGTCTTCGTGAGCCGCGCCCTGAATGATGGTGCAAGCTTGCTGCACCTCGGCTAGCTTCAGCGAATTCGATCCCGTGATGTTGATCAAAATGCCGCGCGCTCCGTCAATAGCACCCGCCTCCAGCAGCGGAGAGGCGATTGCCCGCTGCGCCGCTTCCACCGTGCGGCGTTCGCCGGAAGCTGTCGCGGTGCCCATCACCGCGTAACCCATGCCTGCCATGATCGCCTTCACGTCGGCGAAGTCGCGGTTGATGATGCCAGGAATAGTGATAATGTCGGAAATCCCCTGCACACCCTGGCGAAGAATATCGTCGGCGATACGGAACGATTCGAAGAAACCAGCGTTCTCGGCGACTGCCAGCAATTTTTCGTTCGGGATAACAATGGTCGTATCGACCGACTCCATCAATTCTGCGATGCCGCGCTCCGCCTGCTGCATGCGGCGTTTGCCTTCAAACGCAAAGGGCTTGGTCACGACGGCAACCGTAAGCGCGCCCATTTCGCTGGCCAGCGACGCGATAATCGGAGCCGCGCCGGTACCGGTTCCACCACCAAGTCCCGCCGTCACAAAAATCATGTCCGCGCCTTCGAGCACCTCTATGATTTTGTCGGAATCCTCGAGCGCCGCTTTGCGCCCGATCTCAGGGTTCGCGCCCGCGCCCAGCCCATTCGTAAGCTTCACCCCCAGCTGAATCTTAGTCGCCGCGCGCGACATTCGCAGCGCCTGCAAGTCCGTATTGGCCACGATGAATTCAATGTGTTCCATACCAGAGTCAATCATGCGATTGACCGCGTTATTGCCACCTCCGCCAACACCAATCACCTTGATGCGAGCGTCGTTGCGCGCCTCTTCGTGGAAGCAAATGCGAAGTCCGTTGTCATCAGCCATAAGTCACCTCCTAAAATCAGCTATCAGCTTTCAGTTATCAGCTATCAGTGAAATCTAAAGTCTTCCACCGAATTGTCATCCTGAGCGAAGCAGGGACTTCACGAAGTGAAGTGCCTGCGTAGTCGAAGGACTCCCACACCAACTAACAAGCGCCAAGAAAATCTGCGCAAAACACGACTCTTCCCTCACGCGCCCTTCCCTGCGAACAGCGCCTTCATGCGTGAACCAAAACTTGGCTCCTGCAAGCCGCGAGCCAGCCGCGCCCGATGCCCGTAATACGCCATGCCCAGCACGGTCGCGAACTCCGGCTCTGCCAGGAACGACGGCATCTTCGGCATCGGCACTGGCCACGCCAGCCGCGCCGCCTTGCGCAGCACCGATTCCGCCACGTCCAGAAGGCCAGGCAGACGCGAAGCTCCGCCGCTCAGCACAAACCCCGCGACGCAGTGCTCCAGAACGCCGGCGTGGCGCAGGTTCTCGCGCAGCAATTCAAAAAGCTCGCGGGCGCGCGGCTCCAGAATTTCGCCCGCCAGACGCTGCGGCATCATGCGCGACGGCCGGTCCCCCACCGACGGCACTTCTACTTCGTTGCCCTCGGGAATCAGGGTCGGCACAGCGTTGCCAAAATTTTTCTTCAGCGTCTCCGCCGCCGCCAGCCCCGTACACATGCCGACAGATAGATCGCTGGTAAAGTGGTCGCCGCCAATCGGAATGACCGCCGTGTGCGCCACCGCTCCCTGTTGAAAGACAATCAGATCGCACGATCCGGCGCCGAGATCGACGAGACAAACGCCCAGTTCGCGCTCATCCGAGCGCAGCACGGAATCCGCGCACGCCAGCGGCTCAAAGATCGTATCGTCAACGTGCACGCCGGCCCGATTCACCGCCGTCACAATGTTCTGCATCGCGCTAGAAGAAGCGGTCACGATGTGCACCCGCACCTCAAGCCGCGTCGCCATCATGCCGGTCGGATCCTGCACTCCCGGCTGATCGTCGAGTATGAACTCCTGCGGCAACAGATGAAGAATTTCGCGATCGGCGGGTAATGGCACGGTGCGCGCCTTGTCCACGGCCTGTCGAATCTCTTCGCGCGCGATCTCGCGCGATCGCGCCCCAAAAGTAATGCCACCGTGGCTGTTCATTCCGCGAATGTGCGCGCCTGCAATTCCCACCTGCGCATGCTCGATCGGAATCCCGGCCACATCTTCCGCATGCTCGACCGCTTTCTGAATGCTGCTGACCGCTTTGTCGAGTTCGGTGATCACGCCCTTGCGCAGCCCGCGCGACTCGCTGATGCCGTGGCCACGATAGCGCAACCCGTTGTCGCTCACCTCCGCCACCAGCACCGATGTCTTAGCGCTGCCCACATCAATCGCGGTAACAAAATTTGGATCGTGACTCGCCATAATAATGATCGCTAGTTCTGCGGGGTCTCCTTAGGAATTGCGGCACTCGGTTTCTTTGCGGTGACATCTGGCCGCGCCGCCACCGGATGTAGTGCTGATGTTTTAGGGGCGGGCGCAACCGGCGGCGTGCCTCCCTTTGGGCCTGCTCGATTCGCGGGCACCGGGTTGGGGGCGAGTGCGCTAGCTGCTGCCGCTTTCGCCGGGCTTGATTTAGCCGTAACCAAATTCGCTGTGGCGGCCTTCACCGGAGCACGATGAACCGCAGCTTTCGCCCCAACCTTCGTCTTCGGCTTCAGGTCTTTCTTCGCCGGAACCGTCGGCGCAACGGGATGCGTCACATATTTCTCGTAGTTCACCAGCGCAGCCGTCTTCACGCCCGCGGCCATTGCCGCTTTCGCCGCAGCCGGCGTCAGGACCGGTTGACGCGCCATCCCGTTGAGATCGGGATTAACGATGATCTGCCCGTCGTAGCGCAAATCGACCGACTCAAGCTTGTCGAACTGCTGCCGCCACTGTTGCACATGCGTGACGTAGGTTCTATAACGTTGCAGATAATTACCCGACCCCAGATGCACTAGGACTTCGCCATTCGCATCCGCGGCCAGCACTTTTACGTCCTCTGGATCGCTGAGGTCCACCTCACTCAGTTCCTGCGAATAACGGGCGCCGCTCGAATCCAAGTCGCGAGCCAGCGCGTTGTAATTCTTCATCCGAGCCGCCCGCGTGGAGAGCGGCTCGCCCGCATTCATCCCCGCAATTACGGGGAACGAATACTTACGCTTGCCGCCCGGAGTAATCTCCATCAGCGTGCCACCAGCGTCGATCAGTGAGATGTGCGAGCCGATGCGGGCGAAAGCCACCGGCGTGCGTTCGTGGATCTCGATGCGCAGGCGATTGGGCACGAAGCGCATCACGCTCGCCGATTCCACCCACGGAATCTGTTCCAGTTGCTGTTTGCGCTGGGCCAGCGGCACGAAGAAAATGTTGCGGCCAATGTCTCCGCCCATCACTTCCATGATCTGTGCGTGGGGAACGTGATCGGCGCCTGCAACCTCGATCTGATCACTGGAATCAATGCGAAAACGCCAGGAGTGCTTGCCGTAGCGGTAGAGACTGAGCCCCGCGACGGCGAGAATCGCCAGCACGACCAGCGCCACGCCCACCCACAGCAAACGATTGGCAGTCTTTTTAGGAAGTGCACCGCGGCGGACGGAGACCCGCTTTTGACCACGCAGAAAGGGAGATTCCTGGTCTGCCTCTAAATCGACCAGCCGCGCGTCATCGAAAGGCTCGCGCTCGGGAGCCTCGTGCTGCGAAATCTCGCGCGGAAGAGGATATAGCTCTTCCTGGACTGCGGTGGAACTTGATTTCCGCGCCACTCTTTCGAGTCAGTTGTCGACAGAAAACCGCTGAGCAAAATCACTATAACTGGTTTTCGCGAAATGAGACAGTGCGAAGTTGGTTCAGATGCGAGTCGAGATAAAACTTTCCATGAGGCCGTCTGCTAAAAAGCCTTAAAAGGAATCGCCGACCTCAACCTCTGGCAAATCGTCGGAGATGTCTGCCCGGCTAATGACTACTCTTGCTCCAGCCTTCGCTCCGCTCTTGGGACAAAACACCGTCATAGCGCGATCGCCTGCGTCGACGAACTGAACCTGCGACCGCGTGCGCGCTCGAACCCGCTCCATCTCCGCGCGCCGCATTTCGGCCTGCGCCCGCACGACTTCGGCTTCCGCCCGGATCTCGTCCCGCACCATTTCCGCCTGCTCGCGGGCCTGCTCGCGCAGCAATTCGCTGTGAAGGCGAATATTGGCCATACGGCTGACGGAAGCCGATCGAGCCTGCGTCACAAATTCCGAGCTTCCTGTTATGCCTAGCGCAGCCGCCAGGGTTCGTTCGGCACGCGCGGTGACCCCGCAGAACGCAAGATCAGCGCGCTCGACAGCCTGATGCAGCGCGACAAAATTTCCGTGCCTGTATTCACTATTCAATCCCAGCGCCAATACTCCAAGCGCGACCCAGTAAGCGACCCTATTCGTATCCACGCGGATGCTCCTCGCTTTATGTGGATTTGGACGAATGGAATGAAAAAAGGTCAACAAGACATAACTTCGAGCTTGGCCGGGCTTTGGCAGCCCTTCTACACCAGCGCGTCTCGATTGGCGACCGTCTCCAGTTTCTCTATAATCATCGGTCCTAACTGAGAGACACTGCCTGCGCCAAGCGTCAGCACCATATCCCCCGGCTGCGCCAGCGCGGCAACCGCAGCAACCGCATCCGAAGTAGAACGAGCATACGTGACGCTCCGCTTCCCCACTCCTGCGATGCGGTTGGCGAGAGCATCGGCTGTAATACCCTCGATCGGCTTCTCGCTCGCCGGATAAATATCGAGCAAACAAAGCGTATCGGCATCGCCGAAGGCAGTCGCAAATTCGTCCATCAGGTCCCGTGTCCGCGTGAAACGGTGCGGCTGGAAAATCACATGCACGCGGCGAAATCCACACTGTCGTGCGGCAGCCAGCGTGGCCCGTATCTCTGTTGGATGGTGTCCGTAGTCATCGATGATGCTGACACCGGCAACTCTGCCCTTCAGTTGAAACCGGCGATCAACGCCGCGAAAGCCATCCAGCGCGGAGCGAATTTGTTCCACCGAAATATCAAGCGCCATGCCCACCGCGATCGCGGCCGTCGCGTTCAGAACGTTGTGCGCGCCCGGCACATGCAGCGTGAACTCTCCGAGGTCCGTATCCCTATAGGTCACACGAAAGCGACTCAAAGGACTGTGCTCTCCAAAGCTCGCCGAAGGTTTGCCTTGTGACGCGATGGCGATCAAAAAATCCGATCCCTCACCGGTGCCGTAGGTGGTCACGCGGCGATGCACGCGAGGCAGCAAACGCCGCAGCACCGCATCATCGCTGCACCCGACAACGGTGCCGTAAAAAGGAACCCGCTCCATAAATTCAAGAAACGTCCGGCGTACGTCGCGCATGTCGCGATAGCAATCCATGTGCTCGCGGTCGATGTTCGTAACCACGGAAAGAATCGGTGACAGTTTGAGAAATGACCGGTCGCTCTCATCTGCCTCGGCGACCAGGTATTGCGATTTGCCGAGACGCGCGTTCGAGCCCAGAGCATCGACGCGCCCTCCCACGACCACCGTCGGATCGAGGCCGCCCGCAGCCAGCACCGCGGCGACCATCGAAGTCGTTGTCGTCTTCCCGTGCATACCAGCAATGGCGATGCCATATTTCAGCCGCATCAACTCTGCCAGCATCTCTGCCCGCTGAATCACCGGAACATGCAGTCGTCGTGCCTCGGCGACCTCGGGGTTATCGACCGAAATCGCAGAACTCGTGACCACCACATCCGCGCCGGCAATATTTGCCGCGGAGTGCCCTTTACAGATCGATGCGCCCAAACTGGCCAAGCGCCCGGTGACCTCCGAATTTCTCAGGTCGGAGCCCGATATCTGGTAGCCGAGATTCAGCAGCACCTCGGCAATCCCGCTCATGCCGATGCCACCGATACCAACGAAATGTATGCGCTGAACTTTACCGAACATGAAAAATGATGATAGACCATTTAACCGCAGAGATCGCTGAGAACGCAGAGTAAGATATGAACTGTGAGAGACGCGCAGAAACCCAAACTTCTCTGCGCACTCATCGTCCTCTGCGGTTAAAGGGTTTGGTCGTCGCCGGCAAGCTCTCTGACCATCTCCGCAATCTCTTCGACCGCCTTCGGATGCGCGAGACCCTTCGCGGCCGCCGACATGGCCCGCAATCGGCTGCCGCCGCCGATCAGAGCCGCAATTGTCTCGACCAGATACGCCGCGCCCAGATTGCTCTCCTCGACCACCACTGCGGCGCCCACGCTTTCCAGCGCCCTGGCATTTACGTTCTGATGGTCATCGGCCGCCGCTGGGAACGGAACAAAGATCGCTGGCTTCCCCGCCGCCGTAATCTCGCCTACCGTGCTCGCGCCTGATCGGCAGACCAGCAGATCAGCGCGCCCAAACGTCTCCGGCATATCGTCGATGAATTTGTGAACCTCGCCGGAGATTCCGGACTGTTGATACGCAGCCAGCACTCGATCGTAGTCGCGCTGACCCGTCTGATGAATGATGTGGATGCCGGCAACCTTCGCGCGCAAACCCGGCAACGATTCGATCATCGCCTGATTGATAGCCCGGGCGCCCTGACTTCCTCCGAAGACGAGTAGCGTAGGTGCGCCTTCGTGTTTCGACGGAATATCAAAAAAAGCGGCTCGCACCGGCACGCCGGTTACCTTGCAGTGCGGAAAATAACGGCAGGTTTCTTCAAAGTGCACCGCCGCAGCCGAAACCCAGCGCGCGATCATGCGGTTGGCAAATCCCGGCACGACGTTAGGCTCAAAAGCTAGAGTAGGAAGACGCCGACGAATCGCAGCCACCATGGCTGGTCCAGAGGCATAGCCTCCTACTCCAATCACTACCTCAGGGTCGAATTCCGAGAGCATCCGCGACGAGGCCGCAATCGCGCGGGGCAAATCAAACAGCGTCTTCACGCGCGTCATCAGGCTGACATTTTTCAGCGCCCCAACTTGAATCAGTTCCAGGCGAAAGCCAGCCTGTGGCACCAAACGCGTCTCGATGCCACGAGCCGTCCCTATAAAAAAGACTTCGGCGTCGAACTGCTTCTTAAGTTGCTGGGCGATGGCCAGCGCCGGAATGACGTGGCCGCCAGTGCCTCCGCCCGCGATGATGATGCGCATGAAGTTCTGGTTCCTAAGTTCAGCGCGTCTCCTGAACCTGCCCCGCCAACTCGCGCAGCGACTCTTCATAGGGCGCCCGCGCAATGCCGCGCTCGGTAACAATAGCTGTCACATACTTTGCCGGTGTCACATCAAAGGCAGGATTCTCAATCCCAACTCCATCCGGAGTCATCTGCCTTCCGCCAATGTGGGTCACTTCGCGCGCGTTGCGCTGCTCGATCGGAATCTTGCTGCCGTCTGGCGTGTCGAGATCGACGGTTGAAATTGGTGCGGCCACATAAAACGGGATGCCGTGCTCCTTGGCCATCACGGCGACAGTGTAGGTGCCGACTTTATTGGCCACGTCTCCATTGGCAGCGATGCGGTCGGCGCCGACTACGATCGCTCCGATTTTGCCTTGCTGCATCATGACTCCGGCCATGCTGTCGGAGATGACGGTAGTCGGAATGCCGTCTTTCATCAACTCCCACGCGGTAAGGCGGGAGCCTTGCAGAAAGGGACGCGTCTCGTCGGCGTAGACGTGGATCTTCTTGCCCGCCTCGACCGCCGCGCGGATGACACCGAGAGCAGTGCCGTAGCCAGCGGTAGCGAGCGCCCCGGCGTTGCAGTGCGTGAGCACTCCTCCACTTGAGGGCATAAGCGTGGCGCCGTGGCGTCCCATGGCCTGGTTGGCGGCAATATCTTCGGCGTGCATGCGCTGCGCCTCTTCGATCAGCGCTTGCTGGATCTTCGCGATAGGACGGCTTTGGAGAATTTCGAATTTCTCCTGCATGCGGCGGATCGCCCAAAATAAATTCACCGCTGTGGGGCGCGTCTGACGGATGGTTTCACAAATCTGATTAAATTCTTTCTTGAGATCGGCAACATTGTCGGCCTGAGAATTTTTCACTCCGAGCGCGATGCCCATGGCAGCGGCGACGCCAATGGCAGGCGCTCCGCGGACGATCATGTTGCGAATCGCGTCAGCGACCTGCTGGTGCGTCGTGCAGGTTACGTACACTTCTTCAGTGGGCAGTTTCGTCTGATCGATGAAGACTACACCGCGGGGAGTCCATTCGAGAGTTTGAATCATGAGTTAGTTGGTGGTCGCTGGTCGTTGGTTCGTTCGCTATTCGGGCTAAACGCTAATTGCTAAATGCTCGTTTCGCACGTCGGTCGCCGTAAATATCGAAATAAAATTTGCTGGAGCAGCGGCTTTTTCTACGTTGGGACGCCCGTGAGCGTCCTGGCGCTCGACCAGGCACATCACTCCCATTATTTCGAAGCCGAATTCTCGCGCCGCTTGGATCGCTTGCACGGTCGACGAGCCGGTAGTGCACACATCGTCGACAATCACCACGCGCGCACCTTTTTCGCGGAAGCCTTCGATCCGTTGACCGGTGCCGTGCTGCTTCTCCGCCTTGCGGACGAGAAAGCCATTCGTCTTGCCGCTCGTCACCGCAACGGCCACGACAATCGGATCAGCGCCCATGGTCAAACCACCGATGGCATCTGCCTTCCACCCTTGCTCCCGGATTTGATCGAGGAAAACTTCGCCGACCAGCTGCGCGCCGCGAGCATCGAGTGTCGTGGTGCGGCAATCAATGTAATAGTCGCTGGTTCCGCCAGAAGATAATTGAAAATTACCCAGGCGAAACGATTTCTGCGCCAGCATTTTCAAGAGCTCTTGTCGTGCAGTGAACATGAATTTCTACGATAGCAGAAAGGCCGTTATCAGTTCTCAGCTGTCACTGTTTCGCACACATGGTTTTACTGAAAACCAATAACTGCCAACTTTATTGGTTGAGCTTTTCCAGATGGCGAAATCCGTCGGTCGCGGCAAACATCGCCACGGTAATCGTACCGTTGTACGCCATGTGGATCAGAACGCCCGACGCCACAGAGTTTGTCTTGGCTCTCACCAGAGTAAGCACAACGCCCACCAAAAAAATTACCAACACCGGCCCCCAGGAGAACATCAGTTGCATCCCGTGTAGCGCGGCGAAACCGAGCGCGGTCAGAAAGACGGCAACCGGCAGGCCAAGGCTTCGGGCGAGCACCGGATAAAGAAAGCCACGAAAAAAAAGTTCTTCCATCAGCGGCGCGAGCGTAACGCTAAGAATGCTCAGCGCCCAAGCCTCGGCGGGCGTTTGAAAAAAACTGTCGATCGGCAACTCTTTCGGAATCGGCAAAAAGTGAGCGAGGATTTGCAATGCTACCGAGAGCACGACGCCGCCCAACAAGCACGCGGCAATGACACCGCGCGGCGGCGAGTTCCAGTGAACGGCAACTAGAAAATCGGGCCGGCGCCTCTCTCGCGTCACCAGAAAATACATATAGCCGAAGATGAGAAGGTAAGCGAGCGATTGTCCAGCAACGACGACGAGCGGGATGCGCGCGATTTCGGCCAAGCTCCGGTGCGGATAGATCCCGACGCGAGCGATCAGCAACGCGGCAAAAATGCCGACAAACAGCGCTACCAAGGTGAGACAGGTCAGGCGGAGAACATCCCAGCCGTTCCACGCGGGATCGGGCGCGGGTCGGCCAACTTCGACGGATTGGATGGCAGGGAGATTCCCCTCGGTTAAAGGGTCTACCGCATCGTCATGTGTCTCCGCAGCTCGCGCGGCTTCGACGAGCGGTAAGGGCGATCGAGTTGCTGATTGTTCGTCAGGAGGGAGATTCAAGCGTGCTCTCCGGTTCCGGTGGGGGCGAGGTCGGCACGTGAGGAAGCATTCCTTCGTGATTCAATCTTCTGAGCCCCGTTTTTCGACAACCCATTTTTCAACGAACCGTTTCTTGCCGAGTCATTTTTCTCGGAGCCATTTTTCGACGATCCATTTCCCGTCGAACCGTCCTTTTTCGAACCATTCTTTGCCGAGCTTTCGAAATACGCCGTCAGCGCCTGCCCGGTGTACGACTTCTTTACCCGCGCGACCTGCTCCGGCGTACCCTGCGCCACGACGCGTCCACCTTCTTCTCCACCTTCAGGGCCGAGATCGACGATCCAATCGGCATTGCGAATTACGTCCAGATTGTGCTCGATGATAATGACCGTGTTGCCTAGATCGGTCAGGCGGTGCAAGACGTCGAGCAACTTGCGCACGTCGTCGAAATGCAATCCCGTGGTTGGCTCATCCAATAGATAAAGAGTTTTTCCGGTCTGTCGTTTGCTCAGTTCGCGCGCTAGCTTGATCCGCTGGGCTTCGCCTCCAGAAAGCGTGACCGCGGATTGGCCGAGGTGAATGTATCCGAGACCGACGTCGACGAGTGTTTGCAGTTTTTGCCTGACCTGCGGAATATTTTCGAGAATTGGCAGCACGTCCGACACCGGCATCTCCAGCAGATCGGCGATGGAATAGCCGTTGTATCGCACCGCCAGCGTTTCGTGGTTGTAGCGCCGTCCGCCGCAGACTTCGCACTGGACGTAAACATCGGGCAGGAAATTCATTTCGATGCGGCGCTGACCCTCGCCCTGGCAGGCTTCGCAACGTCCACCGGAAACGTTGAAAGAGAAACGTCCGGGCTTGTATCCGCGTTCGCGCGATTCGGGGAGCATGGCGTACAGGTCACGAATCGCAGAGAAGATCCCGGTGTAAGTCGCGGGATTGGAGCGCGGAGTGCGGCCGATGGGAGATTGATCGATGCGAATGACTTTGTCGATCAACTCGGCACCAGTGATCGCCTTGTGGGCGCCGGGCTCTTCGCGCGAACGATAAAGCTGCTTGGCGAGCGCGCGATACAGAATGTCGTTGACGAGAGTCGACTTGCCCGATCCGGAAACTCCCGTCACCACCGTCATCACCCCGAGTGGAAAGACTACATCGAGATTCTTGAGATTATTTTCGCGCGCTCCCATGATCGCAATCGCTTTTCCATTCGGACTGCGGCGCTCGGGCAGCATGGCAATCTGCTGCCGTCCGGCAATATAGGCGCCAGTCAGCGAATCAGGAGAGTTCATGATTTCGGCCGGCGTTCCGCTGGCTACAAGTGCGCCGCCGTGACGGCCAGCGCCCGGGCCCAGGTCGATTACGTAATCGGCGCGGCGAATAGTTTCTTCATCGTGCTCGACGACGAGCACGGTATTGCCGAGGTCGCGCAGATTTTCCAGCGCGGCTAGAAGACGACCGTTGTCGCGATGATGCAGACCGATGGATGGCTCATCGAGCACGTAGAGAACGCCGCGTAGCTTCGATCCAATTTGCGTTGCGAGGCGGATGCGCTGGCCTTCTCCGCCAGAGAGCGTGGCAGCGGAGCGGCCGAGCGAAAGGTAACCGAGGCCGACGTTGTGGAGGAATTCGAGGCGCTCTGTAATTTCGTGCAGGATTCGGCCGGCAATGGTCAGCTCCCTGCCCGTCAACTTAATATCGCGCGCCGCATCGAGAGCGCGCGCAATCGGAAGGCTGGTGAAATCGGCGATCGACATGCCGTTGACCTTCACCGCCAGACTCTCCGGGCGAAGGCGCTTGCCACTGCACACTGAACACTCCGTCGCTGACATGTAATCGAGTAGATAGTCGCGATAGTTGTCGGAGGTCGAGGCTTCGAGATTCTGCCTGAGATAGCCGAGGATCCCGAGAAAACCTGTCTTTCGTTCGTTCTGGCGTTCGCGCTGCCCGCCGCGCTGCGGCTCGCCATTCAGCAGAAGGTTTTGAATTTTGTCGGGAAATTTCTCAAAAGGCGTTGACAAGTCGAAACCATAGGCCTGGACAACCAACTGGATGCTGCGAACCAGATTCTGGGATGACGAACCCGGCCCCAATCCCCCATCTAGCAAGGGTTTTGACCAATCGACGATCACTTTTGCCGGATCGAGACCGTAGCGGCTACCGAGGCCGTGGCATTCCGGACAAGCTCCGTAAGAACTGTTAAACGAAAACGACCGCGGCTCCAGTTGCGGAACGCTGATACCGCAGTCTGGGCAGGCGAGTCGCGAGGAATAAAGCGTTTCGTCGCCATTGACAACGGCGACCAAAACCAGCCCACCGCCAAGCTTCATCGCGAGGCCGACCGACTGTTCGAGGCGGTGTTCAATTCCCGGCTTCACCAGCAACCGATCGACAACAACTTCAATCGTATGATTTTTGCGCTTGTCGAGCGCAAGATCGTCTTCCAGATTCACCAGTTCGCCATCCACCCGGGCCCGCGAAAAGCCATGCTGCGTCAGCTTTTCCATTTCTTTCTTGAATTCGCCCTTGCGCCCGCGAACGATGGGCGCCATGATCATGACCCGATCATCCGGCGTCAGCGCCATAACACGCTGCACGATCTGCTCGGCGGACTGGCGCGTGATCGGCTTGCCGCAATTCGGGCAATGCGGCACTCCAATCGAAGAGTAGAGCAGGCGCAGGTAGTCGTAAATCTCAGTAATCGTGCCGACGGTCGAACGCGGACTGCGGCTGGTAGTTTTTTGCTCAATAGAAATTGATGGGCTCAGGCCATCGATCGAGTCGACGTCGGGCCGCTCCATCTGGTCGAGAAACTGGCGCGCATAAGCGGAGAGAGTTTCGACGTAGCGGCGCTGCCCTTCTGCATAAATCGTGTCGAAGGCGAGCGAGGATTTCCCGGAGCCGCTCAGACCCGTAATAACCGTCAAAGTATTACGAGGAATCTCGACGTCGATGTTCTTCAGGTTGTGCTGGCGCGCGCCGCGCACCGAAATCCTGGTGATGGCCATTTACCTATTACTTTATGGACTTCCGTAACGTGGACGGGTCCTAAGAAATGTTGGAGAGTGGAGATACGCAGTCCGATTCCCGTATCTTATTTGTTAACACCAGCGGGGGTCAAATGCAGCTAAAGTAAAACACTTGCAGCCGGGCTTTGCCGGTAAGGGCCATTATTGTGAACGAGATTTTCGCCGTGTTTGTACTGAGTACCACCGCACTTTTAACTGTTTTTTTGGGTGTTTTTGGCGCGTATTGCGCGGTTTGCTGGGTTTTAGCCGCCGTCAACCCTTCCCGGCCATCTCCTGCTATATCAGGGTTGATTCCTAATCGCGGCCACGCCAGCGGCGACTAAGCCCGCTCAGGCCGTCTCCAACTAAGCTCGCGTGATCCCGCTCGATTCCCGCCGTTTCTTAAGCCTTCTGCCGCCTACTGCTGAGGCGGTTGCTGCGGAGCGGTAATCGGACCGCCCGGCGGCTGTTGCCGGCGCAGCATATCGAGAATCTGCTCCGGGGTCTTCGGACCGGCATTTGGCTGATTCGGATCGGTTGGTTGCGACTGCTCCTGCGCAGCATTCGGATTCGCACTGTTAGCATCCGGTTGCGCTGGCTGCGCCTGATCGTCTGAATCATCCGCCGCATCCTGATCGTCATCCTTACTATCGTCTTCGGCTTGCCCGGGTTGCCCAGGTTGAGGTGCGCCTGGTGGGCGATTGAAAACTGGGTTCGGAGGCATGGACCTAGCGCCCGGCGGCCAGGGATGCGAGGCAACAGGCTCGGGATTACTCTGGTAGGCGACAGCAGCAGTTTGCGGCGCTTCTCCAGATGATGGCGATTTATTCGTGAGGATCACGCTCGAAACAGCTGTCGGGTCCGTACTCGACCCCAGCATCACATAATTAAATGATGAGCCGTTAAGCAATCCCGCCAAGACATCTCGCGGGGCACCCGGCCCGAGATTCGCAATCACCCGCTCATTCGCGGCGGCACCCTGAGGAACTTCAATTGCAGCCCCTGTTAACCGGCGCACGTCGCGCAGAATTTCGTCTAGAGTTGAATTCTCGGCCGAGATGGTGAGCAGTCCGCCTTGAAAACTGACCTTCGCAGGCGCAGCCGGGATCTGATCCATCGGCAACTGACTCAACGGCCCGGCGGGCATTGGCGGCAGGACGACCGGCTTCGGAGCCTTATGCGACTTGTGACGCGAAGCGGGGGCGACGCGAGGCGCGGCGACTGGCGCAGCATCCTGGCCTGCTAGCGCCGGAACCAAAAGCGCCGACGACGCCAGCAATAGCCCCATCGCGATGTATCTGTGTGTGCCTGCCATCAAAATATGTCGCCTTGCGCAAGGCTCCAACAGCCCGCCAGAGAACGCCCGACGCCTAATTTTACCACCCCTAATAGAACGCCGGACCATCGTATTTCTTGCGCTCTGTAACGAAAGACTCATCCCGGCTAAAGCCTGGGCCAGCGCTGGAGTAACGCGTGACTGCGAGAGCGCGTAAAATGCCAGCGGAGGGTTTCCCCTTGCGCACAGTTTCGAGAACGATGATTCGGAATTGCTGGTGGTCGATGTGGCTGGGGCTGAGTTTGCTGCTGCTGGTTGCATCTTCCGCGGCACAAACTTGTCAGAGCGCCGCCGATATGGAAGCCGCGACTCGAACCGCGCTCGAAACCACTGCAAAGCGCTATTTTGAAATGGCAGCACACGGCGATACGGCTAGCCTCAAGCAGAATGCGATTCCGAGCCTGGCCGGCGGCTTCGCCGGCGTTGAAGCTGCGGTCAAGGACAATCAGGCGTCCCTCACCGGCGCACAGGCCACGGTTCGACCGCCTTTCCTGCTCAGCGCCGATGGTCCCCAGCCCCTTCCGCACGGGGAATTTTTGTGCGGAGTCTTTGGCCGTGAGGGTCAAACTAAAGATAGCGCCGTGTTTGTCCTGAATAATCTGCCACCCGGCAAGTATGCGGTCACCGTGCTCGATGTAAGCGGCGGCGGCGCCTCTGCCGTCACACTGACCTTGGTCTTGCAGCAGATAGGCGCGGATTGGAAGCTGGGTGGGTTCTACGCTAAAGCCTCGCAGACAACTGGACACGATGCGGCGTGGTTCGTGCAGCGAGCCCGCGATTTCAAGGCAAAATCGCAAATGCACAATGCGTCGCTGTATTACCTCCAAGCCATCGCCTTGTCGACGCCCGTTGATTTTATGAGCACCCTGGCCACCGACAAACTCTACGATGAGGCCAAGTCAACGCAAACTGCCGACCTGCCGGCGAACGGAAACGCTGTGGACATCAGCGCGGGCGGCAAGACTTACCACATGACCGAGGTCTTTCCTCTCGCTGTCGGCAAAGATCTTGACGTCGTCGTGAAGTATCAGTCTCCCGACATATCCGACAGCGCGCGCACTTTTCAGGACAACACCGCCCTGATCAAGGCGCTGGTAGCGAAGTTTCCGGAATTTCGCGAGGCCTTCGGCGGGGTTGTAGCAAGGGCCGTCGATCCTTCCGGCCACGACTACGGTACCCTGTTGGCGATGAAAGATATCAAGTAGTCTCGCCCCTTTCTCGCCCTCCGCCGGTACCTACGTAATTTGAAGACGCTCTGCGCAACCCCTAGAGTGGAGGGATGCAGATTTGCTTGATCCCGCGCCACTATTGCCGCCGTGGGTGCTTGCCAGGCGCTGCAATTCTCGTCGCGCTGATGTTGTCTGCTTCGATACTCGCGCTCGGACAAATCTCGCCTTCAACCAACTCCGCGACGCGTCCCGACGACCGGCTTCCAATCAGCACAAATTCGCCCGAAGCCGCCCGATTATTCGAAGAAGGATTGCATCTCAGGTACGACTATCACACCGACAGAGCGCTTTCGAAATGGCGTGAAGCAGCCATGAAAGATCCCAATTTCGCCCAGGCTTGGACCTACATCGTATGGTTCAGTCTAAACCCGGCCGAGGTTAAGATGGCCTCAGGAAAGGCTCAACTGGCCTCGCAGAACATCACGCCCGGCGAAAAGCTCCTGGTGAAGTGGGTTCTGCAAACCAATGACGGCCATTTTCTAAATGCCATCGCGGCAATGAATGACTTGATGACCATGTACCCGCGCGATGCGCGCCTGAACTATGAGGCGGGACTGTGGCTGCAATCTCAGAGCGATTACGAGGGAGCGGTCAAGTTCACCAAGCGCGCGCTGGAGATTGACCCAAATTTCGCTGGCGCATTGAATACCCTTGGCTACGATTTCGCTTTCATGCACCAGTATGATCAAGCCATTCCCTACCTGAAGCGCTACGCCGAGGTGGAACCGAACGATCCCAATCCACTCGACTCCCTCGCCGAAATTCTTCAGCAGGCAGGGCGACTCGAAGAATCGCTTACCGAATACCGCGAAGCTCTTAGACTGGATCCCAGGTTTTATCATTCGCAAAATGGCCTCGGCGACGTCTACGCCTTGCTCGGAAACCAGGATCGCGCGCGTCAGGAGTATGCCAAGGCGCTTCCCATGACGCAGGCGCCCACTGAAAAGCTGGACTCACAGATTCAATCCGGAATCAGTTATGCTCGTGAAGGGAATGTAAAGCAAGCTCGAACAGAATTGGACGCTGCGCTGGCGCAGGCGACAAAGCTGAAGCTAAACGCCTACGAAAGCTCCATCCACCAATACCTGGCTCTTTTGGCCGAGTCGCACGCCGCCGCCTTCGAACATCTTGAGCAATCCGAAGAAGCGTTAAAGACGCCAGCCCACATGTCGGGAAAAGCTCGCAACCGGGAACTGGCACGCACTCTGGAGATACGGGCGCGACTGGCGGCGGAAGCTGGAAACCTGGCACTCGCCCAAACTGCCGTCGATCACCTGCAGAAAATGGTTCAGACCACTCGAAGCAGCATGGTCGAGCGCGCCTATCACGGAGCAAACGGGACGCTGCTGGCTGCGCAATCGAAAGTCAGCGCCGCCATCGAAGAATTGAAGGAGGATCCCGAAAATGCCTTCTCCATGGCGAAACTGGAGGAGTTGGAGGCGGCTTCAGGAGACGCTCAGGGTGCGGCGCAAACTCGAGCACGATTGAAGGCTGATTTTGGCACCACACTGGATGACTGGCTGGTAGTTCGAGAGTTCCGGCAATGATTCGACCAGTGACGACAATGCTGAGGTTGAAGAAGCAGGCGCTTCGCAAACTGCTCAGCGCTCTGCTGCCTTTAATCTCCATTGTCGCGCTCGCCGGGAATGCCGCTGCACGCGACGTGGCCGTCATCACTAGCAAAAGCAATCACGCGCAGGCGACGAAAGCTGTCGACTTGACCAGAATCATCAAGACCACTCACAAAGGTTTCGATGCGCAGGATCTGACAATCGTTATCACCGACCCATCTTCACCCGAGATGCGCATCGTTGCCGAGAAACTTTTGTCGCTTACGAGCGAAGACTTCCGCAAATTGATCGACGCAACGAATAAAACCCGGGTGACCTTCCTTGTCGTTTCGAGCGATGATGAAGTGTTAAAGACTCTGCAATCGAATCCCTCCGCGATCGGTCTGATCAATGTTTATTCCATCAACAGCAGTGTCGATGTCTGGAAGATCGATGGCAAACTCCCTCTCGAATCAGGTTACATTCTCCACGGCCAATAGAGTCCCGGTCACCGACTTCATTCACCAACGGGCTAACTGCCGCTGGTTATTTCAAAGTGTCCTAGAGCAGGCGCCCCTTCATTTGCCATCCCTCTCCGCCAGGACTACTATTTTTTTAGGGTCATTTCGCCGCAACCAACTTCTTACTTGATCTCGTCCCAAGGAGGCTCTATGGGAATCGCAATTTCCCCGATCCAGATTGATTCACGCGTCAGTGACTTCATCGCGAAGCCGCGCAAAATGCTGATCGACGGCAAGTGGGTAAACGCCGCGTCGGGCAAGACTTTCGCAACCTACAACCCAGCCACCGGAGAAATTCTGGCACAAGTCGCCGAAGGCGATCGTGCCGATATCGACGCCGCAGTGCGCGCCGCGCGGCGCGCTTTTGATAAGGGTCCATGGACCCGCATGACCGCCTCCGAACGCGGACGGCTGATATGGAAACTCGCCGATCTGCTCGAAGAACACCTGGAAGAATTCGCGACGCTAGAGACGCTGGATAACGGGAAACCGCTTACGGTCGCCCGCGGCGCCGACGTTCCCCTGGCTGTCGAGATGTTTCGCTACATGGCGGGCTGGGCGACCAAACTCGAAGGCACGACCATTCCGCTCTCGGTGCCTTATACGCCGGGCGCAAATTATCACGCCTACACGCTGCGCGAACCAGTCGGCGTAGTCGGCCAGATTATTCCGTGGAACTTCCCGTTGCTGATGGCGGCATGGAAATTGGCTCCGGCCCTAGCCTGCGGATGCACAGTAGTGTTAAAGCCGGCCGAGCAGACCCCGCTCTCCGCGCTGCGTTTGGGTGAGCTGATTACGGAGGCCGGATTCCCCGACGGCGTCGTCAACGTCGTTCCGGGATTTGGCGAAACTGCGGGCGCAGCTCTGGCGGCGCATGACCTCGTCGATAAAATTGCCTTCACGGGATCGACCGAAGTGGGCAAGCTGATTGTTCACGCCGCGACCGGCAACCTGAAGAAGGTTTCACTCGAACTGGGTGGCAAATCGCCAAACGTAGTGTTCAAGGACGCCGATATAAACGCAGCCATCGCCGATTCGGCTAGCGCGATCTTCTTTAACCAGGGACAATGCTGCTGCGCCGGCTCGCGCTTGTTCGTAGAGCGTGCCGTATTCGATCAGGTGGTCGAGGGAGTCGCGGCAAAGGCAAAGAAGATCACGGTTGGATCGGGAATGGAGCCCAACACTTCCATGGGCCCGCTGGTCTCCGAAGAGCAGTTGCAGCGGGTGTGTAACTACCTCGAAATTGGCATGTCCGAAGGCGCGACCGCGGTAACTGGTGGAAAGAAGCTCGGCGATAAAGGATATTTTGTCGAGCCCACTGTGCTTGTGAATACCAAAGACGATATGCGGGTGGTGCAGGAGGAAATCTTCGGGCCAGTCGTGGTGGCTACGCCGTTCGACGATCCGGAGGAACTGACGCCGCGCGCCAACGACAGCGTCTACGGTCTAGCGGCTGGAATTTGGACCAAGGATATTTCCAAGGCGCATCGCCTTGCCGCTGCGCTGCGTGCCGGAACCGTGTGGATCAACTGCTACAACATATTCGACGCGGCTCTGCCTTTCGGCGGCTACAAACAATCTGGTTGGGGACGCGAAATGGGCAAAGATGTTCTCAGTCTCTACACGCAGACGAAAGCGGTGTGCGCCCGGATTTGATCAACGGGTAAGAAGGATTAAGGGCGGCCCTCGGGCCGCCCTTTTTTGTGGCAGCGCTACTCGGGCAGGACTTGGTGGCCTTTGATCCTAAATTCAGCTTCGGTTTGGGGAGAGGATGTTCCTGGCTGTCCGCCTCCGACGGTGACGCGATAGGTTCCTTCGGCAAGCAGCCGATCTCCCTGCTCGTTTACCATGCTCAAGTCGCGCGCGTCGAGCGTGAAGTGGACGTGCTTGGTCTCCCCGGCGCGCACATGCACCCGCGTGAAGCCGCGCAAGGCGTGAATCGGCACTGCGGGAGACTTTGGAAAGGTCAAATACAGTTCGACGACTTCGTCACCGTCGCGTAGGCTCGTGTTCTTTACATCCGCGTCCACACTCAGAGGATCGCCGGCTTTCAGCGTGGTTGTAGAGAGCTTCAAATTGCCGTATTCAAATTTCGAATAACTGAGCCCGGATCCGAAGCTGTAAAGAGGCTGTCCACTGAAGTAGCGGTAGGTGCGATTTTTCATCGAGTAATCTTCAAAGGTGGGCAACTGCTCGACACCTTTATAAAACGTTACCGGCAAACGCCCCGCCGGGTTGTTCGCACCCGCCAGAGTTTGGGCGATGGCCGTTCCACCTTCTTCGCCTGAGTACCACGCATCGACAATTGCGTTGGCGTGTTCGCTCGCCCAATTTACCGAGAGAGCGCTGCCATTCATGAGGACCACTACGAGCGGCTTGCGGGTAGCTTTTAAGGCCTCGAGAAGATCCTCTTCTTCTTTTGGCAGATCGAGGCTGGTTCGGTCGCCTCCCTTAAAGCCGGGCACATCGACTTTCATCTCCTCACCTTCAAGTTGGGACGTAATGCCGACGACTGCGACGACAATGTCCGCATTTTTCGCTAACGCGACTGCATCCGGGATCGGATTCGCCAACAAGCGGAGCCAGACCAGCCTTAGTCCGGTGCCTCCCTGCCCGTATTCCAGCTTGATCGCATAGCGATGCCCTTTCTCCAGATGGACGGTCGCCTTCGTTGGCTTCGGATCGTGCAGGATAAAGTCATCCACAATCAAGTTGCCGTCGAGCCAAAGACGGTTCATCGAACCGACGTTGCCGATTTGATAGTCGCCCGATTCATCGGGCGTAAGAAACCCCGTCCAGCGCACGGAAAAATCAGTCATTCCGGGAGGCGGAGCAATCGAAGACCGTTCCGGATGGAAGCGTTGCAGATCGATGGCCGTGTCCACACGGACTAGCTGCGGCGTGCCAGAAAAATCTGCGTTGGAGAAGTATTCTCCTTTCAAACCGGATTGCCCGCCCTCGGTTGAGAGCGCGGCGGCCGGAATGAGATCTTCCATTCTCAGAAAATTCATGCCCGGCGTGTAGTTTATTTGCGCGGAAGGAAACTGGCGGCGAATTCCATCCAGTGCAGAAGTGGCGCGCGACGCCGTACCGCTGTAGTTGCCGTGGAGCACCTTGATGGATTCGGCTAGCGACCCGACGACGGCGATGGTCTTGACATCGGCGCTTAGCGGAAGTACTCCGTCATTCTTCAGCAGCACCATTGACTCCTGCGCGGCTTTGAGCGCGAGCGCGCGGTGGGTATCACTGTCGATTTCTGAATCGGGCGTTTGCGCGTAGGGCACCATCTCGGGAGGGTCGAACATCCCAAGCTTGAAACGGGCCGTGAACAGGCGTTTTAACGAAACATCGATGTCCTTCTCGCTAAGAAGACCATGCTTCACGGCATCCACATAGGGTCGATAATCGGAGTCGTTGGTCGCCCTGGTGAAGAAGTCGGCACATTCGTTATCCATCCCTGTCTTTAACGCAACCGCAACAGCTCCGGCCATGCTTGTTGTGAATTTGTGGCCGTTGAAAATATCGACAATGGCATCGCAATCGGAGACGACATAACCATCGAACTTCCACGCGCCGCGCAACTGGTCTTTGAGCAGAAACATGTTGGCGCAGGCGGGTTGGCCATTTACGCGGTTGTAAGCGCACATCACCGACTCGGCTTTGCCCTCGACAACCGCAGCGCGGAAGGCCGGCAAGTAAGTGTCCTCCATGTCATGCTTCGAAACTTCGACGTTGATTGTGTGCCGCGAGGGCTCCGGACCGCTGTGTACTGCGAAATGCTTTGGAGTTGAGATCACTCGATAATATTTTGGATCGTCGCCCTGAAGGCCGGTGACGAATGCGACACCCATGCGTCCAGTGAGAAAGGGATCCTCGCCATAAGTTTCCTGGCCGCGACCCCATCGCGGGTCGCGAAAGATGTTGATGTTCGGCGACCAGAAGTCGAGGCCTTCCATGATGTCGCGACGGCCTGCGCGTATCGCCTGGTTGTGTTTCGCTCGGGCCTCGGTACCGATCACGACCGCCATTTCGTGAATCAGAGGAGAATCAAACGTAGCGGCCAGTCCGATGGGCTCGGGAAAAACGGTGGCGGTTCCGGCGTTCGCGACGCCGTGCAGAGCTTCGCTCCACCAGTCATACTCGGGAACCTGCAATCGCGGAATGGCTCGGGCCTGGTTTATGAGCTGAGAGGCTTTTTCTTCCAGAGTCATCCGCGAGATCAGGTCGTCGACCCTCAAATCTAGTGGTTTTGAACTATCGAGGTATGGCGGAACGGTCGCGGGCTGGCCATTTTGAGCCCTCGAGAAAGATAGCAACGCGAGAGGAACAACCACGAGAAGGCAAACGTAAAGTAATCGAAAACGAGCGGACATGAAACTTGCTCCCAGGGCGACGATTCCCATGTGATTTAAAGGCGACTGAGTATAACATCGGCAACGTACACGGAACTGGAGTTGCAACGATGGCGGTCCTCACTCCGTAGGGCTTGTCGTAAGATGTTAGCGAATTGGCGGTGATGAGTGCGGGGACTCTAAATGAAAAAGGAAAGAGGCGGAATTCACCAGATCGCGGAACTGGCGAATGTGTCGATCGGGACCGTGGATCGGGCGTTGCATGGAAGAAACGGGATCAAAGAATCGACCCGCCAGCGGATTCTGCGGATTGCGCGGCAGATCGGATACACGCCGAACCTCGCGGCGCGTGCCTTGTCTGCTGCGAAAACGGGCGTGCGAATTGGGGTTTGCATACCGCGTGAAATCCGATTTTTCTACGATCAGCTTTGGAGCGGCGTGCTCGACGAAGCCCGCCGTCTCTCGCAGCTAGGGGTCCGGTTCGAACATCGTCCGGTGCGCTCCTTGGGCGAGGATGACACCACTGCGTTGAAGGAACTGCTTAAGTCTGACGTTAACGGAATCGTTCTCACCGCGGGAAACCCGAAGGGCCTGGCGCCTCTCATTAATGAGGCGGAAGGAAAAGGAGTGCGTGTGGTTTGCGTTTCTACCGACGCCCCGGACAGCCAGCGCTCCAGTATCGTTTGCGTGGATCCCTGGCTGAATGGCCACATAGCGGGAGAATTGATGGGTAAGTTCGTACCTCCGAACTCCAAAGTTGCGGTGATGGCAGGGATGCTTTCGGCATTGGATCACCGCAGGAAAACTGATGGTTTTTCCGATGCGTTTCCGAAGCATTGCGCAAACGGGGAGATTGTCAGCATCCTCGAGGGACATGAGGACGAGGATGAGAGTTTCCAGAAAACCTTTGACCTTCTTGGTCGTGAACCTCACCTTGCCGGAATTTACGTGAATACCGTCAACTGTCTTCCCGTGTGTCGCGCCCTGGGAGCGCGGCAGTTGGCAGGCAAGGTGAAGTTAATCACCACGGATTTGTTTGCGGAAATGGCTCCTTATTTCGAGAAGGGGACAATCTCAGCTTCGATTTATCAGCAACCCTATCGCCAGGGTCAAATCGCGCTTCGACTCGTGGCTGACCATTTGATTAGTCAGAGTTCGCTCCCGCCTACGGTTCACCTCAGCCCTGGAGTTATCATGTCCTCCAACTTACAACTATTCCGAGAAATCAGATACTCGCAAGTCACGTTGAACGAGTCGGACTTCCAATCCCACCTCCTGTCGCACGAGTAGGCGAAGAAAGAATCCGGAAAGCCAGGGGATAACTCTCCTCGAGCAGACGAGGAGGATGAGAATTCTTCGTTCTTGCGGCCACACGCGGGATATGGATTCTTGTAACTGCCAGATGCCGTCTCGTTATTCAAGGATTTGGTGGGGGGAATTCAAATTTTGCTTGACAAAACGAATTAGGGGGGACTATATGTTCCCTTGCCCACTTAACGGTAACGTTAACGTAGCGGCTGAAGATTCGAGTTCCCGAACACGGTCAGAGGAGCTACAACCATGATGTTGTCCAAGGTTCTTGCGATTGCTATGGCCCCAGTACAACGCCGAGCGCGCACTTTCACTGCTCTCTCTTTGTTCTTACTGGCGTCCGCGCTCTTCACGTTTGGCCAGGATGCAACCATTGTCGGGACCGTTACCGATTCCAGCGGAGCGGCCCTCCCCAACGTGGCGATCACAGCGACCAACGTTGAGACCGGTATCACTCGCACCGGCGTCACTACCGATACCGGCCAGTATGTGATTCCCAGTCTAAAGATCGGGCACTACAACATTTCCGCCAAGGCTGCGGGATTCGGCGTGGAGGAGAAGAACGGCATAGTTTTGGCGGTTGACGACCGCGCCCGTATCGATTTTTCTCTCAAGGTTGGAGCGGCGCAGGAGAGCGTCACGGTTGAAGCCAGCGCCGTAGCGGTGCAAACCGACACCGGCGAAGTGAGCTCTGTTATTACCGGCAACCAGTTAACGCAGCTCGCTACCAACGGCCGGAGTATCTATACATTAGTCAACCTCACGCCGGGCGTCGCCAATATCCAAGGGGACTTTATTGCTCCAACCTCGATCACCGGCGACCAGAACGTCAGCATCAATGGAAGCCGGCCGATCAATAACCTTTATATGGTCGACGGCGGGGAAGACAATGACCGCGGCGGCGGCGGTTATGACATTCTACCCTCGCTCGACGCTATCGCCGAGTTCCGAACCTTGACCTCGAACTACAGCGCCGAGTATGGGCTGACTGCGGGGGGAGTAATCACACAGGTTTTTAAGTCTGGAACACAGCAGTTCCACGCATCGGCCTGGGAGTTTATCCGCAATGACGCGCTCGACGCCAGGGGGTATTTCAATCCCGCTCCGCAGCCGGTTACCGAGTTGCGCTTCAATACTTACGGGTTTAATGCGGGTGGACAAGTCCCCCTGTGGAAGAGCCATCCAACATTTTTCTTCTACAACATGGAATGGCGCAGCCTGATCACGGGCGGTTCGATCAACCAGAATTTTCCGGCCACGTCGAGCTATGGCGGAGATTTCACCCAACTAGACACGCCGGAAACTCTCGCGACGCTGCATGCTCCGGCATCTTGTCAACTGTCCGCGACCCAGCAAGCCAATTTCACTAATGCCGGGCAGGCCATGAGTGGCTGCACCGCGAATGTTCCTGATCCGGCCTTACAGGTTCCCTTCGTGTTCAATGGCATCCAGAACGTCATCAATCCTGCATTGATCACTGCAAACGCGACCACGCTTCTGAACGCTGGCATATTTCCGGCGACCGCTAACACGGGTGTGTTTCAGGGCGGAGCCAAATCACCGACCAACGTGCGTGAAGAAATTGTGCGCATCGACCATGCGTTTAACAGCAAGTTTTCGGTCTTCGGACATTTCGTGGCGGAGCAGGCAACGGTTGGGTTCCTCACCACGCAATGGAGCGGAGATACCTCGCCGCAGGTTGGCGATACGATGGGCAACCCCTCGTACAGCGCGGTGGTGCACACGACTTACGTGATTAGTCCGGCGTTGCTCAACGAAGCCGCTTTCAATTACAACGGTAATCGCATCAATATCACTCCGACTGGCGTGGTCGCGCTGCCATCCGGCTTCAATCCGAACAGAATATTCTCAGGACCCGCCGGCAGCATTCCAGGCATCAATCTGGGCAACGCTCCGGGAGCGGGCGGGCAGTACACCTCGAACTGGACCCCTTGGTCAAACGTGGCCAACGGATATCAACTGAGGGACGATGTTTCGTGGATGAAGGGACCGCACCAGATTAAGATGGGCGGGAGCTGGGCCCTGTGGAGGAAAGCGCAGTCGATATTTACAGTTCCGCAGGGCAGTTACGATTTCAGCGCCGCCGCTTACACGGGCAACGGATTCTCTGACTTCCTGCTGGGCTACGCTGGAGGCTACAGCGAAGACGCAGTGCATGACAGCGGTCAATATAACAACGTTTCCTGGGCGGCATACATACAAGACAACTGGCGGGCGAGCAAGCGGCTTACGCTGAATTTGGGATTGCGATGGGACGGCGTACCCCATACTTACGAAGCCAACTATCGCCTAAGCAACTTCTATAAGGGCTTGTTTACTACGGTTACCGCAGCGCAAGTTCTTGCCCCCGGTAACTCGTCCATTCTTTCCACCGCTCCGGGCTTAGGTACGAGTCCCAATCCGATCCTTGCGAATACTCCCCTCTATCTGAACGGCATTGGTATTCCGGGCAAGAATGGAGTTCCGCGGGACGTGGTAGACAACCATTGGGCGGCTTTTGCTCCACGTATCGGCTTTGCCTTTGATCCGCAGGGCCTCGGCAAGACAGTAATCCGCGGCGGATTTGGCATCAACTACTCGCGCATACAGGGCAACGATATGTATAACGCCGGCGCAAACTCCCCTTTTAACGCGACGGCCGGCCTAAGCAACGTTATTCTGGGAAATCCGCAGACTGGCGTTCTGACGAACAGCCCCGTGTCGATTCCGGTCGTCGATCTTACCGGCATGGACAAGGATAACTACAAGTTGCCGACAACCTATCAATACAGTTTTGGAGTGCAACAGGCGCTGGGGCCCAGATCCGTGCTCTCGATAGCTTATGTGGGCAACCAGAGCCGGCATTTGAACGACTATCGTCAACTCAACCTGCCCTCTTTCAGCGCCCTGCCGGGACTGGTGACCAGCAATAACGCTGGCAATGCTTACAACGCGGACGTCCCTTACATCGGTTACCGGAGTATTCGGATGGCGGTGGATGAGGCCAGCGCGAGCTACAACTCACTTCAAACTGACCTGCGTGCGAACATAAGGAAGGATCTCACACTTGAGTTTGGGTATACGTATTCGAAGGCCCTCGACCCCACCACGGCGACGGGAAGCGGAGCCGATCTGGAGAACGTTTCGAATCCTTATGTAGGATGGCGTTACGACTACGGGCCATCGATTTTCGATCGCACCAACGTGGCGTTTATCAACTTTGTGTACAACTTGCCCATTTTCAACAACACCTCCAACCATCTGTTGAAGTCAACGGTTGGCGGATGGCAACTGTCGGGGATCGTAAACATGCAAAGTGGAGCGCCCATCAACCTTGTCTTGGGTGGCACGAGCGCTGGTAGCATCGTTCAGCAAGCGAGTAACCGGCCCGATGTCACTGGGCCGATCGTAACCCCTCACAAAGTTACGGAATGGTTCGACCCCTCCGTCTTTGCGGCTCCGCTGCCCGGCACGTGGGGAGATCTCGGACACAACGCGATCCGTGGTCCTGGCCGTGACAACTGGAACCTGTCGCTCTTCAAGACCTTCGCCTTTACCGAGCGGTTTCACTTGGAATTCCGCGCGGAGTCGTTTAATACCTGGAACCACACACAATTCCGAGGTGATCAAAACGGCTCCAACGGCAATGGTATCGACACGGGTACAACTGATTCCAGGTTTGGCCAAGTCACGTTGGCTTATGACCCGAGAGAGTTCCAATTTGGCGCTAAGCTGATTTTCTAGACGCGTGACAACTTGCCCGCGTTCACCTCGGTGGGCGCGGGCATTATTGTGGGTTTCAGTATGGGCAAATTCTTGCGCTCTGCTTTTCGCACATGAGGCGATGGAATCTCCTGCTCGGGTCGATATTCGCTCTGTTGCTGTCGACTTCTGCTGTTGGACAGATGTCCAAGCCGTCGGATGCTCTTGCCCTCGAACAACAGGGAAAACTGGCCGAGGCTGCCGATGTTTGGCGAGCGGTGATCCGAAAAGATCCAAAAGATGCCGGCGCACTTGCCAGTCTGGGCGTGATCCTCTCGCAGGAACATAAATACGACGAAGCAGCATCGGCTTACAAAAAAGCGCTTGCATTGAATGCGAAGCTACCGGGAGTGCAGCTGAATCTAGGTTTGGCTGAGTTCAAGCAGGGCCGCTTCGATACAGCGGTCGCTGCCCTCCAGGCTGCTTTGGCTGGCGACCCCCACAACCAACAAGCGTCCACTCTACTGGGCCTTTGCTATTACGGGGCGAAGCGTTTCAGACAAGCCGTTCCATATCTTGATCTCGCGGCGAAATCCGATCCTGCCAACGTTGAATTGCGCAGAGTCCTGGCCCAGAGCTGTCTCCGGGCTAAAAAATATGACTGCGCTTTGGAACAGTTCCATCAGATTTTGCAGCTGAATCCAGAATCTGCCGCGGCGCACATTCTGAGTGGCGAAGCGCTGGACGGATTGGGAAGGACTCCGGAGGCGATCGCCGAATTTCAGGCGGCCGTAAAAGTTTCTCCGCGAGAACCGAATGTACATTTTGGCCTGGGTTATTTGTTCTGGAAATCACACCAATACGACGAGGCTAAACGTGAGTTTGAGAGCGAGTTGGCGATTGACCCCAACCATGCTCAAGCGTTGGCCTACTCAGGCGATATCGCGATGAAGAGAAACGATCCGGATGCGGCGATGGAGTTGCTTCGAAAAGCTGCGGCGATGGATCACGACTTACGCATCGCTTATCTTGATTTGGGCGCCGTACTTGCGGAGAAAAAGCAGTATCCGGAAGCAGTTGCTGCACTTCAGCGCGCCGTGGAACTGGATGCTGCACAGCCGGATGCGCATTACCGGCTGGGGCGTGCGTATCAGGCAATGGGAAAGGCGGAAGAGTCGCGGATGGAGTTCGCCAAAGTCCGCGAACTCCACGAGAAGACAGATGAGCCGCTGGCGTCAAAAATGTCAGCTGAGCCCCCGCCATTGCCACAGTAGGAGCCGCAGTTTTGCGCAGGAGTCCATACTTTCGTGGCCGGCCGGTCATCTCAGAGTCTGCCGTTAAGAGAATCCGTCAATCTAAAATAGCGCGGCCTACATTTTCGCCGCTTTAGTGAACTATCTGACACCCAAGAGCATGTCGACCGTCAGTTGATCGAGACGCTCGTAGGGCAAGCGCTTTTTCAAAATTTCATTTTTGTCAAAAACGCGACTTAGCAATTGCGACATGCTCGCTTTCGAGTAACGATTCATGTGGGCCGTCCCATTTCCATTGCTTGAAATCTCACTAAGGATCGACTGTATTTCTCGATCGCTGCCCCAACGCTTGGCCTTCTCTCTAAGTATCAAATAAGTTCGCATGCAGCCACGAGCGAAGTCTTTCACTCCTTCATAATCCTCGGTCCGGTAAGCGTGGGCATCGAAGTGACGCGGCCCTTCATAGCCGACGTCCTCAAGAAATTTCACCAACCAAAACGCGGACTTAAGATTGGACGAGCCGAAGCGAAGATCCTGGTCAAAGCGCCCGGGCATTTGATCGTTGAGATCGATATGAAATAACTTGCCTGCTTCCCATGCTTGGGCCACAGCATGCATAAAGTTGAGTCCGGCCATCTGTTCGTGGGCGACCTCGGGGTTCACGCCGACCATTTCAGGGTGATCCAGGGTAGGGATAAAGCCGAGATACTGCCCAGTGGTTGCCATGTAGATATCGGCCCGTGGTTCATTGGGCTTGGCTTCCAAAGCAAACTTCATTCCATAGCCGCGTTCGAGATTGTATTCGCAGAGGTAGTTGATGGCTTCGCGCAAACGCTTGATCGCCTCATCCGCGCGGCGACAAGCGTCGGTTTCAATTCCCTCCCGGCCCCCCCACAAAACAAAAATCCTGGCGCCAAGCTCGGCACCGATGTCCATTGCGCGCATGGTTTTTTGCAAGGCATAGGCGCGGACTTCGGCATCGTTGGCAGTGAAGGCGCCGTCACGGAATATTGGGTGGAAGAACAGCGACACGGTTGCCATGGGAACGACGATGCCATTGGCGTCGCAGCATTTCTTAAAGGAGCGGACGAGACAATCGCGCTCCGCGCTGGTGGCGTCGATAGGCACCAGATCGTTGTCGTGCAAATTGACTCCCCACGCGCCAACCTCGGCCAGCATGGAGACAATTTCGGCAGGCGAGATTCGGGGCCGCACCGCATCGCCAAACGCGTCGCGTCCCAGATTGCCGACGGTCCAGAGCCCGAACGAGAACTTATGTTCGGGGCGTGGCTGGTAGTCGTTCGTAGTTGTCATAAATTAGGTCTCCACCCGTGCAATGAATCATTGCGATAAGTCAGTGTCCGACTAAGCATGGTGTAAGCAAGCACACGGCGCGGCGCGAGAACTTGCAGTCGGATATCAATTCGTCAGGATCGACTTCATTGCGGGATAGATCCGGCGATACTCCGCATATGCTTTTTCCATAACCAGCGAGTTCTCGGGATTTGCACGCGTATTTCCAGTGACGCGTACGACGGCGGCGCAGGCGGCGTCCACCGATGGCCAAGCCTTCGCGCCAACTCCAGCCAGGATCGCTGCACCATAAGCCGCCCCTTCTTCGGCTTCCACCGTTTCGACTGCGTGGCCATACACTTCGGCCTGGATCTGCCGCCAGAGCGCTGACCGGGCGCCACCTCCGCCGAGGCGAATCGCTTCTACGGGGACTGCGATCTCCTGAAAAATGGTGAGCGTGTCGCGCAAGCTGAAAGCGACCCCTTCGAGAATTGCGCGAATGACATGAGCCCGCGTGTGCGACGCCGTGAGGCCAACGAGTATTGCGCGCGCCGCGGGATCGAGGTGCGGAGTGCGTTCGCCCATCAGGTAAGGAGCCCAGAGCAGACCACGGCATCCGGGGGGAGCGTTGGCCGCCTCGGCCGTGAGCTCCTCATAAGATTGAATGTGACCGTTGCCTCCGTTCCCAAACTGATCGCGGAACCAGCGAAGAGACAACCCTGCGGCCTGGGTGACGCCCATGACGATCCAGCGTCCGGGAAGGGCATGGCAAAATGTGTGCAGCCGGCCTTTCGGATCGAGCGCTGGAGCATCTGTTGCGGCAAGAAGTACGCCCGAAGTTCCAATGGTCGCGCTGACCGCCCCCGGCGAGACGACGCCTATACCAATGGCGCCAGCGGCCTGATCTCCCGCGCCTGCGACTACCGGAGTTCCGGCTCGTAAACCCGTAGCGGCCGCGCCGGCCGGGGAAACTTGGCCACAGATTTCTGGTGATTCATATAAGGAGGGCAAGAGCGATTCGTCAATTCGAACCAGCTCTAGAATCTCTTTGGACCATCGGCGGTGGGCGACGTCGAGGAGCAGAGTGCCGGAGGCATCAGCCATATCGGTTGCGCGATCCCCCGTCAGCTGCAATCGAACGTAATCCTTCGGCAGCATCAACGAGCGGACCTTCCGCCAGTTCTCCGGTTCGTTTTCCCGGACCCAAATGCATTTTGTGAGAGTGAAATTGGCGAGGGCTGGATTGCACGTCAGTTGAATTAAACGGCCGGTACCCACTTGCTTGGTCAAATCGCGGGCCTGCTTCTCGGTCCTGACATCGCACCAGATGAGTGCGGGGCGTACGACACGCTCATGCTGGTCGAGCAGAACTGCGCCGTGCATTTGTCCAGAGAGGCCGACACAGGCGATCTGATGGTCGTGTAGTCGGCCCAGGGCCAGGGCTTTTCTGACCGCGAGGCCGCAGGCGCGCCACCAATCGCCAGGATCCTGCTCTGCCCAGCCAATCTGTGGTGATGCAAAGGCTTTATGGTCTTCGGTGGCCGACGCCACAACCTGTCCGCCGACATCGATGATTAGAGCCCGCGTGCCTCCAGTACCGACATCGATTCCGAGAAAGTACATTTCCTGTCCGCTTGCCGACGAGGCATAAAACCGCGACGCGGCGGTAAATTTCGTGTACGTTAACGCGAAGGTATATTATCACGCACGCGAACGATTACAAATGCCAACTATAGCCGCTTTTTAGGGGTGGTTCGCGGACGGAGCAGCGGTTTACGCCTCGCGATATGCCCTCGGTAACATTTCAAATGTACCGTTGTGTACATTTGCGTCGAATATGGGATTCACGGTCGAGCTAATTCGCTGGCGACAGGTCGCTTCCAGCAAAGACGTAAGTAGTTGACTTATCAATCTTAAGGTTGGAATGCGTGGAGGTGAGAACAACGCCGCCGTCTCTCGAACGCAGGGACTCAACATTCTTCATCAAGATGCGATGGTCTGAACTACTCGGCACTTTCGGGTTCTTGTTCGGATCGCTGCCGGGTAATGGCTGGTAAGCCGGCGAGTTCGGATCATAATAAGGGCCTTCCCCGTTCCACTTTCTTGGCGTATGTTCCGCATCGGTCGGCCCGTAGGCAAGGTTCTGAGGCGACATCGTCGGAGCCGGATAATACCATGCGGTCAGGTAAACCTTGATGGGAACTGCACCGGTTTTCCATTGCGCAGAATCCATGCGGACGGCGAGGCGGGCGGGGGTGCTCCCAGACTTTGCAACTGACTCGATAACTTCTCCAGACAAAACCGCATCCTTGGGGATCACAGTACCGTTCTCCAGGGTGGCGATCGCCAGCCTAGCCTCGATCTGCGTTCCAACGGGCGTTTTGCCGGCGACAAGGTTTTGCCGCATGAGCGCAGGAAATTCAATGGCTGCGAGAGAGGGGGGTGGCGCAGATGCCTGTTGACTTAGAAGCGGAGTGGCGCAAAGAAGGGCTATAACCGCGGCGTAGCCGGCAGCAATCATCTTGCGGCTAATTTTGTCAGGCATCGTCGTGCCTCCACATTGGTTAACTGGACGGCATTTGAGAGTGCGTAACGAAATGTCTTTAGAGAAAACTCTTTGATTCAAAATTGTACTCGCCGCCTCGATGGCGATCAATTTCAGCAACTCCAATCCGAGTATGTTGCCGAAGTCTAAGGGGGATCGGACTCGCCTAGGTTTCGGGCCGCGACGCGAGGAAGGCCCTCAGAGTTGTTTAGGATGAATTTGTAAAAAAGGTTGGAGGCGCGGGTGAGAATCGAACTCACGATAGAGGTTTTGCAGACCTCGGCCTTACCACTTGGCTACCGCGCCATATCGCGGACTAAACGACACGCTAAGCTATTTCGCTAAAACGAAAAGCCCTCGCCAGGGCAGGGCTTCAAGAACTGGAGCGGGAGACGGGATTTGAACCCGCGACTTCGACCTTGGCAAGGTCGCACTCTACCACTGAGTTACTCCCGCTCGACCTTACAAGTATAAACGACTCCGTCCCAGCGCAGCAAACGTGTCGCGCGGGGCGGGTAAAACCGAGTGTTCTGGGATCAAAACAACCGCGTCAGCGCTGAATTCGTTGACTGGCCGCTGGCTCGTCCGTAAGATGAGGCGACCGGAATGCTGAGCATCTCTTAGTGATCGACCAGACCATCTCGCACTACCGCATCGTCGAAAAGCTCGGTGGCGGCGGCATGGGTGTGGTCTATAAAGCTGAGGACACCGAACTTGGCCGCTTCGTCGCCCTCAAATTCCTGCCCGACGAACTGTCGCGAGACCCGCAAGCACTGGAACGCTTTCGCCGGGAGGCGCGCGCCGCGTCCGCTCTGAATCATCCCAACATCTGCACCATCTACGAAATCGGCAAACACGGCGAGCAGTCTTTCATTGCCATGGAGTTTCTTGATGGCCTAACGCTGAAGCATCTCATCGCAGGAAGGCCGTTAGATAACGAAACTCTGCTCTCGCTTGCGACCGAGGTTGCCGACGGATTGGACGCCGCGCATTCCCAGGGTATCGTCCACCGTGACATCAAGCCTGCCAACATCTTTGTCACCAAACGTGGGCATGCCAAGGTGCTGGATTTCGGGCTGGCCAAGGTCGCACCCGCTCGATATTCCAGCCAGGATCCATCGGCTAACACCATGACGGCCGCCATCGATGAACCGCATCTGACCAGTCCCGGCTCAACGCTCGGCACCATCGCCTACATGTCACCGGAGCAGGCTCGAGGCAAAGAACTGGACGCCCGCAGCGATTTGTTCTCGTTTGGCGCTGTGCTCTACGAGATGGCGACAGGCACGCTCCCGTTCCGTGCCGATAGTTCCGCGGAGATCTTCAAGGCCATCCTGGACGCTGCGCCAGTTTCCGCCGTGCGGCTGAATCCCGCCGTGCCCGGCGAACTGGAACGCATCATCAACAAGGCTTTGGAGAAAGACCGCAACCTGCGCTATCAGAGTGCGGCGGAGGTGCGAGCCGACCTGCAGCGACTGAAGCGGGATACGGACTCGGGACGGTCCGCCGCCACAATATCCGGATCTGCAGTTGCGACGCCCGCCGAATTTTCAGCCGTGGCAGGGACCAGCGGTCTCTCCAGTGCAGCGGGCGTTGCCAAACCCAGTCGCCTCGGATGGAAGACTTGGGCCGCCGCTTGCGGCGTCCTGGCTCTTCTCGTCTTTGCCACGCTCATCTATCTTCAATCACGCCCCCTCCCCTCGCCCAAAGTATCCGGCTACGTCCCGATCACTCACGACGGCAATCCAAAGTATCTGGTCGGGACGGACGGGGTGCGGCTCTACTTTGGCGGGTACACTTCAGCCGGCCCGCTCATAGCACAGCTTTCCATCTCCGGTGGAGAGGCGGCGCGCGTCGCAGTTCCTGCTCCGACCATGTTTTTGCTTGCGGTTTCCCCCGATGGGGGAACCTTGCTTGTGGCCGACGAGGTGGGCCAGACAGCGAGCCATGGATCGCTTTGGACAGTCCCTGTGCTCGGCGGGTCACCTCGCAAACTAGGAGACGCAGATGGTCAGGCCGCCGCCTGGTCTCCTGATGGCCAAAGGATTGTTTATGCCGACGGTCCCGATTTGTTCCTGGCAAACAGCGACGGCTCTGAACCCCACAAACTCTTCTCGGCCCCCGATGTAGCGATCGAACCGGCTTGGTCGCTCGACGGTACCGTGATTCGATTCAGAGTCGGGGGTTTTTACGCTAGTGCAGGCTCGCTTTGGCAAGTTTCGGCGAATGGGACAGGCGCTCATCCTCTGCTCCCCGCCTGGAACACTACTCCCAACGAGTGTTGCGGCCGATGGACTCCAGACGGAAAATATTTTGTTTTCCAGTCACAAGGCAACATCTGGGAGCTGGCAGAAAAGGCGAATCTGTTCGGAAAAGCCAGCAGCCAACCCGTCCAGTTGACCTCAGGGCCGATGACCTTCTCCTGGCCTGTACCCAGCAAGGATGGCAAGAAGCTGTTCGTGGTGGGTACATTGGCGCGCGGGGAACTGGCTCGCTACGACGCAAAGTCCGCAGGGTTCGCTCCATTTCTCTCCGGAATTTCGGCGGACAGCGTCAGCTTCTCTAAGGATGGACAATGGGTGGCCTATTCCAGCTACCCCGAGGGCACGCTCTGGAAAAGCAAAGCGGACGGCAGCCAGCGAATTCAACTCACCAACCCGCCGCTCGCCGCCGTGCTCCCGAGCTGGTCACCCGATGGCCAGCAGCTCGTTTTCTATGGTTTTTTGCCCGGCCAAAAGTCGAAGTTGTACACTGTCCCCGCCAATGGCGGAACTCCGCGCAAAATTATGCCTGAAGACCCCCAGGAACAATCCGATCCCACTTGGTCGCCTGACGGGACAAAAATTGCTTTCGGCGGACCTCCGGCCGATCACAACACGACCATCCGGATCCTCGATCTCATGACTAATCAAATTTCGACGGTGCCTGGCTCAAAGGGCCTTTATTCGAGCCGCTGGTCTCCCGATGGACGGTATCTCGTCGCCATGCCTTTCGCCTCCCGCAGCTTTATGCTTTTCGACTTTGCCACCCAAAAGTGGTCTGAGATCGCGAAAATAACCTGCGGTTTTCCCAACTGGTCGAAAAACAGCGACTATGTCTATTTCTTGCACGAGGAGAACCAGCCGTCGGTGATGCGAGTACGCATTCGCGACCGCAAGATCGAACGGGTGGCCGACCTGAAAAACTTCCGGCAAGCAGGCTTCTGGACTGTCTGGCTCGGTTTGGCTCCCGACGATTCCCCCCTCCTGCTTCGCGACATCGGTACTCAGGAAATCTACGCGCTCGACTGGCAAACCCAGTAACCTCTCCTGCGGGGACCCGCAGCGTCGCACGCGCTCTATTTTTCAGGGCCAACCCTTTGCAGGAAAGTGGAATCGAATTTCTCTGCCCGCAACTGGCTTTTTGTGTTGCTCTGAAAATAACGTCGGATAGAGACGACTGGTCCGACCAATTGAGAGGAAAAAATCGAATGAACATATTTAAGTTTCTTGCGTTAGTTGTTGTTACCGGACTCTGCTTCATGCTCGCTGCTCCTGCGATGCATGCTCAGGTGGCTGTCGAAGTTGGTCCGGCGCCGGTTTGTCCATATGGCTACTATGATGTGGCGCCGTACAACTGCGCACCATACGGATACTATGGCCCGGAATGGTTCGCAAATGGCGTGTTCATTGGCGTGGGGCCGTGGTTCCATGGTCCAGCCCATTTCCACGGCTACGTGGATAACCATTTCCATCCCGACCACGGCTATCACGGCTCATACCCAAACCGTGGCGAGAGGGCGGAGCATCCCATCGACCATGGGCACTTCCATGGCAACGAAATGCGGGATGAGCACGGGCATGTGGTTGGCAAACACTAATTGCCAGCAAAGGACCTGGGCGCCAGGCGTTTCCGCTGGCGCTCGGAAATCCAGACCGACTTATCTTTAGTACTGCTTCGCCACTGGCGTCTGCCCGATAGCGGCGGTGATCTGGTTGCGCACGTCCCAGAGATCCTTATAGAGCCAGCTCTCCATGCGCTGTTGCAAGACCTCTACAGGCGTTCCCATGGTGCCAACCACTCGTCCTCCAATGATACGTTCGGCGAGCTTTAGATGATGGAAGCGGAATAGTTGCATACACTCGTCAAAGTCGAGCAGGCGCTCGGCAACATCGTGCAGGCTAAAAAATTCTTCGTGACGCCGGTAGAGTTCCCCCGCGGTCAATCCAGCACTCTCGAGTTGGTCATAAAAAGCTTTGCCCAGGCGCGGCCCCATGTGCAACAGCGACAGAAATCCAGGAGAGTCAAGACCGCTGCCGTGCCCAAGCCCAGCACGAATCAGGTGATAGTCGTAAGGAGTGATCGTCTCCAGAATATGCAGCAAGCCAATCGGCGGTTCGAGCAGTGAGATGGCGCGTCGGATGAGGCGTGTGGCATTGCCATAATCCGCTCGTTCCAGTGCCTCGACTGCACGGCCGAGTTCAAACTCCGCTCCCTTCATCAGCAATTCAGAGCTCTGGTGCACGACGAGGAAGGTCATCTCGTCTTTGTGCAATAACTCTTCCGTGGGCTTTTGCAAGGCAAGCAATTCGTCCGTGCGCAAGTAGCGCTCGTAGTCCGTCGCTCCCTTGCCCTCAAGAATCGGTTTTGTGAATTCGTCGCGATGTGCCATTCGAAAATGCCGGATAATCTATATGCTATTCGACCGTAAATCTTCGGCCGCATGATGGGGCGACCACTGCGGATCATCTTCTGGCCCAACAATCTGTCCATCGCGCATGTGCACGATGCGATCGCCGTACTCGGCCGCCTCGGGGTTGTGCGTGATCATGAGCACAGTCTGCCCCAAATCCTTATTTGATTGGCGCAGCATGTTAAGAACAATGCTCGAGCTTTTCGAATCCAAATTTCCCGTCGGTTCGTCGGCCAGCACAATGGCGGGTTGGTTGATGAGGGCGCGAGCCAGCGCGACTCGTTGCTGTTCGCCGCCGGAAAGCTCGTTGGGTCGATGATCAAGACGGCCAGCAATGCCGAGCATCTCGGTAATCTTTTTCAAAAACGCCACATCGGGTTTGCCCTTATCAGCAATGTCGACAGCGATCTCTATATTCGAACGCGCGCTGAGCGTTGGCAAAAGATTAAATTTCTGGAAGACGAATCCGATCTTACTTTTGCGAAGTCGCGTGCGCTCACCGTCGGATAGCGATGCGAAATCTACGCCATCGATGGTGACGCTTCCCGAGTCCGCATGCGTCAGCCCACCGAGCAAATAGAAAAGCGTCGACTTGCCGCTTCCTGAAGGGCCGACCACCGTGACGAACTCGCCTTTTTGCACAATGAAAGACACACCGCGCAAAGCAGGCACATCAACCTTGCCCACTCGGTAGGTTTTGCGCAGTTCTTTCGCTTCAATGAAAACCGCCATCCATTGAAAACGATATCACAGAGGGAAGGATGATTGAGGCAGGAGACGACGCGCCACTGCCTCATGCTGCGCGCCGCTCATGCGACGTTTACATGCGACACTCCGGCATGCGCAGCCTTTGCCGCAGGCGCGCGTGTTTCAACCTGCCGCTTAGGGCCACGCTTGCGGATCAGAAGCTGCCGAATCCGTTCCAGTAGTTCCGCCGGCTCGTACAATCCCTTGGGCAGAAAAACATCCGCGAGCGTTTCGCGCTCGTAAATTTTCGTGCGGCCGGAAATAAGCACGGTTGGCGTCTGCGGGGAAAGGCGTTTGACTTCTTCGATTAGCCGCGAACCATCCACACCCGGCATGAGCAGGTCGGTGAGCACCAGATCGATCCCGCCGCGGCGAAAAGCCTCCAGCGCAACTTCGCCGTCTTTGCACGCGATCACGCGGTAGCCGCGGGTTTCCAGCAGGACTTTACGAATCGAAAGCGCCTGTTCGTTATCGTCTACACAGAGAATTGTCTTTTTGGGCTTCATTGATCTGACCGGGAGACTGTCGTGCGCAAGAACTTTGTAATCTCGTCCTTATTTTTTGTGTGAGAGCGAGATGAATGCTAAACACAATTGGAGTCGCAGTAAAGTAGCGGGCTAGCCAATGGCACACTGGTGCGAGGCAAAGTCGTGCCATCGCGCCGGAAGCCGCGACTGGAGAGGGGTTTCACACTGCTAGATCGCGAGCGTCACTTCGCCGTGGAGCACTTCCACACAATTTCCACCGACGCGCACATTGACAACATGGTTATCGTGGCGACCATCCTGCTTCGTGGCGCGCACAAAAATGCGACTCGGACGGTGCATTTCCAGTCCCTGCTCGATTAATACCTGCTCATCGCTGGCGGCAATTCCGTGCATAACCATCCAAGCGGCGCAGCATCCCGCGGCCGAACCCGTTGCCGGATCGTCGCCGTTGTAGAAAATCATGCGCGCGTGCAGCCCGGCTTTCGGATCCACGGTTTCGCGGCAAACGAAATAAAAAAACTTCCCGCCAGAGTTCGCGAGGTAATTGACGGAGCCGTCGACATCCAGGCGAAGGTTCTGCAAAGTCTCCAGTGATCGCAGCGGGGCGATAGTAAAAGGAACACCGGTGGAAACCGTTTGTATGGGTGCCGAACTATCAAAGTCAGACGGGCTGAGGCCTGTAAGGCGAGCAACTGCGGCCACGTCGTGAATCACACCAAACTCAGGATTTTTCTGCGTCATTTCTCCGAAGACCGGCCCTGACGGATGTTCAGTGAAGCGCACAGGCACGGTGCCAACATTCAGATCAAGCCGAACTTCTGATGCGCCGCTTACGCCCCGCAGAACGAATGCGGTGCCCAGCGTCGGATGTCCAGCAAAAGGCAACTCCTCGTGCACCGTGAAAATTCGCACGCGTACTCCCCGAGCTTTCTCCGTAGCGCCGTCTCCCGGAAGAATAAAAGTAGTTTCCGAAAGATTCATTTCGCGAGCCAGGGCCTGCATCTGCTCCGTGCTAAGGCCGCGGCCGTCGAGGAAAACTGCCAGTGAATTACCCGTCAGAGCGAGGTCGGTGAAGACATCGACCTGTGCCATGAGAAATTTCCGAATTGAAGCGGTCATACGACCCATTAGAGGACCTGATTCCAACGTAAGATTCGCCCGATTGAAATTTTTCCGACACAAGAAACTTCAGCCCAGGGCAGACCCATTGCTCCATGCGATATCATCTTTGGGAACGCAAGTACCCGCGGCTCGCGCTTGACCAGCGGCTCGCCGCTCGATATTCTATTCCCTACTAAAATTATAGGGTTTAAAACAAGCTAGGCTTTCATCCATTCACAAACCATTCGAGGACCGACATGTCTTTACGCATCAACTCCGAAGCTCCTGATTTCACCGCCGAGACCACGCAAGGCCCGATCAGCTTTCACGAGTGGATCGGCGACGGCTGGGCGATCCTGTTTTCGCACCCCAAAGATTTCACTCCCGTATGCACCACCGAACTGGGATACATGGCTGGCCTGCAACCGGAGTTTGCCAAACGCAACACCAAGATCATCGGACTGAGCGTCGATCCCGTCACCAGTCATGGCAAGTGGGCCGCCGACATCGAAGAAACCCAGGGCCACAAAGTTACGTATCCCATGATCGGAGATCCCGAGCTCAAAATCGCGAAGCTCTATGACATGCTTCCCGCCGAGTCCGGCCACACGAGCGAAGGCCGCACCGCCGGCGACAACGCTACCGTGCGCACCGTTTTCCTGATTGGACCCGACAAAAAAATCAAGCTGATGCTGATCTACCCCATGAGCAGCGGACGCAACTTCGACGAGGTGTTGCGAGCGCTCGATTCCATCCAACTGAACGCCAAACACAACGTCGCCACGCCAGTGAACTGGAAGCCTGGCGAGGACGTGATCATCCCCACCTCCGTTTCGGAAGACCAGGCCAAGCAAAAATATCCCGCCGGCTGGAAGACTCTAAAGCCCTACCTGCGAGTGGTGGCGCAGCCCAAGTAGTTCGTGTTAGCTTCCAAACGAACTTTCTCGACGATTGCGCGTGTAGGGAGCGGGTTGTTGCAAAACCTTCGTGCGCAAGACCTTTCGTTAAGCCACGGAAGCGCATGCGGTCCGGTGATCGTCCCGGTCTTCAAAACCGGCGGGCGGCATCCACGATGTCGCCGGTGTGTTCGACTCACACACGCTTCCGCCAGTTGTTTTGAATAATTTGCCGTTCTCTTGGTGGTGTCTCAGAGTGAGAAGCGGGCGTGAAAATCGGGTTGCTGTGATAAAAACGTGATAAAAATTCCCGCGAATGATCATCCATTCATCGCTCCACAAGCTGATTTTTGCCACTATTGAAGGCGAGTAAAGCGAAGCCAATGCTCAATTGATAGAGCGGGGGGGGCCATCTGCTGTTTCTCGCGGGCCGCGTTCATGGCCTCGATCAATGCTCTGGTGTTCTCGCCGAGAGGGCGCACATACGTAGGCAGTATTTGAGTACTCGCATGGCCAAGCAGAGGGCAACTGTCAACCCAGTTGCGTGGCACATATTTGCGCGGCTCCCAAACGTTGCCCTGAGATCATAGATGCGCCGATCCGCCAGCCCAGCTTTTTTAGCGGCTGTCCGCCAGGCAGTCTTGTAGTCTACAAAATGGACTTCAGGGTTACGGGGGCTCGGGAAAAAGAAGGGTGACGTGTCCGGACCAAACAATTCGCGCCAATGCACTAGAGCATTGCGGCAATGCGTTGTCCGCCCTACGGGTCGTAAATCACTTGTCTGGTGTAGTGAGCAACGATGACTGACAACAGCGCCGCGACGCACAATGTGGCGAATACGATCGGCCAATGCAGAATGTCTTGAGCGCGGATTATCGTCCAGTACGGCGAGGTCTGGGGCGACGGTCCCTCAATAGAGGCGTTGTAGTATTGAACGCGAAAATAGTTGGGCGTAAACCACGTCGCCGTAAGCACAACGAGCGCGACCACGCTGGCACCAAAAGCGATAGATATTTTCCGCTGCAACGTTGCGCCAGCCGGACTCCCAACCAAGTATAGGTCCAAACTTCTTCAAGCTGGCTGTAACCAGGCGTGCACACGTTTGACCGCTGGTCAATAATTGCTGTCAATGATTGCTAATGAGAAGTTTCAACAGTTTTCCCCGACCGACTTAGGGACACTCCGCCCAGTCTCCGCGGACGAACTCGCTCAAAGTAGCACGACAAGCGCGACAATGGCGCGACGTTTCTACATTATTCCCGCTATTCCCTTGTTCTGAAGTATCCGAACTACGACGCGGCGGTTTGCTGCTTCATTATCTGCGGTTTTGTCCTTCTCTACTTGGCGAGTCTCGCCCATTGCGCCTGGGGCGAGCATGTTGGTCAGAGGAATATGACCGTCCTGTAGCAAGATGTTCGTGACATTGCCGGCCCGATCTTCGCTGAGCTTCTGGTTTAGCGCAGAGCTGCCAGAGGCCGAGGCGTAGCCTTTCACCTGAATTACGTAGCCGTTGACGGTCTTGGCTTTCTGCGCCAATGCTGTCAACTGAGGGACGTACTGGGGATCGACCTTGACCTTGCCATTGCCAAACAGAACGGTCACTTCGTCCCAGATGTAGTAATCATCCAGCTGGCCGAAACGAGCAGTGTTCGCCGCAATGGCGGCCTTGTTCGCTTCAATCTGTCTCTGCTGTTCGGTCAAAAGCTCGTTCTGAGCTTTCAGTGCGGCATTCTGCTTTTCCAGTTCCTCTGTATTCTGCTGGGCTTGCGTTCGGGTTTCGTGTAAACCGGCTTGAATGGCCTGGGCTTGTTCCAGATCGTTGCCCTTAAACCTGACGCTCTTCGCAACCAGCTGGTTTTGTTCGTCGTAGGTTCCCTCGACCTTAATGGGAAGGCCTGGAACCAGGGCAGCCATGGACATTTGTTTCTTGCGAGCCTTGAGCAAGCCCTGTACCTGCCCAACGTCGGTGCTGTCGGTCAACAGGACGATTAGCTTCGGCGAATCCGCCGTCTGCAGAATGATCTTCGATCCGTCGCGGCCTTTGATCACTCCTTCGACCTTGGTCTGGGCGTCGAGGATCGTGGTTGACAGCGCGACGGACGTAAACAGCGCGAAAATGGTGAACACGGTTCCAGGTTTGATACGAGTCATAATCTCTCTATCTCTCTCCGGCCTCGGCTGAAAACGAAGCTTAGTCAACGTGAATACAAAGCGGCCGGGTCCAGCAACTGTCAGGAATGGCAGGTGTTTAACGCGCTTTAAATCAGATAGATGAAGCAGGCATCAAAGCCGGCGATGTAGCTGTTGTAACGTCAGTGCTCGGAACCCGACAAGTTACGAGGCCGAGTTTCGGGATTTTGGCTGATCGCTGTGGAAACGCTTCGGACACTCTCGTTGGCGCGCAACGCTCGCACTTGGATACACTGCTCTTCACTTACCATGTTCAGTTATTAAGGAGCGATCCATGTTCAGGTTGATCGTGCGGTTTCTTGCCATTCTCGGGACTCTTGCGCTGATCGGGTTGGCCATCGTGTTGGTGGCGGTGATTGGGGTGAAGGGGAGGGTTCCATCCAAGACAATTCTCGAGGCCGATTTTGAGCATTCGCTTTTGGAGGATGCTCCGGATACTCCTACGGCGCAGTTGATGATGACTCACAAAGAGACCTTGCGCGATGCGGTCGATGCGATTGATCGCGGGGCTGCTGACGATCGCGTGGTTGGGATGATCGCGAAAATCGGCGCCGCTTCGATGGGAATGGCCCAGACGCAGGAACTACGCGATGCGGTGTTGAGATTTCGGGCGCATAAGAAGTTTGCGGTCGCTTACTCGGAAACTTTTGGCGAGTTTGGTCCGGGAAACGGAGCTTACTATCTGGCGACGGCGTTCGATCACATTTATTTGCAGCCTTCGGGAGACGTCGGGCTGACGGGGATCATCATGGAGTCTCCATTTGTGAAGGGGACGCTTGGCAAACTCGGAATCACTTTTCATGGCGATCACCGGTATGAGTACAAGGCGGCGCTGAATTTTTATACGGAGTCGAAGTACACCGATGCGCACAAGGAAGAGATGACGGCGATTATGGATTCGTGGTTCAGGCAGATGAAGGATGGGATATGCGAGGCGCGGCAGATTGCTCCGGAGAAATTTCAGGCGCTGGTGGATGCGGGGCCTTATCTGGGCAAAGAGGCGGTTGCGGCGAAGCTGGTGGATGCGGTTGCTTATCGCGATGAGGTTTATGGCGATCTCAAAAGCAAGGCTGGTAACGGAGCTGAGTTGCTCTATCTGGATAAGTATTTGAGCCGAGCGGGGCGTCCGCATGACCACGGGAAGACGATTGCGCTGGTGTTTGGGGTGGGCGCGGTTACGCGGGGAAAGAGCGATTACGATCCAGTGCAGGGCAATCAGAGTATGGGATCGGATACGGTGGCAGGGGCGATTCGAGCGGCGGTGGACGATAAGGATGTAAAGGCGATTTTGTTTCGTGTGGATAGTCCGGGAGGGTCTTATGTAGCGTCGGACACGATCTGGCGCGAGGTGGTGCGGGCGCGGCAGGCGGGGAAGCCGGTGATTGTTTCGATGGGAAACCTGGCGGGGTCGGGCGGATATTTTGTGGCGATGGCAGCGGACAAGATTGTGGCGGAGCCCGGAACGATCACCGCGTCGATTGGAGTGCTCGGAGGGAAGATGCTGACCAGCGGGCTGTGGGACAAGGTTGGGTTGTCGTGGGATGAAGTGCATCAGGGCGAGAATGCGACGATGTTTACGGGGACCGAGGATTACACTCCGGCGGAGTGGGCGCGCTTCGAGGCTTGGCTGGATCGCGTATATGTGGATTTCACGAGTAAGGTTGCGGATGGGCGCAAGCTTTCGAAGGATAAAGTGCTGGAGATAGCGAAGGGGCGGATATGGTCGGGGCAGGACGCTAAGAATCTTGGGCTGGTGGATGAGCTGGGCGGGTACGATATGGCGCTGAAGCTGGCCAAGAGGGCCGCGGGAGTTCCGGCGGATGAGGAGGTGCGGGTAGTGGTGTATCCGCGGCCAAAGGGTTTTTGGGAGAGCGAGTTTGGGTGGAGGACTCCGGATAACAGCGAGAAGGAAGCGGTGGGGCAGGCGATGGCGCGGATTTTGGAGGAGGTGCAGCCGGTAGCTCGGCAACTTGATGCGGCGGGGATTAAGACGCGGGGTTCGGATCAGGAGGATGTGTTGCGGATGGTTCCTGTGACTAACGGACAGCAGTAGTCAGGCGGGGGAATCGACCACAGAGGCCACTAAGGTCCATGAAGGAATCGCCAGGCCAAATATTTCGTGACACCTCGGGCTTATTATCCGCATCCGTTATTTTGTGACTTACAGGTATTGAATTGTGTAGTTTGTAATCCGTGAAAAGGGGACGTTTATGAACGACGAGGCTAAGAAGGATGCGGTTTCGCGGCGTGGATTTTTGGGGATGGGATCGGCGGCGCTGGCAGCCGCGGGTTTGATATCGACGGCGAGTGCTGTGGGGCAAGAGCAGAAGCAATATCCATCGAAAGACAGTCGCAGCGCCAGTTCTCCGGGGCCGGGGAATGCGGCGCTGGACGCGCAGAATCCGGATTCCTTTTTTCCTCCTCCGACAGACGCGGGCGGAGTGCAGACGTTTAAGTATCCGTTCGGACTGGCGCACAAGCGCATGCAAGAGGGAGGATGGTCGCGCGAAGTCACGATACGGGAGTTGGCAATTTCAAAAGATATTGCCGGCGTGGACATGAGATTGACGGCGGGCGGGATTCGCGAGTTGCACTGGCACTCGGCGGCGGAGTGGGCGTTGATGCTTTATGGCAATGCGCGGATCACGGGGCTCGATCACGCGGGAAAGAGTTTCGTCGGCGACATTACGGAGGGTGATCTTTGGTATTTTCCTACGGGGATTCCGCATTCGATTCAGGGGCTGGGGCCGGATGGTTGCGAGTTCCTGTTGGTGTTTGACGATGGCGGATTCTCGGAGTATGCGACCGTGCTGCTGACGGATTGGATGGCGCACACTCCGCATGACGTGCTGGCGGCGAATTTTGGCGTGAGCGAACAGGCGATGGAGAAGATGCCGAAGAAGGAGAAATTTATTTTCCAGGCCCCGGTGCCGCCGCCGCTGGCTGAGGACAAGAGGGCTGCAGCGGGATCGCTCGGCGAATCGCCGGTGGATTTTGCTTTTCGAACGACGCAGGAGGCGGTGGTGAAGCGCACGAAGAGCGGAGAGGTGCGGATCATCGATTCGAGCAAATTTAAAGTGTCGACCACGATTGCGGCGGCGATTGTGACGGTGCATCCGGGAGGAATACGGGAACTGCATTGGCATCCAAACGCGGATGAATGGCAGTACTACATCAGCGGGAACGGAAGAATGACGGTGTTCGACACGGGCGCGCGGGCGCGCACCATGGATTTTCAGGCGGGAGATGTGGGTTATATCCAGAAGACGCTGCCGCACTACATTCAGAATTCAGGCACGACCGATCTGAAATTCTTGGAAATGTTTAAGAGCAGTTTCTATCAAGATCTGTCGCTATCGGAATGGCTGACGCATACCCCACCGGAGTTGGTTCTGCAGCATCTTGGGATCGATAAGGCTACGCTGGACGCGATGCCTAAAGAGAACGTGGCAGTGATGCCGAAATAAAAAGGGGTGCCGATCCTCCGAAATCAACCTACCAGTGCCTCCGGCGCCCTCCCCCAGGGGGTAGGCAGTGCCAGATGCCTACTGCCCTCCGCGGCCTCGGAGGTTGTTGGACAGTCGCAAGCAGTCATAACTGTCGATAAATCCCGTAACACCAAATGAACCCAACGCAGTATTAATCAGATACAAACGCATCGCGCAAAAGGCCGCAACCAATCTACAAAAGCTCAGGTGGAATACCTTAAACCGTGCCGCGGACACTGTAGTCTCCTCCTCGCTGGACCCCTCAGAGCAACCAAACCCACCCACCTCACATCGGACATAAGCCCGAACGCGAATTACCGGGCAGGAAAGTTAAATCCGGCGTGAGCACATCTGCTCAGACTTGGCTGAAATTCTAAGCCAATATTCTCGGTTGACAATTCGAAGAGGAAGAGGTGAAGCAATGATAGTGACAAAGACAAAAACGACTTCTGTCCGCTCGGCGTATTTGCTAGCATGCATGTTGCTGGCACTCGCGATCTTGGCCGTCCCCGGCCGTTCCTTCGCGCAGGGTATCGGAGTATCTATCACCATTGCGCCGCCGGCTCTGCCGGTTTATACCCAACCCATTTGTCCCGGAGAAGGCTATCTTTGGACGCCCGGCTATTGGGCGTGGGACTCCGATTATGACGATTATTACTGGGTTCCGGGAACCTGGGTCGAAGCGCCCGAAGTCGGTTTCCTGTGGACTCCCGGCTACTGGGGCTGGAACGACGGCGCCTTTCTCTGGAACGCCGGCTACTGGGGCCCGAATATCGGATTCTACGGTGGAGTCAACTACGGATTCGGCTACATCGGCACCGGCTTCGCCGGCGGCTACTGGCAAGGCAGCAACTTCTACTACAACACCTCGGTCATGAACGTGAACCGCACCATCATTCACAACACCTACACGAAGACCGTCGTGAATAACATGAGCACAAACCGTGTCAGCTATAACGGTGGCACAGGCGGACTCAGGGCCCGTCCCACTGCCGAGCAGGAAAGGTTCGCAAGTGAACGCCATATCGCGATGACCTCGGCGCAAACCGAGCATCAGCGAGCCGCATCCGGCGATCGCAGCCTGCGAGCTTCCGTCAATCACGGCCGTCCCGCGGTAGCGGCGACAGCAAGACCGGGGGATTTCAAAACCGGAGTAGTCGCAGCCAAAGCCGGTGGTCCACGCTACACCAAGACGGCAGCAAATCACGCGACCGCAAAAACGACTGAGAAAAAAGAAAGCGCGACGAGAGCGGCAGCCAAGCCATCTAGGGAGGCCGCACCAGAGCACGCGAAGTCAGCGCATGCGGAAAGCAATCGCGCTCCTGTGACACATGCTTCCACGGAGCATGCAGCTGCGGCGCATGAAAGAGCAGCGAAGACGGAACCCAAAGCCGAGACGAAGACTGAGCACACCGCATCATCCAAGCCAGCAAAGTCTGAGCACTCCACCCCACGCTCTACGGAAGCAAGATCTGCGGAAACACGGTCTGCAGAATCGAAGACCGCTCATGAAAGTGCAGCCCGCAAGGAACCCGGGTCCGAACCGAAGACGAAAGCAAAGACGGCTAAGAGCGAATCCAAGGCAGCAAAATCGGACTCCAAGACTGAAGCGAAGTCGGAGCACGCCGCCGCGCGATCCGCGGAACCCAAGTCGGCCGCTGAGCCTCATGAAAGTACGGCGAAATCGGAACCCAAGGCTGCAAAGCCGTCAGGGACTGAACGAGCGAAAGCCGAACGTCCAGAGAGCAGGCCTGCTCCAGCCCACGCAAGCGCGCCCAAACCCGAACATCAGGCCGCGCCAAAACCAGAGAGCAAGCCAGCCCCCGCGAAAGAAGAAAAGAAGCCTCCGCGGTAGGCGCTATATGGACCGGGCGCCCTTCTTCTTAGAGGGACGCCCTTTCTTGTTATAAAGATAGCGCTCGATTGTATGTATGATGATATACGTACACAAACATAACCACAAATGTTCCACGTGGAACATTATCGCAAAACGTTCGCTTTTTAATTTTGAAGGGAAGACGGGTGCCCCACCCTTCCGCGTTCTTTGCGGAGGGTGGGTCCGTTAACTAACTTTCGGAGTAGTGATCGCCCCTTCGGCCGCCGACCGAACCAGCGCCGCATACTTGGCAAAGACGCCAGTCTTGTAGTGGGGCGCGGGAGCTTTCCATTCCGCCATCCGCCGCGCGATCTCGGCATCCGAGATCTCCAGTTCCAGCTTCCTAGCCTTGGTGTCGATCGTGATCTTGTCCCCTTCCCGGATAGCAGCGATCGGCCCGCCGAGCGCCGCCTCGGGCGCTACGTGGCCGACCATCAGCCCACGCGTCGCGCCGCTGAAGCGGCCATCGGTTATGAGCGCGACGCTCTCACCCAAACCCTCGCCGACGATGGCCGCCGTCACGCTCAACATCTCGCGCATTCCTGGTCCGCCCTTTGGCCCTTCATAGCGGATCACCACCACGTCTCCTGGCTTGATTTGCTTGCTGGTCACGGCCTGCATGGCTGCTTCTTCCGAATCAAATACTCGCGCCGGGCCGGTTTGCGAACTCCGCTCGTGCCCACTCATTTTCACCACTCCGCCGCCGGGGGCGAGATTGCCTTTTAAAATGACGAGTCCACCCGTCGCCTTCAGCGGCTTGCTCAGCGGAGCGATCACCATCTGCCCAGCCGTCTCCTTCGCTGCGCTCGCTTCTTCAGCAAATGTCTGGCCGGTCACGGTCATGGCCGAGCCGTTTACATATTTACCGTCGAGCAGTCGCTTGGCGATTAAAGGGATGCCTCCGGCCGCGTCCACATCAGCCGCCACATATTTCCCAGCCGGCTTGAGATCGGCGAGCAGAGGAGTACGTTCGCTGACGCGTTGGAAGTCGTCGATGTCGAGCGGCAATCCCATCTCGCGTGAGATCGCCAACAGATGTAGAACCGCATTGGTTGAGCCGCCGGTGGCAGCTACGCCGGCAATCGCATTCTCGAAAGCTGGGTGCGTCAGAATATCGCTGGGACGAATATTTTTCTTGAGAACATTCATCACCACTTCGCCGCAGCGGAAGGCGGCTTCGTCCTTGCGCGAGTCCATGGCGGGGATGCTGTTAAAGCCCATGGGAGAAAGGCCAATCAACTCCATCACCGTCGACATGGTGTTTGCCGTGTACTGGCCGCCGCAGGCGCCTGCTCCCGGACACGCGACATTCTCGAGGGCCAGCAGATCGGCATCGCTCATCTTGCCTGCGGCGTTCGCGCCGACCGCTTCGAACACATCTTGAATGGTTACGTCTTTGCCTTGATACTTTCCCGGAGCAATCGTCCCTCCGTAGAGTACGAGGCCGGGCAGGTTCATGCGCGCCAGCGCCATGGCGGCTGCGGGAATCGTTTTGTCGCAACCGACAATGCACACCGCTGCGTCGAAGAGCTGTCCGCGACAAACTAACTCGATCGAATCGGCAATCACCTCGCGGCTTACTAGCGACGCTTTCATCCCCTCGGTGCCCATAGTCTCGCCGTCCGAGATAGCGATGGTGTTGAACTCCATGGGCGTGCCACCGGCGGCGCGAATGCCTTCCTTCACCTTTGCCGACAGGCGGCGCAGGTGGAAGTTGCAAGGCATCGTCTCGATCCAGGTGTTGGCGACGGCGATCAGCGGCTTCGCCAGATCGGCGTCGGTGAAGCCGATAGCCTTGTACATGGCGCGCGCCGGAGCCTGGTCCCGTCCGTCCGTGATGCTGCGACTGCGATGTTTAAGGTCGGCGGTCATGGGAATAATGCGGACAGCAGGTTATCAGTTTTCAGTCATCAGTTGTCAGTGAAGACGCTGAGATTCGATTTTACCGAGAACTGAAAACTGACGACTGACAACTCTCTAGGCGTTCACCACTTTCGGTCCTGTGGGTTTGGCGGTTTCGGTGCTCTTCTTCTTGTCGGCGGGCAGCCACGACATCATGGCGCGCAACTGCTCTCCAACTTTCTCAATCGGGTGCCGCTTTGCGGCTTCGCGCAGCTTGGCAAACTTTTTGCCGCCCTTTTTGTTTTCTTTGATCCACTCCTCGGCGAACTTACCGCTCTGGATCTGCTTCAACACTTTCTTCATCGCCTTGCGGGTATCGTCTCCGACGACCTTCTCGCCACGGGTGAGATCGCCATACTCAGCCGTGTTCGAGATCGAGTAACGCATGCGGCTGAGGCCACCTTCGTAGATCAGGTCGACGATCAGCTTTACTTCATGGACGCATTCGAAGTAAGCGATCTCGGGAGCGTAGCCAGCGGCGACCAGCGTCTCAAAGCCTTTCTGCATCAGCGAAGTCAGCCCGCCGCAAAGCACGGCTTGTTCGCCGAAGAGATCGCTCTCGGTTTCTTCTTTGAAAGTAGTCTGCAACACGCCGGCGCGGGTGGAGCCGATGCCGTGGGCATAGCTCAGCGCGAATTCGTGCGCGCGTCCGCTGGCATCCTGATGAATGGCGAGTAGTGAAGGCACGCCTCCGCCCTGCGAATAGACGCGGCGCAGCAAATGGCCGGGACTCTTCGGCGCGATCATGACTACGTCGACGTCTTTCGGTGGCTTGATGGTTTTGAAGTGAATCGAGAAGCCGTGCGAGAAGCCGAGAATTTTCCCTTTGCGCAGATGCGGTTTGATTGCCGATTCATAAAACTCAGCCTGCGTCTCGTCGGGCGTGAGAATCTGAATCCAGTCGGCGCGCTTGGCAGCCTCGGCTGGAGCGACGACCGTCATGCCGTCGGCACGCGCTTGCCTGGCGGAGCCGCGCTCGGGGTCGAGGCCGATGATGACGTCGTATCCGCTGTCGCGAAGATTTTGCGCCTGCGCGTGCCCTTGCGATCCATAGCCGAAGACAGCAATTGTTTTGCCCTGCAGCGCGGCAGGATTGGCATCGTTTTGATAGAAGACTGTGGCCACGAAAAACTCCTTTTAGATACTAACAACTCTGATAATAACTAGATCATTAACGATGCTGGCTGGGATCAAAGAATCAGTTGCGGGCCAGAAACCGACCGATCAGTCGGTTTCAGAAATGCTACGCAGGTCGAATGATGCTGTCAACCGCCCTCCCCTCAGGCGTCAAGCATGTCGGTCTAGTGCTGCGACCGAAGCATAATGTCGTTCAGAATGTAGTTGTGTTCGGATTCGACTCCCAGTCGTTCGAAATAACGCCAATACCAGGCCGGATGCAAATCCGAAAGGACGGTTGTGGTGCGTGTCAATCGAGTGTTTGGCCTACTCGGCTGGAGACGATATTCGGCGCTCTCAAACCCGAGCCAGTGTCGGCCAGGCATATGCGTCCGATCAACAGAAAGTCGCAGGTAGTATGGCGGGTTCCATTCGGTAATCGTCTCCTCGATGTAACCCACGTTGAAGTAACACGTACGCTTTGCGCCAACTCCCCGCCCTGCAATGTGCAACGTTGAGGAACAGGCAAGCCAATGTACATCAGCAGGGGCTTGTTAGCTTGTACGGTGTCGATCGCGAGAATGCGGCCCCACACCTTTTCGGGCGAGTCGCCGACTTCCAATGTGGTTTGGATCACCTCCGTGCGGGGACGCAGGAGCATTGGGCGTTCAATTCGCTCGCCAGCAACAATCGCGGTCGGGGCTATTAAAATAACAATGCCCATCGTTGCGGTTTGACTCCAAGCGCGCATGAACAGCTTGCGCACCAAGAATCCAATCACCGCGCCCACGGCCAAACCCGTCACAATGATTGGGAACGCAAGGATGCCGCACAACACACCTTCTCTGCCGAGAGCGATAAGCAAGATCAAGGAACTGACCACAGACAGCAGGCAAGCGGCCACTACCGCACTCTTGGGCTTGCGGGCGACTATCGCCACAGCGAAGCCGGCGACGAACGGGACCAGCAGGAACAACGACCCGCCCATGCTGTGGCCCTGACGCGAGGTGAGAAACAGAAATCCTACTAAACCAATTGCAGTGCCTGAGATCGCGCCGACTGCCGCCGCCTTTAGCGAAGCCTTCCAATCCGTCACGGCACTTCACCTCAGAATGACCCGGCTAGATTACCAGACCGGTGACGGCCCCATTGCGATGTCACGGTTGATAATGAAATTGTTGAGAGGAATGCGGTTCTCAGCGAACGGGTATTCACGCTTGTTCAGAATTCGAGATACGATCCGGCCCGCGCGGGATGCCCGTTGCCGTTGGTTCCGGTTGCTGGAAGCAGACCTTCCTCGACTCCGTGCAAGCTCTCCCACGCGGCCTCGGTAAGTGCAGGGTCGGCGCCTACAATGTCGCGAATCATTTGCCAGGCGGCGAGGTTGAGCGCGCCCTCGGGCGCGGGACCCATGGCCAACGAAACTGAGCATTGGGGACAGAAGCAGATGCGCCGCGAGGAAGATTTCTGGCGCGGCCTGACTCCGACCGTTTGCGCGAAGAGGTAGACGGCGACGGATTTTTGCCCGGCTTCGAGTTCTCGGCTGCAACGGAGGCAGTATAAGCTGTCCAAATTCTCTTCCTGCGCGGATGCGGTATTTGCTCAGGTTACTTTCCGGGAAGCGACGGTGTTCGCACAAGTACGTAGCCAGATTCCCAGCGGGCGTCGACAATTAAACTGTATGCGAACCAAGGTTTGCTCTAGGCAGAGGTCGATGGGGTCGCGCACTCTAGTGTCATGGGTGCGGTTTCGTCAACAAAAGTCCTACGCGTGTCACCGCAACAGAAAAGACGGCAGCAGGTCGCGGCAGTTTGTTATCGAATGGGACGGCGCGGCGTCGAATTTCTTCTGGTGCAGACGCGCGGTGGACGCTGGATTTTTCCGAAAGGCGGCGTTGAAGCGGGACTGACGCTTGCGCAATCCGCTGCGCTGGAGGCTTTGGAAGAGGCGGGCGTGCATGGCCGGATCGAGGAAATCCCATTTGGGCGCTACTTCCGCAGCGCGCCAGACGCGGGCGTTTCGGAACCAGCGGTCGCAACTTATCTTTGCGAAGTGACTCGGCGGGAGGCTCCGCAGGAGGCTAATCGCAACCCAACCTGGTTTTCTGCGGAAAAAGCGAAGCAGCGGCTTCGCCAGGATCGCGCGCGGGAGTTTGGTGAAGAGTTGGCACGCATCGTCGATCGTGCATCGTCGCGAATTGAGCGCTTGCGGAACGGCTGCGGCTCGGAGGCGTGGCAACGCAAAGACGAACTACAGAGAGTTCGCTTTGACTATTTTGATGTCGCGAGATTTTATGATGGGCGCAGATTTCCATCGATGGGAGCGGCGGAGGGAATCGGGCGCAGAGTACTAAGGCTGGGAGCGGGAACCACTTCGTCTGGTGACCGGGCTCGCAACGTCACTGCGATCGACGCTGGAATGGTAAGGGTTTCGCCAGGTTGCGAAAACGTCAACCACAAAGGCCACGACGGTCCACGAAGGAAGTAGGTGCGAACGAACCGAGTGGAGCGAAACGCTGATTCCGCGATACCATCTCTGTGATGCTTCGCGAAGCTGCGGTTGATTCTCGTGAACCCCGCCTCGAACCTCGGCAGGAAATCCTGCGCACGGCGGCGCGACTGTTTCAACAACAAGGATACGACGCCACTTCGATGAACGATGTGGCGGCGGCGCTCAAGTTGTCGAAGGGCGGCCTCTATCATCACTTCCAGTCGAAGGATGAGATTCTTTTTCACATCATGTCGCACGCCATGGATATCACTGAGGCGCGCGTCATCAACGTGGTGCGACGCGTTGATGGAGCGGGTGCGAGCGGCGGGCTGGCCCGGGTGGACGGGGCTCGTGCTGACGTAACCCATGGCGACGCAACTGAAGCGCGGCTGCGCACGCTGATCCGGCTGCACATCGAGGTCGTGCTTAGCCCCGAAGATCGCGAGATTACGGTGATGCTGCACGAGAACCATCCGCTGCCGCCGGCGTTGCGGCGGAAGATCAATGCGCGGAAGAAGGACTATCTGCATTTTGTCGAGCACCTGATTGCCGATGTGCAACGCAACGCCCAGCGCAAGGGTAATTCGCTGTCACCGGTGACACCGCGCGCGGCCGCGCTGGCGCTCGTCGGGATGATCAATTGGATTTACCAGTGGTACAAGCCGGATGGGCCGCTGACCGGGGAGGCAATCGTTCAGCAGTATACGGATATTTTTTTCCGCGGTGCGATTGGTTAGGGAAGCTGTCAGTGGTCAGTACCCGGTTTCTCGCTATGCCTCGCCTCTTTCACATCGACGATCTCTCGCGTCAGCGCGTCGCGAAAAACAAATCTTACTTTGAATTTCTACGGGTTCCGGCGATGAGCGCGGGCGTTTATGTTTTGCCCAAGGGCGGCACTGATCCGCAGAAACCGCATGGCGAAGACGAGATGTATTACGTCGTACGCGGAGCTGCGCGGATGCAGATTGGAACCGACCATCGTGAGGTCTGCGCCGGTTCGGTGATTTTTGTCGAGGCTCAAATCGAACATCGCTTCTACGACATTCAGGACGATCTGGAACTGCTGGTCTTTTTTGCTCCGGCAGAGCGGGAATAAAATTCGAAATGCACGCTGGATTGTTGCTGATCTAGACATAACATCCGCGTTTTTTGCCTCTCGTCTTTTTACCTTCCGGTGACAACTCGAAAAAAGTAGACTGCTACGCTCTTCTTCGATGGGGACAAATTTGCCGCGTCCTTGCCCACTCCGAGCGAATAGGAAAATGCATATGAATAAGGCTACTCAGAATCGATGGATACTTTCCGCAATTTGTTCCGCAATTACTGTCGGCGCGTGCGTCTGCATGCTGACCTTGAATGCCGCTGCTCAGACCGGTGCGTGGCTGACGCATGCGCATGACGAGCAACATACGGCGCTCTCCACGGTGCAGTCACAACCGCTCGACGCAATTCACTGGCATGTGCCGGTGGACCTGGCTCCGCCGGAGGGGGAGATCCTCATACACTATGGGTCGCCGCTGGTTACGGCGGCGAATACTGTAATTGTGCCAGTGAAAACGGGTGCGGACAGCTTTCGGATTGAGGCTCATAACGGCGCCACGGGCAAGCGGATGTATCTGTTGGCCACCGCCTATCAGGCGCCTGGGGCAAGCTTCACTCCAGGAATGGGGCCAACGATTTCCGGCAACCAGCTTTTTGTGCCGGATATCGCCGGCAGCGTGCTGGTGCGACAGAATCCCGATCAGGTGAAGGGGGCGATTACTCGCCTATATTTCTACGGCGCAAAGAATTACCGCCAGGATCCGACGGCTTATAAGCAGAACGTGCAGATTGATACTCCGCTCACCACCGATGCCGCTGGCAATCTCTACTTCGGATTCATAGTTCAGGGCTCAACCCCGCTCAATCTGCAAGGCGGCATAGCGCGCATCGCTACGGATGGCACCGGAACCTGGGTTTCGGCCGCGACTGTCAGTGGAGATTCGACGGTTACGCAGGCCGCCATCAGTGCCGCTCCGGCGCTCTCGCCGGATGGCAGCCTTTTATATGTCGTCGTGGATAACGACAGTTACGGTTACATTGCGGTTCTCAATAGCACGACGCTGGCGCCGGTAAGCAGCGTGCGTTTGAAGGATCCGTCCTCGGGGATGGACGCGCAGCTCTTCGACGGCAGCTCGGCGACGCCGTCGGTGGGGCCGGATGGAGATGTTTATTTCGGAGTGCTTGAAAATCCTTTTCCTAAGCACAATGACCGCGGCTGGCTGCTGCACTTCAACAGGGATCTCTCTGAAACCAAAATTCCGGGCAGCTTCGGCTGGGACGATACAGCCTCGATTGTGCCCGCGTCGCTGGTGCCGAGGTATAAGGGGGCGTCGAGCTACCTTCTGATGACGAAATACAACAATTACGCGGGTGTCGGCACGGGCAATGGCAAGAATCGAATTGCAATTCTCGACCCGAACGCCACCCAGAAAGATCCGATCATTCCTCGCGTGTTGGTTATGAAAGAAGTGATCACGATTCTGGGAGTGACGCCCGATCCCAATTGGCCAGGAGGAGTCAAAGAATGGTGCATCAACACGGCTGCGGTCGATCCCTTCACTGATTCGGTTCTGGCCAACAGCGAGGATGGCAACCTCTATCGCTGGGACTTGGTCTCCAACTCCCTCACGCAAGTGATCAATCTTTCGAGCGGAATCGGCGAGGCCTATACCCCGACGGTGATTGGGGCGGATGGAACTGCTTATGCCATCAACGAGGCGGTGCTGGACGCGATTGGGACGACGGAGGGCAAGCCGGCTTCGCAACGCTGAGGATTCGCAACGCTGAGGAAGAGAACAGCCCGCAAGTTTTGTCGGCCTGCGGGCTGCTCCGGTGGACTGTTTGGGATTGACTGAGGTGGTCACTCTCGTGGCCCCTCGCTATTTCCGGTGCCGGGCACAGCTTGTGTCCGGCGGATTTAATTTACGCAATCATCCAAATTCACGGATTGTTTGCGAGAGATTGTCCTCGATTTCCCCGACCAAAGGGTCCTCGATAACTCCGCTTAGAGCAACCGCCCTAAGACTCAGCCACCTCACCTGGTCTGGTATTGATACTTCTACTATGTGAATCAGAACTTATCATCCGACCACCTCCTTTCCGGTGTAAGCGCAGATTACAAAAAAACTTGGGCGGGAGTCAACGGCACTGAGGTGGCGTACCGGAAGAATCAACAGATCAGTTCCCGGTTCTCAGTTGCCAGTTCTCAGGTGCGGACCTGGGACTAGACGCCGAGAATCGGGAAACCAGCCGCGGCAAGTCCTCTCCTGTAAATTGCGCATCAGATCGCTGGCACTTGCAGTACATGCCCGCCAGATACCTACCTTCGTTACTGCCCGTTCCCTAGACTTTGAGAAGAAGTTCTAGGTTTCTCAGTAAACCTAATGCGCTTCAAATTGACCGACTTTTCTGAGAACTGAGAACCGAGGACAAGGACTAGCGATTGGGCTCACCCCTTCCACCGGAATGCATTTTCTTGGGGCAGTCCTAAATGCGCAAGAACGCGATTGGCGAATTCCTGCGCCATGGCCTCGAGGGTTGGCGGGTGGTTATAGAACGTCGGGATGAGCGGAAAGATGGTCGCGCCAGCTTCGGCGGCGAGCGACATGTTGCGCAGGTGAATTTTGTTGAGCGGCGTCTCGCGGATGCATAGGACGAGAGGCCGGCGCTCTTTGAGAGTGACATCGGCGGCGCGCTCGATCAGGCGCGAGGCGATGCCATTGGCGATGCGACCGAGGGTGCCGACGCTGCAGGGAATGACGACCATGGCGTCGGAAGGATATGACCCGCTGGCCACGTTCGCCCCGATATCGCTGTTCGACTGTTGCTGAATCTTCTCCGAAGGCGCGCCGATGATTTGACGAAGGAGATCGGAGCGGCCTTCGATGCCAAGCTCTTCGGCGATGACGCGCAGGCCGCTGTCTGAGGCGATGAAGTTTAGGGTCTTTACCCGAGGATCGCGTTCGGCGGAAAGTAGAAAGTGTTTTAAGAAAATCGATCCGCTGGCGCCAGTGGTGGCGATGGTCAGGTTTTCCGGCGGCGTGGGCAAAGTAGGCTCCCCGAAGTCCGACCGAAGTCCGAACCAGGTCGGAGGTTCGAAAGCTGAGGATAGGGATGCTCCGATGGCAAGTCAAGGCGACTAGGTAATTCGCTTTACGACCTCGCTTGCGGAGGCGGCATCTATTAGGTCGGTCGAAGTGCGTTGTGCGGTAAATAAGGGAAGCAGAAAAAGCGCAACTATAAATCATGGCCACAACGGGCATCCTAAGATCGCGTCGCAGCGCCGCCCAACTCCATGCCCTCGCCAGCGTGGAGCGCGAGATTCGAGCCGTGGACCCCGCCGTCGGACGCAAGTATCTCCGCGATTATCGCGAGGCCTTCCGCTCCTACGAAAACGTTTTAAGCGCGAGCGATGTTCGCAGGCAAATCGGCAAAGCAGGCATCGTCCTGGTCGGCGATTATCACGCTTTGCCCAATTCGCAACGCTATCTGGCGTCGCTCCTTGGTGATACCGATCTGCAGCAACGTCCGCTGGTGCTTGGAGTCGAAACTATTTTTTCGCGCGATCAGCACATTCTCGACGAATGGTCGCGCGGCGAGATTGACGAAGCTGAATTGCGGCAACGAATACGCTTCGATCTCGACTGGGGATATGACTGGCTTCCGTTTTACGAATTGCTCTCGGCGGCTCGCGATCGCGGCGCGTTGGTCTATGGGCTCGATTGCATGCCGCGCGAAGATCTGCGCAAGATCGGAGCGCGCGACCGGCACGCATCCGACAAGATCGCCGAACTGCGGCGCCGTCATTCTGACGCTCTGATTCTCGTACTCTTCGGCGAATCGCACCTGGCGCCGCAACATATGCCGGCCTTACTGCAGCAGCGCCTTCCCGAAGAACCGGTGCTCACCGTGCTGCAAAACGTCGATGCGCTTTACTGGCGCGCTGCGGGAGAAACCGACGACCATGTTGAGGCTGTCCAGGTCTGCGAGAATACTCTGTGCGTTTTCAACGCTACACCCCTTGAGAAATACGAGAACTATCGTCTCTGTCTCGACCGCTGGGGGCGCAATGACCACAGCGGGCCTGACCTTGGCCCCACGCTCTATAACCTGATCGACGGCATGGTGCGGTTTCTCGGCATCAATCAGTATTCGCCGCATAACACGACGCAGCCCAGGTTGCTGGTTGACCTCATGCCCGAGGTCCATTCGCGCAACTCCGACGCCCTGTTGCGCCGTTTGTTGTCTCGCAAAGGGTTCACTGCCGAAGATCGCCGATCGCTGCTCCGCCAGGTGCGCGAGCGCGGCAGCGTTTATCTTGCGCCTATCAACGCTGTGTATGTGCGCCAGTTTCGCATGACCTCGTCAGCGGAAGATGCAATGCGCTTTCTTCATCAGGCCTGCCGCGGCTTACCGAATCTGTGCAACGGCAGAGCAGGCGGCCATGCCGCGCTTTCTCCACTCGACCGGGATGATGCGTTTTACGTGGCCGTTTTTGAACACGCGCTCGCTTTTTTCGGATCGCGCATCCTGCATCCTGCGCGGCCGGTGGTTCGCGACAGCGATGTGGAAGAACTGTTCGACATAACGCGAGAGGATCTGGAACAACAAACTTCGCTTCCCTTCGCCGACGCGGTCGAAGCGCTTGATTTTCTCATCCAACAGCGCCGCGCAGAGTCTGTCGAATCGCTAATGCATGCGCCATCCTTCAGCGGCCGCAAATATGAATACGTCGCCGAGCAGCTAGGCAACCTTACCGGTAACGACCTTTATGACGCTTACCTTGAAGGCCGCTTAAGCTGCGCCGGATTGCGCAAGCTCTTCCTGACACACATAGAAGAATCCGGAGTCGCGCGCAAAGCCTACATGCAACTAAGATCGCGGCTGCGCCCCGAGCGGCGGTAAATTCAGTTGAGATTCTCCCGTGTTCCTACCTGCATCGTGTGGTCTAAGGCCCTGCTTTCCTCCCCGAGCTGTCATCTCATCAGATGAGACAAATACAACCATAAGAACCGTTGGATGACGCGCCGGTTTCAGATTTCGTGCTTGCTGCGGTATTCTCACCTGTCTGATGCCTGACGACTTCCCATTGCAATCGCAGACGCCCGACGCCCTCATGCTGTTCGGCTTCTGGTATCGCGCGCTCGCAGCGGATCAGGTTCGCAAGGGAGAGTTGGCGAAGGCGATGTTGCTTGAACAGCCTCTCGTCATCGGACGCGATAAGAGCGGCCAGCCATTCGCCCTGCGCGACGCCTGCCCGCATCGCGGCATGCCGCTCTCTTGCGGGCACTTCGACGGTCAGCAAGTCGAATGCTCGTACCATGGCTGGAGATTTGACGCCCATACCGGCCAGTGCCAGCTGATTCCGTCGCTCGTGCCCGAGCAGATGCTGAAGGTCGATCGCATCTATGCCGGCAGCTATCCGTGCGAAGAGCGCGACGGTTTTATCTGGGTCTTTATTCCTGATCCCGGGCCGGCGGGCGCTGGCTTTTCGAAACCGGCGCTTGCGCCGGTTCCTGTTCCTGAGATTCCAAAATTCAGCGAGCACTACAAAATCGCTTATCTCACCGCCGACCTCCCGTGTTCGGTCGATCACGGAATCATTGGGCTTATGGATCCGGCGCACGGGCCGTTTGTTCATCAGGCTTGGTGGTGGCGCACGCGAGGTTCGATCCACGATAAGCAAAAGAATTTCGAGCCGATACCGTACGGCTTTCGTATGAGCGCGCATACTCCCAGCTCAAACAGTGCGCCCTACAAGCTTTTGCGGCTCTACGCCGACGCCGATTCGATCACGACGACTATCGATTTCGTGCTGCCAAATCTGCGCTCGGAGATTATTCGCGCAGGGAAATATTGGTTTTCGAGCCTGACTACAGTCACTCCTATCACGCGCAACCAATGCCGCATCGACGTTGTGGCGGCATGGAATCTCTTTCGTTGGGTTCCGTTCGGGCCGCAATTGTTGAAATTTGTCTTCGCAAAATTTGTAGAGCAGGATCGCCGTACCATGGAACTGCAATCGGAGGGGCTGAAGCACAATCCGCATTTGATGCTGATCGATGATGCCGACCGCCCCGCCAAATGGTATTTCGGTTTGAAGAACGCGATGCTGGAAGTGAAAAAGAATGGCGGCGATTTTAAGCATCCGATGAGCGGGCCGGTGACGTTGCGGTGGAGAAGCTGAAGACGGTACCCAGTACTCAGTACTGAGTACCCAGAAAAGCCGCAGCCTCCGCGTTCGCTGGGTACTGGGTACTAATCTTTTATCAACCAGTCCATCGCCTCTTCGCGAGTCTTGAAGGTCACGATCTCGCGTTGCGAAAAGTTGTGGAAGTTTTCCATGAAGGCGTGCGGGATGCTCTCCGCTCCGACCCATGCTGTCTTCTTCACGAACGGGCGATCGAGCGTGAGCACTTCTTTGATCCTCATAGCGACCGCGTGATCGACAGTGGCACCGGTGAAGTCGGCGAGGGTGACTATAGACTCGTGCCCGTGCTGTGCGACTGTGATGCGCACATACTCCAGCAGGAGCTGCATCCGCGCCGCATCGGCATGCGAAAAATCAAGGAGCAGAATGCGCTTGCCTTTGTGCTCGATGAAATGGATGCGATCGTCCATAGTCGTGAAGAACCTACGCCAACAATGACTCTACTACGCTGTAAGCATCGCCCAGCGCCGCATCGAGGGCCGCAGCGTCTTTGCCGCCTCTTTGCTTCCTAGCTTTTGCGCTCCGATAGCAGTTTTGCCACGACTAGATAAGTTTCTTCCAGAGCGGCATCGATGCCGCTAGGGTCTTTGCCTCCAGCTTCAGCGAAGTCATCGCGACCACCGCCCTTGCCGCCAATCAGATGTGCAATGGGCTTAATTATCTGGTTGGCTGACAAAAGCGTTGTCGTTGCCGATACGTTAACCGTTGGTCGATTGGCTGTGACGGTGCCCACGGCCACCACCGAGGGGCTGCCTATCTTCTCCCGCAATTGGTCGCCGAGAGTGCGGAGTTGAGAGCGATTGAGATCGTCTGAGCGGAAGGTCAACACTTTGATTCCATCAATATTTTTGACTTTGTCGCCGATGTCGACAGTGCTCGACGACGCGGACTTCATGCGCGCCTGATCGAGTTCTTTCGTCAGGCGTTTTATTTCCTCGTCCTTAATATGAAACAAGATTTCCAATGTTTTACGGGGAGACACATGAGTTTTTGGGTGGGCAAAACTCGATACAAAACTCTCTACCTCATGATCTTCGCGGAAATGGCGCAGCGAGCCTTCTCCGGTGACGGCCTCGATGCGGCGCACTCCGGAGGAGACGCTTCCTTCTTTCAGAATTTTGATCAGACCAATCTCGCCGGTTTGCGCAGTGTGGGTGCCGCCGCAGAGTTCGGTGGAGAAGTCTCCGATCTTGATGACGCGTACGCGGTCGCCGTATTTTTCGCCGAAGAGCGCCATCGCATGATACTCGTTGATGGCTACGTCGATCGGGACGTTCTCAATGACCTCGACTCGCTCGTTGCGCAGAACTTCTTTGTTGATGAGGTCTTCGATGTCTTGCAGCTCTTCTTCGGCTACTCCGGTGAAGTGGGAGAAATCGAAGCGGAGATGATTGGGAGCGACCAGCGACCCCGCCTGCTTGACGTGCTTGCCCAGAACTTCGCGCAGTCCCGCTTGGAGCAGATGCGTGGCGGTGTGATTGCGCATCGTCGATTCGCGGACGGCAGTGTCGACAACGGCATCGACTTTTTGGCCGAGGCGAATGGGATGCTTGGCGGTGACTTGGTGCGCGCGCACGCCCTGGACGGGGTAGTAGCATCCAGTGACTTCGGCGACGACGGTGTTGTGATCGTCGGAGTAGAACCATCCACGATCGCCGACCTGGCCTCCAGATTCCGCATAAAACGGCGTCCAATCGAGGATTACTTCACCCACTTCCCCAGGCTTGAGGTCCCTAACTTCGACGCCATTTCGGACAATCGCTAGCACATCCGCCCTGAACTCCGTCGATGTATACCCCACAAACTTGGACTGCTGCGTGATCATGGGGATGCCGCTGGGGCTCGGGTGCGCCGGGTCGATGCTCAACCGTTCGCTCAATTCGCGGTAGATTGGATTTGCAGTCTGCTTCGGCGCGCCTTTCCAGGAGGCGCGAGCACGCTCGCGCTGCTCTGCCATGGCGCGATCGAATCCGGCTTGATCGAACGCAATTCCCTGATCATGTAATGCGTCTGTTATAAAGTCGAGGGGCATGCCGAAAGTGTCATAGAGCTTGAACGCCCGCTCTCCCGGAAATGGTGGCAGCGGTGTCCACATCTGTGCATCCTTCTCAGTTCCTAATCGAACGATTTCTTCTTCGAGCTTCTTCAGGCCAAGATCCATCGTGTGTGCAAAGCGCTTCTCCTCCGCTAGCACAGCTTTCGACACGCGATCCGCAGACTCCCTCAGCTCTGGATATGCATCTTGCATTAGATCGCGCACTGCGAAAACCATCTCGTGAAGAAACGGCCTCGTCTGCCCGAGCAACCGCCCATGCGTGATCGCCCGACGGATGATCTTGCGCAAAACATAGCCGCGCCCTTCGTTCGATGGAATTACTCCGTCCGAAACCAGAAAGGTTGCCGCACGAGAGTGATCTGCAATTACCCGCAGCGAACCGGCTTTGTTTCTGTCGTGAAACTCTTGCCCCAGTTCGGTAAGCAAATCGGCTCTATTCATCCTTATCAGGTCTGACGCGCGAACAATTAGTGGGGTGAACAGGTCGGTATCGTAATTCGAAATCACACCCTGGAGCACAGCCGCCAGCCGCTCGATCCCCAGCCCCGTATCAATCGACGGCTTGGGCAGAGGATTCAGCTTGCCGCTGGTGTCTCGGTCGAACTGCATGAACACCAAATTCCAGAGTTCGACATAGCGGCCGCAATCGCAGGTAAAGGCGCAATCGGTGTGTCCGTGTTCGGAGGCTGCCGGTCCCATGTCATAGTGAATTTCGCTACAGGGGCCGCAGGGACCGGTGTCTCCCATCTGCCAGAAGTTGTCTTTCAATCCCATTTCGAAGATTCGCCCTGTCGGCACACCTTGGCCGACCCATAACTCGTAAGCTTCGGTATCGCGCGGAATAAGATCGTTCTGCTCCCCGTCCCCCGACCCCGATCCTTGGAAGATGGTGACGTAGAGCTTGGCTTTATCGATGCCGAACCAATCGGGCGAGGTCATCAGCTCCCACGCGTAGGCGATGGCTTTGTCTTTGAAGTAGTCGCCGAAGGAAAAATTTCCCAGCATTTCGAAAAATGTGTGGTGGCGATTGGTGAAGCCCACGTTTTCTAGATCATTGTGCTTGCCTCCGGCTCGCACGCATTTTTGCGATGTGGTGGCACGGTTGTAATCGCGTTTTTCCAGGCCGAGAAAAACGTCTTTGAACTGGTTCATGCCCGCGTTGGTGAAGAGCAGCGTCGGGTCGTTGGCCGGGACTAACGACGAGGAGTGGACTTCGCGGTGCCCCTTCTGGATGAAGAAGTCGAGGAACTTGCGGCGTATTTGCGAACCGGTGAGCATGGAAACTAAAGTCTAAGCTTAGATTCTAAATGATGGCATATTTCAAGGTTCGGCCGGGAGAGACCGGAACCAAGGCCGGGAAAGACAATGCCCGAGAATCGCGGTCGAAGAATCGTGCGACGGATTTTGGGCGAGGGATCATGACAGGACGGGCGACGATGCCCGTCCCCATCGACAATACAGACACTTCAAACTACTTTGCCACGTCGGCAGTTTTTTCTGCGCCTTTCTTCACTCCGTGGCCGACCGCCTTTGCACCCTTGGCGACGCCCTTGCCTGTATCCTTGCCAGCGGTTTTAGTAGCGTCGGCAGTTTTGTCGGCGGCCTTTTCCGTTCCTTTGCCGGTATCTTTCGCCGCGGTCTTCGTGGCATCGCCGGTCTTGTCAGCTGCTTTCTCAGTGGCCTTGCCAGTGTCTTTGGCTGCTACCTTAGTGGCGTGTCCAGTGTCTTTGGCGGCTGTTTTTGTGGCCTTGCCGGTATCGTCGGCGGCATTCTTCACGTCGGTACCGACCTGAGCGTAGGAGAATGCGCAGATGGCTAGCAGCGCAAAAACTATCGTCAGAGCAAACTTCACGGAGAACTTCATTTGTGTATTTCCTCCAAAGGAATGTCGATATTCGTTCGATGCAAAGTTCTATCAGAGTCGGGGGATGGGCGCAACTCAAGTCAGAGGTGAGAGGTCAGATTGCAGAGGTGAAATCCGATAAGGCCTTACCTTTGCAATCAGACCTCTGCCCCCCGACTTACTCTGCAGGAGTTTCGCTCTCCAGTTCGCTAAGCGTTTCTTCGTCGACATCCCACTTTTTCAAGATCGCGAAGATCGTTCTTGATCTGAAGCCGGCGCGCGTCAGTTGGCGAAAGATGCGGGCTGCTTGTTTCTGATCTCTGTCTTTCGGCTTCTGTAGCCGTTTGCGGCTCAGGTAGGCGCGGGCGAGGGTTTCTTCTTTTACTTCGTCATACGCAGACGAAACCGCCTTCTCGATCACGTCGCCGTGGACGCCCTTAGCCTTCAGATCGTTGACAACGCGCATGCGTCCAAATTTCTCGTTGTCGCGACGATAGGATGAAAAAGCGGCGGCGTATCGAGCGTCATTCAAATAGCCCTGATCTTTGAGGCGGACGACGATTAATTCGACCAGCGTCTTGCCGAATTCGGTATCGGCTTCGACTCGATTGCGCAGGAGGCGCTTGAGTTCCGCGACCGAGCGCATGCGGCGGGCCAGCGCACCGACGGCGTATTCGTAAAGCTCGGCTTCGGTAAAGAGTTTTCTGGGGCGACCAAACGCCATGCCTACACGATAGCGCGAGATGAGCCTGGAAGGTTAGCGCTCGCGCACCTAACAATCAGAGCGAAACCATTATGGGATTGCAATCAACAGGCCGCCGCTGACCCCAAGGGATTGTTCGTGGCCCCGGCCAAAGTTGTATTCGTAGGCCGGTTCCACATACCAACCGAATCTATGCTTCGCGGATGGCCAGAACATAAAATCCAGCACACCTTCAGCGCTAACGGAGTTCATTGTCATGCTGTATGAGGTCGCATGAACCCACTCCGGGCCGACGCCCAACATGAACTCGAATTTTTTCGAGAGCGTCCAAGGCTTCTTGAATAGAAGATCGACGTTCCATTCGGTCGAGTGTCGAGCGAAAAGCGGCGTGACGCCCGCCTCAAGTTCCAGCCAGTTTTCTATCGGCGTAATCTCAACCGCGACGGTGGGGCCGAAACTCGATCGGGCGTCTTTGATACTCCATTCAGCAGCCCCGCCCAACTCTATGATTGCAGCCGGTTCTTTCTCTACCGAGTCGACCGACTGCGAGAGTGCACTTCCAGCGCGGATCAAGCAAACTGCTATCAACAGCGCGCTTGCCGCCTGCACTGGAATGCTCACGATGCTATTTCGGCGGCGGAGCCGGGGTCGCGGCGGACGTCGGGGTTGTCGATGGCGGCTGAGTGGCTGTCGATGGCGGTGTGCCGATCGGCGCGACCAGCAAGGCTTTTGCCGAGGGTGGCAGCTTGTCGGCATTGGCTACGAGCAGCGCGATTTGCCACATTTGCGTTTCGCTGAGCGTCTTGCTGAAACCGGGCATTCCACTTAGACGGATGCCGTTAAATATCTTCCAATAACTTTCGCCGGGCTCATCATCGGTCACGCCTTTTCCCTCGAAGAGCAGGGGCGGGTGCGGATACATGCCCGCGGCAATTGCCGTTTTCGGCGTCAGCGGCACGCCGTGGCAAACGGCGCAATGCTGCTTGTAAAGGTCGGCGCCCGCCAGGTAGTTGGCTTCGCTCGGCTGGATCGGCACAGTCTTCGGCATATCTTTCTTGAGGCGCGCGTCCAACGCTTTGTGCGCGAAGTAATTTTCGAAGGGCATATCGGAGTCGGTGGTGGCAACAGGCGCGCTGCCGCCTGTGAAATACAGGTAGCCCGCTAAGGGGATGAGGATAAGCCCGAGCACTAATCCGGCAATGAATTTCACTGGTCGTCCTTCCGATATCGAGTTTTTACAAATTTAACATTATCATCGCCCATCCAAAATTGGTTTAATGAGCATACAATCTCGAATACTGTGGCGGCGCATGCGGTCAAACCCGCCTAGAGGGAAAAAGAATGCGAATTGTCAGCACGGCGAGCGCGTTTCCTCCTCATTATTATTCCCAGGAGATGTTACTGGCGGCACTTCAGGAATATTGGGGCGATCAGGTTCAGAATCCGCAGGTGTTGCGGCGTTTGCATAAACACGTGGGCGTCGATGGCCGCTTTCTGTCGCTACCGAAAGAAGAATACCGGCAGATAAAAACCTGGGGCGAGGCGAACGGTCATTGGATACGCACCGCTAAAGACCTGGGCGAGAAGGCGATTTCGGGCGCTCTGGCGGCCGCCGGCTTACATGGCCGAAATCTCGGCGCGTTCTTTTTTGTCTCGGTGACGGGAATCAGCAGTCCGTCAATCGACGCGCTGCTCATCAATAAAATGGGATTGTGCCGAAGCATTCGGCGCACGCCGGTTTTTGGGCTGGGCTGCGTGGCCGGAGCGGCGGCGATTTCGCGCGCGGCCGACTATGTGCGCGCGTATCCGGATCAGACCGCGGTGGTGCTGTCGGTCGAACTCTGCTCGCTCACTCTGCAACGCGAGGACGTTTCGATGGCGAATCTGATTTCGGCGGGACTTTTTGGCGACGGGGCGGCGGCGGTGATTGTGGCCGGCGCGGAGTGCGGGTTCTCTGAAGGACCGAAGATTCTCGCGACTCGCTCGGTGTTCTATCCCGATACCGAAGAGATGATGGGGTGGGATGTTTCTGAAAAAGGTTTCCGAATTGTTTTGTCGCGCGAAATTCCGAATCTGGTGCGCGCAAACCTGGCGCATGATCTCGATGATTTTCTTGCGGAACGCGCATTGACGCGCGCTGACATTGGCAACTGGGCGCTGCACACCGGCGGCCCGAAGATTCTCGAAGCAACGGCCGAGGCACTTGGCTTGAAGAATGGGGAACTCGATGTTTCCTGGCAATGCTTGCGGCGCACCGGCAATCTCTCATCGGCTTCGGTGCTGGTGGTGTTGGAAGAAGTGATGAAAAATCGACGCCCTGCGCCGGGAACACTGGGCTTGCTGGCGGCTATGGGCCCGGGGTTCTGCGCGGAATTCGTTTTGCTCGAATGGTAGGCGGCACTGGCCACAAATCGCGCATCTCAATGCTAACGTGGATCGATTTGTGGCGTTCCCTTTCGCCAAGCCGTGGGATGTGTTTATTGCCGGAGGCGGACCCGCTGGTCTCGCAACCGCTATCGCGGCGCGCCGGCACGGGCTGAACGTGATTGTGGTCGATGGCGCGATTGCACCAATCGATAAGCCTTGTGGCGAGGGCCTGTTGCCGAATGGCGTCGAAGCGCTTCGCAAACTTGGCATCGAGATTCCGGAGGGCGACGCATTTCCCTTTCGCGGCGTTCGCTTCGTGAACGGCGGTACGGCGGCCGAGGCTGTATTTCCCCGTGGCACGGCCTATGGAATCCGGCGAACGCTCTTGCATCGAGTCATGGTGGATCGAGCTGCAGCCTGCGGCGTTCGCATGCTGTGGCAGGCGACGGTCACCGGGCTTCATCCGGAAGGCGCGCTGGTGGCCGGAGAATTGGTGCGGGCGCGCTGGGTGGTCGGAGCTGACGGAATCAGTTCACGCGTCCGGAGTTGGGCGAAGTTGAATGAACGGCACGACGATCCTGGCTCTAGCAAGAAAGTGCGCTTTGCCTTCCGGCGCCATTACCGCATCGCTCCCTGGTGCGACTTCATGGAACTGCACTGGGGTCGCGATTGCCAGGTTTATGTCACGCCCGTCGGCCGCGAAGAGGTGTGTGTATCGCTGATCTCCTTCGACCCGAAATTGCGACTGCGGGAGGAAGAGGCGCTCGCGGAGTTTCCCGAACTTTGGCCGCACATCAAGAACGCCGAATGCGCCTCGAGCGAACGCGGCGCCATCACGATCACGCACCAACTGAGACGCGTATATCGCGACCACAGGGTGTTGATTGGAGATGCTTCAGGCGGGGTCGATGCCATTACCGGAGAAGGCCTTTGCCTCGCTTTTGAACAAGCCGCATTACTCGGCGAATGCCTCGCTGGCGGAGAACTCGCACGCTATCAACAAACTCACCGGTCGCTGCTACGCCGCCCCATGTTGATGGCCCGCATGATGCTCTTCATGGCCGGACATTCGCGTTTGCGGCAACGAGTCATGGAGCTATTCCAATCGCACCCAGCATCGTTTGCGGGACTGCTGGCCATGCATTTGGGCGAAGGCTCAGCGGGCGACCACATCTCGAACGGAATTGCGATGGGATGGGAGTTGCTGAAGGCCTGAAGGATGACGATCCATCCCGATTGCTCTCTTCATAATTTATGTCACGCGCTTTTCGCTCTCTAGTTCCGCCGTATTTTTCTCTGCTGGTCCTGACAATTGTATTGGGGGCTCCATCTTCTGCGCAGGTTAGCCATGAGCTTTTGCTGCAACTCGACCCTGGGCAAAGCGGCGCCGACATTAAGTTGGAAGGCAATCTGCACACGGTGGAGGGCTCATTCCTGATGAAGAGGGGCTCGATACACTTTGACCCGGCGAACGGACGGGTCAGCGGAGAAATCGTATTCGACGCAACCAGCGGCAAAACCGGCAATGGCTCGCGCGACAATAAAATGCACAAGGACGTGCTTGAGAGCTGGCGCTATACGGAGATTGTGTTTCGTCCGGATCACGCCGATGGCGCACTGACGCCTTCGGGAACCTCGAAGCTTCAGGTTCATGGAATATTCCTAATCCACGGCGCTGAGCATGAGGTAACTTTCCCCGTTGAAGTGACGCTCAGCGGAAATGCGTGGAGTGCGAAATCTTCATTTCAAGTTCCGTATGCGCGGTGGGGGATGAAGAACCCCAGCGTTCTCCTGCTCAAAGTCGGCGACGTGGTGCAAGTGGAGTTTCACGCCGCTGGCAGCGTGGCTCCCTAGGCTGAGACTCGCTCGCGTCATGTGTTACTTTATTCCTGTTACTACGTGTTACTAACTGCTGTTACTAACTCTAATCAGTTTCCGTTCGGCAAATCAGGCATCTGCAAAATTTTTCACCTTCCTATTTCCGCCAGCGGCAAGTGCTTTGTCCGCATGCAGTTCTTCTTGTTCACGGTTGGCATCGTGCTTGCATTTCTAAGTAGTGTCCACCCACTAGAAATTGCATCGAGAACGAGAAACTGGTTTTGGAGGTTTCACTGTGTCACGAAGCCGTTTGTTGCTGTCCCTGGTCATAGCCCTATTTCTCTCGACGTTGGCTTCGGCCGATTCCGCCCCCGTCAATATGACATTCCTTTATCCGGGCACAAACGCCTCCGGCGGCTACTACACTTACCCCTACTATTTCTCGGTAAATGGTGGAAAAGCTACGGCCATGATGTGTGACGCGTTCAACAACCACATCTCAGCCGGCGAGAGCTGGGAGGCGACGGTCAACGACCTGCTCTCAGGCAAAGGCATGTTTGGCAAGAACGCTCTCGATTATAAGGCTGCCGGCATCATTTTCATGGACGTGATGAATGGAACGATCAGCGCCACGACCGGTAATTGGGCGGTGTGGAACCTCTTCAGCAAGGGCGTTACAACCGATAACGCCGCCCTGTCTCTGGATAGCGAGGCGTTGCTGCTGGCCCGCCACGCGCCAACTAGCGAGTTCAAAGGATTGGTGCTCTACACTGCCGTTGGTAGCAGCCCGGGGCACGGTCCGCAGGAATTCATCGGCTACCGCTCCACCGCAATGGCGACGCCGGAGCCAGGCAGCCTGATGTTGCTGGCGACCGGCCTGATGGGGATCGCAGGCGTCGCACGACGCAAGTTACGTGTCTGAGTTTGATTTGGATTTTCACGTTTCCGCGACGTGAAGATTTCCTCGTTTCATTTGATTGCCGCCATCAGCGAAAATCTGATGGCGGCTTTTTTCTTGGAGCTCCTTGTCGTTCGTCGTCGGTCGCTCGTTGTCAGCCGTCTCAATTCCGACACACCCGCGTGTCCCCAGACACGCCGTCCCTTGGATTTCGTCTCTTAACCTCATTCCTTTCAATCGCCTGAATTCGGCTCCCCGCGTGCTTTTCTTCTTGCCAGGGCGACGGAGGCAATTATGGAAGCAATGTTACAAGGCCTGGTAATCGTCGGCGGTCTGACGTTCTCGCTGGCCGCCTCTCTCCTGATCGAAGAACTCATCTTTGGACAAATCGTTCGCACGGCGTTTGCGCGCCGTCCGGAAAGTCCTAAACCCAATCCTCGCCACGCACCACGAAATTGAAAGGACCACCACCATGCTGTTGCTGAAGTATTTGCTACTGAGCGCGGGAATCGCGATGTTCGCTATTTCCGCCGGGATTCTCACCTACGACGCTTACCTGCTGATTGCTTATCAACGGCGGCGTCAGCACCCCGATCCAACGGCTGGAACGCCCGGGCCTGCGCCGGCTATGCGCTGGCGCACATCGGTTGCACTGGTCATGCTGGCGTGGGCCCCGCTGCTGATTTCCGCGGGCATTGTTATCGTGCCCAGCGGAATGGCCGGCGTGCGCGTGAGTCAGACTAAGGGCACGCTGGCCGGAACGCTCTATCCGGGCGTGCATTTCGTCACGCCGCTAGTCGAGCGCGTCGAATTGTTTAACACGCGCGATCAGCTTTTTACCACCGGTGTCGACGAGGACGCGCAGGCCAAACGCGCGGCGAAAGGCGAGACGGCGCACGGCGAAGCGCTGCACGTGCAGGCTAAAGAAGGGCTCACCCTCGGACTGGCCATCACAGTGCGTTATCAAGTCGACCCCAAGCGCCTCGACTACATTGAAACCAATCTGCCGAAGCCATTGGAGAAAGAGATCGTGCCGCCGGTGGTGGCCACGGCCTGGCGCGAACTGGTGCCGAACTATACGGTGCGCGAAGTTTTCTCCTCGAAACGGGAAGAGGTGCGCCAGCGTTCTGCGGAGATGATACGTAAGAGGCTGGCGAGCGACGGCATCGTGGTGAAGGAAGTCATGTTGCGCGACATCGAACTGCCGGACGAATACGCTAAGGGACTTGAGTCGCTCTTGCTCAAAGAGCAAGAGAATGACCGCATGGGAGTGGAGACCGAAATTCATCAAAAGCAGGTGAAAATCGCTGAGGCCGACGCCGACGCGGCCAAGGTGCAAGCAGTGAAACAGGCTGAGGGGCAAGCGTCCGTGCGCGTTTTGGAGGCCAAAGGCGAAGCTGATGCGATGCAGTACACGCTCCCTCTGAAACAGAAACAGATTGAGCAATCGAAGCTCGAAGCGGAAGCGCGCAAGGAAGCGACGGTGAAAAATGCCGAAGCGGCGGGCGAGGCGAAGCTCATCGACAGCAAAGCCGAAGGCGAGCGCCGCAAACTGCTCGCCCAGGCTGAGGCGGAACGCATCCGCCTGACCGCCGCGGCCGATGCCGAGCGCATGGGGAGCGAGGCCGCGATCCTAAAGCAGAATCCCCTGCTGATCAACAAAATCGTTGCGGAACGGCTATCGGACAAATTGCAGATCATGATGGTTCCCGCGGACGGCAAGTTTTTCTTTACCAACGACGTGCTGCGTGGCATGGGAGCACCGAACCATGCGAGCCAGGCAGAAGATGTAGAAGATGGTAAGTCTCAACAATAGATAAAAGGCAGTTCTCGGTTATCGGCTCTGTCAGTTATCAGGTGAGCGGGCGCAGTGCACTTGGTACTGAGTGCCGAGTGCTAAGTGCTAACTGAGAACTGACAACTGAGTGCTTCTGAGGTTCTATGAACAAGCCGTCCGCAGCCACGCGCTATAATCAGCGCATTCCACACATGCGGGCGCGAACCTCCAGCGGTCGGTGGCTTGGTTGGCTGAGTTCGGTCATGCTCGCGACGGCACTTTTCCCGTCTTTCTTATCCGCTTCGTCCCTATCAGATGCGGCCCGTCAGTTGGCGAACAAGATCGCCGCAGCCTCGGGGCCGGGAGCGTTTTCCCTCGAGCTCACCAACCGTTCTTCGCTCGACGAAAAATCGGTGCGCGAGGTGCGCAGCGGGCTCGAAGCGCAACTGCATGTTGAAGGCGTGCACATCAGCAAGGCCGAACAAGCGACGGGAGCGATCCAAGTTGTCCTCTCGGAGAGCCTGAGCGATTATGTTTGGACGGCCGTGGTTGCGATCGGGTCCGACGAGAAGAAGGTCGCGCTGGTTTTTCTCCCCCGCCCACCTGCCGGCGCGGCTTTTGTTCCCGCGATGCCGATCGTTCTGAAGACGACTCTGCTATTCGCGCAAGAGCAACCGGTGCTCGACGTCGCCATGGTCGACATGCCGGGAGGATCGCGGTTGATCGTCCTCGGTGGCGACGAAGTGTCGATCTATCGTCATCAGGGAGCGAGCCCGTCGGGGAATTCCAATTCCATAGCGCGCTGGGAACAGGAAACTTCGTTGCCCATAACTCATGGGCGGGCTTTCCCCCGCGATTTGCGCGGGCGTCTGCTACTGCGCCGCGATCACCTGTTCGATGCCTACGTGCCCGGCGTCGTTTGCCGGTCGACGGCTAACGTCGTCGCGCCGCTTACTCTGGCTTGCAGCGACACGGACGATCCCTGGCCATTGACGCCCGACGATTCCGTTCGCGCCTTCTACGCTTCAAGGCGCAACTTCTTTACAGGAGCGCTATCGCCAGGCATTGGAAAAATCTCGAATGTTTCTTCGTTCTATGGAGCCGCCGCGCTTCAGCGGCCAAGCTACACGCTATGGGCTTTCTCTGCGGTGGATGGATCGCTCCACCTGGTGGATGGAATAACGGACCAGGCAATTCGTGGCGCAACTTTAAGGTGGGGGAGCGATCTGGCCGCGGTTCACTCTAGTTGTGGAAGCGGAACGCAATTATTGGTTTCGGGGAGCAGCGACACGTTGTACGACGCACTGCACGATGCTTCCCATGACTCCGCGCGCGACAGCTTGCGCGCGTTCGAGATTCCCGATCGCGATCTGGTAGCAGTTAGCGCAGGAGCCGAGTTCGATGGGCGGATCGTTGCACTCTGGCCGGATAGCAGCGGTACTGGCGCGACGGCAATCGTAAGACGGAAAGACACGGGATGGTATGAGGCGTATCGCGTATCTGTTACTTGCGGCAATTAGCCTGCTCGCGGCGACTAACAATCAGGCGCCCGCCGAGACGCGTCCGCACTATGGCGGAACCCTGCGCGTAATGTTGCAAGCTTCACCGAGTGTTCTCGATCTTCCAGCCAATGCAACGCCTACTGAATACTGGGATCTGGCGCGCACCCTTTCGCTGATCGGCGATACGCTGGTGCGCAGCGACGCACAGGGGCGTCCGCAGCCGGCGCTGGCGGTGGCGTGGCAGAGCGACGGGAGCGCCAGCCGGTGGCAATTCACCCTCCGCCGCGGTGTGAAATTTCATGATGGCAGCGCCGCATCGCCCCCCGCCGTCGCGCAGATTCTGAGCGCGCTTCAATCCGGATGGATCGTGCGTGCGTCGGGCGATACGATCGCGATCGAGACTGCAGCGCCGATGCCTTCTCTACCCGCCGAACTCGCATTACCGCGAAATCTCTTGCTGAAGCGAAATGCCCAGGGCGTCCCTCTAGGGACCGGTCCCTTCCTGGTTGCGGAGTGGCAGCCGCACCAGCTTCTCAAACTCGCTGCCAATGAAGAAAGCTGGGAGGGCCGTCCGTTTGTCGACGCGGTCGAGATCGAATTCGGCAAAGCACTGCGCGATCAGGCCATCGCGCTCGAACTGGGCAAGACCGACGTGATCGAGGAGGCGCCTCAAGCCGCGAATGGCTCGCAGCCGCACAACGAATCATCATCATTGTCTTTGCCGATCGAATTGCTGGCACTGGTTTTTCCAGCCAACTCGCGCGCGATTGACCCTCGCCTTCGCGAAGCGCTGGCGCTCGCGATCGATCGCAAGCCGATTCAATCGGTGCTGTTGAAAGGCGCGGGTGAACCCGCCGCCAGTATTCTTCCCAATTGGATGACGGGCTACAGCGCAGTTTTTTCTGTCCAGCCAAATCTGCAAGAGGCGCGAACTTTACTCGCCGAATCACGCCAGCCGGCGTCCGCCCTGACTTACAACTTAAGCTATGATCCGCGAGATCCGCAGGCTCAACTGATCGCCGAGCGCATCGAGCTGAACGCGCGCGAAGTTGGTATCGCTGTGCAAATATCGCTATCGGGCGCGGAAGACATTCGGCTGATTCGCGTGGTGCTGCCGAGTCCTGACCCCGGGACGTCGCTCAGCGAGGCCGCGCGAGAATTGGGTTTGCCTCAGCCGCCATTTTCCGGAAACGTGGAAGATTTGTATCAGGCCGAGCGCAGCGCGCTTATGACGCACGCCGTCATCCCGCTATTCCATTTGCCGGTGGCAACCGCAGTCGGGGCACGCGTGCGCGAGTGGGCGCCCGACCGGCGAGCACGGTGGAGCGCCTCGGAACTTTCGCTGGCTGATCTTTGGTTGGCCGATCAGCGGCTGGCCGATCAACGCCCGGCCGACGAACGGATGAAAGACCAGCGGTCGGCGGCTCCGCGCGTTGATTTGCATGCTCAGGCGGAATCGCAATGAGTTTCCGCAAGAAACTTCTTTTGCTGTTTGCTGCGACCGTGCTCATCTGTGTCGCGGTGATTTCGATTTCCGTTTACAGTACCATTCGACGCTCATTCGAGCAGGCCGATCAGGACCGCGCCAATGCTGTCGCGGCGCAGTTTCGATCGGAGTTCCAGCACCGTGGGTCAGAGGTTGAGCGCAAGGTCGAATCGGTTGCCGCCAGCGAAGTTGTGCAACGCATCGCCCTCGATATGAATCGCGGCGGCGCCGATCCCAGCGAATATGTCGGCGAGGCGCGCTCGCTAGCGAGCCAGCAGCGGCTCGATTTCCTCGAACTTGTCGATGCGCGCGGAACGATCCTATCCTCTGCACAATGGCAGGCGAAGTTTGGATATCCTGAGGCGGTGATTCCTCAAACCGCGGTTTCCGGGACCTCGACCCTTGATGCGCCGAGCTCCGAAGCCGCGCCGCCGATCTCGACGGTGCCGGCAGGACCGTTTCTGAAACGCGAAGAGCTTCCGGATGGCGCGTCCCTCGGGCTGTTTGCAGTGCGCGTCGCGCGCGTTGGGGAGCAGCCTCTCTACGTGATCGGCGGCGAGCGTCTCGACCAGGCGTTCCTTTCCACGCTCGATATTCCGGCCGGAACACGCGTGATGCTTTATCAGAATCTCGATACAAAGTGGAATCCTAAATCGCTGCTTGATCTAAACGGGCCGGCCGCTGGGGCCGATCAGATCTCCCCGCTGATCGCCAAGGTGCGCGATACAGGACAAGAATCCGAGAGAGTGATTCATTGGACCGCGGATCCGGCTGATGCCGAGGTATTTCACGCCATCCCACTTACCGGGCCGAACGTGACGAGTCCGGCCATAACTGGTTCGAACACGGCCGCGCCAAACCTCGATGCCAGCGCCCGGAACCGCCAACTCTTGGGCGTCCTGCTCGTCGGCAGTTCGCGGCGCCCGCTGATCGAATTGCAGCGGCACGTGATCTCCACAGCGGTTTTGGTCGGAGGCGCGGGAATTTTGGCGGCGGTACTGGCTAGTCTGTGGTTCGCCGCGCGCGTCTCGCGCCCGGTAATTTCTTTAGCGGAAGCGTCGCGCCGCGTCGCTGCGGGCGATCTCAACGCCAAAGTCGAAGTGGAATCGAACGACGAACTCGGCGAACTGGCCGCGTCTTTTAACCGCATGACAGAAGACCTCGTGCAGCAGAAGGATCGCGCTGTGCAAGCCGAACGCGTGGCCGCGTGGCGTGAGCTGGCGCGCCGTCTGGCGCATGAATTAAAGAATCCGCTTTTTCCCTTACAAGTTACCGTCGAAAATCTGATGCGCGCAAAAGAGAAATCGGCCGAGATGTTTGAAGAAGTGTTTCACGAGAGTACGGCCACTCTGCTCGAGGAAATTAATAATCTCAAAACCATCATCGGCCGTTTCAGCGAATTCTCCCGGATGCCGCAGCCACAGCGTCATCCGATGCAGGTGAACGATGTGGTGCGCTCAGTGCTGCGCGTTTTTCAGGCGCAGTTACAGAACAGGGGTCAAATTAGCGTGCGCACGGAATTGGCGGACGCGCTGCCTGAAATTTCGGCCGACTCGGATTTGCTGCATCGCGCGCTGCAAAACCTGGTGCTCAATGCGATCGACGCCATGCCGCAGGGTGGGGAGTTGACGATTCGCACCGCGTCTCTTGGCGACCGCGTTGAGCTTTCGGTTTCCGACACCGGCTCTGGGCTGACGCAGGAAGAATGCGGGCGCTTGTTCACTCCTTATTACACAACCAAGCAGCATGGGACGGGCCTCGGGTTGGCGATTGTGCAGTCGGTGGTGAGCGATCATGGCGGCAAGATTTCCGTCGAGAGTACAAAGGAAAAGGGGACGACGTTCCGGGTGGAATTGCCCCGCGATTTCTCCTCACTCTCGCCGTCTTTGCGGTAGATTTGGGATGGCATTCGGCTTGATAGTCAATTGCTGAGGTCAATAACTGTGGCGCAAAAAGCGCACCTGCTGATCGTCGATGACGAAGCCAACACGCTGGCTTCGCTGTCGCGCGCGTTTCGTTTGGAGGGGCATGATGCGGCCGTCTGCGACAACGCTAACAAGGCTCTGGAGTTGGCCAAAGCGCAACAGTTCGACCTGATTCTTTCCGACGTAGTGATGCCGGGCAAAGACGGGCTTGCGCTGCTTGAAGAACTCAAAGCGCAGGGCGTGGCGACTCCAGTCGTAATGATGTCGGGGCAGGCGTACATCGAGATGGCGGTGCGCGCCACACGCCTCGGTGCGCTCGACTTTCTGGAGAAGCCCATCTCCACCGAAAAACTTCTGCTCACGGTGGAGAACGCGCTCAAACTCGGCCGCCTGGAACGCGAGAACCGCGACCTGGCGCGCCGCCTCGGCAAACACGAAATCGTCTGGAAAGGCGAGACCATGCGCGCCGTCATGGCGCAGGTCGAGCGCGTAGCCGCGAGCGAGACACGCATCTGCATTCTCGGCGAGACGGGAACGGGAAAAGAGTTGGTTGCGCGCACGCTGCATGAGCGCAGTCCGCGGGCGGGCGGGCCATTCGTTACTTTGAACTGCGCCGCGGTTCCGGCGGAGCTGATCGAATCGGAATTGTTCGGCCATGAGAAAGGATCGTTCACCGGTGCGGCTGGCCGCCATCTCGGAAAATTTGAACAGGCACAGCGGGGGACGATTTTTCTCGATGAGATCGGCGACATGCCGCTCGCCATGCAAGCGAAGCTGCTGCGCGTGCTTGAAGAGGGCGAGGTCGAGCGCATCGGCGGCGAGCGCGCCATTAGTGTCGATGTGCGGGTCGTCGTCGCCACTCATCGCGATCTCGAAGCGCAGGTGCGCGAGGGCAAATTCCGGCAGGACTTATTTCATCGTGTCTTCGTTTTTCCTCTGCGGCTGCCGCCGTTGCGCGAACGAGGTGAAGATATTCCGGCTCTGGTCGAGCATTTTGCTCAGCAGGTGAGCGCGACGAACGGATGGAAGCCCATGCGCTTCACCACGAGCGCGATGACGGCGTTGCAAGAACATTTATGGCCGGGAAATGTGCGCGAACTGAGAAACACGGTGGAGCGATTGATGTTGCTGGCGGCCTCGAATGAAGTTACTGCTGAGACCGTTGCTCTGGCCTTGCCGACATCGCCCGCTGCGTCTGGTTCCGCATCTGCCGGCGCGGGCGCGCTCGCCGATCGCGTTCGCGCCTTCGAGAGGCAAACTATTCTGGCGGAGCTGAAACGCAATCATCACCAGATTTCGAACACAGCGCGGGCGCTGGGACTGGAGCGGTCGCACCTTTATAAGAAGGCAGAGCAGGTGGGGATTGACTTGAAGACGGTGAAGAACGAGGGCGAACGCTGAAGCATCGTTATTATTATTATTGCTATCAGCAATCTCCCTCCGTTTGCAATTTCCCATCCCGACAGACGACAATCCAATCGTGCCCAGCACTAGCTTTTATCAGGAACCCGAAGCTGCCGTCCCCTTTCGTCCCGGCGCGCTGGTGATTGCGACGCTGACGAACCCGCGCGAAAAATTCTGGGGTGCAATTCTCCATCTTTCCGGCGAAGGTCTCAGCCTGCGCGGCGTGGATGTCGCATCGTTCGATCATCTGCTCTCTCAGATCAAAAACGGCGAGCCTTTCTCTTCCGGCGTCGTTTTCTTTCCTATGCACCGACTGGAGCGCATGGAACTCGATCTGCCCGAAGGCAACATCCTCTCGCTCGCCCAGCGCTTCGCCGAAAAGACTGGACAGGATCCCTCGCCGCTGCTGGTGAGCGAATTTCTCGGCAGCGCCCGGGAAAAAGGCGGAGGACGTTCCGGCGGAGACGAGTCGCGATGAACCTGCGGCAAATTCTTACCGCGCCCAATCAGATCACGCTGCTACGGATGATTTTCCTGCCGTTCATCGTCATTAATCTGCTCAAGCAGGATTTCAAATGGGCGCTGGCGCTATTCATTCTTGCCGGATTGAGCGATGGCCTCGACGGCCTCTTGGCCCGCACCTTGCATCAGCAAACATTGCTCGGCCAGTATCTCGATCCCATAGCCGACAAGTTGCTGATGAGCACGATGTTCCTCGTGCTCTCGATCGAGCGCATGATTCCCTGGAAGTACACGGTCATGGTGTTCAGCCGCGATGTCTCGATCCTCGTGATCAGCGGTGTGCTCTTCATGATCGCTGGCCTGCGCGATTTTCGTCCCAGCATCTTCGGCAAGGCCAACACTTTTGCCCAGGTGGCCGCGATTTTCTTCGCATTGCTGCTGCTCGTCTATCCTCTCCAGTGGGTCTGGATCGCGCGAACTACTTTTTTGCGCGCGACTTTTATCTTCACCATTGTCTCGGCCGTCCACTATGCCTTTCTCGTGCAGCATCGCCTGCACGCGCCGCCGCCTGCGGTCTCGGCTTAAATAACAGGAAACATCTACCCTAAAATCTAAGAAACAAAGGGCAAAGGCCGCGACAGGAGTGTCCGCGCCACATTACAGCGAACACCTTATAGACGCGACCTCCGCACACAATAAGATCGTTCTGCGAGTTCCACCGCTTGCCTTAAATGGTACCGGCTCAATAAGCTTTCTATTCCGCGGCGAGGTGAGGTAAGGTGCAAAGTTTTGCTATCCCGGGGCCTAGAAACAAATCGGTCTTGGCTCGCTATGCTCTCGCGGTGGGGGCCGCGATTGCGGCGCTCATGCTGCGGGGAATACTGGAGCCGTGGCTCGGATTCAATAATCCCTATCATACGGTTTGGGTAGCGGTGGTTTTTGCCGCCTGGTATTGCGGACTGGGGCCGTCGATTGCGGCGACGCTGATCAGCGGGATTGGGGTTTGGTATTGGTTTCTTCCGCCCGCGGGATCCTTCGCCGTAGAGGATGCGCGAACCACGATTTCGGGGCTCGTCGGTTTCCTGGTTTTTTCGAGCTTGATTATTGGCCTGGGAGAAACGAATCGTCGATCTGGAACTAAGGCAAGCGCGGCCACGGCAAAATTCCGCGCTGTGTTCGAGCAAACCTCGGTGTTTGCCGGCATCATGACGGTAGACGGCATAATGATCGATGCCAATCGACTTTGCCTCGATGTGTGTGGCTACCGCGCAGAAGAGGTTCTCGGACGGCCATTCTGGGAGACAGGCTGGTGGCGAGGTTCCCGGGAAGTGCAAGACAAGATTCGATCCGGGACAAACCTGGCCGCCGGGGGCACGCCTTATAGGGAAGTTCTGACTTACCATTGGGCGGACGGAACGGAACGGCTGGTCGAATTTGAGCTGCATCCGATTCGCGACCAGGACGGTGAGATCATTTTCCTTCACCCCACCGGCGTGGACGTTACGGGTGTCAAGCGCGTGGAAGCTGAGCTTCGCAAATCTCACGACGAACTGGAGAAAAGAGTAGAGGAGCGCACGCGAGCCCTCAATGCCAGTTTAGCGTCGCTCAAATCTGAAATAGAGCGACGCAAGACGACTGAGTATGTGCTGCGCGAACTCTCCGCTCGTTCTCTTCGGCTGCAGGATGAGGAACGTCGCAGAATTGCACGCGACTTGCATGACAGTACAGGTCAGACGCTCGTCGCGTTAAGAATGATGCTCGATTCCCTGGGCAAGGCCGTCGCTGCCGTTCCCAAAGCTGGTGAGATGATTGGTGAACTCGAGTCGCTATCGAACCAGGCGCTGCAGGAGATTCGAGTCACATCCCACCTGCTGCACCCGCCGCTGCTCGACGAGGTCGGCTTCTCGTCCGCCGCCCAATGGTATGTGGAAGGGTTTACCAAGCGGAGCGGAGTCAAGGCAAACTTGGAACTTGCGGCTACTCCCCGATTGACCAAGGACGAGGAACTTGTCTTCTTCCGGATTCTGCAAGAAAGTCTGACCAACGTTCTGCGCCATTCTGGTAGCCCTTCTGTAGATATCCAACTGAATTCAGATGCCGAAAGCGCGATTCTTTCCATCAGGGATTACGGGAGAGGCATACCTTTCGATAAGCTTTTCAGCTTTCAAGAAATCGGAGCGGGCGTGGGAGTTGGCCTGGGCGGCATGAAACAGCGGGTTAGAAATTTGGGTGGCCATCTTACTGTCCAGAGCGACGGCACCGGTACATGCGTGGTAGCAAGCCTGCCGCTGGCGAAAGCAACACCAGATGCAGAAACACCAGCGGCCGAAGCATCTGAAGATGACGACGCCGAAGATGTCAATAGAGATCTACCGGCCCCGGCTGCCTAGCTTCCAGGGAACTAAAGGCCATCGTGATCCTTCGTGTGCTTAGTGGTTCACGGTTTTGCTCGGCACTGTCGCGAAACTGGCGCTCCACAATCCTTGCCATTTGACCCCTATTCTTTCGCGCCCCTAGAATGAATGGTTCTTGCTCAGTTCCAAAAGTCGTCGTCACTCTGCGAATCTATGGCATTGCGCCTCTATAACACTCTCTCCGGGAAGATCGAAGACTTCCATCCGCTCGACGATAACCGCGTCCGCATGTATGCCTGCGGCCCTACCGTCTATGACTACGGACATATCGGCAATTTCCGCACATTTATCGCCGTCGATCTTCTCTACCGCTTCTTGCGCCAGAGCGGATATGACGTGCGCTACGTCATGAATATTACCGACGTCGACGACAAGATCATTCGCAACTCGGCGCACGACGGCGTGTCAGTGCAACAGTACACCGCGAAGTACATACAGGCTTTTCTCGAGGATTCAGAAACACTAGGCATTGAAAAGCCGATTTTCGTTCGTGCGACCGAGCACATCGATGCTATGGCCGAGTTTATTGCCGAACTGGCCAAAAAGGGATTTGCTTACCGCACCGAAGATGGCTCGTACTATTTCCGTATCGCGAAATTTCCTGGGTATGGCAAGCTTTCGAAAAAAGATTTTGCCGGGATGAATGACGGTGCGCGTGTCGACGTCGACGAATATGAGAAGGATAGCGCCCGCGACTTCGCGCTTTGGAAGGCCCCGAAGCCCGGCGAAGCCTCATGGGACACGGTAATAGGGTCAGGCCGACCGGGCTGGCATATCGAGTGCTCGGTCATGTCCATGGAGGAATTAGGGCCAACTTTCGATTTGCATGCCGGCGGCGAAGATTTGATTTTTCCACATCATGAAAATGAGATTGCGCAATCAGAATCGGCCACAGGAAAGCAGTTTGCCCGCTATTGGTTTCATGCCCGCTTTCTGCTGGTCGAAGGCCAGAAGATGTCGAAGAGCCTGGGGAATTTTTTTACCATCCGCGATCTCGTGCTGCGCGGGCACAAGCCGTCGTCGATTCGCTGGCTGCTGACGCAGGTGCCATATCGTAATCAATTAAACTTTACTTTCGAGGGCTTGAAATCGGCGGCCAGTTCGGTCGAGAAGCTGCGGAATTTTCGCTTTCGGCTGACTAGCACACAGTTTCCAGCCGGATCGACGCCGCTGATGGCGCAACTGGCGCACGAAACCATCGACAAGATGAAGAGCGCTCTCGATGACGACCTCAACACCGCCGAGGCGCAAGCGGCGATGTTTGACATGCTGCGCAAAGTCAACACAGCGCTTGACGCCGCGGAGGTTCGGCGGGACGACGTGAAACCGCTGCTTGACGCGCTGGCGAAGTTCGATGAAATATTCGGTGTGCTGCAAGACGACGACCAGCCTAAGATGAAAGCTATTCTCGAGTGGGCGCGTGCCGAGGGACGGGAAAAAGAAATCAGCCCCGAGTTGCTGGAGATTGCCGGTTCCGCGCAACTTACTGACGAACAGGTCAATCAGAAACTCGCCGAAATGGAAGCCGCACGAAAGACCCGAAACTTTAAAGCCTCAGACGCACTGCGCGCCGAGCTTACCGGCGCGGGAATTATCGTGGAGAATACAAAAGAAGGAGTACGCTGGCGAAGAAAGTGAGAGAGAGTTTTGTAATTTAGTAATTTTGCAATTTAAAGACTCGCTGCCTCGGATGCCGCGATCGAGATTTGCTGATTGCAGATTACGAGGCTACAAAGCTACAAAGTTACACAATGCTTTCCCTCGACGACTATCTTCGCGAAGCTGAAATCGCCCACGGCCATCTCTGCGCCGGTCAAGTGCTGGGCGTGCGTCTCGCTATGGTTGGGCTTGAGAAACTGAGCATCGAAGACCCGCGCGGAAAAGATCGCAAGCGGCTTGTTACGTTCGTCGAAATCGACCGCTGCGCCACCGATGCCATCGCTGTTGTAACCGGATGCCGCCTTGGAAAGCGCGCCCTGAAATTCCGCGACTGGGGGAAGATGGCCGCAACTTTCGTCGATTTGGGAGTAAAAGACGTCAGCAGCGGCAAAGCCATCCGCATCGCGGCCAAAGAATCGTCAAAGGCACTGGCGCGCTCGATGCACCCTGAAATTGAAAGTAAGAACCAGCAACAGATGCTGTCCTATCGCGAGATGGCGGAAGACGACTTATTCACAAAGCAGTGGGTGAGGGTCGAACTGCCAGCGGAAGAATTCCCCGGATACAAGGGCGAGCGCATCGTCTGCGCCGAGTGCGGCGAGGGAATTAATTTTCGGCGCGAAGTTGTGCGCGACGGGCGAGTCCTGTGCCACGCCTGTGCCGGCGAGCGGTACTACGAAATACTCTGAGCTATGCCTGGCTCACGAGTCAATTCTCCTCGTTATAAGCGATCCTTGAGGATTTGTTCCACGTCCCGGCGGCCGTGAAGAATGGACACCACCTGGAGGGGCATTGTATTTGGCCGGTAAACAATAAGGTATGAATAAACTGGGAAGAACTTCACTGCTTCGTTGGTCAAGTCCTTGTTCCAGTGTCCTGCACCTGGAGTTGTGGCCAAGAAGATAATTCTGTCTCGGATCACCAACTCCACGCGGTCGGCAACTGCAACGCTGCCCCGCTTCTTGATGTAGCGCCAGATTTGGACAAGGTCAAGCGCAGCCTCCGGCGCGAGGACGTAGCGACCGCTCATTCAGGCTTAGACTTCAATCTCGCGAGGTAACCGTCGAGTTGGTCTTCGGGAATGCCCTCACCGCTGTCGAGTTGCTCGATTCCGCGGCGGATCTTTAAGTTGTTTGAGACACGGTTCTCCGACAGCCAGCGATCTTGTTCCTCCTGAGTCTCTAGCAGGCGGAGCAGGACTTCCTCAGCGCTGCCGGAGCCCGTCGCTTGCATCTGTCTCCGGATTCTGGCCTCAAGGGCCCGGTCGCGAATTTCAATATTCATTCACGGCTCCTATCCTCGGCGTTCCGGTCTTCCTTGTATGCTAGCCAACGGGCTGGTAATGTCAACTGCCAAGACTATCTCGCCTGCTCGTACGCATGCGCCACGCGCAGCAGCGTCGCCTCATCAAAGTGTCGCGCAAACAATTGCAACCCGATCGGCAGCTTCTCGTGATTTTCTCCGCATGGAATTGAGATTCCCGGAATGCCCGCTAAGTTAGCAGTTACGGTGTAGATATCGGCGAGATACATGGCCAGCGGGTCGTCGACTTTCTCGCCTAACTTGAAGGCCGGCGTCGGGCAGGTTGGCGCGGCGATTACATCCACTTTCTTGAAGGCCTCGTCAAAGTCGCGAGTCAGCAGCGTACGTACTTTTTGCGCCTTGAGATAATAGGCATCGTAATATCCCGCGCTCAGTGCATAAGTTCCCAGCATGATGCGGCGCTTCACTTCCATGCCGAATCCCTGGTCGCGCGTCCGACGATACATTTCGGAGAGCGTATTCGCCTTGGCGCGAAAGCCGTAGCGCACACCGTCAAAGCGAGCGAGATTCGACGACGCTTCCGCGGTGGCTACGATGTAATACGTAGGAACCGCGTACTCGGTGTGCGGTAAACTCACCGGGACTATCTCGCATCCCAGTTCAGCCAGTTTCTGAATGGCAGCCTCAACCGCAGCACGCACTTCAGGATCCAGACCTTCGCCGAAATATTCTTTGGCCACGCCCACTTTCAGCGGCTCCCCTGAACCGCGAACCGGCTTCTCAAGTTCCGCGATGTAATCGGGTACGGGAACCTCGGCTGATGTCGAATCCATGGGATCGCGACCAGCGATCGTGCGCAGCATTAGAGCGGCATCCTTGACCGTGTTTGCAAATGGCCCAATGTGATCGAGCGACGACGCAAAGGCAATTAGCCCGTAGCGCGAGACGCGTCCATAGGTCGGCTTCAGTCCGACGACGCCACAGAACGACGCGGGCTGGCGAATCGATCCGCCGGTATCGGAGCCGAGCGTCGCTACGGCCATGTTTGCCGCGACCGCTGCGGCCGATCCGCCCGACGACCCTCCGGGCACGCGGCTCTTGTCGCGCGGATTGCGTACGACGTGATAGGCCGAGTTCTCCGTGGACGAGCCCATGGCAAACTCATCGCAGTTGAGTTTGCCGAGAATCACCGCGCCTGCCGCTTCGAGGCGCGCGACAGCAGTGCAGTCATAAGGAGGAATAAAATTATCCAGAATTTTCGACCCGGCGGTCGTACGGACGCCGCTCGTTACCATGACATCTTTGATCGCAACTGGAACGCCCGCGAGCGGCGGTAAAGGTTCGCCGGCAGCGGCCATGGAATCGATGCGCGCCGCCTGCGCTAACGCGCGATCTTCGCAAACAGTGAGAAACGCGCCGATCTCGGGATCGGCTTTTTTGATACGTGCGTAATAATCCTCGGCGAGCGCCGTCGCGGTCGTTTTGCGCTCCGCGATCGCGGTGCGACTGCCTTCAATTGTCGTCGCCGCCATTTATCTCTCAATCACCATGGGAACTTCGAAAAACGTTCCGTCAGTATCTGGCGCATTAGCGACCGCGACCTCATGTGGCAGGGATTTACGCAGACCGTCCTTTATGTCATCGCGGATCGCATAGGCAAAGCGGTCGCTGCCCTGGCGCGACTCATCGACGCCGTAGCGATCTGAAACTTGGGCCATAGGGGCGACAGCGGCAGTGTCGAGTTGGCTCAGGCGCTCGATATATTCAAGAATGGAATTTAGATCGCGCAACATGCGAGCGCGCTCGTCCTCGGTGAGATCGAGATTAGCCAAGTCGGCCACATACGAGACGTCTTTGTCGGTGACTCTCACGCTTTAACTTTCACGCTTTTATTTTTCAGGCCTTAACGACAAATTCAATTCGCTTCACCGTAACCGCCGAATATTTGTTGATCAAGAGGACATAGCGCGGGGCCAAGTTGGCGAGTTCGCGCTGCCATCCGGCATCGGCGACTTCTACTTGTAGAATGCCATCGGAAAAACTGAGAGCGTGGGTCCGATCGGCGACAGTACTGCCGCAGGCAACCGGCCATGCCAGCAAAGGGCTCTGGCTCGCCGGCGCGCGGTGCAGAGATTTGGCGACGATGCTTTCAAGTCCGGCGGAAGCGCGGTTCAAGGCAAGACCTCAGAGTTCTCGGTGCGCGTGAACGAAAATTGATTGTAGCATCGGAAATTCCGTGGGATTAAGTCGCCGACGCGGTCGCAGCCGCCGCACCTTTAGCGCGCTTCCGCGCGATCTTACGCAGATGCGACGCCGAGTACAAACTTTTACGGCAGCGCCGCGCGCCGCATAAACATGGAGCATCCTCCTCGCCGTCGTAAAGGTTATAGTCGTAGGTCAATTCTTCTCCAGCCGCAATATCGCGCAGCGCGATCACCCACATCTTGCCGCGAATCTGGTCAGTTTCACAATTCGGCTCGCAGGAGTGATTGACGAACGCGGCCACGCCATAGCCGTCGATAATCCGCTTGCCGCCGTCCAGGCCAAATAAATACGTGTTTGGAAAGTCGTCATAAAGATCATCGGCCTGGTCGGTGGTGAGGTGTTCGCCGACGTACTCAATGATGAGCGTGCCCTTGCGGATAGGGCGGGTAGTGTAGCAACCATAGGAGTGAATGCGAGACTGGCGAATGATGAGGGACATGGGTTGAGATTGACGGAGGCTGTTCTATTGAGTTCGCTTCGATATTTCTCCGTACATAATCTTTAGCACATCGGGCTGGGGATTGGGCAAGAGGAGCGGCTCCGCTTGGCCTGCTATCATTCTCAGGAACGAAGTCAAGTGAACAAGAGCAAGCAGGAGGAGCGACCATGGCTCAGCATCCGCCGCGTTTTCTCAAAATTGTTAACGACGCCAAACAGCGCGTTCGCGAAACGAATGTTGTCGAGGTCAAGGCCCGCCTTGATCGCGGGGAAAAATTTGCCCTGATCGATGTGCGCGAAGACCGCGAGTACGATGCCGACCACCTGCCTGGCGCCGTACACCTCGGCAAAGGGATCATTGAGCGCGACGTTGAGGCGAAATATCCCGACCTGAACACTGAACTGGTGCTTTATTGCGGCGGCGGATTCCGCTCCGCATTGGCAGCCGATAACCTGCAAAAAATGGGTTATACCAACGTGATTTCCATGGACGGTGGAATTCGCGATTGGCGCGGGAAGGGTTATCCGCTGGAAAAAGGGCGATAAGAGCGCACGTTTGACATCCGATGCGTTGCATACCTCCCGCATCTCTGAAAAAATAGGCTAACACGGTGGAGTCCCATCCATGTCTCAGATTGGAAGCTTTGCGCTTCTGCTCGCGCTCGGCCTAAGTGCGTATTCTTTTGTGGCAGGCTTCTTGTCGTTGTTCAGCCGAAGTGCGGCATCTGCCCGCCTCGGCGAGACGGCACGCCGCGCCGGAATCGCCACCTTCGCCGCTGTGCTGCTGGCAGGCATTGTGCTTGTGCTCGCGGCGTTCAATGATGACTTCTCGATTGCCTACATTTTCCATCACAGCAATCGCGACTTGCCTGCTGCGTATAAGTTCGCCGTCCTTTGGTCAGGCCAGGAAGGCTCGCTGCTCTTCTGGTCGCTGCTCTTGGCCGGTTACGGATTCGTTCTTCGCCTACGCTATAAGACCGATCAGCGGCTTTTTGCCTACGCTTCCGTGATCATTGCGTCGGTGCAGGTTTTCTTTTTGCTCATTCTGAACTTTGCCGCGCATCCTTTCGCCATCATGGAGGGAGGACTTCCCGCCGATGGCACCGGGTTGAATCCGCTCCTGCAGTATCCCGAGATGGTGATTCATCCACCGATGCTTTATTTGGGATACGTTGGTTTCACCGTGCCGTTCGCGTTTGCACTCGGCGCGCTGATCATGAAGTATCCCGGCGAAAAATGGATTCACATCACCCGCCGCTGGACGATGGTGACGTGGTGCTTTCTGACCATTGGCGTCTTTCTCGGCGCGCACTGGGCATACGCAGTGCTTGGGTGGGGTGGCTACTGGGGATGGGATCCGGTCGAAAATGCCTCGCTGATGCCTTGGCTCACGGGCACGGCATTTCTGCATTCGGTGATGATGCAGGAGAAACGCGGCATGTTGAAAGTGTGGAACATGGCGCTCATCTTCGCGACCTTCCTGCTTTCGATGTTGGGCACATTCCTCACGCGCTCGGGTGTGATCAGTTCGGTGCACGCTTTTGCGCAATCATCGATTGGGACCTGGTTCCTGGTCTTCATCGGGTTGACCCTTGCGGTCTGCTCCTTCTTTCTAATCACCAACCGCGATCATCTCAAGACCGAACACAAGCTGGAATCGCTGGTTTCGCGCGAATCCAGTTTCTTATTTAACAACCTGCTTTTGCTCGTCGTTTGCTTCACTATTCTCTGGGGAACGTTCTTCCCAATCCTGTCGGAGTTTGTTCAGGGCCACAAAGTCACGGTGGGGCCGCCATTTTTCAATCGCGTAGCGATCCCAGTTGCGTTACTGCTTTTGCTGCTCACGGCGGTCGGGCCGCTGCTGGCGTGGCGTAAGACTTCGATTGATAGTCTCAAGCGGAATTTTCTTTTCCCTGCGATTGGCTCGGTTGCGGTTGGCGGCATGATGATTCTTTTCGGTGTTCGGCCCTGGGAAGACCCTTCGTATTTCTATGCGACCATGGCTGCGATTCTCTCTGCGCTCGTGATCTTCACTGTCATCTCTGAGTTCCTTCGCGGAGGCCGCGTCATCGCCGGCAAGAGCGGGCAGAATTTATTTGCGGCCATGATTCACCTCTACCACCGCAATACGCGCCGCTACGGCGGGTACATCGTCCACTTCGGCGTGGCGCTAGTCATCATCGGAATCCTGGGCACGCCCTTCAACAAAGAAGTAGAAAAAGAAATGGCCTTCGGCGACAAAATCAACATCGGCCCTTATACGCTGGTCTGCCAGTCTTACACGCAGGACGATAATCCGAACTATGGCAACGAGTGGGCGATCATCAACGTTTTTCGCGATGGCAAGCAGATTACGACCATGTATCCCGAGCGCCGCTTTTATAAGGCGAGCGGACAGCCGCAAACGCTGCCGCGCATTTATCCCAGCTTCCGCGAAGATTTGTTTTTGGTGACCGACGTCTACCTCGTCTATGAGGGCAAGAACGAGACAACCGGAAGGCCGATCATCAAAGCCCACTTAAATCCTCTCGTCCCATGGATCTGGATTGGCCTGATCATTATGGTCTTCGGCACCATCACCGCGCTCGTGCCGAACGAAGCCGCCGTTCGCGTGACGGCGACTACGCCCGTTCGCGAGCCCGCGCAAGTGGGAGCAGGGGACTGAGATGAAAACATCGTGGCGGCACGAAAATCTATCTACGACTTGTCATCCTGAGCGAAGCGAAGGATCTGCTTTTTGCCGGGACGTCCGTAGCTCACCGCGCCGCTGGCTACAAGCCGCCATTCTCGCGCTCGCGGTGATTGCTTTCATGGGCGCAGGCGACGACAGCGCCCGCTTCAAAGACCTCGGCCATCGCATGATGTGCGCCTGCGGGTGCGGACAGATTCTGCTGGAATGCAATCACGTCGGCTGCACCTACTCCGACAAAATGCGTGGCCAACTGCAAACCGCGCTCGATAAGGGCAACGCGAACAACGACGACCTCATTCTGCAAGGCTTCGTGCAGGAGTACGGACCAACCGTGATTGCCGCGCCCACCGCCGTTGGCTTCGATCGCGTTGCTTGGATCATGCCCTTCTTGGTGCTCGCACTCGGCATCGGGTTCGCGGTTCACATCGTGCGTTCGTGGAAGAATCGTCCGGAGCCGGCGCTCGCCGATGGCATCGTCATTCCGCAAGGAAGCGAGTTAGATGAATTCCGGCAGAGGGCGCGCAAGGAGACCGATTTATGATTGCATTCGTCTGCGGCGCCGTCACCCTAGCCTGCCTCTACTACGTTTTCTTCTTTCCCGGCGAGGTCTACGCCGGAGAAGAAAAAACGCGGCTCGGCTATCTCCGCGAGCGCAAGGAAGCCGTCTACGAAAACCTGCGCGACCTGAATTTCGAATACAAAGCCGGCAAAGTGCCCGACGCCGATTATCAGTCGATGCGCACCTCGCTCGAAGAAGAAGCGGCCGCGATCATGGCGGAGATTGCGCGGCTGGAGCAGGCTGCGGGGCAGTTGGCGTAGAAGTCACTTTCCTAACGTGGAACAGGCAGAGGTCGAGCGGAGATAGGGTGTGTTTGAACGTTACACTGAGAAGGCTCGTCGCGTGATTTTCTTTGCGCGTTATGAGGCGAGCGCATTCGGATCGCCTTATATCGAATCCGAGCATCTGCTCCTGGGTTTCCTACGTGAAAGTAAGGCACTCTCTGCAAAAGTCTTTTCCGGGCCCTTATTCACTGTTGATGACATCCGGAGAGAAATTGAAAAACACACGACGTTCCGCGAAAAGATCGCGACCTCCGTTGACCTCCCGCTCAGCAATGAGTGCAGGCGCATCCTGCATTACGCATCGGAGGAAGCGGACCGCCTCGGCCATAAACACATCGGTACGGAACACCTCCTGGCCGGTATGTTACGTGAAGAAGATTGCTATGCTGCCGGTTTGCTTCGCGAACGCGGCGTCTCGCTAGAGATTATCCGGAAGCAGATACAGGGAGAAGAACCTGCTCGAGAACTTGCTCAGGCGAAGTCGCCGGGCATTCCCGCCGGACACAGATGGAAAAGCTTGCTTTACAATCCGGCCAGCGAAAGCATCATTGTCGAGATGGCGCGCGCGGACACAGGGCATCTACCGATGAGTCGATTGTTTACACGTCACAAAAGCGCGGCAGGTTACGAGCTGCTGGGGAATCCATCTGACGAGGTGTCATACGAGTGCCCTGTCACCTGCGAGAAGCGGCCGATCGTTATTTTCAATTCCGTGAGATGGGCGGGAGGTGGCGGAAGTCCTGACGGTGTGTACACGTTTAATCTTGATACAAAAGAGCTTACAATTTGCATCGCCAAAGACGCTTTGAAGATTGCAGCCCCCCACCTGCGCTCTTGGATTTTGACGCTCGTTTCCTTGTCTGATGATGGCCAGAAATTGTATTTGAAAGTCGGAATCGAAAAGCCAGTTTCAGGCAGTGGAGTAGTTGATTACTATTTAGCCAGTTTGTCCGTGTCGGATAAGAAACTGGAATTGCTGTCTCAGTTAAAGGACGTCCGCTTCTGACACACGCCCAGGTCCGCATTCTACAAGGAGTCTTTTTGACGAAATTCCCGCATTCCGTCTTGCTAGCCGCTATCCTCTCGCTAACCTTGGCCTCCTCCGCCCAGACCCTAACCGGCACCGTCACCAACGGCACGGCCAACAAGCCCGCCGCCGGAGACGAAGTCCTGCTCATCGACTTCACCAACGGCATGAACGTGGCTGCTACCACCAAGGCTGACAGCAATGGCAAATTCAGCTTCCCGCTCACCGGAGCGCCCGCCCCGCACCTCATCCGCGCCATCCATCAGGGAGTCACTTATCATCAAATGGCTCCTCCCGGCGTCACCACAGCTGACGTGAATGTCTACGACGTTGCTACCAAAGTCACCGGCCTTAGTGTGACCGCAGACGTGATCCGCTTCCAGGCTGACAGTGGAACCATGCAGGGCGTTCGGCTTTTCGTCGTCAATAACACGTCGTCACCGGCGAAGACACAGATGAACGATCACAATTTTGAGTTTTATCTGCCCGCCGGCGCGAAGGTCGAGCAGTTGCAGGCGCGCGCGCCGAACGGTCAGCCAATCAGCGCCGACGCCGTGCCGCAGGCGGAGAAGAACCGTTACGCTGTCAACTTTCCGCTGCGGCCGGGAGAGACGCAGTTTCAGGTCGAGTTCACGCTGCCTTATTCGGGCGAGATCAAGATCGATCCTAAGCCGCTTTATCCGGCCGAACACCTCGTCATCGTTCTTCCTAAGACGATGCAGTTTACGGCGGCGAATCCGCCAAGCTACGAATCGATGCATGACCCTACTCAGGGCGACAGCGCGGTAGAAGTTGCGCGCGAAGCGAAACCCGGCCAGCGGCTTGGCTTTACCCTGCGAGGGCAAGGTGTGATTACAGAGTCGCCGGGTGAGACGGCTTCAAGTGCGGCTCAACAACAGGATGAGCAGCAATCGCAGCCGCAAGCGCAATCTCAAGGGCGCGACAATAGACCGGGCGGAGGATTGGGCGTTCCCATCGATGCTCCGGATGCGTTGCAAAAATATCGCTGGCCGATTCTGTTTGGATTCGCTGCGTTGCTCGCCGTCGGAGGCTGGGTGGTTACGAAACGGCAACCTGTGACCTCGGGGGCCGGGGCGACAGCATCCGTCGCGAAGGCAGGAGTGGCCACAGGCGATCGCGGCGCGAGCAGCCGTCCGTCGGCATCATCATCGACTGCCGTGACATCCTCGAACCCCGTGGTAGGCGCACCGATTGCAAAACCATCGATGCTGCTCGAAGCGCTGAAAGAAGAACTCTTCCAACTCGAGGTAGAAAGAAAACAAGGCAAGATCACGCCCGCGGAATACGAAACGGCCAGAGCGGCCTTGGACCAGACGCTAGAGCGCGCGTTAAAGCGGCAGCAAGGATGATGATGATGATGATAAGGAGAGCGGATGCGGATGACCGAAATCGCGTAGGGACAGACGCCCTCGTCTGTCCAGCCGAGCGAAGCTCGGCAGCCGCCATCAGCCAGAACCCGCGCAGAGCCTAACGAGCCTAAAGCTCAGCCTTCAGCATCAAATAGCTGTAACCCGGAAACCTAGTCAATAGTCCCGAGACATCTATGAGCAACGTATTCAAAACGACGCTTCTGCTCACGGTCATGACCCTGTTATTCATGCTCGTCGGCCGTGCTCTGGGCGGGCAGAACGGAATGGTCATGGCGCTCGCTTTCGCGGCGGTCATGAATTTTGTAGCTTATTTTTTCTCCGACAAGATCGCGCTCGCAACTTATCGCGCGCAACCCATCAGCCGCGAAGAACTGCCGCGCGTCTATAACATCGTCGAGCGCCTATCGCAAAAAGTCGGTCTTCCGATGCCCAAGGTCTATCTCATTCCGACGGACTCACCCAACGCTTTCGCCACGGGGCGCAATCCAAATCACGCGTCCGTCGCTGTCACTCAGGGCATCCTCGGTCTGCTCAACGACGAGGAACTCGAAGGCGTGATTGCCCATGAACTGGGCCATGTGCGCAATCGGGATATCTTGATCAGTTCTATTGCGGCGACTTTGGCCGGCGCCATCACATGGCTTGCGTCGATCGCCAAGTGGGGAATGATTTTTGGCGGCATGCGCGGCGAGCGCGAAGACCGCGGCGAAGGTGGCGGTATTGCGGCAATCGCCATGATTTTTCTCGCGCCCTTTGCCGCCATGTTGATCCAGTTAGCCGTCTCGCGCTCCCGAGAATACGGCGCCGACGACACGGGAGCTCACTGGACGGGTAATCCCTATGCACTGGCCAGTGCTCTGGCGAAAATCGAAAACTACTCCCAGCAACGTCCGTTGATCGCGAGCCCATCGACCGCGCATCTTTTCATTATTGCGCCGTTCTTGGGAGGGATGAGCTTTGGCAGCTTGTTCTCGACGCATCCGCCAACCGCGAAAAGGATCGAGCGATTGACGGGAAGGCCGGCAGAGTTTTTTCAAAACACGTAGGGGCGGACGCCCTCGTCCGGCCCGGTCGAGCGAAGCTCGACAGTTGCTGACAGCGCGTAAGACTCGATGACCGCGGTAACTCCCCGCCATGCTGCACCCATAGTAGAATCCAACTTAATGGCTCCCGAAACTCTGGTGGCAACCTCGCGTCGCGCGGCGGCGCTCGAAAACAGTTTGCGCCGCGTCATTCGCGGCAAAGACGATGTGCTTCGCCTCGCGCTCGTTTCCATTTTCGCCAAAGGCCACCTCTTGATCGAAGGCGTCCCCGGAGTCGGAAAGACCACACTCGGCCAGGCGCTCGCCCGCGCTATCGACTGCTCCTTTCAGCGCATCCAGTTCACCAGCGACATGCTGCCGTCCGATGTGCTGGGTATCTCGATCTACTCCGCCATAGAGCAGAAGTTTGAATTCAAGCGCGGGCCGGTTTTTGCCAACGTTCTGCTCGCCGACGAAATTAACCGCACCACTCCGAAGACACAGTCGGCGCTGCTCGAGGCGATGAACGAAGGCCAGGTAACCATCGATGCTCATTCCTATCAACTGCCGCAACCGTTTCTCGTCCTCGCCACGCAGAATCCGGTCGAGCATCATGGCACTTATCCCTTGCCGGAATCGCAGCTCGATCGTTTCCTGATGCGGGTTCGCATGGGCTATCCCGAAGGCGATGCCGAGCGCGAGATCTTGCGCGCCGAAGCCGGAGTCGCGCAACTCGAAAACCTGCGCCCCGTGCTCAACGCCGCTGATGTAGTCGAGATTCAGCAAGCTGTCGCCCAGGTTCACGTCGACGAATCGCTAATTACTTACTTACTCAACATCGTGAGTAAGACGCGCGAGTCCGAGTATCTATCTCTCGGAGTATCCCCGCGAGGCTCGCAGATGCTCTACCGCGCCGCGCAGGCCATGGCGTTCTTAGAGGGCCGCGATTACTGCACGCCTGAAGATTTCAAGCCTCTAGTGGTTTCTGTATTCGCCCACCGCGTCGTAGTAAGTTCGCTCTATGCGTCCACGCTGAAGAAGTCTGAGCAAGCCGAGCAAGTGCTGCGCGAGATCGTCGAGAGCGTGCCGGTTCCGGTATAGTCAGTTCCCGATTCTCAGTTCTAAGTTAGACTCCGACCATGATCGCGGAAGTTAATCCGTCCTCTTACGACGTGGAGGGCAAAAAAGTATTTCGTCCGTTCGACCGCCGCAAGGGGCTGCGACCTACCTTTCCGCTCGGACGCTATGTGAGCCACCCTCTTGCTATTCACTGCCATTCAATCAAAGAGGTTCGCAAATTCTTGGCCGGCTGCAAATATGTTTCGGATAAGGAGCTATTCGACAAAGAGGAATACTGGCAGCCGCCGGAGGATTTTGAAAATAGGAAGAAAGGCGACTGTGAAGACTTCGCCTTCTGGACTTGGCGCCAGCTCATGGACATGGGATACGACACCCGAGTTGTCTTCGGTCGACATGGAAGGTATGGCGCTGGGCATGCCTGGGTGCAATTTATCCAGCATGGCAAGTGCTTCCTGGTTGAGCCGTTGCGCCATATGGCAGACAGCTTTCCGAGATTGAGCACTTTGAGATACCGGCCGCAATTTTCGGTTGCATGGGATGGAGAAAACCTCACCTATTACCAACACCGCGAAGATTCTTTACAACTTGCCATCGCTGATCTTGCGCGCCTACTGCCCGAATATATCTTTTTCTGGGGATGCTTTTGGCTCGGTGCTCCCCTCAGGATCCCGCAGGCGGCTTGGTATCTATTAAAACGCTTTCTCAAAGGTTTTCGCTGGATGGGAAAAACGCGCCGATTTTGAACATTTCTCCGACAGTTACTCGCCCGACGCCACTGGCGGAGCAGGCTGCAAACTCGAAAGCCGCGAAATCGTCGCCACCATCATTCCGGAGAGGAACTGCATAGTAGCGACATCGTTGTTATCGAACGCTCCCGGCGTGGACGACAGCACTTCGAACACCCCCAGCGTCCGCTGAAAATGCCGCAGCGGAGCGGCGAGGATCGAGCGCACGCCCATGCGCCGGCAGGTCGCCCAATCCACCCGGGGATTCGTCTCAGCATCATTACAAAGCAGCACTTGGCCCGTGCGCACGCAATCTGCCGAAAGCCCGCGATCGGTTTGCAGACGCACACCAACATCCGGAGCGGTGCGCCCGGTGCGGGCGCGGCAGACAATTTCGTTGCCCCGGCGCAGCGCGATCGCTGCTCCGGTTGCGCCGGTCAGCACCTGCGCCTTTTCCGCAATGATGCTGATGCCCGGTTCGAGATCGATCTCTCCCGCATTGATCAGCGCATGTGACACAGCGACACGTCCATGGTGCCGCGGCCTCATGTGGTGGCGCGCGGAAAAAGTTGCGGCTGGCAACTCACGCCGATTTTCGTCGACGCGATACTCGTCCTCATTTTCATCCGCTGCAGCGACCTGCGGCGCCGTATAAAGCAGCGAGCGCACCAGTCGATCCAGTTCCGCGTCGGCGATGAGATGCGCCGTTTGCTGGCCGCGCAGCGATCCGCCGAGCACTCGCGACAAACTTAGCACCGCTCCGCTGCCGCAGGCCAGACAACGGGGAGTGTTGTTTTCGCTGAGGAGTTCGCACTGCACGCAGAAGACTGCCGTCTGCAAAGAAACAAAATTAACATCGGCCATCGTCATTGAGCGTTGCATGTGGAGATTCCCTCCGGACAGTGGGGAAGGATGAGGGTAAACAGTCAGGCGCACACGAGAAAGTGACGGCGCTGGTTCGGCCTGTGGAAAACTTGGATGCTGCAGGTTTCAGAGTTTCAAAGTTTCAAGGTTTCAAGTTTCAAGGCCAACTAGCCCATCGAGATTCGGCAACCCCTCGACCTGGAACTTTGAAACCTTGAAACTCTGAAACCTTGAGACATGCCTTCCCCTATAATTCCGCTCATGTCATTTCTACGTTTCCTCATGGTGTTGTCGCTCGTAGTCTGGTTGGGCGGGGTGATCTTTCTCGCGTTTGTCGAGGCACCCACCGTTTTTTCTCCCGGCTTCCTGCCCACTCGCCACATGGCAGGATCGATCGTAGGTCACTCCCTGGATTTGTTGCACTACATGGCGATTGTTTCAGGAATTATTTATCTCTTTGCGTCGATGCTTTATAACCGCATGGCCACAGGCACAGCACGGCCGCTGGCGGCACGCCATCTTTTAATCGTGCTGATGTTAACGCTGACGGTGATCTCTCAGTTTGCCATTTCTCCGAAGATGCACGCCCTGCGAGCCGAGGTTGGGGTAATCGATAGCGTGCCTTTGGACAATCCGCAACGCCGGGAATTTGATCGCCTGCACGTGTGGTCGGAAAAGTTCGAGGAGGCGGTGCTTCTGCTGGGGTTGGTAACAATTTATGTAACCGCGCAGGCGCTTCGGTGATCGCCATTCGCTCATAAAATCCAACTACTCCGGCGGCTTCTTAGAGCTACGCGGCTTCGGCGCTTTCAGTGTCTGATCCAGATATGCCAGATACTGAGCGATAAGTTTATAGCTGTCGTAGTAGTCGGTCATCCGAATAGCTGCCAACGTATCCGAAGGCGAATGCAGCGTCGACCATGTTGCGTCGGTGACGGAGTGCAGCGTGATGCGAGGGATGTGGTCGCTCGCGAACGACTCGGCATCGGCGCTAGCGCCGATGCTGTCAACGTTCTCCGTGGCTAGCGGCAGATGGTTGCATCTGGCGGTCGCACGCAGGTCATCGAGCAGCGGTTGGTCGGCGTGCGAAGCCCACACCTTCGTCGGGCCGAGGCCCAGGCTATCGAAATTCACCATGCCATCGATGCGCGCGCGCTCCTCGTGTGTGAGATGGTTTACGTAATATTTTGAACCGAGCAGGCCCTTCTCCTCGGCCGAAAATCCGATCAAGATCAGAGTGTGGTAAAGCGGTTGGGCGCTCAGGCTGTCGAACAACGCGGGCAACAACACTGCCCCCGTCCAGTTGTCGACCACGCCGTCGCCCGCATCGACCTTATCCGTATGCGCGCTGACCACAATGACCTCTTTGGTCCGTCCGGGCAGCACGCAAATCACGTTCGGGGGAAGCGAGTCGCCAATGGTTTGCTCAGATAGATTCGCATTCTTGCAGCCAGCGCCAGCGAGCCACTTTCGAATCAACCCCTCGCGCTCGCCGTTGCTGGTAGCAAATGATTTCAAGTGAGCAGCAAGCGCCGCGCGTGTTTGCAGACGGAGATGTATCCTCGGCGAAGTTTGCGCAGAAGACAACAGACCGCACGCGGTGGAAGCAAACACCACGCAGGCCAATCGTCTGGCGAGGATTTTCCGGACGCCCAACATTCCTCCGAGCGTAGCACTTTCGATCATTCCAATCGCTTCAAAACATTTAGCACCAAGGAGGCGCCGAGGTCCACGAAGGAAAATCTTGTGAATGCTGCGCTTACACGCATGACGACGATGATTTATTCTCATTGATTGAACTGATGACTGAAACCAGATAGCGGAAAGCTGAACTCATGAAAACTGGCATTATCGGTCTGCCGCAGGTTGGCAAGACATCTCTGTTTCGCATATTGACGAAGGTAAATCTCTCGGACCAGGCTTATTCCAATCCGCGCGAGGCGCACATCGGAGTCGCCAAAGTCCCCGACGAGCGCCTCGACAAACTGGCGGCGCTCTATAGCCCCAAGAAACTCACCCACGCTTCGGTCGAATATGTGGACGTCGGCGCCATCGGTCAGGATGCTTTGAAAGAAACCGCCTACATCGGCCATCTGCGCCAGGTGGACGCGCTCATTCATGTGCTGCGAGCATTTGAAAGCGATGAGATCCCGCACGTTGGTCCTATCGATCCGCTGCGTGACATCAAGAATGTTGAGTTCGATCTCATGGTCAGCGATCTTGGCCAGATCGAAAAGCGACTGGAGCGCCTCGAAAAAGATCTGAAGAAGATGAAGACTCCGGAGCTGGAAAAAGAAAATGAGCTGCTCATCAAAGCGAAAGCCCAGATTGAGGCCGAAAAGCCGCTGCGCGAAATGGAAATGACGCCCGAAGACAAGAAACGCATCCGCGGTTTCATGTTCCTCAGCGAGAAGCCGATGCTCTACGTGCTCAACATCGGAGAGAGCACGCAACTGGGCAAAGACCTGGAGGCGGCGGTTGTGAAGTACAACTTGACCGAGGTAGCGGCGCGTCCGAATGCCGGTGCAAGCGCGATCTGCGGCAAAGTGGAGGCGGAGTTGGCGGAGATGACCGACGAAGACGCCGCCGAGTTTCTCGGCAGCTACGGGCTCACCGAAAGCGGCCTTTCGCGGCTGATCCGCAACAGCTACCACTTGCTGGGACTGATTTCGTTTTTCACGGCAGGAGAAGACGAATGCCGCGCCTGGACGATTCCGGTGAACACGCGCGCACAAAATGCGGCTGGGGCGATTCACTCGGATCTGGAAAAGCACTTCATCCGCGCTGAGACGATTCACTGGGATCAGCTACTGGAAGCGGGTTCCGAAGCCAATGCCCGAGCTAAAGGCACGCTGCGTCTGGAAGGCAAAGACTACATCGTGCAAGATGGCGACGTGATGCACATCAGGCACAGCGGATGAAGGTTCTCGCTCTAAGAAAGACCTTCTACTGAGAACCGAGAACGTCTAGTAGCGCCGTTCTTTGACCCAAAGGCTGATTATTTCTTCGACTGAGAACGCTTCGTGCGGTTTCTCTGCGAATTTCGCCTCGAGGTTGAAGGCCTGCATTTCTAGGGGCACGCTGATGTGAGAACGAACTCTCAAGAATCCCCGCACAAACGATTCCGCGTAGCCCTCAAACCCCAGTATCTCAAACTGTGCCGCATGAACCAGCGCGTGAAACAAACGCCGATCATTGATTTCCCTGGGGAAGATCACTGTATCGTCGAAGGTCAACGAAGCCATGTGCGCAACTTCGGGCAGATTCGTGAGGCCAAGCGCCCTGGCCTCAGCATAGAAGGGCGGATTGTTGATGTGGCGTCCTCTCAACTCAATCACCCGCACCTCCGCCAGCAGGGCCGGCGAAAAAAAGGACTTCATCTTAGTGTACTGGTTCGGGCTCAGCGGCAACCCCTGCGGACGATACTCCTTGCGCCGCTCTTGCAGGTATTCGCGCATGGAATCGATCGCGGCGACTACTTTTTCTTCCGGGATGAAGGAGGTTCGCGACGAAGCGCCAGCCTTCTCCTCCGAAGCTTGCCGTGCGATGTAGCTGTAGTAATCCTTGAGCGCGGTGGCCGATGCAACTGCCTTGCGCAACAGGTCTCGCTCGGCGTAGCGGGCGAGGTTTTCTGGCGAAAAACGCAAACGAAGGCGATTCGTCGCGCATTCGGCACTTAGCAGCTCAAGCTGCGCATGCTGTAGTTCAGCATTCATCTTCACAATAGCGACGCGATCGTCGCTTTCACTCCACAAGAACATCTCATGAACTCCTGGATTTTCTAACTCCTCGGGGGAGGGGTGTGGAAGGGGCCCGTGCAGCGAAGTCGTTACTTTAACATCGTTATCTTTACAATGTCAATACAAAAATTATACTTTATGAAAAAAATGACAAAAGTGTTTAAATTCAATCTATTCCGTGATACTTTTGACGGGATATCAGGTCCCTGCTCTCCTACAATATAGGAGTACGCCGTATAAATCAGGCCACTCCAGAGAGCGAAAACATCGTATGCCACCGATCCCCGACCTGCAGTTGGAAGAGCGCATCTTGACGGCGGCTTGCCGGCTATGGCGTAAGCATGGGGAGCGGGGGCTTACGCTGCGAGGTGTGGCGCGTGCGGCTGGCACGACTACGCCCACGGTTTATAAACGATTTCGAAATAAGGAAGCAATCCGATTGGCTTTGGCATTGCGGTTTCGCGATGACATGCTCGCCGCCGCTTTTGCTTCTATATCAATGGACGAAATGCCGGTGCGGTTTTTGGCATATGCGGAAGCAAATCCGCACGAGTACGATCTGCTCCGTTTGTCGTGGCCACAGTTGTTTGCTCCAGGGCGCCCGCGTCCTGGACGGGTTTTGGCTTTGGCACAGATGGCGGCGCGCTTTGGAGGCGCTCCCGAAGACTACGAACAGGTTGCCGACGCGTTGTTTCTGATCTGCCACGGAACCGCTACTATGCTCACCATTGGAGGAGACCTCGCGGCCCACAAAACAATGCGCGAAGTCTGCATCAAGACGTGCGACGAAATCGTCCGGCACATTGAATTTTTTCGTCGTCACCCCTAATGCACATGAAAAAAGCGATCCAGCAGAAACATGCACGCTGCTCCGACAAAGACCAATAGCGCCATCCTCACACCTGGTTCTTTATTTACTTCGGGAATCAAGTCCGATGCGGCTACGTAGATCGTCACACCAGCCGACAAAGGCAGGCCAAAGCTTACTTCGTGGCGGAAGACAGCCATCGTCATCACTCCGGCTACCGTGGCCACGCCCAGCATCACAGAAGCTCCCCAGGCGAACGCGCGGCTGCGGCCGCTCGCCAGCATCACCGACGAGATGGTGAAGCCTTCCGGAATTTTGTGGAGAAAGACGGCGATGAAGATGATCCAGCCGAGCGCCGGTGAGACGAGGAAGCCGGAGGCGATCGCGATGCCGTCGAAGAACGTGTGAATCAGCAATCCGATCAGAACCGAATATCCCTTGTGCGAATGTACAAACTGCTCGGCGTGGGTTTCTTCTCCGAAGTGAAAATGCGGCGTGACGGTGTGCTCAAAGAAATGCACAAGCAGATACCCGCCCAGAATGAGAAATCCGGCATACGGCCCGCGCAACTCAATACTCTCCGGAACCATCTCCACCAGCGCGGTCGCCAGCATGAAACCGGCGCCGAGCGCGACGAAATAGCGTAGATAGGAACGCTCCCAATTCCTCTGCACAATGATGGCGCCACCGAAAACATTGGCGCCCGCTGCGGTCAGGCCCAGCAGCAAACTGGTCACGATGGGAGACATGAGGAAAAAGAATAACAGGAAGTTGGAGCCGCCGATTCATAACTACCTCGAGCGCGGTGCCTATGCGCTCGTTATTCCGTCAGATTGTAGATCAAGCCATGCGGGTCTTTGATGTAGACCCTCGGAAAGTCGGGCTCGTCCTTAACCACGCGGCAGCCTTTTTTCTTGAGGCGCGCCTTGGCTTCTGCGACGCTTTTGACGGTGACTTCCAGAACCGGCCCGAGCGCAGGTCCGCGCTCGATGAACAGATTGATGTTGTTGCCGTGCAGACTGATCATATTCGGTTTCTTATCCGTGACCTCAAAGCCGAGTTCCTTGACGTAGAAGCTGGCGGCCTTCATCGGGGTTTTGGATTGGATCAGAATGTCTGTACCAAACGAATTTGCCATGGGCACCTCGAGCGCCGTCGCAACGACGATTTATCGTGCAGGGTTTGCGATCTCCGCTGAAACTTTACTTGTATTTCAGAGTTCAAGCAAGAAGGCCGCCGCGAGATTACCCGCAGCAATATTTCTCGTATTGCTGGTAAATGAAAGGGTCGGTCATGCCGGCTATGTAGTCGCAGATCACGCGCGCCAGGGGCTCCTCGGCCGCTTTTTCGCGATAGTTGCGCGGCAGGTCGTCGGGTTCTTCCATCCAGTGGGCAAACAACTCAGCTGTGATGCGCTCCGCGTCTTCCTTCTCCGCGGCCAGCGCTGGACTGTAATAAAGATTTTCGTAAAGAAATTCTTTCAGCCGACGTCTTTCTTCTTCGACCGGAGGGCTGAATGCCGCCAGCCGCTGAGCGTGGTTGCGAACGCCTTCCACCAAATGCACTCCTGCCGCCTGCACGCACTGCGCCGTGTTGCTAATGAGATCTCCGACAAATCCATCCATGATACTTTTCAGAGCTTCGTTGAAGACGAGCTTCTCGGCAGCCCGGGGATAGCGTTTCTGCGCCTCGCGATAGTGGCGAGCAAATAAATCCACGCTATCCGTAATCTGCTCAATAGTCAGCAAGTGCGCTTCGTAACCATCATCTAAGTCGGCCGTGTTATAGGCGATCTCATCAGTCAAATCGATAAGCTGCGCTTCGAGGGGCGGCCGCTGGTTGAGCAGATATTCGGCGAGTTCCGGATGGTCTTGCGCGCTGTAATCGTGCGAGTGCTTGATGATGCCTTCGCGAACTTCGAAGCTCAGGTTCAATCCGCGAAAGGCCGCATAGCGAATCTCGAAGTCTTCGACGATGCGAAGAGCGTGCAAATTATGATCGAAGGACAGACCATGCTGCCGCATGGCGGCGTCGAGCGCTTTTTCTCCGGAGTGGCCGAATGGAGGATGGCCGAGATCGTGCACCAGCGCGAGCGTCTCGGTCAGATCAGCATTCAGTCCAAGCTGCCGCGCAATCGTCCGCGAAATCTGCGCGACCTCAATGGTGTGCGTCAGGCGATTGCGGAAGTGGTCGGAATATCGGCGGGTGAAAACCTGAGTTTTGGCCTCTAGGCGGCGAAAGGCGCGGGCGTGAACGACGCGGTCGCGATCACGCTCATAGTCGTTGCGGTAAGGATGCGGTGGCTCGGGATGGCGTCGACCGCGAGAGTTTTCTACCCGCATCGCGTAGTCGGCGAGCATAGAAAGAGTCTAGCAGTCGAGCCGGACAGGAGGACTACTTCGCACCCTCTTCCTTCGCCAGTTTCATCTTCGCGGAGTCGAGTTTCTTCTGCACCCGCGCCTGATCCGCTGGATCCACCTCGGCGGCGATGGTGCGGTTCCACTCGTTCAAAGCGCGCTCCCAGTTGCTCGCCGCCAGCTTTAGACGTCCGGTTTTCTGGTAGAGATCGCCGAGGTGGTCAAGAACGGTGGGATCGGTGTTTATTTTCTGCGAGGCCTTCAACAGATTGTCTTCCGCCTGTTCATACTTGCCCAGCCGAAAATATGCCCAGCCGAGCGAGTCGAGGTAAGCGCCGTTTGACGGATCGAGATCGACGGCCCGCTTGATGTATCCCAGCGCCTCTTCGAGCTTCGTGTTCTGGTCGGCGAGCATGTAGCCCAGATAATTCAGCGCAGACGCATACTCCGGATCGCTCGCCAGCACCTTCTTGAATTGTTCCTCTGCTTCGGGATAGCGCCTGTCGCGCTCAAAAGTAGAGCCGCGCAAAAACCAGATGTACTCTTTATCTTCCGTCTTGGTCGAAAGCTGCTCGGCCTTATCGAGCGCCTCCTCAGCTTCACTAAAGCGCCGCAGGCGCGTATACATCTGCCCAAGGGTGATGTAAACCTGGCGATCGTCGTTGGCGTTACTCGCACCGCCTTTCAGCATCGCTCGAACATCTCGCAGCGCCTGATCGGCATCGCCCATGTCTGCCTGCTGCGACGCCAGCACCATTTTCAAATCGCGGCTGCTGGGCAGTTTGCGCACGGCCTCTTTGGCGGCGTCGGTTGCCTTTTGCCATTCCTTCGCTTCGCGCCATGTATCGATGATCTGCTGATATCCGCGCTCGATATTTTCGTCGCCGCCGAGAGCCACAATCTGCCGGAAGGTTTCGTTGGCCGCCTGATTATTTCCCTGATCGCGATAGATCGTGCCCAGCCGCTCCAGGAAAACGGCCCGGTTGCTCTTTTCCCCGTTGGAGTAACTGCCGTCGGCCTTCTCCGACTTCTTCAGCAGCTCGCGCATAATCGGAATCGCTTCGTCGTAACGGCCCTGCGCCTGATAGATCGCGGCAATGTTATAGGGAACCTCAACCGAATCCTGCACCATGGATTCGGCTTTTTTCAGGTTTTCGAGCGCCAGATCGAACTTGCCCTGTTTGCGGTAAATCTCTGCGATGCGAACATAGGTTTGCGCATCTTCCGGATTCGCGTCGGCAATCACTTTATATTGATCGAGAGCAGCGTCGGCCTGGCCATCATTGAGCAAATTTTGCGCGAGGCCGCGAATGGCGTCGAGATTGTCGCGATCCATTTCAATCGCGTGGCGATAAGCGTCGATGGCTTCTTTGTATTGCTTCTGCTGCTCATAGGTATAACCAAGCGCCGAATAAAGCTTGGCCGAGCGCTCCGTGTTGGGCACTGAACTGAGCACCTGCGCGGCGCGAGCCGTATCACCGAGTTCGTTGTAGAGATAGGCGAGCGTGGTGATCGCCTCTTCCGAATCCGGCTGAAGCTTGACCGCAGTCTTGAATTCGTTCTCCGCCTTTTGCAGATCGTTATTTAGTCGATACAAGCGTCCTAGCAGCAGGTGATCATCCATGCTGTCAGGCTGCAACCGGACGATCTGTTCATATTGCTCGATCGCGAGCTTCAACACGCTCTCCGAGCCGCTGCCGGATTGCATGTCGCCGAGCGAGCGCAGATAGATCCTTCCCAACAGGCGGCGCGCTTCAAGATTATTGGGATTTTTCTTGATGATGTCTTGCGCTTCGACCACGGCGTCGCGAATGCGACCGGTCTTTGCGTAAAGCTCCGCCAGGCCCGAGGTCAAATAAGCTGAGGTCGGATCGGCGTCGATTGCGGCGCGGTATTCTTCTATCGCTTTGTTAGCCAGTTCGCTGCGGCCGTAAGTGGCCACCTGTTCCTCGTACATGTGCGCGAGGGCGAAGTGGTAGTAAGCAGCAGCGCGGTCAGGTACTTTGCTTTTGGCGGTCGATGGCGCACTGGTGGATTCCGCGGCTTGCGCAGCCTGATCTGCAACCCTCGAACCCTGCGCCAGTAAGCCCTGCGCGAGCAAAGTCTGACTACATAAAAAACTTCCAATAAGTACGGCGGTACCGATCGACAGCTTTTTTCTCATGAAAAATTCCAAGCCTTTAAGTTGCGGCCTACTCAAAATTGGATGCTCATCTGCGGGCATCCGGACTCCTTATTCTAACCTTCGCGGGTCTTTTCGACGGCAAGAAAGCATAAGGTTATGCTAAATCCAGAAGTACAGGGGCTTTGGGGATTATTGTCAAGAAGAGTAAAGCCTAATGGCGGAAATGCCGCACGCCTGTGAAGATCATGGCCAACCCAAGCCGGTCGGCGGCAGCGATAACCTCCTGGTCGCGCACAGAGCCTCCCGGTTGGATAATCGCCGTAGCGCCCGCATTGGCGATTTCTTCAACACCATCGGGAAAGGGAAAGAAGGCATCCGACGCGGCGACTGTCCCCTTCAGCGGCAACTGTGCCTTCATGGCGCCAAGTTTGCAGGAATCGACGCGGCTCATCTGACCCGCACCTACACCTACGCTCTGCCCGTCGCGGGCATAGACGATGGCATTCGACTTCACGTGCTTGCACACCTTCCATGCGAACAGCAGCGCGCGCTTTTCTTCCCCTGTCGGCGGGCGCTTCGTAACTACCTGTAAGTCGGACTCGGACAGCTTGCGACGATCGTTTTCCTGGAGGAGCACGCCGCCAGAAATATTTTTCACTACCCATTTCGGCTGGCCGGCAGGAACTTCGACGAGGCGCAGATTTTTCTTTGCGGCAAAAATTGCCTTAGCGCCTTCATCGAATGCCGGAGCGGCAACTACTTCAAGAAACAGTTTGACCATCTCCGTAGCGGCAGGCGCATCAACGGTCCGATTCACGCCAATCACTCCGCCGAACGCCGACACCGGATCGCATTCGAGCGCCCGCAAGTAAGCTTCGGCCAATGTCGCACCAGTCGCGGTTCCGCAGGGATTTGTGTGTTTGATAATGGCGCAGACCGGCTCGTCAAATTCCTGCGCCAGATCCCACGCGGCTTGCAAATCGACAATATTGTTGTAAGAGAGTTCTTTCCCCTGCACCTGGCGCGCATGGGCCACTCCTCTATCCGTGCTGTCCGCATACATCGAAGCTTTTTGGTGCGGGTTTTCTCCGTAGCGCAAATCCATCACTTTGTGAAACATCAGACGCAGGTTGTGGGGAAGTCCTTCCTCCTTTTTTCGTTCGAACCCGCGCACATCGAAGTCGCTTCCGACCCACTCCAGCGTCGATGCAATCGCAGAATCATAAGCCGCGGTCGTAGCAAAAGCCTTCTGAGCGAGCCGCCACTTCGTCTCTTTGGAGAGGGATCCACCGGACCGCGCCATCTCGTTGGCGATCGCTTCATAGTCTGCGGGCGACGTGACGACTGCCACATCCTGAAAATTCTTAGCCGCTGAACGGATCATCGACGGCCCGCCGATATCGATATTTTCAATCAGTTCTTCGAAGTGCACGCCCGCCTTGGCGGCGGTCTGTTCGAAGGCATAGAGATTGACCACCACCAGATCGATGGGCTCGATGCCATGCTCCGCAACCGCCGCCCGATGGCCGCTGTCTTCACGGCGATGCAAAATCCCTCCATGCACTTTCGGATGCAGCGTCTTGACGCGCCCATCGAGCATTTCAGGGAATCCGGTCAGCTCGGAGATGTCTTTAACAGCGATGCCGGAATCGCGCAGCAGCTTGGCGGTGCCGCCCGTAGAAATCAGTTCAACGCCAAATTCGGCGAGTTGGCGTCCGAAATCTACCAGGCCGGTTTTATCAGTGACACTTAGTATGGCGCGCTGAATTTTAGACATGAGTCCTCGAAAAAAAATCAATTTTGAAGGAAATTCTAGCAGTAACGGCTTTGCCACGCGGAAATCGCAGCCTAAGACGAAATACGTATTCGCTTCACAGGTTGTGCTAACGTTGCGACGACGGTGCAGGACTCGACTGGCGGTATTCGTTTGTTTTATTCCGGCGGATTTGCGGATTCCAGGCTGGTGTGGGATGGTCAAGCGCTGGGAGATCCAGCCGCGTCTGGGAACGATTTGAATTCGTAAACAACAGCCGTGACATTTTCACCGTGAGCTAGTCATTTCAAAAAGATGGGCAGTGGCAACCTGTCGATAGGAGCACCTGTACTCGCAAGAAGGCGTGAGCTCTAGCTTTTTGCCTTCGCCTTGAGCTTCACCTGCCCGCCCTGCATCTCAATCGAGTAGACCACCGTATCGCAGCCGTGCTGCTTGCGAAGCTCGCTGGTCTTCTTTTTGACGAAGGCGGCGAAAGAATCGAGATCGCCGGAAACTTTTTCACCTGACTTTTTCTTGGCTTCGGCGAGTGCGTTGTACAGGGATTCGACTTGATCGCGTTCCGAGGCTGCGCCAGAGCAGTGCACGGTGAATGGTTCACCTCCCCCTGAATCACCGCCAGAAGTCTCGGCGCCAGCAGGGTGAGGAGCGTGCGCGAGGCCGTAAGCCGGATTGTGTTTCGCCTCACGCTCTTCGGTGGCACGCACCCCTTGCACCGATAGAATCGCATCCGCAGGCCGGCGATAGCCCTCTTCGCGAATGCGCATCTTCTTGCGCCACAGGTCGCTTTGGATGGCATAGCGCTGCGCCATTTCGTTGTAACGGAAGCGCTGCGCGAAACTCAGTCGGGCGCCGTCGCTGAACTTGCGAATCAGCGTGACAACCTTCCATTCAACGTCGGTAGGAGGCCGTTTGGTGGGGTTGTTGAAGAAGATCTCATACTCGATCTTCAACCGGCGTAACTGCTGATCGAGCAGATTCAGCTCTTCCTCAGTGGTCACAGTGTTCCCCCAGCTAACAGCTTAGCGGCGCTGGTGGGGGTTGGCGAGGTTCCGGGCGGACACGTCAGAGATGGTACGAAAGTACTCTGAGTGCAGCTATCAGCCGTCAGTCGTCAGTTTTCAGTTAAATCGTTTGCCCTGCAAATTCAGGGCGAGGATACTCGGTGGGGTTACTGACAACTGAAAACTGACGACTCACAACCACTTTACTTCGAACTCGAGGCCATTTTCTTTACCATGGCCAGCACCAGCTTGCGGTCACTGTCGTTCAGATTGGCCGAATAGCGCCGCATCTGGCTCAGGAAGCGCACCTCATCGTCGGAAAGCTGGGGCAGGCCTTTATGGCCGTTGCTGTTGCCTTCGGCGAAGAATTGCGACAACGCCAGATCCATCGCCCCCGCGATCTTGGCCAGCGTGTCCAGCGAAGGGATGGTGTGGCCGTTTTCGACACGCGACAGATAGCAGCGCAAAAGCCCTGTGCGCTTTTCAATGTCGCCCTGGGACATGCTGCGTTGCAGCCGGAAGTTGCGGATGGTCTCGCCGATATTCATAAGTACGCGACTAGCTCAAGCCCCAGGATTGTACGCAGAGATCAATATGAAGATGCGTGCATAGTAACCAGAGCGGTACCTTCTGGCAAGTGGAAATTCGAGGCTCGGCCTCTTCGGGGAAATTGGAGAGAAGGCTCGGGCCCCCGGATTCCGAACCCGCCGTCACTTTTTCAAATTTGCCGCCAAAAAGACCACTGTGCGCTGCCATGCGTCGGCCGCGTCTTCAGGTCGATATCCTTGCTTGTTGTTGGGATTCTCAAAGGCATGACCCGCGTCCGGATAGATTTTAACCTCGATTTTCTTGCCCAGCTGTTCCATGGCCTGTTGAAATTTCTTAACATCATCGGGAGTGATGCCGCGATCCTGCCCGCCAAATAATCCTAGGATGGGAGCATTGATCTTCTTCAATGCCGATTCTTCAGTGGCGAGATGGCCATAGTTAATGACCGTGGCTGCCAGATGCGGTTCGGCAAGCGCCGTATCGAGCGAATAGCCGCCGCCCATACACCATCCGATCGAGCCAATTCGATCTTTTTTCACATTCGGCTGCGAAGCGAGGAAGTTGTAAGCAGCCTGCAAATCGCGGGTCGCCCGGTCTTCCGGCAAGCCGCGCATCAGTTCGTGGGCCAAGTCGGGATTGTCGGCGACTTTGCCGCGATAAAGATCGACGGCCAGCGCTACGTATCCTTGGCCGGCGAGTTTCTCGGCCTGCTGTTTCACCCAATCGTTCAGCCCCCACCACTCGTGAATCACAATGATGGCAGGGAAGGGTCCATTGCCAGCGGGAGCGTAGAGAATTCCGGTGACCTTGTCGTCCCCAGACTTGTAGGTCACAGCTTTGCCATCTATCGCCGTCGCCGAGACAGACGTCGCCGAGACAGACAACGACAGGCACAAGATAAGGCATAAGAGAAGGTTTTTCATGCGATACCTCTACAGGATTTCCGATTATCTATGCTAGCAGTGAAACGTTCACTGCGGGCTGCACCAAGTCAACTCTTGCGAGCCCGAGCCCACTTGCCGCCACTTTACTTGTGTTCGTCGTGCCCAGCCTGCTCACCAGTTGGAGGGGCAACGCCGCTGGACTTCTTCCAGTAATCCTGCACCGCGGGCGGCAGCTTTTCGATGCGAGTCAGGAAGGCGGTCACTTTCCACATATCTGGTTCCGAAAGCGCCTTATCCCACGCGGGCATTCCGGTATAGCGAACGCCGGTGCGAATCACGTAGAAGACATGCCATTCCTCGTCGTCTGGCGGATGAAGGATGAGACTCGGAGGCGGCGGATAGAACGATTTCCCCAGCGTCGAGGGCTGGCGATCGATGCCGCCATGGCACAGTGCGCAATTCATCGTGTAAATCTTCAGGCCTTCGATCAGGTTGTCATCGGTCGGAGGCACGGGGTTGTTGATGCGGGGAGCGTGGCGCTCCACAGAATTATCCATTGCGCTCATGGCAAGTTGGCGTTCCATCCGCGGCGGAGGAACATTGGCCCGCGTCGGCATAAAGCCCAGTAGGGCAAGGCCAACGCCGCCGATCACGAGAACCACAAGGGTGATGACAATTCCCAGAACGAAGTTGCGCATGCCCGATCCTTAAAGTGTTAGAGACTTGAGTCGACAGATGAGTCAGGGCCGAAGTACGATCCTTCCTCACGGCTTCTCATTCTACCCTTACGCGAACACTAAGTATCGCCAAGGCTATGTTCCCGCCGCGCGAATCAGTAAGCGTGAAGCCGGCGAGCTTCGCGGACGAGATCGGAGACTTTCGGCAGAAAAAATTCTTCCTGCGGCGGAGAGAATGGCACGGGAGTGTCGGGAGCGGTGATCCTGACGATTGGGCCATCGAGATCGTCGAAGGCTTCTTCGTTGATGATGGCGGAAATTTCTCCGGCGAGTCCCCCAGTACGTGAGTGTTCGTGAAGAATGATTACCTTGTTGGTCTTCTTCACGGTCGCGGCGATTGCCTCGCGATCGAGCGGCGAGACTGTGCGCAGGTCGAGGATTTCGATTTCGATTCCTTCTTTGCTCAGGAGCTCGGCCGCTTCTAGCGCGGTGTAGAGCATCGCGGCATAAGTGATCACGCTGAGATGACGGCCTTCGCGCGCCACTCGCGCCTTGCCGATCGGAACAACGTAATCTTCGTCGGGAACTTCGTCTTTGATTCTTCGATAGAGATATTTGTGCTCGAAAAAAATCACTGGATTCTGATCGCGGATCGCTGATTTTATTAATCCCTTGGCATCGTATGCCGTTGCGGGGCAGACGACTTTTAATCCGGGCGCGTGCACAAACCACATCTCAGGATTCTGCGAATGAAACGGGCCGCCATGCACGTTGCCGCCGCTCGGGCCGCGCAACACCAGCGGAGCCGGCGCTCCCCAACGATAGTGCGCCGAGCCGACCATGTTAACGATCTGATTGAAGGCGCAGCCGATGAAGTCCATGAACTGGAATTCGGCGACGGGGCGCAATCCGGTGAGCGACGCGCCGAAGGCAGCGCCAACGATGGCCGACTCGGCGATGGGAGTGTCGATTACGCGCTCGGCGCCGAAGCGGTCGATGAATCCGTCGGTGACCTTGAAGGCGCCGCCGTAGATGCCGATGTCCTCACCGAGGCAGAAGACGCTCGGGTCGCGTTCCATTTCTTCCCAGATTCCCTGGCGGATGGCTTCGAGATAGGTGGTTGGGGGCATGCAGGGAAAGTGTAGCAAGAAAGGCTGTCAGCAATCAGAATTCAGCAATCAGCTACCGAAGATCGCTGACGATGGTGGGTGCTTGTAGCGAAAGAAAGGCGGTTGAATCGGAAACATGCGCTAATTCTGTTGCTCCGTGCTTTGTCGGAGTGGTTTGCCCCCGCCAGCTACGGTTAGGGCACAATGAACGTATGCACAGAACTCCGGTTGGTAGGTGCCCCCGCCAGACCGTGCTATCGCTGACGGTCTTAGCGCTCATCTCGCTCTGCCACGCACAGCGTGCTGACGATCCGAACGCTTCCACGACAATCAATGAAGAACTTAAGAAACAGACTCTCTCCGATGTAGAAAGGAAGGCATCGGAAGGCGACGCAGCTGCTCAATTCCAGCTGGCACTGGGATATATGGTGGGGGGAGAGCTAACTAAGGATGACAAACTCGCTGCGAAGTGGTGTACCAAGGCCGCAGTTCAGGAGAATGTAGCTGCGGAAACAACGTTAGGGTATCTCTACTCGACTGGAAGAGGAGTCAAACACTCCGACAAGGAGGCGCTGCGATGGTGGCATAAGGCAGCCGATCTGGGCAGTGCGGACGCAGAATTCAATCTCGGAGAATTTCACCTGTTGGGACTTGGAACGAAACGGGACTACGCCGAGGCACTTAAATGGTTCCGAAAGGCCGCTGAACAAGGAGAATCCGATGCTCAGTATCACTTGGGACTGATGTATGAGGCTGGGAACGGAGTAGCTGTTGATACAAACGAAGCCCTACGGTGGTATCGTCTTTCCGCAGCTCAAGGCTTTGCTGACGCGAGAGTGAAGGTAGATGAATATGCAAAGCGCTTTCCGCCTCAGCATGAATTCTCCCTCGGCGATCAGTCTCTAAGTATTGATCGGGCAATCGAACAGGCGGCTCAGAAGTTTTCGAGCGAGGCCACCGCCACGGATCGAGTCGTCCAAGACGACATCGCGTTTCCAGCAGATGCGGGAGAGTACAGAAAACTGGGAAAGCGTGCGATCTTGCTTATAGCCGCCGTCACGCATGATCCTGCTGAACTTCCATCTCTAACAATGTCGGCGCTGTCAAACACTTTCTTGGGCATACTGCTCCGTGCACTCCGAAGAGCGCGCCATTTCGCTCTCGTTGAAGCTTTTGCTTTTGCTCTACCAACCAAGGCTCGCTCGCAATCAAGGTTCAGGTCAGGAAACTCGATCCGACCCATCCATCTCTTCGGTCACACTTTCAATCATGATTACTACTTCGAACTCCCCC
>DATHQD010000034.1:0-2750 GCA_035483045.1 Terriglobales bacterium
CAGGCCGCGACTCAGCCTCGCGCCCGACCAACTCCGCCTCCGCCATGCCTGCCTCGCTCAGCGTCTCATCGAGCGTGGTCGTGTCGCCCTTGTCGGCAGCTTGCAACGTCACCGCCACCACCGCGCCCGTGTCCAGATCGACCGCGGGCTCGGCCTTGTGGGCCAGATGCGTGCGACCGTCCTTCATCTTCGCAATTCGCGCGTCCGCGTCCGCCGGACTCTTCCACTCCTGGTTCGACGTGCGCTTCTTGCGCTTGCCGTCCAGCCGCGCCAGATCCTCCCGCGTCGGTGTGACAATGCCGGAAGCCTTCGCCTGTCCTCGCAGAAACTCCTCGTAGCTCTCCCCCGTGTCGCGTCGCACTATCGAACGCATCGCCGCGTTGGCTTCTAGCGTCGTCGCATCGATGGCGATCCGCTGCCCCTTCAGAAGCCCGCGATCCGCCAGCACGCTAAGCACCCACCCGAACACCTCGCGATGCGTGTCCAGATCGATCAGCCGCCGCGTGCGCGAGATAGTCGAGTGATCCGGCGTGCACTCATCATGACCGATTCCCACAAAGCGCCGCAGCGCCAGAGAGTCTGCCAGCCGCCAGGCTATGCCGCGCTCGGCTCCCACGCCCTCGAAATAACCGATCAGCAGAGAGCGAAAATAGATGCCCGGCGTCAGAGAAGGACGTCCGTACCTGGCTGCATAGAATTTACTGCACCGGCCTTCGACAAACTCGTCGAACCGCTCCGCCTCCAGCAGCTCATTTAGCCGCTGATAGAACGGATGCCCAGGCGCCAATGCCAACTCCATGTGCGCTATCCACAAATCCTCTTGCTTCTCCCGATCCCTGCGCGCTGCCCATCGCCATGAGTGCATTCTACGAATAGATCCTCTGCATAACTCAAAACTCTCTGCTCATGAATCCAGACTTGCACCACGGGCTGTTAAGGGTGGTCTTCCTTCCCATGCGGCCCGACCAGCTTGAGCCGGCGCTGACTCAGGGCCTGGGCGACGTCATTGCTTTCGCAATCGTGATTACGCCCGAGCGCGAGCAGCGGGTCGCATTCTCGGTTCCTTTCTGGAAAAACGTCCCGCAGGTTGTAGTCACCGGATCGGCGCTGGCAAACGTCTCCAGCTTTGACGACCTCGCCGGCAAGGACATCTACGTCAACCCGCTGACAACCTACTATGACAATCTCAAGAAGGTAAGTGACACGCAACAGAAGGCTGGCAAACCGGCGCTGAACATCAAGGCCGCTGATAAGAACCTCTATGACGACGATCTGATCGAGATGGTGAATGCGGGCCTGATTCCCGCAACGGTGACATATAAAGCACGTGCCGATTTGTCGGCACAGGTGCTGCCCAATGTAAAGTCACATCCGGAACTTGTGGTCGCCAGCGCGACTGACTTGGGCTGGGTGATGCGCAAGAACAATCCTCAGTTCAAGCAACTGGTCGATGAATTTGCCGCGACCCATGTAGCGGGAACGTCCTTCGGCAACACTCTCCTTCGCCGTTTACCTGCAGAACACAAAGTGGATCAAGAATGCCACGTCACCGGAAGAGATCGCGAAGTTTGCTGACTACGTTCAATACTTCAAGAAGTACTCCGGCGAGTACAACTTCGACTACCTGATGATGACGGCGCAGGGCTACCAGGAGTCGCAGCTCGACCAGATAAGAAGAGCCACGCCGGTGCGGTAGGCGTGATGCAAGTGATGCCGAAACTCGCCGCTGCCAATCCGATCCACGTTCCGAATGTCAATGACGCCGACGGCAACATCCACGCCGGCGTGAAGATGATGCGCAACATCGGCGACACCTATTTCAACAATCTTGGTATCGATCCATTGAACAAAACCCTTTTCACCTTTGCCGCCTATAACGCTGGACCCAACCGCATTGTGCGCCTTCGCGACAAGGCGAAGGACGACGGGCTTGATCCGAACAAATGGTTCGGCAATGTCGAGCTGGAAGTGGCCAGGGCAGGAAACTGTGACTTACGTCAGCAATATCTATAAGTACTACGTCGCTTATAAATTGACGCTCGAAGAGAGCCAGCAGAAACCCACCGCGCCCGCAGGAAATTAGCTGAAGATGCGTTGAGAGCATGGTCGTGACCGCGAGTATCTGATGTCACTGCCGTCCTGTAACAGTTGGCAGTTGTAAATCCCGCCTGAACACTCACTATTCCGACCCGTTGGCGGGTAGCCGCGAGAGCTTATGGAAAAGCAGCCTTGAAAGTGGCGCCAATCTCGCAATCATCGCTTAGCTCCCGTGGGAACAAAGCGCGAAGTCGACTTATGCGCGATCCTGTCATGGCGCTGGCCGCTATCTCTTCGGGGACAACGACGTTTCCCACGAGCATAGGCGCACCTACCTTTTCGCCCGTCTGTGTGGCCTACGGCCAATCAGGAAATTATTTCAGTTACCGATGTGAGTTTCCAATCAGGCGGAAAGCCGGTTCAGCCCACCCAATACAAAACCCACGATTTTCTCGCACTGCTGCTTGTGACGCTTCTCGTAATAAACATCGGCATCTCGTGAAATGGACCGGCTGAAACAACTCCAGGAACACCGGGGATCCGGACGGGCTGCTCAATTGGCGACTTCAGGCGTGGGTGTTGAAAAAGTCGATTCTTCTGAAAACTGAGTCGAAATCGGTGACCAGAAATGTATAGGCGGCCGGAGAGAATCGTTCATAGGGCATCCTAGTGCGATGTTTCTTGAGCATGATTTCTCGGAGCGAGTTTTTCAA
>DATHQD010000035.1:0-127155 GCA_035483045.1 Terriglobales bacterium
CATGAGCGCCATGAAGGTGCTATGCCTTCGTTAGCGAGGAGGGCGTGCGCTAACCGGCCATTTTTGCCAGTAAGTGAAACGCTTCACTCCCCCAATTCCCTGAGGTGCTATACATTGACAAAACGGGGTGGGTTCTCTAATTTCTCATTACCGTAAACGATTACCGCCCCGCAGGGACCCGAGGCATGGCGCCGACGGTCGGGGATAAAGGACGCACTCGATGCCGTCGATTCCACTGTTGGCGTTTGTATCGTCGAAGCTGGTTCAGCTTTCCGCAGTGGACGTGGTCATCATCGTCTTCTATTTCGCGCTGGTTCTCGGCATCGGTTTCTATCTTCGCGGCCAATCGAACACCGGCGAAGATTTCTTCATGGCCGGCCGCGAAATGACCGCATGGGTCGCCGGTCTCAGTTTTCTCTCCGCTAACCTGGGTGCCCTCGAACTGATGGGCTGGGCCGGATCGGCCTACCAGTACGGCATCCTGGCCACTCACTGGTATTGGATCGGCGCCATCCCCGCGATGCTCTTCCTCGCGCTCGTCATGATGCCGTTCTATTACATCTCCAAAACCCACTCCGTTCCCGGCTACCTCCAGCTTCGTTTCGGCGAGCCCAGCCGCGCCCTCTCCGCCATCTCCTTCGCCTTCATGACTGTCCTCATGAGCGGCGTCAATATGTTCGCCATGGCCAAGGTCATGCAGATCGTCCTCGGATGGGACATCAATTTCAGCATCTGGGTCTCCTCATTAACCGTCGCCATCTACGTCACTCTCGGCGGCCTGCGCTCCGCCATCTTCAATGAAGTGCTGCAATTTTTTCTCATCTGGGCTGGCGCTCTGCTCATTCCCATCCTCGGCCTATATGAGGCCGGCGGCTGGACCAACCTCAAACTTCAAATCGCGCAACGAGCATCGTCTGAATACGTTCACCTCTGGTCCGGACTGGGCTCGTTCTCGACCAATCCCATGGGCATCAATTGGGTCGGCATCGTCTTCGGCCTTGGCGCGATTATCTCCATGGGTTACTGGACCACCGACTTCCTGGTCGTCCAGCGCATCCTGGCCGCAAAAGATATTCGCAGCGCGGAAATGGCTCCCATCATCGGCGCCGCTTTTAAAATGTTTGTGCCGATCATAGTAATCCTGCCTGGACTCATCGGACTAGCCGTGTTACCCGAGAAATTAGTTCCCGAATCGATCGCTACAATCACCGGCGGTCATAGTTACAACGACGTCCTCCCGCTGATGCTGGCACGTTACTGCGGACCCGGCTTGTTAGGCCTCGGAGTTACTGCCCTGATCGCCGGCTTCATGTCTGGCATGGCAGGCAATGTAAGTGCCTTCACCACCGTCTGGACCTATGATATCTATCGACCCTTCTTCAACAGTAAGGCCAGCGATCATCACTACGTCAACGTGGGCCGCTGGACCACAGTAATCGGCGTGTTAATTAGCGTAGGAACCGCGTATCTCGTAATGCAGTTCGCCAGTATCATGGATTACGTGCAGGCGTTATTCAGCTTCTTCATAGCGCCGCTATTCGGCACCGTCGTATTGGGAATGCTCTGGAAGCGCGCAACTGGTCCCGGAGGATTCTGGGGCCTGCTCTGTGGAACGCTTTCTTCCATCAGCATGTGGGCTTGGGTAAAGGTCGATCCAACGGCGCTCCGTTACGTAGCCCTCTCTCCCCACGCCAAAGGCTTGGCGCAGGATATGTTCCAGGCGCTCTGGTCCTTTGTGGTGTGCGTCATCGTGACCGTGATCGTGAGTTTGGCAACGGAACCGTCGCCTGACGCGGCATTGACCGGCTTGGTCTACGGCTTAACGGAAGTTCCTTCCGTCGGCGACATTCCGCTATATCAGAAGCCGCTATTCTGGGCAGCCGTCGTGACCGTCGTGTTTTTCGTGCTAAATATTATCTTTTGGTAAATATTTGTTGATACCTGGGAGGCAATCGGCATGATTTCAATCTGGTTCTTCATAGGAATTTCGCTGGCGGTAAATGGCGCCCTGATCCTAGCCGCCGGACTCTACCAGTTAGTGAATCCTCCGGCCAATCCCAGCGTGGTGCTCTTCCAGTTGCATGCCAACGTCTGGTGGGGTGCCGCATTACTCATATTCGGTCTAGCCTATTGCATTAAGTTCTCGCCAAAAAGAAATTCGTGACCGGTAAGTGGAGAGTAAGATGTCGTCCAAACAGAGAAAGATGGTAATGGGAGTTATAGTTGGGAACCGCGGCTTTTTTCCCGATCACTTAGCCAAAACTGGCCGCGAAGAAATTCTCAGCGTCCTCCAATCAGCCGGAATCGAAGCCGTCGCACTTACTCCAGAAGAGAGTAAGTACGGCGCAGTCGAGACCCGCGAAGAGACCCGCCGCTGCGCCGACTTATTCAAGCGTAATCGCGATCGCATCGACGGAGTTATCGTCACCTTGCCCAACTTCGGCGAAGAGCGCGCCATAGCCGACACCTTGCGCTTAGCCGATCTCCGCGTCCCCGTCCTGATTCAGGCCACACCCGACGACCCCACTAAGATGACGATTGCCTCCCGCCGCGACAGTTTCTGCGGAAAAATGTCCGCCTGCAACAACCTTCGCCAGTACGGCATCCCTTACTCCCTAACCACTCTTCACACGGAAAGTCCTAATTCCCTCGAATTTGCCCACGACCTCCAGTGGTTCTCAGCCGTCTGCCGCGTAGTAAAAGGATTTCGCAACCTCCGGGTCGGCGCGATCGGCGCCCGACCCGCCGCCTTCAACACCGTCCGTTACAGCGAAAAAATTCTCGAATCCCAGGGCATCTCAATCGAAACCCTCGATCTCTCCGAAGTCCTCGGCCGCATCGATCGCATGAAAGACAACGACGACCATGCGCAAGCCAAGTTAGCCGCCATCAAGAAATACGTAGACTCGAGCGGCGTCCCGGCACCCGCATTGCTAAAAATGGCAAAGCTGGGCGCGGTCATCGATCAGTGGATGGCCGCCACCGAAGTCACTATCAGTGCCGTACAATGCTGGACCTCCATCGAAGAAAATCTCGGCGTCGTCCCCTGCACGGTCATGAGCATGATGAGCAACGAACTCCTCTCCAGCGCCTGCGAAGTCGACATCTGTGGCGTCCTCGGAATGCACGCCCTGCAACTCGCGTCCGGCGCCCCATCTGCCCTCCTCGACTGGAATAACAACTACGGATCCGATCCCAACAAAGCGGTCTGTTTCCACTGCTCCAATCTCCCCAAGCATTTTTTCCGCTCCGTGAAAATGGATTTCCAGGAAATCATCGCCGGCACCGTCGGCAAAGAAAACACATTCGGCACTTGCGTCGGCCTCATCAAGCCCGAAAGAATGAGCTTCGCCCGCTTCTCCACCGACGACACCGCGGGCAGAATGCGCGGCTACGTCGGCCAGGGCCGATTCACCGACGACCCGCTCAACACTTTCGGCGGCGCGGGCGTCGTCGAGATCGCGCACATGCAAAAGCTGCTCCATTTCATTTGCGAACGCGGCTTCGAACACCACGTCGCAGCCAATCTTTCCGCAGAATCATCTACCGTTGCCTCCGCCGTCGACGAGGCCGCCACGCGCTATTTCGGCTGGGATATGTACTTCCACGGCCGTGACAATGACAATGGAGCCTGCTGATGGCCATCGTAGCCGGAGTGGATTTCGGGACACTCAGCGTGCGCGTCTCTCTCGTAGACAGCGAGGGCGGTCTGCTTCAGTCCGCCGTCCAGGAATATCCTCTCCATCGCAAGCGCGAAGATCCCGAATACGCCACGCAATCTCACGACGACCACATGCGCGCGCTCGCCGCCGCTACGCGTGAAGGGTTGAAAAAAGCTGGCATCAGCGGCGACCAAGTCGAGGCCATCGCACTCGACACGACGGGTTCATCCGTAATTCCCATCGGCAAAAACATGCAACCGCTCGGCGAATACTACCTGTGGTGCGATCATCGCGCCAAAGGCGAAGCCGCCGAGATCACCGAAGCCGCCCATCGCGAGGGCCTCGAGGCCATTCAATGGTGCGGCGGCGTCTACTCCTCCGAGTGGGGATTTTCAAAACTCCTCCACTGGCTCCGCCACAATCCCGATCAACGCAAAGACTTTGTCTCGGCCTTCGAACACTGCGATATGGTCGCGGCCACTCTCTGTGGAATCACCGATCCGAAAAAAGCTAAGCGCAGCGTCTGCGCCATGGGCCACAAATGGCTCTGGAATCGCGCCCTGGGCGGCCTTCCCCCCGAAGACTTTCTAATCAAGATCGATCCTCTCTTGCGAGGAGTCCGAGAAAAACTCGACGGCGAATACACAACCTCCGATCAAATCGCTGGCACGCTCAGCGCATTCTGGGCAGAAAAACTCGGCCTCAAACCCGGCATCCCCATCCCCGTTGGCGCCTTCGACGCGCACTGGGACGCTATTGGCGCCGGTTGCCGCACCAATGATATTGTCAACGTCATCGGCACTTCGACCTGCATCATCGGCATCACTCCCTCAGTGAGTCTCGTCCCCGGCGTCTGCGGCGTGGTCCAGGGCAGTGTTCATCCCCTTCGCACCGGGATCGAAGCCGGTCTCTCAGCCACCGGAGACATCTTCAACGCCATCGCAACCCGCGCCGGTACTACTGTCCAAGCGCTCTCCAGCGGCCTAGAAAATTATCGTGCTGGCCAGACCGGCCTGCTCCGCATGACCTGGGATAACGGCGACCGCACCATCCTCGTCAATCCCAACCTGCGCGGCGCCACCCTCGGATGGAATCTCCAAAGCACTGCCCAAGATGAACTCTTCGCCGCCATCGAGGGCACCGCCTTCCACACTCGCGTCATCCTCGATCGCATGGCCGAACATGGCGTAGAAGTCCAACGAGTAATCAACGCGGGTGGCATTCCACAGAAAAACGACGTGCTCAACCAGGTCTATGCCAACGTATTAGGCCGCCCCGTACTCGTTCCCAGCAAAAGCGTAGTCAGTCTCGGCTCCGCGATCTTCGCTTTTCTAGCCGCCAAAATTTTTCCGACCATCGAAGCCGCCCAGGATAAAATCTGCCCTGCGCATTCCTCCTTCACGCCGCAGGAATCCGCGCAACACATCTACGCCGAGTTGTATCCTTTATATAGCAAGCTATATTTCGCTTTGGGGCAGCCCGCAGGCGATCCTCTAAGCGTCGTGTTCCCGAGATTAATTGCCGTAGCAGCGTCCGTGGCCGGTCAAGCCACGCATTAGAAACTAAGGAGCCATAATGAGCGTTCAACAAATTCGGCGGGCGATCGCGATCAGCGCTTTCTTAGCGATGATCAGCCTAATCGCGGAGGCGAAGACTAAAGTGACCAGCGAGCCGTTTGGAAAAATGCCGGATGGAACTGCCGTGGAAATTTACACCCTGACCGATGGCGCCTACGAAGCTCGCATCACCACCTACGGCGGAATCTTAGTTTCCATGAAAACTCCTGACCGCGCCGGCAAGTCAGCCGATGTCGTGCTCGGCTTCGACGATGTCAGCGGCTACGTCGCGAACTTCAACGGCCCGTCAAACGCCTTCTTTGGAGCGATCATCGGCCGCTACGCCAATCGCATCGCCCATGCCAGCTTTACTCTTGACGGCCAGAAATATTCGCTCCCTAAAAACAATGGCGACAACACTCTTCACAGCGGCCCCCACGGTTTCAACAACGTGGTCTGGAAGGCGAAGCCAATCGCTAACGGAGTGGAACTGACTTACCTGAGCAAAGACGGCGAAGCCGGTTTCCCCGGCAACCTCACCGCCACAGTGAAGTACACACTTGTCAAAGGTGATCTGCGTATCGACTACGAAGCCGCGACCGATAAAGACACCGTCGTCAATCTAACCAATCACTCCTATTTCAATCTCGCCGGTCAGGGCGACATTCTAAAGCATGAACTCACACTTCACGCCTCCCGCTTCACGCCCGTCGATGCCGGATTGATTCCCACCGGCGAACTGAAGCCCGTCGAATCCACTCCCTTCGATTTTCGCAAGCCCACCGCGGTAGGCGCGCGCATCAACGCCAACGACGACCAGCTTCATCTTGGCCGAGGCTACGATCACAATTGGGTGCTCGATAATAAGATCGGGAAATTAGCTGAGGCGGCTGAACTCTTCGACCCCGGCAGCGGCCGAGTACTGAAAGTTCTAACCGATCAACCGGGCGTGCAGTTTTATAGCGGAAATTTTCTCGACAGCTCCGTCAAAGGCAAAGGCGGCAAGCCCTATGAACAGCACTCTGCGCTCTGCCTGGAGACGCAACATTTCCCCGACTCTCCCAATCATCCAGATTTCCCATCCACCGAGTTGAAGCCCGGCGAGCGCTACCACACGGTGACAATCTTCAGCTTCTCGGCTCGCTAGCAGTCTGCGATGGATTCGCACTTTTTTGGGCGGGTCTAATGACAGCTAGCGCTCCGAGGCCATACCGCTCGAGCTCGCGCCTCTCGCATGAATCAATTCTTCCGTCATCCGAAACTCTTCCTTCGCAAGATCCGCTTTCCCCGATCGCTGATAAATTCGCCCCAGCAGGTAATGATCCGAACTCTCTCTAGGATCCAATTTGATCGCCGTTTCCGCCTCCTGCCGCGCACTCTCAAAGCGGCTCAACTCAAAATACGCCTTCGCTAATTGATAGTGCGTCTTCCCGCTGGCAGGCGAAATCTTAGCTGCACGCTCCAGCAACAAAACAGCATCCTCCGCGTGCCCCGACTTTTCCAACAGCGTCCCTAGGTTCAAATAAGGTTGCTCGCTATGCGTCGGCAGATTCTCGTCTAATTGAACCGCCTTGCGATAAGCGGCCAGCGCGGCATCAACTTCATTCTTCGCCTCCAGGCTCAAACCCAGATTATCCTCGGCTTTGACATTGCCCGGCTCACGCCGCAGCACTTCTTCAAAAGCGGCGATCGCCAAATCAAATCGATTCTGCTGATACCGCACGCGCCCCAAATGGTAGCGCGCCTCCACGTTCTCCGGATCGGCTGCAAGCGCCTGTTCCAGATACCGCGCTGCATCGTCATAGTCCCCAAGCAAAACATAATCCAGCGCAACCGCCTTCAAATCGTCGGCCGTCGGAGTCTGAAATCGAGCCCCTTCACTATATAGTTGTAACGACTCCTTCGGCTTGTCCTGACGAAAGCGTACATACGCTAACAAATAAACCACATCAGCCGACTCCGGATGCGCCGCCCGATACATCCCCAGCGCAACCGCCGCCTCGTCAAAATTTCCCAAATTCACCAACGCCTTCCCGCGATATAAAGACGCGGCGGTCTTCCCCGGTTCAGCCTTTTCAATCTGATCAAACGCGGATGCAGCCTCCGCCCAGTGATGTTGCTGAAACAACTGCATAGCTTGTTGCAACGAAGCTGTCTCCGCAAACACCTCAAACGCAAGCACCACGATCGCGCCGACGATCAACCGCGTGTTTGCGGCATTCCTCATTGTGATGTCCAGATTTTGACGTTTCCAGAGTGCTGAAAAAGTCGACCCCCGTCATTGCTTTTGGGTGGCACAGCGGTTTACCGGTGCGATAAAAGTCCTCATCACCGGCAGCCCTAATGCGTCGACGAGATTCCTTCCGTCACCGTAACAATTTGATCAGCCCCCAACTTCTTCAATACCTGCTTCAACCCACTAGGCCAGCTAATCTCCACCTCCGCCACTTCCGTCGCCGATCCCAGCCCAAAATGCGCGCGCTTGTCACTCGACGATTCATAACTCCCCGCCGTCGTCACCGTCGCATACTGACCACCCGAATAGCGCCCGCCCCCCGTCGTCGTAATCTTAATCTGCGCCCCAATCCCATCCTTATTACTCTTCACTCCCACCAGCTTCAAAGTAATCCAATGGTTCGGCGTCGCCGTCTCGTTGTGCAATACCCACGCCGGCCCATTATTCTCGGTCACTACTGCATCGATCTTCCCATCGTTATCAATATCCCCAGTCGCCATTCCGCGCGCCGCCCACTTCTGCTGAAACACCTCACCCGATTGCCCCGATACATCGACAAACCGATTTCCCCTATCATTCCACAGCAGCAGCGGAGGCTCCCGATAGCGCAGATGCGGCTCATTCACTTGGATCGTATCCATCACATGCGACTGCACCAGAAAAATATCCTTCCACCCATCATTGTCATAATCCATAAAACGCGCGCCCCATCCCGAATGCAGCAAACTGATCGCTCCCAGTCCGCTCGTCAGCGTCGTATAGTCAAACGTCCCATCCCCCTCATTCTTATAGAGCGCATATTTCTGGTTCGCCAAATCCGTGATGATGACGTCTGGCCATCCATCATTGTTATAGTCCTCGAAATCCACTCCCATCCCCGCAAACGTCCCGCCGCTCCCATCCAATCCCACGCCCGATACGACGCCAACCTCCTCAAACGTCCCATCGCCTTTGTTATGGAAAAGAAACTCCGGGATCGAATCGTTCGCCAGCATAATATCCATCCACCCATCGTGATCGTAATCGCCGATCGCCAAGCCCAGCCCCTTGCCCGGTTTCGCCATCCCCGCCTTCATCGCCACTTCGCTGAACTTGCCGTTCCCATCGTTGTGATAAAGCAAAACCGACACCGGCTTAAACAGATCAGGATGGCAATACGACCGAAATCCCTCCTCCCGATGCCCGCAATAAATATCGTCAAAATCCCACTCCATATAGCGCGCGACCACCAGGTCAAGCCGCCCATCATTGTCATAGTCCACCCAAGCCGCGCTGGTAGCCCATCCCGAGCCCGCCACTCCCGCGCTCGCCGTCACATCCGTAAACGTTCCATCGCCATTGTTGTGATAGAGCGTGCTATGCCCAAATCCCGCAACAAAGAGATCGTCATAACCATCGTTGTCGTAGTCACCCACTGCAACCCCAGTCGAATACCCCGCCCCCGCTAAGCCTGCCTTCTCCGTCACATCCTCAAACGTCCCGTCAGCTTTCTGGTGATAAAGCCGATTCCAATATTTCGCGCCATCCTTCTGCGGAATCGTTCCCTTAGCCGTCGGATCATCGATCCGCGCTCCATTAGCAAAAAAAATATCCAGACGCCCGTCATTGTCATAATCAAACAGAGCAACCCCCGACCCCATCGTCTCCAGTAAATACTTCTTCGATGTAGGCGAAGCTTCCTGCCTGAAATGAATGCCGAGCTTTTGAGTTACATCGACGAAATTGCCAGGAATAGCAGAAGCCGTACCAGAAACCGCAGTGGACCGAGCGTCCGCAGGATAGGCTCGCCCCGATGCTTTATTGGATGATGCTTGACCTAATGACGCCTGACTCAATAGCGACCACAAAATCGTCGCAAACAAAACTGCCCGCCTTAGAGAACGATGTCCCTTCGCGCCTGCCCCAAGGCAGCGCAAAGAACATCCTCCTCCAAGGCGGGCAGACAATCTCACAATACCGTCAGTCTATACCGCCAAACTGCGCGCCGACATGAGGGCAAATGCAGATACGTTCCCGCATCGCCCCCTAGAACTCAAACTTGAGCTGGAGCTGTATTCTGCGTGGGAATAACAGATACCCTCCACCTCCCGTCGTAGTAAAGCTGCCCCAGTTCACCTGCCCGAATCCGCCGGGCACGAGAGTCCCTATCGGATTCTGTGGGAGTTGCACCATCGAACTATCTAGCAGCCCAAGATCTGAGGGCCGATTCCAAACGTGCCGATTGAAGGCATTAAGGAAGTTCACCTGCAACAGAACATCGCTGCCTTCCGTAATTTTAGTTCGTTTGAGCAGGTTGAAATCCTCGCTCAGGTAAGCACCCATCCGTACCGATCCATCCACCCGCGGTGACGTTCCGAAACGATAGGCGCCATAGGCCGCCAGGTTCTGGCCTGAATTGGGATCATCAAAGGCGGGATTGACGGCACCAGTTGCCGTGTCCAGAGGGTTGAATATCGGAGTACCAGGCGAACCAAGAGCGTACTCGGCGGGCGTGATAGGAACGAAGTTCCCGTTCTTGCTTTTCCACGCCGCGCTTTGAATCGAAGCGCCCGGGATGTAGTTTTCCCTGATGCAGTCGGCATATGCAGGCGGAGCAGTCGCGCAACCGAAAGCAATGGGCTGGCCGCTCTCGTAGCGCTGAATACCACTGAAGGACCATCCTCCGACTACCCTGTCCTCGATCCCTGGGTGATTCAGGAATTTCTTGTTCTTGCCGAATGGCAGCTCATAGATATAACTGAGCACGAAATTCTGGGGGAGGTCCTGATTGCTGATCGCTTTGTCGACCCTTCGGTCGAAAACATTCGACGGCGCGCCGCCTTGGTGTAGCGTGGCAAAGAAAGGCAGTGCAGAATCAGCGTCCGTCAATATTTTCGACCAGGTGTACGAAGCCATCAGGTTAAGGCCATTGTGGAAGCGACGGGTCAACTGGCCTTCTAATGCGTGATAAGTTGACTGGCCCAGGTTCTCTAAAGCCCCGTCAGTGTTGAATCCGAAATACTGCGGGAACGGAACCAGTGCCTGCGCTACTAGAAGCCCGCTGGGAAATCCCGGATACGGCGGCGGTACCGCCGATTGCGACCCGATCTGCTGCGTCAGCGCGACTCCCTGGGAGAAATACTTTGGGCTCAGCGTGTTGACCGCATCATAATTCGACCGCAGGCTCACCGAATGCTCGCCCACATAAGCAATATCCATAATAAGATCCGACGCCAGTTGGTGCTGGATCTCGAAGCTCCAATTCTGAATCATCGGCGGCCGCCCGTAGGACGGATCGGTGTATTGCGGCCCTGCGAAATTAAGTTGAGTAGGATCGAGATTTGGCGGAGCCGGATACGACGGCAATCCCGAGTCAATCTTAAGAGCCGGATCGAACCCGTTCAGGCTGTTGAAAGCCGGGTTCGCTTGGAACCCTGTCCGATTAAATCCGCCGAAATCCGCATACTGCAGATTACCGTAAATGATTCCGTAACCACCGCGGAGCACCGTGTTTCCCTTCAGCGCCGAGGGCGACCACGCGAACCCGACACGCGGACCGAAGTCCTTTGTCCATATATTCGCCCAGCGCTCGTTCACGTTGCCGTTCCTTCCCGGCCCAACTCCGGCAAACACCAATGCTCCTGGCAGGTTCCCCGCCCCCGGATTCGGCGTCGTCAAACTGATATTTGAGGTGTCTCCGCGCGCCTCCTTCTGCGGTTCGTCAATTTCATAACGGAAACCGAAATTCACCGTCAAAGTCGGCGTCACTTTGTAGCTGTCCTGGACGAATCCCGCAAAATAACTCCGCAGCCATCGCGCCTGGCTGGCATAGGCCGTTACGTTGGCCGAGCCTAGCTCTCCCAGCAGCAAGCTGGCGATTCCATTGCCGCTGAGATTGTCGGTCGCCGCGGTCCCAGCCGTTTGTCCGCGGCCAAAGTTAAATGTTCCGCTCGTGTTTTGGAAATTGAGCGGGGAATATTGTTGATACCATTGCTCGTACCCGACTTTAATCACGTGCTTGCCTTTCACCCAGGTCAAGCTGTCATTAAATCGGAAGCCGTTGTCAATGGTATCGCCGTAAACATTGTCGCCAAAGCTTGCCGTCGGCCCTTCTGCGACATTGATGCCCGGGAACATGGGCCCGCTCGCGCCCGTGATACCGAGTTTCGCATCCCAGTCCTGGCCGCCCCCTAGCCCCACTCCCGCCCCTATGTTCGCGCTGTTGGTGCGGTTATACCCAACGTTGAAGTGGTTCAACAGGCTCGGAGTGAACGTGTAGTCATATCCGAATCGAATAAAGTGAGTCGTGAATTTTTGCGTCCGTCCGTAACCTGCCGGCCCCGCCCATTCCGGGGTGGTCGAGATGCGATCATTGGTGCGGGAGTTATACGTAAAATACGCCTTACTCTTCGACGTTATGTTCTGGTCGGCGCGAACCGTCATCGCCGTATCCAGAATCGGGTAACTGTACGGGAACACGTAGTTGTTAACTTGGTTGGCATTCTGTGGCGCCGGATAATACGACAAAATGTTCTGACCCACCGTCGAGAAACGGCTGGACGGAATCCCGTTGTTCCCGATGTTTCCCGGCTCGTCCATGAAGGCAGTTCTGCACTCCACGCCGCCAACTGTTTGCGTAGTTGCCGGGTCGAAGATTTCACCCTGATAGATGTTCGCGTTGCCTTCGCAAGGATTAATTCCCAGAATGTTGCCCGTGTCGAGGGTTGCGTTAAAATCTCCGCCCAGCTCCGCGGTAGTTGGGACTGTCGAAGTCTGCACCCCGCCATTGGTTTGCCGGTATTGCTCCCACGAGAAGAAGAAAAAGCTCTTATCTTTTCCGTTGTAGAGGTGCGGAATAATCACCGGTCCGCCAAAAGTTCCGCCGTAATCGTTCTGCCGATCCAGAGGCGTGCGGAACGGAGTCATGTTCGTGGGATTCTGCGAAGCCAGAAAATTATTGCCCCAGTTGTTTGCGTCCAGATCCTCGTTGCGAAAAATCTCGTACGCTTCTCCGTGATATTTGTTCGTCCCCGCCTTGGTGCTGAAGCTCTCGATACCACCCGTCGTTCGCCCAAACTCCGCTGGCAATGTCGACGTGATCACTTTGAATTCGCCAATAGCATCGACCGAAGGCGCGGTCTCGTCAAACGACGATCCATTCTCCGACCGCGTAGTCGAAGATCCATCCAGCAAAACTTCCGTCGCGTAGTTCTGTCCGCCGCTGATCTTCGATTCAAACGTCCCGCCGTTCCCCGAGTCCGATCCCGGGCCCACCGCACCCGGTGTCAAATAAACAAACGCCTCCGGCGATCGCATCGCCTGCACCGTGCTGCCGAGAGCCAACGGCAAGTCGAGAATCTGCTTCGCATCGACGACCGTGCCCAGATCCGAGCTCTCTGTCTGCAGAGTCGGAGCGTCCGCCTGCACCATGATGCTTTCGGTGACTGCACCAGCATTCAACTTGACGTCGATTGCGGCCGTCGTCGCGACCTGCACCTCAATCCCCGTTAGGGTTGGTGACTTGAAACCGGTGGCCGTCACCGTGATGTCATAGGTTCCAATACGAACGTTCGGAAAGCGATACGTACCCGCGCTGCTGCTGACGGTCGTGTAAACCGTGCCCGTCGACTTCTCGGTAGCCGTCAATTTTGCATTGGGCACGACCGCGCCAGAGGAATCCATCACCACCCCGGCAATGGCGCCCTGGTTCGCCTGCCCAATCGCCAGCGAAGAAAATGTCAAAATCGCCAAAACCGTCAGTAGAGAACCGGCGAGTGCTCTAGAAAATCCCCGTTGCAGGTCCATGTTCGCGCCTCCAGAAAACTGAAAAAGATAACTTCACGGTTAACTTCTTCGAGCTCCGGACTTTTCCCGAGCACTCGATTAATTCCTGGCAAGCGTTTCTCCAGCATCGCAGCCAGAAAAACCCTCGCAAATTGCGCCTTTAAGTAATCGTTTACTTAACATCCAAACCAAAATCTCGATGTCTCGCAACTGCCTGAATCATCGGCTGTTAGTCAGCCTCGATAGCATTTTTTACTGCGCCGTCTGCTGCGCCTCGCCAGACCGTTTCATCTTGTCCTGCAGCTTCTGCGCCTGCGCCGCATCCGCCTCTTGTTTCAACCGCATAAACGAACTCAGTGCCGCCCGCGAATCGTCTGGACGCTGCGCCCGCCGGTAAAGCTGCGCCAGTTGATAGTACGATTGCCGGATGGTCTCGCTATCCGCCTGTCCCGCATCCGCTACTACCGCCTTAAAGCTCCCAATCGCCGCGTCCACCTGCCCCAGTTGCGCCTGCGCCCGCCCCAACTGATATTGCGCCCCCGGATACCCCGGCGACTTGCGCATCAACTCATTAAGCAACGCCACCGTAGTCTCCGGCTTCGAGCGCTCTAGGCTAACCACCGCCAACTTGAATTGTGCCGAGAGACTGTCGCCATCAATCTTCAGCTCGTCCTCAAACGCCCCTTCCGCCTTCTCGAGATGATTCTGCTTCCAGTAAATGTCCGCCAACTCCTCGTGCAGTCCAGGCTCGTTGGGCCGCATCTGAACCGCGATCTCGCACTCCTTGGCCGCATCTTCCAGTCGGTCCGCCTCTACAAATGACTGCGCCAGAGCTTGATGCACGCGCCACGACTGAGGATCGGCCCTATACATCTGCTCGTAACTTTCCTTCGAAACCAGCATGTGCGCCCGGCCGCGGTGATACAAAATATCCACATCGCCCGGGCTAAGCTTCGCCGCCTCGTCCAGGCTCGCGCTCGCCGCAACCGCATCACCCTCGCCCAGTTGAACCACTCCTAACCACATCAGAGCCTGCGCATTCCGCGGATCGAGTCGTGTTTCACGCTTCAACGCCGTGATCGCACCCGAGAAATCGTTGCTCCGATACCGCGCAATCCCCAAAAACAAATTCGCTCCCCTGAGCTTCGGCGACAAAACCACCGCCCGATTCAGAGCCTTCACCGCGTCCTCAACCCGCCCCTGTTGCAAGCGCGAAAGCCCGAGATTCAAATAGGCTGGCGCCGAAGCCGGATCAAGACTGACCGCCTTCGCAAAATCCTCCGCCGCCTGCTCCCACTGGCCGTTGCGGCTAGCCTCGGTTCCTTGCTGAAACGATTTCTCAAATTCACCGTTTTGCGCAAACAAACTGCCCGCTCCGGCCAGAATCGCGGCGCAGCAAAGCACAGCTTTCATCCAAAAGACGATTGGCAAAAGAGCGAGTTGTGGCTTAGAAACCAAGGCGATGCGGAGTTTAGTATTAAACAATTACCATTGTCAAGAAATTTTTCCCGCCGCGAGCCATTTCTGGTAAACGTTTACTAAACTACAGTTCTTGGGAGATTGAGCTGCAAGTGTGGAGCGGAGACTCCCTATTCGCACCGGTTGCTTCACTCTAAACAAGACAGCAGTGCCCACTCCACGTAAGTCACCTTAGCCAGGTTTTCGCAACCTGCGCTGCCCCTCTATTTCGTCCCAGACTTGGGCAGTTTGGGATCGAGCGCCCCCGCGACAATCCCGCGCCCTTCTTCAACCGAATAATACCGATCCACCGCCGGTAACCCCAGCCGCTCCACCGCTCCGCTCGGCCAATGAATCTCTACACCCTCCACCTTGGCCGCGTCCCCCAACCCAAAATGCACCCGGAAATCATTCGACGAAGCGTAGCTCCCGCCGCTGATCACATCACCCCGCTGCCGCACCCCGCCCGCCGTCAGATAAACCGTCGCTCCAATCGCGTCCCGTGGGCTCTTCGGCCCGCCAATCAGTTTGAGCCCGACCCAGTGGTTCTTGTTCGAATCCACATTCCGCAGGAGTGCCGGAACATTGTGCAACTGGTTGATCACCACATCGATCTTCCCATCGTTAAACAGATCGCCAAACGCCGCTCCCCTCGCCGTCAAAACCTCGGCCAGCCCGGTCCCTTTCACCGGCGGCACCACCTCAAATTTTCCATTCCGCAAATTGTGAAACAGCACTGGCCGCTCCGCAAACGTCGTCCCCCAGTCGCTCTGGTCTACTCCCGGATACACATGCCCATTCGCCGCCAGCAAATCCTTCCACCCATCGTTGTCATAATCGAGAAAACCCGTGCCCCATCCCAGAAACGGGATCGTCACCTCCGCGATCCCCGCCTGATAACTCACATCGCTGAAATTCCCGCCACCCTCGTTCTTATAAAGCGGGTTGTAGTCGTCCGAAAACACCGTGTTATACAGATCAAGCCAACCGTTATTCAGGTAATCTCCGACCGCAATTCCCATCGACGCCGTCTCGCGCCCATTCTCATTTAACGCATACCCCGACGCATAACTTGCATCTTCAAACGTCCCGTCGCCCTTATTCACATACAGATAGTTCGGCGTCGAGTCGTTTGCCACCATCAAATCCACCCTGCCGTCATTATTCACGTCTGCAAACACCGCCGTCAGCCCGTAATATCGATTCGCATCCGCCACGCCCGCCTTTTCGCTCACATCGGTAAACGTCCCATCGCCGTTGTTTTGAAAAAGATGGTCAGCCTCGCCCTTCAATCCCCGCGGCCCGCACATCACCTTCAATCCGCGAAATTCGCACGTAGAAAATGCCACCACCGACGATCCCGGCACCGGAGGATGCTCGATATCGTAGTGCACATATCCTGGAACAAACAGATCGAGCCGCCCATCTCCGTCATAGTCGCCAAAAGTCGCGCCCGTCGACCAGTTTCCCAACGCCACTCCGGCCTTCCCCGCAACATCAGTAAAAGTTCCATCATGATTGTTGTGATACAGCCGATTCTTGCCAAAATTACTCACGTACAAATCGGGCCATCCATCGTTGTCGTAATCTCCAACCGCCACGCCAAAACCCCACCGGTCATTGGTGACTCCAGCCTGTGCCGCCACATCCGTAAACGTCCCATCATGGTTGTTATGAAACAGCGCGGCATGAGGAGGCGTAGCCTTCCCCGACATCGCGTCATATGTCGATCCATTGACGAAATAAATGTCCAGCCAACCGTCGTTGTCGTAATCGAGCAGCGCCACCCCCGAGCCCACCGTCTCCAGAATGAAACGCGTCTCGTCCGTACCCATCACATGCCGCCAACGCGTCAGCCCAGCCTTCTCCGCCACATCCTGAAAAACAATCGGCCCGCTGTCGACAAATCCACCCGCCGTGATCGGCCGCTTCTCACTGTCGAGCACTGCTGCATGAACGCCGCCAGTAGAGACCGCTCCCTGCGTCTGCGATGCAGAGGAAGACGAAGCTGATTGTTCCGTTGTTTGCGGAGAAGAAGCCGCAGCTCCGCTCTGCGAAAAAATCCGATTCTCCGCCAGCCCAACCACCGCAACCACCGCGCACGCCGCCAGCGTGAACGAAACTCTATTCCTCATGATCACCGCGCAACGCCCGCCGCTCCCGTCATCTGGCGTATCAACTCTACTTCCTTAGCATTGTAGGGCGTTCCATCCTGGTGAAAAATATCGTGGAACCATACCGCCGGCTCACCTGTATAACTCTTCTCCCACGAATCCCACGGATAAATCGTCTGCGACTTCCCATTCACGAATCCCCAGTTATAAGCGCCCACATGTTCTTTCTTCAGCAGCGGCAAAATCGCCGCAAACGTGCTCCCCAGCGGACGCGCCATATATTCCGTGCATATCACCGGACGCCCAAATCGCCGCAACGAATCAACCCGCCGCTTCGTCACCTCCGGCATATCGTAACTATGAAACGTAATCACATCAGAATTCTGCAATTGAAACCGCGCCATCTCACTAAGCGAAGCATCATTGGCCCAGTCTCCCTTCCACACCCCGCTCGTAAGCGGCTGCGAAGGATTCACTTCCCGCGCCCAACGCCACTCCTCTTTCAAAAGCCGCAGAGCCCGCACCGGCTTATCCGCCAGCTCCGTACTTTTATAAGCAGGATTTTCATTATCCGGTTCATTCATCAGATCCCACATCAAAACGCGCCGGTCATCGCGAAAATGCGTCAGCACTCCCACGATGTAGGGCTTCAATTCCGAATTCCACCGCGCCTCGTCTTTCAAAAAATCGGCCCCCGGAGCCTGCACCCACCCCGAGTTATGCACATGCGGCTTAGGAGTCGGCTGCTTCCCCAAGTGCGGCCGCGGATCCCAAACCGAATCCAGCAGCACAAACGTCACCCGAATATGATGTTTGTCCGCAACCTCCACAAACTGATCCATGCGCCGCAGAAAACCCTGCGCATCCTGCTGCCACAAAAGATTATGGAGAAACACTCGCATCGTATTCATCCCCAAACCCTGCGCCCACCCCAGCTCGCGATCAATCGTAGGCAAGTCAAACGTATCCGCCTGCCACATCTCCAGCTCATTGATCGCCGAGCTAGTAATGTAGTTACTCCCCACCAGCCAGGGCTGCTGCGAATACCACTGATTAGCCCGATCCGCCGCCCAAGGCCCATTCTGAGCCAAGCCGCAAGCGCACCCAAAAAAACAAATCACCCAAAGCGCGACCACCCCTCGCACAACCACCCCGTAAAGAGTCCGCATTAGTCTCCCCACTATATTCGACCCAGTATCGCGACAATCACGTAGGGGCAGAGCCCGCCCTGAGCTTGTCGAAGGGTGCCCCCACCTGCTCAGCGGGCGAAGCCCGCAAGCCTTTTGCCCGCGCTCTTTTGCTGCTAAGGCTGAATCTGCGGCCAATCATTCACCCACGCCAGCGGATTCACAAAAAGATACGCCGCTCCATCCGGCAACTGAATCGCGTGAAAAACAATGATGTCCCCATTCACCAGATCAATATAAGCCGTCCCACCTCCCGGCCCGTTCCACGTCGTTCCGTTCCCCGCCAGCAACTGCGTTCCCCCGCCCTGCATCATGTCCACGCCCGCCATATCGACAAACGGACCCTGCGGAGCCGTCCCTCGCCCCACCATAATGCGATAAGTGTCCTGATAAGGATCAGCCGCACAACAATTATCGAACGAAGCAAACAAATAGTAGTAGCTCCCCTTATGCACCAGGGACGTTCCCTCAATCGGATCGTATTGCACGTTCGGCCGATACGCCAACGAATAGACCGTAGGATTCGAAGCCAGAAGAAATCCCGTAGTCGGATCGATCTGCTGCTGCTTGATCCCGCTCCAATAGCTCCCGTAAGTCAACCACACTCGCCCATCCATATCCGCCAATATCGTTGGATCGATGGCATTGAAATCGTCCGTCGAAACCGATCCCAGCACCTCGCCCTGATCCACCCACGCATAATTGGGATCGCTCGAATCAAGCGTAGTGTTGGTTGCCAGCCCAATCACCGACGTATTCGATGCAAAAGTTGAGCCCGCATAATAGACGTGGTACAAACCGTTGAAATACGAAATATCCGGAGCCCACAACCCAATCACTCCCGGAACCTGTGCGGCCACCCATGCCGGAATCGCGCTGAAAACATAACCGCATGAAGTCCATGCCACACGATCGGTCGAGCACATTATCGGCAAAGATCCATTCACCGCCGGCCCCGACGCATCCGTCCCAAACACATAATAAGTATTGCCCTGCCGCATCACGCTAGGGTCGCGCACCGGAGTGATCGCCCCCGTCAAATCGTAGCTGCTAAAAACCGTCGGCGGACCCGCCCCCTGTGGATTCCCGCTTCCCCCGCCGCAACTTGTGAATAGAAGCACCAGCCCCAGAACGGAGCCCGCCACAGCAAGACCGCCAACTCTCTTAGCACCCAACCTGATCACCACCAACCTCAATCTTCATCGCCTCTACAAACACACTCATCGGTTCCGCGACGCGTCCCCACCACTTCTACAAGTCTTCCGCAAGGATTTAACCTCGCTTTCGCTTTTGGGTGGCGCAGCGCTTCAGCGCTGCGACAACGATGCCGTCCCGAATCCCGGCTTCAGCCGCTGAGGGAGACAGCCGCGACAAATCCTACGCCAGCGTCAGCGCCAGCTTAGTCACCGAAGCCGGAGCAAACATATATCGCAAACTCTGCCCCGCAACCTCCACGCTCTTAGTCTCCGGAACCACCACCCGCCTCGCCTCAAAAGTATTGTGCGCATGAATATCAGAATTGGTCAGCACCGTAGCCGATCCCGCCTTAATCCCCGCGCCCCGCACCACAATCTCCACCTCGCGCGCGTCGCTCACATGCGGATTCACCACCGTCAAGGTCAGCTCCTTCTCCCGCAGCGACGCCGATCCCTTCAGCCCCCAGAACGACGCCGGCTTTCCGTCGCGGTCATAATCAATCGCCGGAGCCGAAAAAATCGTCCGCAATCCCTGGCCGCCCTGGTGCGCCGCATACATCGCAAACACGTGCCCCACCGGAGTCACCACAAACCGGTCCTCGTGCGCCAGATACAAACTGTTCAAACAATTAATAAGCTGCGCGCAATTTGCCATCGCAATCTTTTCCGGATGCCGATTAAATAAATCCAGCGTCATCCCGCTAAACACGCCGTCCCGCAGTGTCGGCATCTGCTCGAGTTGATCTCCCGCAGTCGCCTCGCTCCCCGGCTTGTACCATGGCCCCCACTCATCCACTACCAGCTTCACCGAATGCTCCGGATCTTCCTCGCCCATCACCTGCCAATGCCCGTTGATCAACCCTTCCATGCGATCGCCTTCGCGCAACAACTCATACCAATCCACGCTGTCAAATTTCAGCGCATCCGCTTTTCCCTGAATCCAATCGCGCGTCTTCCCCCGACTCAAATTCCACGCGTAATGATGCAGCGCCCAACCATACACACTGCGCAGTTGCCAGCGCCCCTTCTTCGCCATCTCCTCAAAAAATCCGCGCGTCCAAGCCCAGTCATCCACATTCGGCCCCGAGGCGATGAACGACAACTCGTCCCTCTCTTTTCCATATCGCGGAACCCAAGTCGTAAATCGCCGGAACTCCACCGCGTACTCCTGCGCGGTAAAATTCCCGCCGCAGCCCCACGATTCATTCCCCACTCCCCAAAACCCCACATTAAATGGATCCTTGAAACCGCCCGCCCCGCGCGCCTCCGCCAGCGTTGTCGTTCCCGCCGGAGAATTGCAATATTCCACCCAGCGAAAAAATTCCTCCGCCGGAAGGCTGCGCAAATTCGCCGCCAGATAAGGCTCTGCCCCAATCAACTTACAAAAACGCGCAAACTCGTTCGTGCCAAATTGATTGGGATCGTAACTATGGCTAGCCGGAGCCGCGCCCGTCTCACCGCCATTCCAAAAATTCGTCCGCCGCGGCCTTTTCTCCGCCGGTCCAACTCCATCGCGCCAGTCATAGCTATCCGCAAAACATCCGCCCGGGAATCGCACCACCGGAGCCTTAATCTTCCGCATCTCATCAATCAACTCTTTGCGGATGCCATCAACATTCGGCACCTTAGAGTCCGCGCCCACCCAGATTCCGTCATAAATCACGCCGCTAAGGTTCTCCGCAAAGTGTCCATAGATATTCGGAGAAATCGTCCCCAGCGGCTCGCCCGTCAGCACCTCAATCCGAGCATCCACCAACTTCGATTCACTCCAACCCAGCCGCGAAGCGCCCCCAGCAGCCAGAACGCAACCAGCGCTAGCCAAACCACCGCGAAGAAAATCCCGTCGTCCAATCATCGGCTTCATCCTGTGTAGATGTTCGATAAAGATTGACGTGCGTCCGTGAAAATGACATCCGCCGCGCTCATGTAGGGGCAGAGCCCGCCCTGAGCTTGTCGAAGGGTGCCCTCACCTGCCCAGCGGGCGAAGCCCGCAGGCCCTTAGCCTGCTCAACGGCCCCGCCGCAAATCACCCCCATGCCGCGCACATAGTATACGTTTGCTGGAATGATTGCTATATTTTTCCCGAGACTGCCCCCATCACAACCCAGTGTCCCGACCCGGCCAGTTCGCAATCAAAACTATCGTTGTCATCCTGAGCGAAGCCGCGCCAAGAGCGAAGCGAATGGCGTGGCGCAGTCGAAGGACCCCTACCCTAACCACGAAGCCCGCGCGCCGAATCTCTCCTCGGTCAGGCACCTTCGTGGCCTATTGCAAAGAATTCCCATCGCTACCAAAATTTCACGTCTTGAGTGAAGGGCCTCCCTGAGCCTGCCGAAAGACCCGTAAACTTTGTTTGCGCGACCAACGCGCTCGAAGTGAGTGATAATGGCCCCGTGGCATGATTTGGGTCCACCTCAGACTAAACCGATTCGTATGAAGATGAATTCTCTTTCTGCCGATTCCCCCAACTCGAGCGGCGAAATCGGCAGCCCAATCCACATTTTCATCTTCCGAATCCTGTTCTACTCATCGCTTCTAATATTTCTTCAAGCAAATAACGCTGTCTTATTAGCGCAGAATAATCCCCGCCAAAACTCTCCCCAAACTCTCGACGTCCGCATAATCGTAGTCGACTCCCCCGCCAAGGCCGACCGCCTACTCCAGCGCCTGAAAGCCGGCGAGGACTTCGCCACCCTGGCCCGCGAACTCTCCATCGATCCCACCGCCTCCGACGGAGGCTATATGGGCCGCGTCGATCCCTCCACTCTGCGCTCCGAATTACGCGACGCCCTCAAGGGCCTCGTCCCTGGCCAGATCACCGCCGTCGTCCACGAACCTTCCGGCTACGCGATCATGAGAGTCATCACTCCCGGAGAGCAAAACGCCCTTCAAAACACAAGCCCGGCGCGCATTCTCCCCTCCGCCGCCACCGGCACAATCCGCTACGCGCCGAACGTAAGCGGCAAAGGCGAAGCTGACCTAGCCTTTCGCGGGTTCGTAAAGCCGGAGGGCTGGAGCCAGGACCTCCACGCCCTCTGCAACATTCGCAAAGAGTCGCTAGCCGCCGTCATCGACTCGATAAAAAGAAGTCTCGATCCCGCCAACCCCGAAGGCGTCGCCCATAACAATGAAGGTCGTCCCCTCGATGTCATTCAGATGCACTACGCCCTAGCCAATGTCTACGCCTACCAGGGCCAGATGGATCAATCCATCGCCGAGTGGCAAATCGCCTATCAAATCGCCACCTCCCAACTCACTGGAGCCATGCCTGAACTCGAAGAAGTCCTCGGCATCGCCTACCTGCACAAATCCGAAATGGATAACGACGTCTATCGCCATCCCGGAGATCGCTGTATCTTCCCTCCGCGCTCTAATCAAAGCTACGCCAAGCCCGCCGCCTCCGAGAAAGCCATCCAGTATCTGCTGAAGTATCTAGCCCGCAATCCCGGCGCGCTCGACATCAAGTGGCTGCTCAACCTCGCCTACATGACGCTCGGAAAATATCCCTCCGGCGTGCCTCAGCAATACCTGATTCCACCTTCGCTCTTCGAATCAACCGAAGACGTCGGCCGCTTCGTCGATGTCGCGCCCGAAGCCGGCATCAATCTCTACTCCATGTCCGGCGGCCTTATTGTCGACGATTTCGAGCGCAACGGCCTCTTCGACATCGTCACCTCCGACTTCGGCCAGTGCGCTCCCATGCATTACTTCCACAACAATGGAGATGGCACCTTCACCGATCGCACCGCGCAGGCCGGCCTCAGCGACGAACTCGGCGGCCTCAACATGATCCAGACCGATTACAACAATGACGGCTGCCTCGACATCTTAGTTCTCCGCGGCGCCTGGGAGTTCCCTCAGCGTAAGTCCCTCCTGCGAAATAATTGCGATGGCACCTTCACCGATGTAACTGCTGCCGCCGGCCTGGCCGAGCCCGCGACTGATACTCAAACCGCTGTCTGGGCCGATATCGATAACGACGGCTATCTCGACCTATTCGTCGGCAATGAAAATAAACCAAGCCAGCTCTTCCACAATCGCGGCGATGGAACCTTTGAAGATATCTCCCACTCCGCAGGCCTCGATCGCATCGCCTTCACCAAGGGCGTAGTCGCCGCCGACTATGACAACGACGGCTATGTAGATTTCTACGTGTCCAACCTGAACGCCGACAACTTCCTTTATCACAACAACCACAACAACACCTTCACCGAAGTCGCCCAGCAGGCGGGCGTGCAGAAGCCCTGGCAAAGCTTCGCCGCCTGGTTCTTCGATTACGACAACGACGGCTGGCCCGATCTCTTCGTCACCAGCTACTACGTCTCCGTCGACGAGTCCCTCCGCAGCTATCTAGGCTTGTCTCCCAATGCGGAAACTCTCAAGCTGTATAAAAATTTAGGCAACGGAACTTTCCGCGATGTAACTGCCGAAGTCGGCTTAGATAAAGTAACCATGCCGATGGGTTCTAACTTCGGAGATATCGATAATGATGGCTTCCTGGATATCTATCTAGGCACCGGCAATCCAAGTTATGCCTCACTAATGCCCAATATGCTGTTGCATAACCACGAAGGTAAGTACTTCACCGACGTCACCGCATCCTCCGGCACCGGTGAGTTACACAAAGGACACGCCGTAGCCTTCGCCGACATCGACAACGACGGCGACGAAGACCTCCTCACCGAAATCGGCGGAGCCGTCCCCGGCGACAGCCACGCCTTCCGTCTCTTCGAAAATCCGGGCAACGGAAACGACTGGATCAGTCTCCACTTAGTAGGCGTCAAAACCAACCGAGCCGCCATCGGCGCCCGCATCAAAGTCACCGTCGAAAACGAAGGCAAGACGACTCGCTCCATCTACCGCACCGTAGGCAGCGGAGGTTCCTTCGGCGCCTCTCCGCTAACGCAACATATAGGACTAGGAAAATCAGCCCGCATCCTCGACCTGGAAATCGACTGGCCCACCAGCCACTCCAAACAAAATTTCGCCAACGTAGCAAGCAACCAATTCCTCGAAATCAAAGAATTCGCCAAAGATTATGTGAAACTAGAGCGTCATCCCTACCGCCTGGGAGGCGCGGCCCGACAAGCCAAGCTATCCGAGCAGCAAAGCGCATCATCCGGGAAATAAAGATGTGCAGACAAAATCACGCTCGCCTGTTAGCCCTACTGATCCTCTGCGCCGCACCCCTATCCGCCTCGCAAAAATACGACGCTACCGGAATCCTCATTCAGGTCGATCAACCGCGCCACACCATCACCGTCTCCTGCAAAGAAATTCCCGGATACATGGAAGCCATGACCATGTCCATCCCCGTCCGCGAACCTAAGGCGCTCGACCACCTCGAACCCGGCACCGCCATTGACTTCTCGCTCGTCGTCGACAAAAGTTCCTCCTACGCCGACAGCGTCCGCCCGCGTCCCTTCGAAAGCTTCGAGCTCGATCCCACCCAGGCTCGCCGTTATAAATTAATGGAGCAATCTCTCGCAACCCGCTCCGCCGCCGATGTCCTCCACGTTGGCCAGCCGGTCCCTGATTTCACCTTGACCGACCAGGCCCGCCAACGCATCTCTCTTTCTCAATTCTCCGGAAAAGTTGTAGCCATCACCTTTATCTACACGCGCTGTCCCCGCCCCGATTATTGCGTTCGCCTCTCCAATAATTTCGGCCTTCTGCAACGCCGCTTCCAGAGCCAGATGGGCCGCGATCTAATCCTGCTCACCATCGTCATCGATCCCGTGCACGATCAGCCCGAATCGCTCGCCAGCTACGCTCGCACCTGGAAAGCCGACGCCCGCACCTGGCACTTTCTAACCGGCCCGCTCCCCGACATTCAGCGCCTGTGCAGCAAATTCGACATGGCCTTCTATCCCGACGAGGGCCTCTTAGTCCACTCCTTCCACACGGTAATCATCAATCGCCAGCGCAAACTAGCCGCCAACCTCGAAGGCAACGACTTCACCACCCAGCAACTCGGGGACGTAGTCCAATCCGTCATCGCCGCCCCCAAATCCGCTAGCGCTGAGTAAACGCTTTCTGATATCTTCTCCTTCGGCGCGGAAGTCCCTCATCATTTCTTTATTCGCGAAAGGCTTCCCGCGAAAGGCTGCACTTTATGCGAAACAAAACGGTCCTGATCCTCGCCCTCTACCTTCTAATCCCGTCATACGGAATCGCTGAAAATGAAGATGAAGACAATCCGCCAAACATCCCCCAGATCATCAACGTCGAAGGCGATGTCGAATTCGTCCACGATCCCTCCATCGCCAAGGATGGCGACACCTGGTATCTCTTCAGCACCGCCAACGGCCCCATCCGCGACGGCGAACTCCCCATCCGCTGTTCGCAGGATCTCCACCTCTGGCACCGTTGCGGCACCGTTTTCGACAAAGTTCCCGACTGGATTAAAAAAGAGAGTCCCGTCACCAAAGAACTCTGGGCCCCCGACATTTCTTATTTCAACGGCGAGTTCCATCTCTACTATGCGTTCTCCGTCTTCGGAAAAAACACCTCCGGAATCGCCCTGCTCACCAACAAAACGCTTAATCCGAAGAGTCCCGATTTTCACTGGGTCGATCACGGCCTCGTCCTGCAATCTCGTGTTGAAGACGACTTCAACGCCATCGATCCCAATCTCGTCCTCGACGAGAAAGGCCAGCCCTGGCTCTCCTTCGGCAGCTTCTGGACCGGCATCAAAATGCGCCGCATCGACGTAAAAACCGGCTTGCTCTCCGCCGAAGACACTAAGGTCTATTCCATCGCCACGCGTAAGCGTCCCGATAATCCCGGCCCCAATCCCCCCGGCCTGCCCGGAAATTGGCAAGCGATTGAGGCGCCGTTCATCATCCACCACGGCGACTATTACTACCTCTTTGTCTCTTTTGATTTATGTTGCCGCGGCATCAAGAGCACCTACAAAACCATGGTCGCGCGCGCGCGCTCCGTGACCGGCCCGTACGTCGACGCCGCCGGAACCCCCATGCTCGAAGGCGGCGGAACTCCTCTACTCCTCGGCAACACCCGCTGGTTCGGCCCTGGCGGCGAATCCATCCTCCAGCAAAAAGACGGAGACATCATCGTCTTCCACGCCTACGACGGCAAAACCGGAGCCGCCTACCTGCAAATCTCTACCATCGCCTGGATCGACGGATGGCCCAAAGTAGCTCTAGAAGCGGGCAATCCCGCAAACCATTAAAGTTCCGCGACCCACACGTAGGGGCAGGTGCCCTCACCTGCCCCAGCGGGCGAACCCTCAAGCTCTTTGCCAGCGCGTTTTAATGCGCCGCAGCAATTCCTCCCTCGCACTCGACTTTTGGGTGTCGCAGCGCCTCAGCGCTGCGAGAACGGCCTTACTTTCCACCGATGTCATCCTGAGCGCAGCAGGACGATTCGCGAAGCGATCGTTCTGCGAAGTCGAAGGACCCCTACCCCCCTCAATCTCCAAGTCGCAAGGTTCAATACGCGCACTCGACTTTTGGGTGGCGCAGCGCCTCGGCGCTGCGATAGAGGCTCATTCAGATCGACGGCTTCAGTCGCTGAGGGAATGTACCAAATCACTTCTTAGGCGCCGCCGGCGCCTCCTCCGGATCAATAATCCGCAGCATGTTCTGATGTTGCTCCACTTCCTCATGTTCCAGCCGGCTCGCGATCGCCAACTCCCTCTCCGAATCATCTTTCCGATTCACCCGCGCATAACTCATCCCCAAATAATAATGAGCCTCGCGCAGCCCGGCATTCGCAGCGACCGCCTTCTCCAGCAGATCAACTGCCCGCTCATATTCCTTCTGCTCAAATTTCAATCTCCCCATCCCCGCCAGCGCCCCCGCATGATGCGGATCCCTCTTCAGCACGCGATTGAACTGCGCCTCCGCCGCCCGCAAATCCCCCGCCTCCAGCTCCATCCGTCCGAGCTGAAAAAACGACTCCGTCTGCGCCGGCTGCAACTCAATTGACTTTTCAAACTCGCCTCGCGCCTCGCCCACGCGTTGCAGCGCCTCCAGCGTCATGCCAAACGCAAAATGTCCCGACGCGTCCGCCGGACGAACCTGGCAATAGCGCTCGAACGTCGCCCGCGCACCCTCAAAATTTGCCATCGACATCTGCGCCCGCCCCAACCCGTACAAAGCGTTGCCATCATCCTTCCGCGTATCATTCCGCACATCGCTCGGAAGAACGAGCACTTCTTGAAACGCCTGCGCCGCGTCGGCAAAAAGCGACATCCGCAGCGCCACCATGCCAAAGTCGTAAAGCACGTCCGGGTCTTTCGGATTTTCCTTGCGCGCCTTCAACAGCAGCGACAGCGCTTTTTCCAGATCGTTCTCTCCCGCCGCCGCGCGCGCCTCGCCGCGCCACACGCTCACTAGCGAAGCCCGAGCATCCGCTCGCTCCGGATCAAGACGAAGCGCCTCCTCAAACTGCGGAACCGCATCATCCGGCTTCGCTATTTGTACATACAACATTCCCAGGCCAACGTGCGCGCTGGCAAAATCTGGTTTGATCTCAATCGCCCGCTTGAATAATTTCTCCGCCTCCGCCTCGCGCTGCTGCTGTGCCCGAATCACTCCCAGCAGATCAAGCGCGCGAAAATCATCCGGCGCGGCCGCCAGCACAACCGAAAGTTCACTCTCCGCGCGCTTCAAATCCCCCGCGGCAATCGCCTGTGCAGCATCCTTAATCAACGATAAATTTTCAGCAGAAGGTTTCACCGCACCCTGGGCCATCATCAAGGCAGGAGCACAAACAAGAACAAAAAAAAGAACGCCGCAGCCCAGCCAATTTGAAATTCGCAATCTCATCCCCGCCAGATTACGGCCGACCTCGCGTCGCATCAACCCCAGCCCTTTTCCTCTGAATGCGTAGCGCTCCTTCGCAGCGAGAACAGCCTTACTTTCCACAGATGTCATCCTGAGCGGAGTCATGTCATCCGCGAAGCGGATGCCATGGCGCAGTCGAAGGATCCCTAACTCCACATCCCACCCTCCGCAGCGATTCCACTCCTCCAATGCTGCACTTGACACTCCCCGTCGATATTGCCTTTGGGTGGCGCAGCTCCAAATTTGATTGCGCCTTCAGGCGCTGAGGTAACACTCTCTTAAGCGCACATGACTCAGTCCTGCCATACCCCGCCGAGAGTGCCCCTATAGCAGACCTTCCTACCTGCTTCTTCCCGCCCCCAGCAACGAGTAGAACGAAATCTGATCCCCCGCCAGCACCGCCAACTGCCCACCATCCGGCGACAGCCCAAAGGTTTGCACCGTAGGCTCCGGATAAGGAACAGTCACCGCAAATATTCTCGCGCCCGTGTCGCTCCTATACACGGCAATCCTCTCGTCTGCCACATCCGAAGTTCGAAACGCCGCATCCGCTCCCACTGCCTTCGCCGCTTCCGCAATCCCAATCGTGAACGCGCTCCCCGCCGCCATCCCGCTGATCGCGTGTTCCAGCACCGTCATCGGCGACGACCCTTTCAATACCGGCTTCCCATCCGGCCGCAGCATGCGATACCACTTATTCGCCGTCTGTCGATCGCACCCAATCACAAATATCAAATCCGGAGGCAACGTCGTGGTCTGCGGAGTGCACCTCGAATTCACGCTCGCCAGCACCCGCTTCTGTGTATCCCAACTCTCTTCAATAATCTTCCATCGGCCCCTGCCCGCGCTCACCACCTGAATCTCCCCATTATCCGACAACACCGGAGCCTCCGACCGGGACGACCGCATCACCGTCGCCAGCGTATGCAAGCCGCCATCAAGAACCTTGACCTCAATATCCTCCTCTGGCTCTTGTTGCTCCGCATCCGCCAACTGCCGGTGCACATCATTCGAGTGCCGCTCCTTAATCACTCCCACCGCAAAATATTTCGCCGAAGGTGACGTCCGCACATACGCCAGCGGGCCATCCAGCGCAAGTCTCTGCTCCTGTTTCAACCCCGGCCCATAAAGCCGCAACTCCCGTCCCACATGCACCAGCGCATGATCTCCGCCGATCGGCCAAAGATATTGTTGGGAGTCCGGAACCTTCCACTCCACCGTCTTTTCCACTCTCTGAGAATGCACATCGATCAGAACCGCCCGTATGACGCGCAGTTTGGCAAACTCCACCTCCGGCCCGTTGCGCGGAACCAGCCGATGCGGATTAAAAGTAAACAGCAAATCACCGGCGCCCAGATAACAGATCGCCGAGCCATAGTCGAACTTGTACATCTCATGATCCGGCCGAGTCTGCGTGTAGCCCAACGCCTTCACCGACAATGTCGCGGCCGCAGCCGCGTTGCTCGTCCCCGCTTCGCTCGGCGCAAGGGCAACACTGCATTGCGGAGGCGAACAAATTTCTGTCTCATCCGCCGGTTCAACCTCCGGAGCTTTCGTCGCCGTTGAAACCCCAGCGCCAGTCACACTAGAAGCAGCAGATGAAGAAGAAGTAGAACCCGAAGCAGGCGAAGCCGCGGCCACAGCATTCAAATTCGGCATCAGCAAAAACTGCGCCCCCGCCTCCAGCCGAACGTTATGCCCAGCCAGAGACAGCACCGAACTCCCCTCCGGCCCACCGCCCACATTCAACTTCACTCCCTTGATTCCAACGACCATCCCCGGCAGCACCGTCGTCGGCCCCTTATAAACAGGAGGAGAGACATAGACCGTCGCCGCTGCCTGCATGACGCTCCTTTTGCCGCTCGACGATGCCCCGGTTCCACTCGGTCCCCCGCCGTTCGGCCCAGGGCTGCTTCCCAGCCCAAGTCCTGCCGCCTCGCTGAGTGGCTGATTCGCATACGAACTCTGCTCGCGCACCGGGTCCATCGCCAGCACCGCCGAAACCGTCATCGGCAGCGCCTTCATATCCTTCCCGCCACACTGCCCTTTATCAAACACCAGCGCAATCTGCGAAGTGTTTTCCGTCTTCGAATGCGCCCTCTGCGCCACGATCCGCCCGTTGAGAATCGCCCCTTCCCGTAGCGCGCACTCCGGACTCTCCCACTTCGCCACCACCTTAGCCAGCACCACATCGCCAACCTTGACGCGCCCCGCATCCATCACGCTAACCAAATCCGCCTGCAGCGGAGCCCGATTCTGCGCCCAGCAAAACGAACCCACCAAAAAGCAAGCCAACCACGGCCGGACCCCAGATCGCCGAATCAAAGATCGCCAAAAGCGAAGAATTCCGAGCATACGTTTACTCACCAAGAAAACCACCCCGCCGCCCAGCACTTTACCATTAATCCAAGCGCCCGCAAAACCCCGCAGTCTTATCGTCGACCTTTGGTTAGTCTTCGGCCTTCGGTGGCGTAGAGCTGTCACCGCTGGGTTCAAGCCCCCGAACTCTGTCATCCCGACCGGAGCGCAGGCGAAGCCAAGCGGAGTGGAGGGACCTTGCGTTTTTCCAACCGCCGTTATTTTCTTCCTTACCGCTAAATCCCTAAAATCGCTCACTCTCTGCATTTTTCTAGAAGTATTTTTATTCCAGAGCCTATTGTGTCACCCGATAAAGCACGCACCCATGCGACGCCACCGTCGCCACCAGCGCCCGAGCCGAACCCAAATCCCTCCGCTCCCACAAATCGCGCACCTTATATCTCTTCGAACTCAATCCCACCTTCTTCCACCGATATCTCACCTTCTCCGCCTGATCCGAAATATTAAACACCGCCAAGTAATATCCGCCCGAAGCCGCCTTCGACCGCCACACCACCGTCTTCGACCCACTCATAACCGCCCGGCTATCCGTAGCATGCTGATCCACCTCAATCACCTCATGATTCGTCAGCAACCCAGCCGTCCACTCATCCGCCAATTTCAAATCTCCCCCAATCATCAGCGGCGAACGAAACATCGACCACAACGTAAACAACGTCCTCTGCTCATCATGCGTCAGCCGCGTCCATCGCGCCTTCCCCCACCCCGGAGCCGGCCCCAAATACCCCAGCGGCAGCATATCCGCATCCGGCCAATGTCCTGGCTCCAACAACCCGCGCCCCGGCCGCTCCGTCCACTTCGCAGCATTTGCAAACTGATCTCCCACTCCCTGCGGATAAGCCACCTCGCTGTGCCACAAATCCCATACATCGTCCGAGATCCGCCACATCTCCGCATACTTCTCCATCTCCTCCGCCTTCTCCAGCGGAGCCGGCCCCGGCGACAAACTCAGCACCATGGCCCTCCCACTCTTATCCAGCGCTTCGCGCAACATCCGAATCTCATCCCCCTTATAAGGATGGCTAGCAATGCAATCCACCTTAATCAAATCCACTCCCCAACCCGCATACAGCCGCGCGATCGAATCGTAATAAGCCTGCCCCGCCGCCTTCTTCGCCTCAACTCCATAATTGTCATAATTCCACGGACAAGCATCCCCCACATCCGCCGCTTCGCCCGCATGAAAGCTCGACCCCTCAATCGGAAGCTTACGCGCCACCGCCTCCCGAGGTATCCCGCGCAAAATATGTATGCCAAATTTCAAACCAAGCGAATGCACATAATCCGCCAGCGGCTTAAATCCAACTCCACCCGCCGCCGAAGGGAACCGCGCAACCGGCGGCACATACCGCCCATACTCATCCATCACATACTGAAACGATTTCGAATTCCCCTCCGCTACCGGGTTCGTCACAAACCAATCCGCATCCACTACCACATACTCCCACCCGTAAGCCTTGAGATGTTTCGCCAACCAGTCCGCATTGGCCTTGAAATCCGCCTCATTAATCGTCGTCCCATACCCATCCCAGGAATTCCATCCCATAGGCGGAGTCGGAGCCAACCCGCCCGATTCGCCCACCGCCGCACAAGCCAGCACGAAAAGAATGACGCAACAAATCCATAGCTGTCTCATGTGTCTCCCTAACGCTAGGTGGCTCTGTTGACATCCCCTCACTCTTGTCATGCTGAGCGGAGATTGAGCTTCGCAAATGCGAAGCTTAAGCGGAGTCGAAGCACCCCTACCGCACCAACATTTTCCCGCGCGCGACCATAGAACCAAAACGTTGACAGAGCCAGGTACGCCGAGAGTTTCCTTCGTGTACCTTAGTGACCTCTGTGGTGAATGGTCTCGTAGACCGCACCAAGCCGCTCCATTTGACCGCCCCCGACCACTGATGATATAGAAACCCAGTCCGGAAAACGTTTGCTACAAATAAAATAACGCTCAGCAGGCAGGCTTTCCCATGACCCAAACATCGCGGCGCCACTTCCTGAAATCCTCCGCCCTGGTCACCACCGGAGCCCTAGCCGCCAGATTTCTCCCCGCCTGGTCGCTTCCTCCAATCGAAATAGCCGTCACTCCTCCGCTAGGAGTTTTCGACTATCCCCAAGTCCAACTCCACGACAGTCTCCTGCGCCAGCAGTTCGACCACACTCACGATCTCTTCCTCAACCTGGACGAAGACGGCCTCCTAAAACCTTTTCGCCAGCGCCAGGGACTTCCCGCCCCCGGCCCCGATCTAGGTGGCTGGTACGACAATAGCGACGACTTCAATCCCGAAAATAATTTCCACGGCTTCATTCCCGGACACAGCTTCGGCCAATATCTCTCCGGCCTGGCACGCGCCTACGCTGTCACCGGATCAAAGCCGACTCAGGCAAAAGTAAACCGACTCGTTCGCGCCTACGCCGCCACCGTCGAGCCCACTGGAAAGTTCTACGTCGATTACCGCCTTCCCGGCTACACCTTCGACAAAACCTGCTGTGGCCTGATCGACGCCCACGAATTTGCCGCCGATCCCATCGCTCTAGACGTCCTAAAACGCGCCACCGACGCCGTCCTCCCCCACCTCCCCGAAAAAGCTCTGAGCCGCGTCGAGCAAGAAGCCCGCCCCCACAAATCAATCGCTTTCACTTGGGACGAAACCTACACGCTCTCCGAAAATTTCTTCCTCGCCTATCGCCGCAGTGGCGATCGGCGCTATCGCGATCTAGGCCAGCGCTTCATCTACCACGACTACTACGACGCCTTAGTCGACAATCACAACGCCCTCCCCGGCAAACACGCCTACAGCCACGTCAACACGCTAAGCTCCGCCATGCAGGCCTATCTCGTCTTAGGCGATGAACACTATCTCCGGGCCGCCTCCAACGGTCTCCGCATGGTGCAGGAGCAAAGCTACGCGACTGGCGGCTGGGGCCCGAGCGAAGCTTTCGTCGAACCCGGCAAAGGTCTCCTGGCCGCGAGCCTCAACAAAACCCACGCCAGCTTCGAAACCCCCTGCGGCGCCTACGGCCATTTCAAAATCACCCGCTATCTCCTCCGCGTCACCCGCGATTCCCGCTACGGCGACAGCATGGAGCGCGTCCTCTACAACACCATCTCCGGCGCCAAACCCATTCAGCCCGACGGCACATCCTTCTACTACTCCGACTACAACAACGACAGAAGTAAAAAGGTCTATCACCCGGATAAGTGGCCCTGCTGCTCCGGAACCTTCCCCCAGCTAACCGCCGACTACGGCATCAGCGCTTACTATCCCAGCGCCGACGGCATCTATGTGAACCTTTTCATTCCATCACGCGTATCTTGGTCGCAAAATAAAACGCTCTGTACCGTCACCCAGCAAACCAGTTATCCAACATCGAACACAACTGAACTCCACTTAGATCTGGCGCGTCCAGAAGACTTCGCAGTCTATCTGCGAATCCCCGCCTGGGCCGACGCAAAAACCCGCGTCTCAATCAATGGCAAGCCAGCCGAAGCCGAGATCATCCCCGGCAAATTTCTGCCCCTCAATCGCACCTGGAAAAATGGCGACCGCATTCAATTCGATATCGGAATGCCCCTCCGCCTGGAGTCCGTAGACGATCAAACGCCCAACACCGTAGCTCTTCTCCGCGGCCCCATCGCGCTTTTCGCCGTAGACGAAATCCCTCCGAAAATCACAAGGCCCCAATTGCTGGCCGCGACCGCCGCTTCGCAATCCTCATCCGAATTTAAGGTTCAAGCCGACGCCCACTCCCTAACCCTGCGTCCCTTCGCCGCCATCGGCGACGAAACCTATCGTCTCTATCACCAGGTAGAAGCATGAGCGAAATAAAAGCGTGATGCAAATACGTGATCCAAATAGAAGATGAGCGAAAAATCCCGCCGAGGAGACTGCCAAAATGTTTTCCGATAACCGCCGCCAATTCCTGAAGCAAGCCGCAGCCGCTGGAATTGCCTGCTCCACCAGCCGTTTACTAGCCGCGCAAACCTCGGCCCAATCCTCGACGCAGCCCGCCACAACCGCCGTCGCTCAAATCTACGTCGACTCCCGCCGCACCATAGCTCCACTCGATCGCAATCTCTTCGGCTCCTTTCTTGAGCACCTGGGCCGCGCCATCTACGAAGGCATCTACGATCCCGCCTCCCGCCTCTCCGACAGCTCCGGCCTCCGCAAAGATGTAATCGAAGAAGTCCACCAACTCGGCGTTCCCATCATTCGTTATCCCGGAGGAAATTTCGTCTCCGGCTACAACTGGCTCGATGGAGTCGGCCCAAAAAAAGATCGCCCCCGCATTCTCGACAGAGCCTGGAACACCCTCGACACCAACCAATTCGGCACCAACGAATTCATGGCCTGGTCAAAGCTGGTAGGCGCACGCCCTCTAATGGGCCTCAATCTCGGCACCGGCACCGCCGAAAAAGCCGCCGCTCTAGTCGAATACTGCAACATCGAGAAGGGAACAAAATGGAGCGACCTCCGCCGCTCTCACGGAGTCGACCAACCCCACAAAGTCGAACACTGGTGCCTTGGCAATGAAATGGATGGCCCCTGGCAGATCGGCCACATGACTGCCGCCGAATACGGACTCAAGGCGCAAGACGCCGCCCGCCAGATGCGCGCCGTCGATCCCTCTCTCAAACTTATCGCTTGCGGATCAAGCGGCCCCGGCATGCCCACCTATCTCGAATGGGATCGCGAAGTCCTCGAGCAATGCTACGAATACGTCGACGCACTCTCCCTCCATCGCTACATCGGCAACACTCCCGAAGAAACCGGCGAAAACAGCGCCAAGTTCCTCGCAATGAACCTAAGCATGGAGCAGCAAATCTCCGAAACGCTGGCCGTCTGCGATTTAGTCCGTGGCCACAAACGTTCTCCCAAAAAACTCTGGCTCTCTTTTGACGAATGGAATGTCTGGTATCGCGCCCGCCGCGGCGACGCCATGAACGGCCACCAGCACGAAGCTCCGCATCTTCTAGAAGAAATTTACAACCTCGAAGACGCGCTCCTGGTAGGAGGAATTCTCAACACCCTGATCCGCAACGCCGACCGCATCAAAATCGCCTGTCTCGCGCAGTTGGTAAACGTAATCGCCCCAATCATGACCAACTCGAACGGCCTCTTCCGCCAGACCATCTACTATCCTTACAGCTGGGCTCTCCAATTCGCGCGCGGCAACGTCCTCAATCTGCTGGTCAACTCCCCCACCTATGAAGTCGCAGGAATGGGCCAGGTCCCTTACCTCGACATCGCCGGAACTCTGAATCCCGACGACGGCAAACTCTCCCTCTTCCTTCTCAATCGAGATTTGCAAAATGCTCACACCGCAGAAATCAATTGGCAGGACCGCGCTCCCAGCCGGATCCTAACCTCCACCGTCCTCACCGGCGCCGATCTGAAAGCCTCCAACAGTTTCGAGGCCCCGCAACGAGTCGTTCCGCAACAAGCCGACAAACCCTCAACCACCGCCACTACCACAAAACTGGAATTGCCCCCACGCTCCTACACCACAATCCAGTGGACCGCCTGAGGCTCCCGGAGAAATTTCTTCAGCCACATTTAAGGTGTTGCCGATAATATCCTTAGATGTCCGTTGCTTCACCCGATTTGAGGTGCTCAACCCAAGTAAAACGATGCAGGTTCCAATCCGCCCAATGGGTTGGCGCGCTATTCATTGCCATTCACCTCTTAATGGCCGCAACCGCCCACGCCCAGGGCGGACCACCCTTCCGCACCGACGACCCCGAAACCCCCGGCAACAAGCATTGGGAAATCAACTTCGGCTGGATCGGCGACCGCAATCCCGCCGACGGCGCCTATCAGGTCCCCGACTTCGATTTCAACTACGGTCTTGGCGACCGCATTCAGTTGAAGTACGAACTTCCCATCGCCATCGAAGAAACCCGCCCGCAGCCCGCGACCCCACCCGCCCCCGCAGTCCAAGGCCAGGTCATCGGCGGCCTGGGCGAAAGCCTCCTCGGAATCAAGTGGCGTTTCTACGAACATCATCCAAAAGATCCCTGGCTCAAAGATCGCTTCGGCACTGGACTCCCCGCCGTCTTCGGCCATCACGCAGATACAGATAAAGACCAAACCGAGCCCGCCGCGGCCTCCGGCGACTCCCCCGGAGAAGAAGACTCTCCCGAATCCGTAGTCAACTTGAGCGTATCAACCTATCCGCAATTATTTCTCAACAACCCCACGCGTGCCGTCGAGCGCGGCTTAGTAGCCTCCGGCCCCACTTTCTTTCTTCCCCTCGAAGTCAACGGTCGCATCGGCCCTATACGATTGCTAGGCGAGGTCGGCTACAACTTCGGTAACCACTCCGTCCCTCAGAGTTGGGGACGCGGCTTATTGGTTGGCCATGAATTCAGCGATCGCACCGAGGCTTACCTCGAACTCTACGACGTCCAGGACGCGAACCGCATTCCTCCCGGCCTGGGTGTGGGAAATTTCGCCACCGGTTATCCCAAGCAGCGCGAAACCACAATTGGCCTGGGTGGAAGACAAGCTCTCAACAAAGCGAAAACTCTAAACCTGCTCCTAATGGGAGGCCGCAGCTTCCAAACCATCACCACCACCAACGGCCAGCCCAGTTGGATCGCCTACGTCGGATTTCAGGTTCTCCTAGGCCCGAAAGAACCAGCCACACCTTAGCCTTTGGAAGGCCGGGTGCCCCATCCTTAACGTCGCGCTCTTTGCGACGTTAGGGTGGGGAATTTGATCTCACATCTAGAAGCGACGGGAATCCAACTGCGCCTTCGGGCGCTGAGGCCCATTCCGCCGCCGGCAAACTTCCCACCCTACTTCCGCCCCACAACAATCACTTCAAAACTATCCGGCAGCACAGTCGGCCGCGGATGCGGCATCTGCGCCGTCGCCTCCGGAGCCGGCCCAAACTTCGCCGTCACCAGATAAACGCGATCCTTCGCGTCGTCGTAAGTCATCGTCCGCGCCCCGCGCGCCGTCGGCAGCTCTTCGATAGCCTTATATCCGTTCGCCGCGTCCACCACCGTCAACGAGCCCGCTCCATTCGAGCTGAACGCCAGCTGATGCTTCGCGCTGAAATTCGCCGCATCCGGCCCTTCGCCAATATCCGCCGTCGCAATCTGCTTCCCGCTATCCGCATCGACCACCGCCATTTTCTTCCCATCGCAAACCGCAAACAGCTTCCGATGCTCGCGATCCATAGCCAGCCCAGACGGCGACTCGCAATTTTCCAGCTTCCACGTGGCGGTTATCTTCCGCGCCTTCGCATCAAAGCGCACAATCTCATTAGCCGTCTCGATATTGTCGTAAACCGAACCCTTACCATCCGCAACCGCAAACTCCGGCTTCCCCGGAACGTCAATCGTCGCGACCACCTGATTCGTCGCCGCATCAATCACCGTGACGTTGCTGCTGCGCCCGTTGAAAGCCCACACGCTCTTGGTCGACGGATCAAACACAATCCCATCCGGATTAGTTCCCGCCGCGATCGTAGTAACGGTCTGAAAGGTGTGCCGGTCAAATACCACAACGTTGTTGCTCCCGCCGTCGCTGATGTAACCGAATTTCCCCTGCTCATCCAGCGCAACCCCGTGCGTCCCCTTCATCCCCATGATCGCTCCGACCGCCTTGCCCGTATCCGTATCGATCACTTCCACCCGCGGCCCGTGCGTGACATAAACAAGATGATTAGCCGAGTCGGCCAGCAGATAATCCCAACCGCCCGTGCCACCAATTTTCCAGTGATCCAATATCTGATACGGCTGTTGCGCCGCCGCCGAGGCACCCAACATCCCAACGCACGCAGCGATTGCGCCGACTAACCCTACCCCGACAAGAACAAAGCGGTTGACCATATTCATAGTTTTCCTATCCACCTCAGATGTGTGTACGCCCTACTTTCTACCACGACGACCTTAAAATTTGCTGAAACCGAGGGTGCCCCATCCTTCCCGCGCACTTCGCGGGAGGGTGGGCCGCGAATTCTTTATTCACCCCACCGTCGACAGCCTCACAATAGTCAGCGTGCCTTAGCGCCCTTCGTGTACACAACCAAACCCGAGGGTGCCCCATCCTTCCCGCGCACTTTGCGGGAGGGTGGGCCGCGAAATTCTCTATTCACCCCACCGTCGACAGCCTCACAATAGTCAGCGTGCCTTAGCGCCCTTCGTGTACACAACCAAACCCGAGGGTGCCCCATCCTTCCCGCGCACTTCGCGGGAGGGTGGGCCGCGAAATTCGCCGAATCACTCCGCTGTCGGCAGCCTCACAATAATCAACGTCCCGCGCCCTGCTTCACTCTCGACCGCAATGGTCCCGTGCGACCTCTCTACAATCGCCTTGCATATCGCCAATCCCAACCCGGTTCCTCCGCTTTGCCGGCCGCGCGACCCGTCTGTCCTATAGAAGCGCTCAAAAATATGCGCCTGCGCGCTCTCCGGAATTCCATCCCCCCGGTCCGCCACCCGCATCTCCGCCGTCCCATTCTGCGCCGTCAAAGAAACCGTAACCTCCGCCCCAGCCGGACTATGCTGCACCGCATTCATCAAAAGATTGGAACTTAAAATCTCGGCATCGCTAGCCTGGACACTCACAAGGCACGCCCCGTCTCCAATGACGCCGATCTTAACCTGATTAGCCTCCGCCAACGGCTTCAGCCGCTGAGCCAGCAATCGCACCGTGATTCCCAGGTCAACCACCTCCGCCGGCTTTTCTCCTTCTTCCTCAATCCGCGCCAGCGCCAGCATCCGTTCCGTCAGTTCCTCCATGCGCTGTATGTCGATGGTCAGATCCCTCAGTCCCGCTTCATACTCCTCCGCATTCCGCCGCCCCATCGTCAACAATTGCAGACTCGACTTCAGCAGCGTGAGCGAAGTCTTCAACTCATGCGCCGCATCGCCCGTGAATCGCCGCTGCCGCTCGAACGCTTCCCGCAATCCCCCGAGCAACTGCCGCATCGACAAAATGATCGGATTCAACTCGCGCGTCCGCAGCGCATTCTCCGTCGGCGCGAACTCCCACGATGTAACCGATACCCGCGACGCACTCAGCGCCAGCTCCCGCAACGGCGCCAGCCATCGCCCTAAAAGCCACGCCAGCACTGCTCCCGTAACCGCCAGCAGCAGCACGCTCGTCAGAACATAAAACCGAGCCGCCTCCACCACCTCACGAAAAAGACGCCGCGTCGGAGCTCCATAAATCAGCGTAACCGGCCGCCGCGTCCCCCCATTCTCCAGCCGGTCAATCACCCGCACGCCTTCCGTACGAAGCACCCGATAATGAACTCGCCCCACCTTAATATCGAAATATCCTTCGCTTTGCGATAATCGCTGCGACGCCCCAGGCCCGCGCAGTGCCCGCGCGTCCGCATTCTCCGACTCCCCCAACAGCCGCCCCGTCGGACTCAACACCTCATAAATATCCTCGTCCGGCAGCACCAGTTCGCTGCGGTCCACTGTCACATTTGCCTCCGGATCGTCCGCATCCTGCACCGCTCCCAGCAACGAATCCGCGCGCCCCCGCAACATGACGTCGAACGCTCGCCGCCGCACATGCATCTCATGCACAATCGCTACCACCGCAAATCCAGCCGCGCACAACGACTCCGCCAGCAGCACTGCAACAATCAGCCGTCGCGTCAGCGATCGCATCCTCATAACTTCAGCTATAACTTCGGCTCCGGAGCTTCCAACCTGTAACCGCGCCCCCGCACCGTCTCCACCGTCGCCTCTTCACCCGCCGCCCGCAGCCGCTTTCGCAGGTTCGACACATGCGCTTCAATCACGTTCGAATGATGTTCCCACGTGTAATCGTAAAGATGCTCCAGCAGCTCCCGCTTCGACACAATCGCCCGCGGACGAAACATCAGATACTCCAGAATTCGATACTCCGTCGGCGAAAGATCGATCAACTGCCCGCCGCATCGCACCGTCTGCTCCACCGCATTCATGCTGAGCCGCCCCACCGTCAGCAAAGAATCCGCCGCACCCTTTCCCCGCCGGATCAGCGCCTTCACCCGGGCAATCAATTCGCCCAGATCAAACGGCTTCGTCAGATAGTCGTCAGCCCCCGCATTCAAAAGCGTCACCACATGTCTCCGCTCATCCCGAGCCGTCAGCACCAGAATAGGAGTTCGATCGCCGCGCGCGCGCACCCGCCGCACAATACTCAGCCCATCAAGCACCGGCAGCATCAAATCCAAAAGCAGCAAATCATAGTGCTCCGATTCCGCCAGCGCCAACCCCTCCCGCCCATCGTGCGCACAATCCACCGCAACCCCGGCCCCCTGCCGGAGCGCCGCAGCTATATTCGCCGCCAGCCGAACTTCATCCTCAACAATTAAGACCCGCATTCAGCGATCAGAACCCTTTGGGCCGTACCGGACTCCACTTTACTTCCCAATGCAAAACGTCCCGAAAATTAGATTAAGTATGTCGTCGCTAGTAGTCGCCCCAGTAATTTCGTCAAGTGGCCGCAACGCTCCATACAAATCAAGCAGCAACATTTCATGCGGAACGCGTAATCCCACCGCCCCAATCGCCGCCTCCAGCGCGCCCAGCGCATCACTAACAAGTTTCTGATGCCGAACGCTGGTAAGAAAACCAGCCTCCGCCTGCCCACCAGGATCCCCACCGAGATGCCCCAAAATGGCCGCCCGCAACTCAGCAATCCCCGCCCCACTAACCGCCGAAGTAGAAATCCGCACCACCGGCTCACCCGCCAAACCCACATCCAAACATTCACCGTCGCCCGCCACGTGCCCACCGTCGCCCGCCAAACTCACGTAGGGGCAGACGCCCTCGTCTGCCCGAGCCGGGCGAAGCCCGGCAGCGCTCTCCCCCAATCCGCCAATAAGATCGCTCTTGTTCTCGACAACAATCGCCGCTCGACCCGTAACCCGCCTGAGTAACTCCCTATCTTCCTCACTTACCACCTGCGAAGCATCAATAACCACTAGCACTAAGTCCGCGTCCGCCAGCGCCTCCATCGACTTCTTGATCCCTATACTCTCCGCTTCATCCAGTGCCCGCCGAATCCCAGCCGTGTCCACCAGTTCCACAGGAATTCCACCGATCGCCACCGTCTCGCTCACTAGATCTCGCGTAGTCCCCGGCTGCGCCGTCACAATCGCTCGCTCCCGCTCCACCAGCCGATTAAACAAACTCGACTTCCCCACATTCGGACGCCCCACAATCGCCAGCGTCAGCCCCTCACGCACAATCTGTCCATACGCAAAACTAGCCGCCAGCTCCACCAGCGGCGTCTTCACCTGCCCGATGCGCTCCACAATCGTAGCGTCCGGAGCCACCGATACATCGTCGTCCGCAAAATCAATCCCCGCCTCCAGCAGCGCAATCAAATCCACCAACTTCTGCTTAATCGGCTTCAGCCGATTCGAAAGCGCGCCCTCCAGTTGCTGCGCCGCCACCTTAGCCTGAAAAAGCGTCTGCGAATCAATCAAATCCCGGACCGCCTCCGCCTGCGTCAAATCAATCCGCCCGTTAAGAAACGCGCGCATAGTAAATTCGCCCGGCTCCGCCAGCCGCGCCCCGCCAGCCATCGCCATCTCAACAACATGCCGCAAAACCACCGGCGACCCATGCGCCGAAATCTCCACAATATCGTCGGTAGTATAAGAATGAGGCGCAGCAAAAAAAGTAACCACCACCTCATCAATCCGCGATTGCGGTTCGATCAATACTCGCGTAGGGGCAGGTGTCCCCACCTGCTCAGCCGAGCGAAGCTCGGCAAAAAGGCCGGCGTCCGTAGAAATCCCCGCGTCCGCTAAGCTCGGCCCGCCAGCCTCCACCAGATCACACCGAACCGCCCGTCCCGCTTCCCACTCCCGCCCGAGCCGCAGCATCCGACCCGCAATACCCCGCGCCTCCGGCCCCGCCAGCCGCACCACGCCAATCCCTCCGCGCCCCGGAGGCGTAGCAATCGCCACAATCGTGTCATCAAGATTCATAGCAACGATTCACCGAGTATAGCCAGAACTCCCGGCATCCCCATTCTTGAATTGTCATCCTGAGCGCAGCCGAAGGGACCCCCACTCAACCTGACTCTCCTCTCGCCAAACGCTGTTAGTAGACATTCCATACAGTTAGCTTTTCTCGGCGTCCCGGCGGTGAAAACAATCTACAATCACCTCACCCCCGTTTGCCGCATCCGCCGCCCCTCATTTATACTTACTGTTTGCCATAAGCCATCTGTATCACTCAGGAGCAAGAGACTTTCGATGCCGAAACGTACATTTCAACCTAACAAGCGCAAGCGCTCCAAGAAGCACGGGTTCCGTACCCGCATGAAGACCAAGAACGGAGCCGCCGTACTCTCGCGCCGCCGCGCCAAAGGCCGCAAGCGTGTTTCCGTGGCCCCGGGTTTCCGCGACTAATTTTCTCCCGACGGACAGCAAAGGCCGTCATTATCATTAATATCTGTCGTCATAGTCGTAACCAACATTGTGCAGGATTGTGAGCTGGTGACCGCCGACGCTCCCAACCGGAGTGTAGAGCAGCCCGCGACCATCGTCGCAGCTGGCTTCTCCCGTGTCGCGCGCCTGCTGAAACATTCCGACTTCGATCGCGTATACAAACAGGGGCGGCGCCATTTTTCATCCCATCTGACCGTCTTTTATTTGCGGCGGGCAGATGCCATTTTGGATGTCGCCTTAACCAACGACGTAACGCGCGTCGGCTTCACCGTCGGTCGCGCCCTGGGAGGCGCAGTCGATCGCAACCGTATCAAGCGGCGCCTCCGCGAAGCAGTTCGCCAGCGCCGCACACTGTTGGCGGGCACCAGCCCCGTCGACGTAGTCATCAATCCAAAGAAGTCGGTGCTAACACTCGACTTCTCGATAGTGTTGCAGGAAGTGAGCCAGGCCTTCGAGGCAGTAGCGAAAAAGCTGGCCAGAAAATAAATGCAGAAGTCTGACATCGAAGTAAGAGAAAAGACACGCGTAGAGCCTGCCCTGAGCTTGTCGAAGGGTGCCCACGCTCGCCCATCTCGCGTAGGGGCAGGTGCCCTCACCTGCCCGGCCGAGCGCAAGCTCGGCCCCCGCCAAGTAGCCCTGGCCCTCCTCCAACTCTACAAGCGCTGGATTTCCCCAGCCCTGCCACCCTCCTGCCGCTACGTCCCGACCTGCTCCGAATACGCAATGGAAGCAGTCGAACGCTATGGCGCACTTCGCGGCGGATTACTAGCACTCTGGCGCTTACTACGCTGCCACCCCTTCGCCAAAGGCGGACTGGATCCCGTAGTTACAAAAACTCTGTCATCCCGACCGAAGCGGATCATCGCGAAAGCGATGATCTGCGCAGCGGAGGGACCTTGCGTCTCCCCCCGCCTATATCTAGACGTCAACCATTCAACCAAAGAAATGACGAGCAACTGAATTGGCCGAATTTAACAATCCTCAACAAGAACCCGGCATGGAGCGCAGACTCCTCATCGTCTTCGCCCTGACCTTCCTCGTCATCATGCTCTTCCAGCCGCTAGTGAAAAAGTACGGCCCGCAACCGCCTGCAAAGCAGGAAATCACGCAACCCGCCGCCCAGAATCAAACGCAATCGCCAGTCACAACTCAGCCGACGCCACAGTCTCCCGCGCCCACCACGGCTGCATCAAAGAAATCCGAAACTCCCGTCCAAGCGACCGCTGAATTCGACACCGTCATCGAAAACGACGCCTACCGCATCGTCTTCACTAATCGCGGAGCTCGCGTTAAATCCTGGGTTCTGAAAAAATATACCGACGACAAAGGCGGCCAGCTCGAACTGGTGAACACTGCCGCCTCCGAGAAATACGGCTACCCGCTCACTCTCTGGACCTACGATGAATCTCTGCGCAACAAAATAAATTCAGCCCTCTATGCAACGGCGCAGACTCAGGCGATAGGGATAGGGGAGTTTTCCGCCACAATCAATGTTGCCGCCAAAGGCGTTGCGCCTGCCAGTAATACTCTTGCTGCTCCGGTGGAAATTAAATTTGTCTACGACGATGGCGACGTCTCGGTCCAGAAGACCTTCACCTTCGATCGCACCAGCTACGTAATCGGCACCCAGACCACCGTCTATCAAAAAGGTGCCCAAGTCACCGCCTTCCCCATGTGGCCCGCCGGCTTCGGCGCCGATCTGACCGCCCCGCAATACGCGACCGCCCAGATCATGTATCAGAACAACGACAAGGTCGAGCGCCTGGCGATCAAGAAGATCAGCGGCAACGGCACCATCCCCGGCCCCTTCCAGTGGGGCGGAGTCTCCGATCAATATTTCGCCGCCGTATTCCTTCCACAAGATCAGCAGAATGCCGCGCTGGTCACGCTCCGCAACGCCATCGAAATTCCCCACAGCGCATCCGACAAACAACTCGATAAGATCGACGTGCTAGGCGCAGCCGTTGGCAGCCTCCGCGGCCCCACCATTGCCCGCCTCTACGTCGGCCCCAAAGCTCTCACCGACCTCGAGTCCGTCTCCGTCCCCGGCATCACTGGAGCCGAACCCGATCTCCGTGCCATCATCGATTTCGGTTGGCTAGGCATCATCGCCCGCCCACTCTTCCTCTGGCTCAAGTGGATGCACACCTACGTTCATAACTGGGGCTGGGCAATCCTGCTGCAGACGCTCATCATTAATGCCGCGCTCCTCCCGCTCCGTCTCACCCAGATGAAGTCGATGCTCAAAATGCAGCGCGTCGCGCCCCAGATCAAATCCATCCAGGAAAAATACAAAAAATACAGTCTGCGCGATCCCAAGAAAGCCGAGATGAACGAAGAGATTTCGGCGCTCTATAAGAAGGAAGGCGTCAATCCCGCCGGCGGCTGTCTCCCGCTGCTCATCCAGATGCCCTTCCTCTTCGCCTACTACCGCATGCTCAACGTAGCCATGGATCTCCGCCACGCCCCCTGGCTCTGGATCCACGACTTGTCTGCCGCCGATCCCTGGCACATTCTGCCCATCGCCATCATCGTCACCATGTTCTTCATGCAGCGCATGACGCCCCAGGCCGGCATGGATCCAGCACAACAAAAAATGATGAACCTGATGATGCCCGGCATGCTCGGCTACATGAGTTGGTATCTCCCCGCCGGTCTAGGCCTATATTGGGCGATGGGCCAAGTCATAGGCATAGTGCAGCAAGCCGCTCTAAACCGCACCTCGCTAGGACGAGAAATGCGAGAAATGATGGCCAAACGCGCCAGAAAAAAAGAAAAATAGTTGTCAGCTTTCAGTTGTCAGTCGTCAGTTAAACCTTGTGCCGTCCGCCCTAAACGGAGCTTTGGAGGACTTTACTGACAACTGAGAACTGACAACTGAGAACTCATCTATGCCCATCACCGACAAAATCGCCGCCGCCAAACAAATCGGAGAATTCCTGCAAGCCGTCATTTCCCATGGCGGCTTCAAACTCAAATACCGCATCACCGTCGATCCTCCCATCCCCGACAACCGCGAGTGGGAGCATCCCGAAATCCTTGTCGAATTCGCCGGCCCCGATTCTTCTCTCCTGCTCGAGCGTAGCGGCGAACTTCTCCGCGCCTTCGAACTCCTCGCCTCCGAAGTCCTGCACCTCCAGGGCAATGAGCACGAGAAAATCTGGTTCGATTGCAAAAATTTCCGCGCCATGCGCATCGACGAATTGCAACTCGCCGCCCGCGTGGCCGCCGAACAGGTCCGCCGCACCAGCGAACCTTACCGCTTCGGTCCCATGTCCTCGCGCGAGCGCCGCATCGTTCACCTCGCCTTGCGCGACGAAAAAGATCTCCGCACCGAAAGCGACGGGGAAGGCGGCCGGCGCTCCGTAGTCGTCTATCCCGCCAGTTACAAATCAACAGCCGCGCCGCGCCGTGAGCGGAGAACCGGATGAAGTTAAGGTCAGATTGCAGAGGTAAAAGGTCGGAGGTAAAACCGTAAACCGCTTTTGACTTTCACCTCTGCAATCCGACCTCTATCCTCTGACCTGTTTTCGCAATTGCACCCATCTCGCGGCAGTTAGTTTCTCGACACTTGACAGCGCTCCAAAATCGCGATTCTATATAGCGCTCACGCATGATTTTTTTTCTTGCAACGCACCGACGCGGCGATTTTTTTGTGCTACTATCCCGTTCGTCTCCTATTAATTCTCAACCACAACCCGTACTGCAAAACAGAGACTGCTCTGCAGGAAAACTTAGACTCATAATTCAAGACTTGTAAAATTTAAAGACTGTTCCCGGACGTTCTTTACTCCGGCGCTGTCCATAATTTTGTAAAAAGCGATTCCGGTAAATTCATGTCATCCCTCACTACTTCCGCCGTCATTCCGAATCCGTGGGTGCGCATCCTCGACGCCCTGGAGAAAAAAATCAACCGCCATTCCTACGACACCTGGCTTAAGCCCACTCGCTACAGCCACGCCAGCAACGGAATTCTCTTCGTCCGTATCCCCACCGCCGAGTTCCGCCACGTCGGCGACAAATACGCCGACCTCATTCAGGAAGCCGTCGACAATCTCGGCCTCGGCTACCAGGACGTGAAATTCGTCACCGCCGAAGACGATCCTTCCAACACTCCCATCCGCCACAACGGCGGCCTCTCCGCCCAAGGCTACAGCAGCGGCGCTCCGAGCACCGCCCAAACCGGCCAGCAAGCCGCCACCGGCCTTCATCCCGCGCAGGCCCGCTTCGATTGGGATAGCGCCGCCCAACTCAATCCGCGCTACACCTTCGACGCCTTCGTCATCGGCAGCGGCAACCAGTTCGCTCACGCCGCCTGCCAGGCCGTAGCCGAGCGCCCGTCCAAAGCCTATAACCCTCTCTTCCTCTACGGCACCACTGGCATGGGCAAGACCCATCTCATGCAGGCCATCGGCCATGAGATCAAGCGCCGCATGCCGCAAACCGCCATCTGCTACCTCTCCAGCGAAAAGTTCACCAATGAAATGATCAACTCTCTCCGCTACGAGAAGATGATCAGTTTCCGCGATAAATTCCGCAACGTCGACGTCCTCCTTATCGACGACATCCAGTTCCTCGCCCAAAAAGAACGCACCCAGGAAGAGTTCTTCCACACCTTCAACGCCCTTCACGAATCGCTGAAACAGATCGTGATCGCTAGCGACCGTCCTCCAAAGGAATTGGCCGAATTCGAAGACCGCCTCCGCAGCCGCTTCGAATGGGGCCTCATCGCCGATATTCAACCGCCCGACCTCGAAACCAAAGTCGCCATCCTGCAAAAGAAAGCCGAGCAGGAGCGCGTCACCCTGCCCACCGACGTCGCCCTCTTCATCGCCTCCAACATCCGCTCCAACGTCCGCGAACTAGAAGGCGCTCTGATTCGCCTGGTCGCGCACTCGTCTCTCATCGGAGCCGACATAACGCTCCCCTATACCCAGCAAGTCCTGAAAAATTTCATCGACTCGCAGGCCCGTAAAGTCACCATCGAATCCATTCAAAAAGCTGTAGCCGAACAATTCGGACTCCGCCTCGTCGAAATCAAGGCAAAAAATAATTCGCGCTCCATCGTCTATCCCCGGCAGATCGCGATGTACCTGGCCAAGCATTTAACTGAGGCCTCGCTCCCCGAAATCGGCCGTCAGTTCGGCGGCAAGCATCACACTACCGTCCTCCATTCGGTCGATAAGATCGAAGAGGTTCGCAAGAACGACAAGGATTTAAACAGGCTGCTCAATAAATTGACCGAGCAGCTAGGCGCGTAGACCGCGGTTTCCACCGCCTTTTCCACTCATGTGGCCGTTCTTCCAGCCTCCGGTCTGTGAGTCGTTTGTGGAAGTTGTGCGAGACCAGATCGAAACTTGACGAGGGTCCATTCCATCCATGGTCCTCCGCTAAAGCAAGGTCCGATTCTTCACACGAGGTCTCTACGCTAAAGCAACTGAACCGCAGGCACCTGGCCCGGTTTTCCACTTCTCCGACCCGCCTACGGTTACTACTGGTTGAATTGCTTTTGTATTTGATATAAGAAGAGAACAGAAGTAGAGTCGGGAGACCCAATATGCCGGTGGAAGTCGCCCCTGCCGTTGCCACGACATCAACGACCATGGAAATCACGGTCAGCAAATTTGAGTTGCTTCGCGAACTGACGGCCACCCAAGGCGTGGTCGAGCGCAAAACGACAATTCCCATTCTCTCGAATTATTTATTCGAGGCCTCCGGCGACAAACTCTCACTTACCGCCACCGACCTCGATCTCAGCCTGCGCACCTCGTGCCATGCCAAAGTAAAAAAAGAAGGCTCCTGCACCATCCCCGCGCGCAAGCTTCACGACTACGTAAAACTTCTCCCCGACGCCGACATCACCATCCGCCTGCTTGAGAATCACTGGGTCAGCATCCGCTGCGGCCGGTCGAATACCAAAATGGTAGGCATGGCGAAATCCAATTTCCCCGGCCTTCCCGTCTTCCCCGCCGCCGGAGCCATCAAAATCCCCGCCTCCGTTCTGCGCTCCATGATCGCCAAGACCGGCTTCGCCATCGCCAGCGAAGAGTCCCGCTACACGCTCAACGGCGCGCTCATGGTCCTCAAGCCCGAATCCATCACCATGGTAGCTACCGACGGTCACCGTCTAGCCCACGTAGAACGGGCCGGAGAAAAATTCGAAGGCGTCAGCGGCGAAATGAAAACGCTCGTCCCCAAGAAAGCCATGGACGAGCTGAAATCCCTGCTCGACGCCCACAGCGAAAACGAAGTAGAAACCATCGACTTCGCGAAAGACGAGTCCACGCTCTTCTTCCGCGTAGGCCAGCGCCTCCTGACTTCCCGCCAACTCACCGGCCAGTTCCCCAACTACGAAGCCGTGCTCCCCAAAGACATCACCAAATCGATCGCCCTCCACGGCGAAGAACTAGGCGCCGCCATAGCCCGAGTAGCCCAATTCGCTGACGAGCGCTCCCGAGCCGTCCGCATCCGCCTGGAAAAAGGCGAACTAAAAATCTCCGCCTCCTCGACCGAAACCGGAGAATCCGAAGACTCCATCGAGGTAGCCTACGACGGCGACCCCTTGGCCATAGGCTTCAACGCCCAATACCTGATGGACTTCATCAAAGCCACCGGCAGCGCCGAAGTAAAACTGGAATTAAAAGACGCCCAATCCGCCGGCCAACTCCGCCCCGCCGAATCCGAAGACTACAAATACCGCTACATAGTAATGCCGATGCGCATCTGAGTTTGCTTTGAAAGGGTGCGGCTTCAGCCGCGCCGCAACCCTCCTTCTGTCTTTTTTTGGGTGCCGCCCGGCTTCAGCGCTGCGATAAGAAAAGGCTTACGATTCGCGAAGCGAGTCGTTCTGCGGAGTCGAAGGACCCCTACCTATCCCAAACTGTTCGAGGGATCGCCCAGCCGCCGCCCCAACCTAAAATATAACCATCCGCATCCAAGCACCAGGAGACCTGACTCAGTGAAACCCCTCGCGCTAGCGGTGCTGCTGGCGCTAACGACAACGAACCTGGCAGCCCAAGCCGTAATCCCGCCCAGTCTCCCCTGGCCAACAAACCTCCCGGTCTACGACCACATCGTCATCGTTATCGAAGAAAATAAAAATTACGAAGAAATCATCGGCAACAAAAATGCCCCCTACATCAACGACGTCCTAAAAAAAGAAGGAGCCAACCTCACCCAGATGTACGCCGAAGAGCACCACAGCGAAGGCAACTACTTCTGGCTCTTCTCCGGCAACAACCAGAAAGTCGGCTATCAGGACGACATCCCGCAATCCGCCATCAGGGCAGCCAATCTAGGCTCCGAACTAATCCGCACCGGGCACTCCTTCAAAAGCTATTGCGAAGGCCTTCCCACCGTCGGTTCCAGCGTCACCCGACAAGGCCTCTACGCCCGCAAGCACTGCCCCTGGGTAAGTTTCTCGAACCTCCCAAACGGCGCAACCGCAGCCGATTCTTCCACCCTGCGCTTCCCACAAGATTTCCCCACCGACTTCAACGACCTACCCACCGTATCCTTCGTCATCCCCAATCTCATCGACGATATGCACGATGGCAAGCCCGCCCACTCCATCCCCGCTGGAGACCGCTGGCTCCGCCACAACTTGGATGCCTACTACCAGTGGGCCAAGCAGCACAACAGTCTGCTGATCCTGACCTTCGATGAGAGCGACGAATTCACCTTCACCGGAGGCACCACCAATCCCGCCGACCCAAATCCCACCAAAAGAAATCGCATCCCCACCATCCTTGCCGGAGCCCACATCAAGCCCGGCGACTACCCCGAAGACAAAGGCGTCAACCACATAAATCTCCTCCGCACCCTGGAAGCGATGTACAAGCTAAATAAATCCGGCGCCCAGGAGTGGACCGCCCTGAGAGCCAATATCTCCGACGACTACCTGCTAAAAGACATCTTCGAATAGCGCCTGCAGAAATCACGCCCCCGCGAAAATCACGTAGGGGCAGAGCCTGCCCTGAGCTTGCCGAAGGGTGCCCTCACCTGCCCAGCCGAGCAAAGCTCGGCAAATCCTTCGAGCCGCCGAAGTCCCCGCCCCGCTCAACTTTGCGTGCAGCTGAAACATTCCGCACGCCTTGACCAAACCCACACCAGCATGTACATTTGCGCCGATTCATCTACTTAGGAGGGACCCCCAATGCTATCCGGCTTCAAACAATTCATCTTGCGCGGCAACGTAGTCGACATGGCCGTAGGCGTAGTCATCGGTGCCGCCTTCGGAGGAGTAGTCACCGCCCTCACCAAAGATCTCCTCACCCCGCTCATCGCCGCCCTCGTGGGCAAGCCCGATTTCTCCTACCTCGGCTTCACCATAGGCACCACAAAGTTTCCCGTAGGAGATTTCCTCAACGCCTGCGTATCCTTCGTCCTCATCGCCGCCGCCATCTACTTCTTCGTGGTGACCCCGGTCAACGCCTTAGTAGCCCGCATGAACAGAAACGCCGTCCCTGCCGACCCCACCACCAAGAAATGCCCCGAATGCCTAAGCGAAATCCCCATAGACGCCCGCCGCTGCAGCCATTGTGCCGAGCCCGTATTAGGCAAAGCCGCCTGAGAGCCGGATCATGCGCTAACTCTGCCCGATGACCTTCGCACCACAAAATCTGTCATCCCGACCGGAGCAGATCATCGCGAAGCGATCACCTGCGGAGTGGAGGGACCTTGCGTTTCCTCCAGTCTGGCCAAATCCCGCAAATTCCTATAAAATGAAAGTTCAGCAGCACCCTCGGCATCAGCCTGGAAGGAACCAAAGAGTTATGGCACGAGTATGTGATATCTGCGGCAAGGGGCCGCAGTTCGGAAGCACCATCAGCCACGCCCACAACGTCAGCAAGCGCCGCTGGAACGTCAATCTCCGCCCCGTTCACGCCAAAGTAGGAGCCGCGACCAAACACATCCGAGTCTGCACCTCCTGCCTAAGAAGCGGCAAAGTAGTCAAAGCCTAAGACCGCTAAACGCACGTAGGGGCAGGTGCCTTCACCTGCCCAGCCGAGCGAAGCTCGGCAAAATCTCCAAACCGCGGAAAATCCCTACTTCGCATCCACCAACTGCACATCAAATATCAAAGTAGAATTCGGCGGAATCACCGAAGAATACCCCTTCTCCCCATAAGCCAGCCCCGGAGGAATCCGCAACTGCCGCTTCCCCCCAACCTTCATCCCCGCAATCCCCTCATCCCACCCCTTAATCACCTGTCCCCCGCCCAGCAGAAAATCAAACGGACGCCCCGTCCCGACCGAACTGTCAAACTTCTTTCCATTCGTCAGCCACCCCGTGTAATCCACCTTAACCTTCATCCCCGCGTTAGCCACCGCGCCCGTCCCCACCTTAATGTCCCAATACTCCAACCCGCTAGCCGTCTTCGTAGGCTCGCCCGTAACCTTAGTAGGCCCGATAGGCACCGCCGGCGCTCTCTTAGCCGGAGCCGTCTGCGCCCCCGCCCACCAAGCAATCCCAATCAGCGCCACCAAAAAAATAGCCACAAAAGTCTTCATAATTTCCCCTTTTCCAGATGTCATCCTGAGCGCCGCAGAACGATTCGCGAAGCAATCGCTCTGCTGAGTCGAAGGACCCCTACCGTCACCATCCCTCACGCCACCGCAATCGCATCAATCTCCACCAGCACATCCTTGGGAAGCCGCGCCACCTCCACCGTCGACCGCGATGGCGGAGCGTCCTTGAAATACTTTCCATAAACTTCATTCATAGCCGCAAAATCTCCCATGTTCTTCAGGAACACCGTGCACCGCACCACCTTCCCCAAAGAACTCCCCGCAGCCGCCAAAATCGCCGCGAGATTGCGCAGTACGCGATCCGTTTGCGCCGCAACATCCCCCGCCACCACCTGCTGTGTAGCCGGATCAATCGCCACCTGCCCCGAAGTAAATATCAACCCCGCCGCCCGAATCGCCTGCGAATAAGGCCCAATAGCCGCCGGAGCCTCCGAAGTAGCAATCACCTCACGCATCATCCCCTCCAAAACCAAACTCAAGTAGGGGCAGGTGCCCTCACCTGCCCAGCCGAGCGAAGCTCGGCAACCGTCTCGCGCCACCACAATCTAAATCCAATAGAACGCGGGTGCCCCATCCTAGACGTCGCGCCCTGTGCGACGTCAGAGTGGGCCCGTAAATTTCGAAACACCGACTCTCAAAACAACGAACTCTGCCGCCGATTCGGCACGATCCCAAAATGTTCGTAAGCCAACTGCGTAGCCACTCTCCCCCGCGGAGTCCGATTCAAAAATCCAATCTGAATCAAGAACGGCTCATAAATTTCTTCAATCGCATCCGGCTCCTCCGCCAGCGCCGCCCCCAAAGTATTCAGTCCCACCGGACCACCCTGGTACTTCTCAATAATCGTCAGCAACAACTTCCGATCCACTTCATCAAACCCATACCGATCCACTTCCAGCATGCTAAGCGCCGACTGCGCCACCGCCAGATCAATCCTTCCCGCCGCCCGCACCTGCGCATAATCCCGAACCCGCCGCAACAGCCGATTAGCAATCCGCGGAGTCCCGCGCGACCGCGAAGCGATCTCCGTAGCCCCCTCCCGATCAATTCCCACTCCCAAAATCTCCGCCGATCGTTCCACAATCACGCGCAAATCCTCATGCGTATAAAACTCCAGCCGCAACAGCAATCCAAACCGCGATCGCAGCGGAGCCGACAACAACCCCGCCCGCGTAGTCGCCCCAATAAAAGTAAACGGCTTTACATCCATCGTGTGTGTCCGCGCCGACGGCCCTTGCCCAATCATGATGTCCAGCTTGTAATCCTCGAGCGCCGAATAAAGTATCTCCTCCAGCGCCGGCTGCAGCCGATGCACTTCATCAATAAACAAAACTTGCCGGTCGCGCAAATTCGTAAGGATCGCCGTCAGGTCCCCCTTGATCTGCAAAGTAGGCCCCGACGTCTGCTGAAACGCCGCGCCCAACTCATTAGCAATAATATTGGCGAGAGTAGTCTTGCCTAACCCCGGAGGCCCATAAAGCAGCACATGATCAAGCGCCTCGCCGCGATTGCGCGCCGCCTCAATCGCCACCGAAAGATTCTCTTTAACCTTGTTCTGCCCAATAAACTCCGCCAGCCGCTGCGGCCGCAGCTTCAACTCAAAAGAAGAATCGTCCTCCACCGGAGCAGCCGAAACCACCCGATCCTTCAAATTTAAATTCAAATGAGAATTGTCCTTAGCGGCCGCCACAGGAAAAGATGTTAGCAGTTCTCAGTTCTACGTTCTAGCAACCTCAGTCGCGTAGGGGCAGGTGCCCCCACCTGCCCAGCCGAGCAAAGCTCGCCACGCAACCACCAAGATTATGTAGGAAGAGACACCGGGTGCCCCATCCTTAACGTCGCGTTCTGTGCGACGTTAGGGTGGGGATTTTGATCTCGATGGTACCGCCAGTCTCCAGGGGCACAGCCTAACTCACTGTCCAATCACTCCCACCCGCACCCCCTTCAACTTCCCTCCATCAAACCACCCCACCTTCTGTCCAAACCAAGTCTTACCCCCCGACAACCTATACTTCTTAGCCGCCGCCGCAAATTCACTACTCCCCAACAAATACGCCACCGGAGTTTCCCCATACTTCCCCAGCCAATCGCCCAACCACCGCGCATTCGCCGGAGCCGCCAATATCACCGGCTCTCCCGGAAAATACGCCAGCTTCCCAAACTCTTTCTCCGTCTCAATCAGCGGCTCCGACCACCCATAAGCCTTCCGAAACAACGCCACCGAAGCATCCAGATTATTCACCGCAATCACCACATTCTCCACGCCCGTCACCGGCGCCCCATGCACACTCTCCGATATCTGCACCCGCCAGGCCCGCGGCGTCTGATCCTCGATAATAAAAGGCAGCACCGACCCGCGCGTCCCATTCCCCACTCCCGCCGTGGTCCACTCAATCGACATCCCATCCGGCCGCTTCCGACTCCCCGGCTCCGGAGCCGTCACCGCAATTCCCGCCTTCTTCAGCCGATCCACTTCCTGCAGCAACACATTTGTCCCCACCGCCCAGGCGCAACTAACCGCATCCTCCGACATGTACTTCGCCCACTCCGACCCTGTCGTCACCCCCGCCTTAATCGGAGCAATCAATTCAATGTAAGTCCCATCGTCAAATCCCACATACGCCATCTGTGTAACGCCATTCCCATGCGGCCCGCCCAAGTCCGGAGTCATCCCCACATCCGTAAACGCCTGCCGCAGCGTGTCCAGATTCGATCCGCAAACCGACACGTGGTCCAACTCCAAAACCACGCTTTTCTTGTCCTCAGCCATAGCCGGATACGTCATCACCACCACCAAAAGAAAAACGCCAGCGAACGAAACTCCGCAGCCGAAAGGGGAAGTCGGCCTAGCCATGGATCCCTCCTGGGCACCCTAGAACAAGAAAAAAGAATAGTACGCCAGAACCAGCCAGGAGCGAACCTGTTTTTAGGGATCTAGCACCACAAGAAAACGGGTGCCCCACCCTTCCGCGCACTTTGCGGAGGGTGGGCCGCCGGAGGTGTTCACAACGACCAATTCCGAGTACTGAATCAGGTCGAGGGAGTTCGTCGTCGCGCTAACAACCTCATCAAGGAGGCCCCATTCGTTCGCGTGCGTTGCGGGTGGGCGGGCCTCGCCTATAATCTCCCCATGAAGCTCGAAGAAAAAATCGCCGAACTGAAAAAGCGCGACCACCTCGCCCAAGAAGGCGGAGGTGCGAAACGCCGCGAGCGCCAGCACAAAGAAGGCAAAATGTCCGCCCGCGAGCGCGTCGAATTTCTTCTCGACGAAGGCACCTTCGAAGAAACTGACAAGCTAGTCACCCACCGCTGCCACGACTTCGGCATGGAGCAGCAAAAATTCTTCGGCGACGGTTTCATCACCGGCTACGGCCGCATCGAAGGACGCCTCGTCTACGTCTTCGCGCAAGACTTCACCGTCTTCGGAGGCTCACTCTCCGAAGCCAACGCGCAAAAAATTGTCAAGATCATGGACCTCGCCGCCAAGATGGGCGCGCCCGTCATCGGCCTCAACGATTCCGGCGGCGCCCGCATTCAAGAAGGAGTCATGTCGCTGGCCGGCTACGCCGACATCTTTCTCCGCAACACTCTCTACAGCGGAGTCGTCCCGCAAATCTCCGCCATCATGGGCCCCTGCGCCGGCGGAGCCGTCTACTCTCCCGCCATCACCGATTTCATTCTCATGGTCGACCAAACGAGTTACATGTTCATCACCGGCCCCGACGTGATCAAAACCGTCACCCACGAAGAGGTCACCAAAGATCAGCTCGGCGGAGCCCACACCCATAACGAAACCTCCGGCGTAGCCCACTTCATGTGCCGCGACGATGCCGAATGTCTCTCCATGGTCCGCGAGCTGCTGAGTTTCATTCCGTCAAATAATCTCGAAGACCCGCCGCGCAAGCCGTGTAACGATCCGATTGATCGCTTAGACGAAAAACTAGACACGCTGATCCCCGATCAGTCGAACATGCCCTACGACATCAAAGATGTGATCCACACCGTAGTCGATGACAGCTATTTTTTCGAAGTCCACGAGCACTACGCCAAAAACATCGTAGTAGGATTCGCCCGCTTCAACGGCAAGCCCGTGGGCATCGTCGCCAATCAGCCCGCCATGCTGGCCGGTACGCTAGACATCAACGCCAGCGTAAAAGGAGCGCGCTTCGTCCGCTTCTGCGACTGCTTCAACATCCCCCTAGTCACCTTCGAAGACGTCCCCGGCTTCCTCCCCGGCACCCAGCAAGAGTACGGAGGCATAATCCGCCACGGCGCCAAGCTTCTCTACGCCTTCGCCGAAGCCACAGTCCCGAAAGTGACAGTCATCACCCGCAAAGCCTACGGAGGAGCATATTGCGTCATGGCCTCCAAACACATCCGCACCGACGTAAACTACGCCTGGCCGAGCGCCGAAATCGCCGTGATGGGCCCCGAAGGCGCAGTCGATATCGTCTACAAACGCGAACTAGATCAAGCCGAAAACCGCGAAGAAGTCCGCCAACAAAAAATCGAAGAATTCCGCGACCGACTGGCCAACCCTTACGTTGCTGCTGACCGAGGCTTCGTAGACGCAGTAATCCAACCCAGAGAAACCCGCAAGAAACTGATTCAAGCGCTAGAGATGCTAGAGACGAAGCGAGATAAGAACCCGCCTAAGAAGCATGGGAATATTCCGCTGTAGAGTTTCAGTGGCTATGTGGTTGTGTGGCGCTGGGCGCCCCCGCCCGCGAAAAGTTGAGATAACGATTGGGCCGTCTTCTTCTAATCAATCACAGCGGCAGCATCGACCCATGCCGAACGTGCAAGATATAAACCGATTTCTCTTCCTCGAACACGACAAAAAGAAAGCGGTATGTACCGCGATTGCCGGAGCCGAAGAGCAGTTCGCGTATAGGTTGATCGAATGATCCACTCTCAGGAGCCATCGGGCAACGCTCGGGGTGGCGCGTAAGACTCTTCAAGGTCTGCCGTGCGCGTCGGATCCAATCACTCGCCGCGCGAGGTGCTTGGGTGCGGATAAAGCGATAAGCTGCCCTGAGTTCACTCTCCGCCGCTGGAGTCACAACGACGCGATAGTTCATCTATCGCTTCGCATCTTCGCGTTCCAAATCGTCAAACACTTCGTCCGCCGGTCGCCCCATGCCTTTGCGGGCCTGCGCGAGTCCACGCCGAATGCTCGCCACGGCATCAAGCTGACTGGCCACTTCCCGATAAACCGCGGCATCAATAACCACCGCCTCAGCTTTGCCCTTCACCGTAAGCACCAGCGGACGCCCAGTCTTCTTCATGTGCTTCATTAAGTCAGAAGACTTGCGCTTAAATGTGGTTAGGGAATGAATGTCTTGTGTCACATCGATCATGATGCGATTATAGCATCCGATCTGATGCTTTCTTCGCACCGCTAAAACTAGTCGGGATGCAAGCGTCTTTTCCTGTTTGACCCCGTTCCCCCACTCCCCCTACAATCCCAATGCTCCACCATCCACATTCTTTTTCGGAGTCCCGTTCATGCGCCTTCTGCTGAAAAAAATCAGAGCGCTCGGCAGCGCCTACCTGACACTCCTCCTGCTAGCCGCATTCACCCCATCAGCCCTAGCCCAAGCTCAAACCGCCGCGCACAACGTCCTAATCAAGAACGCCACCGTGATGACCGTTACCCACGGCAACATCCAAAACGGCTCCATCTACATCAAGGATGGCAAAATCGCCGCCATAGGCGCCACCGTCAACGCCCCCGCCGACGCCACCGTCATCGATGCCGGAGGCAAATACCTCACTCCGGGCATCGTCGACGCCCACTCGCACATCGCGCTCGACGATGACGTCAACGAGGCCACCAGCCCCATCACGCCGCACATGATGATGAAGGATGCCTTCGATTATCAGGACAAGGCTATCTACCGCGCCCTCGCCGGAGGCGTCACCACTTCGCTTCTTTTGCACGGTTCGGCCAACATGATCGGTGGCCAGGCCATCGTCATCAAGCACAAGTTCGGAGCCACGCGCGACGAACTCCTCTTCCCCAACGCGCCCCGCTCCATCAAATTCGCCAGCGGAGAAAATCCCAAGCGCGTCTACGGCAGCCGCGATCAGCTCCCCTCAACTCGCATGGGCAATTTCGAAGTCCAGCGCCAAGCTCTAGTCGACGCGCAGGAATACATCCGCGAGTGGGATACCTACAACGACAAAGTGAAGCGTGGCGACAAAGACGCCACTCCTCCCAAACGCGACCTCAAACTCGACGCTCTCGCCGACGTCCTTCGCGGCAAACTGATGGTGCAGATCCATTGCTACCGCGCCGACGAAATGCTCACCGAGATCGCCATGGCGAAAGAGTTCGGCTACAACCTCCGCGCGTTTCATCACGCCGTCGAAGCCTACAAAGTTGCCGATCAATTAGCCGCCAACAACGTCGGCATCGCCACATGGGCCGACTGGTGGGGCTTTAAGCAGGAGGCCTGGGATGCAATCCCATGGAACGCCGTCATCTCCATGCGCAAAGGTGTCCGCGTAGCCATCAAGAGCGACTCCGAAGATTACACGCGCCGCCTCAACCAGGAAGCCGGCAAGATTATGCGCTACGGCGGAGCCACCGAAGAAGAAGCCCTGAAGATGATCACTCTCAACGCCGCATGGATCGTAGGCGTCGACGATAAAGTTGGCTCCATCGATGTAGGCAAAGATGCCGACCTCGTCATCTGGGACGGCTATCCTCTCTCCAGCACAGGCGTCCCCGAAAAAGTTCTAATCGACGGCGACATCTACTTCGACCGCACCCAACCAGGCCTGGGCGCCACGCATTACAAGGAGGGAGAGTAAATGCCTCTCACTAAAAGTCATGTCATCCTGAGCGGAGTGGCCGCTGCGCAAAGCGCAGCAGCCGCGCAGTCGAAGGACCCCTACTCCCGCCAAAATCACGTAGGGGCAGGTGCCCCCACCTGCCCAGCCGAGCAAAGCTCGGCCCCCGCCAACTCCGCCATGAGTGTGTGGAGCGGACACTCCCGTCCGCTCCCGTTGCTCTTGCTTTTGCTCCTGCTCTTGACCGTCCCCAAGCCCGCCCAAACCCAAGACCATCCCATAGCCCTAAAAGGCGGCAAGCTCCTAACCATCACCCACGGAACAATCGAAAACGGCACCGTCCTAATGCAGGGAGGAAAAATTACCGCCGTAGGCGCAGCTAGCTCAGTCAACATCCCAAGCGCGGCCCAAGTAATCGACGCCACCGGAATGACCATCTACCCCGGCCTAATCGACTCCGAAACTCACCTCGGCCTAACCGAAATCGAAGCCGAAGCCATGACCAACGATCTAGTCGAACCAAGCGACGAGATCATGCCCCACATGCACACCGCCGAGGCCTTCCACGCCGAATCTGCCCTCATCCCCGTGGCCCGCGTCAACGGAATCACCAACGCCATCGTCGCTCCCGAAAACACCGACACGCTTCCCGGCCAGGATTCCTTCATTCAACTCGCCGGATCCAACGCCACCGAGATGCTCCTCATCCGCGATATCGCCATGCCCCTAAACTTCACCGGCGATCAGCGCCGCAATAAAGGAGGATTCGAAAAGCACAAATTCCCCTCCACGCGAATGGGTCTAGCCGCGCAGCTCCGCCAAGCCTTCATCGATGCCCAGGATTACCAGACCAAGTGGGCCGACTACGAACGCAAAAAAACCGAAGCCGCAAAGAGCTCTCCCGAAAAAGAAAAGAAGCCCGGCGACAAAACCGCGCAAGCCAGTAAAGACAAAAAATCCGAGCCCACCCCTCCCAAGCGCGACCTAAAACTCGAAGCGCTGATCCCTTATCTCGAAGGCAAAAAGACCATCGTCTTGGCCGCCGAAAGTTCCAGCGACCTGCAAACCGCCGTCAGCCTCGCCAACGAATTCAAACTCAAATTCGTCCTCAACCACATCGCCCACTCGCAGCGCGTTCTCGACTACGTCGCGAGCCTCAAAGTTCCCGTCATCGTCGGCCCCATCTATGAAACGCCCAAAGAAGACGAGCGTTACGACGCCGTCTACAGCCTTCCCGCACAACTCTACAAGCGCGGAGTCAAAATCATCTTCGCCTCCTACAACGCCCACAACGTCCGCAATCTCCCCGACCAGGCCGGATTCGCCACCGCCTTCGGCCTCCCCTACGAGGAAGCCTTAAAAGCCATCACCCTAAACCCCGCCGAAATCTGGGGAGTAGACAATCAACTAGGCTCCCTAGACGTAGGCAAAACCGCCAACGTAGTAGTAGCCAACGGCGATCCATTAGATGTAAAGACCGACGTCAAGCAGGTCTACATCCAGGGCCGTCCAATTCCCATGACCAACCGTCAAACGCGCCTCAGGGACGAGTATTCGAAATAAATAATTCGTGCGCCGAACACCATCCATGATTTGTCATCCTGAGCGAAGTGGCCGCTACGCGAAGCGCAGCGGCCACGCAGTCGAAGGACCCCTACCCCCGCCATATATTTTCGGGACGACTAGGGCTGTGTCGCTTAGTGCAGGATGACAAACGGAGGGTCATGTTTGACCCCGCTCCCCGCCGCCAGTTAGGATTTCGCAGTGATCCCCATAGTCGTAGAAAAGGCTTTGCCCAGCATTTGGGGTTCTCCGTGCCTCCGTGTCTCCGTGGTAAAAAGCGAATTCTCCCAACTCGCCTTTGCATACTTTCCCAATCCCTTTTAGACTACTGGTTTCGACCTCATACACAACCATGAGCAACAGGCAGTCGTAAATTCCGGCAGTCGCAATCAGCAAACGCCGGTCCGCACTTCGGACCCGCGATTCCACAGATTCAGAAACGAGGAGAAACAATGGCAGCCGTTGATGAGAAAGTGAAACAGATTATCGTCGAGCAATTAGGTGTGGATGAGGGCGAAGTCACGCCCAGCGCTTCGTTCGTAGACGACCTGGGCGCTGATTCGCTCGATACCGTCGAGCTCGTGATGGCCTTCGAAGAGGCCTTCGATATCGAAATCCCCGACGAGGACGCGGAGAAAATTCGTACCGTCTCCGACGCCGTCGACTACATCGGCAAGCACGCGAAAGCCGGCAAATAAATTTGGCTGGCTCGCCCTTCAGACAATGGTTTTGAAAAGGCGCGCTTTGAAAGGGCACGGCTTCAGCCGTGCCGCAACAAGCCAACAACAACCAGGGCTTTAGCCCCTGAGGGAGCCAGCGCCTCACTCTCTCGGCCCATCGACGAGAGCAATTCGGAGAACACTCTGCCCCTTAACCAACAAAGACGCGTCGTAATCACCGGCATCGGCCTGATCTGTTCCGTCGGCAACTCGACCGACGCGGTCTGGCAATCTCTGCTCGCCGGCAAGAGCGGCATTGATCGCATCACCGCGTTCGACGTCTCTGCCTATGCCTGCCAAATCGCCGGCGAGGTCCGCAACTTCGATCCCTTCCAGTTCATCGAGAAAAAAGAAGTGAAGAAGATGGGCCGCTTCATTCACTTCGCCATCGCCGCCGCCGACGAGGCGATGAAGATGTCGCAACTAAAGATCACTCCAGAAAACGCCGAGATGGTCGGCGTTCACATCGGCTCCGGCATCGGAGGATTCGACGTCATCGAGCGCGAACACACTGCCCTCATGGAAGGCGGCCCGCGCAAAATCTCGCCCTTCTTTATTCCCGCCGCCATCGTCAACCTCGCCGCCGGACATGTCTCCATGCGCTTCGGCGCCAAGGGCCCCAACGAAGCGACCGCCACCGCCTGCACCACCAGCGCTCACTCCATCGGCGACTCCATGCGCATCATCCAGCACGGCGATGCCGACGTAATGATCGCCGGAGGCTCGGAAGCCGCCATCACTCCCATGGGAGTCGGAGGATTCGCCGCCATGCGCGCCCTCTCCACCCGCAACGACGATCCCGCCCGCGCCAGCCGTCCCTGGGATAAAGATCGCGATGGCTTCGTCATGGGCGAAGGCGCTGGCATTCTAGTGCTGGAAGAACTGGAACACGCGAAACGCCGCGGCGCTCCCATCATCGCCGAGTTGATCGGCTATGGCATGTCCGCCGACGCCTACCACATGACCCAACCCGCGCCCGAACACGAAGGCGGCTTCCGAGTAATGCGCAACGCCCTGCGCGACGCGAAGCTAGAGCCCAGCGTAGTAGGCTACGTAAACGCCCACGGCACCTCGACCCCTCTAGGCGACACGCTGGAAGCCCACGCGATAAGAAATCTATTCGGAAAAAAGATTCCAGTAAGCTCGACCAAATCAATGACCGGTCATCTCCTGGGCGGAGCCGGCGGCCTGGAAGCCGGAGTAACAGTGTTAGCGCTGCGCGATCAAATCCTGCCGCCGACGATCAACCTGGAAAATCAGGATCCCGATACCGACGGCATGGATTTCGTCCCCAACCAAGCAAGAAAAGTAGAGTTCGATTACGCGATGTCGAACTCCTTCGGCTTCGGAGGCACCAACGGCGCCCTACTCTTCCGCCGCTGGAAAGAATAGGCACTTAACATTGAAGAGGTCAGCGGTCAGATTGCAGAGGTTAAACCACACTCTGTCATCCTGAGCGGAGCAGCCGCTTCGCGGAACGCGAAGCAGCCGCAGAGTCGAAGGACCCCTACGACGCCCAAATATTCCAACCCACCCGCTAATCCTTTTTCATTGCATCGATCGTAGCGTACAACTGCCCCGGGTCCGTAACCTCAACATAAGGTTTCCCCGTCCTCTTGCTACTAACAATCCAAATCGTAGGCGTGTGATCGATATGCAAACTCAATCCCACATCCTTATCCGCCCTAATCAGCCCAGCCAGCTTCCCATCCGGATCAACCACAAACGGCAGCCCAATCTTATGTTCCGCCGCAAACTTCTCCGCAAACGCTCTTAAGTTCTGCGGATTAATCTCCAGCTGATGCGCAAACACATCCGCCCGAAACTCATTGCCCAAATCTTTCGAATGCGTATCGAAGTACCGCGCAAACACTGCCGCATCAAACGACCAGTTATGCATCGGCAGCGGAAAATCATGCTGCACCAGCGGAATCTTATAAGTCTTCGAAGCCTGCGCCAGCAAAGGAGCAACCCGCCCACACTGCGGACACTGCAAATCCTCAAACACCACCAGCGCCAGCGTCGCCCCCTTAGGCGGACGCAAAGCCTCCGGCGCATCCTGAGCAAGAGCCGTCAGGCAAAGCAAAGACAGGCCAGCAAACACGAGTAGCGATGAAAAAAACACACACACGAAACGCGGCAGCCGTTCAATTGTCATAATTTATTTTGGATGCAACCAGACCATTCTATCGCAGCGAATTCCCGATAATCATGATAGACCGATAATCGCGTAGGGACAGACGCCCTCGTCTGTCCAGCCGAGCAAAGCTCGGCAATCTGCCGACACCCATAATAAACTCGATTGATACGAAGACGTTCAGCCACACCGCGACTTACTTCAAATCGGGGCTAGGCTCCAGATTGTAAAAATAATAAAACCGCAGCCCCAGCAGCTTTCCCGGAAACTCCTTAGGCAGCGGCGGAAAGGGAGTCGAAGCCGTGATGCTAGCCATCGCCGCCCGGTCCAGCGCCACATCGCCCGACGTCGTGTCGCGAACCAGCCCCTGCACCGAGCCATCCTTCATAATCACAAATTCCAGCGCCAGCTTGCCCTGCTTAAACGTCGGCGGATACACCGACGGCGGCATCAGCGTATACCAATTCTGTTTCACAATCTGCACGATCCGCGTCATGTAAGGACCAAAGTCCACGCCCATCGTGTCCGTAAGAATTTCCGCCGGGGCCATCGCCTTGTATCCGCCCCGCCCCTGGCTCAGCCCATAGTCGCCCGCCACTCCTCCGCCGCTCCGCCCGCGGTTCTCCGCCGCCGCGCGTTCCGCCTGCTGAATCGCCGACCCCGGCGTCAACGGCGTATTAAAATTCACCGTCGGCCGCGTCTGCGGAGGCGTCTGGAGGCGCGGTGTCTGATCGTTCGTCGGCGCTGTGAATCCCGAGTTCTGCTGCGGCTGCGGCGCCGGAGGTTGCGGAGTCGGCTGATTCTGCGCTACCTGTGGAGGCGCACTCTGCGCCGGCGGCATCGGCACATTCGCCCCCGGCTGCCCCGGATGCTGGCTCTCCAGCAACTTCTTCAACTCCTTGCGATCGATCTGCGGTGCTTTGCTCGTCGCGATCCGGTCCTTATCCGAAATCACCTTCGCATCCGGACGCTTCGTCAGCTTCTGCGCATCCGGAGGCAACTCCAGAAACGTCGCATCTTTCGATTTGTCGTTCGCGGTGATCGCGAGATCGACTTTCTGATGCGGCAACAAATCCATCAACTTCGGCAAATTCCACAGCAGAATCACCACGAACAAATGGAGAATCACCGACAACCACAGCGCCTCGCGCTTGCGCGCCCGCGAAAGATCGTCCTGCAACTGTATCAGCAGATGCGGAACATCGTCCGGATCGAAGCCGCGGTAAGCCGACTCCCAGTGCATCGCCTCAAACAGATCGCGCTGCTCCGGCGAACCCGCGGACGGCGGTGATGGAGGAGGCACGGCACTGCCCGGCGTGCCAGGCAACGCTTCGCGAGACTGTGGATCGCGGGACGGAATTTGGGTAACCGGCATCAGGACAAAACTACAAGCTTAGAGACACGCGCAGACCCCGTGGTTGCGTAACTTACAAAGAAGTTATCGCCAAACTTCCTTGGGCGACCTTCTCGCAACGACTTTCCCGCGAGCCTATCGCACAAATTCTCTTCGCCGCGAAGCCATTGCACAACTTAGTCGCGCCAACTTCCTTCGTAAAGTTACGTAAATTATAGAGTCGCAATCACGATTCCCTATTGTCGCATTTTTTTCGCTCACCAAGTGAGTACCTGAGTAATAGCCGCCCACGAAAAGGCGCGCCCCGCCCACACAACCAAGCGCACGCCACAATCGCGCACGCCACAATCATGCCCACGCGGCACCAAGCGCCCGCCACAATCATGCTCTCGTGACGATGACGCCGTCGCGCCACAATCACGTAGGGGCAGACGCCCCCGTCTGCCCAGCCGAGCGAAGCTCGGCACCTGCCCGCAGCGGAAAAAACTCCGCCTTCCCTTATAATGTCCGAAGACCCTCGGTTATGTTCCGCCAAAAAAATCCTCTTCGTAAACACGCCGCCGCCGACTCTTGCCTGGCGCTTCAAGCGGCAATTCTGCCCGCGCCCCTGGCAGCACTGCTAATCGCCATAACCCTCCTACCCACTCCAACCCAAGCCCAGCGCGGCGGCGGAGCCCACGCCAACCAGTCCGTCATCTGCGTCCACGATTGCCCCAGTCTCGAAACGCTCAATACCGAAGATACGCTCAAAGATTTCCGCCGCTCCATGGCTCTGCAAGCGACCGCCGACCAGCGCGCCGCCTTTGCCAAAATTTCGCAATACGCCGAATCTGCCCACGATCAGCTCCAGTCCTTTCGCAAATCGCTTCTACCCCTCGCAGACCGTGCCGCCGTTCTCGATCAATCCATAGAAAAAGCGCGCGTCAGCAACCAGAATTTCCTCACCGCTCTTTCCGCCGCGCAAAAAACCGGCCTGCAAGACCTCATCAAGAGACTGAACAAAGCCGATAACGATCTCGACCGCCAAATCAAAGCCCTCGATCAAGTCCTGCCCGCCGCGAAACCAGACAGCGAACCGCTAGCCAGCGCCGCCGCACTCGATAAGGCCCTCGCCAGCTTCGAAAGCGTGCAGCGAGCGCTCGCCCGCGAGATGAGCATCTTCTTCGACGCCGACGAAGCGGGCGTCGCCTTCACTCTTCCTTCCGTTTCCAATTCCATCACCATCAACGGAGAAGACATCGCCATCCCCACCTCCGGCGCCGTTCTCCGAAAGTCGTCCGCAACATCTGCCTCAACGCCCACATCCAATTCCGCCGCAACTCCCGCCGAAAACGTCCCAAACATTTTCAGCCTCAAATTCGTCGCCGATCTCTCCGACGTGCAGCAAAATATCACTGCCATTCTGCGCGCCGCCCTCAACCGGGCTCCCCGCTGCGGCGAGCGCATCAATATTCAGCAAGCCTCGCTCACTCCGCTCGCGCCCGCCTCGAGCCTCGTCGTCGTCGACTTGCATTTCGAGCGCTGGGTCTGCCCGGCCGCTCAAACTCGCGCCAGCCTCGGCGCTCCCAGCCCGACCGAAATCGCCGACGGCAACGCCTCCTTCGAAGTCAAACTCACTCCATCCCTCGAAGCCGCGCAGCTGAACCTCGCCTCCGAAATTACGCGCGTCGATGCCACCGGCATGCTCCGCAACGAACTTCGCTCCGGCGATCTCGGAACCACCCTGCGCGACAAAATCGCCGCCGCACTATTCACCGCGCTGCAGAAATCGGCCGACGTCAAAAGCACGCTCCCGCCCGTAGCCCAAACCTCTGCCACCTTGCAGAAAGCCGAATTTCAAGATGCCGGAGCCGATCAACTCAATCTAGTCCTCGACGGCCAGCTCCAATTCTCCGAAGAACAATCCAAACAATTCGCCGCCCAGCTAAAACAGCGCCTCTCCGCCCAAGGAACGACCGCCCCCTAGCCACGCACCCCATAAAATCGCAGCATAAATTCCCGTTAAATCGGAGCATAAATTCCCGTTGTCATCCTGAGCGCAGCGACGCCATACGCGAAGCGGATGACGTAGCGAAGTCGAAGGACCCCTACCCTAACCGGAAAATCCGAGAATGCTATCGCTCTTGGTCGCTCCGTATTTGGGGGATGCACATTTGCGGATGCAAGAAATTGCGGGCACGCAATAGAACTCGAAAACAATTCACCAAACCTTCATCCCCCCGGTTTGTCTTTTCAATATCGAGAGCGTATAGTCGTAAATGTACTGTTGTGTCGTAGTGCGAGGAGTGTCGGAGCACACCAGTGGGCGCAAGCCCACTTTTTACTTGGTGCTAACTCCGCTCCACGCGCTGGACGCAAATTGCTGAAAACATGGCGTTTGATTTCGACAAGATCCGGCAGATTGCCGAGCGCGTAGCAAGCTCGAGTGGGCTGGAAGTAGTCGATGTCGAGGTCGCTGGAGCAGGCAAGCATCGCACGTTGCGCGTCTTCATCGATCGTCCCGGAGCGGCACCCACGCCCGGCCGACCCGATGGAGTCACGCACGAAGATTGCTCGCAGTTCAGTCGCGAGTTCGGCACCATCGTCGACGTGGAAGACGTTTTGCCCGGCGGATCGTACCTGCTGGAAGTCTCATCTCCAGGCCTCGATCGCAAGTTGACGAAGGCGTCCGATTTCGAACGCTTTCGCGGGCAGCGCGTGAAGTTAACCACACGCGAGCCGGTGAACAATAACCGGCATTTTGAAGGCAAGCTGGAGAATTTTGAAAACGCCAGGCTGCTGCTCGACCTAAGCGCGGCGCGCAAGAAGAAAATGCGCCCGAAAGAAGGCGAGTCGCAAAAAGTGGAAATCGAACTGAAGAATATAGAGAAGGCGAATTTAGTACCAGAAATTTAAAAGGCAAGGTCACAGGTCCTAGGTGACAGGTCCCAGGAAAACCAAAACCTGTGACCTGTCACCTAAGACTTGGACAAGACGGACGAGGCCATCAGGCGCTGGGTCTTCAGGGTTAGCTTTTCCTGGCTTTAGCTTTTCCAGGTTTTGCTTTTCCCGTTTCTAAGTTTTTCCTGCGACCTGTGACCTAAGTCCTGTCACCTGGATTTTCTATGGCAAGTGAGCTTTACAACATCATCGAAGGGGTCAGCCGCGAAAAGGGAATCGACCCGCAAATTGTAGTTACCGCCGTTGAAGACGCCATCGTCGTCGCCACGCGCAAATACTACAAGACGCAGGAAAACCTGCGCGCCGTGCTCGATAAAGACAGCGGCAAGATCAACGCCTATGCGGTGAAGTCGATCGTCGAAAATCCCGAGCAGGTCGAAGATCCGAATCTCCAGGTCACCGTCGACCAGGCCCGCAAACTCGATCCGAGCGCCGAAGCGGGCGGAGAACTGCTCATCCCTAAAGCTACCGAAGGCATACTCGGCCGCATCGCCGCGCAACTTGCCAAGCAAGTCATCTTTCAAAAAGTGCGCGAGGCCGAGCGCGACACTGTCTATAACGAATACATCGGACACGTAAACGAAATCGTAAACGCGTCCGTGAAGCGCCTCGAAGGCCCCGACGTCATTCTCGATATCGGCAAAGCCGAAGCCCGCATGGGACGCAAAGAACAATCGCGCCTCGAGTCCTTCGCCGTAGGCGAACGCATCCGTGTCGTAATCGTGCGCGTAGAAAAAGCAACCAAGGGTCCCGGCGTGATCGCCTCGCGCTCCGCGCCCGAGTTAGTTCAGCATCTCTTCCAAACCGAAGTACCGGAAATTTACGACGGCACCGTCGTGATCCGTGCCATCGCCCGCGAAGCCGGAGAGCGCACCAAGATCGCCGTCATGTCAAAAGACAAAGACGTCGACGCCGTCGGCGCCTGCGTTGGTATGAAGGGCATGCGTGTGCAGTCGATCATCCGCGAACTCCGCGGAGAAAAAATCGACATCATCGAGTATCACGAGGATCCCGTCTCCTTCGCCGAAAAAGCGCTCCAGCCGGCGAAGGTCAGCCGCGTAACCGTAGTCGATGCCGCCGACAAGCATCTCGAAGTCGTCGTCGACGACACACAGCTTTCGCTAGCCATCGGCAAGAAGGGCCAGAACGTCCGTCTGGCGGCCAAACTCCTCGGCTGGAAGATCGACATCAAGAGCGAGGAAGAAAAGCGTCAGGAAGTCGAGCAGCAGATGTCCGCTCTCGTCACCCAAACTGTCACTCCGCTCGAAATCGTTACCGGACTCGGCGAAGGCCTAGTCGAGAAACTGAAAGCGGCCGGCGTCAACACCGTCGAGTCGTTAGCCGACATGACGCCCGAGCAGCTCGAGGCCATCGAAGGCATCGGCCCGAAGACGGTGGAAAAAATCAGCATCGCGGTCAATAATTACTTTGCCACTCTCGATGGCGGAGAAGCCGTAGCCACCGAGGAAGGCGCAGCCGAAGCCGGAATCGCCGAAGCTGGTATAGCTGAAGAGCCGTTGCCTGAGAACGAAGCGCTGCCGGAAAATACGGCTGAAGAAAGCACAGCCGAAGCAGCTCCGGTTGATGAGGCCCGGGTCGACGAGGCAACAATCGAAGAAGGCACCTTCGAAGCCGACGCGTTATCCGGCGAAACCGAAGCAGGCGGCGATGCCGCATCCGAAGATATCGCCGGGCATCAAACATCTGCGGCCGAAGAACAAGCCGCCACAGAAGAAGTTCCGGAAGACAAGCAGAACTAGAGCCAGAGCATGGCGAGTTCGGAGGTCATTCCGAACCGAGCCCGCGAGGTTCGCCATCCGGAACCCTGATTGAGTAAGATTGTTTCGGGTAGGGCACGGCTTCAGCCGTGCCGCAAAGGCCAATAAAAACAGGGGCTTTACCCCTGAGGCAGTGTCGGAAGCACCACGAGGGTTAGACATGCGAACCTAGGCACGCAACATAAGCAACAAGAAGAGGAAACGAGAGCGGATGAGTAAGATTCGAATTAACGATCTGGCCCGTGAGTTGGAAGTCAAGAGCAGGGAAATTCTTGACGTCCTCACCACGGTGGGCGTCACCGAGAAAAAAACCCACTCCAGTTCTCTGGAAGATTTCGAAGCCGACCTGGTGCGCAAGCATCTTCGTGGACGCTCCGATTCCTCCGCCAGCTCCTCGCGCTCTTCCTCGCGCGCCAGTCAGGGCGGAGACGACGAGATCAAAACCAAGATCGACCTCTCCCACATCTCTCAGCCCGGAGACGTCCTCCGCGCCATCCAGCAACGCAAGGCCGCCGCGGAAACTCCCGCCGCCCGCCCCGTAGCCAAGCCGCCAGCATTCGAAACCAGAACTGAATCGCCCGCCGCCACGGCGCCCCCCGCCGCGCCTTCAGCGCCAAAAGCAGTTCCGCCAAAGCCGCCGGCAGAATCCGCCACACCCGCGACTCCGCAATCCCCATCAACGCCAAGACTAGTCACTCCGGCCTCCGTAGCCGCAACCTATCGTCCGCCATCGGTAGTAGTAATTCCGCCGAAGACTCCACCGCCCGCCGCCACCGCCCCGACTAGCGCCGCGCCGCCGATCGCTGTTCCGCCGCGAGCCACGCCGCCACCTGCAACCACCACTGCGCCCGCAGCGCCGCCCAGCGTCTCGATCCATGCCCCGAGTACCGCAAGCAGTCTCCCCAGCAACGTGACCCAGATGCCCGCCGCGCCGCCCCGGCCATCCGCGCCCGTCGCTCCGCCGCCCCGCATGATCATGCCCCAGACCGGCCCGCGTCCCGTCTACAAAGCGCCCGCGCCACCGCCCAGTGCCGCAGCCCCCGGAGCAACTTCGCGCCCCGCTCCCGGACGCCCCGTCCCCGGCCAGCCAATTTTTCAGCGTACCCCGCGTCCCCCAGTTTCCGGCGCCGGTCCAGGCACCCCGCGCCCGCCGCTTCGTCCCGGTGAACGTCGTCCCATGCATCCCACGCGCGTCGCGCCCGCAGGTTCGCGTCCCCTCGGCGTAGGCCCCGGAGCAGGCGCAATGCCCCCGCCCGGCCCATCGCGCCCCGGAGCTCGTCCCGGCGGCCCGTCGCGCCGCCCCGGCCAACGCTACGTTCCGCGAGGTGTGAAGGAAGGCCCGATGAAGGGCTACACTCCGCCGCCGCGCATGATCGTCAGCAACGAGCCCGCGCCCATCACGCGCAACATCACCATCACCGAAGGGATCTCGGTGAAAGATCTAGCCGAAAAACTCGGCCTTCGCGCCAAAGATTTAATCGCGCGCCTCGTAGTCCGTGGCGTCTTCGCCACCATCAATCAAACTCTCGACGCCGAACTCGCCAGCGAAATGGCCCGCTTCTTCGGAGCCGATACCGAAGTCATCACCTTCGAAGAGCAAGCCGCCAAAGACACGACCGAAGCCACCGAGAGCAGCGAAGAAGGAGCCGAAGCCATTCCGCGTCCGCCCGTAGTCACCATCATGGGCCACGTCGATCACGGCAAAACCACGCTCCTCGATTCCATCCGCTCCACCAACGTCGCCGGCGGCGAAGCCGGCGGCATCACGCAACACATCGGCGCCTACAAAGTTCGCATCACCGACACCGCGTCTCCCGCCTACGGCCGCGAGATCGTCTTCCTCGATACGCCCGGTCACGAAGCCTTCACCCGAATGCGTTCTCGCGGCGCGAAAGCCACCGACATCGTCGTCCTCGTCACCGCCGCCGATGACGGCGTCATGCCGCAGACCGTAGAAGCCATCGACCACGCTCACGCCGCCGAAGTTCCCATCATCGTCGCCGTCAACAAAATCGATAAGCCCGGAGCGCTCCCCGAGCGCGTCAAAAAACAGCTCGCTGATCGCGGCCTAGTCCCTGAAGAATGGGGAGGCAAAACCGTATTCGTCGATGTCTCCGCCAAGCAGAAAACCAACCTCAATCTGCTGATGGAAATGATCCTGCTCACCGCCGACATCCAGGAATTGAAAGCCACTCCCGGCCGCGCCGCCAGCGGCCTCGTCCTCGAAGCCAAGCTCGATCGCGGTCGCGGTCCCGTCGGCACCATCCTCGTGCAGAACGGCACCCTCCGAGCCGGCGACAACTTTGTAGTCGGCAACGTTTACGGAAAAGTTCGCGCTATGTTCGACGATCGCGGCAAAGCCCTGAAAGAAGCGCCGCCCTCAACCCCCGTAGAAATCATCGGCCTCGAAGGCCTGCCGCAAGCCGGAGATCAATTCGTCGTAGTCACCGACCGCGAAAAAGCCCGCGACATCTCCGAATACCGCGAACAGAAAGCTCGAGAAGCCACGCTAGCCAAGAGCTCGCGTGTCTCGCTCGAAGGCCTGGCCGAACAATTAAAAACCGCAGGCATGAAAGAGCTGAACGTCATTCTGAAAGCCGATGTCCAAGGCTCCGTCGAAGTGCTGGGCGATCTACTAGGCCGCCTATCAAACGAAAAAGTTCGCCTCAAACTCCTCCGCTCCGGCATCGGAGCCATCACCGAGACCGACGTTCTCCTCGCTTCCGCCTCGAACGCCATCATCATCGGCTTCAACGTGCGTCCCGAGCGCAAAGCGCAAGAACTCGCCGACCAGGAAAAAGTCGACATCCGCCTGCACTCGATCATTTACGAGCTGCAAGACGAGATCAAGCGCGCCATGACCGGCCTGCTCGAACCGACCATCAAAGAGGTCTACCAGGGACGCGCCGAAGTTCTCGAAACCTTCCGCATCCCCAAAGTCGGAACCATCGCCGGGTGCCGCGTAAGCGACGGCCTCATCAAGCGCGACTCCGAGGTCCGCCTGCTGCGCGACGACGTAGTAGTCTTCAAAGGCAAAGTAGCCTCTCTGCGCCGCTTCAAAGACGACGCCAGCCAGGTCACCAGCGGCATGGAGTGCGGTATCTCCATCCAAAACTACGGCGACATCAAAACCGGCGACGTAATCGAAGCCTTCGTAACCGAAAGAATAGCCGCCGAAGCCATCAAATAAAAAGCGCAACGAAATAAAAGGATCGCAATGCTCGCGTAGGGGCAGAGCCTGCCCTGAGCTTGCCGAAGGGTGCCCTCACCTGCCCAGCCGAGCGCCAGCTCGGCCGCACTCCGCGAGCTATCGCAAAAGCGCTAGATCGAATTTCGATTTACAAGCGAGCGCGCGCTTTGAAAAGTACACCGCTTCAGCCGCTATAATCCAACCCAATGCGACAATTCTTCCGCATGCTCCTCCTCGCCCTGGTCCTCATGACGGTCGCCCTCGTAGCCGCCCTCACCGCTATGCAGCTAGCCATCCACGGCCGCGAAGTCGCCATCCCCAAACTCATCGGCCTCACTCCGCTCGAAGCCGAACGCACCGGAGCCGCCTCCGGTCTCCAGGTCATCGTCGAGCGCCAGTTCTACAGTCCCACCATCCCGGAAGGAAAAATCATGACCCAGATGCCGCTCCCCGGCACCAAGGTCCGCCGCGGCTGGTCCGTCCGCGTCGCCCAAAGTCTCGGCCCGCTCCGCGTCGCCATCCCCGACATCACCGGAGGCAGCGAGCGCATCGCCGATCTAAACATCCGCCGTCGCAGCCTGACCATCGGCTCCGTCGCTCACATCAATCTCCCCGACGCGCCCGTAGACCGGGTAATCTCGCAAAACCCTCCCGCAAATGCCGCCGGGGTATCCGCCCCAAAGATCAATCTCCTGATCAGCGACGGCCCCGACCCCTTAACCTACGTAATGCCGAACCTCACCGGCCAACCTCTAGGCAGCGCCACCCTGGCCCTGCAAGACGCCGGAATGAAAGTAGGCAAAGTAACTTTCCAACCCCCGCCTCAACCACAACCCGATCAGCAGTCCGCGCAACCATCCGCTCCGCCCGCCGCTACATCCCTGGCATCCGAACCAAGCGCCGCCAGCATGATAGTCACCCAATCCCCCGCCCCCGGCCAGAAAGTAGCCGCCGGCACCGCCGTAAACTTCGAAGTCCGCTAACTTTGGGTGGCGCTGACTCTCAGCGTCGCACGCCGAAATCACGTAGGGGCAGGTGCCCTCACCTGCCCAGCCGAGCAAAGCTCGGCACCTGCTGGCGCTCACTCAAACTCTAGAGCGCCTCACCGCCGCCCAATCACCGCCGCAAAAAATCCATCGCACCCATGCACCCCAGGAATCGTCCGCAAATAACCTGAATCGACCAGCGACCCTACCTCCACCCCACCAGCAATCTCCCCCGCCGCGCCCAGCAACTCCAACTCCCCGCGACAATCCACCCCCTCAAAACCCGCGCCCAGTGCCGCCTCCACCACCGCCTCGTTCTCCTCCCGCTCCAGCGAACAAGTCGAATAAACTAATCGCCCTCCCACCGCCAACTGCTCCAGTGCCGACTTTAAAATAGCAATCTGCCTTGCCTGCAAATCCTGCAAATCCTCTTCCCGCAACCGCCACCTAATCTCCGGATTCCGTCCCAAAGTCCCTGTCCCCGAACAAGGCACATCCGCCAACACCCGATCAAACCCCCCAGAATTAAACGGCAAAGCCCGGGCATCCGCCGCCACCACAAAAACATTCTCCGCGCGGCAAAGCGCCCGCAGCAACCGCGCTCGATGCGGATGCACTTCCGTAGCCACCACACGCGCCGCAGGATTCCGCCGCGCCATCAACCCAGTCTTGCTCCCCGGAGCCGCGCAGCAATCCAGAATCGCCCCATCAACGTTCGCAGCCGCCAGCAGCGCCACCAACTGCGATCCCTCATCCTGAATCCCCACCCGCCCTTCGCGATAAGCCCGCGTCTCAGTCACATCACCCGAAACCACAAGCCGCGCCCGCGTCAGCAATCGCCCCGGAGCCAGCTCCACACCAGCTACATCTTCCTGACATCGACTATCAATGTGAATCGCCGTCTCCGGCACTCGCTGGTCATAACCACAAATTCCCCGCGCCGTCTCCAGCCCATGTCGCCCAACCCATCGTTCTACCAGCCACCGAGGATGTGCGGCGGCCAGCGCCAAACCATCTGCATCTGTTGCACTCTCAATCTCCCCGAAAAAATCGCCAGCTCCCGCAACACCAACCTTCCGCAGCACCGCATTCACCAGCGGAGCCGCCGACCGCTTCCGCGCCGCCTTCACCAACTCCACACTCTCAAAAATTGCCGCGCGCGCCGGCACTCGCGACAGAAACAACAACTGATAAGCGCCCAGCCGTAGCGCCGTCAAAACTTCGATATCCATCCGCTCGATCTTCAGCGACGACGAAGCCGCCACCCGCCGGTCAAGCAAAGCGCGCCAGCGCAGCACTCCCATCACCAGCTCAGTTGTCAGTCCATGATCTCTTGCAGAAAGATTGCGCGCAGAAACTTTCCGGAGCGCCGCCGAATGCAGCAACTCCGCAGCGTAAGAGTCCTCACGCTCCACCCGTAGAAGAATTTCAAATGCAGTAGCGCGAGCAGCAGAAACGGCCACGCGCTATTGTCCCACGCCTCTGCTGCGCAGCTCCCTAAGGCATCAAAAATCTACGTGTCATCCTGAGCGCAGCAGAACGATTCGCGAAGCGATCGTTCTGCGGAGTCGAAGGACCCCTACCTAACCACAAACCCCGCGCTGCAACTTTTCAAAGGGACGGGTGTATCTCGTTTGCACATTGACGCAATTCCAGCGGGTGATTACAGGCAGCGCCACTACTCAACCCGCTCGCCCGATCGCGGCCGATATCCATTAATAAATTCCTGCGCCGTCATCCGCCGCTTTCCCTCCATCTGTACCTCAAGCAACTCCAGCGCCGCCGTGCCATCTCCGCAACCAACCATCAGCCGCGATCCCTCAACCAAAATTTCGCCCGAAGCAACCCGCGCATCCACCACCCGCGCCCGATGCACGCTCAAAGTCTTCCCCTTAAAAGCCGTAAACGCCCCCGGCCAGGGCTGAAACCCGCGCAGCCGATCCAATAAATTCCGCGCCGCCCGCGAAAAATCCATCCGCCCATCCTCCTTTCGCAAAATGGGCGCCAGCGTAGCCCGCGCATCATCCTGCGCCACCGCCCGCACTGCGCCACTCTCCAGCCCGCGCAGCGTCTCGACCATCAACGCCGCGCCCATCGAAGCCAGCCGAGGCCCCAGCGTCTCCCCCGTATCCTCCGCATCAATCGCCATCTCGCGCTGCAGCAAAATGTCGCCCGTATCCAGCCCCGCATCAATCCGCATCGTAGTCGCGCCCGTCACCGTTTCCCCATTCGCAATCGCCCATTGAATCGGAGCCGCCCCGCGATACTTCGGCAACAACGACCCATGCAGATTCAAATTCCCCAGCCGAGGCAACTCAATCATCCACTGCGGAATAATCCGCCCATACCCCACCACAACAATCGCGTCCGCCCGAATCCCCTCCAGCCGCGCCCGAAACTCCAAATTGTTTTTGATCGCCGCCGGCTGCGCCACCTCAATCCCCAACCGCAAAGCCGCATCCTTCACCGGAGAAAAGCTGACGTCCATTCCCCGCCCGCGGCCTCGATCCGGTTGCGTGACAACGAGAGGAAGCGAATGCCCAGCCAGAACCAGAGCATCCAACGTAGGAACCGCAAAAGAAGGAGTCCCGCAAAAAACCAGAATCATAAGAAAACAGGAAAAGCGAGGAACAGGAAAAGCAAGAACCAGGAAAAGCAAGAAACGGGAAAAGCTGGAAACAGGAAAAGCCTTTCCTGTCTTTTGCTTTTCCTGGGTTTTGCTTTTCCTGCTTTTTGCCTTTCCTGGTTCTTGCCTTTCCTGTTCCTCGCTTTTCCTGCTTCCCGCCCTACCATTCCCCCGCCTTCACCATCTTCTTAATCTTCCTCTTAATCAAGTCCCGCTTCAGCGCGCTGATATGCGAAATATAAAGCTTCCCATTCAAATGATCCGTCTCATGCAAAAAAGCGCGCGCCAGCAAGTCTTCCCCCGTGTGCTCAAAAAACTTCCCATCCGCATCCTGCGCCCGCACCGTAACCGTCTTCGACCGCGTAACATCCTCGCGAAATTCCGGAATACTCAAACACCCCTCGCTGCTCCTCTGCCGCCCTTCCTTCTTAACAATCACCGGATTAATCAGCACCAGCTTCGCCTCCGGATCCTCCTTAAACGTCACATCCACCACCGCAATCCGCCGCGAAATCCCAATCTGCGGAGCCGCCAGCCCCACTCCCCGAGCCGCATACATCGACTCAAACATATCCTCCAGCAGCTTCTTCAGCTCCTCATCAAACACACTAACCTCAGCCGCAGGCTTCTCCAGCACCGGATCGCCAAATTTCACAATGGGATAAATCATCTTCTTAGTTAACGTCTTGTCATCCTGAGCGCAGCCTCGCCAAGAGCGAAGCGAATGGCGTAGCGGAGTCGAAGGACCCTACCCTACCCACAAAGCCCACGCCGCTTCACCGCGTGCCCACACAACAAAACTTTCGCCATCAATCCGAATTTGTAATCAATCTAAATTTGTCATCCTGAGCAAAGCGAAGGACCTGTGCATTTGCGCCCGCCGCAATGCGTGAGCTCGCGCCTCCGCTCAATACGCCCGCAGCTGCTCCAAATACCCCAAAAAATTCCGCCGAGTCTCCTTCATCGAATCCCCGCCAAACTTCTCCAGTGCACACTTCGCCAGCGTCAACGCCACCATCGCCTCCGCCGCCACTCCCGCCGCCGGAACCACGCACACATCCGACCGCTCATAAGCCGCCTTCACCGGCTCCCGCGTCTCAAAATCCACCGACTTCAGCGGACGCCGCAACGTCGAAATCGGTTTCAAATACCCGCGCACCCGAATCTCCTGCCCATTCGAAACGCCGCCCTCCAACCCGCCCGCATTATTCCGCGTCCGCGTAAATCCAGCGAACCCCACCTCGCTCTCATACCCAATCTCATCATGCACCGCAGACCCCGGAGAACCCGCCGCCAAAATTCCGCTCCCAATCTCCACCGCCTTCACCGCCTGCAACGACATCACCGCCGCCGCCAACAGCCCGTCCAGCCGCTCATCCCACTGCACATAACTCCCCAGCCCCGGAGGCACGCCATGCGCCACCACCTCAAAAACTCCGCCGACCGAATCACCCGTGCGCAAAACTTTATCAACCTCGCCCTTCATCTGCTGCTCCGCATCGGCGTCCGCGCAAGACAGCAGCACCTCATCTTTCTTCGCCAGCGGCTCAATCTGCTCCCACGGAATCTCCCGCTCCGCAATCGACACCGCCCCCACCGCAATCACATGACTCAAAACTTCCACGCCCAGTTCGCGCAATAACAATTTCGCCAGCGCCCCAATCGCTACCCGAGCCGCCGATTCCCGCGCCGAAGCTCGCTCCAGCACATATCGCGCCTCGGTGAAATCGTACTTCAACGCTCCCGCCAGATCCGCGTGCCCCGGCCGCGGCGAAGCCACCCGCTTGTGTTTTGCCGGATCCCCCGTCCCGACCGGCAGCGCCTCTTGCCAATTCTGCCAGTCGCGATTCTCCAGCATCACCGCGATCGGAGACCCAATCGTTTTTCCATGATGTACACCAGAAAGAAAATGCGCGCGATCGGTTTCAATCTTCATCCGCCCGCCGCGCCCAAATCCCTGCTGCCGCCGCCACAATTCGCGATCGACAAATTCCTGATCCACCGCCAGCCCCGCCGGCAGCCCGGAAAGAAACGCAACCAGCGCCTCCCCATGCGATTCCCCGGAAGTAAAGTAGCGCAGCATGTTTGAACACGCATTGTAAATGAAAAGAAAATTTCGCCAGCGCCCTAGATTGATTGTCGTGAAGAATATTGTTGTTAATAAAGATTTGTCATCCTGAGCGCAGTCGAAGGACCCCTACCCCAACCACAAAGCCCGCTTCCGCGCTTTGGGTTTTCCGAAAGAACCTCGGCGCCCTCCGCGTCTCGGCCGTGAAAGATTTTGCACCGACACCACGAAAATCTCGGTACAATACCTCAACGCAGTATTCCAGGCCGCCGAATTCGGGCTCCGTCTCATCGCGCCATTTCGTCAGAATAAGCAGGATAATGAGTCTATGTTGACAACCACCCCAGGCCCGTTTCACGCCCCTGGCGAAAATACCGCGCGCATTCGCTGCGTGATCGCCGACGATCACGAAATGCTGCGCTACGGTGTCCGCCGCCTGCTCCAGGACGCTCCCGACTTCGAAGTAGTCGGCGAAGCCCGCGACGCCGCCGAGGCCCTCAAACTGGTCATCGAACATCATCCCGACCTCGTGCTTCTCGACATCAGCATGCCCGGCATGTCGTCTTTCGAAGTCGGGCGCTTGGTCGACGAACATTGTGCCTCCACGCGCATCGTCTACCTGACCATGCATGAAGATCAGGAATATATTCAGCAAGCCCTCCGCTCCGGAGCCAGCGGTTATCTGCTCAAAGACACTCCAGCCCCGCAGTTACTCGAAGCGCTCCGTGAAGTCCATCGCGGCCTCCGCTCCCTCAGTCCTCAAGTCCAAAAAAAGATTCAGATCAACGCAAACAGCACCAACGACGCAACCTCGCGCTTGACAACTCGCGTTCCCATGCGCAGAAATTCCCTAACCATCCGCGAGCGCGAAGTAATGAAGCTGCTGGCCGAAGGCAACACCGTAAAGCAAGCCGCCGCCGTCCTTGGCGTCAGCTTGAAAACAGTAGAAGCGCACAAATTCAACCTGATGCGCAAGCTGGATATCCACAACAAAGCCCAGCTAGTAACCGTAGCCATCCAGAAAAAAATCCTCCCCCTCCCCATCGCCACCTAGCCAGATACAACCCAACTCGCGCCGGGGACGGCCGCCCTCGGCCGTCAAAGCGAGGCTCACGTAGGGGCAGAGCCTGCCCTGAGCTTGTCGAAGGGTGCCCTCGCCTGCCCAGCCGAGCAAAGCTCGACTCCAGTTGTCACCGGCAAGATTTCAAACTCCTTTTTCCGCTGTCATCCTGAGCGCAGCAGAACGATTCGCGAAGCGATCGTTCAGCGGAGTCGAAGGACCCCTACCTTCACCCTCCCGACCAACGCAACCTGCCTCTGCTTTGGGTGCGCGGCGCTTCAGCGCTACGCTAATCCATCCGCGAGAAATGCAGCTTCAGCCGCTGAAGGCAGCCGCCGCCAACCCAGCTAAATCCGCAACCTCGAAATCCGCTCGCCCCTCCGCCGCCCGCACCGCCCCAATCCCCGGACGCGCCGACCTCCGATTCACCCACACCGTAGAAATCCCCAGCGCTCGCGCCGGCACTACATCGTGATATACACTCTGCCCCGCATGCAGCCACTGTTCCGCGCCAATCCCCACCCTCTCCAACGCCATTCGAAAATTATTCAGCGAAGGCTTATAGCTCCCAGCCTGCTGCGCCGTAATCACCTCCGCAAACTCCACTCCCAACCGCCGTCGCGTCGCCTTAAATAGATCATCATCAATATTTGAAATCACCACCAACTTATATCTCTCCTGCAACGCGCGCAGCGCCGCCACCGTATCCGCAAACGCCGGCCACTCCCCAACCGACTCACCCAGCGATCGAATCTCGTCCGTGCTGGCCGCAAAATCAAACCGCGCTGCAAATCCCCTTACCACCGATTCGAGCACCTTCCGATAACTCTGATAAGTCCCACTCTCCGCCGCCGCTTCCAGCTCTCCATACAACTCAAGAATCGCCGGGTCGCTCATCTTGATCCCATGATTCCGCAACACCGCCCGCAGCGCCGGCAAAATCCCGGCCTCCCAATCAATCAGAGTCCCATAGCAATCAAAGCTGAGCGCAGTAAACCGAGAGAAGTCCATCGAAAGAGGAAATCAGGAAAGGAAGCGTTTGCCAAGAAGAAAACTGCTTTAAATGTCATCCTGAGCGAAGCAGAACGATTCGCGAAGCGAGCGTTCTGCGAAGTCGAAGGACCCCTACTTAACCCACCGTGCGATTCGTCCACAACACGGCTCAAGAGGCTGCGAAAAAATTCAAATTTCGTTGCAACGGCATCGCTTTAGCAACGCCGCCTGTCTTCGTGAGAAGACGCTCCCTCGCGGAGAGCACGCCACCGTCATCCGCCTTCTTCCGCAGCCTCTTCAACCGTGCTGCCAATCCCCGCTTGCGGCCAATAAAGATGCGCCCAACCCGCCAACGGTTTACTCGTCACTCTCATTCTTAAACTTATTTATTCCCCCTTAACTCATTTATTCCTCGCGAATATTTCTGACTTGTCATCCTGAGCGCAGCAGAACGATTCGCGAAGCGATCGTTCCGCAAAGTCGAAGGACCCCTATCCTCCGATGCGAGCCGAACAACCAAAAACTTGTCATCCAGAGCGAAGCACCTGCTCGTAGCCTTTCCCGCTCCAGCTTTTCCCTCGCTTTTCCCGCCCTTGTCTTTCCCGCCCCTACTTCCCCGCCAAAGCCGCCCCCACCACCGCCCCACCATCTCCCGTCTGCACAAAAGCAATCACCCGCAAATCCCCCAACCCCTCCGTCCCCTTCAGCTTCACCGTTACATCGCCATCAAACTTCTTCCCTCGCTCCACCCGCCCCACCTTTGTAATACTCTCCGCCACCGCCACATGCTGTATGTCCTTACCCTTGTTCTCCCCCGCCAACACATGCGACGACGCCCGATTCAGCGCTACCGCCACCATGACATCCGCCTTCTTCGCCTTCAAATTCTCCGGCAGCCCATCCACCGCCAAATGCAACTTCAGCGTCCGCCCATCCAGCCCCACCCCCGAAATCTGCACCGGAACCTTCACATCCCCGCGCGCCTTCTCCACCGCCGCCAATACCGCCCGACCGTCGCTCCCATTCAACTCCGCCACTCCATCCACCACCATCTGCGGCGTATAAGCCTCCTTCGTGCCCAGCCGCTGCACATAACCCTTCTGCCGGTCGGTATAGAAACTCGACGAATAAGCATCCTTCCACCCATCGTGATTCCAATAATCCACGTGCTCGCTAAGCACAATCGCCTGCGCCCCTGCCACCGGCTGCAACCCATCCAGCTTTCCCAACAGCGAATCCGCCGGAGGACAACTAGAACACCCCTCCGAAGTAAACAACTCCACCAAAACTGGAGCCGCCGCAGAAGAAGCCGCATCCCCCGCCCAGGCAACAGCACCCGCAGAACAAATCAAAGAACCAACCAACCAAAGCCGTAAGCCAGCCAAAGTCATATCTCCCTCCAATCCATATGTGATGCGGACAACCATCCACGCCACCAATTCTAGCTCGTGTGGAGCGGAAACTCCTGTCCGCTAACGCCGACACAACCTGCCTCGCGTAGGGGCAGGTGCCCTCACCTGCCCAGCCGAGCGCCAGCTCGGTCCCCCAAAATCTCGAATTCGCCTTAACCCCACGCTCCGCTAAAATCATGCGAACGACAAACGACCGCCCTCCATGCAAACCGCCCGCATCTCCGCCCTACTAGAACCCTTCCTAATCCATCCGCTCTCCGAACAGCAGCTAAATCAAATATCGATATACATCGATCTATTGCAACGCTGGAACGCCCGCATCAACCTGACCGCCATCCGCACCGAAGAAGAAATAGTAACCCGCCACTTCGGCGAATCCCTATTCCTGGCCCGCCACGTATTTCCAAATGTGGAGCGGACACTCCTGTCCGCTGAAGCCAACTCCGCCGACATTCCGGCCCGGCCAATCTCCCGAAATCAATGTCATCCTGAGCGGAGCCAGGGCATGCGCGAAGCCGATGCCACGGCGGAGTCGAAGGACCCCTACTCGACCAATCAAGCAACGCGCGCTATAGAAAAAGCAAGCCCGCCCGAGAGCGTAAAGGACACCCGAGATCTAAGCGGTTCAACTGGGTACTGGGTACCGGCTACTAGGTACTGTAAGGTCCTGGATATAGGCTCCGGAGCCGGATTCCCCGCTCTACCCCTAAAAATCTGGGCCCCTGAGATCCACCTCACCCTGATCGAATCCAACCACAAAAAATCCGCCTTCCTTAAAGAGGCATCCCGAGCCCTTACATTCACTAACGTCAATATAATGGCCGAACGAACCGAAGCCCTCCTGGCACGCCCCGACCACCCCCAAGCCGAAGTAGTAACCCTAAGAGCAGTCGAACATTTCGAAGCCGTCCTCCCCCAGTCCGTCAGTTTCCTGGCCGCAAAAGCCACTCTAGCCCTTCTCATAGGAACGTCTCAACTCCGCTCCCTAACCATTCAAACCTCCATGAATTGGCAATCACCGATCCCCATACCCAGCTCAAATACCAGAGTGCTAATTATCGGACGAGCGAATTAGTGGATAAATTGCCATTGCACAAACATAGAAGTGGAAAACGAGGCCAATTGTAGCGCAATAATGACATTATAAGTGGCGGATAAACGGGTAATGCACCTTGAGGCGCAACGCAGGTCGCACCATGAACTAGGCGAACATGAAGCGAAAATGTTCCACGTGGAACATTCTTCCCGTCCTGAAGCAAAGCTAGTGCTCTTGTATGTTCCATATGGAACGTATTGGTGGCCACCTACCGGGGGTTACTGATCAAGAAGTAGTGTTCCACATGGAACATTCATCGACTTGCATCATAATCCGGCATTGCTTTCGCCGGATCTTTCTAATATTCTGGCGCGCAATAGACAGAAAGAAACAATCATGGGACGTGTCATTGCTGTTGCCAACCAGAAGGGTGGCGTTGGGAAGACTACGACTGCCATCAACCTTGCAGCATCTTTAGCCGCCGCCGAAGTCAATACGTTGCTGGTTGACTGCGATCCGCAGTCCAACTCTACCAGTGGTCTTGGGTTGGTGAAGGATCCGGAACGGATCAGCATCTACGATGTTTTGATGGGGGCGGCTTCGGCTGAGGAGGCGCTTCAGCTTACCGAGCTCGAGCAACTTTGGCTGATCCCTTCCCATAAGAACCTTATCGGGGCGAACCTCGAGCTGGTCTCGGCGGAGCGGAGGGAGTACCGTCTGCGCGATGCGCTCGCTCCGTTGCTTGATCGATTTCAGTTCCTCGTGCTGGATTGTCCTCCGGCATTGGACCTTCTGACTTTGAATTCGCTGGTGGCGGCGGATGGAGTTTTGATCCCTATGCAGGCGGAGTACTTTGCTTTGGAGGGAGTGTCGGAGCTGCTCGATACTATAGAGAGGATACGGGTCGAGTTGAATCCTGGACTGGCCATCGAAGGCGTGGTGCTGACTATGTTTGATGAGCGGACTAATCTAGCTCAGCAGGTGGCGGAGGAGTTGAAAAAATATTTTGGGGATAAGTTGTGCACCACTACGATCCCGCGGAACATACGGCTGGCGGAGGCTCCCAGTCATGGGCTGCCGGCGCTGGTGTATGACGTTCGGTCGAGGGGGGCGGAGAGTTATATACGGCTGGCTAAAGAGATTTTGGATCGACAGGCGGGGGCAGCTCAGGGAGCCGCTTAGATTGATGATGCTAAATATTTATGTACATCGATATAAACTATAGGCTTGGACGGGTGTTCCGGTCGTGGCCGACAGTTCCCGCCCTTCCGCAAAGTGCGCGGAAGGATGGGGCACCCACTTTTAATTCAGCGAGAATGCGGCCGCCGCAGAAATTATGGCGGAGGTAGGGGTCCTTCGACTGCGCCACGGCATCCGCTTTGCGGATGATGTGGCTTCGCTCAGGATGACAGTTTTACGAGGGGAGTGATGATCACTATGGCGAATGTGGCGGCTGATTCGAAGAATTCGGAGAAGGTGGCGGAGAAGCGGCGGGCTTTGGGGCGAGGGTTGGAATCGCTTTTGCCTGGGCCGCGGGTTGTGATTGCTCCGCCCACCCTTCCGCAAAGTGCGCGGAAGGATGGGGCACCCGCGGAGAACAGTTCTCAGCTGTCAGTCGTCAGTTCTGAGGCTGCGAGTGCTGGTTCTCAGGCAGTCGTCGAACCTCCCGCGGGTGCGGTTGCTGGAACGGTGGCGCAGATACAGGCGGCGGCTTCGGGGCAGAGTGCTGACATGGGCGTGCAGTTATTGGCGATTGATTTGATTGAGCGGAATCCTTATCAGACGCGGTACGAATTTAAGAAAGAGGCGTTGGAGGAACTGAGCAGATCGATCAAGGCGCAGGGAGTGTTGCAGCCGATTGTGGTGCGTCCGGGGGCGGAGGGAAAGTTCGTACTGATTCTGGGCGAGCGGCGGTTGCGGGCTTCGATCCTGGCGGAGATGGCGACGATCCCGGCGTTTGTGAGGCGGGTGTCGGAGCAACAAGCGGCGGAGATGACGCTGGTTGAGAACCTGCAGCGGCAGGATCTGAACTGCATAGAGCAAGCGGAGGCGTTCGCGACCTTGAGCACGCAATTCAAGATGACGCAGGAGGAGATTTCCGCGCGGGCTGGGATCTCGCGAGAGACGGTGACGAATTACATGCGGCTGCTGAACCTGCCGCACAGCGTGATTGGAGCGCTGCAGACGGGGAAGCTTTCGTATAGCCACGCGCGCGTGCTGTTGCAACTGCGGGACGATGCGGAGATCTGGAAACTGGCGGAGAAGGTGATGGAAGAGAAGCTGTCGGTGGGGAAACTTGAGGAGTTGGTGGTGGGGAGCGGGTTGCCGAGGCCGGGGTCGGTGCACAAGTCGGGCGGGGCGCGGTGGGTGGATCCGAATGTGAAGGCGGCGCAGAGGTCGCTTGAGGAAGTTTTGGGGATGCGGGTGCGGATTGCTGACCGTAGAGGTAGAGGGAAGATTTCGATTGAGTATGCGACGCTAGAGGATTTTGATCGGGTGGTGGGGATGCTTAAGGGGAAGGGGTAGGTCGCGGGGGGAAATGCAGAGGACAGGAAAGGCAAAGACCAGGAAAGGCAAAGACCAGGAAAGGCTAGAGTCGGCAAAGGCAGGAGCGGCAGGGGGTTGGGTGTGAGGACGGACGTCCTAATTGGGAAAAATGGCCTTCGCGATTTGATTCTTGCGGATTCCTTGGAGTGGATGGATGGAGTAGGGGTCCCTTCGGCTTCGCTCAGGGCAGGCTCTTCGATTGCGCCGGGCCATTCGCTTCGCTCTTGGCTCGGGCTCCGCTCAGGATGAGATCGGAAATCTTGAATCTCTCACCACTCGTCGATGCGAAACCTGCTGGTTGAATAATTTCTTCCCAGTCTGACGAGTTAGTTGTTCCACTTGTTACTCTTTTGGTTCTGTCTGCAGAACCGCGTTGAGATTATGGCGCCTGCGCCCACCCTTCCGCAAAGTGCGCGGATAGGGTGGGGCACCCACTTCTAATGTATGTATCGCGGTCAGGAACGCCACATCGAGGATTTGGTCTTTTATCGCAGCGGTGAACCGCTGCGCTGACCAAAAACCTGGTGCTAGAGCCACATTTTTCTTGGCGGGCTAGGGGGCTGTCCCACTTTTTACTCTGTTGGTTCTTCCTTTGATTTCGCGGGCTGAGGCTTAGTGGGGCCGAGCTTACGCTCGGCTGGGCAGGTGGGGGCGCCCTTTGACAAGCTCAGGCAGGCTCTGCCTCTACGCGAGTTTGGCGGAGAGCCCGGGAGATCAAAACCCCCACCCTAACGTCGCATAGAACGCGACGTTAAGGGTGGGGCACCCGCTTCCTACTCTTTGCGCCTGGTATTTTCAGACGCGGGCGTTAGCTGGCTTTGGGCATGGGGCGGTCGGATTTGGAGAAGTCGGCTTTGGATTCTCCGGTGCTGGCTATGTCCTGGGCTCCGGTTTGCTCGAGAATTATTTTGGCTCGCTTGGTCCAGTCGGAGCTATCGGAGTGAACGCTTAGGAGGATGCCGCCTTCTTTGATGCGGCCTTCGTAGCGCTTGGCTTCGTACTCGGGGATGCCCATGCCGATCAGGGCTCCGGCGATGCCGCCGATGGCGCCACCTACGCCCACTCCGGCTAGAGCGGCCATGATGGGACCGGCGGCGATGAAGGGACCGAGGCCGGGAATGGCCAGGGCGCCGATGCCGGCCAGCCAACCTAGGCCGCCGCCTACTACGGCTCCGGTGGTGACGCCGGTGGCGGTGCCTTCGGGGGCCTTGGTGCCTTTCTTGACGGCGAAATCTTTGGTGCCTACATTTTCAGGGAAAAGCACGGAGATGTCGGTGTTGCGAAAGCCGGCTGCCTGGAAGGCATCGACGGCTGCTTCGACGCTGGAGTAAGTGGAGTAGAGTCCGAACACTGCTGTATTTTTTCCCGCCATGGTGAGTTCTCCTTTGATTAGTTATCTGGTTATTGTTGTGGTTTGATTTCCAACTTAATTTCTTACGATCAGCGGCCGTCCGGACGAAGTGGCGGTGGTGCTTATTTTGGTAGGCCGGCGGCGACAAAGAATCGCCGCGTTTGATTGAGTTGGCTGAGGGCAATCTCCATAATTATTTTCACTGTCTCTATATAAGAGGAGCGGGCGGACTGGAGACATCGGGTGGAGTATGTATTTTGGGCGCATTATCCCGCAGGGGGATAGACGTCACGCGGAAGTAAGAGCTTGCGGGCTTCGCTCGCTGGGCAGGTGAGGGCACCCTTCGACAAGCTCAGGGCAGGCTCTGCCCCTACGCGAGTGTGGCGGGGGATCTCGCACTCAAAAATAAATGACAGATGAAATTTGGTGGGCGGCGACGAGGGCGATTCACTAACTGATACTTTGAGGGGTTGAGTTTTGGTATTGTCGCTGGACTGAAGATTTGTGAGGCGATATGGGACTTGTGAATGCGTTGTTTGGGCGGCCGCTGGCTTCTTCGGAGGATGAGGGGGAGCGGATTAGTCCGTTGCAGGGGATTCCTACGTTTGGGCTCGATGCTTTGAGCTCGGCGGCGTACGGGCCGGAGGCGGCGCTGACGATTTTGCTGCCTTTGGGATTGCTGGGCGTGAAGTATATTGTGCCGCTTACTTTCGCGATTATTGGGTTGCTGATCATTGTTTATTTCAGTTACCGGCAGACGATTGCAGCTTATCCGAATGGCGGGGGATCGTACACGGTTGCTAAGGAGAATCTGGGCGAAGGCGCGGGGCTGGTGGCGGGCGCGGCGTTGATGATCGATTACCTGCTGAATGTGGCGGTGGGAATTTCGGCGGGGATTGGGGCGCTGGTTTCGGCGGTGCCATCGTTGTTGCCGCACACTTTGGGGCTTTGCTTATTGGTGCTGGTGATATTGACGGTGGTGAATCTTCGCGGGATCAAGGAGGCGGGGACGGCGTTTGTGGCACCTACATATTTTTTTGTGGGGACACTGGCGATCGTGATTCTGGTGGGATTTTATAAGGTGATTGTTTCGGGAGGGCATCCGGCGGCAGTGGCTTCTTTGGCGTCGCCGGTCGCGCCTTCCGGGACGGTCGAGATGGTGGGAGCGTGGATTCTGGTGAAGGCGTTTGCCTCGGGATGCACGGCGCTGACTGGCGTGGAGGCGGTGAGCAATGGAGTGCAGGCGTTTCGGAAGCCGGTGGTGGATGGGGCGCGAGTTACTTTGACGGCGATTATTGCGATCCTGATTGTGCTGCTGGGGGGAATTGCCGTACTGGTACGTTACTACGGAATTGTAGCTACGGACCCGGGAGCTCCGGGGTATCAGAGCGTGTTGTCGTTGCTGACGGCGGCGGTCGCGGGGAAAGGGATTTTTTACGATGTAACGATGTTCTCGGTGCTGGTGGTGTTGTGTTTGTCGGCGAACACATCGTTTGCGGATTTTCCGCGGCTGTGCCGGATGATTGCGCGGGACGATTATTTGCCGCATTCGCTGACGACGCGAGGACGGCGGCTGGTGTTTTCGCAGGGGATATGGGGGCTGGCGATATTGGCGGCGCTGCTGCTGATTTTATTTGGCGGGGTGACGGACCGGTTGATTCCGCTGTTTGCGGTGGGAGCGTTTATGGCGTTCACGCTGTCGCAGGCGGGGATGGTGGGACATTGGCGGAAGACGAAGGGATTTTGCGGGGCGATGGTGGTGAACGGATTTGGAGCGCTGGCCACGGGGCTGACGGTGATGGTGATTCTGGCAGCGAAATTTTTGGAGGGGGCGTGGGTGGTGGTGCTGTTGTTGCCGGCGTTGCTGATTTTCATGGGCAGGATTAAGCGTCATTATGAGGAGGCGAATGAAGAGGTGGCGCTGAAGGGTGGAGTGGAGTTGACGGCGGAGAATGCGGCGCCTCCGATTGTGCTAGTGCCGGTGGACCGGTGGAATGCGGCGACGGAGAAGGCGTTGCAGTTTGCGCTGACGCTGTCTCCGGATGTGGAGGCGGTGCATGTGACGTGCGATGCGGACGATGACAAGGCGCCGTGGTCGGAGAAGCCTCCGGCGGGGCAGCGGGTGCCGAAGCTGGTGACGTTGGAGTCGCCGTATCGGCTGGTGGTGCATCCGATAGTGGATTATGTGTTGAAGGTGGAGAAGGAGAATCCGGCGCGGACGGTGGCGGTGGTGATTGCTTCGATGGTGGAGCGGCATTGGTATCACTATTTTCTGCACAATCAGAGAGGGCAGCTGTTGACGGCGCAGCTGCTGCTGCGCGGGGATGAGCGGATTAATATTGTGAATGTGCCCTGGTATTTGAAGGCGTAGGAAAGGCATGGGCAGGAAAAGAAAGGGGCAGGAAAAGCAAAGGGCAGGAAAAGCAAGAGCGGGTGACGAGTGAGAATGGAGATCCCGTCGAGTTTCTCCGGTTCGATGCGAAGTGATGCGTTCGTCCATTGGATTCATCGTCGCGCTTCCGCTAATTTCGCTTTGAACAGTGACTTGCTCTGACTTCGGAAGGAGTACCGAATGGACGGCACAGATGGACTGAAAGAGACCACGCGCGCGACCGCGCCGGTCGCGTCGAACACGCCTGAGTCGAACAAACTTAGTGTGAACGTTTTTACGGCCCCGGGAAAAACGATGTACGTCGGCGACACCACCCCTGAGAGCCGAAAAAATTGGATCGCGGCGCTGGACCGATTAGCGGCGCTCAATCCGAGGATGATTGTTGCCGGTCATAAGAAGCCGGGCGCGCCCGACTCTCCCTCGACCATTCAAGACACCAAGCGTTACCTGCAGGACTTCGATCGGCTGCAGAAAACCGCGGCGTCCGACCGGGAGCTGTTCGATCAGATGACGGAGCTATACCCGCATTGGGTAGCCAATCAGTCGTGGTTGATGTTTGGATTCCCGGGGGCATAAGCTACATTTCAAACTTCGATTTCGAAAAGGAGAAGCAAAATGACAACAAAAGGAAAAGTCCTGGTGCTAGTCTCGAGCGGTCGCGGGTTGCCCTTGAAAGATGGCAAGGTTTATAAGGGCGCTGGCTACTATCTCAACGAGCTGACGGTTCCGGTCCGCGCCCTCATGCAGGAGGGCTACGAAATCACTTTCGCCAACCCCAAAGGCAACGCGCCCCAAGTGGATGTGCATTCAGAGGTCGCCGATTTCTTCGGCGGGGACGCGGCCAGGCTCCAGGACTATATGCTATTCCGCGACGGCCTAGCTGGGCTCAGAGATCCAAAGCGCATCGCGGATGTCGTCGCATCGGGCCTGGATCAATATGACGCTGTTTTCGTCCCCGGCGGCCACGGGCCGATGATGGATCTTCTCGATGATCCCGACGCTGGTACTGTGATGAGACACTTTCATAAAACATCCAAGCCTACGGCAGTGCTCTGCCATGGCCCGATTTCACTACTGTCGGCTCTTCCGAATTCGACGGAGGTGGTCGCCGCGCTGGCGGCGGGCGATGCCGCTGGAGCGCGGGCAAAGGCTAAGGGTTGGATCTACGCTGGATATAAGATGACTATCTTTTCGACGGCGGAAGAGCAGCAGCGGGAACCGCTTGAGATAGGTGGCAAGGTGCTGTTTTATCCGGACTTCGCCTTGCGTACGGCGGGCGGTGAAGTAAGTGTGCTCGCTCCATGGACGAGCTACGCCCTGCAAGATCGCGAGTTGATCTCGGGTCAGAACCCGTTCTCTGATCAAGCGCTTCTGAAACTTCTTCTACCGGCACTCAATCGGAGGAAGGAGTCGGTTTCAGCGGCATAAGAGGACCGCGAGGAGATTTGGGGTTATTCTCGTCCCCGGATATTCTGGTTGAAAAGGCGCCGGGTGGCCCACATCTCGTGTTCGCGAAGTATCCCCACTTCTCGCAAAGGACGCGAGAAATGGGGCACCCGGCCGTGTGGAGTAATAAACAAACAGGCCCGCAAACATAGCTTGAACCCTTCGCGAGAAGCGCAGGACGGACCACCTCAACCTCAGCATACGCCAGCGAAAAACCCCACTTCTCGCAAAGGACGCGAGAAATGGGGCACCCGGCGAGAAATGGGGCACCCGGCCGTGTCGACCGGTGATGCGAATGCTTCCTGGCGCAGGGTGGAGGGTTGTCCCTGGTTGAAAAGGTGCCAGGTGGCGCACATCTACCATTCGCGAAGTATCCCCACTTCTCGCAAAGAGCGCGAGAAATGGGGCACCCGGCCTATTTATTTAAGGGCTTTTGATTTGAACTCATGATGAGTCCGATCTCGTAGCAATGTTCATCCGTCACAGACATGACCTTGCATTGATGCGTAGGATTTTATTCATGCCTTGGGGCTTGAAGCGTTATTACGGCACCGGAAGCCTCCATTTCATCACCTGGAGCTGCTATCGACGCAGCCCACTGCTAGGCAGCCCCGCGCGACGCGACCTGGTACTTACTGCCCTCGAACTGATGCGCGTTCGCTATCGCTACGCCGTGATCGGATACGTGGTCATGCCCGAACACGTACATCTATTGATTTCCGAACCTTTGATAGGCGATCCCTCGAAGATAATTCAGGCTGTGAAGCTGAGCGTCTCCCGGCGGCTGGCCATTGCGGGCGAATTCTCTGGCCGGTTCTGGCAGAGTCGCTTCTATGATTTCAATCTGTGGGGCCACCAGAAAGAGATTGAGAAACTGAAGTACATGCATCGCAATCCGGTGGTGCGCGGACTGGTGGCAAGCCCGGAGGATTGGCGGTGGAGCAGCTACCGATCCTATGCATACGGAGAAGCAGGATTAGTTCGGATCAACGACTGGACTTGGGGGAGGAGAAAATTCGATGGAGCGCTGGCTGAGGGTTGGTTGGTGTCGGCGAAAAGCCCCACTTCTCGCAAAGGACGCGAGAAATGGGGCACCCGGCTAGTCCGGAGGATGGCTGTAGTAGCTACCGATTCTATGCTTACGGAGAGGCGGGATTAGTTCGGATCAACGACTGGACTTGGTGGGAGGAGAAAATTCGATGGAGCGCTGGCTGAGGGGTGGATGGTGTCGGCGAAAAGCCCCACTTCTCGCAAAGGACGCGAGAAATGGGGCACCCGGCTAGTCCCCGATACCTTGGTCCAATTGTTTTCTCTTCTCTTGTCGGGGTTAATCGGTGGCAGGTATGAATACGAAAGAAATAGAATCAGCGGATGAGTGCTGGTTATCGGAATTGGAGGCGGCAATGAGCAGCGTACAAATCGAACAGAAGAGTTATGAGATGCCCCCGAAAGAGGGGATCAGCGTCGCGTGTTTTCTCACCGTCGCCGACCTTGAGCGATCGGCTCGCTACTACGAAAAGGTCTTCGGCGCTCGCATTCTGACCATGGGTGACGGCAACGCGCCTCCATACCTTCAGTTGGCGAATATCTGGATGATTCTGAACGTTGGAGGCGGGCCGACTCCGGATAAGCCGACGGTAACGCTCAGCGTTCCCGACCCGAATCACATCAACAGCTTTATGAATTTCCGGGTTGCGGATATTCAAGCGTGCTATCAATTATGGAAAAGTCGAGGGGCGGAGTTCATCACGCCACCGATACCCAAGTACGGCGAGATACGTTGCTACATCCGCGATCCTGACGGCTATATCATCGAAGTCGGACAGAGCACTGACCTTACGTACGGTTAACGCGTTCCTCCTTTTGCGTGACGTACAAGAAAAGCCGGCCGACGCTGGGCGGCTATTCTGAAGTAAGTCTTGGCGGTTACTGCTGCACCACCTGAATTACTACAGGCGAGGTGCTACCGCTGAGGATCTGGTCACCGCCGTACACTGCCTTGATATGTGGAGTGCCCACGCGCAAGGTCGAGGTGGTGAAGGGCGCAGAGCCGCCACTCAATATCCCGGTTCCGAGTACGGTCGTGCCATGCTGAAAGGTCACCGTTTCTCCATCTGGGGGCTTGGGAGTGACTACGGCGGTAAAGGTCACCGCTTGTCCGACAGTGGATGGATTCGGTGAAGAACTGATAGCGATCGTTGTCGCTCGAGCCAATGGATTCAGTTCTAAGGCCACGCCGCAACCACCGGCGCCGGGACAGTAGCTGGATGTTCCACCACCGTAGGTGGTTCCGTAAAGATTGCCGCGGTCGAAAATCAAGGTGTCAGTCGGGTTACCGCCGTTGGTGAAATTGAAAGGCCAGAGAAGCATCCAATCGTAGCCGGAACCGTTGACCGCCAGCTCGAAGACACTGCCGCATCCGTCGTAGCACGGCGAGTCTTCCCGCGTGGGAGGCTTCAAAACACCGAATGTTGTCGTGGCGTAGATATTCCCGGAGGAGTCGAGCACGATCGCTGCTTTAGGATTGGCGCCATCGTTCCAAATGGAGGAACGAAGAATCTCCTCGGTATAGGCTCCGGCTGAAGGAGTCAACTTCCAAACCGTTCCCAGACCTTTGTTAACGCCGCCAATAACGGTGGTGCCATAGATATTTCCGGCGCTGTCGAGCACTGGAGTTCCTTCAGGATCAGCCCCGTCGTTTGGGCCGCCTGCGAAGGAGTGAAGAATGGTTGCATTCCAGCCTCCGCTTCCGTTTGGTGACAACTTGAAAACATGGCCAGCTTTCAGGTCGTCGGCGCCGTAAAGGTTGCCGGAGCCATCCATAGTTAACCCAGGATAGCCGCCGCGATCGTAGATAACCTGCTCATTCCAGCCGCCCCTGCCGTTCGGGGACAACTCGTAAACCGTTCCGGCTCCGGTGCCTCCGCCAAAAGTTGTGCCGTAGAGGTTGCCGGTCGCGTCCAAAGTGAGACCAGCGAATGGGAAAGCACCGTCGGGGGTTGACATGAAGCTGTAAAGGACGGTTTCGCACCAGCCATGGCCGCTGTTGCTGCCGCCTGGGCAACCACCGCCGGGCGCGGGGCTGAGCTCAAACACGAGGCCATATCCGGAATAAGCGCCAAATGCGAAAGATCCGCCGTAGTAAGTGGTGCCGTAGAGATTGCCGTGGCCGTCGAAGGTGACATTGGAGTCGGGAGACGACCCGTCTGTGCAGTACAGCAGGGAACAAAAGCTGTACAAGACACTTTCGTTGTAGCCGCCGGCGCCGTTGGGAGAAAGCTCATAGACAGTGCCATACATGTTCGCGCCGCCCAGTTGGGTGGTTCCGTAGAAATTGCCTGCGCCATCGGGCGTGAGGCTCGCCACGGGGTTCTCACCGTCTACACAGTTCGGCTGGGAGCAAAAGTTGTAGAGGACGGTCTCGGGTTGAGCGTGCGCTAGTGGCAGAGCGACCAGCAGCAGGGTGGAAAATACAACTGAAAATGTAACCAACGACGGAACGCCTCGCATATCCCTCTCCTCATCTCCTGGAAAAATGTGGCGGTTGTTCTTCGTAACCTTGCGAAGCTACGGAGTGAACTCGAAGGCAACTCCGCAGCCTTCCTGAGACTGGCAATATTCGCCGACGCCACCGTTGGAGGTGGTTCCGTAGAGATTGCCGCCGTTCATGATCAGGCTGCTGACGGGATGAGCGCCATCCGCCAAACTGAAAATCCAAAGGAACTCATTCACCAGGTAGTCGGTTCTGTTGAGGCGCTTTGTGAGTTCGAAGAGCGCGCCACAACCTTCCAGATTGGCCTCCGCCCCTTTTTCTATGCAGTAGGTGGAACTGCCGCCGTAGGCTGTCATGCCATAGATGTCTCCGGATGAGTCGAGCACCAGCCCGGCCCAGGGGTTGTCGGGCAGTCGGAGCGAGAAGCAGCATCCCACGATGATGGGTCCGGAATGGAAGTTAATAAGAATCTTCTCCGTGTATGCTCCATGGGAAAGAGTCATCTTCCAAACCGTGCCGCAGCCGAGGTCAGCGTCGCAATTTCCTCCGCCGCCATAAACGGTGGTGCCATAGATGTTTCCGGCGCTATCGAGCACCGGAGTGCCAGAAGGGTAGTTGCCGTCCTTAGGGTGTCCGGCGAAGGTGTGAAGGATGGCCTCGCACCAACCATTACCGGTAAAGTTGCCCGTTGGGCACCCGCCAGCGGGTTGGGGAGTCAGTCCGACCACAGTGCCAGCGCCGTAAGCGCCGCCACTTTCGGTGGTCGCGTAGAGGGTTCCATTAGCGGCTTGCACCTGCCCGCCGGGGTAGGCGCCGTCAGCGCAGTTCGGCTGAGCGCAAAAGCTGTAGAGCATAGACTCACTCCAGCCGCCACCGGCGTTCGGGGACAACTGGTAAACCGTTCCCATCCCGGCGCCTCCGGCATAAGTTGTGCCATAGAGGTTGCCGGACTCGTCCCAGGTGAGCCCGGAGAATGGAGAGGAACCCTCGGGGGATGACATGAAGCTGTGCAGAACGGTTTCGCACCAGCCATTACCGCGGTTGCTGCCGCTTGGGCAACCAGAGCCCGGCTCGGGGCTTAGTTCGAAGACGACGCCGTATCCGTTAGCACCATCGCCGCAGGCTGAGGCGACGGCTTGTCCGTTAGCGCCGCCGGAGCAGGCTGTGCCGTAGAGATTCCCGGCGCCGTCAAAGATCAGGTTAGAAGTCGGCTCATTACCATCGGAGCAGTTCACCAGCGAACAAAAGCTGTATAAGACAGTCTCGTTGTAGCCGCCGATCCCGTTGGGAGAAAGCTCAAAGACAGTGCCGCGCATGTTAGCGCCACCCAGTTGGGTGGTCCCGTAGAAGTTGCCTGCGCTGTCCTGCGCGAGGCTAGATGACGGGTTCTCACCGTCAGCACAGTTCGGCTGAGAACAGAAGCTGTGCATCACGATTTCGGTTTGAGCGTGCGCTGGACGAGCGGCAATCAACAGCAGCACGGAAAACACGGCTAGCGTCAGGGGAACACGGATAGCAGTCACACAGAACCTCCTTTGGGAGTTTCGCCTCAAGGGGGGAATTACGGCTCAACGAGCGGAACCTGCTCCTTGGCGAGGCGCGGGGAATGTTATAAGAAAGACCAGTGCCCGGTCAATACCTAACCGCACATTTCGATGTGCGCGATCGCCAATAGACACAATGCAAAGCTTTGCACAGGCCCTACATGACGGGCCTGGATTGGCGAGAAACATGATCGAAGTCTTCTTCTACATTTACATTAGAACGAGGGTAAAGTTGTCGAAGTAGTCAGGCGCATAAATTGCGTTTATGCTGCCGAAAAAGAAGACGCTGCCCAGCGCGGTCTGCTTCGCTCCTGTTGGTGCGGGCGAGCGGATGGTGACCTCTCCGGGCTGAAGGCTGTCGTTGTAGGTGATCGTGACTGTCGCTGAGAAGTCTGAGTTCAGGCGGCCTGTCACCATTGCCTTTGCAGTATAGTCACGCTGCCCATCGGCTAGACTGGCGCACTGAGTAACTGGCCCGCTCGACGTTTGAAACTCAACACATAGCTGCCGAGATCCTGAAGATTGGTAGAGTACGACTTCAGATGTGTCGTTGTCAGGGTCAAACCCCGCACCAGCAGCATTAAACCCGATCACCCAGCCTCCGTTAGAAGGAGAAGTGGTGCTGAAGTCGAAGGAGAATCGCAGGGGAAAGGAAACGTCGAGATTGCGTTGTATCCCGCCGCCGAAGTCGACTTTGCCAAAGGTTTTGAGTTGGTCTCCGCTAATTTGTGCTCCATTGCCAAAGGTTGACCATCCCAGACCGACAGGGCCATCGGGACGGTTGAAATTGTCGGTCACTTTGAACTGAGCGGCGCACGCCGGGGCCAGCAAGGCGAGAGCTAGCAGGGTATAGAACAGGTTAGGAGATGGTAAGTGGAAGCGAGACACGGGCAGTCCCTCTCTTTAGCTGAGATTAGGAATCGTGAAGGAGGGTAGGTTAGAGGCGTCATGGCGAAGCGGGCAACTGTCAAGACTTACAGTGGCTACTGGTTGTAGCCGGAGAGGACAGGACTTAGCACTATCGATTTTGCAGCTGTTTTAATGCGGGCCAACTAATTTGTCGCGCCGAGGCCGTGTTTTGTGCGGCACTGCTTGCAGTAGGTAGGAGGCTCGGTGTTATCGACGTGATGGCAGACCGGCTTCAGGGTGCGGAGGTAGGCAAAGATGGCTTTCAGATCATCATCGGTGAGGTTGCGAAAGAACGCCCAGGGCATGATGTTGGAGAGTGGGCGGGCGTTGAAGCCTCCATTGCGGATGACGTCGATAAACATGGTTTCGCTGAAATAGGAGATGCCAGAGGGATCCGGTGTGAGGTTGAGGGCGTTGACGGTTTTGAGTTTCTTTCCGCCCTCCCAGTTCCCGACCAGGGGCGCGCCGCCGCCAAGATACATTCCGGGATAGGGGTTGCCTTTTTCGTCGGTGGGCGTGTGGCAAGCGTCGCAGTGTCCTGCGTTGACCAGGTATTCGCCGTACTTTATTCGGTCGGAACGGTCGGGTTCGGCAACATGGGCGAGCGGCGGCAAGGACTGGAATGTTTTTTTGAGTTCCTCGGTCAGGCGTGTCTTCGGACGCTTGATGTGGACGGGTGGAACCGACCTCACATAGACGATCACGGAGGCGAGGTCTTCATCGGAGAGGTTGCGAAAGTAGGAATAGGGCATCAAGGGAAAGAGGGTGCGGCCATCGTGCCCGATCCCTTGGCGTAGGACGCGCACAAAATCAGCGTCCTTCCAGGTACCGGCGCCGAATTCGAGATCGGGTGAAATGTTTGGGGCGACGACTCGGTTGGGCTTGGGCAAGTCGAGTTCTACGTTGGGGAAGACGAAGCCTCCGAGCTTCTTGCCGGGAGAGATTTCGAATGGACGCTTGGAAAGATCACTTTCGGAATGGCACGCTGGGCACTGCAGCAGACCTTCTACCAGATATTGGCCGCGCGCCAGACGCTGCGGGGTGCGGGGGATTGGTTCCATGTCGAGGACTGATGCGTAGGTTGTCGCCGGCTTTGTCTCGGGCTGCGATGTGGTCGAGGATTTCATCCCAAGTAATGTCAGGGCCACGGCGGCTACTGCTATTGTTGTGCAATTTCTAAATATCAGTTGTCGATTCACTCTGGCCTTTGTTGATCGAGATTTCACTTTTCGTGACGAGACACGACGGCGGACAATTGCCGGAAGTGTCGTTTTACTTTCTGACAGTAGAACTAGCGCTTTGAAGGGACAACGAACCCAAAACGCAAAGCAGTTCCGGTGCGGCTCGCACGCAATACTTAATGTCAAGTAATTCGCGGCATCGCGTGCCGCGCGGGGGAAGGTGAGTCATCTTACGTTAAGTCTGGTGTCACGCCAAGCACGGAATGAAGCACTTCGGCTGGGAAGGCAGATTTTTAGTGAGAATCGACAGTTGTTGCGTGGGGAGATCTTGGGTAGGGTAGGGGTCCTTCGACTCCGCGGAACGATTCGCTTCGCGAATCGTTCTGCTGCGCTCAGGATGACAGCGTCGGTGGTGTGCTGATGACAGCGTCGGTGCTGTGCTGATGACCATCGTGGATGGGTTGCTGACCGGTGGGCGATGGGTGTGGTAGCATCGGGAGTTTCGCAGGTGGGGTGGGGGTGGGCTTTGGCCTGTTCTCATTGATTTGCGTCCGGTTGAGGCGGGAGGAAAGCAGGTCCTTCGCTCCGCTCAGGATGACAAATTTTAATTAAGATATTCTGCGCTCTCGCCCTTCCTGTGTTTGCCTGCGGAAGGAGAAAACAATCCGTGAAAGCTTATGAAGGAAGTAATCTCCGCAACCTTGCCCTGATCGGACACGGGCATGCGGGGAAGACCACGCTGGTGTCCGCCATGCTCTATACGTCTGGGGGCGCGCCTCGACTGGGGCGGGTCGATGATGGGTCGGCTCCTACGGATTATGACGAGGAAGAGATTGCGCGGAAGATGTCGATCTCGACCGGGCTCGCGTTTGTGGAATGGGGGAAGCCGGAGGCGCGGGTGAAGATCAATCTGCTGGATACTCCGGGCTTCAATATGTTTGTGCACGAGGCGAAGATGGTGCTGCCGGTGGTGGATGCGGCGCTGGTGGTGGTCGATGGCGTGGCGGGTGTGGAGGTGGTGACGCAGCGGGTTTGGGGATACTGCGAGGAGATCAATCTTCCGCGGATGATTGTGGTTAGCAGGATGGATCGCGAGCGGGCGGATGCTACGCGGGTGCTGGAATCGCTGACGAATGCTTTTGGGAGGGCGGTGACTCCGCTGCAACTGCCGATTGGGAGCGAGAAGAGCCTGAGCGGGATTGTCGATCTGGTGCGGATGAAGGCTTACACGTATGAGATGGGCGGGAATGGCAAGGGGAAGGAAGGGCCGATTCCGGCTAGCGTGGCGGATGCGGCTAAGGAGGCGCACGAGAAGCTAGTGGAGTTGGTGGCGGAGGGGAAAGATGAGTTGATGGAGGAATTTTTTGAGACGGGGACGATTCCGGAGGAGCATCTGGTTCCGGCGCTGCATGAGGCGATTCGAGAGGACAAACTTTTTCCGGTGCTGTTTACTTCGGGGCTGGGAAATATCGGCGTGGATGAGCTGATGGATTTTATTGTCGACTACACGCCGGCGGCTACGGAGCATCATGCGATTACAGGATGGACGGCCGATGGAAAGGAGCACTCGGAGCGCAAGGGGACGGACAACGAGCCGGCTTCGGTTTATGTGTTCAAGACGGTGTCGGATGCGTTTGCGGGACGGATTTCTTATTTCAAAGTTTTTTCTGGCGTGCTGAAGAACGACGCTTCTTTGCAGAACTACAATCGGAACACGCTGGAGAAGTTTGCGCATATTTCTTTGGTGCAGGGCAAGCAGACGGTGCCGATTGCGGAGATTCATGCGGGGGATATTGGGGCGGTGGCGAAATTGCGGGAGACGCTTACGGGAGACACGCTGGGAGATAAGACTTCGCCGATACGGTATGAGGCGGTGAAGCTGCCGGAACCGGCGATCACGTTTGCGATTGAGCCTAAGAGCCGGGCGGATGAAGACAAGCTGGGAGTGGGGCTGCACAAGCTGATGGAAGAAGATGCGATGCTGCGATTTTTTAGGGATCCGCAGACTAAGGAATTTTTGATTGCGGGGACGGGGCAGCAGCACATTGAAGTTGTCGTCTCGAAGATGCGGAAGCGGTATCACGCGGAGGTGGTGCTGAAGGCGCCGAAGGTTCCGTATAGGGAGACGGTTCGCGGCAAGGCGGATGTGCAGGGGCGGCACAAGAAGCAGACGGGCGGGCACGGGCAGTATGGGGATTGCAAGATTAAGATGGAGCCGTTGCCGCGCAACTCCGAAGTGGAGTTTGAGTTTGTGAACGATATTTTTGGCGGGGCGATACCGCGGAATTTTATTCCGGCGGTGGAGAAAGGGATTAAGGACGCGGCGGCGCGGGGATTTTTGGCGGGGTATCCGGTAGTGAATTTTCGCGTGATCCTTTATGACGGGTCATATCACGATGTCGATTCGAACGATCTGTCGTTTCAGATGGCGGGGCGGATCGCGTTTCGGAAGGCGATGGAGCAGGCGAAGCCTACGCTGCTGGAGCCGATCATGAATGTGGAGATTACGATTCCGGATGAGTTTGCGGGAACGATTATGGGCGATCTGAATAGCCGGCGCGGGCGGATTCAGGGGATGGATAACAAGGCGGGGAACACGATTGTGAAGGCGGAGGTGCCGATGGCGGAGATGCTGACGTACGGCGCCGATCTGACATCGATGACGCAGGGGCGCGGGAGTTTTTCGATGGAGATGCACCATTACGATACGGTGCCGCAGGCGCAGCAGGACAAGATTATTGAGAAGGCGCGTGCGGAGCGGGGCGAGGTTAAGGAGGAGGACGAGTAGTACACGGGAGCTCTGAATGGACTATTACGCTGTCAAGGTCCACTATTTTGACGCCTCAGCGCTAGTGAAACTGGTTGCCGATGATGCGGACGAGGAACCAGGAAGAAAAGTTCTTCGGGAGTATCACCGTCAACATGCGCATCCTGGTTACACAACCTCATTCTGCGTCGCCGAGGCATTCGGGGCCTTCAAACTTAAGTTTCTACGTAAGAGGATTTCAGAAGAGCAATACATTAAGTGCATCCGAAGTTTCATTCTCACGGTCGGAAATACCTTTCAGATGAAGTACCCATTTTGTTGCCGCTAGTAACCAACGAAGTCGAGCGTCTGGTCGCAAAATACAAAATCGATTTCGTCGATTGTTTTCAAATTGTGACTATCCTGCACGGGCAGTATCGAATATTTGTAGGCGCATCTCAGTCGATACTCATAACCGCAGACCGCGAATTGGCAAAGGCGGCACGATCCGAGGGCGCTCGGGTGTGGGAATGCACCAGTGAGGCTGCGCCTAAATGAGGTCAGTTCCACGTCGGTGAGCTGGAAGGCCGTCTTCGCCGTAGCCGAGGATTTCGTCTTCTGCGCGGGAGTCGAGGGTTCGAAGCGCATCGACCCGTCGCAGCAAGTCCTCCATCTCTCATCTCTGCAGCCAGCCCACTGGCGACAAGGTTCGCATTGCGCTGGGAACTGCTATTTGGATCCATATCTACCAGGGATACTCCGTGACGTTCACCTCGCGGAATTCCTGACGATCGACATCGTGGCCGGCGCAGGTCGTGGAGTGTGGAGGGGGTAGGGGTCCTTCGACTCCGCGGAACGATCGCTTCGCTGATCGTTCTGCTTCGCTCAGGATGACACAGGAAGTGGATGTGCTGGCAAGATCGCGGCCCACCCATTCGCAAAGTGCGCGGAAGGATGGGGCACCGCTGTTTGGGTTATGTCCGCGACGCGGCACGCACGAACGACGAAACTTACGAGCGGACTGTGGTGGCGTCGAAGAGGTTTAGGAACTCCATTTTCTTTTCCGCTGGCAGGAAGGAGGCTTCGAAGGAGTTGCGGGCTAGTTCTCGGAGGTGTTCGTCGGTGAAGGCGAAGGTTTGCTGGGCTAGGGCGTATTCGTTGAGCAGCGTGGTGTGAAACATAGCGGGATCGTCGCTGTTTAGCGTGAGCATCAGGCCCTGATCGAAGTAGCGGCGGACGGGATGTTGGCTTAGGTCGGGGCAGACTCCTGTGCGGAGATTGCTCGTGAGGCAGATTTCTATGGGGATCTGGCGCTCGGATAATTCTTCGATTAATTCGGGATCTTGGGCGGCGGTCAGGCCGTGGCCGATACGTTCGGCTTTGAGGTTGAGCGCTCCCCAGATGGAATCGGGGCCGGCGCTTTCTCCGGCGTGGGCGGTGAGATGGAGGCCGTGCTCGGCGGCGCGCGCGTAGACGGCGGCGAACCATTCGGGCGGGCCGGCGCGCTCGTCGCCTCCGATGCCGAAGGCGATCACGTTGCGGTCATGGAACTGGATTGCCAGGTCGAGGACGGGCTGAGCTTTTTCGGCTCCGAACTGGCGGATGGCGTCGAAGATCCAGAGGAGCGAGATGCCGAAATCTTTTTCGCCGCGCTGGCGGCCGCGTTCGAGGCCTTCGAAGATGGCGGGGAAATCGTGTTTGCGCCAGAGGCAGACGCCGACGGAGACGATGACCTCGGCGTGGAGGATGTTCTGCGCTTTGAGGCGCTCCATCAGGCGATAGGTGATGAGTTCGTAGTCTTCGGGAGCGCGGAGGTGTCCGGTGACGTCTTTGAAGGCGGAGAGGAATCCGGCGAAGTCGCGGTAGTTGTAGAGTTCGGCTACTTCGGCGGGCGTTGCGCCTGGCATGTTGTGGCGCTGGCGGAGTTCTAGGAGGGTGGTCGGCTCGATGGAGCCTTCTAGATGGAGGTGGAGCTCGGCCTTCGGGAGAGTGCGGATGAAAGTGGTGGGGGCCGAGGGCATGAGGTGATTTTAGAACAATCGGGTCATCGGGCGATCGGGCCATCTGGCGATCTGAGGTCAGGGGCGGAGTTTACGGTGGTTGAGAAAACACAAGGTCCCTCCACTGCGCTTGGCTTCGCCTGCGCTCCGGTCGGGATGACAGAGTTAGGTGGTGGTTCACGATGGCAAGTTGGGTGGTGTTCTGACGAGATAACAGGATTTGTTTGGTGCGGACGGATCACCTGATGACCAGATGACCCGATCACGCAATCTTTTTAAACTCGCTGTGATGGCGGCTGTAGAAGATGTAGATCATCAGGCCTAGGGCTAGCCAGATTACGAAGCGGAGCCAAGTGATTAGGGTTAGGCCTAGCATCAGGCCTCCGCAAAGGACTACTGAGATTAGCGGGAACCAGGGGACTAAGGGGACGCGGAAGGCGCGCTTGCGGTTGGGCTGATTGCGGCGGAGGAGAATTACTCCTAGGGAAACCAGGACGAAGGCGAAGAGGGTGCCGATGTTGGCCAGGTCGGCGGCGTCTCCTATATCGACGAGGCCGGCGGGGATGCCTACGGCGAAGCAGGCGATCCAGGTGGACCAGTGGGGCGTTTTATATTTTGGATGGACGGCGGAAAATAATTTTGGCAAGAGGCCGTCGCGCGACATGGCGTACCAGATGCGAGCTTGTCCGTATTGGAAGACGAGCAGCGACGAGATCATGCCGGTGAGCGCGCCGATTACGATTACTGAGCGGAAGAAGGGATGCACGCCTAGATATCTCATGGCATACGCGACGGGGGCGTCGGCTGCTTCTCCGGAGACGAAGGTGGTGTATTTCATCATGCCTAGCAGGACTAGGGCGACTCCTACGTAGAGCAGGGTGCAGACGATGAGCGACATGATGATGCCGAAGGGGAGATCTTTTTGCGGGTTGCGCGACTCTTCGGCGGCGGTGGAGACGGAATCGAAGCCGATGTAGGTGAAGAAGACGATGGCGCCTCCGGTGACGATGCCGGCGAAGCCGGAGGGGGCGAAGGGCGTCCAGTTGGCGGGTTTGACTAGCATGCCGCCGACTACCAGGAAGGTGAGGATGGCGCCGATTTTGACGGCGACCATGATGTTGTTGGTCTCGGCGGATTCTTTGACGCCGCGGACTAGGAGCAGCGTGAGGATGAAAACGATCAGGAAGCCGGGGAGATTGAAGTAGGCGCCGGTCCATTGTCCAGAGGCCCAGACGGGGCTTGCCCACTTGTCGGGGAGGTTGATGCCGAAGGCGGCGAATTGAGCTTTTGTGTATCCGGCAAAACCTACGGCTACGGCTACGTTGCTGACTACGTATTCAAGGATCAGATCCCAGCCGATGATCCAGGCGAAGATTTCGCCGAGCGTTGCGTAGGAGTAGGTGTAGGCGCTGCCGGCGATGGGGATCATCGAGGCTAGTTCGGCATAACAGAGGCCGGCGAAACTGCAGGCTACTGCTACCAGAAAAAATGAGATGGCGATGGACGGGCCGGCGGGCGGACGACCGTGCATGAGTGCTCCGGCGGTGCTGCCGGTCCTGAGGAAATTGACGATCAGGTCGAGGGCTTGCGCGTGCAGGATGGAGGGCGCCTGGAAATATTCTCCGGCGGCGGCGGTGCCGGTGAGGACGAAGATGCCGGAGCCGATGATGGCTCCGATGCCTAGCGCGGTTAGCGACCATGGGCCTAGCGTTTTGCTTAGGCGGTGCTCGGGGTTCTCCGATTCCGAGATCAGCTTGTCGATGGACTTACAACAGAAAGCTTGGTTGTTGGACGTGCGGATGACTTCGTCGGCGGGGTTTGTGGCGGGCTTGGCGACGGGCTCGGTGGGCGGTGGTGACAAGGGTTCGCTCTCTCCTCGGAGAGTTAGTCGGGCATGGGTTTTTGGCCCATGCCCGGAGTTCGTCGGATCAGACTAGCGTTTCGAGCGTGTTTCATAAATGGCTTTCGCATCTTTAACTAGATGCCTCCCTCAGCGGCTGAAGCCGCAATAGACGCTGTTCGGGGCGGCACGGCTAAAGCCGTGCCCTTTCAAAGCGGGCTTATGAAAGACTTCCTAGCGTTTTGCCTGGCCGCGCGCCAGCTTTTTCACCTTGCGCTTTTTCGATCCGCGGGCGTAGTCGCGGGGCTTCTTCGGCTTTTCCGCTTTGTCTTTTTTGCGGGAGGCTCGCTTGGATTTTTTGCGTTCTTCTTTGGTTAGCTTCGCTGTGTTTGCCATGATTGCGGTTTCATTTCCTCTGATCTACAGAATATCCGTGCGCTGGGCGCTCGGGGGTAATTCTTTCATGCTGGAGTTTTTGAATTCTTGTGAGCGCTGACTGGGCCGAGCTTTGCTCGGCTGGACAGGTGAGGGCACCTGTCCCTACGAAGATCTTTCTCTCTTGTCTTTCTTGTTTCTCAGCGGACAATTTTTATGCCTTCTCTAGTTGCGCGTAGCGTTCTACCAGCTTTTTTAAACCGAAGCGAGGAAATTGTACCGTAATCTTGGCGTCTTCCCCATCTCCTTCGCGTTGATAGACGGTTCCTTCGCCGTATTTTGGGTGCTTGACCTTTTGGCCGGGGCGGAATCCGCGCTTGCCGGTGGGCTCGTCGGGGAGCATTTTCGGGACTTTGAATTTCTTGCCGCGGGAGGCGAAGAATTCGGCGATGTTGTCGATGGAGTTGTATTGGCGGAGTGGAGTCTGCGTCTTTGGATTTGGCTTCACTCTTGCGGGATTCCAGGCGGCGCTTTGATCTTCATCTTCGTAGGAATAGTGGGTGGTTTCGGCGGCTGCGGGGCTTCGCCCCGATGGACGGGTGAGGGCACCCGTCCCCACGTGATTTCTCCCAGCGTAATTTCTCTCGTGCGCTGTGCTTCTTCGCGAGCCTCCTAGTTCTTCTACTAGTTGGGGCGGGACTTCTTCGAGGAATCTTGAGGGGACGCTGGCTTCGGGCATGTCGGTGCCGTAGCGGCGGCGATAGACGGCGCGGGAGAGGATCAGCGTGTCCATGGCTCGGGTCATGCCTACGTAGCAGAGGCGGCGTTCTTCTTCGATCTGATCGGGCTCGATGAGGGTGCGCGAATGCGGGAAAAGACCTTCTTCCATTCCGGCCAGGACTACTAGCGGGAACTCGAGACCCTTGGCGGCGTGCAGGGTCATCAGTGTGATCTGTGCGTGCTCGTCGTATTGGTCGGCGTCGCTGACCAGGGCGGCGTGGTCCAGGAACTGATCGAGAGTTTCGCCGCGATCGCGGGAGTCCATGGCGGCGTTGACTAGCTCGCGGAGGTTTTCTATGCGGGAGAAAGCTTCGGGCGTGTCTTCGTCTTCTAGTTGCTTGATGTAGGCAGTGCGGTCGATGAGGAACTTTAGGAGTTCGGCGGTGTTGGCGGCGGCGCCGGGGGCGCGGAAACCTTCGACTGCGGGTGTCTCGGCGGCTTCTTGCGCGATGTCGCTTAGAGCGTTTTGATTTGGTTCGTATTCCACTTCTTCGCTTACTTTACTTGCCGCGATATCGTTGCCCGTTGCAGGCGCATCTTCACTCGCTCCGAAATCGAAACTGAAGTTGGTGGGGTCGAAGTCGGTTGCGTCGGTTTCGGGTTTTTGCTTTGGAGCGGGCGAGGGCGCCCGCTCTACACTCGGCGAGACGTCGGCGCTGCTCTTGGCTGTCTGTTCCGGTTGGTCTGCGTAGGTGCCGGCTAGCATCGACTGGGCGTCTTGGATTAGATCGCGGAAACTTTTTAGGGCGACTAAGGCTCTTGCGGGCAACAACTCGCGCGTGATGGCTTCGCGCAATGCTCCCCAGAGGGAGAGGCCGGTTTCCAGCGCTAGTTGCTCGATCGTTTCGATGGTCGTTTTGCCGATGCCGCGGGCGGGCGTGTTGATCACGCGCAGGAGAGAGACGGAATCGTCGGGGTTGAGGACGACTTTCAGATACGAGATCAGGTCTTTAATTTCGGCGCGCTCGTAGAAGGAGAATCCGCCTACGACGTGGTATTTCAACTGGTAGCGGCGCATCGCTTCTTCGAATAATCGCGATTGCGAGTTGGTGCGATAGAGGACGGCGGCGCGGGCGGTGTCTCCGTTTTCGGCGGCTTGGCGGACGTAGCGGTTGATGGTGTCGGCGGCGAAGAGGGCTTCGTTTTCTCCGTCGGGCGCTTCGTAGTAGCCGAGCTTTGCTCCGCCTTGGCGGGAGGTCCAGAGATTTTTGCCTTTGCGGCGGACGTTGTTGGCTACTACGGCTGAGGCTGCGCCGAGGATGTTTTGGGTGGAGCGATAGTTTTCTTCAAGGCGGACGATTTTTGCTTCGGGGAAGTCGTGCTCGAATTCGAGGATGTTGCGAATGTCGGCTCCTCGCCAGGAGTAGATGGATTGATCTTCGTCGCCTACGGCGCAGATGTTGTGCGCGGTGCCGGCGAGGAGACGCATTAATTCGTATTGCGGGCGGTTCGTGTCCTGATATTCATCGATGAGGATGTATTGGAAGCGGCGATTGTAGTAGTCGCGCACGGCGGCGACGGCTTTGAGCAGGCGCATGGCTTCGAGGAGGAGATCGTCGAAATCCATGGCGTTCGCTTTGAGGAGTTCTTTGCGGTATTCCTCGAAGATGTGGGCGATTTTTTCAGTCTTTGGATCGGCGGATTGCAGATAGATTTCCTGAGGATCGAGCATGTGATTCTTGGCCCAGGAAATTCGCGAGAGGACGGTGCGTGGGGTGAGTTGTTTATCGTCCAGGCCGAGACGGCGCATGATGCCTTTGACTACCTGCTGTTGATCAGACTCGTCGTAGATGACGAAATTTTTGGTGAGTCCGATTGGAGGCTGGCCGGGGACGGTCGAGGGGATGCGCAGCGCTTCGATATCGCGGCGCAATACGCGCACGCAGAAAGAGTGGAAGGTGGAGATTACGGGCTTGGCGATGGTGAGCCCGCCGACTAACTTTTCAACGCGCTCGGCCATTTCGGCGGCGGCCTTGTTGGTGAAAGTCATGGCGAGGATGGATTCGGGCATGACTCCGATTTTTTCGATCAGGTAGGCGATGCGGAAGGTGATGACGCGAGTCTTGCCGCTACCGGCTCCGGCGAGGATGAGCACGGGGCCTTCGGTGGTTTCGACGGCTTCGCGTTGTTGCGGGTTGAGTTGATCGAGGAACGACAAAGGGGAATGGCTCCGGGAGCGCTAGAGGGATTTTACAGGAGAAAGCAGGCGGCGAATTCTAGAGCATCGCGCGCTAAAGCGTGGCTACTTCCCAGTGAAAGTCGCGGAACTCGGCGAGTTTCGCGAAGTCGCGCTTGTTCGCGGTAATTACCGTTCCACCTAGACGCGCCGCGCTTATCGCAATCAGAGCGTCGTTGGCCAGACGTCTCCGCCCGATCTTCTCGTAGCCGTACTTAGCCGCCAAACGGGCCAGCACGCGTCCAGTCTCAGTCCAGTCGCCGAGGTTCGGCACCCATATCCGTTTCATCCGGTCGAATTCACGCTCCATGCGCTCCAAGGATTGGCGGACACGGCCCGATGATCCGGCATAGAGTTCCTCGAGCACGACAGCGCTGAGCCATAGCGGGCTATCGACAGACCACCGTCGGAGCGCTAGGACCGCCTCGTCGCCTCGCCGCAAGCCGGAGATGTATATCGAAGAATCGAGCAGGGCGGCTCGCATTTAGCGATCCAATTTGCCGAAAACATCTTTAATCTCGCCGCCGCTCTTTAGGAACCGCTCGTTTGCCTCCCATGCCAATCGATTCCGCTCATGTTCGGTGATCGTGAAATCGAGTGCACGTTCGATGGTCTCGGTCTGCGTCTTTGCGCGGAGAACCTTCTGGGCGCGCTTGATTTTGACGGCGTCCAACTGGAAATGCTTGTGAGCGCGGCGATTAGTGGTGGCCATAGGGACACTCCCCATCCAAAAACATTATACTACCTAATGTACATATTATCGGTAATACTGTACATGAAAATGTAGTGCAAGGTTTGAGTGTGAGGGAAACTGCGTGATGGCCAAACGAGAAGAAGCAGGTCCTTACGCTGTGCTCAGGATGACAAATCTTTGAATAAGCATAAAAGCTATTTGGTTAGGGAAAGCGTGGCCGATGCGGCGCGGGCTCTTTGGTTAGGTAGGGGTCCTTCGACTGCGCCATGCCATTCGCTTCGCTCTTGGCGCAGCTTCGCTCAGGATGACAAATTTTGTTTAGTGGGAGGTCGAGCTTTGGGAGCAAAAGCTCAGAGGGAAAACTGACAGGTTTGGCGCTGCTATAATTAAAAATTGCTCTCATGAAGAAAAACGCTCTAGTAAGTAAGACTACGGGGAACGACCTCGATTCTCCTGCTCCGCGCCTTATACGATCTACCACCGTGCTTTGCGTGCGGCGCGATAACTCAGTCGTCATGGCTGGCGATGGGCAGGTTACGCTTGGCGAGTCGGTGATTAAGCATGGGGCTAAGAAGATTCGGCGGCTTTATCAGGATAAGATTCTGGCGGGGTTTGCCGGGTCTACGGCCGATGCTTTTACTTTGTTTAGCCGGTTCGAGGCTAAGTTGGAGCAGTATCACGGCAATATTGGGCGTTCGGCGGTGGAGCTGGCTAAGGACTGGCGGACGGACAAATATTTGCGGCATCTTGAGGCGTTGCTGCTGGTTTCGGACAAGGAAGCCACGTTTTTGTTGAGCGGGCAGGGAGATGTGATCGAGCCGGATACGGGGATTGCGGCGATTGGGTCGGGCGGTCCGTTTGCTCAGGCTGCGGCGCAGGCGCTGGCGGATCATACGCAGTTGTCGCCGCGGCAGATTGCCGAAGAAGCGATGAAGATTGCCAGCCGGATGTGCATCTATACAAATGAGAGGATTACTGTCGAGGAGCTCTAGTACAGGTGACAGGAAAAGCTTAAGAGCTGGGAAAAGCAAGAAACAGGAAAAGCAAGAAGATGGGAAAGCAAGAAGATGGGAAAGCAAGATTCCTCCTTAGCTGTATTTCTGTTGTCCGGATTCCATGATTTTCCTGTGACCAGTCACCTGCCGCCTACGACCTGATTTTTTATGGCTATTTATTTACCTGGAACTGCTGAGGAAGAACAAGTCACGCTGGATGAGCTGACTCCGCGCGAGATTGTCACCGAGCTTGACAAGTATGTTGTCGGGCAAAAGGACGCTAAGCGGGCGGTGGCGATTGCGCTGCGCAACCGCATGCGGCGGCAGAAGCTTACTCCGGAGATGGCGGAAGAAGTTATTCCGAAAAATATCATCATGATTGGGCCGACTGGCGTGGGCAAGACCGAGATTGCTCGGCGGCTGGCTAAGCTGGCGAATTCTCCGTTTCTCAAGGTGGAGGCTTCGAAGTTTACGGAAGTTGGCTATGTGGGGCGCGATGTGGAGTCGATGATCCGCGATCTGGTTGAGATTGCGATTGAGATGGTGCGGGAAGAAAAGCTGGAGGATGTTGCCGATAAAGCGGAGTTGAATGCGGAGGAGCGGCTGCTGGATATTTTGTTGCCGCCGATTTCGCCGCGTCCGTCGGATTCGGGCTCTTCTACGTCGGCGTCGGGGGGCGTGGTGATTGACGCCAGCACCAGCCTGACGGATTCGTCGAATCGCACGCGGGAAAAGCTGCGGCAGCAATTGCGCGAAGGAAAGCTCGACGATCGCACGGTGGAGATTGAAACGCGGGAGCGGAATTTTCCATCGTTTGAAATTATCTCGAACCAGGGCGTGGAGGAGATGGACGTCAACATTAAGGATATGTTGCCGAACATCTTTGGGCAGCGGACGAAGAAACGGAAGATGAAGGTCAACGAGGCGTTCGAGTACCTGATCCAGGAAGAAGAGCAGCGGCTGATCGACATGGAGCAGGTTACGCGGGTCGCGATTGATCGCGTGGAAAATTCCGGGATTATTTTTCTCGATGAGATTGACAAGATCGCGGGGCGCGAAAGCGGGCATGGGCCGGACGTTTCGCGGGAGGGTGTGCAGCGCGATATTCTGCCGATTGTCGAAGGGACTACGGTGAATACGCGCTATGGCATGGTGCGGACCGATCATATTTTGTTTGTGGCGGCGGGGGCGTTTCACGTTTCGAAGCCCAGCGATCTGATTCCGGAGTTGCAGGGGCGGTTTCCGATTCGCGTTGAATTGCAGTCGTTGACTATGGCGGACTTTGTGCGGATTTTGACCGAGCCTAAGTCGTCGCTGACGCGGCAGTATATTGCGCTGCTTGAGACTGAAGGAGTGAAGCTGGAGTTTACTCCGGACGCGCTGGAGGAAGTGGCGCGCTTTGCGTTTCGGGTGAATGAAGGCACGGAGAATATTGGCGCGCGGCGTTTGCACACCATCATGGAGCGGGTGCTGGATGAGATCAGTTTTGAGGCTCCGGAGAAAAAGGGGCAGACGTTTGCGGTGGATTCGGCTTACGTGCAGAAGATGCTGAGCGAGATTGTTAAGGACCAGGATTTGTCGCGGTACATTTTGTAAAGTTCTCAGTCGTCAGTTTTCAGTTGTCAGTAAGAGCAGAGATATTGTTGGTGGGAACTGAGAACCGGGAAGTGAGAACTTGAAGCTTTGCTCGCTAGCGGAGATGGAGGTCCATGATTTCCGCGGCGGCGCGGGGTGATTCGGGGCCTTGGGCTGGGCCCCGGCCTTCGATGCTGGCTATCTGCAGGTGACTCAGGACCGCGGTGGTTAGCTGTTCTCCCCAGGCATGCTCAATGTCTAGCGCCAAAGCCCAGGCTGTGTTTTTGTCTAATGCCGCGGAGGGCGCGGTTGGGGCGTTGGTGCGGTTTACTCGGTCGGAGTCGACCTGGTCCAGAAACATTCGGAAGTCATCCAGCTTAGCGAGCACGTCGCGACCGGCCTCGGTCGGGGCGTGGAGCGCCATCACACCGGCGAAATTCACGAGAAGAAAACCACCAAACTGAATGGCGAAGATCGGAGAGCTCAGCCACGCTAAGACTCCGAGAGCGGCCAGCGCGACCAGCAGCATAATTAGAACGATGCCATCGCGCTTGACCATGGGCAATGGGTGCGGAGTGCGGCCGGGCCAGTGGCTCTTGAGCTTGTAGATGATTGCGGGGAGCGTCTTGACCATGGCGACCAGGATCCAAGCGGCTACGATCGCCGACATGAGTATGGGAATGGGTTGCGGGGAGGGCTGAAGGCCGTTGAGCTCCGCATAGAGGGCGGCGAGAAAGCACCACAGCGACAGGGTGAGTCCGGGGACGAAGCAGGCGAAATGAGACGAGAGCAGCTCCGGTTCTACTGCGGCCTGTAGCGAGTTGCGCACGGAGAGTGCCGTGCGTCCCAGGGTGGTCAGCTGAGAGAGGCACCTCGAATCGGTGCGCGCGTCGATGGTTGAGATCAGTTTGCCGCCTACGTAATGCTCGGACGTAAGGCCGCGAAAAAGATCGTCGGCGATTATTTGCTCCTCGGTTTCGAGTTTTGCTGAGGGGTCTCCACGCGAGACGAGATAGTCATTTGGGCCCTGCTCGATCTTGAGCCAGCCTTTGGACGCCATGTTGAGCAGGGCGACTACGAAAGGCTTGTCACTTACTCCGCGCTCCCAGAGATAGGCGGCCACTGCGGGCGAAATTCCCGCGGGGGGACCATATTGCGCCATGCGCACGGTTCGGCGACGCGGCCAGCGCAACCACAGGCTGGCTATGATGAAGTAGGCAGCGACCGCGGCCAGGCCATACCAAGCTAGGGTGCGCATCTGGCCGGCGACATTGGGATGGGCTATGGGAATCACGGCTCTGTACATACTGCGCCAGTCGATTGTCCAGGCCAAGGTTACGGCGGTGTGGTGTCAGGGAGTCTGACCCAGGGTGCAGGATATAGAGGCAATCTGGCTCCGTTGGGATCCTGGTTCGGTCGTGGCGAACGGCAAAGTTTGGGTGCTGTAGGGGTGCTTCGACTGCGGTTGAGCTTCGCGTTCGCGAAGCTCAATCTCCGCTCAGCATGACAAGATTGCGGGGAGGCTGCACCGCTGGCTCTGATAGTCTTTTGTTTTCCGCATGAGAGTAAATCTTGGGTTGTCGATTGGGATGGCGGCGCTTTGCGCGCTCTTAATCGGATGCGCGCAGACTGGGCCTCCGCTGCCGCCTTCGCTTGAATTGCCGAAGCCGCCCACGGATCTGCGGGCTATCCGGAAGGGCGATCGGGTTGTGCTTAGCTGGAGCGAGCCTACTCTTACTACTGACCGGCAGAGTGTCCGCTATATTGGGCCCACGCTCGTCTGCCGCAGCGTTGAAAGTGAAATTACGAAGTGCGAGAATCCTGCGGCTTTGTTGCCGGCACCGCCTAGTGGGCCGCATAAAGCTATTTCGCCGCACCAGAAGAAGTCTGCTTCCGATAAGCCAACTCCGCTGAGCTATACCGACACCCTGCCGGGCAATTTGTTGGGAGCGGACCCGGCGGCGGAGTTGACTTTTGCAGTTGAGGTGCTGAACCGGAATGCGCGGGGGGCGGGATTATCGAATCGCGTGCATGTGCCGGCGGTCGAGACGCTGCCTCCTCCGGGCGATGTGGCTGCTGTGCTTAATGGCGACGGGGTGGCCCTGGCCTGGACGAGTAGTGCCGAGGGGCAAAAACTCTTTGATGAGCTGAGCGGGAAATCACCGGAAATGCAGGTTCGGTATCGCGTATATCGGCGTGATGAGAGCACGGGTAAGGATGCGATTGCGGGCGAGGTTGCGTTTGAGCAGGGCGTTTTGCATTTCGTGGATTCAAGTTTTGAATGGGAGAAGACGTATCTTTATCGCGTTACGGCAGTGACGATCGTCAAGCGGGCGGAGGGCGAGGTGCAGGTGGAGGGGGATGATAGCGCTGCGGTGAGGGTGGTGGCGCATGATGTGTTTCCTCCGTCGGTGCCTACGGGGTTGCAGGCGGCGTATTCGGGTGAGGGGCAGAAGCCGTTTATCGATCTGATATGGGCTCCGGTGACGAGCGCGGATTTGGCGGGGTATAACGTTTATCGATCGGAAACAGGCGGCTCCGGCGAGGGCGCGGCGATGGTTAAGGTGAATTCCGAGCTCGTGAAATCGCCGGCTTACCGGGATATGGCGGTGGAATCGGGTAAGACTTATAAGTATATGGTTTCGGCGGTGGATGCGCGGGGGAATGAGAGTGGGCGCTCGGAGGAGACTAGCGAGGCTGTGCCGTAGACGGGATTCTCTGGTCGTGCCGCAGTTCGCTGAGAGCGTCAACCATTAAGGTCACTAAGGTTCACGAAGGAGATGCTTCGAGATTTTTCGCTTGGTTGTGTTCTTATTTCGCTTAATTGTGTTTGAATGAAAGTGCGATGAAATATTGCCGATTTGTGGTTAACGGATCTGCACACTACGGGCTGGTCGAAACGGTTGCGGGTGGTCAGGAAGAAGAGATTACGCGGCTGCTGCTGCAACCGCCGCATCATAGCGATGGCGATGTCGAGAGCCTGCCTAGCCGGCGGATGGACCGGATTCCGCTGGCGGAGGCTCTTTTGCTGGCGCCGGTGCAGCCTTCGAAGATTGTTTGCGTGGGGCGCAATTATAAGGAGCATGCAGCGGAACTGGGTAATGAGGTTCCGGCGGAGCCGCTGCTGTTTTTCAAGCCGCCTTCATCTTTGCTGGCGAGGGGCGGGACGATTGTGCGGCCGGCGATTTCGGAGCGCACGGATTATGAAGGCGAGTTGGGGGTGGTGATTGGGCGGCGCTGCCATCAGTTGGACGAAAACGCGGACGTGCGTCCTTATATTTTGGGCTACACGTGCGTGAACGATTTCACGGCGCGCGATCTGCAGAAAAAAGACAGCCAGTGGGTGCGGGGCAAGGGCTACGATACTTTTTGCCCGGTGGGGCCGCTGGTGTCGGACGAGGTGAATCCGTGGAAGGGCGTGCAGGTGGAAACGCGCGTCAATGGCGAGGTGCGGCAGTCTGGAAATACGCGCGATTTTATTTTTTCGCTGGGCGCAGTCATTCGATACATTTCGCAGATCATGACGCTGGAGCCGGGCGATCTGATTGCTACAGGGACGCCTGAGGGCGTGGGTCCGGTGGTGGCGGGGGATGTGGTTGAGGTCGCGATTGAAGGGATTGGGAAGTTGAGTAATCCGGTGGCCTGAGCAGCGCTGAAAGTGGCAGATCCCCTCAGCGGCTGAAGCCATCATTGAGATCAAGGCTCTTATCGCAGCGGTGAACCGCTGCGCCGTGCAAGAGCCTGCGCTAAATCTATTTGCAGGCTGTGCAGCGCGAGAACTCTGCGGCGGTTGTCATTGTGGTGAAGGTAGGGGTCCTTCGACTGCGCCGGGCCATTCGCTTTGCTCAGGGCTCGGCTACGCTCAGGATGACAATTGAGATTGGGACTCTTTATCGCAGCGGTGAACCGCTGCGCGGGGCAAAAGCCTGCGCTAAATCTATTTGCAGGCTGGGCAGCGCGAGAACTATGCGGCGACTGGCGTTCTGGTGAAGGTAGGGGTCCCTTTGGCTTCGCTCAGGGCAGGCTCTTCGACTGCGCCGGGCCATTCGCTTTGCTCACGGCTCGGCTACGCTCAGGATGACAATTGAGATTGGGACCTCGGCTTATTGCTTCCTGTCCCGGGCCTGTTTCACTACTTGCTCGATTAGCTGCGCGGCGCGGTGAAGGGTATCCAGGTCACGATGCGTTGCGCGGCTGAGAATCTCCGCTAATTGTTCTACTCTCCTTGTTCTTGCCTGCTGGAGCAGGCGTTCTCCTTTGGCGGTTGCGGTCACGCGGATGCGACGCGCATCGTTCGGGTCGGCTTGAATTTTGGCCAGGCCGGAGCGCTTCAATCCTTCGACGATACGGCTCATCGTGGGAGCTTTTACCTGCTCGGCTGCGGCTAATTGGTTGAGTGCCATGGGGCCTCCGAAGACCAGGACGGACAGGGCGGAAAGGCGTGCGGGGCCTACTCCGGCGAGGACGTCCTGCTTGCGGGCGTGGCGCAGAAGATGGATGGCGGCGGAGTGCAGGCGGTCGGCTACTTCGTAGCGGGTGGGCTTCTTCGAATCGGACATGCAACAAAAGCTTAGCATCGGGATGGTTAGCAGTGCTAACAATTATCTTGACAGCGGGAATGCGGACTCTATAATTCGTTAGCAGTGCTAACTAATGAGGGGATCTATGGGAGATTTTGAACGCTGTTTTGAGCTTTTGAAGGCGGGCGATGGGGATGGATTGCGGCGGATTTTGGAGCAGGACCCTGCGGCTCCAGGGGCGCGTGATGCTATGGGGGTGAGCCTGCTGATGCAGTGTCTTTATCGCGGACAGCGCGAGCTGGCGGAATTGATTGCGAGTAAGAAGAAGCTGGATATTTTCGAGGCGGCGGGGCTGGGGCGACTGGATCGGCTTCAGAGTTGTATCGATGACTTGGGGAGCGGGAGTTCGATCGACTCGGCTTCGAAGGATGGTTTTACGGCGCTGCACTTTGCTTGTTTTTTTGGCCAGGCGGAGGCGGTGCGGTTGCTACTTGAGCGTGGAGCGGCGGTCGATGTGGTGGCGGCGAATCCGACTCGGGTGATGGCGCTGCATTCGGCGGCTTCGGCTCGGAATCTGGAGGCGGCGCGGATGCTTGTCGAACACGGAGCGCCGGTGAATGCTCGGCAGCAGAGAGGGTGGGTTCCGATTCATGCAGCGGCGCAGAATGGGGATCGGGCGATGGTGGAGTTGCTGCTTGCGCAGGGGGCGGACGCTTCTCTGGCGAATGATGCGGGGAAGACGGCGGCCGACGTGGCGCGGGAAAAGGGGTATGGGGAGATTGTTGGGTTGCTGGAGAAGCGTGCTTAGAAGCGTTGCGCCCTCAGCGGCTGAAGCCGCATCATTGGCGGTACGCTTAACGCAGCGCTGAAGCGCTGCGCCGGCCAAAAGCGGGGGACGACTGAAATTCAGAATGTCTTCTGCGAGGGCGCAAGGGTTCCGGCGGCTCGGACGGGATGGGATCAATAGGGGTCCTTCGACTTCGCAGAACGATCGCTTCGCGAATCGTTCCGCTGCGCTCAGGATGACACCTGGTAAACAGGATGACACCCGGTAAACAGGATGACACCTGGTAAAAACGATCGCTTCGCGAATCGTTCCGCTGCGCTCCAGGATGACAGGCGGTAGAATGGGTGTTATTAAACGAAGGAAGCGCTAAACCTATCATTCTATGGGTGGAGGACTGGCTTAAGGCGTTGTCGTCCGGCGCGGAACTTGGGGGTCGAAATTGCTCAACTCTTGGGGACGCCCGGCGCATCCAACACGTTATAATGATGTCACGGTATTTTTGGGAAGGCCTGCCGTAATCCAGTCACGAAGCGAAGATTAAAACTATGTCGACGAAGTTGAAGGTTGGAATTATCACCAGTTCGCTGGCGATTCTGCTGTTCACGGTGGTGGGTAATTTTGTCAATGTGCGGGCGTCTTCGAATGATGGGGCGTATCGGCAGTTGTCGGTGTATAGCGAGGTGTTGTCGCGGATCCGGCTGGAGTATGTGGAAGAGCCGAATATTGCGGGCGTGACTGATGGCGCGCTGCATGGGCTGCTGGAGTCGCTGGATGCGAATTCCAGCTATTTGTCGGCAGAGGAATATAAGCATTACAAGTCGATGAAGAATGGCGGGAAGGCGGATATAGGGGCGACCGTCTCGAAGCGTTTTGGATATGCGGCGGTGGTGGCGGTGATTCCGGGAGGTCCGGCGGAGAAGGCGGGGATCGACAACCAGGACATTATCGAATCGATCGAGGGCAAGAGCACGCACGACATCTCGCTGGCGGAGATTCACAGCCTGTTGTCGGGCGACGTGGGGTCGACGGTGACGGTAGCGGTGGTGAGACCGCGGCGGGCGGAGCCGCAGAAGGTTGTGATTACGCGGGATGTGGTCGCGATTCCTCCGGTGAGCGAAAAGATGCTGGCGGATAACGTTGGCTACATACAGGTGGACGCGTTTCCGGAGGGAAAGACGCAGGAGGTTGCCGACAAGATTCGCGATCTGCAGAAGCAGGGAGCGACGAAGCTGGTGCTGGATCTGCGGAACTCGGCTTTTGGCGTGGAAGCTGAGGGCGTAGCCACGGCGAACCTGTTTCTCGATCACGGGACGATTACTTATTTGCAGGGACAGAAGTTTCCGCGGGAGGCATTTAATGCCGACGCTTCGAAGGACATAACGAAGCTGCCGGTGGCGGTGCTGGTGAATCGCGGGACGGCGGGACCGGCGGAGATTGTGGCGTCGGCGATTCTGGAAAATGCTCGCGGGGATGTGGTGGGAGATAAGACTTTTGGCGACGGCTCGGTGCAGAAGCTGATCGAGATGCCGGACAATTCAGCGCTGATTCTTTCGATCGCGAAGTATTATTCGCCGAGCGGGAAGGCGATTCAGGATGTGGCGGTGACTCCGAATGTGCTGGTGGCGGACGCGGCGGAAGATGATGGCGGGTTGCCGGATGAGGATGAGGCGGCTCCGGATAAATCGGCCGCGCAGAAGGATGAGAAGCCGAAGAACGTGACGGATGATCAGCTGAATAAGGCGTTGGAAGTTTTGAAGAATCGGAAGGGGTAGGAAGGGCGGGAAAAACAAGGGGCAGGAAAAGCCCGAGTAGGAAAAGCCAGGTTTCAGGGTTTGTGATCGCTCGCTTTGGCGGGCGATTTTTTTTGGTTTGGGAAGCTTTGAAACCTAGCTGCTTGGCGCTTGCGATAACATTGAAACACCTGCACCTTGAAACTCTGAAACGTGCGCTTCGGTGTGCGCTGCGATGAAAATTATTTACCAACATCTTCCTACGGTTGAGATTGGCGGGCGGAAGCTTGTGGGACGGGTGTTGTTTGGATTTCTTGTATTGCTCGCTGCGGTGGTGGGGGCTACGGTTGGGCTGCTGCTGGTTTATTCGACAGATCTGCCTCAGGTGGAAGAGTTGGAGCGTTACCGGCCTAGTTCGGTTACGGAACTTTATGACGGGCAGGGGCGGGTGATTGGGACGTTTGCTTTGCAGCGGCGGGTGATTGCTTCGTATGACGATTATCCGGAGGTGCTGCGGAATGCTTTGATTTCGATTGAGGACAAGGATTTTTATCGCCACTCGGGGATCAACGTTTGGCGCATTATTGGCGCGGCTTATCGCGATATTGAATCGGGTGGGAAGGTGCAGGGGGCCTCGACACTGACGATGCAGCTGGCGCGTAATTTGTTTTTGTCTCCTGACCGGTCGTTTTATCGCAAGGTGCAGGAGGCGCTGCTGGCGATACAGATTGAGCGGCGATTTACTAAGCCGCAGATATTTACGCTTTATGCCAACCAGATATTTTTGGGGCACGGCGCTTATGGGTATGAGGCGGCTTCGGAATATTACTTCAGCAAACCGGCGAAGAAATTGACTCTAGAAGAAGCGGCGCTGCTGGCGGGGCTGCCGAAGGCTCCGCAATATTATTCGCCGATCACGCATCCGGAGCGGGCGCTGAGACGGCGCAATCTTGTGCTGAATGCGATGCTCGAAGACGGAAAGATTACGGCGGCGCAGGCGGCGGAGGCGAAGAGCAAGCCGGTCGCGCTGAATTTGCAGAAGGATCAGAATGCGCTGGCTCCGCATTATGTGGAGGAGATTCGGCGCTATCTGGAGGCGAAGTATGGGAGCGACCAGGTGCTCGAAGGCGGCCTGCGGGTTTATACATCGCTCGACATGGATATGCAGAAGGCGGCGCGGCAGACGCTGCTCGATGGGCTGGCGGCTTATGAGAGGCGGCATGGCTGGCGCGGGAAACTTTTGAATGTGATTGCGCAGGGGCAGAAGGTTGAGAAGTATGAGGATCCGGATTGGGATCAAGAGCCGGAGGTGAATGGATATGTGCACGCGCTGGTGACGCAGGTTTCGCCGGGCGCGGCGGAGGTGCGGTTCGGCTCGCGCACGGCTATGCTCGCGCCGGCGGACATGAGTTGGGTTCAGCCCAAGGGCAAGCTGAAGATTCCTGAGCTGTTGCACGTCGGCGACATTGTTTATGTGAAAGTGCTGGCGCTGGAGGCGGGAGGGAAGTCGCGCGTCAGTCTGGAGGAAGATTCAGGGGCGGAGGGCGCGCTGGTCGCGATCGATAATGCTACGGGAGAGATCAAGGCGATGGTGGGCGGGCGCGATTTTAATCTCTCGAAGTTTAATCGCGCTACGCAGGCGCTGCGGCAGGTGGGATCATCGTTTAAGCCTTACGTTTATACGGCGGCGATCGATGAGGGCGCTAGCCCGGACGATACGATTGTCGATGCGCCGATAACTTTTCAGACGGCGTCGGGGCCCTATACTCCGCACAATTACGATGACAAGTTTGAGGGGACGATCACGCTGAGGCGGGCGCTGGCGCAGTCGCGGAATATTCCTGCACTGAAACTGGCCGACCATGTGGGGATTAAGACGGTGATCGATTACGCGCACCGGTTTGGGGTGACGGAGAATATTCCGGCGTATCTGCCGGTGGCGCTGGGGTCGGCGGAGATTACGCCGCTGGAGCAGACTTCGGCGTTCAGCGTGTTTCCGAATGACGGAGTGCGGGTGGCTCCGCGATATATCACGAAGGTGACGGATTACGAGGGGCGGATTTTGGAGGAGGATTTTTCGGATATCAAGGATGCGGTGAGTTCGCGGACGGCTCGGATTATGACGTCGATGCTGCGCGAGGTGGTGCTGCACGGGACGGCGGTGGCGGCGGCGAAGATGCCTTATCCGCTGGCGGGGAAGACGGGAACGACTAACGATTTCACGGATGCGTGGTTTGTGGGTTTTTCTCCGACGCTGACTTGCGGGGTGTGGATTGGGTACGACGAGAAGAAATCGCTGGGAGATAAGGAAACGGGAGCGCGGGCGGCGCTGCCGATCTGGATGCAGTTTATGAATGTGGCTTTGGCGGGGAAAGATCCGGGGGAATTTCAGCCGGCTCCGGCGATGGGGAATGGGGCGGTGGCACGGAAAGTGGATACTCCGGATGTGGCGCCGGGGGATGGGGAGTTGCACTGAGGGCAGTGGCCGGTGGTCAGTTGCCAGTACCAGCTTCTTGCTGGTTGTCAGTCGTCAGTTTTCAGGCGTCAGTAAAAACCTTTTCAGCAGGCGGGCTAGGCGGACGACTCTATAGAGGGGAAACATCGATTCCGGCAGGTTTACGGCTGCCAGGTCGCTTTGCCCTGGCGTCGATAGCAAACGCCAGAGATACTTCGCCTGGTCGGTGGGACGTTCGCGGAGTTTTAGGAGTCGGCGGAAGTATTCGGTGGATTCGAAATTGTACGTCGCGCTGGCGGCCAGGCGCTCGGCCAATTCCTGTCCGAGCGTGGGTACGCTTCGATCGGATGCGATGGTTTCTTCCGCCCAGGTGGGGATCTGTTCGTGCAGCAGATTTTTTACCAGCCAGAAATTTACTCCTAGAATTCTGACGATGCCTAGCGCGCTTGCTCGGGCGAGCACTTGCGCGTGGTCTATGGCGGGCGCTTCGGATCGAAAAGTTTGGGCGATGTCGGTCAGCCAGATCAGGCGCATCCAGAGATGTTTCGCGGCGTGGAGGCAGAGGACCAGCAGATTGTCTTCGGCGGAGAGGCTGGGGACTTGCTGATCGGCGACGGTGGCGCGGCGGGCGCGCGCTATTAGATTTTCGACGGCTAGATCGTTTGCGCGACGATCGTTCCTGCGAGGATCGTTCCTGTGACGATCATGCGCAGAATCGACGGCATAGAAGTGCGGGAGGATGGCCCACTGCAATTCTACGAGATACTTTCCGGCGGGGCCGTCGAACATGCGTTCGTTGCCTTTGCGGAGCCAGAAGCGCTCGACTGATGGAGTCATCTCGGATGAGGGGTGGTATCCGATCTCGTCTAAGGCTTGCTTCGCGCGGATAAAGTCGGCGGAAGAAATCAGAAAATCAAGATCGGAAAAACGGCGGAGGGTGAGGTCGCCGTAGGCCGTCTGCGCTAGGACGGGACCTTTGTAGGGTATCGCCTGCAGCTGTTTGCTTTCGAAGTGTTGCTGGATACGGAGCATTTCGGAAGCGAACCAGAGATTGCGGCGCAGGTTTGCATCGTAGGCCAATTGCAATTCGCGGGCAATTTCTGAGGGGAGTCGCGCTGTGAGTGCAGCTGAATCAATTTCGAGCAGGTTGCGCGCGGCCAGGGGAAGGACGCCGTGATGCTCGGCTTGGCTGGTGAATTTTGGCCAGTCTAGGGATGCGAGATTCCAATTCGCTATGCGGGCGCGACGCTCGGGCGATAAATTAGTGGTGGCCAGGATGCAGAGGAATTCGAATTCGCTATTGGCTGTTGCTTGCAATCGAAGATTCATCAGCACAGGACAGAAGCGTCCGTGGGCTTACTTATATCATCTACATTAGTGATGGCTAAGTTTCAGACTTTTGATGCTCGCGTGGTTCGGTCGGTGGCGCTCACTGAGTTTACCAAGCACCTGGAGCTTGAGGTGAACGGGGTGAGCCACTTTGGATTTGTTCCAGGGCAATGGCTTTCGGTGAAGGCGACTACTCCTGAGGGCGAGGAGATGACGCGCGCTTATTCGATTGCGTCGGCTCCGGGCGGGAACGGGCACTTTGCGTTCTGCCTGAATCGCGTCGAGGAAGGTTTCATGTCGAACTATCTGTGCAACCTGGAGGAGGGCGCGCAGATATCGTTTCAGGGGCCGTTTGGTAGTTTTACTTTGCGACCTCCGCTGCGGGACTCGGTTTTTATTGCTACGGGGACGGGGATTGCTCCGTTTCGCTCGATGCTGCACTGGCTGCTGGCGGACGCGGAGCGGCATCAGGGGCATCAGTTCTGGCTGCTGTTTGGGGCGCGCACGTTGCAGGACCTTTATTATCGGGAGGAATTCGAGCGGCTGGCGGTTGAGCATGAGAACTTTCACTTTTTGCCTACGTTGAGCCGGGCCGGCGAAGAGTGGAAAGGGTTGCGCGGATATGTGCAGCAGCATCTGGGAGAGATTGTTGGAATGCGGACGGATATGCATGCGTATATTTGCGGGCTGGACAAGATGGTGAAGGCGAATCGCGAGTTGCTGAAGGAGTTGGGGTGGGAGCGGACGGCGATTCGGTATGAAAAGTATGACTGAGATTGCGAGAAGGTGACCTCAGCGCCTGAAGGCGCATTCAAAGTAAAGTTATAATCGCAGCGCTGAAGCGCTGCGCCACCCAAAAAGCAAGTTTTTGCCTAAGTAGACGCCTCCGACATTGAGGGGTGGGTAGGGGTCCCTTCGGCAAGCTCAGGGCAGGCTCTTCGACTTCGCAGAACGATCGCTGCGCGAATCGTTCTGCTTCGCTCAGGATGACAATTAGAAATTTGACGCGGACTGGGCACTTGTGAAGGAGAGCAGACGTGTACGAGGCTAGCGAGAAGCGGTATGACTCTATGCAGTATCGGCGTTGCGGGCGGAGCGGGATTCGGCTGCCGGCGGTTTCGCTTGGGCTTTGGCATAACTTTGGCGGGGTTGATAACTTTGAGAACTCGCGGGCGATGCTGCGGCGGGCGTTCGATCTTGGGATCACGCATTTTGATCTGGCGAATAATTATGGGCCTCCTTATGGATCGGCGGAGGAGACGTTTGGACAGATTCTCAAGAAAGATTTTTTGCCTTATCGCGATGAGTTGATTATTTCGACGAAGGCGGGTTGGGATATGTGGCCGGGGCCGTATGGGGATTTTGGCTCGCGGAAATATATGCTGGCTAGCCTGGATCAGAGCCTGAAGCGCATGGGGCTCGAGTATGTCGACATTTTTTATCATCACCGTCCCGATCCTGAAACTCCGATGGAAGAGTCGATGGGCGCGCTGGATACGGCGGTGCGGTCGGGGAGGGCGCTCTATGTGGGCATTTCAGCGTATAGCGCTCTGGAGACGGCGGAGGCGGTTCGAATTCTTAGATCGCTAGGAACGCCTTGCCTGATTCATCAGCCGAAGTATTCGATGTTCGTGCGCGATCCGGAGCGGGGGTTGTTGGACGTGCTGGGGAAAGAAGGAGTGGGATCGATTGTGTTTAGTCCGCTGGCGCAGGGGTTGCTGTCGGACCGGTATTTGCAGGGGATTCCGGCGGACTCGCGGGCGGCGCGCGATTTTTTTCTCAAGAAGAAGGATGTTGGTGGGGCGATGCTGGCGAAGGTGCGGGCGCTGAATGAGATTGCCAAGCAGCGCGGTCAGACGCTGGCGGAGATGGCGGTGGCGTGGGTGTTGCGGGATCCGCGGGTGACGAGCGCACTGGTGGGGACGAGCAAGGTGTCGCAGGTGGATGACAATGTGGCGGCGCTGAAGAATTTGAAGTTTTCGGCGGAGGAGTTGGGGAAGATTGACGGGGTGCTCGCGGGTGATCAGGCGGCGTGAAATTCGGTTATAAGGCGGGTGTCAGCGGCCTTGAAGATCGCCACTAACCTCACTGCGGGATGGCCATCCGCTTGAGCATATCGGCATAGCGCAGATCGGAAGGTAACGAGTCCGACATATGGTTGGTCTTGAGATATTGAATGGCATCCGACTTTTCCTTCAAGCCTTTCTCAACCCGGGCAAAGGCCTGGCCTGGTTCTTGTCGCCCGCTTTGGCGTAGATCGAAGGGATGTCTCTCTCTCGCGATTACCCACTCCACTGACAACTGTTACGCCCTATAAGTACTCTAAGCAAACCTGCCTCAATCACGCGGGGGTGTTCGAACTGCGCGAACCGGTAAGAGTTTAAACGGCAAAAGTTTAAACCGGCAGAAGTTTAACGGAGAAACTCATTGGGCCAAAAAAATCATCCGCCGCCGGCAAGCAGGAGCTTCGCCCTGTACGCTGGGTTGGCCATTGTCAGCCTGCTCGCCCCTTCGGTGCTGCGGTCGGAAGACGTGCTCGTCCGGCACCGCCAGGGCGCTGTTCGCGGTTTTCTGATATTGCGAAACGCCGACGGAGCCATGATTGCCGACGGGGAGGCTTCACAGGTGGTGAGTGGCAGTCGTGTCACCAGTAGGACTCAATTTCACTTCAAAGACGGTTCGACCTACGAAGAGACGGCTATCTTTTCCCAGCCCAAGAGCTTTCGGTTGCAGAACTACCACTTGATCGAACGCGGGCCTTCGTTCCCGAATGCGATGGAGGTATTGATCGACTGCCTGCACGGTCAGGTCGAAGTTCGCTCCCATGACGAAAAGGGACGCGACAAAGTAATCAAACAGCACATGGATTTGCCCAGCGATCTTGGCAACGGGATCCTCTTTACGCTCTTCGAGAACATGCAACCTGGTGCGTCCAAGGCCACTGTATCTATGCTGGTGACGACTCCGAAGCCGCGAATCGTTCGAGTGAACGTCACGCCAAGCGGCACGAAAGATCCCTTCTGGATTGGCAACTCCAAGTTCGAGGCAAGCCACTATGTCATGAAAATCGATCTTGGGGGGGTTGCCGGGAAGGTGGCTCCTCTCGTAGGCAAACAACCACCCGACAGCGAGCTTTGGATCTTCGAGGCGCCCCCTCCTCTGGTAGTCAAGTTCAAAGGGCAGTTTTTCGAAGGCGGGCCGGTCTGGCAAATGGAATTCACCGCCCCCAGCTGGACGGCGTCTGGCAGCAGCGGCCGGCAATAGCGTCTTCTTCTTATTCTTACAATTTTGGGACTAAGTACATGCACCCGACTGCTCGGAGCCACGCAGAGGGAGTGAGCGATGTCTCGCATTCACTCTGGCAGAGGGGTTTTGAGTGAAATTGGCTGATTGCGTCAATTACGGGTCTCAGCGTAGAGTAATCTCGAGGGTTGGCCGCCAGTTGCAGCGACATGTGTAGACAACATTGCACGCTCAATCTCGCCGATTTCGTACCATACGCCGACCTGCAGAAGCAACGAACCTCTATCGCTTACGACCGCTGGTCCTATGTCTGGGACTTGGCTCGCTACACGAACTATTCCATCTACCAGAGTGCTCTCGACAGCCTCGACGAGCAACACCGACGTATCGTCGATGTCGGCTGCGGCACCGGCTTGATGAGCGCGAAGCTCGCTGCGACTGGGCGTCAGGTTCTTGGTGTTGATTTGTCGAGCTCGATGATCTCGCGGGCGCGGGTCCGAGGCAGCGCCCGCCTTGATTTCCTCCAAGCTGAGGCTGAAAACCTCCCGCTGGAAGACGCTTCCATGAGAAGGCCGGTCGGGGTCAAGTTATTTCTTGGTGGGTTTTGTTTTTCACTGATTCTCCTAGCCGAGTCGCCACTGTCGCCGCTGTCGCCACCCTTCCATCCGCACTCTTTGATGAGCGATTTTTGTTCGCTCGGTGCCAGTTGGGTGTTCTCGTTTCAGCCGGTGCTGCCACCTGATTTTCGACCTCTCTTCCATTCTTAGGAATGGAAACTGGGCCAGGCGTTAGACGCAGTCACCGGAACTCGGGCGTTGGGCTTTTGCTTTTCCTTTTTGCTTTTGCTCTTCCTTTCTGGGAAAGATTTTGCTTTTGACTTTATGCGGCCGCCGGCATCTGGTGACTGCTGTTGCGCAACGGCTCATAAACTTCTCCGCTGACCCACAGGCGATGCAGCAACACCGCCAACTTTCTCGCCGTCGCAATCACCGCGCGTTTCTTCCCGTTCTTCCCGCCCCGCTCGGCCAGTCGCAGACCCCAACGCCGCAGATCACTGTCCGCTCCAAACGGACCGAGAATGTGGTGCGCTCCCTGCACCAGCAACGTGCGCAGATACGGATCGCCCTCCTTGCTGATGTGCAGCTGCGGCTCGCTCTGGCCCGAGTTTCTCCTCCCTGGCTGCAGTCCCAGATAGCAACCCACGTCCCGGCTCTTACGAAAACGGTGCGCGTCTTCCAAGGTCAGCAGGTAGGTGAGCGCGATCAGCGAGCCCACTCCCTTCACCTGCTTCAGCCGCGCCACCTGCGGATAACTTCCCTGCGCCAGCGTTTCGATCCCTTCGTTGCACTCGTGGATGCGTTCACTGAGCGACTCGATCGCGGCCAGCAACGGCTGCAGTGCCCGTTGCAGTTCCGGACTCAGTCCCTCGGCTTTCTCCCGATTCATGTTGCGCACGTTGCATCCGCGCAACCGCTCGCCATACGACTTGGCCAATCCGCGCGCCGTATTCACCAGCGCCGTCCGTGCTCGCACCAATCCGGCTCGCGCTCGAATCACCGTCAGATCTGCTTGCGCTTTCGCGCTGCGATGCTTCACCGGACACAACAACTGCGGATCGATCCGCGCCAGCCGCGCCAGTGTCCGCGCATCCAGACGATCATCTTTCTTCCGGCTCTCTCCGATCAGCCGCACGTTGCGCGCATGCGCCACGATCACTTCGTGCCCCGACTCGGAGAGCAGTCGACTGACCCACGGCGAATGCATCCCCGTTTCCAATGCGATCCGGCTGCGCGGCATGCCTCCGAACACTTCCTTCATCGCCTTCGGAGTCGTGCTCACTCGTTGCTCCAACAGCACGCTACCCGCCTCATCGAGCACGCAATACCAGCTCGATCGATCGCCCAGATCGAAACCGATCGTCAGCTTCTGTTCGGAAATATTCCTGTTCTCCTTCACTACTGCGGTGCTAAGCTTCTTCATTGCCGGTCTCCTTTATCTCTTGTGCTTCGAGCACGTCGATAACTTGGGAGCCTACAGCATCCCGTCGGAGACCGGCCTTCTCATCCCATCTGATTT